>NZ_JOFS01000029.1 GCF_000719285.1 Streptomyces bicolor | reverse complement strand
ATCTGGCGTTGATTTTTGGCACGCTGTTGAGTTCTCAAGGAACGGACGCTTCCTTCGTACTCACCCTCTCGGGCTTTCCTCCGGGCGCTTCCCTTCGGTGTTCCAAACTCTATCAGTGTTTTTCCGGCCCCCTGACCACCGTCCTGCAGGCATGCAGAAGGCGACCCCGAGATAGGATCTGACAAGTTGGGTGCTGCCCGGCGAGGACACGTGGTTGCGTCGCTCAGCCCCAAGCAGGAGTACGACTGTACACGCGGCCTCGGAGCGGGTGCAAATCGATATGAGGTATGGTCTAGACCACTCCGAAGGGCCAACACGGAACCGGCACTTCAAGTGACATACGCTGCTGAACAGTGTGCCGTCCGGCACAGACAGCGACGGCCCAGATCGATCTCCACCCCTGGGAGGCTTCCCATGACCACCGTGACGTCCCCGCTGGCAGGACGCGCCGTCGGACTGGCATCCGTACCGGATCCTGTCTTCTCCGGGGCCATGGTCGGCCCGGGCACCGCGATCGACCCCGTGCGTGAGCCGTCCGAGGCCGTGTCGCCCGTGGACGGAGTCATCGTCTCCCTCCATCCGCACGCGTTCGTCGTCGTCGACGAGCAGGGTCATGGCGTGCTCACTCATCTCGGTATCGACACCGTCCAGCTCAACGGCGAGGGCTTCGAGCTGCTCGTGAACAAGGGCGACACCGTGACGCGCGGCCAGGGCATCGTGCGCTGGAACCCGGTGGCGGTCGAGGAAGCCGGTAAGTCCCCGGTGTGCCCGATCGTGGCCCTCGAGGCCACGGCTGAGGCCCTCTCTGATCTGCGTGACGACGGCGATGTGAAGGCCGGCGACAGTCTCTTCGTCTGGAAGTGACATCGGCGCCGTCCCATGACGGCAGGTAGGGACGACAACCACCGCGGCGGCGGGACCCGCCGCACTATCGGAGACGGGTGAGATGGAGACAACGCTGCGAGGCGTCGGCGTGAGCCACGGTGTGGCGATCGGCGAGGTTCGGCACATGGGAACGGCGGTCCTCGAACCGCCTGCCAAGCAGATTCCGGCGGAGGAAGCGGAGCGTGAACAGGCGCGCGCCCGTAAGGCCGTGGAGGCTGTCGCAGCCGACCTGATGGCGCGCGGCAATCTGGCGGGGGGCGAAGCACAGGCGGTGCTCGAGGCGCAGGCCATGATGGCCCAGGATCCCGAGCTGATGGCGGACGTGGACCGGCGTATCACCGTCGGCAGCACGGCCGAGCGCGCCGTGTACGACGCCTTCGCCGCGTACCGCGAGTTGCTTGCCGGTGCCGGTGAGTACCTGGCCGGTCGTGTGGCCGACCTCGATGACGTGCGGAATCGTATCGTCGCTCGTTTGCTCGGGGTCCCGATGCCGGGTGTCCCGGATAGTGACGAGCCCTATGTCCTTGTGGCTCGTGACCTTGCCCCGGCCGATACGGCGCTGCTGGACCCGGCCCTTGTTCTCGGCTTCGTCACCGAGGAGGGCGGGCCGACCAGCCACAGCGCGATCCTGGCGAGGGCGCTCGGTGTGCCGGCCGTGGTCGCGCTGCCGGGGGCGGGCGAGCTGGCCGAGGGCACGGTCATCGCGGTCGATGGCAGCACCGGCGACATCTTCGTGAATCCGAGCGACGAGAAGAAGGCGGAGCTGGAGGCTGCCGCCGCCGCGCGCAAGGCGGCGCTCGCGGCGTCGACGGGCCCGGGCGCCACCGCCGACGGCCACAAGGTGCCACTGCTGGCCAACGTGGGCGGCCCGTCCGACGTTCCGGCCGCTGTCGAGGCGGGCGCTGAGGGTGTCGGTCTGTTCCGTACGGAGTTCCTCTTCCTCGACGACAGCAAGAAGGCGCCGTCCGAGGAGAAGCAGATCGAGGCCTACAGGCAGGTCCTCGAGGCCTTCCCCGAGGGTCGTGTCGTAGTACGTGTCCTGGACGCGGGTGCGGATAAGCCGCTTGACTTCCTGACGCCGGCCGATGAGCCGAACCCGGCCCTGGGTGTGCGCGGTCTGCGGACGCTGCTGGACCACCCGGAGGTGCTGCGCACCCAACTGACGGCACTGGCGAAGGCTGCGGAGGGGCTGCCCGTCTACCTCGAGGTCATGGCCCCGATGGTGGCGGACCGGACCGATGCGAAGGCATTCGCGGATGCGTGCCGTGCGGCTGGGCTGCAGGCGAAGTTCGGTGCGATGGTGGAGATTCCGTCGGCCGCACTGCGGGCGCGCTCGATCCTCCAGGAGGTCGAGTTCCTGTCGCTGGGGACGAACGACCTCGCGCAGTACACGTTCGCCGCGGACCGACAGGTGGGTGCGGTGTCCCGTCTGCAGGATCCGTGGCAGCCCGCGCTGCTCGACCTGGTCGCGCTGTCCGCCGAGGCGGCGAAGGCCGAGGGCAAGAGCTGCGGTGTCTGTGGTGAGGCGGCGTCCGACCCGCTGCTGGCATGTGTGCTGACCGGTCTGGGCGTCACCTCCCTGTCCATGGGGTCCGCGTCGATTCCGTACGTCCGGGCGACGCTTGCGAAGTACACGCTGGCGCAGTGCGAGCGGGCCGCTGCTGCAGCCCGGGCGGCGGACAGCGCCGAGGACGCACGCAACGCGGCTCAGGCGGTGCTGTCCGGCGAGTAGCCGGAGCGAGACGGCGGCGGGCCGGTTCGCGTGGGGCGCTCCACCTGCGGGTGGGGCGCCCCTTGGCGTTCAGTGCGTTCAGTGCGTTCAGTGCGTTCAGTGGTCGTGCCCCGGAGTCGCCTCCTCGTCACCAAGATCCGGTGGCACGCAGTAGTCGACGCCCGATTCCGGGGCGATGAGGTCTCCCGATTCAACGTCGGTGCAGTAGGCGTCGAAGACCTCGCCTGCGGTGAGGGGTTCCAGACCGTTCGCCCGTAGGCGCCATCCATAGATGCGGTCGGTTGTGCCGGGGGCGCTGGTCCGCATGACGAGTCCGCCGGGGCTCTGAGTGGCGAGGCCGAGGGCGAGAACCGTGGTGAATTCGAGCGCTTCGGCCTCGTCGAGGTGTGTAGCGCCCTGGGCGTCCTCGTCGGCGTGCAGGACGGAGACCAGCGTTTCCGGCGTTCCCGTGACGCTGCAGACCAGGTGTCGGCTGCCGGGCTGGGCGGTGTCCAGGATGCGGACGAGGAGTCTGGAGGCGCGGGTGAAGGCCGCGCGCCCGATGTCCTCGCCGCAGGTGGCGCAGGCTCCCAGTCGTGCCAGGAGTGTGGACGCGTATTCCCAGGTGGCCTGTCGGACGGCTTCGTCGACGAGGGCCGGGACGAGGTCTGCCAGGGGCTGGCCCTCGTAGCAGACGGTGGGACCGGTGGTCGCGAGTTCGGCGGTGAAGCGCGTGCGGCTCGACGGGATGTCGGGGTCCAGTCCGGTTGCGTCACAGAACTCGGCGTACTCCTGCGGATCGAAGAGGGCGATCGTCGTATGGCCGCCTTCGTCGGCGCGTGTCCTGAGGAGGGCCTCCACCTGTTCCAGATAGATCTTGTGGTCGTCGAAAGTGAAGCTGCGGTAGCGCCGCATGGCACGGAAGTCGTGCTCGTCGGTTAGCAGGCCGATCGTGCCGGCGATTTCGCGGCGCAGAACGCGTCGCATCGTCTGGTGGTCGGTGTGCGCCATCTTTCCCCCTGTGTGCGGTCGATCAATGCTCACTCACAGTAACCGGGGGCACTGACAACGGCGTCGGGGTGAGGTACTCGCGCTCCTTGAGCGGGGGCATTCGTGCAGGTTGGCGTGCTGGTGACGCTGTGGCCGGCCTCGGATGCCGTCGTGGTTCGAAAGCCCGAGGCCGGCACGTGTCTCAGGCGCGTTTGCGGGCGAGTTCCTCATAGAAGTGCAGCAGGTCGAGGTTGTCGATGGAGCCCGGATTGACCGCCTTCTCCAGGGGTGTGCCCTGGAGAAGGCGCTTGACCGGGACCTCGATGCGCTTGCCGGTGAGGGTGTGGGGGACGCCGGGGACCTCGATGATCTCGTCGGGGACGTGACGCGGTGAGAGCTGTTCGCGGATGGTCTGCTTGATGCGGTTCAGGAGGGACTCGTCTAGCACGGCTCCGGGCACCAGGTGTACGAACAAGGGCATCCAGTAGCCGCCGTCGGGCTGTTCGATGCCGATGACGAGGGACTCCTTGATCTCGGGCAGGCGTTCCACGGCCTCGTAGATGTCGGCCGATCCCATGCGGACGCCCTGGCGGTTGAGGGTCGAGTCGGAACGTCCGTGGATGATGACGGAGCCGCGGGAGGTGGCGGTGATCCAGTCGCCGTGGCGCCATACGCCGGGATACGTGTCGAAGTAGCTGTCGTGGTACCGGCTGCCGTCGGGGTCGTTCCAGAAGTAGATCGGCATGGACGGCATGGGATTGGTGACGACGAGCTCGCCCACCGCGTCGATGAGGGATTCTCCGCTGGGGTCCCAGGACTGCAGATCGGTGCCCAGGCTTGGGGCCTGGAGCTCTCCGACGTAGACAGGCAGCGTGGGCACGGCTCCGGCGAAGCAGGAGCAGACGTCCGTGCCGCCGCTGACGGAGGCGATCCAGAGGTCGTCGCGGACCTCGTCGTGCAGCCAGCGGAAACCGTCCGGCGGAAGCGGTGATCCGGTTGTGGCGACGCATTGCACTTTGGAGAGGTCGAAGTCGCGGGCAGGGCGTACGCCGGCTTTCCGGCAGGCCATGACGTAGGCCGCCGAGGTGCCGTAGAGGGTGGCCTCCGTGCGTTCGGCGACCCGCCACTGGGCGCCTGTGTCGGGAAAGCCCGGGCTGCCGTCGTAGAGGACGATCGTGGTCCCGGTGAGGAGGCCGGAGACCAGGAAGTTCCACATCATCCAGCCCGTCGAGGTGTACCAGAAGAAGCGGTCCTCGGGACCCAGGTCGCAGTGCAGGCCGAGTTGTTTGAGGTGCTCGACGAGGATGCCGCCCTGGGACTGGACGATGGCCTTGGGGAGGCCAGTGGTGCCGGAGGAGTAGAGCACCCAGAGGGGGTGGTCGAAGGGAACCTGTTCGAAGACCGGTTCCTCGTCGGCGGCTGTGAGGGCTGACCACTCCAGCGCGCCCTCGGTGGCCTCGGTGCCGAGGAGCGGGATGTGCACCACGGCGCGCAGAGTGGGCAGTTCGCGGCGCAGCTCGGCGACGACGTCCCGGCGGTCGTGTTCCTTGCCGCCGTAGCGGTAACCGTCGACGGTGAACAGGACGACCGGTTCGACCTGCTGGAAACGGTCGAGGACGCTGCGGGCGCCGAAGTCGGGGGCGCAGGAGGTCCAGACGCCGCCGACGGCAGCAGTGGCGAGGAGGGCGACGACGGCGTGCGGGATGTTCGGGAGGTAGCCGCTGACACGGTCCCCGGGGCGTACGCCGAGGGAGCGCAGCTCGGCGGCGAGGGAGCCGACCTGTCGGCGCAGTTCGGACCAGGTCACAGGGCGGGGCTGGTGGGATTCGTCGACGTAGAGGAGTGCGGGTTCGTCGGCGCGGGTCACGGCGGCGCGCAGGGCGTGCTCGGCGTAGTTCAGGGTGGCGCCGGGGAACCACTGGGCGCCGGGCATCGAGCGATCGGCCAGTACGCGCGCGTAGGGGGTGGAGAAGCGCACGTCGAACCACTCCGTGACGGCTTTCCAGAAGGTGTCCAGTTCGTCGACCGACCAGCGGTGCAGGGCCGCGTAGCCGCCCTCGGCGGGGGCTCCGTGGTTTTCCGCAGCCCAGGCCTGGAACTTGGTGACCTGAGCCTGTGCGATGCGCTGCGGATCTGGCTGCCAGAGCGGCTGGGGGTTCACGGTCGACATGGGGCGGCTCCCGGACTGTGCGCGTCGTGTGCGTCTTCCACGCACGGCTGGGGTGTGCGCGTGACGCGGATGACACGGACGATGCCATGTGATCGACTTCTGCACCAGGGTGCGCCCCACATAGTCCGTGTCGTGAAGATGTGGTCCCGGCACGGGTGAACGGCAGTTGAACGGCACACGCGTGTGGGGCGGTCAATGGCAGGCTGAGCAGCATGGACGGTCGTGACCTGGTGCGTTCGATGAAGGCGGTCGGTTCTGTGGGAGCGGCCCAGGGGTTGCGTACCGTACGAGCGGCGTGGCGCAGGAAGCGCGCCGACGCCGAGGGGCTGCCCCCGCGGGGTGCCGAGCGCGCCCGGGTGCCCGGGCCCGTGCAGGAGGTGCAGCCCGGTCCGGGCGGCGGCGTCATCCGGTTCAGCAGGTCCGAGCTGCGCGTCGTCGTCACCGTGAACGGGGCTGTCTTCTGGGGGTGGGACGGGGCTGCTCCCGAGCCGTCGTACGCGCTCGCGGGCCGTTGCCCGGAGCCGGATCCGCGGGCTGTGCTGGAGCCCGACAAGGACGGTGGCTGGCGGGTCGTGGCCGAGCGGGTGACGGTCGTCATCTCGCGGCACGGCGCAGTGGAGGTGCAGACGCCCGGTGGCGTGGCACTGCGCCGTGACCTGCCGCCGCGGTGGTGGGAGCCGGTCGGCGGCGGGGCGGCGCGCTGGATGCAGCGGTCGGAGGTGGCGGCGGACGCGCGGTTCTTCGGACTGGGAGGCCGGGCGTCGGGGCCCCGGCTCAAGGACGGGACGTACCGGCTGTGGAACACCGACCCCGGCCGTGCGTTCGGCCCTGACGACGATCCGCTGTACATCACCATGCCGGTGCAGCTGGTCGTCGCCGACGCGGCCTCGCACCTGGTGTTCCACGACACCTCGTGGGACGGCACGGTGACGCTGCGGGAGGGCGAGGAGGGCGCCGGTTCCGGGCATGACAGGGCGGGGACCAGCGAACTGCGGATGGACGGGGGTCCGCTGCGCTGCTGGGTAATGGTGGGCACTCCCGCGCGCGTGCTGCTCGTCTGGGCCTCCCTCACCGGTGCTGCCGCGCTGCCGCCCGCATGGGCGCTCGGCCACCATCACGCACGGTGGGGCTTCGGCAGCGAGCAGGAGGTGCGGCGGATCGTTTCTGGCTACCAGGAACGGGTTCTCCCGCTGGACGCGGTCCATCTGGACATCGACCACTTTGACGAGCACCAGGTGTTCACGGTCGACCATGAGGGCTTTCCCAAACTGCCCCAGCTCGCCGAGGACTTGCGGCGGGACGGGATCCGCCTGGTGTCGATCGTCGACCCGGCGGTCAGGGCCGCGCCGGGCAATGCCGTGTACGACAGTGGGACAGCCGAGGACGCGTTTGTCAGGGACGCTTCGGGACGGCTCGTGCGGGGCGTTGTGTGGCCCGGGGAGGCGCTCTTCCCGGACTTCACGCACGCGCGCGTGCGGCAGTGGTGGGGCGGCCAGTACGAGGAGCGGCTGGCGCAGGGTTTCTCGGGCTTCTGGCATGACATGAACGAGCCGACCTCGTTCGCCGCCTTCGGGGAGTCGACGCTGCCGCGTTCGGCTCGGCATTCCCTGGAGGGGCGCGGCGGGGACCATCAGGAGGCGCACAACGTCTACGGGCTGTGCATGGCCAGGGCGGCCTACGAGGGGGTACGCGCGCTTGCGCCCGAGGAGCGGCCATTCGTCTTCTCGCGGTCCGGGTGGGCCGGCATGCAGCGCTACGGGGGTGCCTGGTCAGGTGATGTGGCCACTGGCTGGCCGGGACTGCGGGCGTCGCTGTCGCTGGTCATGGGCCTCGGGCTGTGCGGGGTGCCCTACTCGGGGCCCGATGTGGGCGGGTTCGACGGGAGTCCTTCGCCGGAGCTGTATCTGCGCTGGTTCCAGCTGGCCGCGTATCTGCCGCTGTTCCGCACGCATGCCAGTCTGCGGGCGGGGCGCAGGGAACCGTGGGAGTTCGGTCCCGAGGTGCTGGAGCACGCGCGCGTGGCGCTCGTCGAGCGGCGGAAGCTGCGACCGTACTTCGTGACCCTGGCGCATCTCGCGCGGCGGACAGGGGCGCCGTACGTACGTCCGCTGTGGTGGTCGGCGCCCGAGGAGCGTGCGCTGCGCGACTGCGAGGACGCGTTTCTGCTGGGCGACTGCCTGCTGGTGGCGCCCGTACTGGATCCAGGCACTGACCGGCGTGCGGTGCAGGTGCCACGGGGGCGCTGGTACGACACGGCGACTGGGCGGGCGTACGAGGGGCCGGGGCAGGTTCTCGTGGACGCGCCCATGTCCCGGATCCCGGTGCTCGCGCGCGCGGGTGCCGTCGTTCCGGTACGCGGGGACGACGGCGGGCTGGAACTGGAAGTGTGGGCGCCCGCCCGGGGGCGTACTGGGGGCGGGCTGGTGGTGCCGGATGCGGGTGACGGCTGGGACGAACCGGAGATCGAGCGCTACGTCACCCGCTGGCAGGGCGGAAAGCTGGTCGTGGAGCTGGAGCACGAGGACGGCGTGATCACGTCGCCTCGTCCGGTGCGCATACGAGGTCTAGGCGAGCGGTGAGCTCAGACGTAACGGCCCTCGAAGAACGCCCGTACGGCCAGCGTGTGCAGCGGGAAGGCGAGCTCCTCCGGCCTGTGCAGCAGGTGCCAGCCCTCGGTCTCGTCGGTGGCGGCCGATGTCGGCAGGCGGTCGGCGGGCCGTTCCGGAAGGAGCCCGAAGAGCAGTAGGTGCCCGTCGGGAGAGCTCATCGCGTCGGCGAGGCGTACGTCGCGGCCGGCCGCGTCGATGCCGGTCTCTTCCTTGAGTTCGCGGACGACGGCCTGCCGCCAGTCCTCGCGGTCGTCGATGTAGCCGCCGGGCAGGGCGATGCCTCCGCGCGCGGGGGCGACGGTTCGGGTGATGACGACCAGGGCGGTGCCCTTCGTGTCGTACACGGGCTGGAGCGCGATCGCTACCGGCAGCGGATTGCGGTAGGTCACGGTGCCGCACGCCGGGCAGGTGCGGGGCCAGCCGGAGACGCCCTCTCCGTAGGGCGCGCCGCAGCTCGAACAGTGGGAGCTTGTTGCGGAGTTGGGGGCGGAGAGCTGAGTTTCGGACACGCGGCGGACTGTATCCGATCAGCGGAAGGGCGTCTTCCGGGGGTCGGTCGTCAACGGCTGGTAAGGGATTTCCAGGACGTGTAGTGCCACCACTCCTCGCCGAGACTCACGAACGAGGGGCTCGCCCGGTACGTACGGCCTGGTGGGCTTCGCCGGCAGTCGGACGATCGTCCAGTCCATCGTCGAGCCGCGGCTGTGGCCGGATTTCTCCGCGATGTAACCGTCCGCGAACAGACGGGTCTTGTCGACTCTCGGGTAGAACTCGGTCTTCATGGCCTGGTCGTCGAGGTCGTTAGCCCAGCGCACGAAGTGGTTGACGGCACCCTGCGGCCGGTAGCAGTCGTACACCTTGAGCGTGTAGCCCTGGTACAACAGCTGCTGCTTGGCCTTGTGGAGCGCTTCTGCGGCAGGTCGGGTGAGGCTGCAGAGGGGCTGTCGATAGCCGTCGATGCGCTCACCCACGAAGTTGTGCGGGGTGGAGTAGCGCATCTCCCGCACGGTGGTGGGATCCACGCGTCTCAGCGCCACGACGTCCTTCTGACGTTCCGTCAGGTTCGCTGCCAGGATGCAGTCCACCCCTCAAACCGCCCTGCCGCTTTCCGGCTGCCCGTGGCAGACTTCTGACGTGCCGTCAGATTCGTTGCCCAGGAGGGGCTATGCCACGCATGCGCACACCGGTGGTCGCCGGGTGGTTCGCCGGTGACGGGGACGACTTCCGGCTCCTCGGAACCCGGTGCTCCGCCTGCACCTCGGTCTTCTTTCCCCGCGAGGACGCTCACTGTCGCAACCCGGAGTGCCCGGGCGGCGATCTGGCGGAGGTACCGCTCTCCCGGCGCGGGCATGTCTGGTCGTACACGGACAGCCGATACCGGCCTCCGTCACCCTATGTGACCAATCCGGAACTTCCCTGGGAGCCCTACACGTTGATCGCTGTGGAACTGGCCGCCGAGCGCCTCGTGGTGCTGGGGCAGGCGGTTCCCGGTGTCACCGTCGCCGATCTGGCGGTGGGCATGGAGGTGGAGGTCGTTCCCGGCGTGCTTCATGAGGACGCGGACACGATCTGGATGACATGGCGGTGGCGGCCGACGGGGGTGGCGGCATGACGGATGAGGTTGCGGTGCTGGGCGCGGGCATGCATCCCTGGGGCAAGTGGGGGCGCAGCTTCGTCGAGTACGGCACGGTGGCGGCCCGCGCGGCACTCACCGATGCGGGCTTGGAGTGGCGAGACATCGGATCGATCGTCGGTGCGGATACCGTGCGGGGCGGCTATCCGGGGTATGTGGCCGGGGCGACGTTCGCCAAGGCCCTCGGATGGCAGGGCGCCCGGGTCACGAGTGTCTACGCGGCGTGCGCGTCCGGGGCACAGGCCGTCAACACCGCGAGGGCACAGATACTTTCAGGACTGGCGGACGTGGTGCTGGTGGTGGGTGCGGATGCGGCTCCCAAAGGGTTCTTCCGGCCTGCGGGCGGCGACCGGCCCGATGATCCGGACTGGCTGCGTTTCCGCGTCCTCGGTGCCACCAATCCGGCGTACTTCGGGCTGTACGCGCGTCGGCGAATGGCCGTGCACGGTGACACACCGGAGGACTTCGCCCAGGTCAAGGTGAAGAACGCCGCACTCGGCGCACTGAATCCCTACGCGCGCTACCGCAAGCCGGTCACCGCCGAGGAGGTCGCCGCGTCCACCGTGGTGGCCGATCCCTTGCGCCTGCTCGACATCTGCGCGACCTCGGACGGAGGGGCCGCGCTCGTGCTGGCCGGCATGGAGTTCGCACGTCGACACGGGGCCAGGGATCCGGTGCGGATCCGGGCGGTGTCCACCGTGACGCCGCGGTACCCCAACACCGTCCTGGATCTGCCTGACATCGCGACGGACTCGGCGGTGGCGGTGCGGCCGGCGCCCGAGACGTTCCGGGAGTCGATCGCGCGCGCGGCCTACGAGGAAGCCGGCGTCGGCCCGGAGGAGCTCTCCTTCGCGGAGGTCTACGATCTGTCCACCGCGCTGGAGTTGCAGTGGTACGAGGATCTGGGGCTGTGCGGCGAGGGAGAGGGGGCGAAGCTGCTGCGGGAGGGCACGACGACGCTGGGCGGCCGCATACCCGTGAACGCGAGCGGTGGGCTGGCCT
Organism: Streptomyces bicolor; assembly: GCF_000719285.1. GTDB lineage: Bacteria > Actinomycetota > Actinomycetes > Streptomycetales > Streptomycetaceae > Streptomyces > Streptomyces bicolor. The sequence goes on along the minus strand of NZ_JOFS01000029.1, from coordinate 101,674 downwards.
CCTTCGGGGAGGCGGTACCTGCCCAGGCGATTGCTCAAATATGCGAACTCACCTGGCAGTTGAGGGGCGCCGCAGGTGACCGGCAGGTCGCCGGGGCACGCGCGGGAATCGCGGCGAACCAGGGACTGTTCGGGCACGGGTCGGCGGTGATCGCGGTGCGGTGACTCTCGGCGGCGCGGCGGTGCGGTGCGGCGGCGTGAGGATCCGGCCCAGCGGGCGTGGCGTCACCGTCGTACGGCCGGGGCTGGGCAGGCATGTCTACGGTGTGTGACCAACCCGGAATCCTGCGTGAACGTCTATGAACTGGGCTTGGGCGCCCTCCAGCGGCGACATCATGCTGCCGTGGACTCCTGGACGGATACTCTCCGCTTCGCTTTCCAACCGGTGGTCAATCTGACGACCGGCGGGGTCGCGGGGCTCGAGATACTCGCCCGCCCGGAGACCGGCGACGTCCTTGCCGAGGCCCGCCGCGATCCCGAGATCGACGGACGGCTGGCCGTGTTGGCGTTCCGTGCGGCAGCCCGCAAGGAAGCGGTGCTGCCTCTGTACGTCAACGTGTTCGCCGGCACCCTCGCCGACCTCGGCGGGCTGACACCGCTGCACGACGCCGTGCGTGCGGCGGGGCGGCTGCCCTGGGAGGTGACGATCGACGTAGGTCCGCCGTACACGCACGTGCCTCAGCACGCACTGCTCGAGGCGATCGGCTCGTTGCGGGGCCAGGGTTTCCGGATCAGTGCGGACGGCGTCGGCGACGGAGACGTACCGTTGCGCTTGCTTACCGACATGGCGCCCGACCTGGTGAAACTCGACGCGTCCATGCTGGCTCGCCCAGCGGCGGTGCGGGCGATGCGGACGCTGTGCGACCAGTTGGCAGCGCTCCTGTGCGTCGAGGGCGTGGAGACGGAGCTGCAGTGCGGATCCGCGAGGTCGGCGGGCGCGCAACTGGCTCAGGGTGAGTTGTTCGCTCCGCCGGCTCGGCTGCCTACGGCGGAGGTATACGTTCCGCCGCGCTCCACCGGACTGGCGGTGACGCCACGCTCGGGGCCGTCGGTTCGGGAGTTCGTGCGGCCCGCGGCGCTGCTGCCCGCCACCGCGTCCGCGGGCCAGGTCCGGGCGCTGCTCACCGGGTCGCCGGAGGTGTCCGGCGTACTGCTGGTGGACACGCACGGTGTCCCGGTGCGGTCGGTGCATCGCTCCCGGTTCCTGCTGTCGATGTCAGGCCGCTACGGCCACGCCCTGTACGCCGACCGGCCCGCGGCCAAGCTCGGGGATCCGCCGCGCACGGTGGGTGTGGACGCCACCGCGTGGGAGGTGCTGGACGTGGTCGCGGTCGGCGGACGGGACCGTACGTCGGACGATGTTGCCGTGGTCGACCGGTACGGCCGGTGCGTGGGCGTCGTACGCCTCGCCGACCTCGTTAGGGCACTCGCCGAGACCCGTGTCGAGGAGGCCGCGGGGCTCAATCCACTCACCCGGCTGCCCGGTTCGGACGCGATCACCGGGGAGGTGGACCGGCGGATCGCCGACGGGCGGCCGTTCGCGCTGAGCTGGCTGGACGTCGACCACTTCAAGCAGGTCAACGACGGAGCCGGGTTCGCGGCGGGCGACGAGCTGATCCGGTCCGTCGGACGGGCGCTGCAGCACGCGGCGTCGGGTAGTACCCGAGTCGGCCACATCGGCGGGGACGACTTCCTGGTGCTCGCCGATCCGGAGGGACTGAGCCCGCTGGCCGCCTCCGTGCTGGACGCGCCCTGGTCGGCCGGTGGGCGCCCTGTGACGCTGTCCCTGGCCACCATCCTGTGCGAGCCCGGGAGCGTGACGGACCACCGGCAGGCGGCCGCCTGTCTGGCGCCGCTGAAGAAGGCCGCGAAGTCACTGAGCGGGGCGAGCTGGGTGCTGGGCCGCGCGGGCCTGTCCGGGCACGAGATCCTCCGCGGCATGGAGGCGGAGACGCCCCGGGCCGAGTGGGCGGTGGCGGACCCGGGCAAGGGGTGAGACCCTTTTGCTACCAGGTCGGCGGGTGCCGAAAGGCGTCCGTACGACCTCAGAACAGCCATGGCCTTCGACCCTGCCGGGTCAGCAGGAATGGCCATCCTGCCGACCTCAGCAGGGCCTCGCTGTCCGTCCAACTCCCCAAGGGGCGTCCCACGAGCCGCGTCGGTGACGGTCCGTGACCCGAGGGTGCGCTCCCAACCGTTGGCGTCGACGACCTTGACGCCCCTTGGACACCGGTGAACACTTCCCGGTGTCAGCCGACATCGCCGTACATTCTCGGCGTATCCACGCACTGCGCCGCGCGGTTCCGCCTGGAGCAAAGGCCCGTTCCCCCACGGGCGAGTCGGCTGCGACGGCACGCTCGTCACGGATGCCGGGCGGGGCGCGGGACCATCCCTGCCTTCGGCTGAAGTCGCCATGGGTAACGCACCCCGCACGGAGAGAGCCGGGGCCGATCGTCCCGGCCAGGGCCTAGGAGCCGCAATGAGCAACGGAGATATTTTCCTCGGTGAGGTCATCGGTACCGCGATCCTGATCCTCTTCGGGGCCGGAGTCGTCGCCGCCGTCGTACTGAACTTCTCCAAGGCAAAAGACGCCGGCTGGATCGTCATCACGTTCGGCTGGGGATTCGGCGTGATGGCCGGGGCATACACCGCCGCACCGCTGTCCGGCGGGCACCTCAACCCGGCCGTGACGCTCGGTATCGCCATCGACACCGGGGACTGGGACAAGGTCCACATCTACATCGCCGGCCAGATGGTCGGCGCGATCCTCGGCGCGGTCCTGTGCTGGCTGGTCTACCTCGCGCAATTCCAGGCCAACGCCGACAAGGACATCGCTCAGCCGACCCTCGGGATCTTCTCCACCGCACCCGCGATCCGTAACCCCGTGGCGAATCTCATCACCGAGATCATCGCGACCATCGCGCTGGTGCTGCCGATCCTGGCCTTCGGTCTGACCGAGGGGCTGGGCGAGTCCGGAACCGCGATTCTGATCGTCTCCTTCCTGGTGGTCGGCATCGGTCTGTCGCTCGGCGGTCCCACGGGATACGCCATCAACCCGGCCCGTGACCTGGGCCCGCGCATCACCCACGCCTTGCTCCCGATTCCCAACAAGGGCACGTCGGACTGGGGTTACGCGTGGATTCCGGTGGTGGGACCGCTGATCGGCGGGGCGCTGTCCGGGCTCATCTTCAACGCAGCCTTCTGAAGGAACCGACGAAGGGGACGTCATGACGGACAAGTTCGTCGCCGCTATCGACCAGGGCACCACCTCCAGCCGCTGCATCATCTTCAACCAGGACGGCGCCATCGTGGCCGTCGACCAGCGCGAGCACCGCCAGATCTTCCCCAAGCCCGGCTGGGTGGAGCACGACGCCACCGAGATCTGGTCGAAGGTGCAGGCGGTGGTCGCCGGCGCGATCGCCAAGGCAGGGCTGCGCGCCGACCAGCTCAGCGCACTCGGCATCACCAACCAGCGCGAGACCACGGTCCTGTGGGACCGCGCGACGGGCAAGCCGGTGCACAACGCGATCGTGTGGCAGGACACCCGCACGGCGGCACTGTGCAACCAGCTCGGTGGTTCGGACGGGCAGGATCGTTTCCGCGAGCAGACCGGCCTGCCGCTGGCCAGCTACTTCTCCGGCCCCAAGGCGGCCTGGCTGCTCGACAACGTGCCCGGTCTCAGGGCGCGCGCGGAGGGCGGTGAGATCGCCTTCGGCACCATCGACTCCTGGCTGATCTGGAACCTCACCGGCGGCACGGACGGCGGACACCACGTCACCGACGTGACGAACGCCGGCCGCACCATGCTGATGAACCTGGAGACCCTTCAGTGGGACTCCTCGATCCTGTCCGCGATGAACGTGCCCGAGGCCGTCCTACCGGAGATCAAGTCCTCCGCCGAGGTGTACGGGACCGCCGTCGGACAACTGGCCGGCGTGCCGGTCGCCTCGGCCCTGGGCGACCAGCAGGCGGCGGTGTTCGGGCAGGCCTGCTACGACGTGGGCACGGCGAAGAACACCTACGGCACGGGCAGCTTCCTGCTGCTCAACACGGGCAACCGGCCGGTGCCGTCGAAGAGCGGGCTGCTGACGACCATGGGCTACAAGATCGGCAGCGAGGCGCCCGTGTACTGCCTGGAGGGGTCGATAGCCATAACGGGCGCGCTGGTCCAGTGGTTCCGCGACCAGCTCGGCATCATCCGCACCGCCGACGAGATCGAGCCCTTGGCGGAGAGCGTCGAGGACAACGGCGGAGCGTACATCGTGCCTGCCTTCTCCGGCCTGTTCGCCCCGTACTGGCGGTCCGACGCGCGCGGTGTCATCACCGGACTGACGCGGTACGTCACCAAGGCGCACCTCGCCCGAGCGGTGCTGGAGGCGACCAGCTGGCAGACGCGCGAGGTGGTGGACGCCATGTACCAGGACTCCGGGGTGCACATCACGACCCTGAAGGTCGACGGTGGCATGACGAAGAACAACCTGCTCATGCAGCACCAGGCGGACGTGCTCGATGTGCCGGTGATCCGGCCCAAGGTCTCCGAGACGACATGCCTGGGAGCCGCGTACGCGGCCGGGCTGGCCACCGGGGTGTGGAACGACCTGGACGAGCTCAAGGCGCACTGGGCGAAGGATGTCGAGTGGACACCCGCCATGACCGCCGAGGTACGTGACCGCGAGTACCACAACTGGCGCAAGGCGGTGGAGAAGAGCTTCGGCTGGCAGGAGGACGGCGGGAACTGAAGCGGACGGCCGGCGCCGAAGAACGGTCCACGCGCGCGTGCGACCCGCTTGAGCCACGCGCGCGTGGCATGAGCCGCGGCCCGTACCCCAGTCGGCGGGGGTACGGGCCGTGCGCGTGCGCCGGGGGTCAGGTGGTCACGGTCTGGCGGCGGTCCGACTGATAGGCCATCGCGTGCTGGACGACGCCGATGAGGATCTCTTTCACGGACTCCCGGTCGCGGGCGTCGCACAGCAGCAGCGGTACGCCGTCGTCGAGATCGAGGGCCTGCCGGATGTCGTCCGCCGGGTAACGGGCGGCTCCCTCGAAGCAGTTGACGCCGACGAGGAAGGGTATGGAGCGGCGTTCGAAGTAGTCGACGGCCGCGAAGCAGTCCTCCAGGCGGCGGGTGTCCGCGAGGACGACGGCACCGAGCGCGCCCTCCGAGAGCTCGTCCCACATGAACCAGAACCGCTCCTGGCCGGGCGTGCCGAAGAGGTACAGCACCAGGTCCTCGCGCAGGGTGATGCGGCCGAAGTCCATGGCCACGGTCGTGGTGCGCTTGCCCTCGACACCGCTCGTGTCGTCGACCGGGCGCCCGGCCTCGGTGAGCAGTTCCTCGGTGCGCAGCGGCCTGATCTCGCTGACCGCGCCGACGAGGGTCGTCTTGCCCGCGCCGAAGCCGCCGGCCACCAGGATCTTGAGCGTGACGGGCTCGACCGGAGGCTTCCCGCGCTCAGAACGCCCGAAGATCATCGATCTCTTCTCCTGCTTGATGGGGGTCGCGCGGCGGTGGGCCGTAGCCTCCGCCGCCGGGGGTTTCGATGACGAGTACGTCGCCGGGGCCGACGTCCGCCGAGTCGCTTCCTGCGAGTGCGGTGACCGTGCCGTCCGCGCGTTCGACGCGGTTGGCACCCAGCGCGCCGGGTTCGCCGTCCGCCATGCCGTACGGCGGCATTCTGCGGTGCTGCGACAGCGTGGAGACGGTCATGGGCTCGTGGAACCGGATGCGGCGCACCGCGCCGTCCCCGCCGCGCCACTGGCCGGCACCACCGCTTCCGCGCCGTACGGCGAACTCGTCGAGCTGCACGGGCAGTCGCCACTCCAGCACTTCGGGATCGGTGAGCCGGGAGTTGGTCATGTGGGTCTGGACGACGGGTGCGCCGGGAAACCCGTCGCCCGCGCCGGATCCGGAGGCCACGGTCTCGTAGTACTGGTGGTGTTCGTTGCCGAAGGTGACGTTGTTCATGGTGCCGGAGCCCTCGGCCTGCACGCGCAGTGCGGCGTAGAGGGCACCGGTGATCGACTGGGAGGTCTCCACGTTGCCCGCGACAACCGCGGCCGGAGGTTCGGGCGCCAGCATGGAACCGGAGGGCACGATGATCTCCAAGGGCCGCAGACAGCCGTCGTTCAGCGGGATGTCGTCGGCGACGAGAGTGCGGAAGACGTAGAGGACGGCGGCGTTGACGACCGAGAAGGGGGCGTTGAAGTTCGTGGCCAGCTGTGGGGACGTGCCGGTGAAGTCGACGGTGGCGGAGCGGTTCTCGCGGTCCACGCGCACGCGTACCCGGATGATGGCGCCGGAGTCGGTCTCGTATGCGTACTCGCCGTCGTCCAGGGCGTCGATGACGCGACGCACCGCTTCCTCCGCGTTGTCCTGAACGTGCCTCATGTACGCCTGGACGACGTCGAGGCCGAAGTTCTTGATCATGCGGGCGACTTCGTCGACGCCCTTCTGGTTGGCCGCGATCTGGGCGCGCAGGTCCGCGAGGTTGGTCTTCGGGTTGCGGGAGGGGTAGGACCCCTCGGTGAGCAGGTGGAGGGTCTCCTGCTCACGGAAGCGGCCGTTCTCGGCGAGCAGCCAGTTGTCGAAGAGGATTCCCTCCTCCTCGATGGTGCGGCTGTTCGCGGGCATGGAGCCGGGGGCGATGCCGCCGATCTCGGCGTGGTGGCCGCGTGAGGCGACGTAGAAGAGGATTTCCGGCTCACTCTCCGTGTTCGCCGCGCTCCCCGTGTCGAAGACCGGGGTGATCACGGTGACGTCGGGCAGGTGGGTACCGCCGTGGTACGGGTCGTTGACGGCGTAAGTGTCGCCGGGGAGCATCCCGGAGCCGCGGCGCCGGATGACCTCCTTTACGCTCGTGCCCATGGAACCCAGGTGGACGGGGATGTGGGGGGCGTTGGCCACCAGGTTTCCGTCCGGGTCGAAGAGCGCGCAGGAGAAGTCCAGCCGTTCTTTGATGTTCACGGACTGGGCCGTGGACTCCAGGCGGGCGCCCATCTGTTCGGCGATGGACATGAACAGGTTGTTGAAGACCTCGAGAAGAACCGGGTCGGCTTTCGTGTCGAGATCGGAACTCTGCGTAATCGCCACGCGTTCCATGACCAGATGCCCGTCGTCGCTCGTCGCGGCTTGCCAGCCGTCGTCGACGACGGTCGTCGCACTGGCCTCGGTGATGATCGCCGGGCCGGTGACGGTTTCGCCGGGAGGCAGTTCCTCGCGGCGGTGGAGGGGTACGTCGCGCCAGGTACCGCCGGTGTGGAGGCGGACGGTTTCGGGGGCGGCCGGGCCGCCTTGCGGGGTGGCCTCGTAGGGGGCGAGAGCGGAGAGATCGGGGGGTTCGGTGATGCCAGTGGCTTCGACGGAGAGGGCTTCGACGACGATCGGTCGGTCGAGCGTGAAGGAGTACGTGGCGCGATGACGATCTTCGAAGGTGCGCCGCATCGTTTCGGGCTCGGTGAGTTCGACGGTGAGGGTGGTGTCGGTGCCGTCGTAGCGGAGTTGGGCGCGGCGGGTGACCTTGATGCGGTCCTCGGGAACGTCCTCGTCGAGGAGTTCGGTGCGGGCGGCGGCCTCCAGACCGTCCGCCGTCTTGAGGACGCCGGGCATCGACGCGGCCTGCAGGGGTGCCTCGGCGGACTGTTCGCGCATGGCCGTGGTATCGGCGAGGCCGATGCCGAGCGCGGAGAGGACGCCGGCCATGGGCGGCACGAGGACGGTGCGGATGCCGAGCGAGTCGGCGACCATGCACGCGTGCTGGCCACCGGCGCCGCCGAAGGTGGTGAGGGCGTAGCGGGTGACGTCGTGGCCCTTCTGGACGGAGATCCGCTTCACGGCGTTGGCGATGTTGGCGACCGCGATCTGCAGGTAGCCCTCGGCGACCTGTTCGGGGGTGCGGTCGTCGCCGGTCTGGTCGCGGATCTCGCGCGTGAGTGCGGCGAAGCGGTCCCGGACGAGGGCGTCGTCGAGGGGCTGGTCACCGTCGGGGCCGAACACCCTGGGGAAGTGGGCGGGCTGGATACGGCCGAGCATGACGTTGGCGTCGGTCACCGCGAGCGGGCCGCCGCCCCGGTAGCAGGCCGGCCCCGGGTCCGCGCCCGCCGAGTCCGGCCCTACGCGGTAGCGGGAGCCGTCGAAGTGCAGGACCGAGCCGCCGCCCGCCGCGACGGTGTGGATGTCCAGCATGGGCGCGCGCAGCCGGACACCGGCGATCTGTGTGGTGAAGACCCGTTCGTACTCGCCGGCGAAGTGCGAGACATCGGTCGACGTGCCGCCCATGTCGAAGCCGATGACGCGGTCGAAGCCGGCGAGCTGCGACATGCGGGCCATGCCGACGATGCCGCCGGCGGGGCCGGAGAGGATGGCGTCCTTGCCGCGGAACTGCCCGGCCTCGGCGAGACCGCCGTTGGACTGCATGAACATCAGCCGTACGCCTTCGAGTTCGTCGGCGACGTGCTGGACGTAGCGGCGCAGCACGGGCGAGAGGTAGGCGTCGACGACGGCGGTGTCCCCGCGCGGGACGAGTTTCATCAGGGGGCTGACCTCGCTCGACAGCGAGATCTGCGGGAAGCCGATGCGGTCGGCGAGCCTGCCGACGGCCTGCTCGTGGGCGGGATGCAGATGGCTGTGCATGCAGACGACGGCGACGGCGCGGATCCCGTCGTCGTACGCCTCCTGGAGGGGGCCGGCGAGGGCGTCCAGGTCGGGCGTTTGCAGGACCGTGCCGTCGGCGGCGATACGTTCGTCGACCTCGATGACCCGCTCGTACAGCAGTTCGGGGAGTTCGATGCGGCGGGCGAAGATATGGGGCCGGTTCTGGTAGGCGATGCGCAGGGCGTCGCGGAATCCGCGGGTGATGACCAGCACAGTCCGCTCGCCCTTGCGCTCGAGGAGGGCGTTCGTGGCGACCGTCGTGCCCATGCGGACGGCGTCGATGGGGTCCTTGGAGCCCTCCAGCAGCTCGCGGACGCCGGCGACGGCCGCGTCGGAGTAACGCGCGGGATTCTCCGACAGGAGTTTGTGGGTGAGGAGGCGGCCGTCCGGGCGTCGCGCGACGATGTCCGTGAAGGTGCCGCCTCGGTCGACCCAGAACTGCCAGCCTGTCACGTCACTACCCCGCTTCCACGCCGCTCACAGCGCCCGCAGGCCGTTGATCACGTCGCGCAGAATACTCTCGTCCACCAGCTCGGCAGGCGGTACGGGCCGGTTCACATGGACGAATTCCCCGTCCACGAGATCCCCGACGAGGACCCGTACGACTCCGATGGGCAGGTCGAGTTCGGCGGAGAGTTCGGCCACGGACTGCGGGGCGTCGCGGCACAGGTCGACGATGTCCACATGTTCCGGGGACAGCGTCGAGTCCGCTTCCGGATCGTCCGCATGGGGCTCCGCCACGACCACCGCGATCAGGTCGAGGCGGTGCTGGGCCGCACTGGTGGTGCGGCCGCGCGTCATCGCGTACGGGCGGACGACCGGCCCGGCCTCGTCGTCGAACCAGTGGCTTCTTCCCTGACCCTCAGCGCTCATGCCATCCCACTACCCGCCCGAGGGCAGATCGGTGCGCGGAGCGGTGCCCAGATGCACCCCGACCCGCTTGACGAGGAGCGTCATCTCGTATGCGACCAGGCCGACGTCGGAGTCGGCGTCGGAGAGCACCGCGAGACAGCTGCCGTCGCCGGCTGCGGTCACGAACAGGAAGGCGTCGTCGAGTTCGACGACCGTCTGTCGGACGTTGCCCGCCTCGAAGTGGCGGCCCACGCCCTTGGCGAGGCTGTGGAAGCCGGACGCGACGGCGGCCAGGTGCTCGCTGTCCTCACGGGTCAGGTCCTTGGACACCCCCGTGGGCAGGCCGTCGCCCGACAGGACGAGGGCCTTGCGGATGCTGGCGACGCGGTCCACCAGGTCGTCGAGGAGCCAGTTGAGCTCGCCGGACTGGTTGGTCGCGGTGTGGCCGGTCGCCTTCGGTGCGGTCATCGACCGTCCCCCTTAGTCGTTCCCTGTGGTGCTGTGCCGCTGTGGGCGTCGTCGCCCGCGGCGTTCTCCTGGCGGCCGCGCTGCCAGCCGCGCTGGAGTGAGGCCATTCGGCTGCGTACCTCGTCCGCGTCCCGCTCGACGAGCTCCGTCCCCTCTTCAGTACGTGGTGCGGGGCCTTGCCTGAGCTGCGGAGCCAGATTGGCCTGCCGTACCCGCCGGGGCAGCGGCGCCGTGCCGGAGCCGGTTTCCCGCGGGACGGCGGCCGTGTTCGAGGCGCTGTCGTCGGGGCCGCTCGACGCGATCTCGGGCCGCCTGCGCCTCTGGAGGGCCGCGGGCCCGGGCCGCTCGCCACGATCGTTCCCGGCGGGGGGCGATGTGTCGGCACGGTCGCCGAGCCGGTCCGGCATGCCGGGCAGCTCACCGCGGGCGCCCGTACCGCGACGGCGGGTCGGCAGTGGAGCGAGGCCGTTCTGCTCCGAGCGGCTCGGGCCCGTGGAAGGCTCCGGGTTCGCTTCCTCCCGCCGGGAACGCTGCTCGGGGACCGGGCGTCCGTGCGAGCTGACCAGCTTCGGTGTCCTGCGGCGGGGCAGCGGGACCGGCGCGCTCACACCGTCCTCCGGGCCGGCCTGGTCCGTTCCGCCGTGGATACCCGAGGCCGGATGTGCGCCGAGCGGGCCGGTCGCCTCGTCCTCCCCCTGCGCGAAGGTGCGACGGGGACGGAAGAGACCGCCGCGTTCGCCGTCGTCTTCGTCGAGCGAGTCCGGGAAGTCGCTGAGGGCGTCGAGGTCGACCGGTGCCTCCAGCTCGACCGGGCCGTCGAGGAGGGGGGCGGGGAGACCGGGCACACGGACGGGCACCTGGGCGAGGGCGGCGCGGCGCGCCTCCTCCAGCTCTGCCTCCTTCGAGGGCGTGGGCCGGTCGAGACGGAACCCGATGCCGTTGGTGTCCGGTACGTCGTCGGTGAGCAGCGCGTCGGGGATGAAGACGACGGCGGTGGTGCCGCCGTACGGTGACGGCTGCAGCGAGACGCGGACGTTCTGCCGCTGGGCGAGGCGGCTGACGACGAACAGACCGAGCCGGTCGGTGTCGGACAGTTCGAACTCGGGCGTCTCGGCGAGTCGGAGGTTGGCGTCGAGCAGGGCGTCGGCCGCCATGCCGAGACCGCGGTCGTGGATCTCGAGGGTGAAGCCGTTGGCGACCCGCTCGCCCAGGACTTGGACGGCGGTGTGCGGCGGGGAGAACACCGTGGCGTTCTCCAGGAGTTCGGCCACGAGGTGCGTGAGGTCGGCGACGGCCGGGCCGGTGACTGCGACGCGGGGCAGGCGGCGGACCTCGATGCGCTCGTAGTCCTCGACTTCGGCGACCGCGGCGCGCACGACGTCCATGAGCTGGACGGGCTTGCGCCACTGCCGGGAGGGTGCGGCGCCCGAGAGGATCACCAGGCCCTCGGCGTGCCGGCGCATGCGGGTGGTCAGGTGGTCGAGGCGGAACAGGTCGGCGAGTTCGTCGGTGTCCTCGGTCCGGCGTTCCATGGTGTCGAGAAGGGTCAGCTGCTTGTGAAGGAGGACCTGGCTGCGGCGGGCGAGGTTGACGAAGACCTCGGAGACACCGGCGCGCAGTTCGGCCTGCTTGACGGCGGCCTCAACGGCGGCGCGCTGCAGGGTGTTGAGGGCCTGGCCGACCTCGCCGATCTCGTTCTTGTCGTACTCCAGGCGCGGAACCTCGGTCTCCACGTCGACCTGCTCACCGGCGGAGAGGCGGCGCATCACGCTGGGCAGTCGCACCCCGGATGCCTCGTGGGCCTCGAGGCGCAGCTGCCGCAGATCGCGGATGAGGCCGCGGCCGATGCGTACGGACAGGAAGAGGGAGAGCAGCAGGGCGAGCAGACCGAGGACGCCGGCGATGGCCGCCTTCAGGATGACACCCATGGCGACGGGGCTCACACGGTCCTGATAGCGCGCGCCCGCCTCGTCGTTGAGTTTGCTGAGCTCTTTGAGGACGCTGCCGGCAGCGGTGTCCCAGCTCTTGGCGTCGACCCTGCCGGGCGTGCCCGCCTGGGAGGAGATGACGGCCTGTTCGGCGACGCGCAGGGGAGCGGTGGAGGCGTTGTCCCAAAAGCGTTCATAGCGTTCGCGCTCGGACGAGGGCAGGTCCGTCAGGCTGATGTCGTACATGAGGTCGCGCTGGGCGACGAGGTCGGAGACGTCGCGTATCTCGTCGCGGGACAGCTTCCCGACCACCAGGGCGGAGCTGAGCAACGCGTCCTCGCGGGAGAGCAGTTCGCGGGCGCGGGTCACGTTGAGAAGGGCGCGGGCCTGCTTGTCCATCGCCACGCTGTCGATCCCGTCGAGGGAGCCCAACAGGGCATAGCAGGGGTCGACGAGGCGGTTGTACAGGCCGAGGGCCTGGGAGCGGGTGACCGTTCCGTCCTCGACGCTGCGGCGCAGGGAGTTGATGCCGTCGAAGGCGTCGAGGACAGCGGTGAGCCTTTCGTTGGCGCCCTCGTCCAAGCCGTCGCGGACGTCGGGGTCCTTGGCGTTCTTGCGGATCTCGGCGACGGCGGCGTCGGTGGCGCTCCGGGTGACACGCAGCGCGGACAGTGCGTCGGAGGCCCGGCGATCGGCGAGATAGACCAGCGCCTGGCGGCGTTCCTGCTGCAGGACGCGGACGGCGTCCTCGGTGGAGTAGCCGATCTTCTCGACGAGGGACGACACCGTGAACAGCTGGGCCACGCCTCGCCCCGTGAGTACCGTGGCGAAACCCCAGATCGCGGTCAGGGACACCAGCGGCACGAGAAGCAGCGCCACCATCTTCCGGCGGATCGACTTCCCGCGAAAGTGCATGGCCTCCCCCAGCTCAAACCCCCACCGGTCAGGGGGGCACACCTGTGCGTCAACAATTGGCGCGAGCCTACTACCGACGCACAAGTAACTCGAAGAGACAACCGGAATCTGAACTTCCGCGCCAGTGACGAGACATGGGGAGTTGTCCGGGCATTGCGGGAGATTGCCTCCCGCAAACCGTCGGCGGCCCCGAGGGCCGATCCGGCCGACCCCTCAGGCCAGTTGGCCGGATTTTTATCTTTCTCGGGAATCTTCGGGACGTGTCGATCGTCCTTCTGTACGGGAAATGGGGGCGGAATGGGCCACAGGAGCCGCATCCCGTCCCCGGGCGGCGTAAAACAGCGCAAGCCGGGCAGTCGCTGGGGAGCCGAGTCTTCGGGACACGGGCAAGCGGTCGGTCGGCGGTGGGGAGTGACACGGTGATGGGCACGGCGGAGCGGCGCGAAGCGCCCGAGGACGGCGCGGCGGCGCATATGACGGCGCGGCGCGGCCCCGAAGCGCTGGATCACGACATTCCCGTGGGCGAACGCGAGACGACGGACAGCCGAGAGGTTCGGGTGGGCGTGAGTGCGTTGAGGGCGGACGAGCGTGACGTTTCGGCCGGCTCGGGCGGCGAGGCATCGGTGGGCGGGGGGACGACCACGGCCGTTGACGGCGGAGCGAACCAAGTGCCGTCGGCATACCGGCCGTTGTGGGTGGAGGAGACCGCTCGGCGGCGCCGGATGCCCGATCCGGTGCGCACAGCGGCGGTGCGAGCGGTGCTGATCATCGCGTTGACACTGATCCAGGCGATGGTGGCGTTCCTGTGCACTCTGGCCGAGTCGTGGCTGGCGTTCCCCATGGTGATCAGCAGTGTGGTCAGCACGGTGGTGGCCACCTGGAGCGCTCTCGACGTCTGGGTGACCCGCCAGGTGTGGAACCAGCGCAATGGTGTGGTCTCGACACCGAGCAGCACGGCGCGCGCCCTGCGACGCGAGCGGCGCCGGGCGCGACGGCAGGCGCGCGAGGCCGAGCGCGCGCAGGAGCGAATACGCCGCCGGGGCGGGACCGGCCAGTTGTCGCACTCCTGAGCACGGCGGGCCGGCGCCGCGGGAAGAGGCGGGAGGCGTAGTGCATCTGGTGTGACAGGTGCCGTTCACCGCAAGGTTGGTTCGATCAGCCCGCCGCAGTGATCCCGGCACCCCGCGGGAGCCTTCCCCTCCCCGGCCCACGAGGAGTCCGCTCATGTCACGCACGGAGCAGTCATCCGGTCCCCATGGCCACGACGACGCCGAACTCGCCGAGTTCGGCTACCGACCCGAACTCAGGCGCACGCTCGGCAACTTTCACACCTTCGCCGCCGGGATCAGCTACATCTCGATCCTGACGGGCACGTTCCAGTTGTTCTACTTCGGCTACGGCAGCGGCGGCCCCGCCTACTGGTGGTCGTGGCCGATGGTCTTCGTCGGCCAGTTCATGGTCGCCCTCTGCTTCGCGGAGCTGGCCGCCCGCTACCCCGTGGCGGGCTCGGTCTACAACTGGTCGAAGAAGGTGGGCAATCCGCATCTGGGCGGCTCGCGGGCTGGATGATGCTGATCGCCTCCATAGTGTCCATCTCGGCCGTGGCGCTCGCCTACCAGTTGACACTCCCTCAGATCTCCTCGGCCTTCCAACTCGTGGGCGACGGGACCGGCACGTATGACGTGGCCACCAACGCGGTCGTCCTGGCCGCGGTGTTGATCCTGTTCACCACACTGGTGAACGCCTTCGGGGTCAAGCTGATGGCGAGGATCAACACGGCGGGCGTGTTCATCGAGTTGATCGCCACCGTCGTGCTGATCGTCCTGCTCGCCGCCCACATCACGCGTGGCCCGCAGGTGGTGATGGAGACGAACGGCACCGGCGCGGGTCACGGCGCCGGATACCTGGGCGCCTTCCTGGTGGCCTCGCTGGCGTCCGCGTACGTCATGTACGGCTTCGATACGGCCTCCTCGCTCGGTGAGGAATGCCTGGACCCGTCCCGCAACGCGCCGCGCGCCATCATCCGCGCGATCGTCGCCTCGTTCGTCCTGGGCGGCCTGATCCTGCTGCTCGCGCTGATGAGCGTCTCCAGCCTCAACGGCGAGAAGCTGTCGACGGACGGTCTGCAGTACATCGTGCTCGACGTGCTCGGCCCGACGGCCGGCAAGGCGATGCTGTGGTGCGTGCTGATCGCCGTCACGGTGTGCGCCCTGGCGGTCCACACGGCGGCGATCCGGCTGGCGTTCGCGATGGCCCGGGACAACAACCTGCCGGCGTCCTCACTGCTGGCCCGGGTCAGCCCGCGCTTTCAGACACCGGTGTTGCCGACCGTGATCATCGGCGTCCTGGCGCTGTCGATCCTGGTGGTCAACATTCGCCAGCCGCAGATCTTCACCGTTGTGACGAGCATCGGCATCATCATGATCTACCTCGCCTACCTCGGTGTCACCGCGCCGATGCTGGTGGCCCGGCTGCGCGGGCAGTGGCGGCCGGCGGGTGACGGCAAGTTCTCCCTGGGCCGGTGGGGGCTGCTCGTCAACGTCGTCGCCGTGGTGTGGGGCGCGGGCATGACGATCGACCTGATCTGGCCGCGCGCCTCGGTCTACAACGCGACGGCCCCGTACCACTGGTATCTGCGCTGGGGCGCGGTGCTGTTCGTCGCGGTCATCGCGGGCGGCGGCTTCGCGTACTACTGGTTCGTCCAGCGGCACCGGACGGGCGTCCTCGCCGAGCACCGCCTGGAAGCCGCGGATCCGGAAAAGGACGCCGTCTGATCAGCCTGTCGCCGGTGCGGGCCGTTTGAACATCCGTGTCGCCGTGATCTCGCTGTGCACCGCTTCCCCGGCCGGGGCCTGCTGCGGCAGTCCCGGCCGGAGGTGCTCCTCGACGCGGATGTACTTCAGCCCGGCGCGCAGGTCGGCGTCGTTGCGCAATCGGATGACCAGCGGGAACTCCGCCAGCGCCGTGGTGTCGAACAGGCCGGTGGTGTAGAGGAGCTGGACGCCCAGCGCGTCCGAAACGGCTCGCTGGAGCTCCAGCAGGTAGGTCGCGTTGGCACGTCCGATCGGGTTGTCCAGGAACAATGTGCCGGCGTGCCGGTGCTTGTCCCTGCCCCGGTCGTTCGACCGCAGGGCCGCCATCGTGCAGTACAGGGCGATGGCCGCGGTGAGCAGCTGACCGCCGGAGAACACGTCGCCCATCTGCCCCACGGGCACTCGCTCGGCCCGCAGTACGGCATCCGGCTTCAGGATCTCGACGGCGACGCCCTTCGGCTGAAGCGCAGCGGCGACGCCGCGCAGCAACAGGGACATACCGTCCCGCCTCAGGTCCGAGTTCTTCTTCACCGCAGCGCGCGTCGCCTCGTCGATGACCTCGCCGAGCCGTTCCGTGAGGGTGGCCTGGTCCGGCTCCTCGAACCGGATGCGCAGGAACTCCTGGCCGGACCACTCGCCGAGCCCCTCGGGCAGCCGGGAGAGCCGCTGCGCGGACCGCAGGGTCGCCAGCGCCGACTCGACCAGGCCGCGGAGCCGGTCCACGATCGAGTCGCGGTTGCGCTCCAGTTGCGCCAACTCGTCGGTGAGAACACGGAGCCGGGGCGCGAAGGCGTCCGCCCACTTCTGCGCGTGCTCGGGCAGCGCCGAGGCGGGCAGCTCGCGGATCTGCTGGCGGGCGGGGGTGCGCACCTGCTCGTAGCGCGTGGAGTTGGCGTGCCGGACGAGCACGTCGCTCGCCTCGCGTACGGCGGCCTCGGCGGCGGACAGGTCGGCGGCGCAGCCGCGCAATGACCGGCGGGCCTCGGCAGCGGACTGCCGGGCTTCCTCCAGGGTGCCGGGGTAGGGCTCCGGCGTCTCCTGCTCCTCGTCCGGGGCGTGTTCCCGAAGCAGGTCTCGGAGCATCGCGGCGATCTCGTCGAAGCCGCCCGCCGCGTCCTCCGCGGCTCGGTGCGCTTCGAGGAGCTCCGCGTGCGCCTCCCGGGTCTGTGCCAAGGCCTCGGTGCGGGAGGCGAGTTCGGCCGTCGCCGTGCGCAGCAGTGCCTGGGCGTGCTCGGCGTCGCGCGGCTGGAGTTCCTCGGACAGCTCGGTGTGCGTCTCACCGTCCTCGGGCGCGTGCCGCTCGGCCTCACCGCGCAGCCGGCCGAGCTGCTCGCTCGCGCTGGACATGCGGGTCTCCAGGAGCTGGACCAGCTCCTCCGCGCGCGCGGCGGCTGCCTGCCGGGAAGGCCCGTCGGAACCGTCGGGCGACTGAAGGAGCTGCTCGGCGCGGGTACGGACCTTGTTGCTCAGCCGGTCCAGTTCCGCGCGCGCCGCGCTCTCGTCGCTCTCCGCACGGGCCTGCTCGGCGCGCAGGTCGGCGCCGACGCCGACCTTCTCGTACACCTGGGAGGCGGCCCGGTATGCCTCTCGGAGCGCGGGCAGGGACGCGTTCGGGGCATCGGCGTCGGTGTCCGGTACGTCGTCGGGGGCGCCCGCGATCTCCGAGCGCTCGGCGCGCAGGGCGCGCGCGGTGCGGCGCGCGTCGTCGGCGGCACGCTGGGCGGCGCGGCGGTCCTCGTCGGCGGCGCGGGCGCGTTCCAGGCAGGCATGGGCGCGGGCCTCGCACTCGGTGGCCTCATCGGCGAGTTCGCGGAGCTTGACCTGCCAGCCGGCCCGCTCGCGCAGCCGGAAGGCCAGCCCGGCCAGGGCGTCGGCGGCCCGCCGGGCCTTCTGCGCGGCCTCCTGACGCACGTCGCGGGCCTGAGCTGCCTCGGCGGCGGCTTCGTCGGCCTCGGCCCGGACGGTCCGTGCCTCCGCCAGCTCGGCCTCGGACTCCTCGGCGAACGCGCGTGTGTCCCGGGCCGCCTGTGCCAGCTCGACCAGCCGTCCGGCCGGGCAGCCGGTCCGCCATGAGGCGAGCCGCGCCGCCAGTTCCCGGTCCTTGCCGAGCCGCGCGGCGAGCCTGCGGATCTCCTCGTCCCGCTCGGTCGCCCGCGCGCGCAGGGCGTGCCGCTCCTCGTCGGCGGCGTGCTCGTCGTGCATGGCGGGGTTGGGCGGTACGAGGAAGACGTCGCCGCTCGACGCATCGGCGGCCGGGGTCGGGGCGAGCAGGGCCGCCGCCGTACCCACCGCTACCGCCGACCGGGGCAGCAGTGCCGCGTCGCTGAGCACCTCGCGGGCACGGGCGTGTGTGTCCGGGTCGGTGATGATCACGCCGTCGACCAGTTCGGGCCGGGCGGCGAGCACGCGCGCGTGGTCGGCGGGGTCGACGGCCTGGGCGAGGTAGCGCCAGCCCGGCAGTGCGGGGATGCCCTGCTCGCCGAGGAACTCCACGGTGGCCAGCACGTCAGGGCCGGGCGGCAGCAGCCCGCCGTCGCCGAGCGCGCCAAGGATCCGGGCGTCGTCGGCGGCTGCCGTACGCAGCTCGAAGAGCTGGCGCTCGGCGGCGGAGACGGCGTCGTCGAGCAGTTCGCGCAGTTCGTCGGCGAAGCGGTCGAGCTCTTCCGGGGTGAGGGCCCCTTCGGCGGGGACGCCCGGGGCGACCTGCGCGCCGTCCCTCGCGGCAGCGCTCTCCTTGCCGCTGTCCCCCGCGGACGCGCCACCCTTACCGGCGTCATGCGCGGACGCGCCCCCCTTGCCGCCGTCACCCGCGCGAGGGGCGGGCACCGACCCGCGCCTCACGCCGGACTCCCCGGTCAGGCTGAGCAGTTCCGCGAGCCGCTCCTCCAGCGCCAGCCCTTCGGCGAGGCGGCGTTCGGCGTCGTAGGAGCGCACCGCGGCGGTCGCGGCGTCCGCCGCGCGGGCCGCCGTCAGCTCGGCGCGGGACTCGGCCGAAGCCGCCTCGCGCGCGTGCTCCGAGGCGCGCCGGGAAGCCTCACGGGCAGTGTCCCAGGCCGCGACGGCCGTCTTCTCGGCGTCGCTCGCGGCGAGTGCCGCGCGGGCCGGGTCGGCATCGGGCGCGCTGTCATCGAGCCAGCCCGCGCGCACCGCCTCGGCGGTCTCCTGCTCGACCTCCGACAGCCGCTGCCGCAGATGCCCGACCTCGCTGCGGGCCCGCTGCGCCTCGGTGGCGGCGGCGGTGGAGTCCCGGTAGGCGGACTCGCTGACCTCCTGGAGCGCGGCGGACCGCTCCTCCCCCTCGTTGGCGAGGGCCTCGGCGCTCTCCGCGGCCGCGTGCAGGGCCCGTACGAGATCGACGGCGGCCTTGGCCCGGGCGGCCAGCGCGGGAGCCGCGTCCCGCTCGGCCTCCTGGATCGCGGCGGCCACGCGGGCGACGCGGTCGGCTGCGGCGCGGTGCCGCAGTACGGCCTCGGCGGCCTGCCAGGCGGAGTGCAGGGTGCGCGCGTCGGCCAGCTCGCGCTTCTGGGCGGCCGCCGACTTCTCGGCCGCCGCGAGCGCCAACGAGGCATGCCGGTAGGCGAGTTCGGCCGCGATCAGGGCACTGCGCTCCCGCCCCGACTCCGCATGGGTGACGGCGTACGCGGCGGCGGTCACCCGCTGGGCGAGGTCGGCGGCGCGCACCCGCTCCTGGACACCCCGCGCGGACAGCCGCCGGGCCAGGGTCCGGGTGCGCCGCTCGGCACCGGCGTGGATGTCACGCGCGCGTGAGCGAGCCTCGGCGGCCTCGACGATCCGCCCGAGCAGGTCGACGGACCCGGCGGTGAAGTCCCGTTCGGCGATCAGCTCGGCGCGTCGGCCCAGCTTGTTGCCGAACCCGCTGACCAGGTCGGCGAGCCCGTCGGTGTCGCGTGTGTCCGTCACCGCACGCAGCAGCAGGTCGGTGAAGTCGGAGTCCTTCTTGACCGCGAAGAGGCCGGCGGCCTCACCCTCGTCGGCGTTCATCTCCCGTTGGTAGCGGAAGAGTTCGGGGTCGAGGCCGAGATCGCCGAGGTGCTCGATCCAGCGGTCGTGGATCTCCTCCCAGTGCACCTCCAGATGCGGATACGCCTTGCCCGCCTCGGTGATGGCGTCCCGGAAGCCCTTCATGGTGCGGCGGCGTCCCTGCGCACCCGACTGGCCCTCTACCGGAGGCCGTACGGCGGTGGACTCGGCGACGGGCAGGTTGTCCAGGCTGAGCCCCGGTCCCGGCCGGAAGGAGTACCAGGCCTCGGCGAACTTCCGCGGGTCGTTGGAGACCTGGCGCCCGCGCCATTCGCTCACCTTGCCCACCACGACGCACTCGCCGGTGAGCGTGTGCTGCCACTCCAGCGCGACATGCCCGCAGTCGTCGGCGAGCAGGAACTTCCGCAGCACGCCGGAGCTGGCGCCGCCGAGGGTGTTGCGGTGGCCCGGCAGCATCACGGAGAAGATCAGCTTGAGCAGGACCGACTTGCCGCCGCCGTTCTCCAGGAAGAGCACCCCGGCGGGCGCCGGCCTGCGCGGCGGCCCGACGGGCTCCTCCTCGAAGAACTCCGCCTGCGTCGGGGCGGGGTCGGGCACGGGCTCGCCGACACCGCGCAGGTCAAGCACGGTGTCGGCGTAGCGCGCACCGGCCGGTCCGATGGAGTAGAGGCGGACCCTGGACAGCTCGTACATGGCGGACTCTCGTAAGTCTTCGTCAGATCAGGAAGTTCGGGAAGCTCGCAGGCATCAGGCGGAGTGGAACGGCAGCCCGGCATCGGCCACCAGCTCCAGGTCGTCCGTCTCCTCGGCGGGCAGCAGGGTCGGCGTGCCGTCCGTCACGGGCACCACGCCCAGCTCAAGGAGCTCGGCCATGGCGGCGCTGCCCGCCATGTCGCGCACCTGGAGTTGGTAGCGGGCGGTCGTGCGGTACGTGCCGCCGTTGTCGTCGCCGGTACGCTGCAGGAACCCGGAGTCGGTGAGAAAGGCGGCCGCCTTGCCGACGATGCCGGTGGTCGAACCGGCGAGTCTGCGCGCGTCCTTGGTGGCGCCGGTGGCGCTGCGTCTCACCCAGATGCGCCAGGCGGCCTCCAGCCCGGGGGCGTCCGTCGCCGGATCGGTGTTCTCGCCCTGTTCCTCGGCGCGCTCCTCCAGCCGCCGACATGCCTGCCGTACGAAGGCGTCGACGCCGTTGACGGTCACGCGCCCGATGTAGCCGTCGTCGGCCAGGTCCTCGGGGCGCGGGAACGCCATGGCGGCGATGGCGAGATGGGCCAGCCCGTGCAGGAAGCGGTCGCTGCCGTCCGCGGACGTACGACGCGCGTAGTCGCCCATCCGGACGGCGAACACGGAGTCCTCGGCAGCTGTCACGGCCATCCCCGCGCGCGGGGACACCTCCAGCACCACGAGCCCGAGCCCGGCGGCCACGGCATCCGCGAGCCGTGCGAACGGCGGGTCCTCGCGGTACCGCCGGAGCAGCTCGGTGTACTCCTGGTCCCGCGCGGGCTGCAACTTGGGCTGCAGCCCGAACGCGACGAGCCGAGCCGCGTCGGCGGCGTCGGCGGGCGTGACCGCGGCGGACGCCGACGGGGCGGGGGCCTCCGGGTCGCTCCACTCGACGTGCTCGCTCACGGTTGGTGCTCCTTGCTCCGCTGTCGCTCACTCATGCTGCCTCTGTCCTGTCGGCGGCCATCCCGGCCGCGTCCAGCAGGGCCGTCCCCACGATCAGGTCGGCCCCGCCGAACTCGGGATCGTCCAGCTCCGTCCCGTCGTCCACGGCGAACAGCAGCTTCTCCTCCCCCTGCCGGTAGGCGGTCCCGACAGGGGGACTCGCCGCGTGAACCGCCAGCAACGCCACGAGATACGGGAGATCCGGGTCCTGGCGGCGTGCCTGAGCGAGCAGACCGGACAACCGGCGTGGCGCGTCGGCCGGCAGGTCCAGCAGCTCCGTCGCCGCGGCCAGCTGCTCCTCGCTGAACCGGCTGTCGTCCGGCGTCGCGATGAGGTCGGGCTCGGGCATCTCGGCTCCGAGGTGCTCCCGCTCCACGGGAGGGGTCAGCAGTATGTCGACGAGGTCGCCGACCCGCACGGAAACCGGCGTACGCATGCCCGTCCCGCGCGCGAAGAAGGCGTCCGTGACCCGGACGGCCTGCTCCAGCGGCAACGGCAGGAGGGGCGCGACCAGATGGCCGTACAGGTCTATCCCCGATGTCGTCATCGGCGTCGCGAAAGCCTGCCGGTCCTGCTCGGCGCGGAACAGGGGGCCGGCCTCCAAAAGGCGGGACTGCAGCTGGGTGTGGCGGCGGATGCAGTCCTTGACGATGTCGACGAGCTCGGCCGCGCGGCGCTTGTGCTCCGGGTCCTCGGTCTCGTCGCGGGCCTTGCGGATGTTGGTGAGGATCGCGTTCTCGTGGCGGTACCGGTCCGCGACGTGGTCGAGTGCCTCGGCGATCATGTCCGGTACGGCGTTCAGCCAGTCGACCGCGCGGACGTTGCGCCGGGTCGCGTCCAGGGCCCTGCGGAGGGTCTCGGAGTACTGCACGGTCCGGTACCGGGCCTGCTCGGCGGCCAGCTGGGCGTCGGCGAGGCGCCCTCGGTTGATCAGGACCTCCAGCTTGACCTCCGCGGCGATCTGGGCGCTGGTGACATCGGTGTCGAGGGCGCCGACGAGGACGTTGACCGCCTCGTCAGTGGTCCGCAGATATACGGCGCCGCCGGGGCCCGGCACCTCCTCGATCAGCTTGAAGTCGTAGTCACGGCGGACATAGCTGCCGTCCGGCGCGAACGTGCCGTACACGGCCCGGAAGCCGCGGTCCACGCTGCCGACGTTGATCAGGTTCTCCAGGACCCAGCGGGCCACCCGCTCGTGCTCGGCGACGGGCCGGCGCGGGGCCTGGGCGGCGATACGCGGGATCAGCCGGGCGACGATCTGGTCGTGGTCCGCGCCCGTGTCAAAGTCCATGTTGAGTGTGACCAGGTCGATGGCGGCGAGCGCCACCTCCGCCATGCCGTACACCGAGTACTCGCCCGCGAGGTTGGCCTTGCGGGCGTCGAGGTCGTGCAGCGGCGCGGTGCAGGCGAGCGCGCGCAGCCGCCGCGCCAGCCCCTCGTCGGCGGCCGGGCCCGGTGCGGGGCGCGGCCCCGCGCTGAGCTGGGGCGGAACACGGTCCGTCGATGCAGGCGAAGTCACGGTGCACAGACTAGGTCCTGGGTCTGACATCGACCCAAACGAGCGCGTTCCGCCGGGGGAGCCGGAATTGCAGGTAGCGCCCCTAGGGGGTGCTCGTCACTCGGCGTCGGTAGACCTCGACAACTCGTTCCAGCGAGTCGTCGAGGTACACGGCGAGCACCTTCTCGGCCTCGGCCTTGTCCCCCGCCTCCAGCGCCTGGAGGATCTGCCGGTTGCGCGCGAGATACGGTTCGTGCAGCCGCTTGGGGTCGTCCACGACATGGAAGGCGAGCCGCAGCTCGGCGAAGACGCTGCGCATCAGCTCGTCGGTACGGGCGCTTCCCGCCAGTGAGACCAGCTCCCGGTGGAAGTGGATGTTGGCGGTACCCAGCCCTTTCCAGTCACCTTCGCGGACCGCGCGCTGCCCTTCGGCAACGGCTTCGGCGGGCCCCTCCAGGGCGTACGGCGGTTCGCCGAGCCCGCGAACGACGGCGCACTCGACGAGACGACGGGTGCGGTAGATGTCCTCGACGTCCTCCACTGTCAGGACCCGTACGAACACGCCCCGGTTCAGTTCGTGGACGAGCAGCCGCTCGTGGGTGAGCAGCCGGAACGCTTCGCGCAGTGTGTTGCGGGACACACCGAGCGCCCCTCCGATGCTGTCCTCCGACAGCCGGGTGCCGGGCGGGAAGAAGCCCTCGGCGATGCGGCTCCTGAGGATGTCCGAGACCCGCTCCGCCGTGCTTGTGCGGCCCAGGAGGGCACGGTCGTCGGCCAGTCCGGCCAGTTGCTCTGCCATGCCCGGAATTCAATCGCAGACACGAGAACGAAACAACAGGGGTATTGAAGGATCGTTCAACGATCCTCTACCTTGCTGCTCACCGTTCAGCTCTGTTCCGCACCCTCCGTCCTCCCACTGCGAGGTGCCCATGAGCACGACCCCTCCACCGCAGGCCCTCACCCACCCCACCGCTGACGAACGCGCCGCCGACGACGGCGCGTTCGGCTGGCTGCGCGCCCTGGGGCCGCGCGGCCGGCGCGCCTTCGCGGGCGCTTTCGGCGGCTATGCCCTGGATTCGTACGACTACTTCACGCTGCCGCTGAGCATGGTGGCGCTGGCCGCGTACTTCGGTCTGGACAGCGGCCAGACCGGCCTCTTCACCACCGTCACCCTCGTGGTCTCCGCGGTCGGCGGCGCACTCGCGGGTGTGCTGGCCGACCGGATCGGCCGGGTCCGGGCGCTGATGATCACGGTGATCACCTACGCGGTCTTCACCGTCGCCTGCGGCTTCGCGCCCAACTACGAGACGCTGCTGGTCTTCCGCGCCCTCCAGGGCCTCGGCTTCGGCGGCGAGTGGGCGGTCGGCGCGATCCTCGTCGCCGAGTACGCGACCGCCAAGCACCGGGGCCGTACGCTCGGGGCGATCCAGAGCTCGTGGGCCGTCGGCTGGGCGCTGGCCGCGATCATGTACACCGTGGTCTTCTCCCTCGTCGACGACGACCTGGCCTGGCGAGTGATGTTCTGGACCGGCGCGCTGCCCGCGCTGCTCGTCATCTGGATGCGGCGCCGGGTGCACGACGCTCCCGAAGCGGTGGCCGTGCGCGAACAGAGCACCGAGAAGGGCTCGTTCGCCGCGATCTTCAAGCCTGGTCTGCTGCGTACGACGATCTTCGCGGGACTGCTCTCCACCGGCGTCCAGGGCGGCTACTACACCCTCGCCACCTGGGTGCCGACCTACCTCAAGACCGAACGCGACCTGTCGGTCGTCGGCACCGGCGGCTACCTGACGTTCCTGATCTCGGGCGCCTTCATCGGCTATCTGACCGGCGGCTACCTCACCGACCGCCTCGGACGCCGGCGCAACATCTGGCTGTTCGCGCTGCTGTCAGCGGTCTGCATCCTGGCGTACGCGAACATCCCGAGCGGCGCCAACACCCTGCTCCTGGTGCTCGGTTTCCCCCTCGGGTTCTGCATGTCGGCGATCTTCAGCGGCTTCGGCTCGTATCTGAGCGAGCTGTACCCGACGGCGGTGCGCGGCACGGGACAGGGCTTCACGTACAACACCGGCCGCGCGGTGGGCGCCGTCTTCCCGACCATGGTCGGCTTCCTGGCCGACAGCTGGGGTGTGGGGGGTGCTCTGGTCTTCGGCGCGATCGGCTACGGCATCGCGGCACTGGCCCTGCTGGGACTGCCGGAGACGCGCGGGAAGGAGCTCGTGTGAACGGCACGGAGGACCACCACCCGCTGACCCTCGTGGCGAACGACCGCCCGGCCGCCCTCGCGACGGAGGACCGCCCGCTCACCCTCGTCGACGAGCACGCGCACGCGTGGAGCCCGAAATCGGCTCGCGCCCGCTTCCGGGAGGGCCTCACGGGTCCCACGGCCGGCGTCGCGGCGGGTCACACCCAGGTCAACCTGATCTCGGTGCCCGCCGACTGGGCGTACGACATGCTGCTGTTCTGCCAGCGCAACCCCAAGCCCTGCCCGGTGCTCGACGTCACGGACGCCGGTTCCTGGACGACACCGCTCGCCGAGGGCGCCGACCTGCGCACCGATCTGCCGCGCTACCGGGTGTGGCGCGAGGGCGAGTTGGTGGACGAGCCGACGGACGTGCGCGCGCACTGGCGCGGTGATCTGGTGACGTTCCTGATCGGGTGCAGTTTCACCTTCGAGTGGGCGCTTGCCGAGGCGGGCGTGCCGATCCGGCACGTCGAGCAGGGCCGCAACGTCCCGATGTACGTGACCGGCCGCCAGTGCCGTCCGGCGGGGCGGCTGCACGGTCCGATGGTGGTGTCGATGCGCCCGGTGCCGCCGCAGCACGTGGCCGCGGCCCTGCGGGAGACCGGGCTGCTGCCGGCGGTGCACGGCAGCCCCGTGCACTGCGGCGATCCGTCGGCCCTCGGCATCGCCGACCTCGGCCGGCCCGACTTCGGCGATCCGGTGGACGTGGAGCCGGAGGAGATCCCGATGTTCTGGGCCTGCGGAGTGACCCCGCAGGCGGCGGTGATGGCTTCACGCCCGCCGTTCGCCATCACCCATGCGCCGGGCCAGATGTTCCTGACCGATGCCCGCGACGAGCAGTACCGCATCGTCGCCTGACAGAGGAAAACGACGCAGTGATGACCTCGATCGATCTCAACGCCGATCTCGGCGAGGGCTTCGGCCGCTGGCAGCTGACCGACGACGAACGGCTGCTGTCGGTCGTCACCAGCGCCAACGTGGCCTGCGGCTTCCACGCCGGGGACGCGGCCACCATGCGGCGGGTGTGCGAGCAGGCGGCCGAGCGCGGGGTGCGGATCGGCGCCCAGGTCTCCTACCGGGACCTGGCGGGGTTCGGGCGGCGCGCGATGGACGTGCCGCCCGCCGAGCTGGCGGCCGAAGTGGCGTACCAGATCGGCGCCCTGGAGGTCTTCGCGCGAGCAGCGGGCACGCGCGTGTCGTACGTCAAACCGCACGGCGCGCTCTACAACCGGGTCGTGCACGACGAGGAGCAGGCCGGCGCGGTCGTCGACGGCGTGCTCCTGGCGGACGCCGCGCTGCCCGTGCTCGGCCTGCCCGGCTCCCGGCTCCTGGAGCTGGCCGCCAAGGCCGGGCTCCCCGCCGTCCAGGAGGCGTTCGCGGACCGCGCCTACACCGACCAGGGCACCCTCGTGCCGCGCGGCCAGGACGGCGCCGTGGTGACCGACCCGGAGGCCGTCGTGAAGCGCTCGGTCGGCCTGGCTCGCTCGGGCGTGGTCGCCTCTCACTCCGGGGCACGGGTCGAGGTACGCGCGCGTTCCCTGTGCCTGCACGGGGACACGCCCGGCGCCGTCGAGCTGGCCCGCCGGGTGCGGGCGCGGCTGGAGGAGTCGGGGATCAGGGTGGAGGCTTTCGCATGAGGGCGCTGCCCGTCGGCGACGACGCCCTGCTCGTCGAGGTGTCCTCGGGCGAGGAGGCCCAGGCGCTGCACGCGGAGCTGCTGCGGCGCCGCGCCGAGGGCTCGCTGACGGTCCGGGAGATCGTCCCCGCGGCCCGGACGGTCCTGCTCGACGGCCTCACCGACCCGGCCCGCGTGGCCTCCGACCTGGCCGCGTCGCAGGTGCCGCCCGCTCCCCCACGCGCGCGTGACGTCGTCGAACTCCCGGTTCGCTACGACGGCCCGGACCTGGTCGACGTCGCCGCGCACTGGGGTGTCCCGCCGCACGAGGTGGCCCGTATCCACGCGGACACCGAGTTCAGCGTCGCCTTCTGCGGTTTCGCTCCCGGATTCGGCTATCTCACCGGCCTCCCGCCGCGCTACGACGTCCCGCGCCGGGCCACTCCGCGCACGGCCGTCCCTGCCGGTGCCGTGGCGCTGGCGGGCCCGTACACGGGCGTGTACCCGCGCTCGTCGCCGGGCGGCTGGCAGCTGATCGGCACCACGGACACCGTGCTGTGGGACCACACGCGTGTGCCGGCCGCGCTGCTGTCGCCGGGCACGCGCGTGCGCTTCGTTCCGGTGGGGAGCTCATGACCGACCGCGCGCTCTGCGTCGTACGCGCCGGGGCGCTCACCACCGTCCAGGACCTGGGCCGTGCCGGGCACGCGCACCTCGGCGTGCCGCGCTCGGGTGCGCTGGACGGGCCGGCGGCGGCGCTGGTCAACCGCCTGGTCGGCAACGCCCCGGAGGCGGCCGTGCTGGAGACCACGCTCAACGGCTGTGCGGTGCGGCCTCGTTCGACGGTCACCGCGGCCGTCGGCGGTGCGCCCTGCCGGGTCACGGTGGACGGGCGCCCGGTCGCCTGGGGCGCTCCGGTGCGGGTGCCCGCGGGTGCGCTCCTGGACGTCGGTGCGGCCGTCTCAGGCGTACGGAGCTATGTGGCTGTCTCCGGCGGCATCACCGTCGAGCCGGTCCTCGGCAGCCGCTCCACGGATCTCCTGTCCGGACTCGGCCCACCGCCCCTCACGGACGGCGCGGTGCTGCCCCTGGGCACGCCGACGCGGCTGCACGCGCGCGTGGACGTCACCCCGCAGCCGGCTCCCCCCGCCGAACTGGTCCTGCGCGTCACGCCGGGCCCGCGCGACGACTGGTTCACGCCGGAGGCCGTGCGGGTCTTCACCTCCCGTGCCTACCGCGTGTCCCCGGCGAGCAACCGCATCGGGTTGCGCACCGACGGCCCCGCCCTGGAACGGGCCCTCACGCGTGAACTCCCCAGCGAAGGCGTGGTCTTGGGCGCGGTCCAGGTCCCGCCCGACGGCCGACCGGTCGTGTTCCTGGCCGACCATCCCACCACGGGCGGCTACCCGGTGATCGCCGTCGTCCCCGCGGCCGACCTCCCGGCCGCCGCGCAGGCGGTACCGGGCACCCCGATCCGCTTCGTGGCCGTACGTCGTCGCTGACGCCGGCCGCATCCCGCCACGCACGCGTGCCCTACGCCGCCTCCGGTGCCGGGTGCTGCCCGGCGACCGAGCGCTGTCCGGGCACGGGCACCGACAGTCCCTCAGGCAGGGAGAGGTGCTCCGGCACGGGCCGACGCTCAGGGACCAACCGGTGCTCGGACGCCGGCCGATGCTCGGGCAGCGCCATCGACTCAGGCGTCGGCCGATGTGCAGGCATCCCCATCCGCTCCGGCACCGACCGTTGCTCGGCCAACCCCATGGCCCCAGCCACCGGCCGACGCTCGGCCGGTCCCGTCGGCTCCGGCGCCGGGAGCGAAGCCAGCGCCACCGACACCGCGTGTGCCGAACGCAGGTCGAGCCGCCCGCAGGTACCCCGCGCGCGGTGCCGCATCTCGACGGCGGCGAGGCGAAGCAACTGGGGCAGCAGGTCGTTGCACCGCCGGATCACCCAGGCGGTACCGGCGGTGGCCAGCCACAGCAGGCTCGCCGACTTGGTGGGCGGCGGGAACTCGGGCTCGGGCGAGGGCGCCGTCTGCGTCGCGATGCCCCGCTGCGCCAGCATCGCGTGGAAGCGCAGGGCGATCTGCCGGTGCCCGCGCTCCCCGGGGTGCAGCCGGTCCGAGCTCCACATCGCGCGGTCCATGATCCAGGCGTCGTCGACCGCGTGCAGATGCACCGCCCCGTACCGCTCGGACAACGTGTGGACCACCGTGTTGACGGCCCGCTGCCTGCGGGCCAGCGGGTTGCCGAGGACCGCCGGCAGCCCCAGCATCGTGCCCGGGTCGGGCAGGCAGGCCGTGAGCACGGCCGTGCCCTGACGGGTGAAGGCCGCGTAGACCTTGTCGAGGCGTTCGGCGATCTTCTCTATGTCGAAGGTGCTGCGCAGCGTGTCATTGACGCCCACTAGGACGGACGCGACATCGGGCCGCAGGTCCAGCGCGGCGGGCAGCTGGGTCTCCAGCACGTCCCGCGTCTGTGCCCCGCTGACCGCGAGGTTGGTGAACTCGGCGGACGGTTCGGACAGTCCGCCGGCGAGCAGTGCGGCCCAGCCGCGCCACCCGTTCCCCACGGGATCGCCCACCCCCTCGGTCAGCGAGTCCCCGAGGGCGACGTAACGGAGCGGTCTCATGCCGCGCCCTCCGCACGCACGAAGGGACGCGCGGGCAGAGCCGCGTCGTGCGCGGTGAGGAAGGCGTCCACCGCGGCGCCCCATCCGAAGCACTCCGCACGCGCGCGTGCGATCTCCCGGCGCTCACGCTCGGGGCGGTCCAGGAGCATCTCAACGGCGTCCGCGAAGGCGTCCCCGTTGTCCGCCGCGGTGGCTCCGGCGGAACCGATCACCTCCGGCAGCGCGGAGGACGCGCTCGCCACGACGGGCGTGCCGCAGGCCATGGCCTCCAGCGCGGCGAGCCCGAACGTCTCGGCGGGCCCGGGGGCCAGGGCCACGTCGGCGGAGGCCTGGAGGGCGCCGAGCAGGCTGCGGTCGGCGACGTGCCCGAGGAAGGTCACCGGCAGGTCGCGCTCCTGGGCCCGCTTCTCGAGCCCCGCGCGCAGCGGGCCGTTCCCGGCGACCACGAGCACGGCGCGCACTCCGCGCCGGCGGAGCGACTCCAGGGCGTCCAGCGCGGTACCGGGCCGCTTCTCCACGGAGAGGCGGGAGCACATCACCAGCAGCGTCTCGTCGGCACGCGCGTGCGTGGCGCGCAGTGCGGCGTCGCGCAGGGTGGGACGCCGGTTCATCAGGTCGACGCCCAGCGGGGCCCGTACGACGTTGCGGGCGCCGATCCGCACGAACTCCCGCTCGGCGAACTCGGTGGTGCACACGACCTTCGAGTACGTGTGGGCGGTACGGACGTTGAGGGCGTCCGCGGCGCGCCGGGACAGGTTCTCCGACAGGCCCCAGGTGCGCAGCACGCCGTCGGCGGTCTCGTGGGAGACCATCACGGCGGGGACGCGGGCACGGCGGGCCCACTTGCCGGTCCACCGCAGCGTGGTGCGGTCGGAGACCTCCAGGCGGTCGGGTGCGAGCTCCTCCAGGAGGGACGCGACCCGCCGCTTGTCGATGAGCACGCGGTAGCCGCCGGTGCCGGGCAGCATCGGGCCGGGCAGGGTGATCACGCGGCCCTGCTCGGTCTCGCAGTCGCTGTACTTGTCACCCGGCACGATGAGGACGGGGTCGTGGCCCGCCAGCTTGAAGCCCTTGCCGAGTTCGCGCAGTGCGGTGCGCAGTCCGCCGGAGGCGGGCGCGACGAAGTTCGCGAGCCGGACGATCCGCAGGCCGGTCATGCCGCCACCACCGCCCGGCGCGCGGCGAGCACATCCGCGTAGTGCCCGATCAGCTGGTCGCCGATGGCCGCCCAGGTGCGGCCCTCGACCGTCTCCCGTCCGGCGGCCCCGTACGCGGCCCGCAGCGCCGGGTCGGCGACCAGGGACTGGACGGCGTCCCGTACGGCCGCGGCGTCGCGCGGCGGCACCAGCAGGCCGGTGCGGCGGTGGTCGACCAGGTCGAGCGGGCCACCGGCGGCGGGCGCGACGACGGGCACTCCACTGGCCATGGCCTCCTGCACGGTCTGGCAGAAGGTCTCGAACGGACCCGTGTGGGCGAAGACGTCGAACGAGGCGAAGATCCGGGCGAGGTCGTCCCCGCCGCGACGGCCCAGGAAGACGGCGCCGGGCAGCACCTCGGCGAGCGCGGGCTGGCTCGGCCCGTCGCCGACGATGACAACCTTCACGCCCGGCAGGCGGCAGGTGTCGGCGAGCAGTTCGATGTGCTTCTCCGGGGCGAGCCGGCCGACGTAGCCGACGATCACCTCGCCGTTCGGGGCGAGTTCGCGGCGCAGCGCCTCGTCGCGGAGTTCGGGGCGGAAGCGGGCGGTGTCCACGCCGCGTGCCCACAGCTTGAGCCGGGGCACCCCGTGGGCCTCGAGGTCGCTCATGGACGCGCTGGACGGGACGAGGGTGAGGTCGGCGGCGGAGTGCACGGACCGTATGCGCCTCCAGGCCGCGGCCTCGCCGGCGCCCATGTAGGTGCGGGCGTAGCCGGCCAGGTCGGTCTGGTAGACGGCGACGGCGGGGACGCCGAACTTGGCGGCGGCGGCCATCCCGCGGACGCCGAGAACGAAGGGGCTGGCCAGGTGCACGACGTCCGGGCGGTGCTGGACGATCGCCTGGGCGAGGCGCCGGCTGGGGAGGGCGACGCGGACCTGGGGGTAGCCGGGGAGCGGGAGGGAGGGGACATGGACGACCGGGCACGGCGCCGCCAGGGCGGCGAGCTTGTTTCCGGGCGCCGGAGCGGGTGCGACGACGAGGGGAGCGTGACCGCGGTCGACGAGGTGTCGGGCGGTCTGGAGCGCGCAATGGGCCACGCCGTTCACATCGGGGGGAAAGGATTCGGTCACGATGACGACACGCATACCGGTGTTGTCGCCGTGCTGGACGTGGCCGCGTCAAAGTGGATCTTTCTGAACGACAAACGTCCCATGAGCGTTCCGCTGCGCACCCGAGCGGGTCAGATCACGTCCATGCGCGTCTGACCCGCAGGTCATCCCGCGTTCACCTCGCGGGCGGATCTCCCCGAGTTTCACAGCGTGAACACATATGCCGCCCCATGATCAGCGATCAGCCGACCGTCAGGCCCGGACGGTGATCAGCCGGCGGTCGGGTCCGGTCCGATCCGGCTGCGTACGGCCGTCTGGACCTCGGCTTCCTCGGCCGGGTCGGCGGCGAGCCGGCGCAACCGCTCGACGACGCGTGTGTCACCGGTCTCGGCGTGCCGGGCGGCGATCTCGCGGGTGGTCTCCTCGCAGTCCCAGAGGCATTCGACGGCGAATCCGGACGCGAAGGAGGGGTCGGTGGCGGCGAGGGCGCGGGCGGTGCGGCCGCGCAGATGGGAGGAGGCGGTCTCGCGGTAGATATGGCGCAGCACGGGGGCGGCGCAGGCGATGCCGAGCCGTCCGGTGCCGTCGACGAGGGTCCACAGGGTCGGTGCGTCGGGGCCCTCACCCCGTACCGCTTCCCGGAGCGCCGCGAGCACGAGGTCCTTGTCCTCGGCTCCGCCCCGGCAGGCGAGCATGCGCCCGGCGGCGGCGCCCAGTGGGTCGGGCCGTCGGGCCCAGCCCCGCGCGCGGTCGACGGCGGCGATACTGCGCATACGTTCGAATGCGTCGAGGGCTGCCTCCACGACGGTCGGCGATCCCGTGACGACCGCCGCCTCGATCAGGTCGAGGGCGTCCGGGTCATTGCTGTCGGCGAGATAGCGCAGGGCCGTACAGCGGGCGCCGTCGGTGCCCTCCTTGGCGGCGGCGACGATCTCGGGCCGGTCCTCGGGACCGGCGACGGCGGTGAGACACCGAGCGGCGGGCACATGCAGCGCGGCACCGCGCTCGATGCCCTGCTGGGCCCACTCGAAGACCGCCTGCACGCTCCACCCCGGACGGGGCCCGGTTGGTCGCATCTGCCGCTGCCAGCGGTCGAAGCAGCCGGTCTCCTGAGCGGCACGCACGCGCGTGGCGATCGATTCGCGCGGATCCTCGGCCCACAGCCGCCACGGCCGTGGCTCAAAAGCATCGCGTACGGCGGCGGCCAGCTCGGCCTCGCCCTCGGCGTCGGCCGGGAAACGCGCCAGCACCGGAGCGGCCAGGGCAAGCAGCCCGGCGTCGTCGTCCCGCAGCGCCAGTTCGTCGAGCGCCCAGGCCCAGTTGGAGCCTGACGCGGCATACCTGCGCAGCAGCTGGAGAGCGTCCCGCCTGCCGTAGGAGGCCAGGTGACCGAGGACGGCCAGGGCCAGACCGGTACGTGACTCCTCGGTGTCCAGGGCGTCCTCGACGTCGAAGAGGTGGGCCTCGATCTCGTCCAGCTCGCCGTTCAGGTCGAGGTAGAGACGGGCGTAGTACAGGGAGCGGTTCTCCACCTGCCAGTCGTGGCGGGGATCCCGCAGCACGCAGTGGTTCAGGGCCGCGAGCGCCTCGGCGCGCGGGGCGGTGAGCGCGTGCAGTGTGCCGTCGCCGCGGCCCCGCTGGAGCAGGCCGAGCAGCGTACCGCTGGGCGCTATGACCGGTTCGAACATGGGAAACAGCCTCACATCAAGCGTCGACGCAACCGGGGATCTTGCTTCACCTGGCCGCGTGACAACACGTCGGGGCGCCCGCCGTTTCCTGCTTGCTGTAGACCATTTTCCTCTGCCTCTCGTCAGTGGCCCATGCGGACCGCATCACGGCCCGCGTGGTGCGGCAACACCTGCCCAGCCATCGCGTCCGTGAATCACGACGTCATGATGACTCGGCACTTCCATCTGCCGCGACCGAAATTTCGGCGGCCCTGTACCGCCTCCCCCGTTTTCTGTGTTGTGGCTGGTCAGAATGTTCGGATCAGTGTGCGCCGAACAGCTCGAGCAGTTCCGTCTTGGCGAACATCCGGGCTGTGTCCACGGCCGACGGCGTGCCTGCGGCCGGGTCGGCGCCGCCCTCCAGAAGGGCCTTGATCACTTCGGTCTCACCCTTGAAGACGGCACCGGCGAGTGGCGTCTGGCCTCGGTCGTTGACGCGGTTCGCCTCGGCACCACGGGCGAGCAGGGCGCGCACGGCCTCGGCGTGGCCGTGATAGGCGGCGAGCATCACGAGCGAGTCGCCGCGGTCGTTGGTGAGGTTGGCCGGAACGCCGGCGTCGACGTACGCCACGAGCGCCTCGGTCTGCCCCTGCCGGGCCAGATCGAAGATCTTGGTCGCCAGCTCCACGACCTCGGGGTCGGGGGCTTCAGTCATCGGCCGGACCGCCTCTCACTACGAACTCGGGGACTGCGGGGAACTACGGGAACTGCGGGGAGCACGCGCACGGCCGGCGAGCGGTGTCGGCCGTACGAGTGATTCGCCAGGGTACTGGCTCGCGCGGCACATGACCCGACGCGCCCGAGGCAAAGATCATCGCAGACACGGTCGGGCACGACACCCAAGCTCATCCGGCCAAGGACACTCCGCCACCCGAGGGAAATCCAACGAATTTCACCCAGTTGCACCTTTTATCGTATGGATACATCCTGTGAGCCTGGAAGTACTCATGGTGACTGTCCCCACAATCCAGGAGCACTCACATGATCCTCTCGATCTCAGGCGTCGTCCTGCTCGGCATCGTCGTCTTCATCTTCTTCCGCAAGGACGGGCTGAAGGCGTCGCACGCCCTGATCTCGGCTCTCTTCGGCTTCTATCTGGCGAGCACGGCCATCGCCCCGAGCATCAAGGCCGGCGGCGAGAGTCTGGCGAGCCTCCTGGGCGGCATCCAGTTCTGACGCCGCCCCACCCACCCGTACGCACCTGTAGGAGACAGCAGTGGCCCGCCGCCCCCTCCCCCGCATCCTGAGCACAGGCAGCGCCCAGATCGCCCGGAGCCGGGAGCTGGCCCGGGTACAGTTCGCCCGGAGCCGGGAGCTGGCACGGACGGCGTCCGACAGCGCCTCTGACGTCCTCCACCCGCTGATCACGATCACCCGCGGTCTGCGCCGGCTGGCCTCGGCCGGGCGGCGCAAGTGGGCCGACACACCCAAGGACAGGCGCGGCATGCTGCTGTTCATGGTGGCCTCGGTGATCATGGTCGTGGCGCTCGTTCCGTACGGCCCGCTGCTCGCCGTCATCACACTGATGGCGGCGGCGGCCTGGCAGGGCCGGGACCGCAAGCCGTCGGCACCCGACGGCCCCGACGAGTCGCAGACGGAACGGCTGAGGGCGCTGTACGAGGCACTGGTCCCCTACTTCTCCGCCGCCGACGACCCGGAACCGCTCTACTCCCACGGCGGCGAGTGGGAGAAGGCCTTCCCGGAGTACGAGTTCGACGGCACGGGACGCGTCCGCGGTCTCCTGATCCGCTACCCGGCCTACTTCACCGACGGCGAGGCACAGGCCCGCGCGCGGATCGAGCACCTGCTGACCGCGAAGTCCGGCCGCGGCCGGGAGTACCACTTCACCTGGGACGAGATGGGCAACGAGCTCACCGTCACCGCCCTCGCGCCGCTGCCCACCGACATCGCCGCCCAGCGCTTCGTCACCACCCCGGGCGAGACCGTCCTCGGCTTCACCGACCCCACCCAGGTCCAGCGCACGCTGCCCCTCACCCACGGCGAGGAGCTGCGCGACGTACCGCCGGTCGTCTGGCGCACCGGCATCCGCTCCACCGAGCCCCACCTCCTGGTCATCGGCCAGCCCGGCAGCGGCACCTCGACCCTGCTGCGCTCGATCGCACTGCAGGCCCTGCAGCACGGCGACGTCGTCATCGTCGAGGGCGGCAGCACCGGGGAGTACGCCTGCCTGATCGGGCGGGACGGCGTCCTGGCCGTCGAGTGCGGGCTTGCCGGGGCGCTGGCGAGCCTGGAGTGGGCTGCGACGGAGACGGAGCGGCGCCTGATCGCCATCAACCGGGCCCGTCAGGCGGGCAACCCCCCGCCGGACGACACCAAGCGCCCGCTGTGGATCCTCCTGGACCGTCCGACCGCGTTCTCCCACCTCGCGGCGGCGGACAACCGCAAGGACCCCCAGTCCCTGCTCCAGGTGCCCCTCCGGCACGGCCGCGCTGCCAACATCACGGTGGTCGTCGCGGACCAGTGGGACGCGCTGGACTCGCTCAGCGACGCCGTACGACAGCACACGCGCGCGCGTGTCGTGCTCGGGCCCGCGACGGCGGAACAACTGGAGACGGTCCTGGGCGCTCCCCCGCACACCACTCCGGTCACCGACGTCCCGCCCGGCCGCGGCTACGCGCGCCTCGGCACGGGCCCCGTCCATCGCCTTCAGGTCCCGGCGACCCCGGACCCGTACGACGACGCGACGAGCGACGCGCAGCGGCAGGCGGTACTCGATCTGCTGCCGGAGCGGACGACTCCGGTGGAGGCGGAGCCATTGGCGCAGCCGGAGAAGCCGGCACAGGAGCCGGTGCCGGCGGAGGCTGTGGTCGCCGAGACTTCGTAACCCGGCCGGCCGGCGCCCCCCACCCAGCCCCAACCCAGCTCACGCCACAAAGGGCCGCATTGCATCGCTGCCCCCGGAGACCCCGTTCTCGACCAACCGCCCCGCCGCGGCCAACCTCACCGCGGCCTCGTCCGCCACCGCACCCCCCACGGTGAAGGGCAACCGCACATACCCCTCGAACGCCCCGTCCACCCCGAACCGAGGCCCGGACGGCACCCGAACCCCGACCCGCTCCCCCGCCTCCGCGAGCCGCGACCCGGACAGACCCCCCGTCCGCACCCACAACGTGAGCCCTCCCCGCGGCACCTCGAACTCCCAGTCGGGCAACTCCCGCCGCACAGCGGCGACCAGCGCGTCCCGGTTCTCCAGGGCCTGACCCCGCCGCAACTCCACGGCCTGCTCCCACCCCCCGGTGCCGAACAGCCAGTTCACGGCCAGCTGCTCCAGCACAGGCGTGCCCAGATCGGCGTACGCGCGCGCGGCGACGAGACTGCGGATCACATCCGGAGCGGCCCGCACCCACCCGATCCGCATCCCAGCCCAGAAGGCCTTGCTGGCCGACCCGACCGTGATGACGGTCGACCCCGCGGGATCGAAGGCGCACACCGGCCGCGGCATCTCGAGATCCGGCTCGAGCCACAGCTCGGTCATGGTCTCGTCGGCGACCAGCACGGTCCCCGCCGACCGCGCCGCGTCCACCAGCCGCCGCCGCTGGTCATCGTCGGCCAGCGCGCCGGTCGGGTTGTGGAAGTCGGCGACGACATAGGCGAGCCGGGGCGCGGCCTCCCGCAGCACCTGCCGCCACCGGTCCATGTCCCAGCCGGCCAGCCCCTCGGCCATGGCGACGGGCACGAGCCGGGCACCCCCCTCCCGCATCAGCTGGAGGATGTTGGCATAAGACGGCGACTCGACCGCGATGCGCTCACCGCGCCCCGCGAACAGATGGCAGATGGCGTCCATGGCGCCCATCGCCCCGGTCGTCACCATGATCTGCTCGGGCATGGTCGCGATCCCGCGCGCCGTGTACCGGTCGGCGATCATCGACCGCAGCGCGGGCAGTCCGGCCGGATAGTCGCCGTGGGTGTGGGCGTACGGGGGCAGTTCCTCCAGGGCGCCCTGGACGGAACGGGTCAGCCAGGGCTCGGGCGCGGGCAGCGCCGCGGTGCCCAGGTCGATCATCGAGCCGAGCGCCTCGGGCGGCAGCGGCTCCAGACCGCGCGCGGGCAGCGGATTGCCGGCGGGTACGGCCGTCCAGCTCCCGGCCCCGCGCCTCGACTCCAGGAAACCCTCGCTGCGCAGCGCCTCGTACGCGGCGGCCACGGTCGTACGACTCACGGACAGCGCGAGGGCCAGCTCCCGCTCTGCGGGCAGCCGCGCGGCGACCGGAACACGCCCTTCCAGGACGAGCAGCCGGATGCCGTCGGCCAGCGCCCGGTACGCGGGCGGGCGCTTGGTGCCGGGGCCGGCGGGGCGGTCCTGTTGGGAGGTAAGGAGCCGGGCGAGCTGCGCGGCACCCACCGCAGAAGTCCACTGCGCCATGATTTCCAGTCCACCTTCCCCGAATTGGCCATGGATGGCATTGCTTCCCAAGCCACAGGGTGTCATGAGTCAGGCCACTACCACCACAGGGGGGGCACGTCATGTCCAAGCACGTCTTGTCCAAGCAGGGGCATCTCATACAGCGGCTCACACAGGGCCGTCTCATACGGCGGCTGACACAGCTTTACGTCGGGCTCGCGATGTACGGCGCCAGCTCGGCGCTGCTTGTGGAGGCCGGCCTCGGCCTGGAGCCCTGGGGTGTGCTGCACCAGGGCCTCGCCGAACGCACGGGCCTGACGATCGGCGTCGTCTCGATCATCGTCGGTGCCGCGGTGCTGCTCCTGTGGATCCCGCTGCGCCAGCGCCCCGGCCTCGGCACCGTCTCGAACGTCTTCGTGGTCGGCATCGCCATGGACGGCACGCTCGCCCTGGTCCCCGAGGCGCACTCCCTCGCCGTACGGATCCCTCTTCTGCTGACCGGCATCGTGCTCAACGGCGTGGCCACCGGCCTGTACATCGCCGCCTGCTTCGGACCGGGCCCCCGCGACGGTCTCATGACCGGCCTGCACCAGCGCACCGGCCGCTCGATCCGCCTGATGCGCACGGCCGTCGAGATCGCGGTCGTCGTCACCGGCTACGCGCTGGGCGGCACGGTCGGCGTCGGTACCGTTCTGTACGCGCTGTCCATCGGCCCGCTCGCCCAGCTGTTCCTGCGGGTGTTCGCCGTCCCCTCGGCATCCGACGGCAGCACGGTCGTTGCCACCGGGCAACCCCGGCGGGCGATACTTCGTTCGTGAGCACCACGCGGATACGCCACCCGTACCTCGACCACCCCGGCCCGATTCCCTTCGCCCATCGCGGCGGGGCGGCGGACGGTCTGGAGAACACCGTGCTGCAGTTCCGGCGCGCGGCCGAGTTGGGCTACCGGTACATCGAGACCGACGTCCACACCACCCGCGACGGCAAGCTCGTCGCCTTCCACGACTCGACCCTGGACCGGGTGACGGACGGGGCGGGCCGCATCGCCGACCTGCCGTGGGACGACGTACGGCAGGCGCGTGTGGCGGGCAAGGAGCCGGTGCCCCTCTTCGAGGAGCTCCTGGAGACCTTCCCCGACGTGCGCTGGAACGTCGACCTCAAGGCGGAGCCGGCGCTGCACCCCTTCCTGGAGCTGATCGAGCGCACGGGCGCCTGGGACCGGATCTGCGTCGGCTCCTTCTCCGAGGCGCGCGTGGTGCGCGCCCAGCGGCTGGCCGGACCTCGCCTGGCGACGTCGTACGGCACCCGGGGTGTCCTCAACCTGCGGCTGCGCTCGTGGGGCGTGCCGGCCGCGCTGCGCGCATCGGCGGTCGCCGCCCAAGTGCCCGAGGCGCAGTCCGGGATCCAGGTGGTGGACCACCGCTTCGTACGGGCCGCCCACGCGCGCGGGCTTCAGGTACACGTGTGGACCATCAATGATCCCGACGCGATGCACCGGCTCCTGGACCTGGGAGTGGATGGCATCATGACCGATCACATCGACACATTGCGCAAGGTCATGGAGGACCGGGGCGTCTGGGTCTGACCCCCGTCCGGGCTCCGCCCTCGCGCGGGAGCATCACGGGGAAGCGAGGGCGCGGGGTGGGCACCGATACCGTGCGTACGGATGCGGCGGACGAGGCCGCGGGTCGGCGCCGCGAGCAGCGCGGCTGGTACTTCTACGACTGGGCGTGCTCCGTCTACTCGACGAGCGTACTCACCGTGTTCCTCGGCCCCTATCTGACGTCGGTCGCCGAGGAGGCGGCGGACGCGGAGGGGTTCGTCCACCCCTTGGGCATCCCGGTGCGCGCCGGCTCCTTCTTCGCGTACTCGGTGTCCCTGTCGGTGATCGTCGCCGTCCTGGTGATGCCCCTGGTGGGCGCGGCCGCCGACCGCTCCGGCCGCAAGAAGCCCCTCCTGGCGGCCGCCGCCTATCTGGGGGCCACGGCCACCACGGCCATGTTCTTCCTCGGCGGCGACCGCTATCTGCTCGGCGGCCTCCTGCTGATCGTCGCGAACGCCGCGCAGTCCGTCGCGATGATGCTCTACAACTCGTATCTCCCACAGATCGCCCCGCCCGAGGAACGCGACGCGGTCTCCTCCCGGGGCTGGGCCTTCGGGTACGCGTCCGGCTCGCTGATGCTGATCGTGAACCTGGTCCTGTATCTGGCGCACGACTCCTTCGGGGTCTCCGAGGGCATGGCCGTCCGCATCTGTCTCGCGTCGGCGGGACTGTGGTGGGGAGGCTTCGCCCTCATCCCGCTACGGCGGCTGCGCGACCGTCGGTCCACGAAAGACGACCGCGCCGACCGGGAACCGCGCGCCATGGGCTTCCGCCAGCTCGCGGCGACCGTCCGCGACATGCGCCGCCACCCGCTGACGCTCGCCTTCCTCCTCGCGTACCTCATCTACAACGACGGCATCCAGACGGTGATCTCCCAGGCGTCGATCTACGGCTCCGAGGAGCTGGGCCTCGGCCAGTCCACGCTGATCGGCGCCGTGCTGCTGGTCCAGGTCCTCGCGGTGGCGGGGGCGCTGACGATGGGGCGGCTGGCCCGGATCTACGGCGCGAAGCGCACGATCCTCGGCTCACTGGTCGCGTGGACGGTGACGCTGGCGGCCGGGTACTTCCTGCCGGCCGGGGCCCCGGTCTGGTTCTTCGTCCTCGCGGCCGGCATCGGGCTCGTCCTCGGCGGCAGCCAGGCCCTGTCCCGCTCGCTGTTCTCCCATCTCGTCCCGCCGGGGAAGGAGGCCGAATACTTCTCGGCGTACGAGATGAGCGACCGCGGCATGAGCTGGCTGGGGCCGCTCCTGTTCGGGCTCACCTACCAGCTGACCGGAAGTTATCGGGACGCGATCATCTCCCTCGTCGCCTTCTTCGTCATCGGATTCGCCCTGCTCGCGCGGGTCCCGGTGCGGCGGGCGATCAGCGACGCGGGCAATCCGGTCCCGACAAGGATTTAGCGTTCCGAGTGAAAGGGCGGTAGTGTACGCGTTTGGCCTGCCAGGCGTACCGTTACTGCGCGTCAAAGATGCCGAAACGCTGTGTCACATCTGCTAGCAGATGTGACAAACCGGGCGCCGGTGGGTACGACATTGGTCAGCAAGGCTGCGGCTACGACGGCGACGCATCACCCGGAACGGGACACGGAACGGGAATCTTTACCGCCGACCGGACGTTGACCGGATGACGACGACAGCGACACCTGTCCTGTGGGCGACAAGCCCGGGAGGCACGATTCATGAGTGAGCGAGCTCTTCGCGGCACGCGCCTCGTGGTGACCAGCTACGAGACGGACCGCGGCATCGACCTGGCCCCGCGCCAGGCCGTGGAGTACGCATGCGAGAAGGGGCACCGATTCGAGATGCCCTTCTCGGTCGAGGCGGAGATCCCGCCGGAGTGGGAGTGCAAGGTCTGCGGGGCCCAGGCACTCCTCGTTGATGGCGACGGCCCTGAGGAGAAGAAGGCCAAGCCCGCGCGTACGCATTGGGACATGCTGATGGAGCGGCGTACCCGAGAGGAACTCGAAGAGGTCCTCGAGGAGCGTCTTGCCGTTCTTCGCTCCGGGGCGATGAACATCGCGGTTCACCCCCGGGACAGCCGCAAGTCGGCGTAGTCCCTGCGAATCCCAGCGGGGCTTGGGCGCGTTTGACCAGGCAACGCACGTAACCGCGGGCGCCGTACGTGAAGGTGACGTACGGCGCCCGCGGTTTGCTGTGCCCAAAAAGAGGCCGGTTGCTTTGCCCAAAAAAAGAGGCCCGGCGCTCAGTGACGCCGGGCTCTTGCGCATGTCAGCTCGTCAGCGGGGGCCTCGGCTCCTGCGGGGCACCCCCCGGCTCGTCCCTGATGACCTCACCCTGCACGACCTTGCCGTCGGGGCGGTGAATGCGAGCCTGCTGGAAGGCGTCGCCCAGTGAACCCGGGGTCGCCGCGCGCAGCTTGCGCTCGAACGTCCGCTCCGCATGACGGCTGAGGGCCTTCTGGACCGGCGGGATCAACAGGACGAGGCCCACCGCGTCCGAGATCAGACCCGGCAGCATGATCAACAGGCCGCCCAGCATCATCAGGCCGTTGCCGCCGCCCCGCTCCGGGGTGCCGCCACGTTGCAGCGCCTCGTTCAGCGCCTGGAAGGCGCGCTGGCCCGCCCGCTTGATCACCACCGAGCCGAGCACGAGCCCGGCGAGCAGCAGCAGGAACACCGCGAGACCGCCCACCGCGTCCGCGACCACAGTGACCAGCCAGATCTCCAGCACCAGCCACGCGGCGACGCCCAGCGGCAGGAAGGTACGCAGCCGGGAGCGCCGGGGCCGGGCGGGATGGGTGGGGGTCGGTGCACCAGTCGTCATGCGTCCAGTGTGCCTGGGCCAGGCTCAGAGCGGGATAAGCGGACGCACGACGGAGATGACCGCCGTGCCTCCCGCTACGGCTGCGACGGCCGCGACTGCGAGGACGGCTTCGAGCGGCCCATCAGCTTGCCCACCCGCTCCCGCGCCCCCCACGACGTGACCCGCCACAGCGCCTCGACCAGGATGTCGCGGCTCATCTTGGAGTCACCGAGCTCACGCTCGACGAAGGTGATCGGCACTTCGACGACATGGAAACCGGCCTTGACCGCGCGGCGGGCGAGGTCGACCTGGAAGCAGTAGCCCTGGGAGGCGACGTCGTCGAGGCCGAGGCCCTCGAGCGTCTCGCGGCGGAAGGCGCGGTAGCCGCCGGTGATGTCGCGGAGCGGGAGGTCGAGGGCGAGCCGGGAGTAGAGGCTGCCGCCGCGGGAGATGAACTCGCGGGACTTCGGCCAGTTCACGACCCGGCCACCCGGCACCCAGCGGGAGCCCAGGACCAGGTCGGCGCCCTTGAGCGCGGTCAGCAGACGGGGCAGTTCCTCGGGCTGGTGGGAGCCGTCGGCGTCCATCTCGATCAGGACGCCGTAGCCGTTGTCCATGCCCCAGCGGAAGCCCGCGAGGTAGGCGGCGCCGAGGCCTTCCTTGCCCTTGCGGTGCAGGACCTGGACGTGGTCGTCCTCGGCGGCCAGTTCGTCGGCGAGCTTGCCGGTGCCATCGGGGCTGTTGTCGTCGGCCACGAGCACGTGCGCGTCCGGGACCGCATTGCGGACCCGGCCGACGATGCTCTTGATGTTCTCCGCCTCGTTGTAGGTCGGGATGATCACCAACGCCGTGCCGAGCGGCCCGAACCGCCTCCCCCGGTCCTGTGCCCCGAGGGTCCCGTCGCCGTCGTTCACTGCTGCCCCTTCACATCCGTACGCAGACGTCCACCATAGTGGGCGCGGCCTGCGCTGACGTGACAGCACGTTCGTATGGTGGTGTCGATTCCACAAGAGCGGGGTAAGGCTGGGTTTCCGGGACCGGTCGCCGCAGGGG
The DNA here is from genome assembly GCF_000719285.1 of Streptomyces bicolor. Lineage (GTDB taxonomy): Bacteria > Actinomycetota > Actinomycetes > Streptomycetales > Streptomycetaceae > Streptomyces > Streptomyces bicolor. Next base: position 58,637 of record NZ_JOFS01000029.1, on the reverse strand, counting down.
ACCGGTACGTCGCTTTCGCGGCCTGTGCGGAGGTTCGCGCCTCTGCGGATGGGGGCCCGGCGCCCTTCGGGCCGACCTGGGACCCGCTGGCTGCGGGTCGACCGAAAGCCGTTGTCTACTGAGCGCCCGGGCCCCACCCGGGTCACACCTCCCCGATCGGCCGCGACGTTCCGTCGTCGCCGCGCGGGCGCTGAGCCTGGCTCCCAGTGGCGGTGCCCGGTGCGGCACACCGTCCCTGACCCAGCGGCGTCACGGCGGTTCCCGGAAGATCCGCGGTTCCCGGTCGGGCGTCCGGTGGTGGACTCGGCCGAACCTACCGGCCCCGGACCTCCGCCTGTCAACAGCCGTTCGACCTGCGGGTTTTCACCCAATTCGCTGGTCAGCGCGGAGGATGCGCAGGTCGCGCGCCGGGGTGGTGCGAAGCGAACGGACGCGCGCCACCCCGGGAGATCACTCGCCCGGCCGTACGAAGACCGTTCGTCCGCCCACCACCGTGCGCAGGCAGACCGGCAGGTCACGGCCCGGGGTCAGGTCGGGCAGGCCGGGGGTTCCGGAACGGGGGTCGGTGGACCAGCGGGCGACCCTGTCGTCGGGGGCCTGGACCACCAGTTCGCCGGTGCGCCACACGGCATAGTCCGCGGGCGCGCCCGGCACCAGGACGCCCGCGTCGTCCCGCCCGACCGCCCGCCACCCGCCGCGCGTGTGCGCCGTGAACGCGGCACGCACGGAGACGCGGTGCTCCGGCGTGCGGTGGAAGGCGGCCGCGCGCACCGTGCCCCAGGGGTCGAGGGGCGTGACCGGGCTGTCGGAGCCGAAAGCGAGCGGGACACCGGCGCGCAGGAGGGCCGCGAAGGGGTTGAGGGTGCGGGCCCGTTCGGCGCCCAGGCGCTGCGCGTACATGCCGTCGTCGCCGCCCCACAGCGCATCGAACGCGGGCTGGACCGACGCGGTCAGGCCGAGCTCGGCGAAGGCCGCGACGGTCTCCGGCGTGAGCATCTCGGCGTGCTCGACGCGGTGGCGGGCGGCGCGGATCCGGGCGAGGCCCAGCTTCTCGGCCGCGGCACGCACACCCTCCACGACGGCGGTCACGGCGGCGTCGCCGATCGCGTGGAAGCCCGCCTGGAGGCCGGCTTCGGTGCAGGCGGTGACATGGGCGGCGACGGCGGCCGCGTCCAGGTAGGCGGTGCCCGTGTGGGCCGCGTCGGCGTACGGCTGGTGCAGGCAGGCGGTGTGCGAGCCGAGGGCGCCGTCCACGAACAGGTCGCCCGCCGCGCCGGTCGCGCCCAGCGCACGCGCCTTCTCGACATCCTGCTCGGCCCAGTAGCCGACGACCCGCGGGCCGGGCTCCTCGGCGGCGAGCCGCAGCAGCCCGGTGAAGTCGTCCTCGGAGGAGATGTCCGGCCCGCCGCACTCGTGGACGGTCCCGACTCCGAGGGAGGCGGCGTGGGCGAGGGCGGCACGCTGGGCCTCGACGCGCTGGTCGGGGGTGATGGAGCCCAGCGCGGTGGCGCGTACGGCGTGGTGGGCGTCGGCGACGAGCGGGGCGTGCGCGGCGCCGAGGTCACCAGGCGCCATGTCCAGCAGGGCCGTGGTGACAACCGCGGAGTGGACGTCGACGCGGGAGAGGTACAGCGGGCGCCCGCCGGTTGCCTCGTCGAGCTCGGCACGCGTCGGGGGCCGGCCACCGGGCCAGCGGGAGGCGTCCCAGCCGTGACCGAGGAGGACCCGGTCGTGCGGGCGGGCGGCAGCGAAGTCCCGCACGAGGCCGAGAGCCGCCTCCAGGGAGGGAGCCCCGGACAGGTCGAGGCCGGTCAGGGCAAGGCCCGTGGCGGTCGTATGCACATGGGCGTCGGTGAAGGCGGGGGTGACCAGAGCACCGTCCAGGTCCACGACCTCGTCCACACCGTCGGCGAAGGCGTCGGCGGCCCCCTCGGACCCGACCCAGGCGACCTGGCCGCGCTCCACGACCATCGCGGTGGCGAAGGGATCGGCGGGGCTGTGAACTTCCCCGCGACGGAGGAGAACGGTCTTCAGCTGGGCGGTGGACTCACTCATGGGCAACAGTCTCGCTCCTGCCCCCGTCAGCTCTGGACAGGGGGCCACCGCAACGCCCGAAGGGGCGCGGAGCGAACCACCGACGACTCAACGGCGAAGATCCGCAACGATCAAATTCGGGGCGGCCGCGCCTCGTAAGGCGTGGACAACACCACCGTCGTCCGAGTCGACACTCCCGCCAGCGCCCGCACCCGCCCGAGCAGTTCCTCCAGCTCGTGCGGCGTGGCCACCCGAACCTTCAGGATGTAGTTCTCGTCGCCCGCGACACTGTGGCAGGCCTCGATCTCCGGCACGTCCGCCAATCGCTCCGCGATGTCATCAGGAGCACTGGGATCGAACGGTTTCACCGAGATGAACGCCGTCATCGGCAGCCCCACGGCCTCGGGGTCCACGACCGCGGCGTAGCCACGGATGACGCCACGCTGCTCCAGTCGGCGCACCCGCTGGTGCACGGCCGACGTGGACAGGCCCGTGGCCTTGCCCAGGTCGGTGTAGCTCATCCGCCCGTCCTTGACGAGCAGCTGCACGATTTGTCGGTCCAGCTCCTCCATGGCGCAAGAACCTACAGTGCGGTTGATCTCCTCGGATACCTGAGCAGCCCAGGTCATGCCCGGTTTGTGATGTGACCGGGGGACGGCTGTGAACCGTCGGAGGGACAAACCGGCCGCCACGGGCACCTGCGAGCGGCATGTGACGAACGCCACAGGCCTCGAACAGGCTCCGTGATGTTGCCGTGATTAACGCCGAGATCGGGCGGGAAGTGCTTGCTGTGGTCGAGGCCGCAGCGCCTTCACGGCCCCAGCCCGAGGGGGAGTTATCCATGCAGAGTCTTAAGCGTCCTGGTCGTACCGCGCCCAAGCGCCTTCAGCCCGTCGTCGAGCCCGCTCCGGAGGGCGTCGAACCCGACGACTTCGACGACGAAGAGCTGGACGCGTACGACACCTTCGAGATGTTCCGGGTCATCTGCCCGGACTGCGCGCAGCCCATCGCCCTGCTGGCGGACGAGGAGGTCCTGCCGGAGCACGCGCTGTGCGCCTCGCCGTGGAACCCGTTCGGCCTCACGGTGTGTGCCGGTACGGGCCGCAGGGCTTCCGACGCCCGCTCCGCCGACGACTCGGCGGAGCCCCAGGAGCAGGACACGGCCCTGTTGTTGACGCTCCCTCAGGGGCTCGACTGGCGGACCCAGCCGTTCTCGCACGTGGGCGGCCCCGGCTCGCGGCCCATCAGGATCCCCGCGATGCGCCGCCAGGCCGCCTGAGCGATCCACGCCCGAGCGATCGCCGCCTGAGCGCACGCCGCCCGAGCGACCACCGCCTCGGTCGCGTGGCTCAATCCCAGTAGCTGCCCTGCACCATGGCTCGCAGACTGCCGTGGTGCAGGATCAGTGTGTCCGGGTCCACCGGGACGGCGACTTCGCCGAAGTGCGCCCGGCGGCAGGCGATCCGCGGCATGACGACGGCGTGCCGCAGGGCGGCGTACAGCCAGAGCTCCGCCAGGCGCTCGAACGCGTCCTCGATGAGCGGTGAGCGCGCGAGCCCGTCAACCACCCATTCGCAGTACGGGCGTTGGGCCGTGACGTGCCGCCGCAGCGCGTCACCCAGACCCGGAAGCTCCAGGAACTCGGCGCTATTCGGCGGGACTTGGTCGTGCAGCCGGGCCAGCAGCCCGATCGTCGCGGCCTCCAGATGCTCGCGCTCGGTGTCGCTCGCCTCGTGCAGCCAGTTGCCCTCGCAGGTGTACGGCATGGTCGCGAGTCGCCGTACGGGGGCGGGGTGCCGCGGCCATGGGCCGACTCCCTTACGGTGCGACCGAGTCGAAGCCCGTGAACCCGCTCGGGTCGTGCGGTCGTCGTCGGCCACGGCAAACTTCCCTGGAGGCGGCTGGGCTGACGGTACGTCAGGCAGCCTCGGGTGGCCAGAGAGCGTGCCGGACGTTCGCGAACTCACGCCCTATTCCCCTCAGCGGTGACTTGTCCGCCTGCCTCCGCGTTGCCCTGGTATGCCCCCCACCTACTCCGCGACCGGGCCTCAGCGCCGTATCTTCGTTCCGCGGCCCGCGGGAGCGGTCACGCCGGCGCCCCCGCAGCAGCCGGACCCGCCGATCTACCGCGATCTGATGCGCATGTGGGCCGATCGTGGCCGCACCCTGCCGGGGCGCCACGACCCGGAGTGGATCCGGCTCACGGCGCCCCAGGTCAGGCACGGTCAGTTCAGCGTCCTTCGGGACCTGCCAGGTGACGGGCGATGACCATCCGCTGAATCTGGTTGGTGCCCTCGACGATCTGCAGGACCTTGGCCTCCCGCATATAGCGCTCGGCCGGGAAGTCCGCGGTGTATCCGTACCCGCCGAGGATCTGGACGGCGTCAGTGGTGACCTTCATCGCGGTGTCGGTGCAGTGCAGCTTGGCCATGGCCGCCTGCTTGGCGAACGGTCGGCCCGCGTCGCGCAGCCGTGCCGCCGCCAGGTACAGCGCACGGCCCGCCTCGATCTGGGTCGCCATGTCGGCCAGCATGAAGCGCAGGCCCTGGAAGTCGGCGATGGGTTTGCCGAACTGCCGTCGCTCGGTCGCGTACGTCACAGCCTCGTCCAGCGCCGCCTGGGCCACGCCGATCGCGCAGGCGGCGATGCCGAGCCGCCCGGAGTCGAGTGCGGACAGGGCGATCGCGAAGCCCTGGCCCTCGTCGCCGATGCGCCGCTCGTCGGGGACCCGGACGCCGTCGAAGTGCACCTGGGCCGTGGGTGAGCCCTTCATGCCCATCTTCTTCTCGGGCGCCGCAGCGCTCAGCCCTTCCGCGTCACCGGGCACCAGGAACGCGGTGATCCCGCGCGGGCCCTCCTCGCCGGTGCGGGCCATGACCGTGTAGAAGTCGGCGATGCCGCCGTGCGTGATCCAGGCCTTGGTGCCGGTGATCTCCCAGTCGTCGCCGTCCCGTACCGCCTTGGTCCGCAGCGAGGCCGCGTCGGACCCGGACGCGGGCTCGGAGAGGCAGTACGCGCCGAGCAGCCCGCCGCCGAGCATCGCGGGCAGGTGCTCGACCTGCTGCTGCTTGGTGCCGTAGGTGGCGAGGGCATAGGAGGCCAGGGTATGCACGCTGACGCCGAGGCCGACGGTGAGGCGGACCGCGGCGAGCTCCTCCAGGGCCTGGAGATAGACCTCGTACGGCTGGTCGCCGCCGCCGTATTCGGAGTCGTACGGCAGGCCGAGCAGTCCGGACTCGGAGAGCAGGGTGAAGACCTCGCGCGGGAAGCGTCCGGCGTCCTCCTCCTCGGCCGCCTTCGGGGCGATCTCGCGCTGCGCGATGTCGCGGACGAGCGAGATCAGATCCCGGGCCTCGTCCGTGGGCAGTTGACGGTCCACCGGCTGCGGGGCGCGGTCGGGCATGGCGACGCTCTCCTCCCTTTCGGGAATGTCGGCGGTCGCACGCCTTGGGTGGGGCGGCTCCGCCTGTCTCTCGGATGCCGGCAGGTGCTCCGCTCCCGGGTCGCGGAAGCTGCTGACCAGCGGCTCTGCGGTGAGTATGCCCGATCGGGGACATCGAGTCACCAGTTAACGACCGCTTACTCCAGGAAACTTTCCGTCCATTCCCCGGAGGTCTCCGGCTGCCAAATTGGTCCGAACCATTGACCAATTGGTCTAGTCCTCCTACCGTTTCGGTCCAACGCCTCCCCGCGTTCATGCCAATCGGCGTGCCATCCCGTGCGTTCCCCTCCGTCCCCTGCGAGGAGACACCCGATGCACACCCCGCTCCACTCCCGCGCTCGCGGCCGCACCCTGCTGGCCGCCGCGTGTTCCGCCGCCCTCGGCGCCGGTCTGCTCGCCGGCGCCGGTACGGCGACCGCCGACCAGAACGGCCCCGACCTGGACGCCGACCGCAAGGCGGCCGGCTCCAAGGTGGTCGGCTACTTCACCGACTGGGGCATCTACGACCGCCAGTACTACGTCAAGAACATCGAGACCTCCGGCTCGGCGAAGAAGCTCACGCACATCAACTACGCCTTCGGCAACGTCGTCGACGGCAAGTGCGCCATCGGCGACACCTGGGCGGACACCGACAAGCCGTTCACCGCGGCGGAGTCCGTGGACGGCGTCGCGGACACCGCGGACCAGCCGCTGAGCGGCAACTTCAACCAGCTGCGCAAGCTGAAGAAGCTCCACCCGAACCTCAAGATCGTCTGGTCGTTCGGCGGCTGGAGCTGGTCCGGCGGCTTCGGCGAGGCGGCCAAGGACCCGGCGGCCTTCGCCCGGTCCTGCCACGACCTGGTCGAGAACCCCAAGTGGGCGGACGTCTTCGACGGCATCGACATCGACTGGGAGTACCCCAATGCCTGCGGCCTGACCTGCGACACCAGCGGCCGGGAGGCCTTCCCGGAGCTGATGAAGGCGCTGCGCGCCAAGTTCGGCAAACGGAATCTGGTCACCGCGGCGATCACGGCCGACGCCAGCGAGGGCGGCCGGATCGACGCGGCGAACTATGCGGGCGCGGCGCGGTACGTCGACTGGTACAACCCGATGACCTACGACTACTTCGGCGCCTGGGCCGCCACCGGCCCCACGGCCCCGCACTCCGCGCTCCACTCCTACCCGGGCATCCCTCAGGAGGGCTACAACACGGCCGTCACCATCGCCAAGCTCAAGGGCCTGGGCATCCCGTCCTCGAAGCTGCTGCTCGGCATCGGCTTCTACGGCCGCGGCTGGACCGGCGTCACCCAGGCGGCGCCCGGCGGCACCGCCACGGGCCCGGCGAAGGGCACCTACGAGGACGGTTTCGAGGACTACAAGGTGCTCAAGCAGACCTGCCCGGCGACCAGCACGGTGGGCGGCACCGCCTACGCCAAGTGCGGGGACGACTGGTGGAGTTACGACACCCCGGCGACCATCGCGACCAAGATGAAGTACAAGGACCGGCAGGGTCTGGGCGGGACCTTCTTCTGGGAGCTCAGCGGGGACACCGCGAACGGTGAGCTGATCAAGTCCATCAAGTAGCGGGAGTCGCTGGGCACTTGGGGCGGAGGACCACGAGACCTCCGCCCCTTGGGCTTGTCCGGCCGGGTCAGTCGTCCCGCCGGGCGGGGTCGGGAGCCTTGTAGGAGGGGTCGAGCTCCTCGATGGCGCGCATGGCGCCGCCCAGGGTCCTCACCAGCAGCTCGCGCATCGTGTCACGGGGCAGCTCGGGGCGGTCGATCCAGTCGAGGGTGGCGCCCTCCACGCTGCACACCCAGGCGAGCAGGCCCATGCGGGCGAGCGGGGCGATGTCGGTACGGCCGTACACCCCCTCGGCGATGGTCGCCACGATCGCCTCGCGCACCCCGTCCCGGACGGCGTGCACCTCGGCGTCGAAGCCGACGCCGCCGCTGACGATGGTCCGGTAGGCGGCCTGGTTGTGCTCGGCGTAGCGGAGATAGCTGTCGATGGTGCGGTGGACCCGGTCCACCGGCGGCAGCTCGACGCCGCCGGCCGCGTAGGTGACCAGGTCGGCGACGGAGTCCTGGATGATCGCCAGGTAGTAGCCGCGCTTGGACTGGAAGTAGTAGTAGATGAGCCCCTTGGCGACACGGGCCTGCCGGGCGATGTCATCCATGGAGAGCGCGTCGTAGGACGTGTCGGCGAACAACTTCCGCCCGATGGTGATGAGTTCGGCACGACGCGCCACCGAACGCTCGGTGCCGCGGGCCCGGGGACGGGCCGCGTCGCGCTGTTGACTAATATTCAATTTCGACCCTGGATTCCAACGGGCGGCGGGACATCGGCAGTATGGCAGACCTGCATCAGCTGCTCGTTCGAGTCTGATCGACTTTGTTGAGGCCACTCACCCCGAGGTCGGCATATGTCCGACCAAAGAACTCTGCGTGTCTCAGCTCACAGCAGGCCGAGCTGGGTTATGAGCATCGCGAGGACCACGACGAGGGTCCAGCCCATGACGTGCTCGGCGATCTTCGGGCCGTCTTCCTTGGGGCCGCCGGTGCGGACGCGGGCGGCTGTGGCTGAGTGTGCGGTCATATGCCCACCTTGCCACCGGGAGCGGCCTTTGCGGTGGAGACGTTGCTCACAGCACAAAGGCCCCGGTTGCCCGGGGCCTTCCGTGCGTCCGCGCCCGGCGGCTCAGCGCACGCCCACCGCTGCGAGCGCGGCGCGCTGGCGCGGGGTCGGATGTGCCGGGAAGTAGAGGTAGCAGACCCCGCCGGTGCCGGAGACGACCTTGCCCGCGGCGTTGTACCGCTTGGTCCGCAGCCAGATGTTCTCCCACTCGCGCCGCTTGTAGACGCGCCGCACCGCCTCGTTGCTCGGCGAGTTCGGGTCGTTGGCGATCACGTCGCCGTCGGCGGTGAACCCTATGACGGTCATCAGGTGCCCGGCGGTGCCGTAGCCCGCCCCGGTCAGCTCCTCCTTGAGGAAGGACTGGGACGTTATGGCCGGGATGCCGGCCGCGATCAGTGTCTCCAGGTCGGTGAGCGAGCCGAGCCGGGTGACGACGCCCCGGAGGTCCTCGAAGGTGGCCGCGTAGGCGGCATTGAACGGCCAGTTGCCGCAGCCCTCGTACTGGTAGTCGTAGGTGAACCGGGCCGCGTGGCAGACCTGCGGGTCGGCGAACGACGGGTCGACCCAGGCCAGCTGCTCCGGGGTGAGGCGGCCGCCCCAGTACTCGATGATCATCTGCGAGGAGGTGGGGCTGCACCAGGCCTCGCCGCCGTTGTCGTACTCCGGGTACTGCCCGATGTGTGTCTCCTGCGAGTACCTCGGGACGATCAGCTCACGGGCGAGGCCGGGGGTGGAGGCCGGGACGGTGAAGCGGTCGGGGACATCGGAGCCCATGGCGCCGACCCGCCAGACCTTGGGGGTGAGCTTCGTGCCGGGCTTGCGGTGCAGGGTCAGCCGCAGCCGGTACGAGGTGAGGCGCAGCCCGGTGGCCGGGTCGTCGACGGCGAACGTGTCCGTCCAGACGCTGCTCTTGCCGTCGCTCTGGTCGTCGACCGAGGTCCGCCTGATGTCCTGGTCGCCGGCGGCCCAGCGGCCCATCACGTACCAGGGGGTCGCGGTGCCGTCGGAGTACGTACCCTGCAGCTCGATCTGGAGCCAGGTGCCGTCGGGCGTGTGCGCGTTCCAGGAGGCGATCGCCTCGGTCGCGGGGACGGAGAGGCGGTGGACGGGGGACGTCCAGGTCGCGTACTCCCAGCGGGCGGTCCGGCCGGTGTGCGGGTCGGTGTAGTCGGTGGTGCCGACGGCCCCGGCGATCACGATGCCGGGGCGGGCACCCGCGACGGCCCGTGTGCCTTCGGCGGTGCCGCGGCGCCAGTCGGCGTGCGTGGTCCAGGCACGGTTGTCGACGGTGCGGGCCGGGGTGTCGGCGGGGGCCGCGGCATCGGCGTCGGCGGCGACGGCCGGGCCCGCGCTGCCGGCGACGGCTGCGGCGAGGGCGGCGGTCAGGACGGCTCTCCGGGACGGCTGTTCGGCTCTGCTCATGGGCGGAAGACCCCCAGGTGTCCGAGTCGGGCGGGTCAGGGCCTAGTGCCAGGCGTCGCCGGGCAGGCGGGAATTTGACGACAGGGCCTAGCACGGCTGTCCGCCAACTATGGACGCAGGCGGCACCGTCTGCCAGCACTTCGGTCCCTGGCGCGCCTACGAATATTGGTGTCGACCACTGGCATGACACGGGCCCGCCATCGGCCGCAAACCCCTTACGCGCGGGGCGAGATGAGCGCGAAGAGGCTCTCGGCGTACGCCGCCGGGAAAGCGGAGTACGCCGAGAGGGTGACAGTTCGTCAGACGAGGTCCATGGCCGCGACCTCGTCCGGGCGGCCGTAGCTGACCGGCCCGTGGAAGCGGCGACGGGCGGTGGTGAACCACCACACCGTGGCCACGGCCAGGACGACGGCCAGGGCGATCGGGGCGTAGTTGAAGGAGCGGGCGGTGATCGGTGAGGCGTGCGGCAGCATGAACAGGACGCTGCTGAGCAGGATCCAGATCACGGCGACGGCCCCGACCGGCCGTCCCCAGCGGCCCAGGTGCCAGGGCCCCGGCTGGAACTCGTCCCCCAGTCGCAGCCGGAGCAGGATCGGGACGGCGTAGGCGAGGAAGAGTCCGACGACGTTGACGCTGACGATGGCGGTGAACGCCGTCTGCGACCACCAGCCGGGCAGCACGAGCGCCAGCGAGCAGGCGACCGCCAGCCACACCGCCTTGACGGGTGTGCGTGTGCGCGGCGAGACCGAGTGCCACCAGCGGGAGCCCGGCATCGCCCCGTCCCGGGAGAAGGCGAAGATCTGCCGGGTGTTGCTGGTGAGATTGGCGAGGCCGCAGAAGAGCATGGCGCCGATCACGATCAGCAGCAGCGCCTTCGCGGTGCCGAGGCCGAGCCCGTCGATCAGGATCTGCACGGGCGGTGCGTCGGCGCTCGCCACGCGGTCATAGTCACGAATGCTGTAGACCAATGCGAGCATCAGCAGCAGTCCGGCGATCGCCGAGAAACCGATCGCCCGCGTGATCCCCCGCGGCGCGTTCACGGTCGCCCGAACCGTTTCCTCGGACATGTGGAAGCTGCCGTCGAAGCCGGTGAAGGTCCAGCTGGTGACCAGCAGACCGAGCATCCCGCCGTAAAGCCCGCTCGTGAAACCGGTGTTGTTCACGAAATGCGTGACGAAGGAGGCCGACTGATGATGTTCGGGCATGACGATCAGCGCGCTCACGATCACCACGAGTCCGATCAGCAGCCACCACACGGAGATCCGGTTCAGTACGGCCACCAGGTGCACGGTGTAGGTGTTGGCGAGCCCCTGGAGCACGATGATCAGGGCCGTGATCAGCACCGTCCGGTGCGGGGTCGGCTGGTAGGAGGGCCACTGCAGGGCGATGAAGGCCTGGAGGAAGGTGGCGGCGGCGTAACCGGTGGCCGCCGTGCCGCCGACCTGGCCCACGAAGTTCAGCCAGCCGGTGTACCAGGACCAGGCGCCCTTGTGCCGTTTGGCGAGCTTTCCGGCGGAGAAATACAGCGCACCACTCGTCGGATAGGCCGAGGCGACTTCCGCCATCGATGCTCCCACGAAGAGCACCATGACGGAGACGCCGATCCAGCCGAAGACGAGAATACTCGGGCCGCCCGCACTCAGGCCGAACCCGATTCCCGAGAAGATACCCGAGATGATGTTGATGATGGTGAACGAGATGGCGAAATTGTCGAATGCCTGAAAACGACGCGTGAGTTTTCTCGGATAACCCATCGCATGCAGGGTCGCGTCGTCGTCGAGCTCGACCGGAACCGCTCCCCCGCGCGCTCGGGCACGCGGAGCCGTTATCCCTTCTGACACGGAACGGACCTTTCTCTTGGTGGGGGGTTGCGATGCGTCAGACGGCCGGCACCGGCAGCCCGCAGGCGCGGCGCGCCCGGGACAGCTGCTCGGCCGGCTCACCGAAGACGCACCAGGGCATACGGGAGGCATACGGACCCATCGCCGTGAAGACGGCGCGTGCCTCCTGCTCGCGCCGGGCCATGACCAGGGCGTGTGCGAGGTAGGACAGGTCGAGGACGGGGGTGAACGGGTATCCGGCCACCGCCGGCAGCCAGTTCTCGTGGATCGCCAGGGCGGTGGAGCGCCACTGCGGCTGCTCCCAGACCCGGTCGGCGAGGAGCTGGGTCGGGTCGTAGCACTCGACCAGGGCGACCAGCGGCAGCAGGCGCAGCGGTGAGTCGGCGGGCGCGCGCTGCCCGAGGAATGCGGCGACGTCCCAGGCGGCGGTCACGGAGCCGCCGTACCGGGGGAAGAAGCAGGCCAGGAAACGGTGGTGGGCCTCGCGGTGCCAGAGGTCGAGCGAGAGGATGTGGGCGAACAGGCGCCAGGGCCCGGGCGGCGCGGTGAGCAGCCCGCGCGGCGCCTGGTCGCGCAGCCGGTGCAGCCGCGCCATGGCCAGCTTGGCGACCCAGGGTGTCGGATCGGCGGGGTCGGCCGTAGCGGCCCGGTCGCAGGCGGCCAGCGCTATGCGCTCCAGCGCCTCGGTGCGCGGGTCACGGGAGTCGGCCGCGCGCAGCGCCCGCAGCACGGCCACCCGGGCCCACAGCAGCGCGGCCTCGGGGCCGGGTTCCTCGGCAAGCCAGCGCTCGACGAGGTCGGAGTCGGCGGCCTCCGAGGCGAGCACCAGGGAGCGGTGGGCGCGCAGGGCAAAGTCGCCGCGAGTTTCGGCCAGGGCGTCACGGGCGCTCAGATAACGGCCGGCCCGGACATCGACGCATACGCTCGCGAGCAAGCGGTCGTCGGCCGCCGGATGCCACACATACTGCCCTTCGAATAACCCCGCGGCCATCTGTCCCAGCCCATCCCCGTTACGGCATCTCACAGTTGCGCACCTGGCACCTTACTCACCGCGGGTCACAACCGGAACGCACATTTCATGGTGGCGGCCGGAGTTTTTCGGTGGCATTGCGGGCGGCCGGCCACTAGTTCAAAGCGACACGTTTTCTGTTCTCGTCCCGCCATCCCGGCTCAGTACGCGCTTTCCACTCCACTAGAATGTTCCAACGAAATATGCACACCCCTGCTCAACTCTGGGAAAAACGATTCACGACCTCGCCACCCGGCTCCGCCGTCTGTCCCCGTCCTGCGGCCCGGTCCGCCTGATCGGCGTCGACGGACACGCCGGCTCCGGAAAGTCCACGTTCGCCGGGCAGTTGGCCCGGGCACTGGGCGACGCCCCGGTGCTGCACCTCGACGACATCGCGAGCCATGACGAGCTGTTCGAGTGGACCGCGCGCCTGCTGACCCAGGTGATCGAACCGTTCACCCGCGGCGAGACCGCCCACTACACCCCCTACGACTGGCGTGCCCGCGTTTTCGGACCACCCCTCCCGGTCCCACCCGCACCGGTGGTCGTCGTCGAGGGCGTCGGCGCCGGCCGCCGTGCGCTGCGCCCCTACCTCGCCCGGTTGCTGTGGATGGAGATGCCTCACGAGGATTCCTGGGCCAGAGGCCGCACGCGGGACGGGGCGGAGCAGCGGGAGTTCTGGGACGGGTGGGTCGAAGCGGAACTGAGGCACTTCGCCGACGACCCCTCCAGGCCGTTCGCCGACCTTCTGGTTCGGCAGAGCGGCAAGGGGTATGAGGTGCTCACTGGGCCTGCCGGGACGGTTGGACCGGACCAGTCCTTCACTCAGAGTGACGATCCATCGGCAATGTGCTGAACTTGTGAAGAGCGTTGCGGGACAAGTTCCCGGAGTGCTCCAACTCGGCTTGACCCGGGGGCCGTACAGGTCTTACGTTCTGAATGTGCGGCCAATCGCGGTCGCCCCCATACGCGAAGCCCCCGGTTGTTCCCCCGTGATCGGGGGCTTCGTTCTGCCCTCACACCCCATTTCCCGCGCTGTGAGGCGCGATTCGCTCACCCTCGGTCACCGAATGCGGTGCACACGCTCTGCTCCCACCTCGTCAAACGGCCGGTGCGGCACCCTGGGGCGGGCCATGCCCTCGCAGGTACGATGCCCTCGGTGCGACCTACGGACGGCTGCTCTGCGCACCGCTGCAACTCCGGTCCGCGGTACGGCGGTTCGAACAAAGGCGGCCCTGGGCGACGGCCTGGCGGTCAACCGACGGGGGCACGGTTTGTGGGGGACGTGATGGACTTCGGCATGCAGGGGCCCGAGGCCCCGGCCGACCTCGCCTGGCTGCGAGGTGTGGATGCCTACACGATGGGGGCCTATCCGCAGGCGGAGGAGGAGTTCCGCACCGCGGTGCGGATCGATCCCGGGATGGCCGACGGCTGGCTCGGCCTGCACGCGCTGCGCGTCGACACGACGACCGCGCTGCTGCGGATGTTCCGGCACCGGGACCGCTTCGGGGAACAGCGAACCCGGCACCGGCGCACGCTCAACTCCTGGTACTGGCTGGGCTGGTGGGTGCAGCCGGTCCTGGAGAGCCCCCGTGACCTGCTGCTGGCCCACGCCTCGCACTGGCTGGACGGCCGGCACGTCCCCGAGCTGGACCGGGCACTGGCCGGGCTGCCGCCCGTGGACACCGACCACCAGGTCCGCTTTCTGCACGCCTGCCGCGCCTACCTGGTCAAGGACTGGGAGCAGCTCGTACGGCACACGGAGCCTCTGCTCGACGACCCGATGCTCGGCATCGAGGCGGGCCTGTTCGGCGGTATGGCGCGGGTACGGCTGGAGATGTACGGCCAGGCCGAACCCCTCCTGTCGGCCGCGCTGATGCGCTGCCGCAGCGAACAGCCGCAGCGCAAGGAGCTGCGGTACTGGCTGGCCCGGGCGCACGAGGGCACGGGCCGGTCCGCGGCCGCCTTACCGCTCTACCGTGCCGTGCACCGCGTCGACCCCGCCTTCATGGACACCTCGGCCCGGCTCGCGGCGATCGCCGAGGGCGACGGGTACGACGACCCCGCCGACCTCGCGGCGATCACGCTGACCGGTGTCGGCCAGGACGTGGCCGACGGCCCCGACGGACTCGATCCGCTCTTCGGCACGGAGGGACGGGACCTGCGGCTGCCGGACGCCGAGCTGCCGCCGACCGGTCCACTGCCGTCGGTGGTCGATCCGGCGGTGCGCGAGAAGGCGGCCGTGACGTCGCAGCCCCTGCCCGCCGGGCCCACCGATCCCGGGTTACTCGAGGAGGCGCTCGCCGAGCTCGAGCGCATGGTGGGGCTCGAACCCGTCAAACGCCAGGTCAAGGCGTTGTCCGCGCAGCTGAACATGGCCCGGCTGCGCGCCGGACAGGGGCTGCCGGTCCAGCCGCCCAAACGGCACTTCGTCTTCTCCGGGCCCTCGGGCACCGGCAAGACCACGGTCGCCCGCATCCTGGGCCGGGTCTTCTACGCCCTCGGGCTCCTCGGCGGCGACCATCTGGTGGAGGCCCAGCGGGCCGACCTGGTCGGCGAGTATCTGGGCCAGACGGCCGTGAAGGCCAACGAGCTCATCGACTCCGCGCTCGGCGGGGTCCTCTTCGTGGACGAGGCGTACTCCCTCTCCAACTCCGGCTACGGCAAGGGCGACGCGTACGGCGACGAGGCCCTTCAGGTGCTGCTGAAGCGGGCCGAGGACAACCGGGACCACCTGGTGGTGATCCTCGCCGGCTATCCCGAGGGCATGGACCGTCTGCTGGCGGCGAATCCCGGGTTGTCGTCGCGCTTCACGACTCGCGTCGACTTCCCGTCCTATCGGCCCCTCGAACTCACCTCGATCGGTGAGGTGCTCGCCGGGGAGAACGGGGACGCGTGGGACGAGGAGGCACTGGACGAGCTGCGGTCCATCGCCGGGCACGTGGTCGATCAGGGGTGGATCGACGAGTTGGGGAACGGGCGGTTCCTGCGGACGCTGTACGAGAAGAGCTGTGCGTATCGGGATCTGCGGTTGACTACTTATCCGGGGGCGTTGACGAGGGACGACTTGTCGACACTTCGACTGCCGGATCTGATGCAGGCGTATGGAGAGGTGCTGTCGGGGCGGGGGCCGCAGGATCCGTCGGCCATGTAGCTACTGCCTGCTGGGGCCGGCCCGGGCGGGTGTCGCCCGCCCGCGCCGGCGGGGTGCCGCCGTCTGTGGGACGGGCGCCGCCCCAGCGGCACGACTGCCCGCAGCTAGGTCGCCAAGACTTCCTCCGGCTCCCCGCTGCTCATCCGCGGACTCGTCACCCGAACCTCCGGCAGCTCCCGATGCGCCGGATCCCGTACCTCGCCCACCAGTAGCTCCAGTACGTCCTCCAGCGCGACGAGCCCCAGTACCTTGCCGGACGCGTCGGCCACCTGGGCCAGATGTGTCGCGGCGCGGCGCATCACCGTCAGGGCGTCGTCCAGGGGCAGTTCCGAGCGCAGGGTCGTCATCGGGTGCCACAGCTGCTGCGGCACCGCGCGTTCCGACGCCTCCAGGTCCAGGACGTCCTTCACGTGCAGGTAGCCCATGAAGGCGCCGGTCTCGGCCGCCACCGGGAAGCGGGAGTACCCCGTGCGGGCGGTGAGCTCGACGATCTGGCCGGGGGTGACCGACGGGCTGACGGTGACCAGGGACTCGCGTTTCAGGAGCACGTCCGTGACCGGGCGGGAGCCCAGTTCCAGGGCGTCCTCCAAACGTTCCTGCTCCTCGGGGTCGAGCAGTCCGGCCTGGCCGGAGTCCTCCACGAGCCGGTTGAGCTGCTCGCTGGTGAACACCGCCTCGACCTCGTCCTTCGGCTCGACGCGGAACAGCCGCAGGATGGCCTGGGCGACGGCGCCGAGGGCCACGGTGATGGGCTTGCAGAAGCGGGCGAACCAGACCAGGCCGGGGCTGAGCCACAGCGCGACCTTCTCCGGCGCCGCCATCGCCAGGTTCTTCGGCAGCATCTCGCCGATGACCAGGTGGAAGAAGACCACCGCGGCGAGCGCGATGACGTAGGTGAGCGGGTGGATCATGCCGTGCGGCAGGTGTATCCACTCGAACACCGGCTCCAGCAGATGCGCCACCGTCGGTTCGGCGACCGCGCCGAGCGTCAGCGAGCAGAGCGTGATGCCGAACTGGGCCGCCGCCATCATCTGCGGCAGCCGCTCCAGGCCGTACAGCACCTGCCGGGCGCGTGCCGTGCCCAGCGGTTCGATCTGGCTGCGGCGCACGGAGACGAGGGCGAACTCGGCGCCGACGAAGAAGCCGTTGGCGAGCACGAGCAGTGCCGCGAAGGCGAGTTGGAGCACGCTCATCGGGCGACCTCCACCACGGGCCCGGTCCGCACCAGCCGGACCCGCTCGGCCCGGTAGTGGCCGACCCGGCGCACCGACAGCCGCCAGCCCGGCAGCTCGGCCTTGTCGCCGACGGCCGGGATGTGCCCGAGCAGGTCGGCGACGAGTCCGGCGACGGTCTCGTACGGCCCCTCGGGCACGTCGAGCCCTATGCGCTGGAGGATGTCGACCCGGCAGCTGCCGTCGGCGTCCCAGGCCGGCCGGCCCTCCTCCGGCGGGGCGGCGGCGAGTTCGGGCAGGTCCAGTCCGTCGTGTTCGTCGCGGACCTCGCCGACGATCTCCTCGACGATGTCCTCCAGAGTGACGACTCCCGCCGTGCCACCGTATTCGTCGACGACGACCGCGATGGGCTGCTCACTGCGCAGCTGGGCGAGGAGCGGCTGGACCGGCAGGGTCTCGGGGACGAGCAGCGCCGGGCGGGCGATGCGGCCGACCGGGGTGCGCAGCCGGTCACTCGAACGGATCGCCAGCGCGTCCTTGAGATGGACCATGCCGACGATCTCGTCGATCTTCTCCCGGTAGACCGGGAAACGAGACAGACCGGTGGCACGGGTCAGGTTCACCACGTCCTCGGCGGTCGCCGACGACTGCAGCGCGCTGACCTTCACGCGCGGTGTCATCACGTGCTGCGCGGTCAGTTCGGCGAGCGACAGCGTCCGTACGAAGAGGTCGGCGGTGTCCTGCTCCAGGGCGCCGGCCTGGGCGGAGTGCCGGGCCAGGGAGACGAGTTCGTCGGGGGTGCGGGCGGAGGCCAGCTCCTCGGTGGGCTCGATGCCCAGGGCGCGGACGAGGCGGTTGGCGACCGAGTTCAGCGCGGCGATCACCGGGCGGAACAGGCGCGCGAAGGCGTGCTGCGGGCCGGCGACGAAGCGCGCGACCTGCATCGGCCGGGACACCGCCCAGTTCTTCGGCACGAGCTCGCCGATCACCATCTGCACGGCCGACGCCAGCAGCATGCCGACGACGACGGCCACACCGGGCACCGCGCCCTCGGGGATGCCGATCGCGGTGAAGGGGCCGCCGAGCAGCTGCGCAAGCGCCGGTTCGGCGAGCATGCCCACGACGAGGGAAGTGATGGTGATGCCGAGCTGGGTGCCGGAGAGCTGGAAGGACAGCTCCCTGAGCGACTCGACGACCCGGTGGGCCCGTCGGTCGCCCTCGGCCGCGGCCTTCTCGGCGTCCGTCGCCTCGACCGTGACCAGGCCGAACTCGGCGGCCACGAAGAAGCCGTTGGCGAGGATCAGGAGGAACGCGGCTGCCAGAAGCAGCAAGGGCGTGGTCATGATGCGGCCGCCCCGGTATGTCGGGAGGGGGCGGCGCAGGTACTACAGGACGATCCGTCCATCGCTGGAGGGAGTCACTCCTCGGGTAGCAGGAACCTCTGAAGACCGGTCGGAACATCAGCGGCGGAGGCGCCACAGAAACGCCTCCGCCAACAGATTAATCAAGACATGGGGATTTACGGCAGGGTGAACGTCCCTCGGTCAGCCCTGCCGGCCCCCGGGCTCCCCGGCGGACCGGGCCTCGGCGAGCGCCCGCAGGGCGCGCGCGTCGGCGATGGCGCGCTGCTTGGCGATGCCGGGCTGGATGCCGAGGGCGGGCAGGCTGGTGCCGTCGCTGAGGTTGAGGAACACCCAGGGATCACCCGGTCGGAGGTTCACCTGAAGGATCTCGGCCCAGTCCAGACGGCGCCTGCTGGCGATGTTCACCACGGTGACACCGGACTCGTCGGCGACGACCTTCACGCGGGCCAGCATGGCCAGCACGCCGAACATGAGCGCGCCGGTGAGGATGAAGCTGAGGCGTTCGCCCGGTCCGAGCTTCTCCAGCAGCAGCGCGATCGCCGTGATGACGACGAAGATCGCGGTGCCCGCGGTGAGCAGGACGGCCCGGGTGCGGCCCGGCCGGAACGTGACGGGCAGGGTGGGCAGTTCGGAGGACATCGGAGTACGGCTTCTCGGTTCAGAGGCGGCAGGCGTGGATGGCCGTGGTCAGGATGGCCCGGGCGCCGATGTCGTACAGGTCGTCCATGATGCGCTGGGCTTCCTTGGCCGGAACCATCGCGCGGACGGCGACCCAGCCCTCGTTGTGCAGCGGCGAGACGGTCGGGGATTCCAGGCCCGGGGTGAGGGCGACCGCCTTCTCGAGCTGCTCGACGCGGCAGTCGTAGTCCATCATCACGTACGTCCGTGCGACCAGGACGCCCTGGAGGCGGCGCAGGAACTGCTGCACCTTGGGCTCCTCGCCGTCCGCGCCGGTGCGGCGGATGACGACGGCCTCGGACTTCATGATCGGCTCGCCGACGACCTCCAGGCCGGCGTTGCGCAGCGAGGTGCCGGTCTCGACGACG
This sequence comes from Streptomyces bicolor, assembly GCF_000719285.1. Classification (GTDB taxonomy): domain Bacteria; phylum Actinomycetota; class Actinomycetes; order Streptomycetales; family Streptomycetaceae; genus Streptomyces; species Streptomyces bicolor. The sequence goes on along the minus strand of NZ_JOFS01000029.1, from coordinate 39,537 downwards.
TCCGCGATGACCTGGGCGACACCGAGCTGGATGGCGGTCTCGACGGCGCCGTCCAGGTGGACGACCGAGGCGTCGATGCCGTTGTCGGCGAGGTGCTTGGCGACGATGCCCTCGTAGGAGGTGGCGACCGTCTTGCCGTTCAGGTCCGCCAGGTCGTGGCCGACGGTGCCCGGCTTGGTGGCGAAGCGGAAGGTGGAGCGGGCGAAGCCCAGCGGCAGGATCTCCTCGGCGTTGGCGCCGGAGTCGATCAGCAGGTCACGGCCGGTGATGCCGATGTCGAGCTGACCGGAGGAGACGTAGATCGCGATGTCGCGGGGGCGGAGGTAGAAGAACTCGACCTCGTTCTCCGGGTCGACGATCCGCAGTTCCTTGGACTCGCGGCGCTGCTGGTAGCCGGCCTCATGCAGCATCTCCGCCGCAGGGCCGGACAGTGAACCCTTGTTGGGGACGGCGATGCGCAGCATGAGGTCGGCTTCCTTCGTTCGCTCTTACGGTGTGCGGGTTGCTGGTGCTCAGAGGTGGGCGTAGACGTCGTCCAGGGAGATCCCGCGGGCGACCATCATCACCTGGACGTGGTACAGCAGCTGCGAGATCTCCTCGGCGGCCGCTTCCTTGCCCTCGTACTCGGCGGCCATCCAGACCTCGGCGGCCTCTTCGACGACCTTCTTGCCGATGGCATGGACGCCCTTGCCGACGAGTTCGGCGGTGCGGGAGGTGGCGGGGTCGCCGTTTGCGGCCTTGTGCTGGAGCTCGGTGAAGAGCTCCTCGAACGTCTTCTTGGACATGGTGACGCTCAGCCTATGCCACATACGCCTTTCGTCAGCGCCATGGTTCAGATACTGAGCGGAGCGTGGCTGCCGTGGCCACCGCCGCCGTCACCGCCTCGTGCCCCTTGTCCTCGTTGGAGCCCTCGATGCCCGCCCGGTCCAGGGCCTGCTCCTCGGTGTCGCAGGTCAGCACGCCGAAGCCGACGGGGACGCCGGTCTCGACCGAGACCTGGGTCAGGCCCTGGGTGACGCCCTGGCAGACGTACTCGAAATGGGGAGTGCCGCCGCGGATGACGACGCCGAGCGCCACGATCGCGTCGTAGCCGCGGCCCGCGAGGACCTTGGCGACCACCGGCAGTTCCCAGCTGCCGGGGACCCGCAGCAGGGTCGGCTCGTCGATCCCCAGGTCGTGCAGGGCGCGCAGCGCGCCGTCCACCAGACCGTCCATCACCTTCTCGTGCCACTGCGCCGCGATGACCGCGACCCTCAGGTCGCCCACATTGCGTACGGACAGCTCCGGTGCGCCCTTGCCGCTCACGTTCTTGAGTCTCCTCGGTGTGCTCTTACTGGTTGCCGCAGGTGGACAGGGCGGCCTCGGGGGCCGGGTCCAGCCAGGGCAGGTCGTGGCCCATCCGGTCGCGCTTGGTGCGCAGGTACCGGAGGTTGTGCTCGCCCGCCTGTACGGGCATCGGCTCCCGCTCGGTGATCTTGAGGCCGTGAGCGAGCAGCGCGTCGGACTTGTCGGGGTTGTTGGTCAGCAGGCGCACGCTGCGCACGCCCAGGTCCGCCAGTATCTGTGCGCCGGCGCCGTAGTCGCGGGCGTCGGCGGGCAGGCCGAGTTCGAGGTTGGCGTCGAGGGTGTCGCGGCCGCGCTCCTGGAGTTCGTACGCGCGCAGCTTGGACATCAGGCCGATGCCCCGGCCCTCGTGTCCGCGCAGGTAGACGACGACTCCCCGGCCCTCGGCGCGGATGCGCTCCAGGGCCGCCTCCAGCTGAGGGCCGCAGTCGCAGCGCAGGGAGTGGAAGACGTCGCCGGTGAGGCATTCGGAGTGGACGCGGGCGACCACGTCCTCGCCGTCGCCGATCTCGCCGTGGACGAGGGCGACGTGCTCGACGCCGTCGACGGCGGAGCGGTAGCCGTACGCGGTGAAGGTGCCGTGGGCGGTGGGCAGATGGACCTCGGCCTCGCGGCGGACGGTGGGCTCGACGGCCGGCTCGGACAGGACCGGCTCGTGCTCGGAAGGCTGCGGCGCGGCCTGCTCCGGCGACTCGGTGCTGCGCAGGTGGGCGATCAGGTCCTCGATGGAGATGATCGTCAGGCCGTGCTTGCGCGCGAAGGGGATCAGCTGGGGCAGCCGCAGCATCTCGCCGTCCGCGCCGGCGATCTCGACGATGGCGCCGGCCGGGCGCAGCCCCGCGAGCCGGGCCAGGTCGACGGCGGCCTCGGTGTGGCCGTTGCGGACGAGGACGCCGCCGGGCCTGGCGCGCAGCGGGAAGATGTGGCCGGGGCGGACGAGGTCGGACGGCTCGGCCTTGCCGCTCGCGAGGAGCTGAAGCGTGGTGGCCCGGTCGGAGGCCGAGATGCCGGTGGTCACACCGTGCTCGGCGGAGGCGTCCACGGAGACGGTGAACGCGGTCTTCATCGACTCGGTGTTGTCCTCGACCATCTGCGCGAGCCCCAGCCGGTCCAGTTCCTCGGGCTCCATGGGGGCGCAGATCAGGCCGCGGCACTCGCTCATCATGAAGGCGACGATCTCGGGGGTGACCTTCTCGGCGGCGATGACGAGGTCGCCCTCGTTCTCGCGGTCCTCGTCGTCGACGACCACGATCGGGCGGCCCGCGGCGATGTCGGCGATGGCCTGCTCGATCGGGTCGAGCGTGAGGTCCTCGACGCCTTCGGTGCGGTACAGAATCGGTGCCGTGGTCATGCCGGCGCTCCTTCCAGGACGGGCCGCGCGTCGTTGCGGGAGCGCAGCCACCAGTCGCGCATGCCCCACAGGACGAGTGCGCCGTAGATGACGTAGACGAAGCCGGAGAAGGCGTAGCCGTTGGCGAAGTTGAGGGGGACGCCGACCAGGTCGACGAGCAGCCAGGCGAACCAGAACTCGACCATGCCGCGCGCCTGGGCGTACATGGCGACGATGGTGCCGACGAATATGTAGGCGTCCGGCCAGGGGTCCCAGGACAGGGTCGGGTACGCCTTGAAGAGCACCGCCACCGCGACGGTGCCGGCGGCGGCCGCCGCGACCATGGCCGCGCGCTCGCGCCAGGTGGCGAACCGTACGGCGATGTGGCCGTCCTCGGCCCGGGCCTTGCCGCGCTGCCACTGCCACCAGCCGTACAGGGCGACGAGCATGACGACCGCCTGCTTGCCCGCGCTGCCGGTGAGGTGGCCGAAGAAGGCGCCGAAGAGGATCAGACCGGCGAGGAACTGCACGGGCCAGGTCCATATGGAGCGCCGCCAGCCGAGGGCGAGGGCGGCCAGGCCGAAGAGGTTGCCGACCATGTCGGACCAGAGGATGTGCTGGCCGAAGACGGTGAACGCCACGGAGTTCAGTGAGTTCACCGGGTCGCCGCCTCTTCGGAGGTGGCCCGGTCGCCCAGCATCCGCTCGACGTACTTGGCGATGACGTCGACCTCGAGGTTGACCGGGTCGCCGGGCTGCTTCAGGCCGAGCGTGGTCAGGGCGAGGGTGGTCGGGATCAGGCTGACGGTGAAGAAGTCGGGCCCGGCGTCGACGACGGTGAGGCTGATGCCGTCGACGGTGATGGAGCCCTTCTCGACGACGTACCGGGAGAGGTCCGCGGGGAGCGAGATCTTCACGATCTCCCAGTTGTCGGAGGGCTTGCGCTCCAACACCTCGCCAGTGCCGTCGACATGGCCCTGCACGATGTGCCCGCCGAGGCGGGCGCCCACGGCGGTGGGGCGCTCCAGGTTGACGCGGGAGCCTACGGCCAGGACGCCCAGGCTGGAGCGGTTGAGGGTCTCGGCCATGACGTCGGCGGTGAACTCGTCGCCCTCGTGGTCGACGACCGTGAGGCAGACGCCGTTGACCGCGATGGAGTCGCCGTGCTTCGCGCCGTCGGTGACGACGGGGCCGCGCACTCGGAAGCGACAGGCGTCGTCGAGGGTCTCGACGGCGGTGATCTCGCCCAGCTCTTCGACGATTCCGGTGAACACTTCCCGGGTCCTCCTGCCACATTGGGGCACGGACTCCGGGGCCTGTCGATGACGACAGAATGTACGAGCAGGGACACCGGGGGCGACGCCGGACAGAGCTCGCCACATGGACGAACCGGTACGGCGGCGCGCACGAATGCCCGCCCGCCGCGCACTGCCTCCCATCCGGACTTTAACCGTCGGTCCAGGAATTTCACCTGGTCAACCGGCCGCTGGAGGCGACCGGGTCGCGGACTGTAACCGCCGGTTCGGACTTTCACCGACCCCGGAGTGCGCTGCTTCTGGTACAGGGCCAGTCTGCCACGCCTGATCGGCATCCATGCGGGTGAATCCTGTGGGCTGCCTCACAGGCGGCTCCACCGGCCTTCGGTGGCATGTGCGGACGATCCAACTCCCGCATGCGCGGCGAGCCTTGAGATTGGTCCATACCTATTGACGCTATGGTCTAGTCCTCTCTAGGGTCGGCGCAACTCCCGACGGTTCGCAACCCCGTCGCCCCCCGTGACTTCTTCCGGTGGGGAGCGCGGGGCACGCAGACGGCCCGGTGGCGGTGACGACGGCCCTTGCCCGCCGCCGGGTCCTCCAACTCCCGTTGCCGGCGGCCCTGGCACGCCTGGGCGTGACGTCGTATGTCACATTCCGCGCCGGGTACTCGTCCCAGTTGGCGAAGGGCGCCCCACCAGGGGGCGCCCGGCGTCCGAAGGGGCTGAAGCGACATGACCACGATCCTGGTGACCGGCGGCACCGGAACACTCGGCCGGCTCGTCACGGAGCGGCTGCGGGCGGGGGGCGACGAGGTGCGGGTGCTCAGCCGGCATGCCCAGCCGTACGCCGTCGACCTGCGCAAGGGTGGTTCCGGCCTGGCCACGGCGGTTGCGGGCGTGGACACGATCGTGCATTGCGCGAGCTCGCCGGGCGGCGGTGACGAGGAGGCTGCCGAGCATCTGATCGCGGCGGCGCGGAAGGCCGGCGTACGGCACCTGGTGTACATCTCGATCGTCGGCGTCGACCGCGTGCCGTACGGCTACTACCGGACCAAGCTCGCCGTGGAGAAGCTGGTCGAGGAGTCGGGGCTGGGCTGGACGGTGCTGCGGGCGACGCAGTTCCACGACTTGCTGGTGAAGGTGTTCCGGATCGTGTCCAAGCCGCCCGTCATGCTGCTGCCGGCCCGGGTGAAGGACCAGCCGGTCGATGTGGCCGAGGTCGCGGACCGGCTCGCCGAACTGGCTCTGGGAGCCCCGGCCGGGCGGGTCGAGGACATGGGCGGCCCCGAGGTGCGGACCCTCGATTCCCTGGCTCGCGCGTACCTCGAGGCGACGGGCCGCAGGCGGCTCGTGGTGAGCGTGCCGCTGTGGGGGAAGGCGTACGGGGGCTTCCGCTCGGGTGGCCATCTGACGCCGGGGCTTGCGGTGGGCAAGGGGACGTTCGAGGAGTATCTGAGGCGGCTCGTCGGGGGCGGGCGCAGCGCCTGACGGCGATCCGCCACACGTCGGCGCCGTCGGGGTTTCGCATACGGCGGCGCGCGGCGACCCGGCGGTCGGCTCGTCCGGCGGCACAGCGAGCCAGCAGCACAGTGGCCCGGCAGCACAGCGATCCGGCAGCACAGTGGCCGAGCACTCCGCAGCTCACCGTTCCGGTGGCGTGAACAGCTCGTCCTGTGCGGCGTCCCGCGCCGTGAGCAGCGCCCCGCGCAGGACCGCGCCGCCGCCCAGGCCGCTGGGCCGCACCACGGTCGCCAGGGGCGACATCCGCCGGATCCGCTCCTCGACCCGCCGGGCGAGTTCCTGCGCGCCTGCCTGCCCGACCTCGCCGCCGAGGACCACGCAGCCGGGGTCGAGGACGGCGACGACGGAGGCGACTCCGATGGCGAGGCGGTCGGCCAGGGCGTCCAGGAAGCGGGAGGCGGACGCCGGGGTGTGGAGCGGACCGGCTGACGGTGCGGTGCCGGACGCGCAGGGGGACGAGTCGGTGGGCGCCTCCGTCATTGCTCCCCGCTCCGCGCGCTCATCCCCGTCCACCGTCTCCTCGCCGCCTGCCGCGACCAGTGCCACCGCGTCCCTGACCACCCCGGCGGCCGGCGGCTCGTGCACGGTGCCGCCTTCGGCGGTCAGCCCATAGGCCCCCGCCAGTTCCACGATCGCCGCCGCCCCCGCCAGCGAGTGGAACCCGCCCTCGCAGTCCACCGCCGACGGCAACCCCGTCGTCCCCGGCACCGGCAGGAACCCGATCTCGCCGGTGCCGCCGGAGGCCCCGCGGCGCAGGGCGCCGTCGAGGACCACGGCCGCGCCGGTGCCGTGGCCCAGCCACAGGAGCACGAAGGTGTCCCGGTCTCGGGCCACCCCGTCGCGCTGCTCCGCGAGGGCGGCGAGGTTGGTCTCGTTCTCGACGGTGACGCGGGCCTCGGGGAGCCGTTCCTGCAGAGCCGCCACCAGTCGGCGGTGCCATGCGGGCAGGCCCGAGGAGTCGCGCAGTTCGCCGGTCGCCGGGTCGATCAGGCCGGGCGCGCCGATGCCCACCGTATGGAGCCGGTCGGCTCCCGCCTCCTTCACGACCCGCTCGACCAGCGCCACCGCCTGCTCCACGGCGGGCCCGGTCGCCATGTCGCCGCCGATCGGCACCGACGCCTCGGCGAGCACGGCCCCGACCAGGTCGGACACCACCACCGAGACGCCCTCGGTACGGACGTCCAGCGCCGCCAGATGGGCGCGGCCGGCGACGATGCCGTACAGCTTGGCGTTGGGCCCGCGCCGCTGCTCCCCCGCCTCGCCGACCACCTCGATGAGGCCGGCGTCGGTGAGGCGTTCGACGAGGTCGGCGACGGTCGGACGGGACAGGCCGGTCAAGTGCTTCAACTGCCCTGCCGTCAACGGGCCCTCCTGCTGCAGCAGTCGCAGGGCGAGCCGGTCGTTGATGGCCCGGGCGGTGCTCGGGGATGCGGGCATGCCGGGATCCTTCCAGATCGGCGGGGCGGTGCCGCGGACGGCCGGACGTACGGCAGCGGGTGGCCGTAAAGGGACTCTATCTATCAGGCAGGGTTCCTGATAGTTTACGCGCGGCTCGATCAGCAGGCGAGGACCGGGAGGGGTCGGACAATGAGTGAGGTGGTCTACGACCTGCGCGAGGTGAGGCGCGCCCGGTACGCCGTGGCGGCCGTCTTCGCCGTGCACGGTGCCGTCACCGGCTCGTTCGCGACGCGGGTGCCGTGGATCCAGGACCATGCCGGGGTCAGCGCCGGCCAACTCGGGCTCGCGCTCGCCTTTCCCGCGCTCGGCGCGTCCGTGGCGATGCCGCTGGCCGGCAGTGTCAGCCACCGGTTCGGCGCCCGGAACGCCCTGCGCGGACTGATCGCCCTGTGGACACTCGCACTCGTCCTGCCCGCCCTCGCCCCCAACCTGCTGACCCTCTGCCTGGCTCTGTTCGTCTACGGCGCCACGGCGGGCATGGCGGACGTGGCGATGAACGCGCTCGGCGTCGAGGTCGAGAACCGGCTGGACCGGTCGATCATGTCGGGGCTGCACGGGATGTGGAGCGCCGGCGCCCTGATCGGCTCGGCGGCCGGCACGCTCGCGGCCCATCTGGGCTCGGACGCCCGGCTGCACCACGCGCTCGCGGCGGCGACCCTCACCATCCTCGGTGTCCTGGCGTGCCGGTGGGTGCTCGATCTGCAGCCCGCCGAGGACGAGGAGCCGCCGCCCCGGTTCGCGCTGCCACCCAAGTCGGCGCTGCTCATCGGCGCGGTCGGGTTCTGCGCGGTCTTCGCGGAGGGCGCGAGCCTGGACTGGTCGGCGGTCTATCTGCGGGACCAGCTGGACACCTCGGCCGGTCTCGCGGCCGCCTGCACGACCGGGTTCACGCTCACCATGGCGATCGCCCGGCTCGCCGGCGACAAGGTGGTGGACCGCTATGGGGCCGTACGCACGGTTCGGTTCAGCGGCATCCTCGCCACGCTCGGCGGACTGCTCATCGTCGTGTCGGACGCGCCGGCCCTGGCGATGACCGGGTTCGCGCTGCTGGGTCTGGGCATCGCCGTGGTCGTGCCGTTGTGCTTCGCGGCAGCGGGCCGCAGCGGCCCCAACCCCTCGCTGGCGATAGCGGGTGTCGCGACGATCACGTACACCTCGGGGCTCATCGCCCCGAGCGCGATCGGCGGCATCGCCCAGGCCACCAGCCTGATGGTGTCGTTCTGTCTGGTCACCCTGCTGTCCTCGGGGCTGGTCGTGTTCGCGCGCGTCCTGCGCGCCGGCGACCGCGACCGCCCGAAGGTCAGCAGCCCGGACGCAGCAGTGCCCGACCCGCGGCCCTGAAGCCCTCGCTCCAGGGCGCCGGCCGCAGCGTCCCGGCGTCCAGCCGGACCATGACCCGGGTGCCGTGGGCGTAGGTCACCGACCCGTCGGCCGAGCAGAAGCGGAAGCCGTACGTCAGGCCGGTGTTGCCGAGCCGCTCCAGCCAGGGATGGACGGCATAGGCGCCCGGCTTGGTGACCGGCGCCTCGTAGCCCCAGTCGCCCACGAAACGGAAGCCGTGCTCCTGCCACAGCTCGGCCCAGGCCCGCTCCACCATCAGCGGGTAGCGGGCGTTGTGCAGCAGCCCGCTATCCTAAGCGGGCGCTCAGCATCCCAGATCAACCCGGGTCGGCGCCGCGCCTGGCGTCCCCCGACAATGGTCCGCCCCGGCCCACCTCAAGTCACAGAAGCCGCTGCTCGACGAGGGCACCTCGTCGTACGACGAGCAGGGCGACGCGAGCGACACCGGCGGGGCGACTCAGCGCGCCAAGTCATAGGCGTACGACGCCGTGAAGGTCCCGGGCTTCCCCTTGCACCCGTCCGACTCCCCCGGCAGCTTCACCCACAGGTAGGCGTCGATCCGCGCCTCCTCCGTGGCGAGCGTCGGCGCCCGGCCCAGTTTGCGGCCCGCCGGATCGCACCATTCGCCGTCGGTTGGGGCACCGGCGCCGTTGCGGCTGGTGTCGATGACGGCGCCCAGGCTCGCGGGGCCGCCGAGGGCGTCGAGGACCTGCCGGTCGTAGGCGATCTCGGCGGCCGTGGCGTGGAAGTTGGAGACGTTGCTGAAGACCCCGTCGGAGGACGCGGTCGAGGCGGCCCCCGCCTGCCGCAGCCACGCCGCCTGCTTGCCGGGCGCGTTCCAGCCGGAGTGCCCGGCGTCGTAGTACACGCGGGCCTTGGGGTTGGCAGCCTTGAGGACGCGTCCCGCGCGGGCCAGCGAGGCGAAGCGGTCGGCGCGTTCCGCGGCGGAGAGGCACTCCGACTGGGCGATGGAGTCGGGCTCCAGGATCACGATGACGTCGCCGGAGCCCAGCCCGGCGGCGAACCTGTCGATCCAGGCGTCGTACGCGTCGAGGTCGGGCGCCCCGCCCTGGGAGTGCCCGCCGCAGTCACGGTCCGGGATCGCGTACGGCACGACCACCGGCACCCGGCCCGACGCCGAACCGCCCGTGGTCACCGCGCGGACCCGGGCGGTGATGGTGGCCGGCGTGAAGTCGGCGAACCACACCGCCGCCGGCTGGGCGGCTATCCGGGACTCGATGACGGCGTGGCGCGGGTCGCCGGCGTTGTCGCGGACCCATGCGAGCACCTGGGACTCGGGGTGGCGGTAGAGGCGGGCGGACACCACGGTCGGCTGCTGCTTCCTCTCGGTGGCGGTAGGCGACGGCGTGGGGCCGGCCTTCTTCTTCGGGGTCGGAGAGGCAGGGCTCGGAGAAGGAGAAGCCGGTGCGGGGGACTTCGTGACGGACGGGGACGGCGGCGGCACGATCGGCAGGGACTCCAGGCTCGGCGAGCGCGTCACCTCGGGTGGCCCGGCCTCGTCGGAGCGTGCTGTGTCGTCGAGCGCGGACATCATGCCGGTCACCGTGCCGACGGCGACCACCACCGAGGCCGCCACGACCATGGCATGGCGCCGGGCCGCCCTCCTTCGCTCGGACCTGCGTGCGGCCAGTCGCTGGGCACGTAAGCCTGACACGGTCCTGCTCCCCCCTCCCCCACGGCGAGCCCGTCCCCCACAGCGAGCGCGTTCCCCCGTTCTGGGGAAGCGCCGGGCCCGCCGACACTCCCGTCAGCCTAAAGCTGGGACTCTGCCCCCATGGCGCAATGCGAACAATTCACCACACCCGTGGACGCGGTCATCTCCCGTATGCGCGCCCTCGACGCGGCCCTGCCCGAGCGCGACGGGGTGGCTGTCTTCAACCGCGTCTACCTCACCGTCACGGAGGCGGTCGACCGGCACATCGACGGCGGCCGGTTCGAGGACGCGCGGGCCGCGATCACGCTGGACGCGCGGTTCGCGGAGCGGTATCTGGCGGCGGTGGAGGCGGCCGAGGACGAGCGGCGCACACCGGCCTGCTGGCGGCCCCTGTTCCAGATGCGCCGCCATCCGGGCGTACGACCGCTGCAGTTCGCACTGGCGGGCATCAATGCGCACATCGGGCACGATCTGGCGCTCGCCGTGGTGGACGCCTGTCGTAGCCTCGGCTGCGAACCCGCCGAGCTGGAGGACGAGTTCGACCGGGTGGGTGATCTCCTCGTCTCGCTGGAGGAGCGCATCCGCGAAGATCTGATGCCGGGTCCCGACCTGTTCCAGATCGCCGACCCGCTCACCCATCTGCTCGGCTCCTGGAGCCTGGAGCGGGCCCGGGACGCCACCTGGTCGACGGCGCGGGCGCTGTGGGCGCTGCGCGGACTCCCGGACTTCGCCGCGGAGTTCGCCGAGCGGCTGGACGCGGCGGTGGGGTTCGCGGGACGCATGCTGCTCACGCCGCTGCCCGACTGAGCCGGGGCCGACTGGCGGTTCCGCGCGCTCGCAGTACGTTGGCCGGTGGGGGCCCGACCGATCGCGAAGGAGCACTCCGTCATGACCATCCGTCTCGGACTCGGCCTTCCCCAGCTCCGGCAGTACGACCTCGCCAAGGACGTGACGGACGTGGCCCGCACGGCCGAGCGGATCGGATACGACAGCGTGTGGGTGTACGAGCGGGCTCTGGTCCCCGAGTCCCCGACCCAGGGCCTGTACGGCATCCCGGGCCTGCCCTGGCCGGACTACTACCGGGGTATGGCCCATCCGCTGGTCACCTTGACCCTGGCCGCGGCGGTCACCGAACGGGTCCGGCTGGGCACGGGCATCTTGGTCGCACCACTGCACGGTCCGTTCCAGCTCGCCAAGGCCCTGGCCTCGCTGGACGCGGCGAGCGGCGGCCGGGTGGTCGCGGGGCTGGGCCCGGGCTGGTCGACGGACGAGTTCGCCGCGGCGGCCGTACGGCCGTACGAGGAGCGCGGCAAGGTGCTGGAGGAGACGATCGACGTCTGCCGGGCGGTGTGGGGCCCGGACCCGGTGTCCTACGACGGCCGGATGACGAAGATCGACTCGGCCGTGGTCGGCCCCAAGCCCGTACGGCCGATCCCGATCCTGGTGGCCGCGTCGGGCAGGAAGGCGCTGGCGCGGGTCGTGGACCGCGGCGACGGCTGGATCCCGGTCGCCATGGGCGCTCAGGCGTATGCCGACGGTTGGCACCGGCTCCAGGACATCGCCGCCGAGCGCGGCCGCACGCAGCCGATCGAGCGGGTGCCGCGGGTGAACGCCCTGTACTCGGCCAAGGCCTACGACGGCGACGACCGTCAGCCCTTCCAGGGCAGCGCCGACCAGATCGTGGCGGACCTCGCGGCGCACGCCGAGGTCGGTATGGACGAGGTCCTCCTCGACCTTCAGACCACTCCGCGCGACGCCCAGGAGCTGAAGGACGTCGCCGCGGAGGTGTACGAGAAGGCACGGGCCGCCGGGCTGTGACGGGCCGGGCCCTTGAGGGCTCAGTCCTCCGGGAGTGCCACCGGCGCGATCTCGTCGTAGACGTCACCCGGGCCCGGGTTGCTCGCGTCCGTCGCCCCGCCGAAGTGGTGCATGACGCCCCAGACCGCGTTCAGCGCGGTCTGGACGGCGCCCTCGGCCCAGCCGGCCGTCCAGGAGATGTCGTCGCCGGCGAGGAAGATGCCCCGCTTGTCCTCGGGCAGCCGGTCCTGCATGAAGTGCGTGAACAGGCGCCGCTGGTAGCGGTAGTGGCCGGGCAGGTTGGCCTTGAACGCGCCCATGAAGTAGGGCTCGTTCTCCCAGGAGACCGTCACCGGGTTGCCGATGATGTGCTTGCGGATGTCGACCTTGGGATAGATCTCGCCGAGCGACTTCAGCATGACCTCCATCCGCTCGTTCGCGGACAGCGGCAGCCACTTCAGGCTGTCGTCGCACCAGGTGTAGGACAGGCAGATCACGGCGGGCTTGTCCGGGCCGTCGTCGAGGAGGTAGGTCCCGCGCGTCATCCGGTCGGTGAGCGTCATCGACATGACGTCCCGGCCGGTCGGATTTCCCCTGTCGTCGACGGCCTTGTCCAGCCAGAACGGCCGGTCGACCGGCACGAACAGCTTCGACGACTCCATGTAGTGGGTGCGCTCGATCGCCGTCCAGTGGTCGATCGGGAAGAGCGAGTCGTCGCAGGCGATCTTGGAGAGCAGCATCCAGGACTGGGCGGTGAAGATCGCCGCCTGGTAGGTGCGGATGTCGCCGTCCGCGTCGGTCACGGTGATCCGGTTGCCGGCGGTGCGGTGCAGACGGGTGACGGCCGGGCGGGGCGAGCCGTTGTCGTGCAGGGACTTCAGGGACGTCCCCTGGGCCCAGTGGACGATCTTCTCCGGCTCACGCTCCCACAGGCGCAGCGGCAGCTGCTGGGAGCCGCCGACGATGCCGCGGTGGTGGTCGTCGGCCTCGGTGTAGACGACGCGCAGGATCTCCAGGATGGAGTTCGGGAAGTCGGTGTCCCAGCCGCCGGTGCCGAAGCCGACCTGGCCGAAGATCTCGCGGTGCCGGAAGGACTTGAACGCCTCGGAGTCGCAGAGGAAGCCGTAGAACGTCTGGTTGTCGAGCTTCTCGACGAGCTTCGCCCAGATCTCCCGGATGCGCGGCACGTCCCGCTCCCGCATGGCCCGGTTCATGTCGGAGAAGTCGGCGCCCTCTTCGAGGCACTTGTTCCACGCTTCGGCGACGTCCCGGTAGACCTGCGGGAGATCGTCGATCGTCTCGGCGTAGTGGCTCTCGCCCTTGAGGTCGACGACCGTCGAAGGGGTCGCCTCGGCAAGGGGGTTGGGGAAGGGACGGGTCTGCAGGCCCACCAGGTCGATGTAGTGCTGCAGGGTTGTGGAGGACGGCGGGAAACGCATCGCGCCCATCTCGGCCGTCAGACCCTCGGTGCCGGGGCCGTCGAAGCCGACGGTGCGCAGCCGGCCGCCGATCTCGTCGGCCTCGTACACGACCGGCTTGAGGCCCATCTTCATCAGCTCGTACGCGGCGACGATGCCGGACAGGCCGCCGCCGATGACCGCGACCTCGGTGCCGTGCTCGGTCGCCGGTATCTGGCCGAGCCCCGCCGGGTGGGCGAGGAAGTCGTCGTACGCGTACGGGAAGTCCGGGCCGAACATGGTGATCGGCGGCAGCTGCTGCTCGTCGGTGTGCTCGACGGCGTTGGGCACCATGGACGTCATGGGGTACGGACTCCTTGCGACTGCGTGAGGGGAAGCGGGGGGGAGTGTTTCGGCTGCTCAGACGAGCGACCCGTAGAGACCGGGGCGGCGGTCCTTCAGATACGGGTTCGCCTCGCGGGATGCGGCGAGGAAGGCGGGGTCGACGTCGGCGAACAGCAGCTCCTCACCGCGCCCGGCGCGGGTGCGGGCCACCCCGTCGGGCCCGGCGAGGGTGGAGAGGCCGACGAACTCGAACTCCCCTTCCTGACCGACCCGGTTGACGTACGCGACGTACATCTGGTTCTCGAAGGCCCGCACCGGGATCATCGACTCGGCGACGAACTGGAACGGGTGCATCTGCGCCGTCGGCACGACCAGCAGGTCCGTGCCGGCGAGGGCGTGGGCGCGGACGTTCTCCGGGAACTCGACGTCGTAGCAGATCAGGATGCCGACGCGCAGGCCGTCGATGTCGGCCTGGACGACGGGCTGGTCGCCCGGCGTGAAGTGGTCGCGCTCGAAGCAGCCGAAGAGGTGGGTCTTGCGGTGGTTGGCGAGACGCGTGCCGTCGGCGGAGATCAGCTGGGCGGAGTTGTAGACGGTCTCGCCCGCCCGCTCGGGGTAGCCGTAGGCGATCGCCAGGCCGTGCCGCGTCGCGGTCTCGGCGATCGCGTCCGCGCAGTCGCCGTCCGCGGGCTCGGCGAGGCGGGCGATGTCGTCGCCGATCGCGTACCCGGTCAGGAACATCTCCGGCGCGACCAGCAGCCCGGCGCCCGCGGCGGCGGCACGGCCCGCGGCCTCGTCGAGGACCTTGAGGTTCTCGACGGTCGAGCCGGGGCGGCCGGAGCTCTGGAGCAGGGCGGTGCGCATGCGTGTCCTCACCGGGGCGGAAGGGTGGTTGCGGGGGCCACGTAGACGGTACGGGCGGCTGACCAGGGCGGACAAGAAGGAGCCGTTGCGCGCCGGTGAGCGGTTTGTTGCGTCGGTCCTGGGTGCGGCGGCGATTCGTTGCGCGCCCACCGACGGAGGCCCTGTCCTCCTCGGAGCGGAGCGGCGCACGGGTGTCCCCGCCGCACGGCGGAGGCGGGGTCCCGTCCTCGGTGCGATGTGGCCGGGGCGCGCCTCCGCGAAGGTGGTTCCCGTCCGGTTGACCTGCGGAAAGGACCGCCATGAACCGCCGTACGAGGACCGTCGTGCTCTGCTGTGCGCTGCTGCTGCTCACCGCCGGGACGGTCGGTCCCGCCGCCACCGCGACAGACGGGCCGCAGCAGCGTGAGGCCGCCGCGCTCACCGGCACCGCCAAGCTGTACCGCTCGGCCGGGGACGACATCACGTTCTCGTTCGACGCCCATCTCGCGGCGAAGGACTCCGGCGACCCGACGAAGGCCACCGGCACCTTCGAGTTCAGCCACTACCTGAACGACTTCGGCGCCCGCGCCAAGGCCGAGGTCGACTGCCTGGTCACCGGTGGGCAGGTGGCCGTCGTCTCCGGCGTCATCACCGAGTCCGACCTGCCGGGCGCCGAGGGCAAGCGGGTCGGCGTCACCGTCCATGACCTCGGCCGCCACGACCGGCTCGGCTACAGCTGGGCCGCCACGGGCCGGCCCGGTGCGGGCAACGAGCCGCCCCAGTGCGTGAGTTCCGCCCCCTTCGAGAAGGTCAGGAAGGGGACGGGCGGCTTCAAGGTCGTGCCGTGGCAACCCGAGCTCTAGCCAGGGCCAGCGCCGTCACCAGATAGGGCACCGCGAGCACCGCGAAGACCGTGCTGTGCGCCGCGCCCGTGCCGAGCAGCGCGTACACCCCGAACGTGGCGACCGTGGCGAGCTCCGTGCCCAGGCTCGCCACAGAGGTGAGCGTGGCCCGGCGGGACTCGTCGATACGGTGCTGGAGACGGACGTCGGCGAGCACCTCCGCGAGCTGGAACGCCCCGAAGGCCAGGCCGACCAGGGCGACGCCGGCCACCGAGCGGGCCGCGGCGCCCACGGCCAGGGCGAGGGCGCCGCCCGCGAGCAGCGCCGCGAGGCCGGTCGTGCCGAGGCGTTCGGCCGGTCCGGACAGGAGGCTTCCGGCCGTGACGCCGGCCCAGATCAGCAGGATCAGGTAGGGGACGGTCGCCTCGGCGACGCCGATGTCCCGGACCAGCAGCGGGGTGTACTCGTCGAGGGCACCCCATACGGCGGCGACGGCGGGGATCAGTAAGAGCGCGCCGCACACGGAACGGTCCCGGCGGACCTCGGCGAGTCCGGTCCGCAGCGTCGTCGCCCAGCTGTCGCCCCCGGTCTCCGGCTTCACCCGGTGCTCCGGGAACCGGGCGGCCGTGGCGGCCGTCAGCAGACACGCCAGGATGCTCGCCGCGCCGACGACCGGGTAGCCGCCCAGCGCGAAGGCGGGCCCGGCGAGACCGGCGGAGGCCATCGTGCCCAGCAGTCGCGCGGCCCGGGCCCGGCCCATGACCCGCGCATACCGGTCGGCGGCGCCGAGGTGATCCAGTTCGTCGTAGACCAACGCTTCGAGCGCACCGGAGCCGAGCGCTCCCCCGGCGCCCCACAGAACGAAGCCGAGCGCGAAGGCCCAGTACGACGGGACGAGGACCCACAGCGCGAAGCCGACGGCGGTGAGCAGCGGGCCGATCCACAACAGCCGGCGCCGCGACACGGCGTCGGCCCAGGCGCCGGAGGGCACCTCGAGGACCACACCGGTGATCGACCACAGGGCGAACAGGGAGGAGATCTGCCACAGCGACAGGCCGGTGTCGGCGAACAGCAACGCGTACACCGGGTAGAGCAGGACGAAGTCGTCGAGGAACGAGTAGCCGTACAGCGTGGTCGTCAGCCGCCGGACACCGGTGGCGGGCACACGCGCGGGTGAGAGTGTCATGAGGCCTTCCCGCAGGGACGTTTCGGACACCGGGGGTACGGCGTCCGCGGCGGCCCTCGGGAGGCGCGGCTGGTGGATCAATGTCGCCAGGTCATGACACCGATGGTAGGCGGCTCGGGCTCACCCGTGCAGGGAGAATGTGGTGATCACCGCCGCGTGGTCGGACGGCCAGTCGTTGTCCTCGACGTCCGGCCAGGGGCGCGAACGGCCGCTGACGTAGGTCTCGGAGTCGAGCACGCGCAGGCCCCGGTGCAGCACGAAGTCGATCCGGTCCTGAGGCTCCGGGCGTCCGCTGCCGTCCTCGTGCACGGGGTGGATCGGCGACCAGGTGTGGCCGGGGTGGGCGGCCGGATCCGGGTGGGCCTCGCGGTAGGAGTCCCGCAGCCCCGCCTCCTCGGCCGCCTTGGTCACCGGCCACTCCACGTCCGGCCGGTCCAGGTGCGAGGGGCTGTTGAAGTCGCCGACGAGGACGACGGGCACGGCGGGGCCGGAGGCCTCCTGGATCCGGCGCAGGGTGTCCCGCATCTGGGCGAGCCGCACCCGCTCGTGGGCGATCAGCTCGGCCGCGTCGAGCCCGTCGAAGGCGGACTCGTACGGGCCGTAGGGCGTGTAGTCGAGGTGGGCCGTCCAGATGTCGACCTGCCGCTGCCCCACCCGGATCCGAACGCCGGCCGCCCCGTAGAAGCCGACGCCGGGGTCGCCGAAGCGGGCCGTGATCGGGTGGCGGCTGATGATGCCGAGGTTCTCGCCGGCCCGGTGGTGGTACCAGCCGAGGGCGTCGGCGAGTTCCTGGGCGGCGGTGCCGTACGTCTCCTGGAGGCCGACCACGTCCACGCCGGTCTCGGCGATGACCTTGAGCTGCTTGGCCCGGTGGTCGTGGACCTTGGTGCCGCCGTGCCAGAGGTTCCAGCTCATGACGCGCAGGCCGGGCGGTGGCAGGGCGCCCGCCAGGAGGTCGCGCAGCCGCCGCGGGCTCACGCCCTCGAGGCTGGCGAGGACCGTGCGGCCGGGGGCCGGCTCGATCGGGGCGAGCGAGGGCACCGCGAGCACCGTGCAACCGGCCGCCTCGGCGGAGCTGACGCCGGTGGCGGTGTCCTCGACGGCGACGCACGCCCTGGGGTCGACGCCGAGGGCGTGGCAGGCGGCGAGGTAGGGGTCGGGGGCGGGCTTGGTGCGGTCGGTGTCGTCGGCGGTGACGGTCACGGCGAAGCGTCTCCGGCCGAGCGCTTCGAGAACGGTGTCGGCGACGGCCCTGGGGGACGCGGTCACCAGAGCCGTGGGGACGCCCTCGCGGGCCAGGGCGTCGAGCAGACCGATCGCACCAGGGCGGGGCACGATGCCGTTGCGGACGCGCTCGGCGAACTCCCGGTGGAGGACGTCGGCGAGCTCCGGGGCCGAGCCACCGGTGGCCGCGGCCAGCCAGGCGGCGGTGTGCTCGACCGGGCGTCCGAGCACCTCCTGCTGGTCCGCCTCGGCCAGGGTCCGTCCGGCGACGCGCTCCACCGCCTCCCACCACAGCCGCTCGGTGTCGACGAGGGTGCCGTCCATGTCGAACAGGACGGCACTCAGGGAATTCCCTGATGCATTTTCACGGTCTCGGGTTGCCACGTTTGCCGACTCTTTCAATTCTCGTCGATACATATTGGACGGGACAATACCTGGGTGAGACGAATTGCAATTCCCTCCGAAATTCATGCTAGGTTGACGCGACCACACCACGCCGACCGGAGGTGTCGCATGCGTTTGCACGCCCGAATCGCCGCGGTATCCGCGGCGCTCGCGTCCGTAGCGGGACTGGGATTGCTGCAGGCTCCGACCGCCAGCGCTCTGTCCGTGCACTACACGTACAAGGACTGCGACTTCTATGTAGGGATTCCGGTCCATCACTACTACAGTCGCGACGACCAGCGCATATCCGTCGACGGCTCCTGGAAGTGCAAGACCTCTCACACGTTCCACATGACCTCGGCCATAAACTACCAGCACCCGGCACTCGGACGCGTCGCGTACGAGCAGAAGAACTACGAATTCAAGAGCAAAAAGTCGGCGAAATGGAGCATCACCCATCAGTGCAAGTTCGACTATCCGAATTCCGGAGCCAAGGCGAAGACCTGGCAGACCGTGTGGCTCCGGGAATACGGCGGCCGTTGGGAGACCCCATCGGTGAACCTCTACTGCGGCATGTTCAAGTAATCACCCGGCCCGGTCCACCACCATCACCGACTGGTCCGGCAGCGTGACCGCCACGCGGACGCCGGGGGCGAAGTCCCCGGCGTCGGCCGTGGGCACGTCGGCCTTGATCTCGGGGCCGTCGTGCGGCAGTCGCACCGTGAGACGAGTGGTCGCCCCGAGGAAGGTGGCGGCGACCACCTGCCCGTTCCCCTCCGGGTCCGCGGCGACTCGTACGGCCTCCGGGCGGACCAGGACATCCACCTCGACTTCCCCGGCGGGGGAGCCGGACTTCACGGGCACGGTGCGGCCGAGCACCCGCACCGCGCCCGTGCCGTTCGTGCGGCCGGGCAGCCGGCTCACCGTGCCGACGAACTCCGCCACGAACTCCGTCGCCGGGTCGGCGTACAACTCGCGGGGTGCGGAGCACTGCTCCAGGCGCCCACCGCGCATCACCGCGACGCGGTCGGCGATGGACAGGGCCTCCTCCTGGTCGTGGGTCACGAACAGGGTGGTGATGCCGAGTTCCTGCTGGATGCGGCGGATCTCCTCGCGCAGGGTGAGCCGCACCTTGGCGTCCAGCGCGGACAACGGCTCGTCGAGCAGCAGGACCCGCGGGCGCAGGGCGAGGGCGCGGGCCAGCGCCACGCGCTGCTGCTGGCCGCCGGAGAGCTGGTGCGGAAAGCGCCCGCTCTTGTCGCCGAGACCGACGAGTTCCAGCAGTTCGGCGGCCCGGGCACGGCGCTCGGCCGTGCCGACCTTGCGCATGCGCAGGCCGAAGGCGACGTTGTCGAGTGCGCTGAGGTGCGGGAACAGGCTGTACGACTGGAAGACCATGCCGGCATCGCGACGGTGCGCCGGGACCCGGGTGACGTCCTCTCCGTCCACCAGGAGGGCGCCCGAGTCAGGGTGCTCGAACCCGGCGAGCATGCGCAGGGCCGTGGTCTTGCCGCAGCCGGACGGGCCGAGGAGGGCGAGGAGTTCACCGGGCCGTACGGCGAGATCCAGCCCGTCGAGGGCGACCGTGCTGCCGAAGGCGCGGCGCAGGCCCCGGAACTCGACCGTGGCGGCCGCGTCGGCCGTGTCGGCCTTCGGCTGGGGTGCTGTGAGTGTCATCTTCCGGGTCACCTCTGGGGTCGGATCACTTCTCGGTGGTGGTCGGGGAGGGAGTGCGCCCGCCGAAGGCGGCGATGGCGAGCAGCAGCAGCCAGGTCACGAACAGGCTGAGGACGGACACCGCCACGGACATCTGTGCCTGCGAGCCGCCGATACCGACGATCCAGACGGCGAAGGGCCGGAACTTCAGGATCTGAGCGACCGTGAACTCGCCGAGCACCAGCGCCAGCGTGAGGAACGAGGCGTTCAGCAGGGCCCCGCGAAGGTTGGGCAGCACCGCCCGGACCAGCGCCTGCGCCCAGCCGGCGCCGCAGTTGCGGGCCGCCTCCACGAGGGTGGGTACATCGATCGACCGCAGACCCGCGTCCAGCGCCCGGTACACGAACGGCAGTGCCATCACCGTGTAGGCGAGGACGAGCACTACGGGGAAGTCGGGATTCTGCACCGCCACGAAGGTCTGGAACAACGGAGTCGTCGAGAGGTACTCGGGCCCCCACGTCAGCACCGTGGCGATGCCCGCGACGAACGCGATCGGCGGCACTACCAGCGGCAGCGAGCAGACGATCTCGACGACCGGGCGCAGCCGCCGCGCACCGAGCCGCAGCGCGACCATCGCGGGCACCATCAGCAGCAGGACCAGCGCGATGGTGGCGGCGGCCAGTTCCAGCGAGAGCAGCAGGCTGGCGACGAAACCCTCGGCGCCGAGGATCTGTTCGTAGACGTCGAAGTTCACCCCCTGGCCGGGTATGTCGACCGTGAAGATCACGGAGGCGGCGAGCGGCAGCAGGAAGTAGACCGCGGCGCACAGCAG
The DNA here is from genome assembly GCF_000719285.1 of Streptomyces bicolor. Classification (GTDB taxonomy): domain Bacteria; phylum Actinomycetota; class Actinomycetes; order Streptomycetales; family Streptomycetaceae; genus Streptomyces; species Streptomyces bicolor. The sequence goes on along the minus strand of NZ_JOFS01000029.1, from coordinate 19,105 downwards.
GACCACACCGCGCCCGGGGCGGACCTTCCCGATTCCGCGACTGGTCAGGCGAGCCATCGGGCACTCCGTCGTTGCAGGGGCAGGTACACGGCCATCACGAGGCCTGCCACGAGGACCATGTCCAGGCTCAGGGCCAGCGCGACGTTCTCCTGGCCGACCAGGACATTGCCGGCGAGGGCGTCGGCGATCTGCAGGGTGACCAGCGGGATCGAGCTGCCGACCATGGCGGCCGCGGTGGCGTACGCGGCGAAGGCGCTGCCGAAGAGCAGCACGAAGCCGCCGAGCAGTGAGGGTGCGAGCACCGGCAGCGCGACGTGCCGCCAGTACTGGGCGTTGGTGGCGCCGTTGTTCCGGGCGGCCTCACGCCACTGGGTCCGCAGTCCTTCGAGCGCCGGAGTGATGGTGAGGACCATCAGCGGGATCAGGAAGTACAGGTAGGCCAGCGTCAGCCCGGAGAAGCCGTAGAGGCTCCACCCCTTGTCCGTCAGGTCCAGGCGACGGGTGAGGAAGCCCGAGTTGCCGAGCGTGGCGACGAAGGCGAAGGCCAGCGGGACACCGCCGAAGTTGGCGAGGACCCCGGAGGCGGTGAGCACGGCCTCCCGCAGCATCCTGGACCGTGAGGTCACCACGGCCTGCGCCAGCAGCAGCCCGCTCACCACGCCGATGGCCGCGGAGAAGGCGGAGAGCTTCACGCTGCCGATCAGGGCGGTGAGGTAGGCCCCCTGCATCGAGGCGGTCACATTGGCGACGCCGTACGAAGTGGCTCCCGTGGCGGGGTCCTTGACGGTGAAGGCGCCGTTCAGCATGGCCAGGGCGGGGATCCCGAAGGCGAGCGCCACGAAGGCGAGCAGCGGGACGACGGCGAAGCCGCCCCCGACGCGGCGGCGCCGCCGCCCGGAGGGGACGGCGGGCGCGGCGGCGTCGGTACCGGTGTTCGCCGAGGCGGCGGGGGCGACGGTCGCGTCGGTCTGGGTCGTCATCCGGAGACAGCCTTGCCCCAGCCCTGGGCGAGGACTTCCTTGGCCTTGGCCTGCTGGGCCTCGGTCGGGAAGGCCGCCGTACCCGAGACCTCGGGCAGCTTGGCCGCGGCGGCCTTGTCGAGCGTGCCGGCCTTCTCCATCGAGGCCATGAGAGCCGGGCGGGCGTACCCCTTGAGCCAGAGGTTCTGGCCCTCGGCGCTGTAGAGGTACTCCTGCCAGAGCCGGGCGGCCGCCGGGTGCGGGGCGTCCTTGTTGATGGCCTGCGAGTAGTACTGGGAGAACTTGCCGTCGGTCGGGACGGCGACCTTCCAGTCCAGTCCCTTGGACTTGAACTCCTGCGCGTATCCGGCGTTCAGGTAGTCCCAGTCGATGGTGATGGGCGTCTCGCCCTTCTCGACCGTGGCCGGAGTCGACTCGACCGGCGTGTAGTTGCCGTTCTTCTTCAGTTCGGCGATGAAGTCGATCCCGGGCTGGAGGTCGTCGAACGAGCCACCGTTCGCCAGGGCCGCCGCCCACACCCCGGCGAAGGCCGAACCGGACTTGGTGGGGTTGCCGTTGAGGGCGACCTGGCCCTTGTACTGCGGCTTCAGCAGGTCCTTGAAGGTGGTCGGGCATTCCTTGACGCGCCCCGCGTCGCAGCCGATGGAGATGTAGCCGCCGTAGTCGTTGTACCACCGGGCCTGGGCGTCCTTCTGGGCCGCGGGGATGTCGTCGAACGACGCGACCTTGTAGGGGGCGAACAGGCCCTGCTGGGCCCCGCTCAGCGCGAACGACTGTCCCAGGTCGAGCACGTCGGGCGCACGGTCCTGGCCCTTGAGCGTGGTGACCGCGCTGATCTCCTCCTGGCTGGAGCCGTCGGGATTGTCGACCTCGACGTTGATGCCGTACTTCTTCTCAAAGCCGTCGATGAGGGCGCCGTAGTTGGCCCAGTCGCGCGGCAGGGCGATCGCGTTGAGCTTGCCCTCCTCCTTCGCCGCCTTCACCAGGGCGTCCATGCCCCCGAACTCCTCGGCGGAGGTGACGGTGGCGGCGCTCTTGCCGTCGGCGCTGGTGGAGGCGTTGTCGGGGGCGGCGCCACAGGCGCTCAGGGCGAGCGCGGCGACGACGGCGAGGGCGGCACCGCGGGCGGCGGTTCTCGGCAGGGCTGTGCTCGGCAAAGACGTGGACACGGTTTCTCCAGGGGACGCGCGAGGGTGCAGGAGGATCTTGCCCAGGAAAGATCTCGAACTTGTCTGAACAAGTTGGCCCCAGTAGGCCCGCCGATGGTGACACGTCCGTTAACACCGGCGAAAGCCTCTGCCCTGAATTTGTGCATGCTCCCGACTGACACGGATCACCGAGGGATCTCGATTACGCTGGTCACGCTGTGCACAGCAACCGACTCAGAGGGGAAGCATGGCGGCGCGACACGAGGAGATCGCCGACGCACTGCGCCGGGCGATCGACCGCGAGGAGTACACGGTCGGCACTCTGCTGCCCGCGGAGACCGACCTCGCCTCCCACTACGGCGTCTCGCGCGGCACGGTCCGGCAGGCCGTCGCGACACTGACCGCCGAGGGCCTCATCGGCTCCCGCCAGGGCGCCCGCCGGGTCGTCCTGGCCAGCCGCCGCAGCCAGAGCTTCGCCGAACTGCGCAGCTTCGCCCAGTGGGCACAGGCGATGGGGCGCGAGGCGACCGGGCACGTGGTCGCGCAGGAGTACCGCCCGGCGACCGCAGAGGACGCCGTACGCCTCCAGCTGAGCGCCGGGACCTCGGTGTTGCACGTCCTGCGGGTGCGCGGTCTGGACGGCGAGCCGGTGCTGCTGGAGCGGACCGTGTACGCCGACTGGATCTCCCCCGCCGTCGAGGCCATCGAGCCCGACTGCCCGTCCGTCACCCAACGCCTCTACGACGACTCGGGCCTGGTCTTCGCCTACGGCGAGCACGTCATCGACGCGGTGGCCGCGGGCGCCCAGGACGCCGAGCTGCTGGGCATCCGCCGCACGAGCCCCCTGCTGCGGGTGCGCCGCGTGACGACGACCCGCGAGGGACGGCCGGTGGAGTGGTCGGACGACCGCTACCGCTCGGACGCGGTGAGCTTCAGCGTGCACAACTCGATCGACAACAACGCGCTGGCGCGCAAGACGGCCGACTGACGTTCTCCGCCGTACGGCTATACACGTCCTCCCGCTGGAGGAGGCCGTCTCGTACAGCGGGCCGGGAGACTGCCGGGAGGAAGCCGAGCCGCCAGTTCGAGGGGGACTTCATGGACGCCGCCGAGATACTCGACCTGCCGTTCGTCGACGCGCACACGACGGTCATGGCCGCGGATCCGGACGCCGTCTGGCGCGCCATCGCCGAAACGGTCGACCGCAGCTTCAGGAACCGGCCCACCGCGTTCGTCGCACGCATGCTCGACTGCGCCGACCGCACCGCGTCCGGCCCGAGGCCCCCGGCAGAGGGCTCCGCGATCCCCGGGTTCCACGTGGTCAGCGCGGTGCCGGGGAGGGAGCTGGCACTCGCCGGGAGCCACCGCTTCTCGACGTACGCCTTGATCTTCCGGTTGGAGGAGGCCGGCGAGGGACACACGAGGGTGCGCGCCGAAACGTGGGGTGCTTTCCCGGGGCCGGCCGGCCGAATCTACCGGCTTCTGGTGATTGGCACGGGCGGCCACGCGATCGTCGTACGGCACATGCTGAAGAAGGTCCGCGAACACGCCGCTTAGGGGCGCGGGGAACTGCGCGACAAGCCCCCACAGACCCGCAGCCGACAAACTACGCAGGCGACCCGGAAGAAAACCGTCGCAACAAGGGCGACAACACCAGAACAGACTTGGTCCGCTCCACGAACGGCTCCCCCGCGATCCGCTCCAGCACCCGCTCGAAGTGCCGCATATCAGAGGCGAAGACCTGCACGACCGCGTCCGCGTCACCGGTGACGGTGGACGCGGCCACGATCTCCTGATAGCGCTCCAGGCCGCGCCGGATGGTCTCCGGCGAGGTGTTGTGCCGGCAGTAGATCTCGACGAACCCCTCGGTCTCCCAGCCGAGCGCGGACGGGTCCACCCGCACCGTGAAACCGGTGATGGCCCCGGTCGCGCGCAGCCGGTCCACGCGCCGTTTGACGGCAGGCGCGGACAGGCCGACCAGTTGCCCGATGTCCGCGTAGGAGCGGCGGGCGTCCTCGGCGAGGGCGTGCACGATGCGTTCGTCGAGATCGTTCAGCACTGCGGGGTGTTCACTTCACTTCTGGTGTTGCGAGAGCCTCACCCGTCGCGAGACGGGAACGGCGATAGCCGTACACGAAGTAGAACACGAGACCGGCGGCCATCCAGAACCCGAAGACCACCCAGGTGACGCTGTCGAGGCTGAACATGTTGTACGCGCAGAACAGGAAGCCGAGCACCGGCAGCACCGGCCCGAACGGCACCCTGAACGTGCGCTCGAGCTCGGGCCGCTTCACGCGCAGCACGATCACCGCGATGTTGACCAGCGCGAAGGCGAACAGCGTGCCGATGCTGGTGGCGTCGACGAGCTTGCCCAGCGGGATGAGGGCGGCGAGCGCACCACAGAAGAGGGACACGATGACCGTGTTGAGGCGGGGCGCGCCGGTCTTCGCGTGGACCTTGCCGAGCGCCTTGGGCACCAGACCGTCGCGGGACATCGCGAAGAGGATGCGGGTCTGGCCGTAGAGCACGGTCAGGACCACGCTCGCGATGGAGATGACGGCGCCGAGGGCGAGCAGCGTGCCCCAGAAGGTCTGGCCGCTGACGTCGTTCATGATCGCGGCGAGGGAGGCGCTGGAGCCCTCGAACTTCGTCCAGTTCCAGGCGCCGACGGCGACGCCCGCGACGAGCACGTACAGCGCGGTCACGATGATCAGCGAGAGCATGATGGCCCGCGGCAGGTCCCGCTTGGGGTCCTTCGCCTCCTCACCGGCGGTGGAGGCGGCGTCGAAGCCGATGTAGGAGAAGAAGAGCGTGGCGCCGGCGGCGCTGACGCCCGCCATGCCGAGCGGCATGAAGTCCTCGTAGTTGCCGGACTTGAAGCCCATGAAGCCGACCGCGCAGAACAGCACCAACGCGGCGATCTTGACGGCCACCATGATCGTGTTGGCGCGGGCGGACTCGCGGACGCCGCCGAGCAGGAACACCATCGCCAGCAGGACGACGATCAGCGCCGGCAGGTTGACGATCCCGCCCTCACCGGGCGCGGAGGACAGCACCGACGGGATGGTGACACCTATGGTCCCGTCGAGCAGCTCGTTGAGGTACTCGCCCCAGCCGACGGCGACCGCGGCCACGGACACGCCGTACTCCAGCACCAGACACCAGCCGCAGATCCACGCGACCAGCTCGCCCATCGTTGCGTACGCATACGAGTAGGAGGAGCCCGCGACCGGGATGCTGCCCGCCAGCTCGGCGTAGGACAGGGCCGAGAACAGCGCCGTCAGACCGGCGATCACGAAGGCCAGGGTGACCGCGGGACCGGCCTCCGGGACGGCGTCACCGAGGACGACGAAGATGCCGGTGCCGAGGGTGGCACCGATGCTGATCATGGTGAGCTGCCACATGCCCAGGGAGCGCCGCAGCGACCCTCCCTCACCCTGGCCGCCCTCGGCGACCAGGTGTTCCACGGGCTTGCGACTCATAAGACGCGCGCCGAGGCCCAAAGACGGCGGGCCTGTGCGGTTGCGGTTCTGCGGGGGTGCGCCTTGGTCGAGCACGCGCTGACTCCTTCGTCGCTGCCTATCGGGGCGGCGGGGACCGGCGGCACCCTGCGACAGCAGGAACCCACCGAGCGGGGTCCCTGCCACGCCACGTACGAGGCGACAGCCTAGGGCGAGTGACGTTGCTGATGAAATGCAGCAACCTTGCGTGTGCCCGCATGATCATTGCGTGTCCGGTGGCTGGGCGGGTGTTCGTTGCAGCGGGGCTTTCGACCGTTGCGCGCGGCTGGTCAGAGCAGGTCCTTGACGAGGAACGTGCACGCGTCGACCCACTCGCGCAGCATCCCGTCGGTGCCCTCGTACGGCCAGCGGTCGTGGTAGTCGATCAGGGGTTGATAGCCGAGCCGCGCATAGAGCGCGGCAGCACGGGGGTTGTCCTTCGCGACGCCGAGGCCGACGACCGTGATGCCGCGTTCGCGGGCCAGCTCCTCGGCGGCCCGGACGAGTGCGGTGCCGATGCCACGCGAGCGCAGTTCCTCCGGCCAGACGCCCAGTCCGTTGATCTCCGGGCAGCCGGGCCGCGCGATGCGCACAGCGGGAGCGTCGCAACCGGTCCAGCGCATCTCCACGTGCCCGACGGGCCGCCCCTCCAACCAGGCGACCAGATAGGTGCTTTCACCCCGCTGCTGGCGTGCGAACCTTCGCGCGTGGAACGACAGGGTGCCCGGCGAAGCGATGTGCCGGTCGAGCAGCGCCACGTCGGCCGGCCCGCAGACGGTGATCTCCATGTCGCCGAAGCTACTTCCCGGAGCACGGGAACGGCCCCCGATTTTCCCGGCGGGCGGGACAACGGGGGCCGTACGACAGGGCGTTGCAGTCCCGTCAGCTCCAGCTGGCGTGCAGCGGCTTGCCCTCCGCGTAACCGGCCGCGCTCTGGATGCCGACGACGGCCTTCTCGGCGAACTCCTCCAGGGAGCCGGCGCCCGCGTAGGTGCAGGACGACCGCACACCCGCGATGATCGAGTCGATCAGGTCCTCCACGCCGGGGCGGGCCGGGTCGAGGAACATGCGGGAGGTGGAGATGCCCTCCTCGAACAGGGCCTTGCGGGCGCGGTCGTACGCGGACTCCTCCGACGTACGGTTGCGCACGGCACGCGCGGAGGCCATGCCGAAGGACTCCTTGTACGCACGCCCCTGAGCGTCGTGCTGGAGGTCGCCCGGGGACTCGTACGTCCCCGCGAACCAGGACCCGATCATCACGTTGGACGCACCGGCGGCGAGCGCCATGGCGACGTCGCGCGGGTGCCGCACACCACCGTCGGCCCACACGTGCTTGCCGTACTTCTTCGCCTCGGCGGCGCACTCGAGCACCGCCGAGAACTGCGGCCGGCCGACGCCGGTCATCATGCGGGTCGTGCACATCGCGCCCGGACCGACACCGACCTTGATGATGTCGGCACCGGCCTCGACGAGGTCCCGGACACCCTCGGCGGCGACGATGTTGCCCGCGACGATCGGCACCTGCGGATCGAGCGCGCGCACGGTCCTGATCGCGGCGATCATCGACTCCTGGTGCCCGTGCGCCGTGTCGATGACCAGCGTGTCGACGCCCGCGTCGAGCAGCTGCTTGGCCTTGCCCGCGACGTCGCCGTTGATGCCGACGGCGGCCGCTATGCGCAGCCTGCCGTCGACGTCGACGGCCGGCGTGTACAGCGTGGCGCGCAGGGCGCCCTTGCGGGTCAGGATGCCCGCGAGACGGCCCTCGGCGTCCACGGCCGGGGCGTAGCGCCGGTTGTGGTGGTCGAGGGTGTTGAAGGCCTCGATCGGGTCGATGTCCGCGTCGAGGAGCAGCAGGTCACGGGACATGACCACTTCGAGCTGCGTGAAGCGGTCCACGCCGGAGAGGTCGGAGTCGGTGACCACGCCGATCGGCTTGTTGTCCTCGTCGACGACGACACCGGCGTTGTGCGCACGCTTGGGCAGCAGCGACAGCGCGTCGGCGACGGTCTGGTGCGGGGCCAGCACGATCGGGGTGTCGAGGACGTGGTGGCGGCTCTTGACCCAGGAGATGACGTCCGTGACGACATCGATCGGGATGTCCTGCGGGATGACCACCAGGCCGCCGCGCCGGGCCATGGTCTCGGCCATACGGCGGCCGGCGATGGCCGTCATGTTGGCGACGACCAGCGGGATCGTGGTGCCCGTGCCGTCCGGGGAGCTGAGGTCCACGCCCTGCCGCGAGCCGACCGCGCTGCGGCTCGGGACCATGAAGACGTCGTCGTACGTCAGGTCGTACGCGGGCTGGATGTCATTGAGGAAACGCACGTGCTGCACATCCCAGTCGATCAGAGGTGGCCCCCGGACAGGTCAGCCAGGGGTAGGAGCACGTACTTCATTGTCCCATGCTGACCGGATTGCGATGTACGGTCACATCATCCAAGCAGGTCAGGGGCCCCTTCAGAGGAACCTCCAAGGCTGGCGTCGGCCTCCGGCGTCAGCCAAGAGCGAGCGCCACAGTGAGCGACGAGTCACGGGCGACCGCGTCGCCGAACACGTCCTGCGCGACCGTCCACTCCTCGGGCCTGGTCTTCGCGTACGGCTGCCAGTTCCGTACGACGACCAGCAGCCCCCGCTCGACGGCATCCTCCGGCCAGACGGTGCGGTCGGAGAGGGAGTCGGCCAGCGCGTCCCAGTTGCGGCCGAACCAGTCGGGCAGCCGCAGGGCGGTGGCGCAGCGGTCCATCAGGCCGGCCCTGTCGGTGACCCCGTCGAGGTCCAGCGTGACCACGAGCTCCGTCATGTCGGTACCGCCCTGAGCGTGTCGTAGTGATCGTCGAATGAGGGAGGGGGCGACCCGGGCCGCCCCCTCCTGATGTTCCGTCAGTGCCCGTCCGGATCGGCCCTGTTGAGCGCCGGCTTCGGCGTCGTCCCGGCCGTCATCAGCACGTCCGCCGCCGAGGTGTCCGTCACCAGGCTGGTGACGAGCCCCGAGCGCAGCACCGCGTCGATCGCGGCCGCCTTGCGCGCGCCGCCCGCGATCGCGACGACCTCCGGGATACGGCGGAGCTGGTCGGCCTTGACCGTGATGCACCGCTCGCCCAGGTCCCGCCCGACCCGGCGCCCCTCGGCGTCGAAGAGGTGCGCGGACATCTCGGCGGCGACGCCGAGCGAGGCGTAGTGGGCCCGCTCCTCGTCGCTGAGCATGTCGTGCACCGTGGAGATGCCGGGCTCCCAGGAGCCGATGGAGACACAGGCGACCGTGACCTTGTCGAAGTACTCGAAGGCCCGGGCGATCCCGGTCTGGTGGCGCAGCGCCGCCGCGGTGGCCGCGTCCGGCAGCAGCATCGGCGCGTAGATGGGGTGTGCGTCGCCGCCCGACACCTGGGCGGCCCGGCGCACCGCCTCGACCGAACCGCGCTCGGCGGTCCCCGCGTCGTACACACCCGTCAGCTGCACGACCGTGCACGGCGGCAGCCGGTCGAGTGCCGCGGCCATGTGGATGGTGGAGCGGCCCCAGGCCAGGCCCAGGACATCCCCTTCGTTCACCAGTTCGCCGAGCAGGTCGGCGGCCACTTCTCCCAGGTTCTCCGGGTCCGGCGTCTCCTCGGCCTCGGCCGGGGACTCCACGACGACGGCATGCCTGAGGCCGTACCGGGCGCGCAGCGCGTCCGAGCGGTCGGCGTCCAACTCGGCCGGGACACGGATCTCGATACGTACGAGATCCCGTTCGAGGGCGGTCTCCAGGACCCGGGCCACCTTGAAGCGGCTGACGCCGAACTCCTCGGCGATCTGGATCTTGGACTTGCCCTCGAGGTAGAAGCGGCGGGCCATGGCCGCCGCCTGCACCAGCTCAGCGGGTCCCATCCGCATGGCTGACCGGCCCGCCGACATACCCGACACGGCGATCTCCTCACTGCTGTTCACACTCTGGATTCGCCGTTCATCCTTGCAGATCCGGCGCTCTTGATCCGCCCTGATGGGCGCCGTTCACGTTCCCTTGGCTCAGTGGTCGCATGCCCAGGCGGCGGACTTGGTCACCGCCTCCGCCTGAGCGCGCAGCCCACGGACCGCTTCGGCCGGGTCCTCGGCCCCGTACACCGCCGATCCGGCGACGAAGACATCGGCGCCCGCCTCGGCACACCGCTCGATCGTCGACGCGGAGACCCCGCCGTCCACCTGGAGCCACAGCTGGAGGCCGTGCTTGCTGATCAACTCGCGGGTGCGGCGAATCTTCGGAAGCATGATGTCGAGAAACGCCTGACCACCGAAGCCCGGCTCGACCGTCATGATCAGCAGCATGTCGAGTTCGGGGAGCAGATCCTCGTACGGCTCGATGGGCGTCGCGGGCTTGAGCGCCATGGAGGCACGTGCGCCCTTGGCCCGGATCTCCCTGGCCAGCCGCACCGGGGCCGCGGCGGCCTCGACATGGAAGGTGACGGAGGAAGCCCCCGCTTCCACGTACTGGGGTGCCCATCGATCGGGGGCCTCGATCATCAGATGGCAGTCCAGCGGGGTGTCCGTCGCACGGACCAGGGACTCTACGACCGGCACGCCAAGCGTGAGGTTCGGGACGAAATGGTTGTCCATGACGTCGACGTGGAGCCAGTCGGCTCCCTCGACCGCCTTCGCCTCGTCCGCGAGACGGGCGAAGTCGGCGGACAGGATGCTGGGGTTGATCTGCACGGCCATGACCCAAGACTGCCATGCCGGAGCACGAATGTTCGCGCCGGTACAGAGCTGAGACGTTCATCGGATGTTGTGCTCGGGTCGCGCGTGCCATGCTGGGCGGCCGACCGGACGGCCGACCGGATCGTTGTGCGGCTGCGGGGGTGGCCATGACGAAGGTCCAGAAGTTCCAGGAGACGAGGCAGCGGACGCGGCCGGGACAGCAGGGCATCGCGCATCTGGTCTGCGGGCGGCGCGCGAAGTGGGTGGTGCTCGTCCTGTGGCTGGTGGTGCTGTTCCTGACGGCGCCCTTCGCCCAGAAGCTGACCGACGCCCAGGACAACGACGCGGCCTCCTGGCTGCCGGGCTCGGCCGAGTCCACCCAAGTCCTGGAAATCTCCGAGAACTTCAGACCGGAACAGATACCGGCGATCGTCATCTACGCCCGTGACGGCGGCCTGACGGCACAGGACCGGGCCGCGATCACCGAGGACGTGGGCCGGCTGAAGCAGCTGACCGACCACGGCATCCGGGGCGCCGAGACGCGGGGCCCGGTCTTCGACCGCGAGGCGGACCCACGCGCGGCCCAGGTCCAGGTCCCGATCACGATGGACGAGAAGGGCTGGGAACGCATCGCGCCCGCGGTCGACTCGATCCGGGACGTGGTCGGCGAGGGCGGCGGCGGACTGGCCGTGCACATCACGGGCCCGGGCGGCACATCCGCCGACTTCGCCGAGGCGTTCGAGGGCATCGACTCCACGCTGCTCCTGTCGGCGATGGCTGTGGTCATCGTGATGCTGCTGCTCACCTACCGGAGTCCGACCCTGCTCCTGATCCCCCTGGTGGCCGTGATCGTGGCCCTGTTCACCGCGCAGGCCTTCATCTATCTCCTGGCGGAGTACGGCGGCCTGACGGTCAACGGCCAGAGCGCCGGCATCCTCACGGTCCTGGTCTTCGGCGCGGGCACGGACTACGCACTGCTGCTCGTCGCCCGCTACCGGGAGGAGCTACGCCGCCACGAGGACCGCCACGAGGCGATGGCCCTCGCCCTGCACCGCGCGGGCCCGGCGGTGATCGCCTCCGGCGCGACCGTCGTCCTCAGCATGCTGGTGCTGCTGGCGGCGGAGATGAACTCGACGAGCGGCCTCGGCCCCGTCGCCGCGATCGGCGTCGCGGTCGGTCTGATCGCGATGCTCACACTCTTCCCCGCCCTCCTGGTCATCTTCGGCCGCTGGATCTTCTGGCCGGTGATCCCCCACCTGGGCACGGAGAACCCGGACCAGCGAGGCATCTGGGCCCGCATGGGCCGCCGTATCTCCCACCGCCCGCGCACGACCTGGGTCGCCACGTCCATCGCCCTGGCGGTCTGCTCCCTGGGCCTGATCCAACTGCGCGCCGAAGGCCTGAGCAACGCCGACGCGTTCACCGACAAGCCGGACTCGATCACCGGCCAGGAGGTCTCCGAGCGCTACTTCCCGGCCGGCACCGGCGACCCGCTGGTCATCGTCACCAACCAGGCACAGGCCGAACAGGTGGGCCGCACGGTGGCCGACACACCCGGCGTGGTCCCCGAGTCACTCGGCCTCCCGCCCGGCGCGAAGCCCTCCTACGACGGCAAGGTGCTCTTCGAGGCGACGATGAGCGATCCCGCCGACAGCGAGGCCGCGAAACAGACGGTCGAACGCGTACGCGACGCCGTGCATGCCGTGCCGGACGCCGACGCCCAGGTGGGCGGCGGTACGGCAGCCCTGCTGGACATGGACAGGGCAACAACGCACGACAACGTCCTGATCATCCCGCTCGTCCTGCTGGTCGTCCTGCTGATCCTCTGCGCACTGCTCCGCGCACTGATCGCCCCGCTCCTGCTGATCGGCACGGTGATCCTGTCGTTCACGGCCGCCCTGGGAATCAGCGCGCTGGCGTTCCGCCACCTCTTCGACTACGCGGGCGAGTCCACCGACTTCCCCCTCTTCGTCTTCGTCTTCCTGGTGGCGCTCGGCATCGACTACAACATCTTCCTCACGACCCGCATCCGCGAGGAGGCAACCCACCAGGGCACCCGCCCCGGCGTTCTCACCGGCCTGGCCGCCACCGGCGCGGTCATCACCTCGGCCGGCCTGGTCCTCGCCGGCACCTTCGCCGCCCTGGGCACCCTCCCCATGGTCGCCTTCGCCGAAATCGGCTTCGCGGTAGCACTGGGAGTGCTCCTGGACACCTTCATCGTCCGCTCGGTCCTGGTGACGGCACTGTTCCTGGACGCGGGGCCGAAGGTCTGGTGGCCGCACAGGCGGGCGCGGGAGGAAGAGCCACCTCTCGATGCCGTTTCACCATCCAGCCCGTCCGGCGTTTGAGGACGAGGCCCCTTCAGGGCCGAAGCGGGGTCTGGGGCGGCAGCCCCAGCGGGGTCAAGGGGCGGAGCCCCTGGCGGGGTCGAAGGGGCAGCGCCCCTGGAGGACGGGACGGGTAGGGGCGGCGGGGGCGAGAACAGCCAAGCCCGCACCAACCCCCCGGGCACCGAACGACCGGCGCCCCCAGACACCCCGCCCCTCAGCCCACCCGCCGAATCAACGCCAAATACATCGCATCCGTCCCATGCAGATGAGGCCACAACTGCACATCGGGCCCCTCCCCCAGCTCCGGCACCCCGGGCAACAACCCCCGAGCATCAATCAGCTCACCCCCAACCCGCTGCTTCAACACGTCCTCGACAACCGCCCGCGTCTCAGCAAGATGCGGCGAGCAAGTGGCGTACCCCACCACCCCACCCACCCGCACGGAGTCGAGCGCCCCCCGCAACAACCCCCGCTGCAACGGCGCGACCCCATCCAGATCCTCCGGCCGACGCCGCCACCGCGCCTCAGGCCGCCGCCGCAACGCCCCCAGCCCGGTGCACGGAACATCCACCAACACCCGGTCAAAGCTCCCGGCCCGCCACGCAGGCCGCGTCCCATCGGCGGCGATGACCTGATACGGCCCCGGATTCCCCTCCAACGCCTTGGCCACCAGGCCCGCCCGATGCGGCTGCTTCTCGGAGGCGAGCAACGAGGCTCCCCGCTCGGCGGCCAACGCCGCGAGCAACGCGGCCTTCCCTCCAGGCCCGGCACACCCGTCGAGCCACCGCTCATCAGGCCCGTCCAGCGGAGCATTGGCAAGGGCGAGGGCAACCAGCTGGCTCCCCTCGTCCTGCACCCCCGCACGCCCTTCCCGCACGGCCTCGATCGCCCCCGGCTCCCCGCCCTCGGCAAGCCGCACGGCATAAGGCGACCAACGCCCCGCCACCGCGGCCTCCTCCCCGAGCAGTTCCTCGGTCGTGGCACGTCCCGGCCGCGCGACCAGCGTCACCTCGGGCCGCTCGTTGTCGGCCTCCAGCAACCGCTCGATCGCGGCCCGCCCTCCACCGAGCGAGTCCCACAGCGCGGAGACGATCCACCGCGGATGCGAGTGCACCACGGCGAGATGGTCCTCGGGATCCTCGTCGTACGGCGGCGCCACCCGCTGGATCCACCCGTCGAGATCGTCCTGCGCGACCTTCCGCAGCACGGCGTTGACGAACTTGGCCCGCCCGTCCCCGAGCACGACACGGGCAAGCTCGACGGAGGCGGACACGGCGGCATGCGGCGGGATCCGCGTCCCGAGCAGCTGATGCACACCGAGGCTGAGCACATCGAGCACCGGCGGATCGACCTCACGCAACGGCCGGTCCACACAGGCGGCGACGACAGCGTCATACGTCCCCTGCCACCGCAGCGTCCCGTACACCAGCTCGGTCGCGAGCGCGGCGTCCCGCCCGTCGAAGTCGCCCTTCTCCCGCGCCTTCCGCAGCAGCGGCGGCAGCACGAGATTGGCGTACGCGTCCCGCTCGTCCACGGCGCGCAGCGCCTCGAAGGCGAGCATGCGGACGGGGTCCTTCTTGGGCCGTCGGTAGGGCTTGCCGGGTTTGCGGGGCCGACGGGAGGTGTCGCTCACGAAAAAGGTGCTCCGGATTGCTGGATCGAGATACGCACACAGCGTACGTCGCACCGGAGGCCCGCGCGCAGGACGGTCCGCCGACCAACCGACGAGCGGCGGACAACCGGCACTCAACAATCAGCCAACGGTCCCCGCACCCGCCACATCCGCGTCGGCATCCGCATCCGCGCCATCGAACCTCAAGCCCCGAGGATCTCCCCGTCGTCGATCCTGACCCCCCGAGCCCAGTCCGCGGCCCGCATCGGCTTCTTGCCCTGAGCCTGCACCCACAGCAACTCGACGGCGTACGAACCGGTCCCGACGTACACGTTGTTCTTCCCGACGGAGAGCGCACCAGGCGCGAGGTCGTCCCGCCCGGGCACCGGCTGCACCTGGATGAGCTTGAGCCGCTCGCCACGGAAGGTGGTCCAGGCGCCCGGCGCCGGGGTGCACCCACGCACGACCCGGTCGACGCGCAGGGAGGGCGCGCTCCAGTCGATGTGGGCGTCCTCTACGTTGACCTTGGGAGCGAGAGTGATCCCTTCGGACGGCTGCGGTACGGCCTTCAGCGTGCCGTCCTCGATCCCGTCCATGGTCGCCGCCAGCAGCCCGGCGCCGGCGAAGGCGAGGCGGGTCAGCAGGTCGCCGCTGGTGTCGGTGGCCCGGACCTCCTCGGTGACGGTGCCGTAGACAGGTCCGGAGTCGAGCCCTTCCTCGATGAGGAAGGTGGAGGCCCCGGTGATCTCGTCGCCGGCCATGATGGCGTGCTGCACCGGCGCCGCCCCACGCCAGGCGGGCAGCAGCGAGAAGTGCAGGTTGACCCAGCCGTGGGCCGGGATGTCGAGGGCGACGCGCGGCAGCAGGGCGCCGTAGGCGACGACGGGACAGCAGTCGGGCGCGATCTCCCTGAGCCGCTCCAGGAACTCGGGGTCACGCGGCCTGGCCGGCTTGAGCACCTCGATCCCGGCCTCCTCGGCCCGCTCGGCCACCGGGCTGGCCACCAGCCTGCGCCCACGCCCGGCCGGCGCGTCGGGCCGCGTGACGACGGCGGCCACCTCGTGTCGCCCGGAGGCGATCAGAGCGTCCAGAGCGGGAACGGCGACCTCGGGGGTACCGGCGAAGACAAGCTTCATGGGTGGGTTCGGGCCTCTCGGGCGGGGGTTGTTGCGGGCAGCGCACAAGTCTATGTGTGCATGGCGCCCACGAACGGAAAGCCGCCAACGGCGAGCAACACCCACAGGAGAGTCCAGCCTCTTGGCCAAGGAACGGGTGGTGCGCGGGCGGGCAAAGGATCCGAGGCCGAACGCCGAGGCGCACACCCCGCGCGCAGGGGCGTAGGCATATGCCCACACGCCCCCACTGCGTGACCCGCGGAGCGATCCCGCGTTGGTCAAGAAAGAGTTGACCACAACGGGCCGCACCCGCCGTACTCGCGGCCCACTCCTTTTCAACGCCGGTTCGAGAGGCTTGTTCATGGCCGACCACGCAACCCACGACGCCCAGGCTCGGGCCAGCCTGCACTTGCTGGTGCGGGACATCGAGCGGGTCCGCCGGCAGGTGGACGCACTGCGCACGCTCACCGCGCAACTGGGCAACGTCTACCGCCCGCGCCGCTCCGGTCCCTCCACGGGCTTCGTCGTCTACGGACGCGCCCCCGCCCCGACGGTCCGCCTCGCCCAGGAGCTGCGGGACAGCGTCGAAACCCTGGTCACGGCAGCCGTGGACTTCGACCGCTCACTCGGCTTCTCCTGGGACGCGGTGGGTTCCGCCCTCGGCGTCACCAAACAGGCGGTCCACCGCCGCTACGGCGCACGCCGCGCCACCGCCCAGGCGACAGCCGAGGCCGAGCGTGCGACCGAGCCCTCGGGAACCCGCACGGTCAATGTCACCACCGCCATCCCCACGGTGCCGACGGTCCCCGCGGCCCGCTCCATGCCGACGCAGCCGACGGCAGGCAGCCCCGGCCTGCGCGACGAGGCCAGGCCGACGGCCTTCCCCGGCCCGCGCAACGGCTGACCCCCCTAACTCTGCCCTCCTGGAGCGCACCCGGGAGGGCAGAGCCATGCCAGTCCCACAAGGGCCACGCCACCGGCATCAGTCACCAGTCACCAGTCACCCAATACCAGCGGCACCCGGCACACCGGCGGCACCCGACATTCCACCGTCACCCAATATCAGCCGGATCAATCCGAACCGACACCCGCACCACAGCCTCACCACCGCCACCCCCACTCCCCCGAGCCATCCGCGCCGCCTGCGCTGCCTTCAACGCGGTCGCCAACGCGGCCCCCCGCCCCGGCGGCACCCGGATCAACGCCCGCTCCCAGTGCTCCCCGGGCGGCGGCGCCCCCACGCGCCGCGGCCGCCCCGCCGGCGTGACGGGCAGCGGAACCGGCCCCAACACCTCCGCCTGCGGCGGCAGTGCGAGCGCACGGAGGAACTCGGCGACCGCCTCCCCCGGCCCGGCCACGGACGCCATGCGGGACACCGGCGGAAACCCCAGCTCTGCCCGCTCGGCCAGCTCCCGCACCGCGTGCCCGACCGGATCCCACCGCACCAGCGCCTGAACGGGCCGCAACGTGGGCTCGGCGACGACCACCACCGTCCCCCCGACCCGCTGCGGCCGTACCAGCGACGCGGCCGCGATCCACCGCCGCAACGCGTCCTCCCCGGCCCGCAGATCGGGTCGCCCGAGCATCGCCCAGCCGTCCAGCAGCAGTGCCGCCGCATACCCGCCTTCGGCAACCGGCTCGGCCCCAGGCGTACTCACGACCAGCGAGGGCGTGCCCGGCACGGTGTCCAGCACATGCTCTCGACCTGACGTCCGCACCGGAACCGCGGGAAAGGCCCGCCCCAACTCCTCGGCGGTCCGCCGCGCCCCCACCACCTGAGCCCGCAACCGGAACGCACCGCACTCCGGACAGTGCCAGGCGCCCTCGTCACGCCCGCACCACCCGCACCGCAGATCGGCCCCCGAGCCCCGCGCCTCCAGCGGCCCGGAGCAGTGCCGACACCGAGCGGGCGCCCGGCAGTTGGCGCAGGCCATCCGCGGCACGTACCCGCGCCGGGGCACCTGCACCAGCACCGGCCCATGCCGCAGCCCCTCCCGCACCACCTGCCAGGCGAGCGTGGGCAGCCGGGCGGCCCGAGCGGCCTCGTCCCGCGCGAGATCCGCGTCCCCGACGGTCCGGACGAGCGGAGCCGCGCCCCGCACCTGTTCCCGCCCCGCGACCAACGGCCGGGCCCAGCCACTCTCCACGAGCTGGGCGGCCTCGACCGTGCAGCTCCAACTCCCCAGCAGGAAGCCGCACTTGTCCTGCGCCGCCCGCAGCAGGAGCACTTCCCTCGCATGCGGCTGCGGAGCATGCTGCTCGCTGTGGCTGTCGTCGCCGTCGTCCCAGAGGGCGACCAGCCCTAGATCCCGCACGGGGGCGAACATGGCGGCCCGAGTGCCCACGACCGCCCGCACGCTGCCCCGCCGCACCGCGAGCCACTCCCGATACCTCTTCTCGGGCCCGGCATCCGCGGTCAGGACCGCATGCCGCCCCTCTCCCATCAAGGAGGTCAGCGCGGCGTCGACCCGCGCGACAGCTCTGCCGTCCGGCACCACGACGAGCGCCCCGCGCCCGGAGGCCAGCGTCGCGACAACGGCCCGAGCCAACTCCTCACTCCACTCGGGTCCGGGCAGCGCATTCCATACGGCACGCGGCGCGCCCCCGGCAGCCAGCGACTCCAGGAAGGCGGCCCCCCGCTCATACCGGCCCCATGACCCCACCTCGGGCACTCCAGGCGCCGGAAGCGGTTCCGGCGAGGGACGCTGCTCGGCCCGGGCACTGCGCGGTGGCACGGCAAGCTGCAGCACATCGGCAAGCCCTCCGGCATACCGATCGGCAACGGCCCGGGCAAGCCCCAACAGCTCCTCGCTCAACACCCGCTCAGGGGACACGACCTGCGCGAGAGCCGCCAGCGGCCCGGAGTAGTCGGACTCGGCGACCCGCTCGACAAGGAACCCGTCAATGAGCCCGCCGCCTTCACGCCGGCCCTCACGCACCCGATGCCGCCCGGCCCCGAACCGCACCCGCACCCGAACGCCCGGCTGCGCGTCGGCGTCCAGTTCCTCGGGGACGGCGTAGTCGAAGTACCGATCGAGGTGCAGCACACCCTTGTCGACCAGCACCCGCGCCACGGGCAGCTCCTTGGCGAGCGCGGCCCCCCGCCACGTCCGCGGCTTGGCCTTGGGCACCTTGGCCTTGCGCACACTCTCCCGAATGAGCGCAAGCTGCTCGGGCGGCGCCCCCTCGGCCCCACCGCCCGTCTGCCCGTTCTCGCTGCTCACGCTTGCATTCTTACCAAACGCCACTGACAACCGACGCGCCCCGAGATCCCGACGGCAACGAAGCGCGCATCCTCCCCACCCACGTCAGACACGCCGAGGCCCGGCGCCCCTTGGGGCGCCGGGCCTCGTACGAACCAGTGGAGCCGGGCTTACAGCCCCGCCGCCTTCCGCAGCGCCTCAACCCGGTCCGTCCGCTCCCAGGTGAACTCCGGCACCTCACGGCCGAAGTGACCGTAGGCCGCGGTCTGGGCGTAGATCGGGCGCAGCAGGTCGAGGTCGCGGATGATGGCGGCCGGGCGGAGGTCGAAGACCTCGTCGATGGCCTTCTCGATCTTCTCGGCGTCGATCTTGGCCGTGCCGAAGGTCTCGACGAACAGGCCGACCGGCTCGGCCTTGCCGATCGCGTACGCCACCTGCACCTCGCAGCGGGCGGCCAGACCCGCCGCGACGACGTTCTTGGCGACCCAGCGCATCGCGTACGCCGCCGAACGGTCCACCTTGGACGGGTCCTTGCCGGAGAACGCGCCA
>NZ_JOFS01000028.1 GCF_000719285.1 Streptomyces bicolor | reverse complement strand
TCGTCATGGCGTCCTCCAGCCCATCGGCGCACGTCGGCTCTGGACTACTCCCCCGCGTACCCGAGGGCCGAGCCGCCAGTCACTCACCCGAGTCAATGCGCAGGACCGGGTGGGCCTACCGCGGCTGCACGGCCCGCGCTGCCGCCGCCAGCCCGGTGCCGGGGCTGGACAATACGGGCACCGGCGTGGTCGCCAACCGCTGAGCGGGGGCGATGGACACCTGGGCGAGGACGATCGCATCGGCGTCCACGACGTCGTCGGCGGCGGCTGCGACCAGTCGTGCGCAGCCGTCGACGTCCCCCGCGTCGAAGCGTTCCCAGGCGCCTTCGACGAGGCGCGTCCGCACGTCGGCGGGGCGCCCCGCACGTCGGGCCTCGTCCTCGATCAAGGAGGCCGTCGGACCGAGGGTGCTCTCCACCGTGGCGAGGACGACGACGCACGCGCCCTCGGCCACCGCGGCCGCGGCCATGGGACGGTCGACGCGCAGGACCGGCACCCCGGCCTCGGCGGCGGCTTCCTCCGCGACGGCGCCGATGGTCGAGCAGGTGCACAGTACGGCCCGCGCCCCGTCGGCGACGGCCTGGTGCAGGGCCTTGCGGACGTCGTCCGCGACGGCTTCGGTGCCTTCGCGGCGGGCCCGGCTCAGCAGTTCCTCGTCGACGAAGTGCCGCAGCTCCAGGTCCTGGTGGTGCTCCTGGCGCAGGGCGTCGAAGACGGGGATGTGCAGGGGCGAGGTGTGCAGGAGGGCGAGCATCAGAGCCGCCCGGGGTGCGCTCGCAGCCAGCCCTTCGCCGCCTCCAGCAGCTCGGGACCGGCCGCCGGCGCCTCGTCGGGGTGGCGTTCGGCCCACCTCACGACGTACGGGCACAGCGGCGCGACGACGACTCCCTCGCGCGCCGCCATGCCGTACAGCTCGCGTGCCAGGGAGCCGGCGATGCCCTGGCCCTCGTGGGCCGGTTCCACGATGGTGTGGACGGGGACGAGGGCGCGTGCGGGGGCGTCGAGGGCGAAGTACGCGATGTGGCCGACGACTTCGCCGCCTTGGAAGGCCTCCAGGCGACCCGCCGCCCGGTCGTCGCGGATCTCCGGCTCGCTCATGGCACCCCTCCTGGACCGTCTTCCGTTGTTCGTTCGCGCCGGACCGAGCGCCGTCAGGCCACCGGCACGGCCTGCGGGCTGCGCTCCTGGTCGGAGCCCGGCACCGGCTCGGAAGGGTCGGCGCCCAGCGCGACGGTGCGGTTGGCGCCGTCCACGTGCACGACCCGCGGCTCGAACTCCCGCGCCTCGGCGTCGGTCATCTGAGCGTAGCTGATGATGATCACCAGGTCGCCGGGGTGGACGAGATGGGCGGCGGCACCGTTGATCCCGACGACCCCCGAGCCTCGCTCGCCCTCGATGACATAGGTCTCCAGGCGGGCGCCGTTGGTGATGTCGACGATGTGGACGAGCTCGCCGGGCAACAGGTCGGCGGCGTCGAGCAGATCCGCGTCGATCGTCACCGATCCCACGTAGTGCAGGTCGGCCTGGGTGACGGTGGCGCGGTGGATCTTGGACTTGAACAGGGTACGCAGCATTCAGAACTCCCGAAATTCGCTCCCTGCCTGCCTTTATGCAGGTCAAGGGCAGTTCTCAGTGTCGAGAAGCGTGACCAGGGTACGGACTGCACCCCCGGGGCCGCAGTGAGATTCCGGTCACGTCAGCCGCCGTGCGCGGTGATCGAGCGGCCGCCGCCCCCGTGCCGGGCGCCGAAGGCGGCACCTCTCAGGGGGTGCTGCTGGGAATCACGCAGTTCTTCGGCTGTGCGCGATCGGTGGGCCAGCCCAGGCCGACGAACTTCAGGTTGCCGTGGCCCTGCTCGGCCGGGTCCAGTTCGACGATCGCGGCCGGTTTGTCGTACGGATTGCCGCCGCTGGTCAGGCAGATCAGGCCGCTCGTGCCCGGCACGCGGTGCCGGGACTGGAGCAGTGACCACTGCCGGCCGACGTCCTCGCGGCCGGGGACCGTCTCGGCGGTGCCCTGCTGTGCCTGGTGCAGGGCCTTGCCGATGGTGAGGAGGCCGTCGTAGACGAGCATCGTGCGGGAGTCCTCCAGGTTGGGGGTGGAGCCGAGCCGTACTCCCTCGCCGCGCGTGGTCTCGATCCGCTTCTTCAAGGTGTCCAGGGCCGCCTTGGGCTCTGTGAGGTACTGGGGGAGCTCCTCGTCGGTGGGCTCGCGGTCGTGCTCCGCGTCCCATCGCCTGGTCCAGCGGGCCAGCTCGGTGGTCCAGGCGTCCGGGTGCGCGGGGGCGGCGTACTGGACCGTCACCTTCGCGTGGCCGTCCTCGCCGCGCAGTTGCTCCCAGTCCTTCTTCGTCATGGCCTGGCGCAGCGAGGCGGCGTCGGAGCCGCTGACGATGGTGTAGTGCCGGTCCTTGCAGCCGACCTGGGCGAGCTTGAGGGCGAAGATCCGCAGGTGCAGGGTGCGGCCCGCGAAGTAGACGGTGTCGGCCTCGGAGTCACAGATGTTGTTGGCGATCTGGGTGAACTGGTTGCCGGTCGAGCCCGGCTCGTCTATCGACGGGGACTCGAAGGACATCGGGGCGGGGCCGGGCGGGCCCTGCTCCTCGATGCCGCCGAACGCCTTCGCCAGCGACTCGTTGTAGGCATCGGGGCGCTTGTCGTAGACCAGTACCGTCCTGACGTTCTCCCGGCCCCGTTCGCCGTTGAAGTTGGCCAGCGCCTGGGCCGCGTCGTGGTTGGTGGGGATGATCCGGGCCAGGCCGGGGAACCGCAGTTTCGCCATCCCGTCGGCGCTGTCCTTGTTCGCGATCCCGTCCCCGCTGATCCGGGAGGCGAGCACCGGAACCTTGTGTTCCGTCAGGCGTCCGACGGCCTCCTCCGTGGCGTCGAGGCTGAGGTTGAAGCCCGTGACGGCGCGCAGCCGGTCCTCGGGCGCGTCGGCCATGCGCAGCAGCGTGTCCACGATCTGCTCCTGGTGCGCGTAGTTCCGGCCGGGGTTGGCCAGTACCAGCCGGATCCTCGGTGGCTCTCCCTCGCCCTCGTTCGCCTGCCGCTGCCCCAGGTAGGCGCCCTGGAGGTCGCTGCGCATCTGCCGGCGCAGCTCCGCCCGGTCCGACTGGAGCGGCAGCATCATCGCCACCGTGACGTACGGCTGGCCCTCGATCCTCTTGTTCTCGCGTGCGATGGCCCGCGCCACGTCGCGGATCTCGGGTGTGCCGAAGTCGTAGCCCTCGCCGTCGACGCCGATGCACTCGCCGTCGATCCGCTCGATCCCGTCGGTGCAGGTGTCCGGTCTGCGGAGGGCGGACCAGGCGAACACGGCGCACGCGGTGACCGCCCCCACGGTCAGCAGCGTGAAGAGGATCCTCTTCCACCTGGGCATCCCCCGCCACCTGGACAACCCCCGCCACCTCGACATCCCCGCTACCTCCTTCGCCCGAGCCGTGCGGAACAGGTGCAGCGCAGCAACGGCTGCTCGTTCGCCGCCAGGCCACTCCACTCCGTGGCCGTCCTGCCGAGCTGCCGCGCGCCGTCGAACTCCATGATCGAGAGGAGCCTGAGCAGCGTGGCCAGCGTTTCGGCCGTCTCCTTGCCGGTCGGCCGGGTGCGCTCCTCGCACAGCCACACCGCGTGCAGCAACTGGTCGACGGTGCGGCGCAGGGCCGGTCCGTCCACCGCCACCAGGCCCTGGGCGCGCTCCCGCCGGGCGTCCGCTCCGCCCGGATACGGCGCCTGGGCGATCTCCAGCAGTTCCGCGCACCACTCCTGGGGGCGGCCGGGCAGCGTGGCGGCCAGGTGGCCGACCACGTCGTCCACACCGCCGGACACCAGGTGGTGGTTCATCCGATGTGCCGTGACGGAGCGGAACGCCGCGCCGCTCGGCGCATCCTCGCCGGCCGCGGGGCGTCCCGCGTAGTGGTCGCGCAGCAGGTGGTGGTCGGCGTACCAGGCGGCACCGCCGGGGCGCAGCCCGTACAGCCGGTGCACCAGCAGCTGACGCAGCCCGAAGTCCCCGATGAAGTGCCGTTCGCAGGCGGGCCACCCGGTGTCGGTGAGCAGCTCCGACACATCGTGAGCCGTCAACTGGTGTACATGGCCTGCCTGATGATGGCGGAGCAGGACGTCCGCGCACTCCTCGTCGTGGGCCACCGACAGATGGGTGAGCAGGTCGAGCCACTGGTCGTGGTGCTCGGGCCGCAGCCGCACCGGCAGCTTGTCCAGGACCAGCTCCTGCAGCAGTGCGTCCGCCACCGACCGCTCGGGGTCGCCGTTGCCGGGGAGCCGTAAGGGTGCGTCCAGTATGTCCCGGTCGTTGGCGTCCGCCGGCATCCGGAACGCTGCGGTCGCGGCGGCCAGCCGGATCACCGTGTGCGGTCGTCCGCCACTCAGCCGTGCCACGGCGGCGTCGATGCGGCGGCGGTTGGTGCCGCCCTCCGGCTCCACGCGCTGCTGCCTGCGTTCGGTCTCCGCGCGGAGCTGGTCGCCGGTGAGGAGGGGCATGCGCAGCAGCAGCACGCCGTCGGCCAGCGGTGCCGGCCCCGCCCCTCCGTCCGTGCGCCGGGACCAGTCGGGTGGGCCGCCGTCGGCGGGCCGGAACTCCGGCGGGGGCACCACCGGGGGCAGGCCGCCGTGCAGGAAGGTGCCGCCGTCGGCCCGGCGCGCGGTGCCCACGATCACCACGCGGTCACGCTGTCCGCTCCGGCGGTCGGTGAGCACCGCGCACAGCAGCCGCTCCCCCAGGGGCGACTCGGCATGGTTCAGCAGCAGCCCCGGGCGGCCGACCCGGCGCAACCAGCCGACCGCCGAGGCGTACGCCGCCTCGAGGTCCTCGCGCAGCGCCCGGAAGAGGAAGCTTTCTGCCAGCTCCCGTGCCTCGTCGTCGGCCTGGAAGTCGGCGGCGAGATTGCGCAGCCCGTGCTTGGGCTGGCCGGCCGCGCCTGGATACGCGCCGTAGATCCGCTCCAGTTCCGCCCTGCCCTTGGGCGCCAGGCGCTCGAAGAGCGCGTCCAGCAGGGCGTTGACCACCGCGGCGGGGTACGGGCCGAGCGCTTGCCCGCCGAGCGCCGCCAGCAGGTTGCGGATGGTTCCGCCGAGCAGGCCCCGCCAGAAGTCACCCGCGCCCAGGCCCGCTCCGAGGCCGCGCAAGCGCTGCCGCTGGGCCAGCTCCTCGTATCGCTCGATCTCGGTCGCGACCGCGTTGGGGCTGCCGTCCGCGACGCCGGTCGCGATCATCGCGAGGCCGGTGAAGAGGCGCGGGAAGGCGAACGAGCCGCCCGTCCCCTGCCAGGTGCACAGCCGCCCGGCGGCCTCGACGAGGACCTCGGTCGCGGCCGAGCGGGCGCCCGGCTCCGCTGCCGCCCGGTCCGCGTAGACCGGTGAGCCGCAGTCCAGGTAGATCACCGGGACCTTCGTCGCGAACCGGTCGTGCACGGCGCGCAGCAGCCGCTCCTTTCCCATGCCCGGGCCGCCGGTGAGCAGCACCACGGGCAGGTCGGGACCGTAGAGGGGCTCCCTGCCGCCTCCGGATGGTGACCGCCCGAGCAGGCGCGCGAAGAAGCCCTGCTCACCGATGAGTTCATCGAACCCCAGGTGTTCACACACGTATCCCCCATCGAGCGCTCTGCCGCCTGGGAACGGATGACAGGTAACGGATGTGCCCGAAAGAGACCAGTGGAAAACGAACTTCTCCGGTCGAGCAACGATGCGCATCCGGAAGGAAGTTGACAGGTGTGCGCGGTGGCTCCCGAGTGACGGGACTTCCCGGCGGATGCACCTGCCACCATTCCGCGCACATGCGTTCGATTATCCTCCGTAAGGAATCTTACGAGCCGTGACTCATGTCCCGGATGCTCGTATCCTCATCAATGCCAGATTCTTTCGAAATGCGCATTGTCGAGCATGCGAGTGAGGCGAGGCGTGGTCCGGTCCGGCGGCGAATCGATGCTGACGGGGCGTGCGACAGGCGGCACGGGGCCCGCCCGCTTTCGTGAGCTGTTTCTCCAGGGTGAGCCGATCGAGGCGGGCGTTCGACCCTCGATCCTGAGCTCCTGGCAGCGCTCCCGAGCGCTGGGCCTGTCACCGAACCAGTCCGACCTTCCCTACCGGGACGATTTCGAACCTGACGGGCGGATCGTCCGCGCCGCCGCGCCCGTGCTCGACCGGCTGCAGTCCAGGTTCGACGGCAGCGAGATGAACATCTCCGTCGCCGATGCGAGCGGAACGGTTCTCCTGCGCCGTTTCGGCAAGGCGTCGCTGGCCAGGAGTCTCCCCGCGTTCCAGAGCGCCCCGGGGTTCGTCTTCACCGAGCGGGTCGCCGGTACCAACGGCATCGGGCTCGCACTGGCGGAGCGGCAGCTCATCCGGGTCTACGGCGCCGAGCACTTCGCCGAGCGCTCCCAGGGCAGCGCCTGCCGCGCCCTTCCCCTGCACGACCCGCTCAGCGGACGCATCGAGGGCGTCCTGTGCCTCGGCTATCCGCGCAACGCGGAGGACCCGTCCCTGGAAACCGTGATACGCAGAGCGGCCTCGGCCATCGAACGGCGCCTGCTGCGGCTGCGTTCCACGCGTGAGCGCGCTCTGCTGCGGGCGTACCTGAACGCGGGGGCCGAGACCGCGGCAGGCGTGCGCCACATGATCGGGGTGGACCAGCTGGCCTCGGTGCTGCGCCCCCAGGAGCGGGCGGTCCTCCTGGAGAAGGCCGCCGAGCTGATCTCCCGCGCACAGCGGGGCGCCGTCGACGTGGCCCTGCCCGGTGACCGGCGGATCACCCTCATGAGCCGTCCGATGCGAAGCGCTTCCGGAGTGGAGGGCTTCGCCGTCGAGGCCGTGCTCCCCGGCCCCCCGCCACTCGCGGACGCGATTCCGCACCAGGTCGACGAGCCGTCCGTCCTCTCCCTCGCACGTGCGCTCTCCCCCGCACCTGCCCTCTCCCTCGTCACCCCGCCGTCCGGGGCGGCCCCCGCCGTCGCGGCCCCCGGGTTCTCCTCCCCACCGCCGTCCGGCCACCTTCCCGAGGCGGCACCCGGTCAGGTCACCGTGGGCGGCGACGGTCTCCCGACCGCCGACGTCGGCGGCGGCGGCGCGAGGGACGATCAGCACGACGCCCCATCCCCCGCGACAGGGCTCGTCCTGGTGGGAGAGCCGCACGTGGCGACGTACGCCCTGGCCGCGCGACGCCGCCTCGAGCTGTTGTCCGAGGCCGGTACCCGCATCGGCACCACCCTGGACGTCCGCCGGACCGCCCAGGAACTCGCCGAGACCGCGGTGCCGCGACTGGCCGACTTCGTCACCGTCGACCTGCCCGATGCGGTACTGCGCGGCGAGGAGGCCGCCGATCCCCGCCATGACCTGCGCCGCACGGTGGTCCACGGCATCCGCGACGACTGCCCGTTCAGGCCGGTCGGCCAGCAGGTCGAGTACGGACCGACCACGCCGCAGCTGCGATCCCTGGCGAGTGGGCAGGCGGTGCTGGAACCGGACCTGAGGGCGGCGTCGGGCTGGCTCGCCCAGGATCCCGAGCATTCGGAACAGTTGCTGAGCCGGGTTCACTCCCTCATCGCGGTGCCACTGGTCGCCCGCGGCGTCGTGCTGGGTGTCGCCGGCTTCTACCGCGCCGAGGACCCCGCACCCTTCGAGGACGACGACCGCTCACTGGCCCAGGAACTCGCCGCCCGCGCGGCACTCTCGATCGACAACGCACGGCGCTACACCCGCGAACGGACCATGGCCCTGGCCCTGCAGCGCAACCTGCTTCCGCACGGCCTGCCCGACCAGAACGCCGTCGACGTCGCCCATCGCTACCTGCCCGCCGAATCCGACGTCGGCGGAGACTGGTACGACGTCATCCCCCTGTCGGGCAGCCGCGTCGGCCTCTTCGTCGGCGACGTCGTCGGCCACGGCATGCTCTCCGCCGCCACCATGGGCCGGCTGCGGACCGCCGCCCGGAGCTTCGCCGAGCTCGACTTCCCTCCCGACGACGTCCTGACCCACCTCGACAACCTCGTGGGACGACTGGACCGGGAGGACCCGGCCTCCGACGGCGCCGGCATCATCGGCGCGACCTGTCTGTACGCCGTCTACGACCCGACCTCGCAGCAGTGCACCATGGCCCGCGCCGGCCATCCCCCACCCGCGCTGGTCCTTCCCGACGGCACGGTGTCGTTCCCGGACCTTCCCGCCGGGCCCCCGCTCGGCCTCGGGGGCCTGCCCTTCGAGGCCATCGAGATCCCCCTCCCCGAGCACAGCCAGCTGGTCCTCTACACCGACGGGCTCATCGAGGACCGGACCCGGGACGTCGACGTGGTCCTCGACCAGCTGCGCGGGGCGCTGGCCCACCCGGAACGCACGCCGGAGGAGACCTGTCAGGCGGTTCTGGACACCGTCGCGCCCGCCGGCCCCTGCGACGACATCGCCCTGCTCGTCGCCCGGACCCACGCCCTCGACCCCCACCGGATCGCCACCTGGGAACTGCCCGCCGACCCGGCCCTCGTCAGCGAGATCCGCGCCTCGGCCATGCGACAGCTGGCCGACTGGGACCTCGACGAGGTCGCGTTCGCCGCGGAACTCATACTCAGCGAGCTGGTCACCAACGCCATCCGTCACGGCACCGGGCCCGTCCGGGTACGGCTGCTCCGTGACCGCGCCCTGATCTGCGAGGTCTTCGACACCAGCGACACCGCGCCCCACCTGCGCCGGGCGGCCACCACCGACGAGGGCGGCCGCGGCCTCTTCCTCGTCGCGCAGCTGTCACAGAGCTGGGGCACACGCCACACCTCGAAGGGCAAGGTCATCTGGGCCGAATGCGGTCTCCACGGCGGGTGAGGCGGCCGCTGCCCCGTTGGGGCCACACGGACGCACAGTGTCCGACATGTAAATATTTGTCCCGTTACTATCGGTCCTGACAGTCGGGAAGAACCCGCCAGGCCGATCACCGGGGATGGCCGTGCAACCTCTGGTCCGTGTCCGTGGGCTCGCCAAGCGGTTCGGTGGGACCGTCGCGCTGGCCGGAGTCGACCTCGACGTCCACGCCGGCAGCGTCCTCGCCCTCCTCGGTCCCAACGGGGCCGGGAAGTCCACACTCATCAAGGTGCTGGCCGGCGTCCACCACGCCGACGCGGGGCAGATCACGGTGGACGGGCACCCGCTCGGCAGCCATGCTGCCTCCCGCAGCATGTCCTTCATCCACCAGGACCTCGGCCTCGTGGAGTGGATGACGGTCGCCGAGAACATCGCCCTGAGCGCCGGGTATCCGCGCCGCGCCGGACTGATCTCCTGGCGGCGGGCCCGGGAGCGCTGCACCGAGGCCCTGCGGACCGTCGCCGGGCACCTCGACCCCGACGACCCGGTCGCAGGGCTCGCTCCGGCCGAGCGTTCACTGGTCGCCATCGCACGGGCCCTGGCGGCACGGGCGAAGCTCATCGTCCTCGACGAGCCGACGGCGCGCCTCCCCGCCACGGACTGCGCCCGGCTGTTCCGCGTCCTGCACGCCCTGCGCGACCGGGGGCACGGCATCCTCTACGTCACCCACCGCCTGGACGAGGTGTACGAGGTCGCCGACACCTTCGCCGTCCTGCGCGACGGCCGTCTCGTCAGCCGCGGCCCGCTGGCGGGCCACGGCCCGGCCCGCCTCGTGCGGGACATCGTCGGCGGAGAGCTGACCGAGTACCGCCGCGCTCCGGCGCCGACCGACGGTCCGGCCGTCCTGACCCTCGACGGCGTACGGACCACCGGCGCGGGACCGGTCAGTCTTGAGCTCGGGGCCGGGGAGGTCCTGGGCCTGGTCGGTCTCACCGGCGCGGGGCACACGGAACTGGGCCGGGCCATCACGGGTGCCCGACCTCTCCTCGACGGACAGGCCCTCCTCGGCGGCCGTCCGTACCGGCCTCGTACGGTCGCCGACGCCGTGGCACTCGGGGTCGCCCTCGTGCCCGGTGACAGACAACTGGAGGGCTGCCTGGCCGAGTTGACGGTACGGGAGAACCTGCTGGCCAACCCCCGCGCGGGCGGTCTGCCGGCGCTGCACTGGATCGGTCCGCGACGGGAACGCCACGAGGCCGCCGCCCTGATCGACCGCTTCTCGGTGCGCCCCCGCGACAGCGAGGCCGCCATCGCCACCCTGTCCGGTGGCAACCAGCAGAAGGTCATGATCGGGCGGTGGCTCCGCGTGGGCCTGCGCCTGCTGGTCCTCGAGGAGCCGACGGCGAGCGTGGACATCGGGGCCAAGGCCGCGATCCACCGCCTGCTGGACGAGGCGCTGGCCGCCGGCCTCGCGGTGCTCCTGGTCTCCTCCGACTTCGAGGAGGTCGCGGACGTCTGCCGGCGCGCCCTGGTCTTCGTCCGCGGGTCCGTGACGGCCGAGCTGAGCGGCCCGTCCCTGACCGTCGCCGGGCTCACCCGGGCGGCTTCGACGCTGCCTCCCGCCGAAACAGCGACCAACCGGTGACCGCCTCGCCGTCCCCCTCCTCGCCCCGGCCGCCGCGACCTCACCGACCGGGCCCGCTGAGCCGACTCGGCCGTCGGGGCGGGCCAAGTCACCTGACCCGACTGCGCGGTTCGGGCGGACACCTCATCGGCGCCTACGGTCTCCTGGCCCTCACCGCGCTGCTCTTCCTGGTCTTCTCCCTCACCCTGCCGCGCACCTTTCCCACGCTCGACACCGTCGACTCGATCCTGTCCACCCAGTCGATCCCGGCGGTGCTCGCGCTCGCCGCCATGGTCCCCATCGTGACCGGCGCCTTCGACCTCTCCATCGGCTACGGCCTCGGCCTCGCACACGTCATGGTGATGCAGCTGGTCGTCAACGACGGGTGGCCCTGGCCGCTCGCCTGTCTCGCGGTGATCGTCGGAGGGTGCCTCGTCGGCGTCCTCAACGGTGTCGTCGTCGAGTTCGGCCGGATCGACTCGTTCATCGCCACGCTCGGGACCGGCAGCATGATGTACGCCGTCACCGGCTGGATCACCGACGGCGGCCGGATCGTCCCCGGCCCGCAGGGCCTCCCGGCCGCCTTCACGGACATCTACAACTCCACGTTCCTCGGCCTACCGGTCCCCGCCTTCTACGTGCTCGCGATCGCGATCGCCCTCTGGCTGCTGCTGGAGCGACTGCCGCTCGGTCGATACCTGTACGTCGTCGGTTCGAACCCGCGCGCCGCCCACCTCCTCGGCATCCCGATCCGGAAGTACACCGTGTACGCCTTCGCCACGTCGGGGCTGCTCGTCGGATTCGCCGGAGTGCTGCTGGCGGCCCAGCAGCAGATCGGCAACCCGAGCGTCGGGCTCGACTACCTGCTGCCCGCGTTCGTCGGCGCTCTTCTCGGGTCCACCGCGATCAAGCCGGGTCGCCCCAACGCCATGGGCACCCTCGTCGCCGTCGCCGTCCTCGCCGTCGGCCTCACCGGCATCGGTCAGCTGGGCGCCGATTTCTGGACGGTCCCGTTGTTCCACGGCGGCACCCTGCTCCTCGCCGTCGGCCTCGCCGGCTACGCCTCGCGCCGCCGGCTGCGCACCGGCGCCGCCCCGGCCCGCGATTCACCCGGTACGACGGAGCCGCCGCCCTCCCCGCCGCAGGACGGCGGTACGGCGGGCAGCACGCCCTGACCCCCGTCCGCGTGCCCGGCAACCGGGCCGCGCCCACCAGCACATCCCTCCGCGAGGAGCTTCAGTGCACCGTAAGAGCCTGTGTCATATCCCCGGCCGGATCAGCGCGCGGCGTTTGGTGCGTGCCGTCGCAAGGCGCCGGAGCCGCCCTCGATGGGGGTGCCCTCGCGCGAGGTTGTTCGAGCGTGGGGGAGTGCGTGCCAGGCGTCGCGCGCCCGGCCGGGGATATGACACAGGCTCTAATCGCAAGGCCACTCCCCGCATGCTCAGGGCCAGGTCCGCCGCCGCTGCCCTGCTGGCCGCGGCAACCGTCCTGACCGGCTGTGAGCGCGGCTCGTCGAACGGGCGGGGGGACTCCACCTCCGGCCCGAGCGGGTGTCCCGCGGCCCACGCCCGCGCCCAGGCCGCCGTCAGCCGGGCGGAGCGGTCCGACGTCCCCTGGAACGGACCGGCCGACGGCCCCGCGGCCGTCTCCGGAAAGAGCATCGTCTATGTCGCGCAGACCATGACCAACCCCGGCGTCGCGGGCGCCGCCGAGGGCGTGCGGGATGCCGGGCGGGTCATCGGCTGGAACGTCCGGGTGATCGACGGTGGCGGCACCCCCGCCGGCATCCAGGCGGCCATGAGTGACGCCGTCGCCCTCAAGCCGTCGGGCATCGTCATCGGCGGCTTCGACCCCAACTCGACCTCGCGGCAGGTGGCGCGGGCGAACGCGGCCCGCATCCCGCTCATCGGCTGGCACGCGGTCGCCGCCCCGGGCCCCAGCCGGCGTCCCGCGCTCTTCACCAACGTCACCACCGAGGTCGAGGACGTGGCCAGGGTCAGCGCGCAATGGGTGATCTCCCAGTCCCGGGGCAACGCCGGTGTCGTGATCTTCACCGACGCCTCGATTCCCTTCGCCAGGAACAAGTCGGAGCTCATCAGGAAGGAACTCGACACCTGTGCGGGCGTGGAACTCCTCGCGTACGAGAACATCCCGATCCCTGACGCGAGCAGCCGCACGCCCCGCGAGGTCTCCTCGCTCCTCTCCCGCTTCCAGGACAGATGGACCCATTCCGTCGCCATCAACGACCTGTACTTCGCGGATGCCGCACCGGCCTTCCGCGCGGCCGGCCGGAAGGGGGCCGGCCCACCCTTCAACATCGGTGCCGGAGACGGCGACCCCTCCGCCTTCCAGCGCATCAACAGCGAGCAGTACCAGGCGGCCACCGTGCCCGAGCCGCTGTCCCTGCAGGGCTGGCAGATCATCGACGAGTTCAACCGCGCCTTCTCCGGCCGCCCCGCGAGCGGCTATGTGGCCCCCGTCCACATCAGCACGGCCGACAACAGCGACGGCGCGACGACATGGGATCCGTCGGGCTACCGGGAGGCGTACCGCGAGATCTGGGGCAAGTAGGGGCCCGGTTCGCGCGTTTCACGACCGGGACCGACATCCACCCTCCGAGCCTAGGAGCGCTGAGCAACCGATGACCAGGAGCCCGTTCGATCCGCCTCGTCCCTCTTCCTCCACAGCCGACAACGGACCCCGCGTCTCCCGCGCGGAGTTCGACTCCCTCTTCGACACGCTCAAGACCTGGGGGCGCTGGACCCCCGCGGACCGGGGCGCCTGGAACCGGGTGAAAGCCGAGCACGTCCAGCGTGCCGCCGCACTGGTACGCGCCGGGACCGTCGTCCCGATGGCCCTGCCGTGGAACACGGTGCCCGGGCCGGACAACGCCAAGCCGGCCCTGCACTACATGTCCGAGCTGGGCGACATCGAGGCCCCGGAGCCCACCTGCCACAAGGACTTCATCGCCGTGGACTACCACGGCAAGGGCGTCAGCCACCTCGACGCGCTCTCCCACATCGCCTACCGGGGCCAGTTGTACGACGGCCGCACCGCCGCCGACGTCGTCGACGCCAGGGGCGCGCACTTCGGCTCCGTCGCCTCGCTCGGCCCGCTGGTGACCCGGGGCGTGTTGATCGACATGCCCACCGTCCTCGGCGTCGACTGGCTGGAGCCCGGCCGGGCCGTGCACGCCGACGAGATCCTCGCCGCCGAGGAGGCGCTCGGGGTGACGATCGACGAGGGCGACGCGGTGCTGGTGCGCTCCGGCCACTTCCGCCGCCGTCGGGAGCTCGGCGCCTGGAACCCGGACGACGCCGGCGCCGGCTGCCACGTCGATGTCATGCCGCTGCTGGCCGAGCGGGGGATCGCCCTGCTCGGCGGCGACGGCGACAGCGACGTGCGGCCCTCCCCGGTCGAAGGGGTGTCCTCCCCCGTGCACGCGCTCGCCATCACCGCGATGGGCGTACCGCTGCTGGACAACCTCGACCTGGAAGCACTCTCCGGGGCCTGCGCGCAGGCCACGCGCTACGAGTTCTTGATGACGGTGGCCCCGCTGAACGTCCCCGGCGGCACCGGCTCGCCCGTCAACCCGGTCGCGGTGCTGTGAGGGGCCGCGGCGCCGTGCTTCCGGCCTACTCCACCGCCGTCGGCCTCCGCGACGCGGCCGTCGCCTCGCGTACATCGGTCAGCGGGCGCAGCCGGTACGTGTAGGAGTAGTCGCGGCTCGGGAAGAGCTTGTACTCGTCGTGGGTGTGGGCGCCCCAGCTGTTGTCGCCGCCCAGGCCCATCTGGCGGTGGTTCACCCGCAGGACGACCTCCTCGCGGGGCGTGAGCTGGTAGTCGTGGCGGACCCCGGACGACAGGTCCTCCGGGGTGAAGTGCGAGGCGTTGACCTCCAGCAGGGGTTCCCCGGAGACGAGGAGTCCGGTGCCCCTGGCGTCGGTCAGGGCGATCCAGCGGACGTCGGTCTTGTTGCCGTTCTCCTGCGGGCGGATGTACGGGGTCCACTGCCCGGAGACGGTGCCGGAGTACACGCCCACGTCGGTGCCGTTGTTGCGGTCGACGTAGTTCTCCTCGGGCCCGCGGCCGCAGTAGCGCAGCCGCTCGAATCGGCCGGGCAGGAACATCAGCGTGCCGACCTCAGGGATGTACGGCAGGGACGCGGCGCCGGGGTGCAGGGTGTTGTCGACCTTGATCTCGCCGTTGCCGAACACCGTGTAGGTGGTGGTGTACGTCGACTCCACGGTCGTCGGCAGCGTGCCGCTGACCTTGATCTCCACCGCCCTGTCTCGCAGGGCACGCACCTTCACCTCCGTGACCTCGCGGTTCGTGCCCGCGTCGCGCCAGGTCTCGTTGCGGGTGTGCTGGCCGTTGCCGCGGTCGTTCTCCGTGGGCGCCCGCCAGAAGTTCGGCACCGGTCCGGAGGTGATCAGGCGGGTGCCCCGGGCCTCGTACGACGTGATGACCCCGCTGCCCTTGTCGACGGTGACCGAGAAGCCCTCGCCCTTGACGGTGACGGCCTTGTCCCCGTCCTCGTGGCGGAGTGCCGACACGTCGGCCAGGGGGACGGGTGTCACGGCCGGGGTGTCGGCGTCGAGGGGCAGCTGTTGCTTCGCCACCTCGAAGCCCGCCCTCGCCCACGGGGTGGACTCCTTGGTGGTGAAGGACAGTTGGAGGTGGTACTCGGTGCCCGGGGCCGGGTCGGCCGGCAGCTTCACCGGCAGCGTGATGTCCTTGCTGCTCAGGGGCGCGACGTCGAGCTGCGAGCGGCTCAGCTTTCCGCGCCGCACCACCTCACCGTCGGCGACCAGCTCCCAACAGCCGTCGAACTCACGGAGGTTGGTGAACAGGTACTCGTTGGTGAGGGTGATGGCCGCGCCGGCGGTCAGTGTGTCGCCCGATGCCGGTGCCACGCCCACCGCCTGGTAGATCCGCTTGATCTCGGCCGCCTTGCCGGTGTGGCGGCGGTCGGCCGTGACGATGCCGTCGGCGTTGGACGTGCCGTCGTTGGGGTTGTCGCCCCAGTCGCCGCCGTACGGGAAGAAGGTCTTCTCGCGGGGCCGCTGCTGGGCGAGGTCGACGGTGGCCGCGTCGAACCAGAACCGTACGCCCTCGTCGGAGGGGCCGCGGCCGTCGGAGCCGAGTTCGGCGGCGCTCAGCGCACGGGCGTACACGCGGGCCCGGCGGATCGTGCCGCTGAACTCCCGGGTCGGGTTGTCCACGTCGGTGGCGAGCGCGAGGGGCGCCGTGCTGGAGGCGGGCCTGCGCGTGGTGGTCCGGGTGGCCTTCACCTCGCCGTCGACGTAGAGGGTCAGCGTGCCCGCCTCCGCGTCGAAGACGCCGGCGATGTGGTGCTCGCGGCCGGTCCAGTCGTCGGGGAGGGCCCAGTTCGCGGTGATCCACTGGCCGCCGCCGTGGATGAAGAACTCCAGGGTCCGGCTGTTCTGCTTGAGGGAGTACTGGGTGTCGCCCTTGGCGAGGATCGGCTGGTGGTAGCCGGTGTAGTGCGGGGTGACCCAGGCCTCCAGGGTGAGCGAGCCCGTCAGGTCGAGGCGCTCGTCGCGGGGGAAGACGGTGGCGCCGGAGACACCCTTGGCGCGGTCGAAGGTGCCGCTCGCGGTGAGGATCTCGCCGCGCAGCCCGCCGGGCCCGGACTCGGTGAGGAACTTGCGCGGCGGCACGGGCCAGTTCAGCGACTGGTCTACGAAGTCCCAGATCCAGCCGCCCTGGAGGACGTCGTAGCGGCGGACGATGTCCCAGTACTTCTTGAGGTTGCCGTTCGAGTTCCCCATCGCGTGGGCGTACTCGATCATGACGTACGGCCGGGTGTCGGCCGTGTCCTTGGCGCGCTGCTCGACGCGGGACGGGCTGTCGTACATCTCCGACCGGATGTCGCTGATCGTCGGCCGGTCGTCACCCTCGTACTGGATGACGCGGGTCGGGTCGTAGGACTTGATCCAGTCGTGCATGGCGACGAAGGTGCTGCCGCCGCCCGCCTCGTTGCCGAGCGACCAGATGACCACCGAGGCGTGGTTCTTGTCGCGGTGGACCATGCTCTGGGCGCGGGCCACGCAGGCCTTGGTCCAGTCGGCGTGGTTGCCGGGGTATTCGCCGCGGATGCCGTGGGTTTCGAGGTTGGTCTCGTCGACGAGGTAGAGGCCGTACTCGTCCGCGAGTTCGTACCACAGCGGGTTGTTGGGGTAGTGCGAGGTGCGGACGGAGTTCATGTTCATCCGCTTGATGATCTCGATGTCCTCGACCATGTGCTCGCGGGTGAGCGCCATGCCGCTGTCGGGGTGCATCTCGTGGCGGTTGGTGCCGCGGAAGGAGACGGGTTTGCCGTTGATCCGCATCAGGCCGTCCTTGAGCGCGAACTCACGCAGGCCGACGCGGTGCGAGAGGGTCTCGATCACCTTTCCGGCCGGATCGCGCAGCCGCAGGACGGCCGTGTAGAGGTTCGGGTGCTCGGCGGACCACAGCTTGGGGGCGGGCACGGCTCTGCTCGCCCGTACGGTCACATCCTCACCGGCGGGGGCGGACGCGAGGTCGACGGCCTGCTGGAGCGGCCTGGGCCAGACGGCGTGGCCGCGGGAGTCGTACAGCTGCGTCTCGACGGCGTAGCCGCCCTCGCCGACCTCCCCGTAGGAGCGCACGCTCGCGGTGACGGACAGTTCGGCGGCCGTGTAGTCGTCGCTGAGCGGGGTGTCCAGCTTGAAGTCGCGCAGGTGGACGTCGGGCGTGGAGTAGAGGTAGACCGAGCGGAAGATGCCGCTCAGCCGGATCATGTCCTGGTCCTCCAGCCAGTCGCCGTCGGAGAAGCGGTACACCTCGACGGCGATCTGGTTGGTGCCGGGCTTCAGGTGGGGGGTGATGTCGTACTCGGCGGGCGTGAACGAGTCCTCGGCGTAGCCGACCATCTCGCCGTTGATCCACACGTAGTGCGCGGACTTGACGCCCTCGAAGTGCAGGAAGGTGCGCCGCCCCGACCAGCCGCGCGGCACGGTGAAGGTGCGCCGGTACTGTCCGACGGGGTTGAAGCGGGTGGGGGCGGCGGGCGGCATGGCCTCCTCGCCGAGGCCGTTCGGCCCCCACCAGGGGTAGGTGATGTTGACGAAGATCGGGCGGTCGTAGCCGTGCATCTGCCAGACGGAGGGGACGGGGACGGTGTCCCAGTCCCGGTCGTCGACGTCCGTGCGGTAGAAGTCCGGGTCCCGGTCGTCGGGGCGGTCGGCGTACGCGAACTTCCACTTGCCGTCGAGGCTGAGCCGGTACGGCGAGCGCGTCCGGTCGGCCTCCAGTGCCTGTCTGACGTCCGCGTACGGCATGAGGGTGGTGTGCGGCGGCTGGGTGCCGATCCGGAAGACGTCGATGTGGCCGTTCCACTCCGGGGTGCCGGCCGCCGCCCCGGCCCCGTCGGCCGCGTGCACCGTGGCGGACGATCCGGCGACGGCGAGGCCGCCGAGCAGGGCGGCTCCTCCCTCCAGGAGACGGCGGCGGCTGACCGGCATGCCCGGCGAGCGGGACGGACCGGCGGGGGACACGGGAGAGAGCGGCATCGACGGGGCCTTCCTCGGGACGACAGTGCGGCGCTGCACGGCTTGAGGGAGCGTCAGATCATGTGCGGTGCTGTTGGGAAACCGAACGCACACTAGGTTGTGAACCCAGTCGAAGCAATGATGTTGTCGATGTTTGTGTGTTCCTGATGGCTACGGTCGTCGACCTTGGCCGAATCAAGCCGCTCGGACCGTGTCCGGCACGGCCTCGAACTGTGTCCGGTACAGCTCGGCGTAGCGCCCCCGGGCCGCCAGCAACTCCTCGTGCGTACCGCGCTCGACGATCCGGCCGGCCTCGACCACCAGGATCAGGTCCGCCGTTCGCACGGTGGACAGCCGGTGGGCGATGACGACCGCGGTCCTGCCCTGAAGCGCCTCGGCGAGCGCCTCCTGGACGGCGGCCTCGGAGGTGTTGTCCAGGTGGGCGGTGGCCTCGTCGAGGATGACGACGCGCTGGCGGGCCAGCAGCAGCCGGGCGATGGTCATGCGCTGGCGTTCACCGCCGGAGAGCCGGTAGCCGCGCTCGCCGACCACCGTGTCGAGGCCGTCGGGCAGGGAGCGTACGAGGTCGTCGAGGCGGGAGCGGCGCAGGGCGTCCCACAGTTCGGCGTCGGTGGCGGCGGCGCGGGCCAGCAGGAGGTTGGCGCGGACGGTGTCGTGGAAGAGGTGGCCGTCCTGGGTGACCAT
Organism: Streptomyces bicolor; assembly: GCF_000719285.1. Taxonomy (GTDB): domain Bacteria; phylum Actinomycetota; class Actinomycetes; order Streptomycetales; family Streptomycetaceae; genus Streptomyces; species Streptomyces bicolor. The sequence continues at coordinate 174,305 of NZ_JOFS01000028.1, read as the reverse complement.
GCCGAGGGTGCCGCGCAGTGACTCGGCGCTCAGGTCGCGGACGTCGACGCCGCCGACGCGTACGGCGCCCTCGTCGACGTCGTAGAGCCGTGGGAGGAGTTGAGCGACGGTCGACTTTCCCGCGCCGGACGAGCCGACCAGGGCGACGGTCTGGCCGGCCTCGGCACGGAAGGAGATGCCGTGCAGCACGTCGCCGCCGCCGCGCGTGTCGAGGGTCGCGACCTCCTCCAGGGAGGCGAGGGAGACCTTGTCGGCGGACGGGTAGCCGAAGCGGACGTTGTCGAACTCCACCGATACCGGGCCCTCGGGTACCTTCCTCGCGCCCGGCTTCTCCTCGATGAGCGGCCTGAGGTCGAGCACCTCGAAGACCCGCTCGAAGCTGACCAGGGCGCTCATGACCTCGACGCGGGCGCCGGCGAGCGCGGTCAGCGGCGCGTACATACGGGTCAGCAGGAGCGCCAGCGCGACGACCGCGCCCGGCTCCAGCGTGCCGCGCAGGGCGAACCAGCCGCCGAGTCCGTAGACCAGGGCGAGGGCCAGCGCGGACACCAGGGTGAGGGCGGTGATGAACACCGACTGGGCGGTGGCCGTCCGCACGCCGATGTCGGCGACCCGGCGGGCGCGGGCCGCGAACTCCTCGGACTCCTCCTGCGGGCGCCCGAAGAGCTTGACCAAGGTGGCGCCGAGCGCCGAGAAGCGCTCGGTCATACGGGTTCCCATCGCCGCGTTGAGGGCGGCCGCCTCCCGCTGCATCCGGGCCATGCGATGCCCCATGCGCCGGGCCGGGATCACGAAGACCGGGAGCAGGACGAGGGCGAGCAGGGTGATCTGCCAGGACAGGGTGAGCATGACGGCGAGGGTGAGCAGCAGGGTGACCAGGTTGCTGACCACTCCCGACAGCGTGTTGCTGAAGGCGCGCTGGGCGCCGATCACGTCGTTGTTGAGACGGGAGACGAGCGCCCCCGTACGAGTGCGTGTGAAGAATGCGACCGGCATGCGCTGCACATGATCGAACACAGCCGTCCGCAGATCGAGGATGAGGCCCTCGCCGAGGGTCGCCGACAGCCGCCTGGCGAGGATCCCGAGCGCTGCCTCGGCCACCGCGATCAGGGCGATCAGCAGGGCGAGACGTACGACGGTGCCCTCGTCCCCACGCGTCACGATCGCGTCGACGACGCGTCCGGCCAGTACGGGGGTCGCGACGGCGAGCAGCGCGGTCATCACCCCGAGCACGACGAAGAGCGCGATCCTGCGGCGGTGCGGGCGGGCGAACGTGCCGATGCGGCGCAGCGTCGAGCGGGCGAGGGGGCGGCGCTCCCGCTCGGCGTTCATGACGCTGTGCAACTGGGTCCAGGCGGTGGTTTCCATGCTCATGAGAGGGAACGTAGAACCTCAAGCAATGTTGAGGTCAAGGATGGTGCCGATGTCGAGGTCGGTATCAACGGCTTCGCGAAGATCGGTGGCCGCCCGCAGCCCTCCCGTAAGCCGCCGTCTCCACTTCCGCAACCCGCCGTTGTGGCGACACGGAAAACCTCTTCGAATGTGACCGCAGTACGACTCCACGCGGGACGCCTGCTCCGGCGCGTCCCGCTCCGCCAGATACTGGTCCTGCTCCCGCTCACCCTCGTCGTCGTGGTCGCGGTGCAGCACCGGGCCGTGCTCGCCGAGGGCATCGGCCATCTGGCGACGGCCAAGTGGCCGTGGCTGCTCGCGGCGGCCGGTGCCACCTGCCTGACCTGGGTCGCGGCGGCGGTGACCCGGCAGGGCGCCGTGATCGACCGGCTGCCCGCGCTGCGGCTGCTCGTCACACAGTTCGCGGCGGGCTCGGCCAACCACCTGCTGCCCACCGGGCTGGGGGCGAGCGCGGTCAACCTCCGCTTCATGACGGTGTGCGGGTTGCCGCTCGCCCGTTCCTCGGCCGCGCTGGCGCTGTACCTGCTCGCGGAGAGCGTGGCCCGGGTGGGACTGCTGGCCGCGCTGCTCATCGCCTTCCCGCACGCGCTTCAGCTCGGCCCCCTCCTGCCGGAGGGGTCCTGGGGCCCGCTGCTGCTGGTCATCGGCGCGGCGGCGGTCCTGGTCGTGGCCGTCTTCGCACTCGTACGACGGCTGCGGGCCGCCGTGGCGTCGTTCCTGCGCACCGCGCTGGGCGAGGCCCGCTCGGTGCACACCCGCCCGTCCCGGGCGCTGGCGTTGTGGGGCGGTTCGCTGGCCTTTCCGGCGCTCCAGGCGGCCGGGCTGGTCCTGGTCGGGCTCGCGCTGGGGCTGGATGTGCCGCCGGCCCACATGGCGCTCGCGTATCTGGCGGCGACGGTCGCCGTCGCCCTCGTGCCGACGCCGGGCGGGCTCGGCTCCGTCGAGGCCGCGCTGATAGTGGCCCTGGTGGCGGCGGGCGGGCCGGTGGCGGTGGCCACGGCGGTGGTGCTGGCGTACCGGATCATCACGGTGTGGCTGCCGCTGCTGCCGGGGGCGTTGACCCTGGGGGCGCTCGTGCGGCTGAAGGTCATCTGACCCGCTCGGTCTCGGTGGACGGTCATGTGACCGCTCAGTAACGTACGGGGTCCGACCCACGGAAGGGACCCCCGCCATGCCGGTCCGCGTCGAGCGCCAGGGACACGTCACCACCGTCGTCCTCTCCCGCCCCGAGGTCCGCAACGCGGTCGACGGTCCGACCGCCGCCGAACTCGCCCAGGTCTTCCGGGAGTTCGACGCGGACGACGAGGCGCGAGTGGCGGTGCTGTGGGGCGAGGGAGGCACGTTCTGCGCGGGTGCCGATCTCAAGGCGCTCGGCGGTGAGCGGGGCAACAAGGTCGCCGTGGACGGTGACGGCCCGATGGGGCCGACGCGGCTGCGGCTGTCGAAGCCGGTGATCGCCGCGGTCGCCGGTCACGCCGTGGCCGGCGGTCTCGAGCTGGCGCTGTGGTGCGATCTGCGGGTGGCCGAGGAGGACGCCGTCTTCGGGGTGTTCTGCCGCCGCTGGGGCGTACCGCTCATCGACGGCGGCACGGTACGGCTGCCACGGCTGATCGGCACGAGCCGCGCGCTGGACATGATCCTCACCGGGCGTCCGGTCGCGGCGCCCGAGGCCTACGACATGGGGCTCGCCAACCGTGTCGTGCGGAACGGACGCGCCCGCGCCGAGGCGGAGGAACTGGCCGCCACGATCGCGCGGTTCCCGCAGGCGTGCCTGCGCGCCGACCGTGCGTCCGTGCTCGACCAGGAGGGGTTGGACGAGGTGGCCGCGATGCGCGGTGAACTCCGGTACGGCATGGGTGTGTTGATGGAGAGCCTGGAGGGAGCCGCGCGGTTCGCCTCGGGTGCGGGGCGGCACGGATCGTTCACGGATCTCTGAGGCCGTACGCGCGGGGGGCTGCCCTGGTCGTCCGCCGGGGCGCGCGCAGGCGAGCGACCCTCGTGCGGCGCTCACGCATCAAGCGAGCCCCGCCGTGCGGTCGTTCGCCCCTCGGAGGAGACGGAGTTCCGGGGAGAATGCCCGAAAGCAACCCATGAGGCCGTCCGTCCGACGATCCCGGCACGAACACGTGTACCCGATACGGCAGGATGAGCCCTCGTGCCGGTCTCGGGGGATGGGGTGACCGGCACGACGGCACATCGCGGAATCGAGCAGGTGACAACGTGACGAGACTTCACATCCGGCCGTCGGCGAAGGGGTTCGCCGCCGCTTTTCTCCCCGGAGGTGACCGGTGAAGCGGGCGCTCACCGTGGACGACCTGGTCATCGCCGGGATCGCGCTGGCGGCGGGGCTGCTGGCGGCCTTCCTGCTGCGGATGCTGCTGCGCTGGCTGGGCAAGCACGCGGACCGCACCCGCTGGAGCGGTGACGACCTCATCGTGGACGTGCTGCGGACCGTGGTGCCGTGGGCGGCGTTCCTCGGCGGCGCGGCCTCCGCGGGCGCGGCGCTGCCGCTGACGAAAACGGTCCAGCACAACGTCAACCAGACCCTGACCGTCCTGCTCATCTTCGTCGTGACGCTGACGGCGGCCCGTGGGATCGCCGGGCTGATGCGGACGGTCACCCAGTCCCGCCCCGGTGTCGCGGGCTCCGCCACGATCTTCGTCAACATCACCCGGATCCTGGTCCTCGCCATCGGCTTCCTGGTGGTGCTCCAGACGCTGGGCATCTCCATTGCGCCGCTGCTCACCGCCCTGGGAGTCGGCGGTCTGGCGGTCGCGCTCGCGCTGCAGGACACGCTCGCCAACCTCTTCGCGGGCATTCACATCCTCGCCTCCAAGACCGTCCAGCCCGGCGACTACATCCGGCTGAGCAGCGGCGAGGAGGGCTATGTCGAGGACATCAACTGGCGTCAGACGACCGTGCGTGCCCTCTCCAACAACCTGATCGTCATCCCCAACGGGGAACTCGCCAAGACGAACATGACCAACTTCATGCGCCCGGAGCAGGAGTTGACGATCCTGGTCCAGGTCGGCGTCGCCTACGACAGCGACCTCGACCACGTCGAGCGGGTGACGAACGAGGTGATCGCCGAGGTGATGACCGAGGTCGAGGGCGCGCTCCCCGACCATGAGCCGATCATCCGCTTCCACACCTTCGGCGACTCCCGGATCGGCTTCACGGTCATCCTGGGCGTCGGCGAGTTCAGCGACCAGTACCGGATCAAGCACGAGTTCATCAAGCGTCTGCACAAGCGCTACCGCCGGGAGGGCATCCGCATCCCGGCGCCCACGCGGACGGTGGCGATCCAGCAGGGCTCGGTGGCGATACCGCAGCAGCGCGGCCCCGAAGAGGCGGACGAAGTGGTCTCCGCCCGCCTCGACTGACGTACGGGACGTTCCTGCCTACGGCTGCCCGGGCGCCCCTAGAGGGTCGCCGAGTTGTCGTGGTAGTGGCCGCCCCTTCGGCTGTGCGGTGCGACGAGCGACGGGTTCACCGGGGTGACCGTCCAGTCCGGGTGCCCCGGCATCCGCGGCGTCTTCGTGCCGTACAGCCAGTCCCGAAGGAACCCGGAAAGATCCTGGCCGGTGACGTGCGAGGCGACGGCGATGTAGTCCTCCGTCGACGCCGAGGAGTTGCGGTACCGCGCGAGGAAGGCGCACTCGAGGGCGCTGAAGGCAGCCTCGCCGACGAGGTTGCGCAGTGCGTACAGGACCAGGACGCCGCCCAGATAGCGCTGGCCGTCGAACAGGTTCACCGCGTTCGGCGCCGCCACCGGCCCCGAGTCGTGGCGCCACTGGTCGCCTTGCGCGTAGGTGTGCTTCATCCGGGCTTCCAGGGTGGTCATGCCCAGGGAGTCCGGCCAGCCGCGCTCGTATCGGTAGAGGAGCCCGTAGAAGTCGGCGTGGCCCTCGTTCAGCCACAGATCGGCCCAGGTGGCGGGGCTGACGCTGTTGCCGAAGTAGGAGTGGACCAGCTCGTGCATCATGTGCGAGCCGATCTTCTTCTCCTCCTGGAGCAGGAAGTTCGGCTTGTAGATGGTGAGGGTCTGGGTCTCCAGGCCCGTGAAGTCGAAGGCGTTCGGGGCGTCGGAGTTGCAGGGCAGCAGTCCGTACGTCTCGAAGGGGTACGCCCCGAGCCGCGCCTCCAGCCATTCGACGATCCCCGGCGTCAGCGCGAGCGCCGGTTCCAGGGCCTCGGCCCGTGCGGTCGGGACGACGTCCCGCAGCGGGAGCCCGTGCGGTCCCTGCCGGTGCTTGACGACGTAGTCGCCCACCGTGATCTGCACCAGCTCGGTGGCCATGGGCTCGCGGGAGCGGTACGTGTACGCCGTGCGGTCGCCGTCCAGGCTCTCGGTGCGCACGAGCAGGCCGGTCGCGACGCCGCGCAGGCCCTTCGGGACGGTGAGGCGGAAGGAGAAGCCCGCCTTGTCGGAGGGATGGTCGTTGCAGGGGAACACGGTGTGCGCCGAGTTCGGCTGGCAGCAGACCGCGAACCCGTCCGGCGTGTCGACCCAGCCGGTGTGCGGCAGTTGGCGGCGCGGGTCCGCCGAGTACTCGACACATACGGTGACCCATGACCTGGCCGGGAGGGTCCGGGCGGGCGTGATACGCAGCTTCTCTCCCACCTGTTCGAACGTCGCCGTTCGGCGGCCGACGCGGACGGCGCGGATGTCGAGGCCGAGGGCGTCGAGGGAGAAGCGGGTCAGGGCCTGGGTGGCGCGGATCTTCAGGGTCGCGGTGGCGTCGACCAGTCGTGTCGTGGCGTCGTAGGTGAAGTCGAGGTGGTAGGCGGTGACGCGGTAGCCGTCGTTGCCGAGGTCCGGGAAGACCGGGTCACCGAGGGTCTCGGGGCCCGGGGTGCCGTAGGACTTGGTGGTGGAGGCCGTGGCGGCCGACGTCCCCGTCGTCGGTGTGGCGTGGGCGGAGGGGGCGGCGGTCAGGGCCGCTGCCGTGCCGATCAGGGCGGCCGCGGGGGCCGTCACTCTGCTGCGATATCTCATGGTCCGCTTTCGCTTGGGCGGTCGGCTGGTCAGGCCGGCCACCGGATCGGTGATCTGCCTACATGGGCGATCTCCCTACATGACTGTGCGGTCAGGTGATCAGGTTGCACGGAGGCGGTACCTCCGTTCGTGCGGATCCAAGATGTCGCCACACATTCCGCACCACTGTGCGGACCCCTGTCGAGGTCAGGTCGATCACGAGATATCTTGATGTCGAGCAATGTTGCAGACGTGGAGCGGAGCACCCGGTGACTGACTCGACCATCATCTATACGCACACTGACGAGGCCCCGGCCCTGGCGACGTATTCCTTCCTGCCGGTGGTCCAGGCGTACGCCTCGCAGGCGGGTGTCGCCGTGGAGACGCGGGACATCTCGCTGGCCGGCCGCATCATCGCGGTGTTCCCGGAGTACCTGACCGAGGACCAGCGCATCCCGGACGCCCTCGCCGAGCTCGGTGAGCTCGCGAAGACGCCCGCCGCCAACATCATCAAGCTGCCGAACATCTCGGCGTCGATCCCGCAGCTCAAGGCCGCCATCGCCGAGCTGCAGGGCCAGGGCTACGCGCTGCCGAACTACCCGGACGACCCGAAGACCGACGAGGAGCGGGAGATCCAGGCCCGCTACGACAAGGTCAAGGGCTCCGCCGTGAACCCGGTGCTGCGTGAGGGCAACTCCGACCGCCGCGCCCCCGCCTCGGTCAAGAACTACGCCAAGACCCACCCGCACCGCATGGGCGCCTGGTCCGCCGACTCCAAGACCAACGTCGCGACCATGGGGCAGAACGACTTCCGCTCCACCGAGAAGTCCGTCGTGATCTCCGAGGCCGGTTCGCTGCGGATCGAGCACGTCGCCGAGGACGGCACCACCACCGTGCTGCGCGAGTCCGTACCGGTCCTCGCCGGTGAGGTCGTCGACGCCTCCGTGATGCGCGTCGCCGCGCTGCGCGAGTTCCTGACCGCGCAGGTCGCCAAGGCCAAGGCCGAGGGCGTGCTGTTCTCCGTGCACCTCAAGGCCACGATGATGAAGGTCTCCGACCCGATCATCTTCGGTCACGTGGTGCGCGCCTTCTTCCCGAAGACCTTCGAGAAGTACGGCGAGACGCTCGCCGCCGCCGGCCTGTCCCCGAACGACGGTCTGGGCGGCATCCTCAAGGGCCTGGACGCGCTGCCGAACGGCGCCGAGATCAAGGCGTCCTTCGACGCCGAGCTCGCCGAGGGCCCGGCGCTGGCCATGGTCGACTCCGACAAGGGCATCACCAACCTGCACGTGCCGTCCGACGTGATCGTCGACGCCTCGATGCCGGCCATGATCCGCACCTCCGGCCACATGTGGGGCCCGGACGGCCAGGAGGCCGACACCCTCGCGGTGCTGCCCGACTCCTCCTACTCCGGCGTCTACCAGGCCGTGATCGAGGACTGCCGTGCCAACGGCGCCTACGACCCGTCGACCATGGGCTCGGTCCCGAACGTCGGCCTCATGGCGCAGAAGGCCGAGGAGTACGGCTCCCACGACAAGACCTTCGAGGTCAAGGCCGCCGGTACCGTCCGTCTGGTCGACCAGGCCGGCAACGTGGTCATCGAGCAGCCGGTCGCCGCGGGCGACATCTTCCGCGCCTGCCAGACCAAGGACGCGCCGATCAAGGACTGGGTGAAGCTGGCCGTCACCCGCGCCCGCGCCACCGGTGACCCGGCGGTGTTCTGGCTGGACGAGACCCGCGCGCACGACGCCAACCTGATCGCCAAGGTCAACGCCTACCTTCCGGAGCACGACACCGAGGGCCTGGACATCCGCGTCCTCGCCCCGGTGGAGGCCACCAAGCTGTCGGTGGAGCGCATCCGCCGCGGCGAGAACACGATCTCGGTGACGGGCAACGTCCTGCGCGACTACCTCACCGACCTCTTCCCGATCCTGGAGCTGGGCACCAGCGCCAAGATGCTGTCGGTCGTCCCGCTGATGGCGGGCGGCGGCCTGTTCGAGACGGGCGCCGGCGGCTCCGCGCCGAAGCACGTCCAGCAGCTGGTCAAGGAGGACTACCTGCGCTGGGACTCCCTCGGTGAGTTCTTCGCGCTGGTGCCGTCCCTGGAGCAGTACGCGACCGCCACCGGCAACGCGAAGGCCAAGGTCCTGGCCGACACCCTCGACCGCGCCACGGCGACCTTCCTCAACGAGGACAAGTCCCCGACCCGTCGCGTCGGCGGCATCGACAACCGCGGCAGCCACTTCTATCTGTCCCTGTACTGGGCGCAGGAGCTGGCCAAGCAGACCGACGACGCGGACCTGGCGAAGGCCTTCGCCCCGCTCGCCGAGACGCTCGCCGCGAACGAGCAGAAGATCGTCGACGAGCTGAACGCCGTCCAGGGCAAGCCGGCCGAGATCGGCGGCTACTACCAGCCCGACCCGGCCAAGGCCGCCGCGGTCATGCGCCCCTCCGCCACCTGGAACGCCGCGCTGGCGTCCCTGAGCTGACGCAGGTGCTTTGAGGCTGCCGCCCCGACCGGTTGCGTACCGGCCGGGGCGGAGCCATATGGAGGCTGGGGTGTGCAGCGCCCTGTTTTCACGGGCGCGGGGCAGTATCCATATGCGGCTCCGCCGCGCGGGCGCGACCAGCCACAACGGCGCAGCAGACAACCGACAACCCCCGGAGCAACCGTGATGCCCTCGTTCGAACTGCTCCCCGGCGCGCCCGACTCCCCCGTGATCCTGCACATACCGCACTCTTCACGCGAGATACCACCCGACGTACGCACCGGCATCGTCCTGGACGACACCGCCCTGGAACGCGAGCTGGACCACATCGTCGACGCCCACACCGCCGACCTCGCGGAAACGTCGGCCAAGTCAGCGCAGCGCCCCCCGTGGCGGTTCGTCAACCGGCTCTCGCGGCTCGTCGTCGATCCGGAGCGGTTCCCGGACGAACGCGAGGAGATGCTGGCCGTGGGCATGGGTGCCGTCTACACGCGCACCACGCACCTCGCGGACCTACGGCCGGCGAACAGCGACCCCGAGCCGCTCATCGAGCGGTACTTCCGGCCGTACGCGAGGGCCATGACGGAGGCTGTGGCCGACCGGCTCGCCGCCACCGGCCGGGCCGTGATCATCGACGTGCACTCGTACCCGACCGCCCGGCTCCCCTACGAGCTGCACGGCGAGGGCCCGCGCCCGCCGGTCTGCCTGGGCACCGACTCGTTCCACACGCCGCCCGAACTGCTCGCCGCGGCCCGGGAGGCGTTCGCCCCGTGCGGGGAGACGGGGCTGGACAGTCCGTTCAGCGGCACGTACGTCCCGCTGGAGTTCTACGGCCGCGATCCCCGGGTCGGTGCCCTGATGATCGAGATCCGCCGGGACACGTACATGGCGGAGCCGGGCGGCCCGGCCGGTCCCGGACTCACCCGGCTCGCGCGGGCGTTGGCGGCGCTGGTGGATTCCGTCGCACGCTGACCCGGTGGGTCAGGCCCGCAGCCACTCCGTGACCACGACCTCGCCGCCGGTGCGCAGCCGCAGGGCGAAGGGGCCGCTCGGCGGTGCGGCGCTGGTGAAGCGGCCCATGTCGTCGGCCACGACCGGCGAGGCCGTCTGAGGGCCGCCGAGCACCTCGATACGCGCCTGTTGGGGTGGCAGCACCTGCCCCATCAGGCCCTGCGCGCTCACCTCCACGTCCACGGTCACCTCGCCCGCGCGGAAGGTCAGCATCCGGGGGACGTCCGTCGCTCCCCTGACCGGAATGGCGTCCACCACCGAGTCGAACGTCAACTCGGCGATACGGGCGTCCAGGTCGTGCAGCGCGAACGCCTCCACAGCGATCTGCCGCAGCTGGGCCGGCACGGGGTCCAGGATGGCGGCGGCCTGACGGAGTTCCTCCTCCAGCAGCTCGACGTCGACACCGTCGTCGCCGGGGGCTCCATCGCCCGTCACTTCGTCGTGCATGTCGTCGTTCACAGCGCCCCCCGCGCGTCGAGTCGGGCCCGAAGCCGGCGCAGACAGCGCTGGCGCAGCGGCCCGATGCTGCCCACGGCGATGCCCAGTGCGGAGGACACCTCCTGGTAGCTGGGTGGCGGCGAGGCCATCAGGACGCGCAGCAACTGGCGGCAGCGTTCGCCGAGTTCCTCGAACTCCTGCCACATCCAGCGGATGCGTTCGGTCTCGGCGGCCGCCTCCTCCGAGTCCAGGAGCGACTGTTCGGGCGTGCGGTCCTCGCTGACCCGGTCGAGCAGCTGCGGATCGTTCGTCACCGTCAGCCGCCTCAGGCTCTTGAGGACCTTCAGGCACTCGTGCCGTGCGGTGCTCGCGAGCCACGAGCCGGCCTTCTCGGGTTCGCGGATGCGCCCCAGGTGCTGGGCGAAGCGGAACCATACGGTCTGGTACACCTCATGGGCGTCGGCGTCGCCCAGCCGGTGCGCGCGCACCACCGACCACACCAGTGGGCTCAGCCCTTCCACGAGCGCCTTCCAGGCCGCCGCGTCGCCGTCGACGGCGGACTGGACCAACGCACCGACATCTGCTCGGTCCACAGCCCCACCCCTCGTGTACGGCAAGTCATCGTACGCCGCGGAGGGGATGGTTCCGACCCTCATGACCGAGGAGCCGGTGGCACGACGGGCACAGGGCGCCAGGTCGGGGGGCGAAGTGCCGGGACGTGCGCCCCCCGCACCTCCGCGAACCCGGAGTTCGCCGCGAGCATCTTGTACCGGGCGACCCGCGGGTCGCTCTCCTGCTGTGCGGTCATGTGGGAGGCGATCATTCCGGCGACGAGGGGCGTGGCGAAGGACGTGCCGCTCCAGTGCGCGAACCCCTCGAACATCACCTGGTCGGGCTTGGCGGCTGCGCGGCCCCGCTCGCTCAACACGCCGGTGTGGGGCGGGGCCTGGCAGGTGCAGGAGTACCCGAAGCCGTATCGGCAGGCGTCGTAGGTGGAGTGCTGGTACACGTACGGCACTGGCGCGTCGAAGCCGGTGAGGGCGCTGGTGAGGCGCTCACCGGGCGCGTACACCTTCACCCAGCCGCCGTGGTTGCTGAAGCAGGCGCCGAACTCGCCGTCGCAGCGCAGCGCTCCGACCGACAGCACGACGTCCTGATAGTCGGGCAGGTCGGCGTAGGCGGCGGGCCAGAAGGGCATGGCGCTGCCGTTGTTGCCGGCGGCCGCGACGAGCAGGGTGCGCTGGTCGCGGAGCTCCTGCATGAAGGCCTCAATGCCGAGCAGGCCGTCGGTGCGGCCGTTGGAGGTGCCGGCGGAGAGGCTGAGGATGTCGGGCCAGCCGCCCGCATCGACGGCCTCGAAGAGCCTCTCGCCGAACTCGGACTCCAGGATGGCGCCCACGTCCTGGAGGGTGTTGCGGACCGTGATGTCCGTGTTGGGCGCCACGGCGGCGACGAGTCCGGCGATGAAGGTCCCGTGGCCCACGTACTGCTGGAGGATTCCCCGGCCGTCGCACTCCCGGACCTGGGCGTCGCCCTCGGTGTGGGCCAGCAGCGGGAAGGAGCGGTAGTCGTGCACGAGGCCGGTGTCGATGACGAGGACGCCGACGGCGGTGTCCGGCTCGTGGACGCCCTCGGCCGCCGCGGGGTTGGTTCCGTCGGCGAGCGGGGCGGGCGCGGGTTCGTCGCCGGGACAGGAGTTGACCCGACCCGTGATCCCCACCAGGTGGTTGCGGCTGACGAGACGCCGTCCGGCCCGGCCCTCCGTCTCGCGCAGGGCGCGCAGGGCGTGCGCGACCGTGCGGTCGCCGTTCCGGTCCCCCTCACCGGGGTCGCCTACCTGGATGCGGGTGATGCCCGAGCGGTTGGCCCGCGGGCTCGCGCGGCGCACGTTGTCCTGCACCAGGTCGGGTTGGGCCGTGAAGTGCGCCCGTACGGTGTCCTCGACGAGGCGGGCGTCCTCGCCGTCACGGACCAGCACGTAGCCCTTCTCGTAGATGAACTCGGCGGAGTCGTCCGGTCCCATCGCGAGGGGGACGTCGGGCATGGAGCGTTGGATCTGCTCGAACTGCTCGTGGAATCGCTGTGGTGCCATGGCGGGTCCTCCCCCTGAGGCGACGTTCGTCAGTCAGAGCCGTGCGGTCGCTGATTGATACAGCGCCAAACCGGTGTGGCACGGTTCCGTGGCAACTACCATCCGTGGAGTGACAGCGGGATGCGACTCGGTTCTCGAACTGCTGCCGATGGTGTTCGCCGCCCCCAACGACGCGCTGGCGAGGGCGGAAGGGGTGCTCGACGCCGATCCGTCGCCGTTGCACGCCTCCGTCGCCCACCAGGTGATCGGCATCTGGCAGCGGGACTGGGGCGACATGCGCATCGCCCTCCATCACCTGCGGCGTGCCCGGGATCTCGCGGCACGCGCGGAGTCGGCCGACCGGGAGGCGGACGCCCTGGCGGCGCTCGGGGTCGCGTTGGTGCATGCGGGGCGCACTCAGCAAGGGCTGGCCGCGCTGGAGCGCGGAGTCGAGCGCGGGAGCGGGCACACCCGCGCGCGAGTGCTGTTCCGCCGGGCCTACGCCCGCTGGGTCCTGGGCCACCACCGCGAGGCGCTGGATGACGTGCGCAAGGCGGTCCCCGTACTGCGGCAGGCGGAGGACGTCATCTGGACGGCGCGGGCGCTGACGCTGCGCGCGACCGTGCATCTGGCCCTCGGCGCGGTGGACCGGGCGGACGCCGACTTCACCGCGGCCGAGGCACTGTGGGACACCACGGGCCAGGAGCACGACAAGGCCGACGCGGTGGAGAGCCGGGGGCTCGCGGCGTTCCGGTCGGGGGACATCCCGGCGGCGCTGCGGCTGCTCGACGAGGCCGAGGAACGCTACGCCAAGCTCGGCACGCCCACCTTCATGCTCAACATCCGCCGCTGCGAGGTGCTGATGGCCGCTGGGCTCGCCCCGGAGGCGCTGGCCGAGGCCGACGCGGCGATCGCCGTGCTGGACGGCATCGGCGGCCAGTCCACCCGAAAGGCCGAACTGCTGCTGGCCGCCGCGCGTGCCGCCCGGCTGGCGGGCGACGCGCACACCGCGATAGCCCGCGCCGACATGGCCGTACGGCTGTTCGCCGGGCAGCGGCGCAGCTGGTGGGAGACGCATGCCCGGCTGGTGCTGATCGAGGCCCGGGTCGCCGCCGGGCGCAGTTCGGGGCGGCTGGTGGCCGACACGGCGGCGGTCGCCGAGCGGCTGGCCTCCTTCGGCGCGCCGGCCGCGCCGGAGGCCTCGCTGCTCGCGGGCCGGATCGCGCTCACTCTGGGCTGGCGGACCGACGCCGAGCGGCATCTGGCCCTCGCCGCCCGCAGCAGGCGCAGCGGTCCGCCGCTGGCCCGGATGACGGGCTGGGCGGCGCAGGCGCTGCGGGCCCGGACGGCCGGGTCCGGGCGGGGCGTCCTGGAGGCCTGCCGACGCGGCCTGGACGTGCTCGACGCCCACCGGATGACGCTCGGCGCGTCGGAACTGCGGGCCCGCGCCACAGAGCAGGGCGCCGAGCTCGCCGCACTGGCCCAGCAGGCCAGCCTCGACTCCGGCAGCCCGCGGCGGCTGCTGGTGTGGAGCGAGCGCTGGCGGGCCACTGCCCTGTCGGCCCCGCCGACCCGGCCGCCGGCCGACCCTGAGCTGCAGGGCGACCTGACCGCGTTCCGGGTGATCGCGGCCCGCGCGGAGGAGGCCCGCATGGACGCCCGGCCCGTTCCGGCGCTGGAGCGCGAACAGCGGCGCCTGGAGCGGGAGATACGGTCCCGGACGCTGCACCTGCGCGGCGACGCACCGGGCGACGGCCACCGCTTCGACCCGGGCCGTCTCCTGGAACGGCTCGGCGACGACGTGCGGCTGGCGGAACTCGCCGTGCTGGACGGGCGGGTTCAGGTGCTGCTGTGCGGGCAGGGGCGGGTGCGCCGGTACGAGGCCGGGCTGCTGGCCGAGGCGGAGACCGAGGCCGAACACGTCCAGGCCGGGCTGCGGCGGCTGGCTCACCCGGGTGCGGAGGCTCGGCTGCCGGTGGTGGAGGCGGCGGGTCGGCGCCTGGAGGAGCTGCTGCTCGGTCCGGCCGCCGCGCATCTGGGTGACGGCCCCGTCGTGGTCGTACCGCCGGCCCGGCTGCACCGTGTGCCGTGGGCGTTGCTGCCGTCGCTGCGGGAACGGGTGCTCAGCGTGTCGCCGTCGGCGAGCAGTTGGCTGCGCGCGCGGGAGACCGAGCCGCCGCCCGGTGGGCGCCAGGTGCTGGTGCGCGGCCCGGGGCTGGCGAGCGGCGGCGCGGAGGTGCCCCACCTCGCCTGCCGGTACGACGGTGCGGTCGTCCTGGAGCACGCCGACGCGCGCGTGCCCCGCGTGCTCGAGGAACTCGACGGGGCCGCGCTGGCCCACATCGCGGCCCACGGCACGTTCCGTGCGGACAGCCCTCTGTTCTCGTCGCTGCGGATGGCCGACGGGCCACTGATCGTGCATGACTTCGAACGCCTGGACCGCAGTCCCTACCGGATCATCCTGTCCTGCTGCGACACCGCCCGGTTCGCCTCGGTGGGCGCCGACGAACTGCTCGGCCTGGTCACCGCCCTGCTGCCGCTGGGCACGGCGGGGGTGGTGGCGTGTACCGCACCCGTCAACGACGCCGCGGTGGTGCCGCTGATGCTGGCGCTGCACAAGGGCCTGAGCGAGGGGCTCTCCCTGGCGGAGGCGCTGCGCGACGCCCGGGCGGCACTGCCGGGCGACGCGCTGCACCAGGCGACGGGGTGGGCGTTCTCGGCGTTCGGGGCCGCGTGACGCTGCGCCGGGCTTCAACCGGCCTCTCGTGGACGTGAGCCGGGACGTGTGCCGGGGTCGCAGTCCGCGCGGGCTCTGCGCCGACCTCCGGCGCCATGGCGGGCGAGACGCGCGACCTGCCTCGCCCTCGGCTCGGCGGCCGCCCCGACCACGGCGGAGCGACACGCGGATCACCCTGGCCGCTCCGGGGCGTCTCACGCCGGCTGCGCGTCCGGCAGCTCCACCAGCCAGGGCAGCGCCGTGCGGTCGCCGGCGCCGAGGCGGGCGTAGGCGCTGTAGAGGTGGTTGCCGACCGTGCGGACGGACAGGGTGAGCTTCTCGGCGATCTGCCGGTTGCTCAGTCCCGCGGCGGCCAGCGTGACGATCTGCCGTTGCCGGGCGGTCAGTTCGCCCAGGACCAGGCCGGACAGCGCCGGGGTGCGGGCGCCCTGGCAGCGGCGGGCGAGGGCGACGGCACGCGTGCGTGCGGTGCGGGCGGCGCGCGGGTCACGGTGGGCCCGTACGGCCTGGGCGTGCGCCTCGGCCGCGAAGAGCAGGAAGCCGCGCTCCTCCAACTGTTCGGCCACCCGGTCGAGCGCGGCACCGTCACCCTGGGCCAGGGCGTCGGCGTGCGCGGCGAAGACGCCGGTCAGGCGGCCCTCGGCGAGCTCGGGGGTGCCGAGGCGGACGGCGTCGTAGGCGTCGTCGGCGCCCTTCGCAGGCTGGGTGACCGCCCCACCCCCGTAGGGGCGGCCACCCAGGATCTTGTGCGCAGCCGTCGGGTCGCCCGACTGCGCTGTGGCGAGGGCGAGTTCGAGGCGGCAGGACGGGTCGTCACCGCTGTCCCGCAGCCCCTCTCGCGCCCATGCCGCCGCCTCCCGCAGCTCGCCCCGCAGCCGCGCGAACCGGGCCCGTACGGCTGCGTACCGGGCCGGCAGCGGAGCGCCCTCCGCCACCAGCCACTCCCCCACGGGCGTCGGCGTCGCCCGTACGTCCGCCCGCTCGATACGGCGGGTCAGCGCGGCGCGCTCGGCGTCGAGGGCGGGCCCGCACTGGCCGCCCGCCATACGGGACAGCCGCCTCGCCCGCAGCCTGCCGGCCGCGGCCCGCAGCACCGGGCCGTGCAGGGGGTGGGCGAGGCGGACGGCGCCCTGGTCGTCGACGCGGACCAGGGAGTCGGCCTCCAGGTGTTCCAGCGCACGGAGGTCGAGCTTCTCCAGGTCCAGGGGCAACGGCTCGGCGAAGGCGAGGCGTTCGAGGGTCTCGCGCTCGTCGGGGCAGGTGCGGTCGAGGACCTGTGCGGTGCGCTCGCGGACGGTCGTAGTGACCGGCACGGGACCACGCCACGCCCACTCGCCCGAGTCCGTTTCCGTGTCCGCAACCCGGGTCAGCAGCCCGCGCTCGCGCACCGCGTCCACCAGGTCGCGCAGCAGCCGCAGGTCCCCCTGACACAGCCGGTACAGCCGGTTGACGGTGAGCGGTTCGAGGGCCGCGCCCGCCGCTCCGCCGGCCAGCAGGTGGGCGGTCTCCTCGCGGGGCAGCGGCTCCAGGGGGAGGCGGGGCAGGAGTTCGCCGGTCCACAGGCGGGAGATCGCGCCGGGTGCCGGAGCGCCGTCGGTGGTGACGACCAGGAGACGGGTGCGGCCGTGCACGGCCAGTTGGTGGACGAGGGCGGCCGAGGCGTCGTCGAGCAGATGCGCGTCGTCCACGAGCAGCAGCCGTACGCCGGACAGGTGCTGGAAGGCGCCGTGCAGAGAGGCGGTCTCGGGTACGAGGTGCGCGAACGCGGCGAAACGGATCCGGCGGGTCTCGGGGGTTCCGGCCACCCTGGCGCAGTCGGTGCCGCGGACGGCCTCGCTGACGAGCCGGGTCTTGCCGCAGCCCGCCGGTCCAGTGATCACGATGCCGTGCCGGCCGGCGGTCAGGGCCCCTCGGACCAGCTCGAGTTCGTCCTCCCGGCCGGTGAACGGCCAGGGCATCCGGAGGGTCTTCGCGTCGCGTTCCCAAGTCGTCACGGCAATAGGAGCGCGGTGACTCACCCTTGATACACCCGTACTTGAGTAGCCCCCGACTCAGGCGCCCGCGGCGGGCCGACGGCACCCTGTTCGCATGACCGCACGCTACTGCTCCCTCGCGCAGGCGTCGGCCCCCGCCTTCGCGCCGGGGCTGGCCGCCGAGCGGCTCAGTGCGCTCATCGGCGGAAGCCGGATGTGGGTCAACGGCACCGTGCTGCACTACCACTTCTTCGACCGGGACTCCGACGGATCCGTGATCCCCGACCCGGTGACCGGCAAGGCCCGGCACGTGTCGTGGGTCGGCGGCAAGGAGCAGCGGGACGTCGTGCGCGAGTGCTTCCAGGAGTGGCAGGGCCTGGGCATCGGCCTGTCGTTCGTGGAGGTGGCCGACCGGTCGGAGGCCGAACTGCGCATCGGGTTCCAGCTCGGCGACGGCTCCTGGTCGACCGTCGGCAAGGACGCGCTGCGGGTGGGCCTGAACGAGCGCACCATGAACTTCGGCTGGGACCTGACCGTGGCCGGGGAGCGCGGCACGGCCCTGCACGAGATCGGGCACGCGCTCGGCATGCTGCACGAGCACCAGAGCCCGTTCGCCGGGATCCACTGGGACGACGAGGCGGTGTACGCCGATCTGGCGGGCCCGCCGAATTTCTGGAGCCGGGACAAGACGTTCTTCAACATCCTGCGCAAGCTGGACCCGACCGAGGTCAACGGCTCCGCCTGGGATCCGCACTCGATCATGGAGTACCCCTTCTCGGCCGGGCTGATCCTGGAGCCCGAGCAGTTCCGGGCGGGCCTCAACCCGCCGGGCGCTCTGTCCGGGGCCGACAAGGAGTTCGTCCGCCGCTGGTACCCGCCGGCCGAGACGCCGGGTCAGCGGGAGCTGGTGCCGTTCCGTTCGGTGCCCCTGCGGCTCGGGCCGGCCGAGCAGGCCGACTTCGTGGTCGAGCCGCCGGAGACGCGCGAGTACACCGTGGGCACCTTCGGCGACGGCGACACGGTCGTCGTGGTCTTCGAGGAGCGGGACGGCGAACCCCGCTACGTCACCGCCCAGGACGACGGCGGCACCCCGCACAACGCCACGGTCAAGGCCCGCCTCGTCAAGGGCCGCCGCTATTTCGTCCGGGTGCGTCTGTACTCCAGCTGGGGTTCGGGGGAGACAGCGGTCATGTGCTGGTGACGGCACGGATCCACTGACGCGCACGGACGCCACAGTCCACTGTCCGGCGCCGGGGGAAGTGAGCGGGACGCCACCTTCGGGGGAGGGTGACGTCCCGCTCACGCCGTTCGCGGGCGGGTGGGGGCTCCGGTCACGTTCCCGTGCGGACCGCTCAGCGACAGCGCCCGACGGCCACGGCTCCCTTGCCTCGCATGCGGCGTGCACCTAACCTGACTTTGTGCCGCTAATAAACAAATCCCGAACGCACAGCGCCGTGCCGGGCAACGGCAGCACCCTGAGCCGTCTCCGTATCGCCCTCACCGCTTTCTTCGCCCTCGACGGCTTTCTCTTCGCCGGCTGGGTGGTCCGTATCCCCGCCATCAAGGAACAGACCGGCGCCTCCGCCAGCGCTCTCGGCCTCGCCCTCCTCGGCGTCTCCGCGGGTGCCGTCCTCACCATGACGCTCACCGGCCGGCTCTGCCGTCGCCACGGCACCCATCAGGTCACCGTCGTCTGCGCGGTGCTCCTCTCCCTCAGCGTCGCCCTGCCCCCGCTCACCCACTCCGTACTCGCCCTGGGCGCCGTGCTCCTCCTGTTCGGCGCGGCGTACGGCAGCATCAACGTGGCCTTCAACAGCGCCGCCGTGGACCTGGTGGCCGCCCTGCGCCGGCCGGTCATGCCCAGTTTCCACGCGGCGTTCAGCCTGGGCGGCATGGTCGGCGCCGGACTCGGCGGGCTGGTCGCCGGGGCCCTTTCCCCCACCCGGCACCTGCTGGGTCTCGCCGGGATCGGGCTGCTGGTGACGGCCGTGGCGGGCCGTACGCTGCTGCGCCACGAACCGCCGAGGGCCGCGGGCCCCGTAGAACCGGAGAGCGGCACCCCGCTCCGCCCGGACGCCAGGACACGCGGGCTGGTGATCGTCTTCGGTCTGATCGCCCTGTGCACGGCCTACGGCGAGGGCGCCATGGCCGACTGGGGCGCCCTGCACCTCGAACAGGACCTGGACGCCTCACCCGGCGTCGCCGCCGTCGGTTACTCCTGCTTCGCACTGGCCATGACCATCGGCCGCCTCAGCGGTACGGCCCTTCTGGAACGGCTCGGTCACGGCCGTACCGTCATCGCGGGCGGGGCCACCGCCGCGGCCGGCATGCTGCTCGGCTCGCTCGCGCCCTCCCTGTGGGCGGCGTTGCTCGGGTTCGCGATCACGGGGCTCGGTCTCGCCAACCTCTTCCCCGTGGCCGTGGAACGCGCGGGCACGCTGGCCGGTCCGAGCGGCGTCGCCACGGCCTCCACCCTCGGCTACGGCGGCATGCTCCTCGGCCCACCCGCCATCGGCTTCATGGCCGACTGGTTGTCCCTGCCCGTGGCCCTCACGAGCGTCGCCGTCCTGGCCGCGATCGCCACGCTGATCGGCGTCGCGACCCGCCGCGTGACGCCCGGCCGCCCGGGCTCGCCGCCCGGATCATGACGGCCTCGCCCTGCCACCCGGCACGATGACCGGCTTCACCCCTCCGACCGTTGTCCGCGCCGCCCGCCCTGCGCATCATGACCGGATGGCACGACTCCACGACATCGTCATCGACTGTGCCCGTCCGGCCGCCACGGCCCGTTTCTGGGCCGCCGCCCTCGACGGTTACGCCGTCGCCCCCTACGACGACGCCGAGCTCGCCCGGCTGCGCGCGCAGGGCATCGACGACCCGGAGGACGACCCGACCGTACTCGTCGAGCCCGGGGCCGGCGGCCCTCGCCTGTGGTGTCAGCTCGTGCCGGAGCCCCGGCGCGGGAAGAACCGCCTGCACCTCGACCTGGTCTCCCCCGCCCCGCGGACCGAGCTCGACCGCCTCACCGCACTGGGCGCGACCGTCCTCGCCCGCCACGAGGACCACTGGGTCCTCACCGACCCCGAGGGAAACGAGTTCTGCCTGTTTCCCATCTCGTCCTGAGCGCATCAGGCCCGCGCGAGTTCCGCCGCCCCGAACGACACGTCGAAGCGGTCGCACCAAATGCTGACGCTGCTGTAGCGGGAGAGGTCGACGTCATTGGGCACCGCGTAGTTCTGGCTGCCCTTGTTGCCCTTGAGTTTGCCGAGGCTGACGTGCTCGCCGTCGTCGAAGACCCGCCACCCGTCCCGCCCCTCCTTCACGGGCGCGTCCGTCAGCCACACGCGCAGGTCCGGCCCGTTGCTGGTGTCGAGCTGCTCCAGGCGCAGCACATGGGAGCCGTCGGCCAGCCGTACGAGTTTCACCGTGCCCGACGTCGTGTGCTCGTGGCTGATCAGCTCGCCGCCGGCCACCGTCTTCGGTGCGGGGGCCGAGGAGGGCGCGTCGCTCGGCTCCACCACGCCGGGCAGGGCCTCCTCCACGGTCTGGTCCTGCCACAGCTTCCACGGCTGGAACCAGTAGAGCCCGAAGCCGCCCGCGACGACGACCAGCACCAGCACCCCGATGCCAAGCGGTCGGCCCAGCACCCTCCGCACACGCCCCATGACCGTCTCACTTCCTGAGAGTTTCCTGTTCGCTTCCCATTCAACGGCGGGCGGGAGCCGTCCAGTACACCGAGCGTGATGACGAAATCCTTACGTCCCACCGCCCGGACTCCCGGCGCAGGCAAGGCGGATCGGCACTGCCCTTCGACCGCACTCGATCCGGCACACTCATCCCATGGAGACAGCCGACTTCATTCACACCCTCGACCGCGAGGGCGTCCTGCTGGCCGCGGCCGCCGAGGAGGCCGGGGTCGACGCCAAGGTGCCGACCTGTCCGGACTGGCAGGTGCGGGATCTGCTGCGGCACACCGGGACGGTGCATCGTTGGGCCGCGGCGTTCATCGCGCAGGCGCACACTTCGCCCCGGCCCCTGGGCGCCGAGCCCGGCCTCGACGGCGACGAGCTCCTGGCCTGGTACCGGGACAGCCACCGTCATCTGGTGGACACCCTCACCGGAGCCTCACCCGACGTGGAGTGCTGGACCTTCCACCCCGCGCCCAACCCCTCACCACTGGCCTTCTGGGCGCGGCGGCAGGCCCATGAGACGACCATCCACCGCTTCGACGCGGAGTCGGCGCGCGGCGGCACGCCGACCGGCATCGCGACGGAGTTCGCGGTGGACGGGATCGACGAGCTCCTGCGCGGATTCCATGCCCGCCCCAAGAGCAGGGTTCGCACGCAGCAGCCGCGTGTGCTGCGGGTGCGAGCCACGGACACGGACGCGACGTGGACTGTACGGCTGTCGGCGGAACCGCCCGTGACCGCGCTGGGCGAGTCGGCCGGGGACGCCGACGCCGAAGTGGCCGGTCCCGCCGCACAGTTGTATCCGGCGCTGTGGAATCGAGCGCCGGCGCCGAGCGTGCACGGTGACCGCTCGCTCGCCGCGTTGTGGCGGGAGAAGTCGGCAATCGGCTGACCCGGATGCTGACGGGAGGTCAGCCGGCCGGGCCCCCCGTCAGCATCCGGGTCAGCACCGCACGCTGCACCGGCAGCACCTCGCCGTGCAGCGTGCGCCCCTTCCCCGTGAGCGCCACCTTCACGCCCCGCCGGTCCTCCGGGCACATCCCGCGCTCGACGAGCCCGTCCTTCTCCAGCCGTGCGATCAGCCGCGACAGCGCGCTCTGGCTCAGATGGACGCGCTCGGAGATCTCCTGGACGCGGTAGGCGCAGGCGCCGTCCGCCAGCACGTCCAGGACCTCGAAGTCGCTGGCGCACAACCCGTGTTGGCCCAGAGCGCGGTCCAGTTCGCACTGCGTGCGCGCGTGCAGCGCCAGCATGTCCCGCCACTGGTCCACGAGCGCCTGTTCGGCCTTCTTCGCCGCCATGGGCGCACCGTAGCAGAGATCCGGGTTCATTGCATCGGCATTAAATGCGTTTGCATTCGATGCATGCGCATGTACTGTCTTCGCCATGACCTCTCCGCTCACCCACCCCACCTCCGAGGGCCGTTGGACGCCCCGCCTGTGGGGCACCCTCCTGGTGCTGTGCGCCGCGATGTTCCTGGACGCACTGGACGTGTCGATGGTCGGTGTCGCCCTGCCGTCCATCGGCGCCGACCTGGGCCTGTCCACCTCGACCCTGCAATGGATCGTCAGCGGCTACATCCTGGGCTACGGCGGCCTGCTCCTGCTCGGCGGACGGACCGCCGACCTGCTGGGCCGGCGCCAGGTGTTCCTGGTGGCCCTCGCCGTCTTCGCGCTGGCCTCACTGCTCGGCGGGCTCGTCGACTCGGGTCCGCTGCTGATCGCCAGCCGCTTCATCAAGGGACTTGCCGCCGCCTTCACCGCCCCCGCCGGGCTGTCCATCATCACCACGACCTTCGCCGAGGGCCCGGTACGCAACCGCGCGCTCTCGATCTACACCACCTGCGGCGCCACCGGCTACTCGATGGGGCTGGTCTTCTCCGGCCTGCTCACCGAGGCCAGTTGGCGCTTCACCATGCTGCTGCCCGCGCCCGTGGCCCTGATCGCCCTGTTCTTCGGCCTGAAGCTGCTGCCGCGCACCGAGCGGGAGCGGACGGACGGCGGCTACGACATCCCCGGCGCCGTCCTCGGCACCGCCTCCATGCTGCTGCTCGTCTTCACGGTCGTCGAAGCGCCCGAGGTGGGCTGGGGCGCCGCCCGCACGATCCTGTCCTTCGCCGCCGTCGCCGTACTGCTGGCCGCCTTCGTCGCCGTCGAGCGGCGCAGCCCGAGCCCGCTGATCCGGCTGGGCGTGCTGCGTTCGGGTGCCCAAGTACGTGCCCAGCTGGGTGCGTTGACGTTCGTCGGCAGCTACATCGGCTTCCAGTTCCTGGTCACGCTGTACATGCAGCAGTTGCTCGGCTGGTCGGCGCTGCACACCGCGCTGGCCTTCCTGCCGGCGGGTGCGCTCGTGGCGCTGTCGGCGACGAAGGTCGGTACCGTCATCGACCGGTTCGGTACGGCCCGGCTGATCGTGATCGGGTTCGCCCTGATGGTCGCCGGCTACATCCTGTTCCTGCGCATCGACCTCGACCCGGTGTACGCGGCGGTGATCCTGCCCACCATGCTCCTGGTCGGCTCGGCCTTCGCGCTCACCTTCCCCTCGCTCAACGTCCAGGCCACGAACGGCGTCGACGAGCACGAGCAGGGCATGGTCTCCGGGCTGCTCAACACCTCCGTCCAGGTGGGCGGCGCGCTCTTCCTGGCCGTCGTGACGGCGGTACTCACCGCGAACACCCCTGAGGAGCCCGCGTCCCCACAGGCCGTCCTCGACAGCTACCTGCCCGCCCTGGTCGTGATCACGGCGATCGCGGTCGCGGGCCTGTTGATCTCACTGACCGGACTGCGCACCCGCCGCACGCGGGAGACCGTCGTGGTCGCCAAGTCCATGTCCCAGGAGGCGGAGCGCGTCACCGTACGCGACTAGGGGGCCGCCTCCCTGCGCCCGGCGGAGCCGCTCGCTTGCTCCGCCGGGCGCGCGCCTGTGAAACTCCCTCTATGAGCATGTATGGGGGACGGCGCAGTCAGGCCGAGCGGGACGCGATCACGGTGGAGATCGGATACGCCCTGTTCAGCGCGGCGTTCGCGGCTGCCGTGGTGTTCGGGGCCGTGGTGGGACCGGCGTACGCGTTCGATCTGTCGGCCGGGGCGCGCCGCACGCTCGTCGGGGCGGGGGCGACGGCGGCCGCCTTGCTGTTCGTGGCCCGCGTCGCCAGCGTGCTGCTCCGCTTCGGGCAGCGACGGGACACCCGGGAAGGGGCGGCTCAGCCCAGCCAGCCCGGCCGTACCAACCCCGACTCGTAGGCCAGCACGACCAGTTGCGCCCGGTCCCGCGCGCCGAGCTTCACCATCGTGCGGCTGACGTGGGTCTTCGCCGTGAGGGGGCTGACCACCAGGCGGCGGGCGATCTCCTCGTTGGACAGGCCGATGCCGACCAGCGCCATCACCTCCCGCTCGCGCTCGGTGAGTTCGGCGAGGGCGTCGGCGGCCGCGGGCTCCTTGGAGCGGGCGGCGAACTCGGCGATCAGGCGCCGCGTCACCCCCGGCGACAGCAGGGCGTCCCCGTCCACGACCGCCCGTACCGCGCGCAGGAGTTCCTCCGGCTCGGTGTCCTTGACCAGGAAGCCGGAGGCGCCCGAGCGGATGGCCTCGAAGACGTACTCGTCGAGTTCGAAGGTGGTCAGCATGACCACCTTGACGCCCTCCAGGGCGCCGTCCTCGGTGATCCGGCGAGTCGCGGCCAGACCGTCCAGGACCGGCATGCGGATGTCCATCAGGACGACGTCGGGCCGCAGTTCGCGCACCTTGCGCAGGGCCTCCTCGCCGTCGGCCGCCTCCCCCGCCACCTCGATGTCGGGCTGCGCGTCGAGCAGCGCCCGGAAGCCAGCCCGCACCAGTGACTGGTCGTCGGCGAGCAGTACCCGGATCACCGGTCCTCCTTGCGTGGTTGTTCGGTTCGCCGCCGGCTCAGTCGCCGGCCGGAGCCTTCAACGGCAGTACTGCGAGCACCCGGAACCCTCCGTCGGCACGCGGGCCCGCCTCGATCGTGCCACCCAGCGCCGCCGCCCGCTCCCGCATTCCGGCCAGCCCGTTGCCGCTGCCGCCCGCGTCGGCGCCGGTCGCCGGACCGTCGTCGTCGATACGCAACCGTAGCGTCGCTCCGTCGTCGTGCTCGAGGTGCACGCGCGCGTGCCGTGATCCCGAGTGGCGTACGACGTTGGTCAGGGCCTCCTGGACGATCCGGAAGGCGGCGAGGTCGGTGCCGGGCGCCAGGCGGGGCGGCTCGCCCTCGACCTCGACGGTGAGGCCCGCGCTCGCCGCCTGCCGAACCAGTTCGGGCAGCCGGTCCAGGCCGGGTGCCGGGGTGCGCGGCGCGGCGCCGGGTGTGCGCAGGGTGTCGAGGACCTGGCGGACCTCGCCGAGCGCCTCCTTGCTCTTGGCCTTGATGGTGGTGAGCGCCGTACGCGCCTGCTCGGGGTCGGTGTCGAGGAGCGCGAGGCCGACGCCCGCCTGCACATTGATCACGCTGATGCTGTGTGCGAGGACGTCGTGCAGCTCGCGTGCGATCCGCAGCCTCTCCTCGTCGGCCCGTCGCCGCGCCGCCTGCGCCCGTTCGGCCCGCTCCTTCGCCCACTGCTCGCGCCGGGTCCTGGCCAGCTCCGACACCGCCAGGATCGCCGCGACCCACGCGGCGATCACACCCTCCTGCCCCCAGGGGGCGGCCGAGTCACCGGACGGCGGCAGCCATCGGTACAGCCAGTGGGCCACGAGCGCGTGCCCGACCCAGAAGACCCCGATCGCCGCCCAGGCCGCCTTGCGGTGTCCCAGGACGATCGCGTTGAAGCAGGCGACGGCGACGGCCACGAAGACCGGCCCGTACGGGTACCCGGCACCCAGGTAGACCGTGGCCGCCACCGCCGTCCCGAACACGACGGCCACCGGATACCGCTTGCGCCACAGCAGCAGT
Organism: Streptomyces bicolor; assembly: GCF_000719285.1. Lineage (GTDB taxonomy): Bacteria > Actinomycetota > Actinomycetes > Streptomycetales > Streptomycetaceae > Streptomyces > Streptomyces bicolor. Next base: position 148,601 of record NZ_JOFS01000028.1, on the reverse strand, counting down.
CCCGCCGCCACGAACAGCAGGACGCGCGCGAAGAGGTCGAGCGGGGCCCGGTCGTCCAGCTGGCCCCGGGCCGCGAAGTTCGAACCGGCCAGCACGAAGACGGTGATCAGCACGGTGGAGCGCCAGGGCCAGTGAGGAGCACGCTCGTCGCCGTCCCACCGGTTCCACCACGGCGGCCCGTGCCGCCACCACATCGGCGGACCGCCACCCCGGCGTGCCTGCTGCTCGTCCATGTCCGCCACGCTAGACGCGACGGCCGCCGGGCGGCGTCACCCGCGCGTGGTGATCACGCGTACTCCCCGCGAAGTACGTCCCCCCGCAGCGGGTCACGCCAGGCCCACGCCCTGGGCGAGCCGGGCCACCGCATGCCGGAAGAACCTCTCCCTGTCCTCCACGACCCGGTTGAACTGCCCGAACAGCTCGAACCCGACAAGGCCGAAGAGCTCGGCCCAGGCGGCGACGAGGGCCGCGACCGCCGCCGGAGGGAGGTCGGGGGCCAGGTCGGCGGCCATGCGCTCGGCCTCGGGGCACAGCTCGGCGGGCAGGGGCGGGGGCTCGGTGAGGCCGGAGTCGCGATGGGCGTCGCGGACGATGCCGATGAAGAGGAGGCCGACGCGGGAGGCGGGCGGGACGGTCGTGTCGGGGGCGGTGTAGCCCGGCACGGGCGATCCGTAGATCAGCGCGTACTCGTGCGGATGCCGCAGCGCCCAGTCGCGTACGGCCTCCGCGACCGCCGTCCAGCGCTGTACGGGGCCGGCGCCCGCGGCCTTGTCGTGGGCCGCTTCGGCACTCTCGCCGATGGAGTTGTAGGCGTCGATGATGAGGGCGGTCAGCAGGTCGTCGCGGCTGGGAAAGTACCGGTAGAGCGCGGAGGAGACCATGCCGAGTTCGCGGGCCACGGCGCGCAGCGACAGCTTGGCGGCGCCCTCGGCCGCGAGCTGTCTGCGCGCCTCGTCCTTGATGGCCGCGGTGACTTCCATCCTGGCCCGGGCACGTGCGCCCTGTGCGGTGCTGCTGCTCATGTGAGGCAGTCTCCCACGAACAGCGGAGCAGTGCACACAATCGAGAGCACTGCTCTTGCTTTGGATCAGCGATCTCGTGCACACTGCTCTCAACCGAGAGCATCGCTCTCTCAAACCTGGGGGTCACCATGACGTCGCCGTACTACCTCAAGGGCAGCTCGCTGAACGTCCGCTTCAACAACATCGTCGGCTGGCTGGCCCGGCACGGGCTGAGCCTCGCGGGCTCGGCGGAGATGTCCGTACCCGGGCGCAAGAGCGGCAGGATGCAGCGCATCCCGGTCAACCCTCACACCTACGACGGCACGCAGTACCTCGTCTCGGCGCGCGGCCACTCCCAGTGGGTGCGCAACATGCGCGCCGCGGGCGGCGGGGAGCTGCGGGTCGGGCGCAAGGTCCGTGAGTTCACCGCGGTGGAGCTTCCCGACGAGGTGAAGCTCCCGATCCTGCGGACCTATCTGGAGAAGTGGGGCTGGGAGGTCAACCAGTACTTCAACGGGGTCACCGCGAAGTCCTCCGACGAGGAGATCATCGCGGCTGCCCCGGACCACCCGGTCTTCCGGATCACCGTCAGGAAGTGACCTCGTCGCCCGCCACCGCCGGACGGCGGTCCAGCGCCGTCAGGGCGCGGTGGGCCATCGGGTGGGTGCGGACGATCTCGGCCAGCGACGTGGAGCCGCGGGTGATGTCCATGAACGCCTTCCAGGCCGGCCGGAAACCGGTCAGCGTCGCGTGGAAGAGACCGGGACGGCGCTCGAACACGGTCAGCAGCCGCTTGCCGACGCTCATCTCGACACCGAGGCCCGCCTTGACCGCGAAGGCGTAATTCAGGGCCTGCCGCCGGGTGTCCACCGCGTCGTGCGCCTCGGCGATCCGTACCGCCCACTCCCCCGCGAGCCGCCCCGAGCGCAGCGCGAACGAGATCCCCTCGCGCGTCCACGGCTCCAGCAGTCCCGCCGCGTCACCGCACACCAGCACACGCCCGCGCGACAGCGGCGAGTCGTCGGCGCGGCAGCGCGTCAAGTGGCCGGAGGAGACGCTCGGTTCGAACCCGGCGAGCCCGAGGCGCCCGATGAACTCCTCCAAGTACCGCTTGGTCGCGGCGCCTTCACCGCGCGCGGAGATCACACCGACCGTGAGCGTGTCGCCCTTGGGGAACACCCAGCCGTAACTGCCGGGAATCGGCCCCCAGTCGATGAGGACCCGCCCCTTCCAGTCCTCGGCGACCGTCTCCGGCACCGGGATCTCGGCCTCCAGGCCGAGATCCACCTGGTCGAGCTTCACCCCGACGTGTGCCCCTATGCGGCTGGCGCTGCCGTCCGCGCCGACCACGGCCCGCGCGAGCAGCGTCTCGCCGCCCTGCAGGACGACGGCGACGCTACGGCGGTCCGGCACCGCCGAGCCGTGCTGCTCGACGCGCTGCACGGTGACGCCCGTGCGCAGCTCGGCGCCCGCCTTCTGCGCGTGCTCGACGAGCTGCTGGTCGAACTCGGGACGGTTGATCAGACCGAACAGCATCTGCTTGGAGCGGCGGGTACGGGTGAAGCGGCCGTTGTTCGAGAACGTGACCGCGTGCACCCGGTCCCGGAAGGGCAGTTCGAAGCCGGGCGGGAGCGAGTCGCGCGAGGGGCCGATGATGCCGCCGCCGCACGTCTTGTAGCGCGGCAGCTCCGCCTTCTCCAGCAACAGCACACGCCGCCCCGCGACCGCAGCCGCGTAAGCGGCCGAGGCCCCCGCGGGTCCCGCGCCCACCACGACGACGTCCCACACCCGCCGCACGTCGTCCGCCGAAGAGTTCTCGCTGCTCACGATGGTCTACTGCTCCCGATCAAGCCGCCGTCTGCTGCTGTCTCCCGCATCCTACGGCGGGCATCGTCGCAGGCTGCTGTGGGAGGATCACAGCACTCATACGTACAACGTCGCACCCACAAGGAGCGTGCCCATGTCGTCGAATCCGGTCGCCGAGACCGTCGCCTCGCTGATGCCAAGGGCGAAGGCGGAGCTCACCGAGCTGGTGGCATTCAAGTCGGTGGCGGACTTCGACCAGTTCCCGAAGAGCGAGAGCGAGGGCGCCGCCCGCTGGGTCGCCGACGCGCTGCGCGCCGAGGGCTTCGAGGACGTGGCGCTGCTCGACACCCCCGACGGCACGCAGTCGGTGTACGGCCACCTGCCCGGCCCCGAGGGCGCGAGGACGGTCCTGCTGTACGCCCACTACGACGTGCAGCCCCCGCTGGACGAGGCCGCCTGGAGCACCCCGCCGTTCGAGCTGACCGAGCGCGACGGCCGCTGGTACGGGCGCGGCGCCGCCGACTGCAAGGGCGGCCTGATCATGCACCTGCTGGCGCTGCGCGCGCTCAAGGCCAACGGCGGCGTGCCCGTGCACGTGAAGGTGATCGCCGAGGGCTCGGAGGAGATGGGCACCGGCGGTCTGGAGCGGTACGCCGAGGAACACCCGGATCTGCTGGAGGCCGACACCATCGTGATCGGCGACGCGGGCAACTTCCGCGTCGGACTGCCGACGGTCACCACGACGCTGCGCGGCATGACCCTCGTGCGCGTGCGGATCGACACGCTCGCGGGCAACCTGCACTCGGGCCAGTTCGGCGGCGCCGCGCCCGACGCCCTCGGCGCGCTGATCCGCGTACTGGACTCGCTGCGCGCGGAGGACGGTTCGACCACGGTCGACGGCCTGACCGGCGGGCCGTCGTGGGAGGGGCTGCAGTACGACGTGGAGCAGTTCCGCCAGGACGCCAGGGTCCTCGACGGTGTGGAGCTGATCGGCTCCGGCACGGTCGCGGACCGCATCTGGGCGCGCCCGGCCGTCACGGTCCTCGGCATCGACTGTCCGCCGGTCGTCGGCGCCACCCCGTCCGTGCAGGCGAGCGCCCGCGCGCTGATCAGCCTCCGCGTGCCGCCGGGCGTGGACGCGGCCGAGGCGACCAAGCTGCTGCAGGCCCACCTGGAGACGCACACGCCGTGGGGCGCCCGGGTGCGCACCGAGCAGATAGGGCAGGGCCAGGCGTTCCGCGCCGACACGAGCAGCCCGGCGTACCAGGCGATGGCGGACGCGATGGCGGTGGCGTACCCCGGCCAGGAGATGCAGTACGCCGGCCAGGGCGGCTCGATCCCGCTGTGCAACACCCTCGCCGCCCTCTACCCGCGCGCGGAGATCCTCCTCATCGGCCTGAGCGAGCCGGAGGCCCAGATCCACGCGGTGAACGAGAGCGTGTCCCCGCAGGAGCTGGAGCGTCTTTCGGTCGCCGAGGCGCTGTTCCTGCGCAAGTACGCGGCGAGTTGAGAGATCGTCGGCTGAAGATGGGGTGATGACCCCCACCGAGCGCCTCGCCGCCCACGCCGACATCGCCACGTCGCTCGCCCTTCTCTCCGATCACGAACTCGCGGATCTCGTGGAGTCGGGCGAGCCGCTCGGCACCGGGATCGGCGGCCGCTCGACGCTGATCGAGGTGGACGGCAGACGGGTCTTCGTGAAACGGGTCCGGCTCACCGACGTCGAGCTGCGGCCGGAGAACGTCCGCTCCACGGCGAACATCCTCCGGCTGCCGGCCTACTTCCACTACGGCGTCGGCAGCCCGGGGTTCGGTGCCTGGCGGGAGCTCGCCGTGCACACCATGACGACGAACTGGGTCGTCGCCGGTCGCTTCGCAGGCTTCCCGCTGATGTACCACTGGCGGGTCCTGCCACAGCCGCCTCAGCCCCTTCACGGCCGACTCGCCGACGTCGAGGGGGCCGTCGCCTACTGGGGCGGCAGCCCGCAGATCCGCGAGCGGATCGAGGGACTGCGCACGGCGTCCGCGTGCCTGGCTCTGTTCCTGGAGTACGTGCCGTACACCGTGCACGACTGGTTCGACGCCCAGCTGCGCACAGACGGCGCCGACGCCGCGTGCACCCTCGTGGAGCAGGAACTCAGGGCGACCACCGACTTCCTCCACGAGCGCGAACTCCTCCATTTCGACGCCCACTTCCACAACCTGCTCACCGACGGCCGACAGTTCTACCTGGCCGACTACGGGCTCGCGCTCTCGTCCCGATTCCCGCTCACCCCGCAGGAGCGCGCGTTCTTCGACGCCCACCGCCTCTACGACCGCTGCTACACCGCCACCCACCTGGTGAACTGGCTGGCCACCGCGCTGTATCGCCATGGCTCGGAGGAGCGCGAGGCCTTCGTGCGGGACTGCGCCGACGGCATGCGGCCCGAGGGAATCCCGCGGGCCGCCGCCGACATCATCGTGCGGTACGCGCCTGTCGCCACCGTCGTGAACGACTTCTACGGGCGGCTGATCCACGAGAGCAAGCTCACGCCCTACCCGGACGAGGCGCTGCGCGGGCTGCTTCAGGAGGTGGGGATCCCGGCCTCCAGATAGAGCGCCGCCCCACGTTCCCGCGCGCGCAGCGCCCAGCGCAGCCGCTCGTAGCGCACCGGGGGCAGCAGATCGGCGGCCTCCTCCTCGGTCACGAATCGCCAGTCGCGCAGCTCGGGTCCGGGCAGCAGAAGGCGTTCGGCCTCCGTGGAGTCGAGGCGGCCGCCGTCGAAGAGGAGGCGCAGGCCGCCGTAGCCGGGGGGCTTGGGCCGCTCCCAGTCGACGATGAGGAGGCGCGGCACGTCCTCCAGCCGTATCCCCGTCTCCTCCGTGACCTCGCGCATGCCCGCGCGCGCGGGTGCCTCGCCGGGTTCGACGACGCCGCCGGGGAACTCCCAGCCGGCCTTGTAGGTCGGGTCGACGAGCAGCACGCGGTCCTGCTCGTCGAAGAGGAGGACCCCCGAGGCGAGGGTCTCGGAGGTGGGCTCCGGGGTCTGCACGATGTCGCAGACGGGGACGGTGCCACCGCCGACCGCCTCGGCGATCCGGACGGCGGTCTCGTACGGTGTGAGGCCGCCGTTGTCGACCGGATAGGCGTCGGCGGTCAGCCAGGAGGCGAGCGCGGCGCGATACGGCTCTATGTGGTCGTACGACCACTGCCGGATCCGTATCTCGCCGTCAGACAGGTCGGGTGGGATGTCCCGCCCTGCTATTCGCTCCCGCAGGATCGTTTCCGCCGGGGCGAGGAGGATGTGCTGGACGGTGATGCGACGGGCGGCGAGGCCACCGAAGATCTCGTCGCGGTACTCCTGGCGCAGCAGCGTCATCGGGACCACGAGCGTCCCGCCCAGCTCGGCGAGCAGCGCGGCCGCCGTGTCGATCACCAGACGTCGCCAGATCGGCAGGTCCTGGAAGTCACCGACCTCGGTGAGGTGTTTGGGCGGGAGCAGGTGGGTGAGTGCTCCGCCGATGACCTCGGGGTCGAAGAGCGTGCTGTTCGGGATCAGCTCGATCAGGTCCCGTGCGGTGGTGGTCTTCCCCGCACCGAACGCACCGTTGATCCAGACGATCACGTTTCCCCCTCTTCTGTTGGCCCCCTGTGGCTTGCCCGCTCCACAGTGCCACGGAAACCACCTCCCGTAGAGGGCGCATGACCACGGCGCCGGAGTCCCCTCGGGTGCGGGGGCTCCGGCGCCGTGTGGTCGGGTCGTTGGGCTCGTCAGCGCTTCTTCCCGTGCGGGGCGTTGTTCACGGCCCGGTCCGTTTCGCGGTTGATGGCCTTGCCGAAGGTGTTCAGGGCCTGGTCCACGTTGACGCCGGCGAGCTTGGTCTCTCCGCCGGCGACCTTCATCCCTCCGGCCTCTCCGCCGGGGAGCCTCAGCCCCCCGCCGATGCCAGGGGTCTCCGTGGAAGGGGTCCCGGTGACAGGCGCCTCGGCGGCGTGGGACGGGGTGACCGCCGCGACGACGAATCCGGTGGCCAGGGAGGCGATGGCGAGCATACTGCGCTTCTTCATGACCGGTTCAACTGTGAAACGGGAGCGGGAGTCACGCCTGACCTCAGGACAATCAGGACACCGCCGGAACCCCGGCCCCGGGCCGCCGCCGGCCGGCCCGGCGCAGCCGCACCCGCTGTGCGAGGTCCTGGGCCGCCTCCGGCCATCGGCCGTACTCGAAGGTGAACCCCGCCTCCAGCAGCCTGCCGGGGACGACCCGTCGGCTCTTGAGCAGCAGCTCGGTGTCCGAGCGCAGCGCGAACGCGCCGAGTTCCGCCATCCACTTGGTCGCGGGCAGGCCCACGGGGACGCCCCACGCGGAGCGCAGCGCCCGCATGAAAGCGCGCTGCGGCAGTGGTTCGGGGGCGGCGAGGTTCACCGGTCCGTTGAGATCGTCCCGGTCGACCAGGAAGTCGACCGCGCGGACGAAGTCTCGCTCGTGGATCCAGGAGACGTACTGCGCCCCGCCCGCGACGGGGCCGCCAAGGCCCAGCCGGGCCAGCCCCAGCAGGACGTCGAAGACACCGCCGCGATCGGGGCTCATCACCATGGCGGAGCGCAGGGCGACCTTGCGGGTCCGCGGGGTGTCGGCCTCCTGCTGGGCCCGTTCCCAGGCCTTGGCGATCTCGACGCTGTACGCCCAGTAGTCCGGCGCATCGGGCTCGCTGCCGCCGATGACGCCCGTCGCCTCGTCGTTGGGCGCGTCGAAGCGGTGGGCGTAGACGGTCGCCGTGCTCATCTGCAGCCAGACCCGGGGCGGCCGGGCGGCCCGCGCGATCGCCTCGCCCACGACCTGGGTCGAGTGCACCCGCGAATCCATCATGGCCTGCAAATTGGGTGCGGTGTAGCGGCAGCTGACGCTGCGCCCGGCCAGGTTGATCACGATGTCGCTGCCGTCGATCACCTCGGCCCACGGACCCAGGGCCTCACCGTCCCAGCGGACTTCGTTCTCCCGCGTCGGCCGCCTGGTCAGGACCACGACATCGTGACCCGCGGCGGTCAGCGCGCGGTTCAGGATGGTTCCCACCTGCCCGGTCCCCCCGGGTATCACTATCTTCATCGACTCCCCCATCTGGTGTGAGCACGAGCGTACCGCAGTTATTGAACATGTTCAAAAGCTCGATGGGCAAGACCTCTCGGGGGACACCGGACCCTCGCGCGCCACCCCTCGGCTTCCAAGGTGACCCGCCGACCCCTACCGTTGAGCGGTCATGACGCGTACATGCCGTCGCCCACCCTTGCCGGTTCGGAGGAACGTACATATGCGTCACCTTCACACCCGCACAACCCGCAAATCCTGCAAAGCCCGCAGAAGAGTGATCGGTGCTCTCACCGCAGGCCTGCTGTGCGCGACGGGACTCGCCGTCCCCACAGCCACCGCGGCCCCCGTCACAGCGTCCCCCGACGACGGTCTCGCCCTCACCCCGCCCATGGGCTTCAACAACTGGAACTCCACGCACTGCCGTGCCGAGTTCGACGAGGCCATGGTCAAGGGGATCGCGGACATCTTCGTCGAGAAGGGTCTCAAGGACGCCGGATACCAGTACGTCAACCTCGACGACTGCTGGGCCCTGCCCACCCGGGACGCGAACGGAAAGCTCGTGCCCGACCCGGTCCGCTTCCCGAACGGGATCAAGGCGGTCGCGGACTACGTCCACTCCAAGGGCCTCAAGTTCGGCATCTACACCAGCGCGGGCACCAAGACCTGCAACCCGGCCGGATTTCCGGGCTCCCTGGGCCATGAGTACAGCGACGCCCAGCAGTTCGCGGACTGGGGCGTCGACTACCTCAAGTACGACAACTGCAACAACCAGGGCGTGGACGCCAAGCTGCGCTACACCACCATGCGCGACGCTCTCCGAGCAACCGGTCGGCCCATCGTGTACAGCATCTGCGAATGGGGCGAGAACAAGCCCTGGGAATGGGCGTCCGACGTCGGCCATCTGTGGCGCACGACCGGTGACATCAGCGACAACTGGGGTTCGATGCTGTCGATCCTGAAGCGGAACCTGCCACTCGCGCCGTACGCCGGCCCCGGCCACTGGAACGACCCCGACATGCTGGAGGTCGGCAACGGCGGGATGACGGACACCGAGTACCGCTCGCACTTCTCGATGTGGTCGGTCATGGCCGCGCCGCTGCTCATCGGCTCCGACCTCCGGTCGGCGTCCGAGGAGACCTTCGAGATCCTCGGCAACCGCGAGGTCATCGCGGTCGACCAGGATCCGCTGGGCCGGCAGGGCACGGTGATCTCCGCCGAGGGCGGGCGCTGGGTCGTCGCCAAGGATATGGCGGACAGCAGTCGCGCGGTGGCCCTCTTCAACGAGTCCGGCACCGCCCAGCGCATCACCACGACCGCCGAGGCGGTCGGCCTGCCCGCCGCCGACGCGTACACGCTGCGCGACCTGTGGCAGCACCGGAGCCACAACACCGCGGGCACGATCTCGGCGACGGTCCCCGCCCACGGCACGGTCCTCGTCCGCGCCTGGGCCGACCCCAAGTGGGCCCAGCATCCGCCCGCCGTCGAACTGGGCCTGGAGGGCAGCCCGATGGTCGAGGCGGGCAGGACGACGACCCTCACGTCGACGGTGACCGACCTGGGGCGTACGACGGCCAGGCGTGTGTCCGTCACCCTGACCGGGCCCGAAGGGTGGACCCTCGAAGCGACGTCCCCGACCACCTCACCCGCGCTGCCGACGGGCCGTACCCTGCGCACGAAGTGGGCGGTCACCGCGCCGGAGGGGACGCCGACGGGTTCGTACGACGTGACGCTCAGGGCGACTTACCACTCCCCGACCGGCGTCCGCGTCGACAGCACACTGCCGCTGACCGCGACCGTGGTGACGCCACCGCCCTCGGGGACGTCCGGCCTCGGTGACCTCCCCTGGCTGTCGGCCACCAACGGCTGGGGCCCCGTCGAGCGCAACACGAGCAACGGGGAGAGCGCCGCGGGCGACGGCCATCCGATCACCATCGGCGGCGTGGTGTACGACAAGGGACTCGGCGTCCACGCCGCGAGCGCCATCGAGTACTACACCGGCGGCGCGTGCGAGACGGTCACCGCGGAGGTCGGCGTCGACGACGAGGAGGGCGCGGGCGGCACGGTCGCCTTCGAGATCTGGGCGAACGGCACCAGAGCAGCCTCGACGGACACCCTCACGAATGCGATGCCGGCCCAACCGATCACGGCCGACGTGACCGGAGCCCAGGTGGTCCGGCTCGTGGTCACCGACGGCGGCGACGGCATCGACTCGGACCACGGGGACTGGGCGGAGGCGCGGTTGAGTTGCTGAGCGGCTGAACGGCGGGGCGGCGGGGCGGAATGAGCGGCTGAACGGCCGGGGCGGAACGTTCCTCCCCCGAGCCGCGCACTCACACCCCCGCCGCCGCCCCCGCCTTCCCCGCAAGCGCCGCCGCCGCGGCTCCCACCAGGCCCGCGTCCGTTCCCATCTGGGCCGGCGTGATCGCCAGCCGCTGGACGAAGGACAGGGTGGCGTAGTCCGTCAGCGCCTTGCGGAGGGGCGTGAAGAGGACGTCGCCCGCCTTTCCGACGCCCCCGCCGATCACGGCGATGTCGATCTCGACCAGGGTCGCGGTGGCCGCGATCCCGGCGGCGAGGGCCTGTGCGGCGCGCTCGAAGGAGGCCACGGCGACCGGGTCGCCCTCGCGCGCGGCGGCGGCGACCGCGGCGGCGGAGGTGTCACCGTCCGGGCCCGGCTGCCAACCGTTCTCCAGCGCCCGCCGGGCGATGTTGGGGCCGCTGGCGATGCGCTCCACGCAGCCGCGCGAACCGCACGGGCACTCGTCGCCGTCCAGGTCCACGCTGATGTGGCCGATGTGGCCGGCGTTGCCGGTGGGGCCGGGGTGCAGACGGCCGTTCAGGACCAGACCCCCACCGACGCCCGTGGAGACGACCATGCAGAGGGCATTGTCATGACCTCGGGCGGCTCCCTGCCAGTGCTCGGCCGCCGTGATGGCCACGCCGTCGCCGATCAGCTCGACGGGCAGACCGCCGGCCGCCTCCCGCACCCGCCGGACCAGCGGATAGTCACGCCAGCCGGGCACGTTCACCGGACTGACGGTGCCCGCGGACGCGTCCACCGGGCCCGCGCTGCCGATGCCGAGGGCCGTGGCGCGCTCCCACAAGGGCGACGCGGTGAGCTCGCCGACGACCTCCTCGACGGCCCGCATCACCGTCTCGCCGTCCTCCCGCGCCGGCGTCGGGCGCTGGGCCCGGACCACGATCGTGCCGCGGCCGTCCACCAGCGCTCCGGCGATCTTGGTGCCGCCGATGTCGAGCGCAGCCACGAGGTCGGTGTGCATCTGTGTCAGTTCTCCCGGTCAACCATTCGGAATTCCCCGCGAGCCATGGGAATTGGACGACCCGGTCTCGCGGTGGGGGCGCAGGCCGGAGATTGCGGTGGACAGTGTCCCCCGGATCTGACAACGTTGTCCAGGCTCTATGCTCGACGCCACATCCTCATACAAACCCATGGACCGACGCACCCCCATGGACCGACGCATCCGCGCGGATCGCCGTATCCCCGTGGCCGGACGCATCCCCGCGGATCGCCGTAGGCCAGGGACCGACGCATCCCCGTGGACGACGACAGGACAGGACACCGCATCGTGCCCGAGGCCATCCGCCGATCCGACCACCCCGCCGACCGCCTGGCCGGGGCACGCTACGGCAACCGTCCGACCATGAAGGACGTCGCGGCGCGTGCCGGAGTCGGTCTGAAGACCGTCTCGCGCGTGGTCAACGGGGAGCCCGGAGTCACCCCGGAGACGGAGCGCCGCGTCCAGGAGGCCATCGACGCGCTGGGGTTTCGCCGCAACGACAGCGCGCGGGTGCTGCGCAAGGGCCGTACGGCGAGCATCGGTCTGGTCCTGGAGGATCTCGCGGACCCTTTCTACGGTCCGCTCAGCCGGGCGGTCGAGGAGGTCGCCCGGGCGCACGGTGCCCTGCTGATCAACGGCTCCAGCGCCGAGGACCCGGACCGCGAGCAGGAGCTGGCGCTGGCGCTGTGCGCGCGGCGGGTGGACGGGCTGGTGATCATTCCGGCCGGTGACGACCACCGGTATCTGGAGCCCGAGCTCAAGGCGGGCGTCGCCACGGTGTTCGTGGACCGCCCGGCCGGGAAGATCGACGCCGACTGCGTGCTGTCCGACAACTACGGTGGCGCCCGGGACGGCGTCGCCCACCTCATCGCCCACGGCCACCGCAGGATCGGCTTCATCGGCGACATGCCCCGCATCCACACGGCCGCCGAGCGACTGCGCGGCTACCGGGCCGCCATGGAGGACGCGGGCATACCGGTGGAGGACTCCTGGATGTCCCTGGGCGTCACCGACCCGCAGCGGGTGCGCGACGCGGCCGAGGGGATGCTCTCCGGCCCCTCCCCCGTCACCGCGATCTTCGCGGGCAACAACCGGGTGACGGTCACCGTGATCCGTGTCCTCGCCGAACAGACCCGGCGCGTCGCCCTCGTCGGCTTCGACGACATCGAACTCGCCGACCTGCTGGAGCCCGGCGTCACGGTCGTCGCGCAGGACGCGGCCGCGATCGGCCGTACCGCCGCCGAGCGGCTGTTCCGCCAGCTGGACGGCACCCTGATCACCCCGGAACGCATCGAGCTGCCGACGCGGCTCATCACCCGCGGCTCGGGCGAGCTGCCGCCGGCGGACTGAGCGGCCCGTGGAGGACCGCACAGGCGGCTCCTGGCTGCCCCGGCGCGGGCGCACATTGGAGGCGCTCGGTCTGGCCGAGGCGCCGCGCGAGATTCCGCTGCGCTATCCGGGCGCCTGGCCGCTGGACTCCGGGCTCCTCGACGGGGACCGGCTGCGGCCGCTCGACCGCCTGGTGTACGACGACCGAGTCCCCGTTCTCGCGGTGGGCTCCAACGCCTGTCCGGGCCAACTGCGGCACAAGATGGCCGAGTTCGGGATCATCTCCCCCATCCCGATGGTGCGGGCACGGGTCACCGGCATCGAGGTGGGTGTCTCCGCGCATGTGAGCCGCATGGGCTATGTGTCCGCGTCGCCGTTCCACGCGCCGGGCCGTGTACGGGAGTTGTTCGTCATCTGGCTCGACGCCGAGCAGCTCGCCGTGATCGACGCGAGCGAGGGCGTGCCGGCGCCGAACGGCAACTACGGCCGGCCCTGGTTGCCGGCATCCGACGTGCGGATCGAGCTGGCGGACGGCAGCACGCTCCCGGGCGCCTTCGCGTACGTCAACCACCACGGTGTCCTGCACAACGGCACCGACGCACCGCGCACCCACCCCGGCCAGCGGCCGCTGCTCACCGAACTCCTGCTGGGCTCGGCCCGGTTGAGGGAGCTGTTCGGTGTCACCGCCGAGGAGTTCAGCGCGCGGGCGCGTGCCGACGCGGGGCTGTGCGCTGCGGGCACGCGGCTGTTCAGGGACGAGAAACTGGTGACCGCCTCCGGGCTGGAGCGGCACCTCCGGGTGCGGCGGAGCTGAGTTCAGCAGCCGGCCGGGCACCCTTGAGGTCAGCAGACCGGAAGCCCGGGCACCGGCTCGTCGTTGTTGCCGCCCTCGATGTAGACGTCGCTGACGAAGACATTGGTGTTGCCGCTGTCGTCGTCCGTCTTGGCCCACCAAACGTTGGTCCATTCGCCGGAGGTCTCGCGGCGGCCCAGATTCTGCTGGCAGTAGAAATAGTTGGTGCCCACGTTGAGAATGCCGACCTCGGCGCCGGAGGCGGTGTACGACTTGGCCTGTTTCCAGACCTGGCAGTTGTACTTGCCGCCGCCGATGGAGTGACAGACCGGTGCCTGGGTGGTGGTGCCGCCCCCGCCCGTCGTGCCGCCGCCGGAGGTTCCTCCGCCGCCGGTCGTGCCTCCGTCGCCTGAACCGCCGCCCGTGGTGCCTCCGTTGGTGCCGCCGCCCGAGGTCCTGGTCGGCGACGCGGTGGGCCGGTCGGTGGGCCCGGTATCCGCCGAGCGGCTCGGTGTCCTGGTCGCGCTGGGGTTCTTCTCGTCGTCGCCCTTCTCGGTGAGACCCGATTCGCCCGAGCGGTCGGCGTCGGGGCTGCCGGTCCGCGGAGCGTTGGCGTCCGAGGAGGTGGCGGACGACGATGTCGCCCGTGCCTCGTCCTTGCTGTCGCCCGTGTCGTTCACCAGGGCCACCGTGGTCCCGGCCGCCGCGAGGACGACGGTGACGGCCACGGCGGCGAGCAGGGCTCGGCCCTTGCGCCGGGTGGGCGTGTCGGACGACGTGGTCATCGGGCCGGTGGGGGCCGAGTCGTACGGCGACGGGGTGGGGCCGCCGTAGCCGTGCGGGGGTTGGCCGGACGGCACTGGCGCACCGCCGTACGGTGCGGGAGCCGCATGTCCGGGGGCGCCGGGTGCGGGTCCGGGTGGGGCGGAGTGGCCGTGTGCGGCTGGAGCGGGGTGGCCGTGGCCGGCCTGGCCGACTGCGCCGAAGTTCCGGGCCGGCGGCGTGCCCTGACCAGGGGTCGCGGGGCCTTGCACTCCTGCCGCGCCCTGTCCCGCAGGTCCTTGCGGCCCCGGAGCACCCTGGCCCTCGGGCCCGAAGTGCGGCGCCCCGGGCACACCTGAGGCGGGAACGCCCTGCCCTGGCACGGCGAAGCCCTGAGCCCCCGGCGTGCCCTGGCCCTGGCCGCCGTATGCCTGCCCGGCTGGTCCCGTCGGGTGCCCGGGGAGTCCCGTCGGCGCGGCTGACGCGGGTCCCTGTCCATCCGCCGCCGTGGGTCCGAGCCCCTGTTGCGCCGATGCGGCTCGGCGCTCCGTCTCCTCCGGCACAGGCCCGGCGCCCGCCGCCCCCCGCAGCGCCGCCGTCGGCGAGTCCGTGCCGCCCGAGTCCGCGACTGCTTGGAGGAGTTGCCGCGCCTCGTCGGCCTCGGGACGGGACTCGGGCCGCTTGTCCATGAGCCGCTGGAGGACGGGGGCGAGGGGCCCGGCGTTGCGTGGCTCCGGCAGGGGCTCGGTGACGATCGCGGTGAGCGTGGAGAAGGTCGACGTACGGCGGAAGGGCGCGGAGCCCTCCACCGCCGCGTACAGCGTGGCGCCCAGGGCCCAGACGTCGGAGGAGGGACCCGGATCGGCGCCCTGGGCGCGCTCGGGGGCCATGTAGTCCAGGGAGCCGACGAGATGGCCGGTGCGGGTCAGATGGGTGGCCGAGCCGTCGCCGGGGTCGTCCATCGTCGCGATGCCGAAGTCGGTGAGCACGACGCGGCCGGAGCTCTCGAGCAGGATGTTGCCCGGCTTGACGTCACGGTGCAGGACGCCGGCGCGGTGGGCGGCCGCCAGCGCGTCCATGACCTTGGCGCCGATCCCGGCCGCCTCGCGCGGGCCGAGCGGGCCGCTCCCCCGCAGCACTCTCTCCAGGGAGGGGCCGTCGACCAGCTCCATGACGATCAGCGGGCGTCCGTCGACCTCGGTGACGTCGTGAATCGCCACGACGCCGGGGTGCCGAACCCTGGCCGCCGCACGGGCCTCGCGCTGCATCCGCAGCCGCAGGTCCGCGAGTTCGGGACCGTCGGCGTCGCTGTAGGTGCGCAGTTCCTTGACGGCGACCTCGCGGCCGAGGACCTCGTCGACGGCCTTCCAGACCACGCCCATGCCGCCGCGCCCGAGCTGCGACACGACGCGGTAGCGGCCGGCCAGCAGCCGGCCGGCCGCGTCCGGCTGTCCGTTCTCCCCCGATGACACCGCTGCCCCGTTCCTGTGACACGTCAATGCGTCCGTACAGAGTAAGGGTCAGCGGTGACAACACCAGCCGGTGGTGGGCCCTGTGAAGGTCCGCTACTTGGCGGAGGCCGTCAGGTCACCGCGCCGGGGCGCCGCGAAGCCCTCCAGATCGACGCGGGTCAGACCGGCCAGCCGGGCGACCTCGGCGATGTCGAGGGCGCCGCAGTCCAGGCCGCGCAGCAGGTAGCCGCTGAGGGCCTTGGCGGTGGCGGGCTCGTCCATGACGTCGCCGCCGGTCCGGTTGGCGTACCGGGCGAGACGGGCCGCGGCCTGCTCGAAACCTTCACGGTAGAAGGCGAAGACCGCCGCATAGCGGGTGGGGATGTGGCCGGGGTGCATGTCCCAGCCCTGGTAGTAGGCGCGGGCGAGCGCCCGCCGCGTCAGGCCGTAGTGCAGTCGCCAGGCGTCGTGGACCTTTTCGGTCGTACCGACCGGCAGGATGTTCGTCGAGCCGTCCGAGACGCGTACGCCGGTGCCGGCCGCCGCGACCTGCATGATCGCCTTGGCGTGGTCGGCGGACGGATGGTCGCTTGCCTGGTATGCGGCGGAGACTCCGAGGCAGGCGCTGTAGTCGAAGGTGCCGTAGTGCAGGCCCGTGGCGCGGCCCTCGGCGGCCTGGATCATGCGGGCCACGGTCGCCGTGCCGTCGGTGGCGAGGATGGACTGGCTGGTCTCGATCTGGATCTCGAAGCCGATCCGGCCGGGCTCCAGCCCCCGCGCCTTCTCGAACTCCTCCAGCAGCCGCACCATCGCGGTGACCTGCTCGGGGTACGTCACCTTCGGCAGGGTGAGCACCAGCCCGTCGGGCAGGCCGCCGGCCTCCATCAGGCCGGTGAGGAAGATGTCCAGGGTGCGGATGCCGCGGTCGCGTACCGGCGCCTCCATGCACTTCATGCGGATGCCCATGTACGGGGCCGCCGTGCCGTTCTCGTACGCCTGGGCGATCAGCCGCGCCGCGCGGGCGGCCGCCTCGTCCTCCTCGGCGTCCGGGCGGGGGCCGTAGCCGTCCTCGAAGTCGACGCGCAGGTCCTCGACGGGCTCGCGCTCCAGCTTGGCGCGCACGCGCGCGTGGACGGGCTCGGCGAGCTCGTCGGACAGGCCGAGGACGGCGGCGAAGGAGGCGGCGTCCGGGGCGTGTTCGTCGAGGAGCGCGAGTGCCTGGTCGCCCCAGGAGCGGATCGTGTCGGCGGCGAAGACGTCTCCGGGGACGTAGACCGTGTGGACGGGCTGGCGGGTGCCGGGGTCTCCGGGGTAGCGGCGCTCCAGCTCGGCGTCGACCGGCGCGAGGGAGGCGCTGATCTCCTCGCTGACGGCGCCCGCGAGGCTCGTCGCCACCTTCTCCTGCTGGCCCTGACCCATTCCCACACCCTCCTGATTTCCACTATACGGAATCAACAATCCGTAGAATGAAGTTATCCGGGGACCTTCCGACTGGTCAACACCATGTCCACGGGGAGTCACTCCCCCATCTCGCCATGTTCACGCCCAACTCAGGACGCGGTATCACACTCCCATACGCACGCCCCGCACGACTCGTCCGGCAGTTCCCACCGAAGGAGCCTCAGTGCCGAACCACAGCCGAGTCACGCGCCGTCTGGGCCTCAAGGCCGCGCTGGCCGCGGCGGTCACCGCGCCCCTCTCCAGTACAGCACTGCCCACGTCCTCCGCCTCGGCGGGCGAACGCCCGGCCCGCCGCCACCTGCAGGTCATGTCCTTCAACCTGCGCTTCGCGAGCACCACCGAACCCAACAGCTGGACCGTGCGCAGACCGGTGATGCGCGAGTTGCTGCGCCGTGAGGCCCCGCACGTCATCGGCACCCAGGAGGGCATTTTCTCCCAGCTGCTCGACATCGACTCCGATCTCGGTCGGCACTACGACTGGCTGGGCACCGGACGGCTGCACGGCAGCCGCGACGAGTCCATGGCGGTCTTCTACGACACCCGTCGCCTGCGTCCGACCGAGTACGACCACTTCTGGCTCTCCGACACCCCGGACGTGATCGGCTCCAACACCTGGGGCGCCGCCTTCGCCCGTATGGTCACCTGGGTCCGGTTCCGCGATCTGGCCGACGGCGCACGGGAGTTCTACGTCCTCAACACCCACTTCGACCATGTCGGCCAGTACGCGCGCGAGCGCAGCGCCAAGCTCATCGCCGAGCGCGTCGCCGGCTTCGACCGCTCCCTGCCGGTCCTGGTGACCGGGGACTTCAATGTCGCCGCCCACAAGAACATGGTGTACGACACTCTGCTCGCCGCCGGCCTCGTCGACACCTGGGACACCGCGGCCGAGCGCAGCGCGCTGTACGCCACCTTCCACGGCTACAAACCGCTGACGCCGAACGGCGACCGCATCGACTGGATCCTGAGCACGCCCGGGGTCACCACGCACCGGGCTGCGATCAACACGTACGCCCGAGAACGGCCAGTTCCCGAGCGACCATCTGCCCGTACAGGCGTCCCTGACCCTGGGATGACACGAGGCCCCCGGGACCGTCGGCACGGTCTCGGGGGCCTCGTTGCGCCTGTGCGGGATCAGCCCTTGCGAGCCTTGATCTCCTCGGTCAGGGCCGGGACGACGTCGAAGAGGTCGCCGACGACGCCGTAGTCGACCAGCTCGAAGATCGGGGCCTCGGCGTCCTTGTTGATCGCCACGATCGTCTTCGAGGTCTGCATACCGGCACGGTGCTGGATCGCACCGGAGATGCCGGAGGCGATGTACAGCTGCGGCGAGACCGACTTACCGGTCTGGCCGACCTGGTTGGTGTGCGGGTACCAGCCGGCGTCCACCGCGGCACGCGAGGCACCGACGGCCGCGCCGAGGGAGTCGGCGAGCGCCTCGATGATCGCGAAGTTCTCCGCGCCGTTGACGCCACGGCCACCGGAGACCACGATCGCGGCCTCGGTCAGCTCCGGACGCCCGGTCGACTCACGCGGCGTGCGCGCGGTCACCTTGGTGCCGGTGGCCTGGGCGGAGAAGGTCACGGCGAGGGCCTCGACCGCGCCGGCGGCCGGGGCGGCCTCCACAGCGGCCGAGTTCGGCTTGACCGTGATGACCGGGGTGCCCTTGGAGACACGGGACTTGGTGGTGAAGGACGCGGCGAACACCGACTGGGTGGCCACCGGGCCCTCGTCGCCGGCCTCGAGGTCGACGGCGTCGGTGATGATGCCGGAGCCGATGCGCAGCGCCAGACGCGCGGCGATCTCCTTGCCCTCGGCGGAGGACGGCACCAGCACGGCGGCCGGGGAGACGGCCTCGACGGCGGCCTGGAGGGCGTCGACCTTCGGGACGACCAGGTAGTCGGCGTACTCAGCAGCCTCGTGGGTGAGGACCTTGACGGCGCCGTGCTCGGCGAGGATCGCGGCGGTGTCGGCGGCGCCGTTGCCCAGCGCGACGGCGACCGGCTCGCCGACGCGGCGGGCCAGGGTCAGCAGCTCCAGGGTGGGCTTGCGGACGGCACCGTCCACGTGGTCGACGTAGACGAGAACTTCAGCCATGGGATTGCTCTCCTGCGGATTGCGAAGTCTGAGGGGCGGAAGGGGAGTTGAGACTCAAGCGGGCCAGTGGGCCTTAGATGAACTTCTGGCTCGCGAGGAACTCGGCGAGCTGCTTGCCGCCCTCGCCCTCGTCCTTGACGATCGTGCCGGCGGTGCGCGCCGGACGCTCGGCCGCGACGTCCACGACGGTGTAGGCACCCTCGAGACCGACCTCCTCGGCCTCGATGTCCAGGTCGGACAGGTCCCAGGACTCCACCGGCTTCTTCTTGGCGGCCATGATGCCCTTGAAGGACGGGTAGCGCGCCTCGCCCGACTGGTCGGTGACCGACACGACGGCCGGCAGGGAGGCCTCGAGCTGCTCGGAGGCGGCGTCGCCGTCCCGGCGGCCCTTGACCGTGCCGTCCTCGACGGAGACCTCGGACAGCAGGGTGACCTGCGGGACGCCCAGGCGCTCGGCCAGCAGGGCCGGTACGACGCCCATGGTGCCGTCGGTGGAGGCCATGCCGGAGATCACCAGGTCGTAACCGGCCTTCTCGATCGCCTTGGCCAGCACCAGCGAGGTGCCCAGCGCGTCGGTGCCGTGCAGGTCGTCGTCCTCGACGTGGATGGCCTTGTCGGCGCCCATGGACAGCGCCTTGCGCAGTGCGTCCTTGGCGTCCTCGGGGCCCACCGTCAGGACGGTGATCTCCACGTCGTCGTCGGAGTTCTCGGAGATCTGCAGCGCCTGCTCGACCGCGTACTCGTCGAGCTCGGAGAGCAGACCGTCCACGTCGTCCCGGTCGACGGTCAGGTCATCGGCGAAGTGCCGGTCGCCAGTGGCGTCGGGCACGTACTTCACAGTGACAACGATCCTCAAGCTCACGCCGGCTCTCCTACTGCGTCGACATTTCTCTGCTGCCTACTTGCAGGCAGCATAGGCGCCCCAAGTGGCCGATCCCGCTCGGGGCGACCGGCGCTCCGAGCGAAATATTACTCGTCAGTACATCCAGTTCGTGCCCGCTAAGCAAGCGCTTTGAACTGTGACCTTTGCAACGCAGCGTAATCGGATTCCGACGGCTTCGCAGAACGGCTCAGAGGCTGATCGGTCACATCGGCCCGGTGAGGTCAGTCACGCAGGCCACTGAACCGGCCCTGGTGGTACAGGAGTGGACGGCCGGGACCGGTGGGGTCGCCGAGGACGACCTCGGCCAGCACGATGCGGTGATCGCCCGCGGGCACGCGCGCCGCGACCCGGCACACCATCCAGGCCAGGACGTCATCCAGGAGGGGGACGCCCTCGGGGCCCTCACGCCATGCCGTGGGCGGGCCGAAGCGGTCGGCGCCGCTGCGGGCGAAGGTGGCGGCCAGCTCTTGTTGGTGCTCGCCGAGGATGTGGACGCCGACATGGTCCGTTCCGGCTATCGCGGGCCAGCTGGAGGCACCGGTGCCGATGCCGAAGGAGAGCATCGGGGGCTCGGCGGAGACGGAGGTGAGGGAGGTGGCGGTGAAGCCGACCGGGCCCGCCTCACCTCGGGCGGTGATCACGGCCACTCCGGCGGCATGGCGGCGGAAGACGGAGCGGAGCAGATCGGGAGAGGCGAGCTGGGCTGTGCCGAGGTCGGACGTGGCCGTCATGGAGTTGTCCTTCTGCGAGGGGAGGCGTGCGGACCGGTGACTGCTCAACAGCCCGGACAGCGCGCGCTCGCGGTGCGGGCCAGGTCGACATGGGCCCGTCCGAAGAGAAGGAGTTCCTCTGGCATACGGTCAGGCTGACGATAGGTGGTGCACACAGTCAAGTACGTCCCGCGATGTGGGAGATGACTCACCCTCGGCATCACGGGCTCTCAGACCGCCTCGCCCAGCGCCGCGATGACGTCGGCCTTGCGTGGCTGACCGGTGGCCCGCCGTACGACGTTGCCGCCCGCGTCGAGGACGAGCACGGTCGGCGTCTTGAGGATGTCGAGCCGGCGCACGAGGTCCAGATTGTCCTCGGCGTCGATCTCTACGTGGGTCACGCCCGGAACCATGCCGGCGACCTCGACGAGCACACGCCGGGTGGCCCGGCAGGGCGCGCAGAACGCGCTGGAGAACTGCACGAGCGTGGCACGCTCGCCCAGTTCCTCCCCCAACTGGGCCGCCCCGAGCCGCTTTCCGTCGTCGCGCCCGCGCACCCGTACTCTCCCGCTCCGCCGCCGCTGCAGCACTCCGTAGGCGCTCGCCGCCGCGAGCACCACCACGCACACCACCAGTCCGGTCATCACCTGCTCAAGCATTCACGAGACTGCAAAGATTCCCGACTCCCCGGAAGCCTTTCCATTGCGGAATGCTTGATTCATGGACATCGATGTGAGGGGGCCGCGCTTCGGCGCGGCCGTGACAACCCTGGTGCTCGCGATCGTGCTGGTCACCGGGAGCGCCTGGCTGCTGGCCTGGCAGACGCTGGCCTTCGCGCTGGGCGCGGCGGGCGGGGTGTCCCGTTCGCCGTACGGCTGGCTGTTCCGCAAGGCCGTACGTCCCCGGATCGGGCCGCCGACCGAGTTCGAGGCGCCGCAGCCGCCGCGGTTCGCCCAGGCGGTGGGGCTGGGCTTCGCGGGCCTGGGGCTGGTCGGCTACACGCTGGGGCCGATCTGGCTGGGGCTCGCCGCGACCGGCGCCGCGCTCGCGGCGGCTTTCCTCAACGCCGTCTTCGGGTACTGCCTGGGGTGCGAGATGTACCTGCTCCTGCGGCGGGTGACGGTGCGCGCCGAGTAAAGGCGGCGCGCCGGAATCCGGGGTGGACCATTGCGCCGACGTGACGAGGATCTCGCCCTTCTCAGGCACTTGGGCTTGGCCCTCGGCCGTTCTTGGGGCACGATCTGCGACATGCCGTAAACCTACGGCTGCGTAACTTTCCCACTGGGAGCCTCCTTCCCAGGCAAAGAAGGAAGGGTCCATCTCGTCCATGGCCGAGCTTGTTTACCGTCCCGTCGTCGGTTTCGCCCAGACATTGTTCAAGGTGTGGGACCTCAAGATCGACTGCAAGGGGTCGGAGAACATTCCGCGCTCGGGCGGCGCTGTGCTGGTGAGCAACCACATCAGCTATCTGGACTTCGTCTTCAACGGGCTGGCGGCGCTCCCGCAGAAACGTCTCGTTCGCTTCATGGCGAAGGAGTCCGTCTTCCGGCACAGAATTTCGGGCCCGCTGATGCGCGGGATGAAGCACATTCCCGTGGACCGCAAGCAGGGTGAGGCGGCGTACGCCCACGCGCTGGACTCGCTGCGGTCCGGCGAGGTCGTCGGGGTCTTCCCGGAGGCCACCATCTCGCAGTCCTTCACGCTCAAGGGCTTCAAGTCGGGCGCCGCGCGGCTGGCCCAGGAGGCGGGCGTGCCGCTGATCCCGATGGCCGTGTGGGGCACGCAGCGGCTGTGGACCAAGGGGCACCCGCGCAACTTCAAGCGCAGCCACATCCCGGTCACGATCCGGGTCGGCGAGGCGATCGAGGCGTCCAAGGACAAGTACGCGGGCGCGATCACCCGCCAGCTGCGCGAGCGCGTCCAGGAGCTCCTGGAGGCCGCGCAGCGGGCGTATCCCGTACGGCCGAAGGACGCCAACGACACCTGGTGGATGCCGGCCCATCTCGGAGGCACGGCGCCGACGCCGGAGCAGGTGCGCGAGACCGAGGCCCGCTGACACCCCCCGCTCCGTTCCCCCGCGGCCAGCCGATAGGGTCCGGGCCGTAACCGGCCGGGTGTCCGAAGCCCTGATGGCGGCTGTCGGCCCGGTGATGACGGGCGGACGCGCTACGGGGGCGAGGAATGCGGCGCTGGATCAAGGTGTCGGTGACGGCTGCGGTCGTGCTGGGGCTGGGCGGCTGGATCGCCACGCCGTACGTGCAGGACTGGTGGCTGCTGCGCACGGCCTGCGACGGTGCCCTGCCCGTCGACGCGGTGCGGGAACTCGGTCGCAACGGCGACCAGTTCAAGGATGCCGCGTCCGCGTCCCACGAGGGACTCGGCGACTCCAGCTGCTCGCTCGGCTTCGAGGGCGACGAGCTGGACGACGAGCGGTTGCTGTCGCTGGAGGCGTACACCCGGCGGGACGACCAGGACCGGGAGTACTGGACGGCCTTCCCCGAGACGGGGTTCGCCCCCATCGCGCCCATGCCCGACGGAATGCCGGGCTTCATCGACCGGCGCGGCGGTCTGCAGTTCCTGGTGTCCTGCCCGGAGCTGGGGAACGACGACGAGGGTCGGCAGCGCAAGCTGCTGGTGCGCACCCGGCTGAGCTGGGACGCCTTGTGGGGCACGCCGGCCGCCTACGAGACGGCGGTGGCGCTCACCAATTCCGCCTCCGACCGGCTCGGTTGTGGCGCGGAGCCGCTGAAGGCGCCGGGCGGGGACGCCGCGCCGGTGGACCCGGAGGAGGACCCGAGGACGGTGTCGCTCGACGCGGCCGGTGGCACCGGATGCGGATGGGCGGCGGACGCCGGGGCGCTGGAGGCATCGCCGTGGCGGGTGGCGGTGCTGATGAACGACGCCGCCCCGGCAGGGCGCTGCGACCTGTACACACGGGACGCCGACTCCGGCGAGATGGAGAGGCAGCTGTCGTTCGCCGCCTGGTACGGCGACTGGAGCAACCGTGTGGTCGCCGAGCTGGAGGACAGTTGGCCGGACGCCCGTACACGTACGGCGACGGCCCGTTGTGACGGCGAGGCGGCCAACTTCGCGCTGAGCGCCGACGAGGACATCCCCGGCGTCGGCGAGCCCGAGAAGCGGAAGCTGCTCGCGGACTTCGCTCGGGCGCAGGTCGGGCAGCGGGGCTGCACGGACCTGCGGCTCAGCCGCTGAGTGAGCCGAGGCCGCCGACTACAACGTCAGCCAGAGCGCCCGGACATACCAGTCGTCGATGATCTGCCGCAGCTCCGCGGCACGCTCCGGCGGCACGTTCCGGGCCTTCGTCCACGCGTCCAGGGCGGTGAACAGCTGGCGCCGTCCGTCCATCAGATCCCCCCGCACCGGCCCGGAGACCGGCCGATCGGCGATGTCCCCCATCGGCGGCCGGCTGCTCACCTGCCCCGTGGCCGCCCGGTAGGCGCCGCGGGTGTGCTGCCGTACGGCCCTGTCGAAGGCCGTGAGGTCGGGGATCGTGCCGTCCCGGGTATAGAGCGCCCGGCGGTTCATGAGCATGCCGACGCGGTCGGCGATGTCTTCCAGGTCGTGGTCGGGCCAGGTGGTGGCCGAGGTCAGGGTCCCGTCCTTCTCCCGCTCGGGGCGGAAGGCCGGGTCGGCGCCGTTGCGGGTGAGCCGTTCCAGGTAGTGCGCGAGGTAGGCGCGCTGGGCGTCGTAGAGGACGGCGAACGCCTCGGGGTCCTTGGCCAGTTCGCCGAACAGGTCCTCCGGGTCCGCCCGCACGGACGAGTAGGGCTTGACGTGCTCGAAGTCCGCGTGCGCCTCGCCGGGTGCGAGGAAGCGGCCGTAGGAGGTCCAGCCGTGCTCGTCGGGTGCGGCCGACGCGGCGTCCACGGCGGGGCCGTACGCCTCGCTGTCGGAGGTCAGATAACGGTTGGCGTCCACCACGTACTCGGCGAGGACACGGGCCACGCCGGGCGCCATCCCGGCGGGCACGTCCTCGTTCTCGAAGACGGCGACGACCGCGTAGGCGGCGCGGGCCTGGGCGAGGGTGTGGGGCCTTCCGGTGCCCGCGGCCCGGGTGGCCGCGTCGACGAGATCGCCGAGCACCTTGCCGTCGTCGCCGCACGGGTTCTCGTGAATCAGCAGCCCGCGCACGGCGTCGAAGCGGGCCAGGTCGTCGCCGGGGTCGAGGGCGCGGGTCGCGGCCGCCGGGTCCTTCGCGAGGGCGCGGGTCGACGCGGGGATCTCCTGGCAGGGGGCGTCCTCGGAGCTCGCCAGGACGATCGGCACGGCGGTGGCCGTCGCCAGCAGCGCGAGCGCCACGGCCGAGGTGAGCAGCCAGTGCCTCCCGAGCCAGTGACCGCGCAGCCGGGCGAGAGGTGGTGGCAGCCGCTCGTCGCCGGTGGTCGTTGCCTTGTCGTCGAGTCCCCCGTCATGCATGCCCGGAGACTAACGACCGCGCCGGATCAGTCCCGCACCGGGTCGGCCGCGTGCACCTCGATGCGCGCTCCGGGGCTGAACTTCTCCAGCAATTCGGCGAGTTCGGCGCCCGCCGCCTCGACCTCGGCCACCGGCATCGGCGCGAGGCTCTCCAGCAGGAAGATGCCGGAGACGGTCTCCTCGGTGAGCCGGGTGCGCGGGCCCTGGCGCCAGTTCCAGCGGCGGCATGTCACACCCTGCTCGTCGCGCCACACCACCTCGCCGGCGTCGGGGTGCTCGACGACCTCCTCGCCGCCCGCGGCCGTCACGAACTCCTCGTCACCGGTCGCCCGCACGAGCCGCATCCCGCCGCGGATGCGGTCGATGTCCTCGCCGCCCACCGGGATCAGACGGGCGACGCTGATGGCGTTGTAGACGTCGACGAGCAGGTTGATCCGGGGCAGCCCGGCCGCCGACAGCGCCCTCTTCGCCAGCGCCTCCGCCGAGTTGCGGGTCCGCGACGGTTTCGATCCGAACGCCGTGTAGATCTCACGCCAGGCGGCCATGTGCGGGTCCTCGTGCGGGGCGCGCCCGTCCAGTCGTACGGCCAGACGGCGGGCCGCGTCGTCGAGGAGGGCCGAACTGGCCTCATTGCTCGGTCCGTTGACCAGGCCGTGCGCCTCGATCGCGACGTGTGTGAAGCCGGGCGCGAGGGCGCGCACCTCGTCGGACACGGTCAGGGAGAAGGTCATCGCCTCGCCTCAGAGTGCGGTGGGGAGCGTCTTCCACAGGTGGGGCCGGTCCGGGGCGGCTTTGAGGGCGCTCAGGACGACTGGGTGAGGTTCAGCGTACAGGACTGGATAGTCCAGCTCACTGGACTCCGGATCGGCCACGAACGCCAGCCGCTCGCCACCGAGGGAGAACTGGGCATCCACGCCCGGCTTGTTCCCGCGCGGATCCTGGCGATGCCAGGCCCCGTTGAACCGTACGGCGACCAGGCCGTGCACGACATGGCCGGCGCCGTCGTCGCCCGCCAGCCGCTGGTAGCACAGCCCCGTCGGGATGTCCTCGGCACGCAACAGCGCAGCCAGCGCGTGGGACTTGGCGTAGCAGATGCCGGTGCCCTGCTCCAGAACGTCGGAGGCGCGCCAGGTGACGCGCGGATCGCCCGAGTCCTGCGAGTGCGGGATGGTGTCACGTACGAACTCGAACGCCAGTCGCGCATAGGCATACGAGTCGACGGCCTGCGCGGCGAGGCGCGCCGATGCCTCACGCACCACGGGATGGCCGTGATCGATGACCTCGTCCGCAGCCAAGTACGCAGAGAGGTCAGGGTTGTTCTGGGTCAGCTCCATACTGGCAAAGCGTAGAAATCCGATCAGCCGAGCGTCAATTGTTTTTCGTCCAGCCGCATACCTATGCAGCCAATCGATCGGCTGGATCGGACAGACCGCGGGCGTGCAGGTCGAACCGGTCCTCGGGGGCGGGCGGGTCGCCGACGGGGCGGTCGACGTAAGCGGTCCGCAGACCGAGGCGCTGCGCGCCGCGCAGGTCCCAGGCGTGCGCGGCGACCATCAGCAACCGCTCCGGCGGGCGTCCGGATACGGTGACGGCCAACTGGTAGACCGCTGAATCCGGCTTGTAGGCCCGCGCGTCCTCGGCGGACAGGGCCTGGTGCCAGCGCAGTCCGGCGTTTGCGTTGAGCCCGAGCAGGGCGGTCCGGCTCGCGTTGGAGAGCCCTATCACCGGGTACCGCTCGGCGAGTCGGGCGAGCCCCGCCACACTGTCGGGCCAGGGCGGGAGCCGGCGGCCCGAGAGGGCCAGCGCCGCCACGGCGGCGGGGTCACCGGCCCCGGCGGCGTCGGCGACGAGCCGGGCGGCCTCCTGGTCGAGAACGTCGCTGGTGACGTAGGCACGGCTGCCGTCGAGGATGCGACGCTGCTCGCGCTCGATGTGCTGCTGCCACCGCACCAGAAGTCCTTCGACGGTGGAGTCGTCGAAGGACGGGCCGAGTTCCCGGATGCCGGCGCGCAGGCCGGCGGGTTCGTCGACGAGGGTGCCGAGCACGTCGAGGACCACGGCGTCGATGTCCGGCTGCGGCATGGGCGAGGCCTCCTCGGCCGAGCGGGGGCGTGGGAGTGGCTGTCGGCCGAACGCCTCGGAAGCCGTCGTGATTCCCGCACGCCCGTCCCGCCCGCGCCGTAGCCTCCCTGAGCGCCGCCTCCCCGCCTCCCGCTAGCGCGCCATCTCCTCCTTCAGCGCCGCCACGAACGCGTCCACGTCCTCCTCGGTCGTGTCGAACGCGCACATCCAGCGGACGACACCCGCAGCCTCGTCCCAGAAGTAGAAGCGGAACCTCTTCTGCAGGCGCTCGCTCACGTCGTGCGGGAGCTTGGCGAAGACGCCGTTGGCCTGCACCGGGTAGAGGATCTCCACGCCGTGGACGGCGCGTACGCCCTCCGCGAGCCGCTGGGCCATCTCGTTGGCGTGCCGAGCGTTGCGCAGCCACAGGTCCTTGGCGAGCAGGGCCTCCAACTGCACCGACACGAAGCGCATCTTGGAGGCGAGCTGCATGGACAGCTTGCGCAGATGCTTCATGTGGCTGACGGCGTCCTGGTTGAGGACGACGACCGCCTCGCCGAACAGGGCGCCGTTCTTGGTGCCGCCGAGGGAGAGGATGTCGACGCCGACCGCGTCGGTGAAGGTCCGCATCGGGACGTTCAGGGAAGCGGCCGCGTTCGCTATGCGGGAGCCGTCCAGGTGCACTTTCATGCCGTGCGCGTGGGCGTGGTCGCAGATCGCGCGGATCTCGTCCGGCGTGTAGAGGGTGCCGAGTTCGGTGCTCTGGGTGATCGAGACGACCTGCGGCATCGCGCGGTGCTCGTCCTCCCAGCCCCAGGCTTGCTTGTCGATCAGATCGGGGGTGAGCTTGCCGTCGGGGGTGGGCACCGCGAGCAGCTTCAGGCCGCCCATGCGCTCGGGCGCGCCGCCCTCGTCGACGTTGATGTGGGCGCTCTCGGCGCAGATCACCGCACCCCAGCGATCGGTGACCGCCTGGAGCGCGACGACGTTGGCGCCGGTGCCGTTGAAGACCGGGAACGCCTCCGCCGTGGCGCCGAAGTGGCTGCGGATGATCCGCTGGAGGTTCTCGGTGTACGCGTCCTCGCCGTAGGCGACCTGGTGCCCGCCGTTGGCCAGGGCCAGGGCGGCGAGCACCTCCGGGTGGGCGCCGGCGTAGTTGTCACTGGCGAAGCCGCGGACGTCCGGGTCGTGATGACGCCGGGCGTCGGTCTTCGGAGGGTTCACGGCTTCTCGGTCAGCCACAGGCGGTTTCCGTTCACTTCGGCGGCGGGCTTGTCCCAGACGCCGACGACGGCGTCGGCCAGGTCCTTGACGTCCGTGAAGCCCGCGAACTTCGCGTTGGGTCGCTCGGCGCGCATCGCGTCGTGCACCAGCGCCTTCACCACCAGGATGGCAGCCGCGGATGTCGGACCCTCGGCACCCCCGGCCTTGCGGAAGGCGTCGGCCAGGGCGAGCGTCCAGGCCTCGGCGGCGGCCTTGGCGGCCGCGTACGAGGCGTTGCCCGCGCTCGGCTTGGTGGCGCCGGCGGCGCTGATCAGCACATACCGGCCGCGCTCGCTGCGCTGGAGGGCTTCGAAGAAGGCGAGCGAGGTGTGCTGCACGGTGCGGATGAGCAGCAGCTCCAGGAAGTCCCAGTCGTCGAGGCTGGTCTTGATGAAGGTCTCGCTGCCGCGCCAGCCGCCCACGAGATGGACCAGGCCGTCGACGCGGCCGAAGTCCTTCTCGATGTGGTCGGCCCAGTCGCGGGTGGACTGCAGGTCCAGCAGATCCACCGTGTCACCGACGACCGTGGCGCCGCCGTGCGCGTAGCGGGCCGCGTCCACGGCCTCCGAGAGCCGCTCGGGATCGTTGTCGGACGCGACGACGGTCGCGCCGGCCTCGGCAAGCCGCAGGATGGCCGCCCGTCCGGCGGGTCCCCCCGCACCGGCCACCGCGATCACCGCACCGCTGAGAGCGCCGTTCCCCGCCATGTTCCTCGCCTCCTGAGCCGTGTTGCCGGTATCGCGGTCGCTCACGCGGCGACTCGCTCGGCGCTGTCCGCCGTGATGCCCCTGGTCGAGGCGATCACGTTCTTGAGCTTCTTGGACAGGGCCTCATAGAACATGCTCAGCGGAAACTCGTCCGGAAGCACGTCATCGACGAGCTTGCGCGGCGGCTGGGTCAGGTCCAGGGCGTCCGGGCCCTTGGCCCAGCGGGAGCCCGGGTGCGGAGGGAGGTAGGTGGAGACGAGCTCGTAGCCGGCGAACCAGTGGACGAGCTTGGGGCGGTCGATGCCGTCGCGGTACAGCTTCTCGATCTCGGCGCACAGCTGGTTGGTGACCTGCGGGGCACGGTCCCAGTCGATGTGCAGCTTGTTGTCGGTCCAGCGGAGCACGTCGTGCTTGTGCAGGTAGGCGAAGAGCAGCTGGCCGCCGAGGCCGTCGTAGTTGCGGACGCGCTCGCCGGTGACCGGGAAGCGGAACATGCGGTCGAAGAGCACGGCGTACTGCACGTCACGGGCCTGCGGGACGCCGTCCGCCTGCAGCTTCACGGCCTCCTTGAAGGCGGTTAGGTCGCAGCGCAGCTCTTCGAGGCCGTACATCCAGAACGGCTGGCGCTGCTTGATCATGAACGGGTCGAACGGCAGGTCGCCGTGGCTGTGGGTGCGGTCGTGGACCATGTCCCACAGCACGAACGCCTCCTCGCAGCGCTTCTGGTCGTGGACCATCGCCGCGATGTCCTCGGGCAGCTCGAGCCCCAGGATGTCGACGGCCGCGTCGGTGACGCGGCGGAAGCGGGCGGCCTCGCGGTCGCAGAAGATGCCGCCCCAGCTGAAGCGCTCCGGAGCCTCGCGCACGGCGATCGTCTCAGGGAAGAGCACGGCGGAGTTGGTGTCGTACCCGGCCGTGAAGTCCTCGAACTTGATGCCGCAGAACAGCGGGTTGTCGTAGCGGGTGCGCTCCAGTTCGGCCAGCCAGTCCGGCCAGACCATGCGCAGCACGACCGCCTCCAGGTTGCGGTCGGGGTTGCCGTTCTGCGTGTACATCGGGAAGACGACCAGGTGCTGGAGGCCGTCCGCGCGGTTCGCGGCGGGCTGGAAGGCCAGCAGCGAATCGAGGAAGTCGGGCACCTCGAAGCCGCCCTCGGCCCACCGGCTCAGGTCCTTCACCAGGGCCTGGTGGTACGCGGCATCGTGGGGAAGCAGCGAGGAGAGCTCCTCGACAGCCTCCACGACACGCCGTACGGCGGCCTCGGCGTCCGCGCGGGCGGGTGCGCCGTCGGCCTCGAAGTCGATCGAGCCGTCCTTGGACTGCCAGGGCCGGATCAGCTCCACGGCATCCTTGAGCACCGGCCACGCCGGGTGCTCGACCACCCTGGTCGCGGGAGGAATCCGCTCCTCCGTAGCCGTCTGCACAAGAATTTCCGTCATGTCCCATCCTCCACAGGAGAACCTCGCGTAAGGACACCGTATGCATACGAGGTTTCTCCCAGCAAGAGGAGACCCGGGAAATTATCCTGCGCACCTCCAAGGTCACCGAACTTTTTCCGGTTGGACACCGTGACGGCGAATACTCCGCCACGGCATGGGCATACGCGGGGTCGGCCCGCACCGGCCGGTCAATCGCCGCGGGACTCGCCCACGCCAGGGTGACGGCGCGGAGGCACGCGATCCAGGTACGACATGTCGATCACTGCAAACCCTGTGTACACGTGGGGTTCATCACGCTCCCGGACCACTAGGCTGCGGCACTGCCGCGCGAACACTCCCCTCCGGTTTGCGCGTGTGCCGAGCCGCCGTCGACGGAAGCGAGTTGAATCTTGAACTTCCTTACCATCGGTCACCGCGGAGTCATGGGTGTCGAACCCGAGAACACCCTCCGTTCCTTCGTCGCCGCCCAGCAGGCCGGCCTCGACGTCATCGAACTCGATCTCCACCTCAGCAAGGACGGCGCCCTCGTCGTCATGCACGACACCGACGTGGACCGCACGACCGACGGCACCGGCCCGATCGCCGACAAGACCCTCGCCGAGCTGCGCGCCCTGGACGCGGGCCGTGGCGAGCGCGTGCCGGTCTTCGAAGAGGTCCTGGACGCCGTGCGGTCGCCGCTGCAGGCCGAGATCAAGGACGTCGCGGCGGCACGGGCGCTCGCCGAGGTCATGACCAGGCGGGACCTGGTCTCCCGGGTCGAGGTCTCCTCGTTCCACGACGACGCCGTCGCCGAGATCGCCCGCCTCGTGCCCGGCGTACGAACCGCGCTGATCGCCAGCCGCTACGGCACGGACGTCGTGGACCGCGCCGTCGCGGTCGGCGCGGCGACGGTCTGCCTGAACATCCGCCGCCTCACCCTGGAGGTCGTGGAGCACGCCCGCAAGGCGGACCTGAGGATCATCGGCTGGGTGGTCAACACCCAGGACCACCTGCGCCTCGTACGGGCCCTGGAACTGGACGGCGCGACCACGGACTACCCGGAGATCAAGCGCACCGGCCGCTTCACCGCGTGAACGTCCAGCCCCTCGACGTCACACCAGCTCCTTGACCAGGAGCTCGAACTGCAGGTCGTCGCGCTGCGGGATGCCGAAGCGCTCGTCGCCGTACGGGAACGGGGTCATCCGGCCCGTACGGCGGTAGCCGCGCCGTTCGTACCAGGCGATGAGGTCGTTCCGTACGGAGATCACGGTCATGTGCATCTCGCGCACGCCCCAGGTCTCGCGGGCCCGCCGCTCCGCCTCCGCGATGATCACCTTGCCGAGGCCGCTGCCCTGGAGTGCGGGGCTGACCGCGAACATGCCGAAGTAGGCGTGCTCGCCGCGGTGTTCGAGCTGGCAGCAGGCGACGACCCGCCCGTCCCGCTCGACCGTCAGCAGCCGGCTGTCGGGCGACTTGATGACCTCCAGCACACTTTCCGGGTCGGTCCGCTGCCCTTCGAGGATGTCCGCCTCCGTCGTCCAGCCGGCCCTGCTGGCGTCCCCGCGGTAGGCGGACTCGATCAGCGCGACCAGCGCGTCCACGTCGGTGTCGGTGGCGTCGCGGAAGGTGAGTCCGGAGGCGGGGGTGGCGGCGGTTTCCATCGGGGCGCTTCTCCAGGTCGCGGGCGCGGGGCGGGCACCGCTGAGCGTAACGCGCCATCATGGCGTGGCTGACGCCGCGCCGCAGGCGGGAATTGTCAGACAGGCCCTAAGCTCCGGCCGCATGGTGCACGTACTGAGCGGACGGACCCTCCTGCAGCCCACCGACCCGGAGCGCTCCCGTGTCTTCTACGGCGAGCAACTGGGCCTGGCCGTCTACCGCGAGTTCGGCACCGGGCCGGAGCGCGGCACCGTCTACTTCCTCGGCGGGGGCTTTCTGGAGGTGTCGGGGCGTTCGGATGCGCCGCCGTCGCCGGCCGTGCGGCTGTGGCTGCAGGTCGAGGACGTGGCGGCGGCGCACGACGAGCTGCGCGCCAAGGGCGTCGAGATCGTGCGGCCGCCGGTGAAGGAACCCTGGGGCCTGATCGAGACGTGGATCGCCGACCCGGACGGCACGCGGATCGTGCTGGTGGAGGTGCCCGCGGACCATCCGCTGCGCTGCCGGCCCGGAATCTAGGGCCGGTGTTCCCAGCCTCGGTCGGTGCGGGTCAGCTCGCGGAAGCCGGCCGAGGTCAGGCGGTCGATCATCGTGCCGTCGGCGGCCGCTTCGTAGGCGAGGAGGCGGTCCACGCCGCACAGGCGCAGCCAGTCGGCGGCCTCCCCCAGCAGCCGGCGCTCCAGGTCCTCGCCGTGCGCCGAGGGGTCGGTGTACAGGTTGCCGATGTCGGCGAGACCGGTGCCGCGAGTCTGGCGCTCGGGGCGGGACAGGGCCGTGTCGACCTCGATGAAGCCGAGGGCGCGACCGTCGGCATACGCCGTAAGACGCGTGCCGCACTCCCCCAGCGTGCGCTCGACGGTGACGCCGGGCCACGGCTGGGCGGACGGCAGGTCGGTCACCCGCGCGCAGAGGATCACCTCGGTGTCGCCGACGTGCCGGAAACCCGAGCGTTCGTAGAGTGCGCGGATGTGCGGCCAGTTGCGGGGCAGGCCGTAGACGGCAGGGGCGGGGAGGTCGCCGCTCGCGTACCGGGCGCGTACGCGCCAGCGGGCCAGCCGGGCGAGGCAGGCGCTCATCAGCAGGTCGGCGGCCCGGTCGGAGTCCGGCCAGTAGGAGGCCGGCGGGCGGTGGACGAGCCAGCCGATCTCACCGACGTCGCGGTGGGCCGCGCCGACCTCGTCGTCCGCCCGGTAGCGCAGCAGATGGGCGGCGGCCACGATGTGGTCGCGCTGCTCGGCGACGAGCGTCACCCGCTCGCTCACCCAGGGATCGGTGATGAACTCGTCAGGCCGTCGCTCCAGAGCGCTGAGCACGGTGTTCACCGAGACGGAGACGCCGGGGACGACGGTCGCGACGTGCAGGTTGATCAGTTCGGTGAGCTGGTCGCGGTCGGCGCGGCGGAAGGGGCGCACTTCGAGGGCGGGCATGGGGGACCTCCGGTCGGCGAACGGTGTCGGGAGGCCGCCATGCGGTGCGGTACGGGGCGAGGATACGGCGCGGGCGGCGCCGGGCTCCACCGGGTTTCGCCGGATGGCCCGGGACCGGCGGCGGGGCTTAGCGTGCTGGAGGGGATCCGACTTCGGAAGGAACGCCATGAAGCTCGACAAGCCGGTGACCGGCGGTCCCTGCTGGACCGAGCTCGGGACCAGCGATCTGGCGGCTGCCAAGCGGTTCTACGAGGGGTTGTTCGGCTGGCGTGCGGAGACCGATCCGCGGCAGGAGGCGGGCGGCTACACGATCGCGCACATCGGGGACGCGGCGGTGGCCGCGCTGACGCCGCTGTACCAGGAGAAGCAGCCGGTGGCCTGGAACGTGTCGTTCGCGGTGCCGGACGCGGACGCCGCCGCCGCGCAGGTGACCCAGGCGGGCGGCACGGTGCTGGTCGGACCGATGGACGTGTTCGACGTGGGCCGTTTCGCGGTGGCCGTGGACCCCACGGGAGCGGCCTTCCAGCTCTGGCAGGCGCGGGCGTTCCCGGGCGCGGGGCTGCTCAACGCGCCCGGCTCGCTGGGCTGGGTGGAGCTGCTGACCCGGGCGCCCGAGCGGGCCGTGGAGTTCTACACGACGGTGTTCGGCTGGAGCGTCAACGCCTCGGAGCACTACACGCAGTGGGGCATCGACGGCGCAGACTTCGGCGGCATGGTGACGATGGACGACAAGTTCCCGCACGAGGTGCCGGCGCACTGGCTGCCGTACTTCGCGGTGGCCGACGTCGACGCCACGGCGGCGGACGCCACGCAGGCGGGCGGCACCATGTTGATGGAGCCCACCTCCGTCCCCGACGGACCGCGCATCGCCGTGCTGCGGGACCCGCAGGGGGCGGTGTTCGGCGTCTACCCCGCGGCCTACGAGCGCTGACGCGGGCCCTGACCCGTGGCGGCACCCGCGCCACGGGGTGGAGGAGGCTCGGCCCGGTCAGGCGCGGAGCGCGCCCAGCCGCCCCTCCAGCTGGCTCAGCAACTCGCCGAGCAGGGAGGCCAGTTCGTGCTGCCGCCGCGGATCCAGGCCGGACAGTACGGCCGTCTCGTACGCGAGCTGCTCGGGCAGGGTGCCGTCGACGAGTTCCCGGCCCGCGTCCGTGAGCCGGAGGTGGGCGACGCGGCGGTCCCGGCTGTCGCCGCGCCGCTCCACCAGGCCGCGTTCGGTCAGGAGCTTGAGGCGCTTGGTGACGGCGGCGCCCGAGGAGAAGGTCTCGCGGGCGAGTTCGCTGGGGGTCAGTTCGTGGCCGGTGCGCCGCAGCGCGCCGAGCAGGTCGAACTCGGGGCGGCTGAGTCCCGCGCGGCGCAGGGGGGCGTCCTCGGCCTGCTGGAGGAGGGCGGCGCAGCGGTTGATGCGGCCGATGATCTCCATCGGGGCGGTGTCGAGATCGGGATGGACGCTCTGCCACTGCCTGACCACGGCGGCCACCGTGTCCTGTCTCGTCCCGGTCGGCCCGCCGTTGGTCGCCGTCATGGCCGTACGCCCTCCGTCGTCTCGCTGCCCGTGCGCTGGTCCGGGTGCGGCCCTCGGTTCCGCCCCACAGCCCCGTCCTTCGGATCATCCTCAAGCTCTTCGAGCAGGGGGTACCCCCCAGCGGCGCTGTCGTCGGTTGACAGGCACCGCGCCTCACAGCCGGCCTGATCCGAACACCAGGGCCTAGGTCCTGTCGTCAAATTCCCGTCGTCCGCCCGAAGGGCGGGCCCAGCGGCGTCTGGTGCGTGCGATCGCAAGCAGGGCCTAGCCGCGAGCGTACGGGGTGCGGTCCGTTCGGCGCGCACGACCCGCTGCCGCCGTCGGTCGGGTACGGCCACCGCGGCGACGAGGCCGACCAGCGCGCCGACCAGGGTGTCCACGATCCGCTCGGTGATCAGCCGGCCAGGCTCCTGGAACCCGGCGAACTCGGTGACGAGCAGCGCCATCGGGGTCACGCAGACGCTGCCGAGCCAGTAGTTGCGCCCGATCAGCGCCTCGGCGCCGAAGTTGAGGGCGAGGCAGCACAGGACCAGGGCGACCTCGCCCGTGTGAGCCACCGGAACCAGCGCGGCGAACAGGAGCACGCCGAGCAGGTTGCCCACGACCCGCTGGATCCCACGGCCCCAGGTGAGCGTGAGGCTGGCCTGGTACAGGGATGCCGCGGTGACCAGGGCCCAGTAGGGCCGGCCGACTCCCAGCGCGAGGCAGACGTAGCCGGCGAGGGCGCAGCCGAGGGCCACGCGCACGGCGAGCGGGGCCAGGGGACGGAGGCGGCGCCACAACGGGGCGGGGGCCGAGGCGAGTCCGGTGCCGAGGCCGGTGAGGTCGTCGACCTCCGGGACAGGGCCGTTGCCGCGGACCTGCCTGGCCCAGCCGCGCAGCCGCCCGGGGTCGGCGTCGGCCGGGGCCGCGAGGGCGACCTCGGCGCGAACGAGGAGGCGTTCGAGGGCACGGCGGGTCTCGGAGGAGCGGCCTGCGGAGAGCAGGGCTTGCCGGGCGGCCTGTACGGCGGTGACGGCGGGGGCGTGGGTTCCGGCGTGATGCCCGCCCCGGCCGCCCGCACCTGCGGTGCCGCCCCTCTCGACGTGCGCCGCTGCCTCGTTCAGGGCGCCCGCGACGGCCCGGCGCTCCGGTCCGTGCGGACGCAGCAGGCCCGGCGCCATGCCGACGAGCCAGGCCCAGGCACCGGCCGCGGCGGCCAGCGCGAGATGACCGGGGACCTGGGCGAGGGACTGCGGGGTGAACACGGCGGCGGAGCTGACGAAAGTGAGGACCACGTTGCCGGGCGGACCGATGCGGGTCGCGTCGCACAGCACCTTCTGCACGGCGGCCAGCAGCGCGCCGACGGCGACCAGGACCCCGGCGTGGCGCGTGAGCGAGGCCGCGATCAGTGCGATGGCGAGACCGCCGAGCATGCCGAGCACCACCCACGCCAGGGCACGGGCCCGGGCGGCATAGGGGCGGTTGTGGGCGTAGAGCGCGCACAGCGATCCGGCCATCGTGTACATCGCCAGGTCGAGCCGGCCCAGCATCAGCAGGGCGAGATTGGGTGGGGCGACGGCGACGACCACGCTCAGGGCGGGCTTGAACCAGATGTCGGAGGGCCGGCCGAGGCGGAGCACTCCGACGAGCGGGATGCGACTGCTCATGGCCTTAGCTTAGCAAGTGTTTTACTCGTAAAGAATGGTTCTGGGGGCGCGGTGAGTGCCGCGATGACCTGCCGTGCTCCGCCGAATGCTCCCCGTGTACAACCTTGCGCTCGCGTGCGCACCGCACGGCCGGGGCATCGACGGACTGTCCGAGACCGTCGAGCGGGGAGGATGCGCGTGCACGGACCGGCTTCGCACGGCTGGCTGCTGGTCGCACTGTGTGCGGCGACCGGGGCCTACTGTCTGCTGCGGATGCGCAGCCACGTCGAGGAGCAGCGCCGGGCCGCGGGCGGCGAGGCGTTGATGGGTTTCGGCATGGCGGCAATGGCGGTGCCGGCCGCGGTGTTCACACCGCCGTCGTGGGCCTGGCCCGGATACGCGGCCGTGTTCGGCGCGGCCGCCCTGCACGCGCTGTGGTCGGCGCGGGCGGACGCCCACCATCTGCACCACCTGGTGGGGGCCTCGGCCATGGCCTACATGGCGGCCACGATGGCCGCCTCCCCCGGGCACGCGAGCGGGCACGGCGGGTCGGGGATCCCGCTGGTGACGGGCGTTCTGCTGCTCTACTTCACTGGGTACGTGCTGCTGTCCGGGGTCCGGCTGGTGCCCGTCGCGGCGGGTGGCGGAGGCGTCGGGGGCATCGGGAGCGTCGGCTGGGGTGACCGGCCGGAGCTGGCGCGGGCCTGCAGGCTGTCGATGGGGATCGCCATGGTGGCGATGCTGCTGGCCCTCTGAACGGGCGCTCCGCAGGGCCGCAAACTCCCGTGGTCTGCGTCACTTTGACGCGGCGGTCCGTACCCGTGCGCGGTACGGCGCTCATAGGGTGCTGCCCATGATGGTCCCCGCGGCACTGTTGCTGCTCGGCGCCCTGACCGCCGTCGTCGCCCCTCGGCTGCTCGCCCGGGCCGACTGGCCGGACCGTGAACCGGTGGTGGCGCTGTGGGTGTGGCAGTCCGTGGTGGCGGCCGTACTGCTGTGCTGTGCGCTGTCGATGACGCTCAGTGCGGCGTCCGCGTGGCATGCCGTGCGCGGCCATGTGTTCGCCCCGGCACCGCGTGCCGTGGTGGAGGCGTACGCGCTCGGTGTGGGTGGTCCCTGGGCGGCGACGACGGCGGTGGCGCTCGCGTGCGGAGGGCTGTGGACCGTGGCGATGCTGCTGCGGGAGGTCGTACGCGCGCGTGCCCGGTACAGGCGACGGCGGACCGAACTCCTCGTCCGTGCCCCGCTGTTGCCCGGCGAGCAGCCGGCGAACGACCGGCTGGTGATCCTGGAGGGGCGGCGGCCGGACGCCTGGTGGCTGCCCGGCGCGGCACCCCGGTTGGCCATCACCACCGCCGCGCTGCGCCGACTGAAGGGACGGCAGTTGGACGCTCTGCTGGCCCATGAGCAGGGCCACGCGCAGGCCCGGCACGACTGGCTGCTGCACTGCTCGGCGGCGCTGGCGGGCGGGTTTCCGCAGGTGCCGGTGTTCGCGGCGTTCCGCGACGAGATGCACCGCCTGGTCGAACTCGCCGCCGACGACATGGCCTCCCGCCGCTTCGGCCGGCTGACGACCGCCCTCGCCCTGGTCGGACTCAACGAGGACCGGGGCGTGTTCGGCCCGTGCCCGACCGCGCAGGCGCAGGTGCCGCAGCGGGTCCACCGGCTGCTGACTCCCCCGGACCGGCTCACGGCGGGCCGTCGGCTACGGCTGACGGCGGCGGCCGCGCTGGTACCGGTGGTGCCGGTGCTGGTGGCGTTCGGACCGGGGCTGCGGGCGCTGGGGTAGTCGGACCCGCTGCCGGGTACCCGGGTACGCGAAGCGCGTCCGGGTGGCGCTTCTCGCCCAGGAACAGAGCGGCAGACGCCAGAACAGCCGGTATCCCCCCGCCGGCAGGCGCCGAAATAGCCGGCATCCCGTGCCACGGGCGACGCCGGAAGAGCCGGTCGCTCCTGTGGCGGGCGTCGCAAACTCACCCCCAGCATTGGCCTCTCGCCCCATCGGTCGGCGAGGATCGCAGTATGCACACCCAGTCCGTCGAATCCCCGCCCCGCCCACCGGCCGAGCGCAGGACCGCCCCCTGGGCCGGAGCCCTGGCCCTGTGCTCCGTGCTGCTCCTCGCCCTGGTGGCGGTCCGGTGGTACCCCCTGATGAACCTCGACGGCGACATCGCCGAGACCACCCACCGCTGGGCGGTCGACGAGACGGGCGTCACGCACGCGTTCCGCATCCTGACGGACTGGGTCTGGGATCCCTGGACGATGCGCATCCTGGCCGCGGCCGTCGCGATCTGGCTGGTGTGGCGCAGAGCCGCGCGCTGGACGGCCGTGTGGCTGGTGGCCACGTGCGCGCTCGCAACAGTGGCCCAGCAGTCCCTGAAGGCCCTGCTGGACCGCCCCCGCCCCG
Source organism: Streptomyces bicolor (assembly GCF_000719285.1). GTDB lineage: Bacteria > Actinomycetota > Actinomycetes > Streptomycetales > Streptomycetaceae > Streptomyces > Streptomyces bicolor. The sequence goes on along the minus strand of NZ_JOFS01000028.1, from coordinate 109,415 downwards.
TCTGGCCCGACCCCGTCGACTCCGCCCACTACGCCGCCTATCCCTCCGGCCACGCCATGACCGCCACCGTGGTGTGCGGCCTCCTCCTGTGGCTCCTGCACCGCCACGGCCCCGAACGCACCCTGTGGCGCACGGCCGTCACCGTGGCCGTGATCTCCGTGGCCGGCGTCGGCCTGACCCGGGTCTGGCTGGGCGTCCACTGGGCCACGGACGTGATCGGCGGCTGGCTGCTGGGCGCACTGGTCGTGGTGCTGGCGGTGCGGGTGCACGCGCGGTGGCGGGGGTGAGCGTGCCGTAGCGCCGTCTCGGCCATGACGGCGATCTTCCCTTCGCGACGGAACGCGGCCCCGTAGGATCCGCCCCATGACCGCAGTTCTGTTCGATTTCTCGGGAACCCTCTTCCGTGTCGAGTCCACCGAGTCCTGGCTGCGCGGAGCGCTCGCCGAGGGCCGGATGGAGCTCGACGAGGCCGAACTGGCCGTGGCCGCGCGGGGGCTGGAGGCGATGGGGGCGTTGCCGGGCGGGGTCGGCCCCTCGTGGCTGCCCGAGGGCGTGGCGAGCGTGTGGGGAGTGCGGGACAAGAGCGCGGAGCTGCACCGGGCCGCCTACACCGGGCTGTCCCGGCAGGTGCAGCTGCCCGACGACCGGCTTCACGACCTGCTCTACGACCGTCACATGGCACCGGCCGCGTGGGTGCCGTACCCCGACGCCGCCGAGGTGCTGCGGGCGCTGCGTGAGCGCGGCGTCCGCGTCGGCGTGGTCAGCAACATCGGCTGGGACCTTCGTCCGGTGTTCCGGGAGCACGGTCTCGATCCGTATGTGGACGCCTACGTGCTGTCGTTCGAACACGGCGTCCAGAAGCCCGACTCACGGCTGTTCGCGGCTGCCTGCGCGGCGCTCGACGTCGATCCGCGGGATGTCCTCATGGTCGGCGACGATCGCCGGGCGGACGGCGGTGCGGCGGCACTGGGCTGTGCGGTGCACTTCGTGGACCATCTGCCGGCGCACCAGCGACCCGACGGACTTCGGCCGGTGCTGGCTCTCGTGGGCGCCGACCCGCGGGCGAACGGTTCCGGCCCCCGGACGGACGAGTAGCCGTCCCGAGGCGCTCGCCGACCTCGGACGATCCCCCGCGTCGCCCGAGGCAGGCGGCAGCCCCGACCAGGCCGTATCGAAGCCCGGCCCGGAACCGCTGAGTATAGTTGGCTGGCAGCCAGTCAACGCAGGAGTTACAGCATGTCCCCGCGCAGCGCCTCGGTCAATGAAGAGCTGCGGCGGCGATCCCGGGAGCGGCTTCTGCAGGCGGCCGTCGAGCTGGTCGGCGAGCGGGGATACGAGGCCACCACGCTGGGCGACATCGCGGACCGGGCGGGCTCGGCACGCGGCCTGGTGTCGTACTACTTCCCCGGCAAACGCCAGCTGCTGCAGTCCGCCGTGCACCGCCTGATGCACCGCACGCTGGAGGAGGCGCTGGAGCGCGAGCCGCGCAGCGAGGACGGGCGCGAGCGCATGGCGCGGGCCATAGACGCGATCCTGGGTCTGGCCCGGGACCGGCCCGTGCTGATGCGCCAGCACATGGCGGGCATCCTGCAGGCCGAGGGCTTCGTCCAGTGCCCGGAGCAGCGGCGCCTGGCCGAGCTGCTGCGGGACACCTGCGTACGGCACGGCTCGCTGGACGTCGACGCCGACTACCCGATGCTGCGCGCCCTGCTCATGGGTGCCGTCTACGCGGCACTGGTGCCCGGTGTGCCGATGCCGGTGGCGGTGCTGCGGGCCGAGTTGTTCAAGCGCTACCGGCTGGAGTGGGAGATGGGAGTCCCGCCGGGCCCGGGGACCGAACCCGGCGGGACGTGCGACACCGATCTGTCACGGTTCTTCGCGACCGGGTCGGCGCCCGGCTGCCCGGACGGTCAGTCGAAGTAGTCCGGCTGTGTCTGGACGTTGAGTTCGCGCACCGTGACCCAGCGAGCCGGGTTCGTGCGCCGGTCGTCGATCTTCAGGACATCGAAGCCCCTGGCGTACTCGTTGGAGTAGATGTAGCCGTTGTAGTAGTACGCCGACCACGAACCGCCCGACTTGATCGTGTCCGTGGTGAGCGGGCCCCGGTCGAAGTACGCGATCTCCTTCGGGTTGTCCGAGTCGGTGAACTCCCAGACGGAGACGCCGCCCTGGTACCAGCCCTGGACCATGATGTCCCGGCCCTTGACCGGAATCAGCGAGCCGTTGTGGGCCACGCAGTTCTCGGTGGCCGCCTGGTGCCGGGGGATCTTGAAGTAGCTGCGGAACGCGAGCTTGCGCTTGTCGCCCTTGCCCACGATGTCGTAGATGCCGTCGGCTCCGCGGTTCGGGCCGATCTCCGCGTTGCAGGTGGCCGCGCTGCCGCCGCCCAGCTCGTCGGTGAAGACGACCTTGTTCGCCTTCTGGTTGAAGGTCGCCGAGTGCCAGAACGCGAAGTTCACGTCGTCCCGGACCCGGTCGATGACCTGCGGGTGCTCCGGGTCCTCGATGGACAGCAGGATGCCGTCGCCCATGCAGGCACCGGCGGCCAGGTCCTTGGAGGGAAGCACCGTGATGTCGTGGCAGCCGGTGGTCTTGCGCACGCCTCCGGGCGGACCTGGGTTGCCGCCGCCGTCCGGGCCTTCACCGGGGAAGAGCACCGGGAAGTTCACCACCGCCGCCTTCTCCGGTGCCTTGTGCGGCACCTTGATGACGGAGATGCCGTCGTGCGGAGGCTGGCAGTCGGGGTAGGTGGCGTCCGGCGAGTACGAGGAGACGTAGATGTAGACGTTCCTGCGTTCCGGCACCAGTGTGTGGGTGTGCGAGCCGCAGGCGGTCTCGACGGCGGCGACGTACTTCGGGTTGGTCTTGTCGCTGATGTCGAAGACCTTCATGCCCTCCCACGAGGACTTCTCGGTCGCCGGCTGGGTGGTGCTGTTGCAACTGCTGTCGCTGCGCGAGGAGTCGGTGGACAGGAACAGCAGGTCACCGGAGACGGAGACGTCGTTCTGCGAGCCGGGGCAGAGGACCTGGGCGACCGTGCGCGGGGCCCTCGGGTTGCTGATGTCGAAGATGCGGAAGCCGTCGTAGTTGCCGGCGAAGGCGTACCTGCCCTGGAAGGCGAGGTCCGAGTTGGTGCCCTGGAGCGCGTCCTTGGGGACGAACGCCAGGTGCTCGATGTTCTCCGAGTGGACGATCTCGTGCTGACCGGGTATCTCGCCGTCCGCGAGAGCCTCCCGAACCTCGGCCCGGGTGCTCTCGGAGACCTCCTTCTCCGCGACGGGGCCGTCCCCCGGGTCAGGGGTCGCGACAGCGGGCTGCGCGGTGAGCAGAGCGGCCATGAGTCCGGCGGCGGCAGCGGCAACTCCCAGGCGTCTGCGCCGCGTTCGGGGAATACTGAACAGGATCACTGTTTTTCCTCCCTAGTCCGTTCCCACTAGAACGGTTCATGCAAGCCCGAGTATCGTCTTTGCCATGCACATCTCAATAGGGGGCAATGAACATGTAACGAAGACGCCCTTGCGCAGGGCGCCCGTCCGCATCGCCGCGCTGGCCGCCCTGGCCGTGCTCGCGCTCGGCGGCTGCGACTCCGAACCCGAGGCGGCCGAGGGGAGCGGACCGTCGGTGATCGTGCCCGGCAAGCCCGGCGAGGAGAACCGGAAGCTGTCCGCCGAGGAGGCCGCACGGCAGCGTGCCGAGGACGACTCCCCCAACTCGGCCGACGTCGCCTACGCGCGCATGATGATCGAGCACCACACCCAGGCCCTGGAGATGACCGAACTCGCGCCGGACCGCGCCGAGTCGACGAAGGTCAAGGCCCTCGCCGAGCGGATCGCCGCCGCGCAGAGCCCGGAGATCACCGCCATGAAGGGCTGGCTGAAGAACCATGGCAAGACGGAGAACGCCGAGGACGGCGGCGGCCACGAGCAGCACGCCTCGATGCCCGGCATGGCGACCGAAGCACAGCTGAAGAAACTGCGCGCTGCCCGCGGGAAGACGTTCGACCAGCTCTTCCTCACGTTGATGATCACCCATCACGACGGGGCGCTCACCATGGCCACGGACGTGAAGGGACAGGGCAACAACATCGCGATCGAGGAGATGGCCGACGAGGTGGTCGCTCAGCAGACGAGCGAGATCACGCGGATGCGGGACATGCTCTGAGGGACCCACGCCGGTGGGGCGCACTCAGCGGCTCGGTGCCCTCCGCCTTCGGGGCCGCGCTCAGCGGCGGGCGCGGCGCGGTGTCAGGAAGCCCGCGTCGCGCGCCTGGCCGATGAGCCTGAGCGACCTGCGGCGGCTGTGCCCCGTCGCCCGCATCACCGCGAGGACCGGGTCCGCGCCCTGCTCCTGAGCCGCGCGGTACTCCTGTGCGACGAGCCACTGCCCCTCGACGCCCAGCGGCCAGGGCGGCCGGGCGCGACTCGATCCGGCGCCCTCTCGGCCCGGTTCGCCCGCGGCCCCGCACGCCTTGGAGAGCGGATCCTCGATCCAGTCGGCGAGTGCCGCCAGGTCGTCGAGGGAGAGCGCCGGACGGGCCCGCACGTCCTCGATGGAGACGCCCTCCTCGGACACCACGGCGAGCGCGTCGACCCGGGCGCCGTCGCCGAACTCCAGCCGGACGCCCAGCCATGCCGTGGCGCCGGCACCGTCCCGTACTTCCCACGCGGGCCACACGGACACGACGCCGTCCGAAGCACAACGATCGGAAAGATTAAGAAAGGATGCTTCCAGCACACACGCAACGTAACCGCATGATCACATTCCATACTGAACGAACACGCCTCCCGGTCGGCGCACTGCACCCTGTCAGCGGAGCGTCCGCGGTGCGATGCTGGATTCGAGAGCGACTCCTGGAGACTTCCCGAAGACCCCTCGGACAAGGAGTTCCGCCGTGCCGCTGCGTGTCGCCGTCGTAGGCTCCGGGCCGAGCGGGTGCTACACCGCCCAGAGCCTCGTACAGCAGGACCCCGACGTGCTCGTCGACGTCCTGGACCGGCTGCCGTGCCCGTACGGCCTGGTGAGGTACGGCGTCGCGCCGGACCACGAGAAGATCAAGTCCCTCCAGAACAACCTGCGGACGGTCCTGGAGCACGAGCGGGTGCGCTTCCTCGGGGGCGTCCAGATCGGCCCGGACGGAGTGCCGGCAGACCGGCTGCGCAGTCTCTACCACGCGGTCGTGTACTGCGTGGGCGCCGCCACCGACCGCCACCTCGGCATTCCCGGCGAGGACCTGCCGGGCAGCTGGTCGGCGACCGAGTTCGTGTCCTGGTACAGCGCCCATCCGGATGCCGTCGACGACGGGTTCGTGGTCGGCGCGCGCTCGGCGGTGGTCATCGGCGTCGGGAACGTCGCGGTGGACGTCACACGGATGCTGGCCCGGGGCACGGCGGAGCTGAGCCCCACCGACATGCCCCAGGGGGCGCTCACCGCCCTCGCCGCGAGCCGCGTGAGCGACATCAGCATGGTGGGGCGCCGCGGTCCCTCGCAGGCCCGCTTCACCACCAAGGAGCTACGGGAGCTGGGCACCCTGCCGGACACGGGAGTGACCGTGGATCCCGAGGAGCTGGTGCCGGATCCGGCGTACGCGGACCCCTCAGGGCTGCCCGCCCCACAGCGCCGCAACGTCGAGGTACTGCGCGGCTGGGCCGAGGCTCCGGCGCGCGAGGCCCGCCATCGCATCCGCCTGCGTTTCTTCCTGCGGCCCGTCGAACTCCTCGCCGAGGCGGGGCGCGTGGCCGCGGTGCGCTTCGAACGGACGGCGCCCGACGGGCGGGGCGGAGTGACGGGCACGGGGCAATACGAGGACATCGAGGCCCAGTTGGTGCTGCGTTCGGTGGGCTATCGCGGGGTGCCGCTGGAGGGCCTGCCGTTCGACCCGTCGACCGGCACGGTGCCACATCGCGCCGGGCGAGTGGTACGCGAGGGCCTTGTCGCGCCGGGCGAGTACGTGTCCGGCTGGATCAAGCGGGGCCCGACGGGCGTGATCGGCACGAATCGGCCGTGCGCGAAGGAGACGGTGACGTCGCTGCTGGAGGATGCCGACGCACTCGCGGGGAGGGAGCTGCCCGAGGATCCGCTCACGGCACTGCGGGCCGAGGGGATCGAGCCGGTGGAGTGGACGGGTTGGTGCGCGATCGAGCGCGCGGAGGCGGACCTGGGGGCGGCGCTGGGCAGGAGTGTGGTGAAGCTCCCCGATTGGGAGTCGCTGATGACCGCCGCGCACGGCAACGCCGTTTAGGGACGCGGGGCTGTACCCATATGCGGCTCCACCGCGTGGGCGCGACCAGCCACACACCACCCGCACCGAGAAACGAACCGGCAACGCCCCCGAAATCAACAATCTGTTCAAGGAGCCTACGGTCTCGCCCATGACCACAACCGCGCCCGCGCACCCCGTCGACGAAGTCCCACCCGCCCGCCACTTGGCCGCTTTCGGCCTGCAGCACGTCCTCGCGATGTACGCCGGCGCCGTGGCCGTCCCCTTGATCGTCGGCGGAGCCATGAAGCTCCCACCCGCCGACCTGGCCTACCTGATCACCGCGGACCTGCTGGTGTGCGGCATCGCGACGCTGATCCAGTGCATCGGCTTCTGGCGCTTCGGCGTACGGCTGCCGATCATGCAGGGCTGTACTTTCGCCGCCGTCTCCCCGATGGTGCTGATCGGCACGACGGGCGGCGGGCTCCCCGCGATCTACGGCTCGGTGATCGTCGCAGGTCTCGCGATCGTGCTGCTGGCGCCGGTCTTCGGAAGGCTGCTCCGGTACTTTCCGCCCCTCGTGACCGGCACCGTGATCCTGATCATCGGTCTCTCCCTGCTGCCGGTCGCGGGCAACTGGGCGGCCGGCGGCGCCGGTTCCGCGGACTTCGGGGAGCCGAAGAACCTCGCGCTGGCCGCCTTCGTCCTCGCCGTGGTGCTCGGTGTGCAGCGCTTCGCGCCGGCGTTCCTCAGCCGGATCGCCGTACTGATCGGCATCGTGGTGGGGCTGGCGGTCGCCGTACCGTTCGGGTTCACGGACTTCGGCGGGGTGGGCGACGCCGACTGGGTCGGGATCAGCACGCCGTTCCACTTCGGGGCACCCACCTTCGAGTTCTCGGCCATCGTGTCGATGCTGGTGGTGGCGCTGGTGTGCATGACCGAGACGACCGGAGACTTCATCGCGGTCGGGGAGATGACGGACCGCAAGGTCTCGCCGCGCTCCCTGGCGGACGGCCTGCGCGCCGACGGCCTGTCGACGGTCCTGGGCGGCGTCTTCAACACCTTCCCGTACACGGCGTACGCCCAGAACGTCGGCCTCGTCGGCATGACCCGCGTGCGCAGCCGCTGGGTGGTGGCCACCGCGGGCGGCATCCTCGTGCTGCTCGGGCTGCTGCCCAAGCTGGGCGCGGTGGTGGCGGCGATACCGGCGCCGGTGCTGGGCGGTGCGGGGCTGGTGATGTTCGGGACGGTCGCCGCGAGCGGGCTGAGGACACTGGCCGGGGTGGACTTCAAGGGCAACAACAACCTCACGGTGGTGGCCGTCTCCGTCGCGGTGGGCATGCTGCCGGTCGGTGTGCCGGCGATCTACGAGAAGTTCCCGGACTGGTTCCAGACGGTGATGAACAGCGGCATCAGCGCGGGCTGCCTGACGGCGATCGTGTTGAACCTGCTCTTCAACCACCTGCCGACGAAGGCCGGTTCAGAAGCCGCCGATGCGGGCTCAGGCGCCGCCGGGCCGGACGGCCTGCCGGGCGGCGGCGTCGAGAAGGGCGTCGAGAAGTCCCGGGAACAGGCCGTCTAGGTCGTCCTTGCGCAGGCCGTTCATCTTGGCCGTGCCCCGGTAGATCTGCTGGATCACACCGCTCTCCCGCAGCACGCGGAAGTGATGCGTGGTGGTGGACTTGGTGACCGGCAGGTCGAAGTGCGAACAGGAGAGCTCGTCGCCGACGGCGGCGAGCTCTCGCACGATCTGGAGACGCAGCGGGTCCGACAGCGCGTGCAGCACACCTTCCAGACGGATCTCCCCGCGCGTCGGGTGCGGGAGGTCTCGGCTGCTGACAGCGGTGCTGGTCACGGCGGCTCCACTTCGTCGGGTTCTCTAGGCTCCATTGTACGAGACCTCTCGTAGTTTGACACTTCCCGTACTACGATGCTTATCGTACGAGCCGCCAGCCGGTCCCCGTGCCGAGTCCCGTGACGAATGGAGTCCGCCGTGAGTGCCCTCTTCGAGCCCTACACCCTGCGCGATGTGACGATCCCGAACCGGGTGTGGATGCCCCCGATGTGCCAGTACTCGGCCGCACCGGAGGGCCCCGACATGGGCGTCCCCGACGACTGGCACTTCGCGCACTACGCGGCCCGCGCGGCCGGCGGCACAGGGCTGATCATCGTCGAGGCCACCGGCGTCAGCCCCGAGGGCCGGATCTCCCCCTACGACCTGGGCATCTGGAACGACACCCAGGTCGAGGCGTTCCGCCGCATCACGCGGTTCCTGGTGTCGCAGGGCACGGTGCCGGGCATCCAGCTCGCCCACGCCGGCCGCAAGGCGTCGACCGACCAGCCCTGGAAGGGCGGTGCGCCGGTGGGGCCGGACGCGCACGGCTGGCAGCCCGTGGCGCCGAGCCCGGTCCCGTTCGCCGACGGCCATCCCGTGCCGGCCGAACTGACGGTCGCCGAGATCCAGGAGACCGTGGGTCGGTTCGCGGACGCCGCCCGGCGCGCCCTCGCCGCGGGATTCGAGGTCGCCGAGGTCCACGGCGCCCACGGCTACCTGATCAACGAGTTCCTCTCCCCGTACTCCAACCACCGCACCGACGAATACGGCGGCTCGTACGAGAACCGCACCCGCTTCGCCCTCCAGGTCGTGGACGCCGTGCGGGAGGTGTGGCCGGCCGACAAGCCGCTGTTCTTCCGCATCTCGGCCACGGACTGGCTGGAGGACGACGGCTGGACCGCCGACGACACGGTCCGCTTCGCCGCCGATCTCCAGGCGCACGGCGTCGATCTGCTCGACGTGTCCACGGGCGGCAACGCGGCCGGCGCCCGCATCCCCGTCGGCCCGGGCTACCAGGTGCCGTTCGCCGCGCGGGTGAAGGCCGAGACCTCCCTGCCGGTCGCGGCGGTCGGGCTGATCACCGACGCCGAACAGGCCGAGAAGATCATCGCCAACGGCGAGGCGGACGCCGTCCTGCTCGGCCGCGAGCTGCTGCGCAACCCGTCGTGGGCACGGCACGCGGCACGGGAGCTGGGCGGGGACGTGCATGTGCCCGACCAGTACCACCGGTCCGTCTGATCGCCCACCCGCAGGGATGGTGGCCCCGTGGTGCGGGGCCACCATCGGGTTGTCGCCGGTCGCGGCCACGCGTGGGTCACCGTGTGCCGTACGGCAGATGCCGGAGCACGGTCCGCTCCAGGTACGGCACGGCCCGCTGGCCCGTCACCGCGAGCGCGATCGACGCGGCGACGCCCGCCCAGGCGAACGGACCGAGCGGCGTGCAGCCGAAGACATGGCTGACGCCCGGGGTCTCCACCAGGACGACGAGAGCGGCTCCGGAGCCGAGGGCGGTGGCGCGGACCAGCGGGCTGCCCCGCCGGTCGGCCAGCGTCTGGGCCAGCTGCGTCCCGACCACCGCGCACAGGGCCATCGTGGTCGAGCGCCGGGCGCTGCCCGGGGTGAAGCGGCCGAACAGCCAGGCGGCCGTTCCGCCGAGCGTCGTGGTCAGGGCACGGTGCCGGATCTTGCGGATCAGGGGTGGACCGAGGACCGAGGCGATCAGGGCTTCGGGTCCGATCGCGCTGCCCCGGTCGGGCTCGCTCCCTGCGGGTTCGGCACGGACATCCTGGCCCGGCTTCCCGGCCGCGGCCGACTCCCCGTCGGCCCCCTCCGCCCGCTTCGGCGTCACCGCCACCGCCATCGCCGGGAACAGGTCCGTGAACAGGTTCACCAGCAGCATCTGGCGGGTGGACAGGGGCGCGGCGCCCGACAGGAGGGTGCCGAGGAGACCGAAGCCCACCTCGCCCGCGTTGCCGCCGATCAGGATCGCGATGGCGTCCGCGACGTTGTGCCACAGGGCCCGGCCCTCGGCGACCGCGTCGATCAGGACCCTCAGGTCACCGTCGGTGAGGACGAGGTCGGCCGCGTTGCGGGCGGCGGCCGAGCCGCGGGCGCTGATGCCGACGCCGATGTCGGCGGCGCGGATGGCCGCCGCGTCGTTGGCTCCGTCGCCGACCATGCCGACCACCCGGCCCGCGTCCCGCAGCGCCTCGACGACCTGGAGTTTCTGCTCGGGCGCGACCCGGGCCACCACGCCCATGTCGTCCAGCATCCGGGCCCGTGCCTCCCGGTCCGCGGACGCCAGTTCCTCGCCGGTGACCACACCGGTGTTCTCGGGCCAGCCCAGCTCGGCGGCGATCGCCCGGGCGGTCTGCGGGTGGTCGCCGGTCAGCATGACGGGTCGTACGCCCGCCTCCCGCAGGCCCCGGACAAGGGCCGTGGAGGTGTCGCGCGGTATGTCGGCGAGGGCCAGCAGGCCGGTGAACTCCAGCTCCTTCAGGGGTTGTTCGAGGACGGCGGCCGCGTCGTCCGACGGATCCAGCCGACGCCGGGCCACGGCGAGGACGCGCAGTCCGTCACCGGCGAGCGTATGCGCCGTCTCCGTCGCCGACGGGGGCAGACCGGCGCAGGCGGGCAGCACCGTCTCGGGGGCGCCCTTGACCACGAGCACGGGTGTGTCGTCCTCGGCCCGGCCGACGGCGGCGGCGTAACCGCGGCCGGCCTCGAAGGGCAGGCCCTCGGTCTGGGACCAGTCCGGGTCGGGGGCGGACGCGTCCAGGACGGCCTCGTCGGTGGCGTGCACGGGCCGGTCCTGACCGCCGTTGAGCTGTGGGCAGGCGCGGGCCGCGATCCGCAGGGTGGCGCCGGCCCCCGCCCGGTCCGTCTCGTTCATCTCGTGCCGCGCACGGACCGTGCCCTCCGCGTCCGTCACCCGCACCAGACGCAGCCGGTTCTCGGTGAGCGTGCCCGTCTTGTCGAAGCAGATGGTGTCCATCCGGCCGAGCGCCTCCAGGGTGCGCGGAGCCCGGACGAGGACTCCCCCCTGGCTCAGCCGGCGAGCGGCCGCCAACTGCGCCACGGTCGCCACCAGCGGCAGTCCCTCGGGCACCGCGGCCACGGCCACGGCCACCCCACCGCTCACGGCCCGGCGGATCGGTGTGCCGCGCAGCAGCGACAGCGCGGTCACTCCGGCGCCACCCGCCAGGGTCAACGGCAGGGCCTTGTCGGTGAGTTCCCGCAGCCTCGCCTGTACTCCGGCGGACGGCGGGGTGCGGGCGGCGAGAGCCACGGCCCGCGAGGCCTCGGTCCGCTCACCGGTGTCCACCACGACGGCCCGGGCATGTCCGGCGACCACGGTCGTGCCCTCGAACACCATGCAACAGCGGTCCGGCACGGCGGCGCCCGGCGTGCAGTCGGTCCCCTTGTCGGCCGACAGGGACTCTCCGGTCAGCGCGGACTCGTCCACCTCCAGGCCGTCCTCCCACAGCAGACGCGCGTCGGCGGGCACCACGTCGTCGGCCCGCAGCTCGATCACGTCACCGGGACGGAGCTTGGCGGCGTCCACGACACGCGCCCGGGACGACGGCTCCTCGGTCGTGACCCGCGCCTTCTGCTGCTGCTTGGCCAGCAGCCCGGACAGCGCCCGTTCGGCCCGCATCCGCTGAACGCCGCCGACCAGCGCGTTCAGGTCGAGCGCGCCCACGACCAACAGGGCGTCCACGACGGAGCCGAGGATCGCCTCGGCGGCCGAGCCGACGGCCAGCACCGGGGTAAGGGGATCGTCCAGTTCGCCGCGGACCGCCCGGGCCAGCCGCAGCGGGCCGCTCAGCGGTGCGAAGACGCGTCGGCGGCCCATCGTGCGCAGCTTCTGACGCGCACGGTCGGTGACCTGCTCGGACAGGGTCGGCTCCGGGCCCTCTTCATGCTCCAGCCGGTCCCGGACCTCATCGGGATCCAGTTCGTGCCAGGCCACCCGGGGACGAGGGTGCGGGGCGCGGGCCACCGCCACACCGAGGGCCGCCCGCATGCCGGTCAACAGGGCCCATGCCGCGCTCACGTCGACCGGTGTGTGCCGCAGGCCGGGCCATGGCGTAGGGCGACCCCTGCGGGACGTGCCGACGGCCACCAGGAGTCCGGACAGGGCCGCACCGGAGCGGGCCAGGGTCTGCGACCTGCGGCCGACCCCGCGCGCGGCCGGTACCGCCCGCAGCAGCCGCCACACATCGGCCAGGCCGTGCGGGGCCAGCACGTCCGCGCCCCAGACGACGGCCCCGTCCCGGTCGGTGAGGGCGACGGCCACATCGCCGGCGAGCAGCCCGGTGAGCAGGTCCTCGTCCGCCGCGTCCGGGCGGGCGACCGTGACGACGACGCCGTCCTCGTCGCGCACCGAGTTCACCACGTCGCGCAGCGACCGCTCGCCGCTCACCACCTGGTCGGCGAGATTCGTGAAATCGGCCAGGGCGGGGTCCTCCACCATCACGACCCGCAAACCGGCGCGCCGCGCCGCGTCCAGCACTGCCTCGGCCCATGGATCCGCGTCGGCGCCGGGTGTCCGCAGTGCGCTCGGATGCAGGACGACCGTGTCGGCCATCTCCAGCTGGCGCAGCCGTTCGGTGTCGCGCACCAGGACGCCCGCGCGGGACAGCGCGGAGCTCAGTACGGCGTGGAAGGCGGCGGGCCCGTAGCGCGCGGCCTTCGGAGAGCCCGCCAGCACCGCCTCCGCCGCCTCGGTGCCGTCGTGTTTGACGAGCAGCGTGGCCAGCGCGCCCACCAGACTGCCGGCCTCGGCGTGTCCGGCGTACTCCTGGGCCGGGGACGTGCGCAGCGGGGGACGCACGCGCTGATCCCCGGCCACGCTGCACCGCTGCGGCGTGCACACCTCGTCGTGGACCATGTCGAACGCCGCCGCGCGGGCCACGGTGTCGACCAGCTGCAGCGTGCGCAGCGCGCTGTCGAGCACCAGGGCGGTCGGGGTGCGTCCGGCACCGTGGGCGGCCGCGTTCGCGACGGCCAGAACCAGGTCCATACGGGAGCGGCCGACCCTCGCCCGCAGCCATCCGCGGAAGCGTGGATTCTCCCGCAGCAGCGTCACCAGCGCGGTCACCGCCCGGGGGGAGGCCGGCAGGCGCAGGAGGTGTCCGGTGAACGCGGTCGCGATGCCCATCCCGTCGGCGGCGAGCGCCATGGCGGCGGCCCGCACTCCGGCGGGGTCGGCCGGGTGGACGATGTCCTCGACCGACTCGTCCGTCTGCGCCAGTCCGTGCCGGGCCGCGATGTCGGTCGCCTTCTGCACCACCCGGTCGCTGACCGACTCCTCGACGGCCGTCACGACCAGCCGACGCAGTCCGCCGTCCCAGTACGCGAGGGCCACGTCGGGCCGTTCCGCCAGCGCTGCGGCGACCCGGCGCGCCGCTCGCTCGGTCCCGCCCTGCCGCCGGATCAGGTCCGGCTCCGAGGGTCGCAGCTCGAGGTGGGCCCGGGTACCCGACCGCCAGGGGTGCGGGCGGACGGGCAGCGTGTTGCGGGCGACCCGTGCGACACGCGCCGCGGTGTCGACGCCTCGGACGCCCGCCCGGGCCGCCCCGGCCACCGCCCCCGCGGCGGCTCCCACGGCGGGGGCGGCCCCTCTGGCGAGCAGTCGCGGTCCGGCCGCGGCCAGCCCGGCCACGGCGGTGGTCGGACGTGTGAGGAGTCCCAGAAGCATCGTTCGCCCTCGCTCCACTCGTTCGACAACGCTTTCCGTGCGGCCCGGGTTCCCGCAAAACGGCATGTCATCCGCCCACCGGGGCGCCGGGCTGGGCTTGCCTGGGCGCCCGGGGGGCCGAGGCGCGTCGCATAGTGCGGGCGGATCGGCGTGACCGGCGCTCACGCTCCGGCCACGCCGCGTGTCCCCCCGTCAACCGGCCGTGCAGGTTGTCCCATTGAGGGTGAAGGCGCCCGGTGCCACGCTGTTGCCGGTGTGGTTCGCCTGGTAGCCGATGCCGACGCTCGCTCCTGGCGCGAGCGTCACGTTGTACGAGGCGTTGGTCGCCGTCACCGCGCCGGAGGCCGGGGTGTAGGTGGCTCCCCACCCGTTGGTGATGGCCTGGCCGGCGGGCAGGGTAAAGCCGAGCTGCCAGCCGTTGATCGACGTCGTGCCGGTGTTGGTGAGCGTCAGCGAGGCGGTCAGGCCCGTGTTCCAGGCGTTGGTGGTGACGGTCACCTTGCAGGCGCCGGGCTGGGGCTGGGGGGCGGGTCCGCCGCCGTCCAGGCCGAAGAAGGTGAGGACGCGGGCCGCCATGCCGTTGCTGTAGAGGTTGTGGCCGACGCCCTGGAGGCTGATCGCCTCCACGGGGGCCCGGTCACCGGTGCCGCCGTAGCGGGTGCGGGTCCAGCCGGACTGGGGTGTGTCCGTGGCGGCCGGGGTCTGACCGACTCCCTGGACGTTGGTCCACTGCTTGATCATCTCCCCGAAGTTGGGGTAGCGCAGGACGTCGTCCTCGGTGCCGTGCCACAGCTGCATTCGGGGCCGGGGCCTGGTGTAACCGGGGTACGCGGCGCGAGCGATGTCGCCCCACTCCTGCGCGGTGCGGGTGACCGTGCCCTGGGCGCACGCGCTGTTCCACTCCGAGCCGTCGGTGGTGGCGAAGCAGCCGAAGGGGACGCCGGAGAAGGCGGCGCCCGCGGCGAACACGTCCGGGTAGTCGCCGAGCAGGACGTTGGTCATCATCGCGCCGGAGGAGATTCCGGTGGCGAAGACCCGGCTGGTGTCGGCGTCGTAGGTGCGGGTGACCCAGTCGACCATGGACTTGATGCCGACCGGGTCGCTGCCGCCGTCGCGCCTGAGCGCCTGGGGCGAGGAGACGTCGAAGCACTTGCTGCTGCGGGTGACGGACGGGTAGATCACGATGTAGCCGTACTGGTCGGCGAGCGTGTCGTACTCGGTGCCGTTGTACATGTCGGGCCCGGAACCGGTGCACCAGTGCACGGCGACCAGGACCGCCGGGTGGGCGGTGACGCTGTCCGGCACGTACAGGTACATCCGCAGGTTGCTGGGGTTCGCGCCGAAGTCGGTGACCTCGGTGAGCGTCGCGGTGGGGGCGGCGTCGGACGCCTCGGTGCGAGCGGAGGCCGCCGGGGCGGTGACGAGCAGTGCCGCGAGCAGCGGCAGGAGCGCTCCGATGAGGGTGGCGAGTTGCGTCCGGAGCGGTCTCTTCACGGTCGTGCGGATGGGGGTGGGCACGTCCTTGTCCCTTCTGGTCACGGCTCGTGGACGTGGTTCGACGAGAAAGGCATCGTGACATGGACACATCCATCATGGAAGCGCTCCCACGCCAGCTCGCGGAGCTCTCGCCTCCCACCTCGCCCGACGCGAATTCTTCTGCGCAAAGCGTTGACTAGAAAGCGCTTGCCCCCTACGTTCCGTCCAACAGTGTGACCGAGCCGCTCCACAGAACCCCCCACTGGCCACACTGTCCGCGCGTGGCGTTCTATATGATGCGCATAGTTCACGTACATGATCGTGTCAGTCCTCCCGAAGGGACGCACCCGCATGCGAACTCTCCCCCCACGTGCACGCCCGCAAAGAACCGCACTGGCGACGGCCGCCGCAGCCGCTCTCGCCACTGCGGCTGTCATGGTCCTGCCCACCCAGGCCGGGGCGGCCGAGACCTCGCCGATCGGGTTCGGCGCCGGAACGACCGGTGGCGGCAGCGCCTCGGCGGTCACCGTCTCGACGCTGGACGCCTTCAGGTCGGCGGTGACCGGCAACTCGGCCAAGGTCGTACGGGTCAACGGCCTGATCTCACTGAGCGGTCAGGTCGATGTCGGCTCCAACACGACAGTGCTGGGCGTGGGTTCGTCGTCCGGGTTCACCGGGGGCGGGCTGCGGCTGAAGAACGTCACCAACGTCGTCGTCCGGAACCTGAACATCAGCAAGCCGGTGGCGCCGTCCGACGGCATCACGGTGCAGGCGTCGACGAAGGTGTGGATCGACCACAACTCCTTCTCGGCCGACCGCGATCACGACAAGGACTACTACGACGGCCTGCTGGACATCAATCACGGCTCGGACAACGTCACGGTGTCCTGGAACACCTTCAAGGACCACTTCAAGGGCTCGCTGGTCGGACACAGCGACAACAACGCGAGCGAGGACACCGGGCACCTGAAGGTGACGTACCACCACAACCACTTCAGCAACGTCTACTCGCGCATCCCCAGCCTGCGCTTCGGTACCGGGCACTTCTACAACAACTACGTGGCCGGCGCCGACACCGCCTGCCACTCGCGCATGGGCGCCCAGATGCTCGTGGAGAACAACGTCTTCCGCGACACGAAGATCGCTGTGACCACGAACCGCAGCAGTGACGTCGACGGCTACGCCAATCTGCGCGGCAACGATCTCGGCGGGGCCGCGACCGAGATCTCCCAGGCCGGCACCTTCACCACGCCGCCCTACGGCTACACCGCCGAGTCCGCGTCCACCGTCGTCGCCTCGGTGACGTCCGGCGCGGGCACCGGAAAGATCTGACCACCCCCCAACTGGAAGAAGGCATACGGGACATGACTTCACCAGCAAAGCCCCGCGCCCGCCGGCGCGCACTGACCGGCGGTCTGGCCGCACTCGGCCTCGCGTCTGTCATGATCACGACAGTCGGCCCGCCTGTGAGCGCCGCCACCTGGCCGACGCCCACCAGCAGCCAGCCGGTGAGCGCCACGATCCCCGTCTCCGGCGTCGTTGACGGCGGGATGAAGCGGTACTACGGCAGTGGCGACCTGGCCGGCGACGGCCAGGAGGAGGGCCAGGACCCGATCTTCAAGCTCGCGGCCGGCGCGACGCTGAAGAACGTCATCATCGGCGCGCCCGGCGCCGACGGCATCCACTGCGAGGGCAACTGCACGCTGCAGAACGTGTGGTGGGAGGACGTGGGCGAGGATGCGGCCACCTTCCGCGGCGGCTCCACCTACACGGTGACCGGTGGCGGCGCGAAGAAGGCGGCCGACAAGGTCTTCCAGCACAACGGCCCCGGCACGCTGAACATCTCCAACTTCGCCGTCAGCGAGTTCAAGACGCTGTACCGCTCGTGCGGCGACTGCTCCACGCAGTACACGCGCAAGGTCAACCTCAGCAACATAGAGGTCACCGGCACCGGATCCACGGCACGCCTGGTCGGCATCAACGTCAACCGGGGCGACGTGGCGACGCTGCGCGGCATCACGATCCTCAACGATGCCGGTCGCAAGGTCATCCCCTGCCAGAAGTACAACAACAACACGGCCGTGGGCACAGGCCCGGACAGCACGAACTGCCTGTACTCCAGCTCGGACATCACCTACAGGTAGAGCCCGGCCGCAGGCAGTCCCCCCACGGTGAAGGCGGCCGTACGGAGCGTCCCCGCACGGCACTCCGTACGGCCGCCGCGGCGTTCTCGGCGGGCACGCGCGCGTACGTCATCGTCCGGCTATCGGCCCTCACGCGCGCGTACGTCCTCCGCCAGCTCCCGCCGATAGTCGGCGTACGCGGCGCGCAGCCGCTCGCCCGGCCAGTCGGCCGGGAGGAGTTCGGGCGGCAGCACCGGGTCGGCGAGCAGGTGCCGTACCACGGCCGCGAACGCGGTGAAGCGGTCGGAGGGATGCCGCGCGCGGGCGACATGGGCGAGCAGGGCGTTTCCCGTCCGGCTCCACGCGTCCAGCGGCCACAGGCTCGCGGCCAGCTCGCGCGCGGGGCGGTCGGGGCGAGCCGTGCAGCACTCGGCGACCTGGCCGAGGTCGCCCGGCAGCGGGCGGAGCAGGTTCGCGGGCCGCAGCCAGACGCCCTCGCGCAGCTCGGCGAGCCGCAGCCGGGTCAACTCGGTGCGCAGCTCCGCGCGTTCGGCGGGGCCCCGGCCCGTGGCCGTGACCACCACCATCTCCCAGTCGCCGGCCCAGGGCACGGTCTCGGGGTGGACGGCCTCGTCCTGGCGGCGCTGGCGGTCGAGGAGGCGGTCGCTGAGCCGGTGGACCGTGTCCGCGCGCCGCAGGTCTCCGGCCGCCACCATCCGGCTGAGGGCGGCCCGCACGGTGGATCCCGCGATGCCGAACGGCTCCACGCTGCGCACCAGGTCCTTCACCGGCAGCTCGGGCGGATGCAGCCCCAGCAGCAGGCTCAGGACGACCGACCGGGCGGACAGCGGGCGCAGCTCCACCTCGTCGGCCTGCGGTGACGCGTTGTTCGGCATGCTCACGACTGTACGGGCCGGCGTTGCGTATTACAGGATTGCTGCACTCGCAGCGATGGTGCAACACTGACGCCATGGACTCGATACTCGCCCAGGACCAGCCCGAAGCCGCGCAGGAGCCGTCGTCCGGGCAGTACGCCACGCACGACGTCACCAACCAGCCCCCGCCCCTGACTCCCTACGACGCGTCCGAGGACGCGGCCCTCCTCGAAGGGCTGCGCCGTGAGGGCGCCGCCTGGGCCGAGGAGGACATCCGGCGGCTCGGGCGGCGGGCCGGCAGCGCCGAGGCGCAGGAGTGGGGTGAGCAGGCCAACCGCTTCGAGCCCGAGCTGCGTACGCACGACCGGTACGGCCATCGTGTCGACGAGGTCGAGTTCCATCCGAGCTGGCACCACCTGCTGCGGGTGGCGGTCGCCGAGGGGCTCGCGGCGGCGCCCTGGGGGGACGAGCGGCCCGGCGCCCATGTCGCCCGGACCGCGGGCGGACTGGTGTGGGGGCACACCGAGGCGGGACACGGCTGTCCGACGTCGATGACGTACGCCGCCGTCCCCGTGCTGCGCAGGCAGCCCGAGCTCGCGAAGGTCTACGAACCCCTGCTGACCAGCCGGGAGTACGACCCCGGCCTGCGCGTGCCGACCCGGAAGCGGGGCCTGCTCGCGGGCATGGGGATGACCGAGAAGCAGGGCGGCTCCGACGTCCGCACGAACACGACCACGGCGTGGCCGAGCGCAGAGCCGGGCGTTTACACCCTGCGTGGGCACAAGTGGTTCACCTCGGCGCCCATGTGCGACGTCTTCCTGGTGCTGGCGCAGGCTCCCGGCGGCCTGTCCTGCTTCCTCGTGCCGCGCGTCCTGCCCGACGGCAGCCGCAACACCTTCCGCATCCAGCGCCTGAAGGACAAGCTGGGCAACCGATCCAACGCCTCCTCCGAGCCCGAGTTCGACGGAACCGTCGCCTGGCTGGTCGGTCCGGAGGGACGGGGCGTAAAGACGATCATCGAGATGGTCAACTGCACCCGATTGGACTGCGTGATGTCCTCGGCGACGCTGATGCGCAAGACGCTCGTGGAGGCGGGCCACCATGTGCGGCACCGCAGCGCGTTCGGGGCGCGGCTGATCGAACAGCCGCTGATGCGCAACGTCCTCGCCGACCTCGCGCTGGAGTCCGAGGCCGCCACGACGCTCACACTACGGCTGGCCGGCGCGGCCGACCGGACGGTGCGCGGGGAGGGCGCGGACGGGGGCGAGGCGGCGTTCCGCCGGATCGCCACGGCAGTCGGCAAGTACTGGGTCACCAAGCGGGGTCCGGCCTTCACCGCGGAGGCTCTGGAGTGCCTCGGCGGCAACGGCTACGTCGAGGAGTCCGGCATGCCGCGCCACTACCGCGAGGCTCCGCTGCTGTCGATCTGGGAGGGCTCGGGGAACGTCAACGCCCTCGACGTGCTGCGGGCGTTGAGCAGGGAGCCGGGCACGGCCGAGGCGCTCTTCGCCGAACTCGACCTGGCACAGGGGGCGGACACCCGGCTGGACGCGTCCGTCACCCGCCTCAAGGGCCTGCTGACCGCCGGTTCCGAGGCCGGCGCCCGCCGTCTGGTCGAGCTCATGGCCCTGACCCTCCAGGCCTCCCTGCTGGTCCGCCACGCCCCCGCCGCGGTCGCCGACGCCTTCTGCGCGACCCGGCTGGGCGGCGACTGGGGGCATGCGTTCGGGACGCTGCCGGACGCCGCGGACGTGGACGGGATCCTGGGGCGGGCGTTGCCGGGCGGGGAGTGAGGCGAAGGCGGATTGGTGGGCGCCCGACATCCCCCGTCAGGGAGCACGACGTACCGAGGGCCTATGACCGAAAGCTGTGCCCGAGCCGACACGGCGACCACCATCCGCACCGGCCCACCGTGCGGTCTTCACCCCGTCGTCCGCCCACCCCACAGCGGCCCGAACCGCGCCCACTCGTAGCCCCACTGGTCGATGCGCCGGCTCTCCAGACGGCTGCGCAGGGCGCGGCCCGCGACGAAGGGGACGGACGCGGCGCACAGGCCGGCGAGGCCGCCGACCAGGGCGGCCCGTGAGCGGGCCTCGGACGGGGTGGCCGGCTTGGTGACCAGGCGGCCCTGTGGGTCCGTCCAGACGGTGACCGGTGTGCCGACGCCGCTGCCGGGCCGGACGCGGGCCTGTCCGGTGTGCGTGGCACCCTCCGGCGCGCTCCAGCGGACCTTCGCCCACACGGTCGCGCCGCTCGACGTGCCGGTGCGCGAGTCGGCCGTGCCGGGTGCCTGCTCGGTGAGCAGGGCGACGACCGGCCGCCACTCCACGCGCTCCCTCGCCATGCCCTGCTCGACCGTGCTCGCCGTCCCCAGGCCGGCCAGCACTCCGGTGAGGACGGTGAGCACCCAGGCGGCGAGCAGTACCCAGGCCTCCGCCGCATCGGCCCGGCGCTTGAGCGGATTGCGCCGCCACCGCCACAGCCACACCTTCGGACCACGGAACGCCATCGAAGGCTTCCTCCTCATGAGCACACGAACATGCCGGACCGACCCCTCTTCCATACGGGAGAGGGCAGTCGGTTGCTCACTGCACGCACCCTGAGTCGAGCGTCACACGGGCTCTCCGGGCCTCGCGGGCGACTTCGCGAAACTGCCCCGCGGCTCGTGGCGGCCAGCTATCCTCGCCGCCCTGACCTGCGATGCAGGCCTTTCCACGGGTGACTGTCAGTGCCGGGGTGCAGACTGGCCCGTGTCTGAGACAAAGGCGTCGCGGAGGTGATCGGCATGACCGAGGTAATGCTGGCCGTGGGCACACGCAAAGGCTTGTTCATCGGGCGGAGGCGAGGTGGCACCTGGGAGTTCGACGAGAGTCCGTACTTCAACGCGCAGGCGGTGTACTCGGTCGCCATCGACACGAGGGGTGAGCGTCCGCGGCTGCTCGCGGGCGGCGACAGCGCGCACTGGGGCCCGTCCGTGTTCCACTCCGACGACCTCGGGCGCACCTGGACCGAACCGGCGCAGCCGGCGGTCAAGTTCCCGAAGGACACGGAGGCCTCGCTGGAGCGGGTGTGGCAGTTGCACCCGGCGGCCGCGGAGCCGGACGTGGTGTACGCGGGCACGGAACCGGCCGCGCTGTACCGCTCGGAGGACCGCGGCGAGACCTTCGACCTCGTCCGCCCGCTGTGGGAGCACCCGACCC
This sequence comes from Streptomyces bicolor, assembly GCF_000719285.1. Classification (GTDB taxonomy): domain Bacteria; phylum Actinomycetota; class Actinomycetes; order Streptomycetales; family Streptomycetaceae; genus Streptomyces; species Streptomyces bicolor. Next base: position 88,007 of record NZ_JOFS01000028.1, on the reverse strand, counting down.
GGTCGAAGTGGGTCCCGGGTGGCGGCGGTGAGGGCCTGCACACCGTGATCACGGACAAGCGCGACCCGAAGGCCGTGACGGTCGCCGTATCGACGGCCGGGGTGTTCAGGACCGTCGACGGCGGCGCGAGCTGGGCTCCGTCCAACTCCGGTGTCTCCGCGGTGTTCCTGCCGGATCCGAACCCGGAATTCGGCCAGTGCGTGCACAAGATCGCGCAGGACGCCACGACTCCTGACCGTCTCTATCTGCAGAACCACTGGGGCGTGTACCGCAGCGACGACGCGGGCGCGCACTGGACGGACATCGGCGAGGGCCTGCCGTCCACGTTCGGCTTCGCGGCGGCCGCCCACCCCCACCGCGGCGAGACGGCGTACGTGTTCCCGATCAACGCCGACTCCGACCGCGTACCGGCCGACCGGCGATGTCGCGTCTTCCGTACGGCGGACGCGGGCAAGACCTGGGAGCCGCTGTCGGCGGGCCTGCCGCAGGAGGACCACTACGGCACGGTGCTGCGCGACGCGATGTGCACGGACGACGCGGACCCGGCCGGCGTGTACTTCGGCAACCGCAACGGCGAGGTGTTCGCTTCGGCCGACGACGGAGACAGCTGGCAGCAGCTGACGTCGCATCTGCCGGACGTGCTGTGTGTGCGGGCCGCGGTGATCGGATGAGCCGTCAGCGCTTACGGGCGGGTTGTGGGGCGGGCCTTGGCCACTGGTTGATCGCCGCCTCCGCCACGGCAGTAGGGTGACGCCCGTGGCACCACGACCTTTGCATGAAATCGTCGAACCGGGCTGGGCGAAGGCCCTGGAACCCGTTGCCGAACGGATCGCCGCGATGGGCGACTTCCTGCGCGCGGAGATCGCCGCGGGGCGCACCTATCTGCCGGCCGGACCGAACGTCCTGCGGGCCTTCCAGCAGCCCTTCGACGAGGTGCGGGTCCTGATCGTCGGACAGGACCCGTACCCGACACCGGGACATGCCGTGGGGTTGTCGTTCTCGGTCGCGCCCGACGTGCGTCCGCTGCCCGGCAGCCTCATCAACATCTACCGGGAGCTGAACACCGACCTGGGGCTGCCGCAGCCGTCCAACGGCGATCTGACGCCGTGGACCCAGCAGGGCGTGCTGCTGCTCAACAGGGCGCTCACCACAGCCCCTCGCAAACCCGCCGCCCACCGCGGCAAGGGCTGGGAGGAGGTCACCGAGCAGGCCATACGCGCGCTGGCCGGGCGCGGCAAGCCGCTGGTCTCCATCCTGTGGGGCCGCGACGCCCGCAACCTCCGCCCGCTGCTCGGCAACCTCCCGTCGGTGGAGTCCGCGCACCCGTCCCCCATGTCCGCCGACCGCGGGTTCTTCGGCTCCCGCCCGTTCAGCCGGGCCAACGACCTGCTGATCCGGCAGGGCGGCCAACCGGTGGACTGGCGCCTGCCGTGAGCGGGACGGGGGACGGGTCGCCCCAGGTGGCCGCCGGGCCGGACAGCCTGAGCGGCCCCTCTCCCGTCCCGGGCCCACTCCACCCCGACATCCGCGGGGTCACCCCCGGTTTCCTCGCCGTCGACTCCGGAGGCTCGGGCCTGCGCGTGGTCGTCGGGACCGTCGGCCGGGGTGCGACGGCCCGACGGGAGTCCAGCGATCCGGTACGCACCGGGGACCGGGGTATCGACCCCGGGCACCTGATGGAGCAACTGGTACCCATGGTGCGGTCGATGACCGCCGAGGCCGGTGCCGATCGGCTGGGAACGGCCGTGATCGGCGCCGCCGGGCTCGCCACGCTGGGTGATGCCCTGCGCGCCGAACTGCCGGCCGCGCTGGCGCGGGAGTTCGGCATCGGGCGGGTCGCTCTCGTCGCCGACGCCGTCACCGCCTATGCCGGAGCCCTCGGGTCCCGGCCGGGTGCCGTCGTCGCCGCCGGTACGGGGCTGATCGCGACGGGCACGGATCTGACGCGCTGGCGCCGTGCCGACGGCTGGGGGCATCTGCTCGGCGACTGCGGCAGCGGTGCCTGGATCGGGCGGGCGGGGCTGGAGGCGGCGCTGCGCGCGAACGACGGGCGGGCAGGCGGGTCGATCGGGCTGCTGGCCCGCGCCGAGGAGCTGTTCGGCCCGGTGCAGGGCCTGCCCGGCAAGCTGTATCCGCGCCCGGACCGGCCCGCCGTCCTCGCCTCCTTCGCGCCCCATGTGGCCGCCTGCGCCGACGTCGATCCGGTCGCCGCGGAGATCCTGCGCGCCGCCGCCCGGCACATGGCCGAGTCCGCGGCAGCCGTGTGCCCCGGCGCCGGGGAACCCCAAGTCGCACTCACCGGCGGCCTGTTCAAGATGGGCGACCCTCTGGTCGTGCCTCTGGAAGAGGAGTTGTCGAAGCGGCTGCCGCACGCACGGCGGGTGCCGGCCGCCGGGGATCCGCTGCTGGGGTCGGTGCGGATCGCGACCGATCTGGCGAGGGGCGCGCTCACCCTGCCGAGTGACGAGCGGCTGTTCTCCGTGGTGACCGGAAAGGGGGACTGATCCCCCAGGCCGTTCGGTTCCGCACCGCAGGTAACTCAATCAGACAAAAGCGGACGGATGCCGCTCACCTGCACCCTCCCCGAACAGGGGAGCCCAGGAAGCCAGTAACATGCCTCGCCATGAGCTCCCCCACTGGGCCCGCGTCCGGCCTGCCAGTACGAATGCCGCGACCTCGTCAGCCCGGGCGGCACCGCCGACCCGAGCCCCTGGCGGCTCCCGAGGGCGCGCCCGCGCTCGTTCTCGCGGTGCCGGGCACGCCGAGCGCCGCCACCCGCGGCCTCGCCGAGGAGGTCGTGAGCATCGCCCGCTCCGAGCTCCCCGGTCTCGACGCCCGGATCGGGTACGTCGACGGTGATGACGTGGAGTTCCCCACGCTCCAGTCGGTGCTCGTGCACGCGGCCGACGAGCGCACCGCCCGCTATGAGCAGGCGCTCGCCGCAGGGGTGGAGGCCAAGCAGCCCGAGGGCCCCGTCGCCGTCGTCGTGCCGCTGCTGGCCGGTCCGGACAACGCGCTGCTGCGCGTCATCCGCCAGGCCGTGATGGACAGCCGGGTGGCGGCGGACCTGACCGATGTGCTGGGCCCGCACCCGCTGCTCGCGGAGGCGCTGCACGTACGTCTCTCGGAGGCCGGTCTGGCCCGCGCCGACCGTGCCCGCCTGTTCACGGTGGCCACCGCAGCGGACGGCATCATCCTGGCCTCCGTCGGCGGCGAGGAGGCCGTGCAGGCCGCCGGGATCACCGGCATGCTGCTCGCCGCGCGCCTGGCCGTTCCGGTGATGGCGGCGGCCCTGGACCAGGACGGCTCGATCGCGGCCGTGGCCGAGCAGCTGCGGTCCTCGGGCTCGCAGCAGCTGGCGCTGGCGCCGTACCTGATAGGGCCGGAGATCGACCCGAGCCTGGTCGCGGAGGCCGCGCAGGAGGCGGGCTGCTCCGCCGCCGAGGCGCTCGGCCCGTACCCGGCGATCGGCAAGCTCGCCCTGTCGAAGTACACGACGGCGCTGGGCATCGCCCCGCAGCAGCCGCAGGGCACGCCGGTTCGCTGACGCGGACGCGCAGGCTCAGCCTCAGTCGTCACGCCGAAGGCCCGCTCCGCACCTGGGAGCGGGCCTTCGGCGTACGGTCATTCGCCGGCCGTCTCCGGTCCGATGACCACGCAGGACGCCGCGGGTGCCTCGATCGAGCCCTCGTAGCGCGGCAGTCCCGTGTCCGGGTCCAGGGCGAACCAGGACACGTCGCCGGAGCGCTCGTTCGCGACGTACAGGAACCCTCCCGCCTCGGTGATGGCGCGCGGCCAGTGCCCGGCGCAGGTGACCGTCCCGGTCAGCCTCAGTTCGTCACCCTCGACGCAGAAGGTGGACAGCACGTCCTCGCCGCGTGTCGCGGTCCACACGAAGCGGCCGTCGGGCGAGGCGACGATCGCCGAGGGATAGGCGTCGCCGGCCGGGGTGCCCGGCAGGACCGGCGACTCGACCAGGGGCTTGAGCGTCCCGTCGTCGGCGTCCCAGTGGCAGACGGTGACGCTGGGGGTGAGCTCGTTGAGGACGTAGGCGTACCTGCCGTGCGGATGGAAGGCCAGGTGGCGGGGGCCGGAGCCCGGCCGAAGGGCGATCTCGCGGTACAGGTCGAGCGTGCCCCCGGCCAGGGCGCACACCCGCACGGAGTCGGTGCCGAGGTCGACGCTGACGGCCCAGCGGCCGCTGGGGTCGGGCTGGACCTGGTGGGCGTGCGGGCCCTGCTGGCGGGGCGTGTGCGGGCCTGAGCCGGCGTGCCGGAGGACGGCGGACGGGGCGTCCGCGAGGCTGCCGTCGGCGCGGAGGGGGACGGCACTGACGCTGCCGGACCCGTAGTTGGCGGTCAGGACGTGGCCGGCGAACAGGCTGAGGTGCACGGGCCCACTGCCGCCCACAGGCACCGGCGGTCCGAGCGGCTTCGGTGTCTCCCCGGTCACGCGATAGGCGGCCACCGCGCCCTCGGCCGTCTCGCTGACGGCGTAGAGCGTGTCGCCCTCGGGCGAGAGGGCCAGGTACGCGGGGTCGGGCAGGTCGTCGACGCCGCTCAGTACGGTCAGCGCGCCGCTGCCCCCGTTCACGGCGGCCGTGGTGATGCCCTGGCCACCGGCCGCCGTGAACGACCCGATGTAGGCCCGTCCTCCCCGTCTGCCGATGTCTGCCACCGCTGTCCCCTTTCCGGTCGGGTGCCGTCCGGGGCGACGGTAGCAGTGGATCAGCATCGGTCTAGACCAAGAGGCCCGTGCCGCAGGGGGAGTTCCGTACGGCACACCCCACCGGGCTCACCCGCGGGCCGCTCCCGCGCGGCTCGCGGGTCGCAGGACGTCCACTGGCGCGGAGTTACCCGGCGGGGCGCCTGATCCACCCTCGTGGGGCCGATAAAGCAACATGTCCATATAGGGGGTGGGCCAGGAGAGGCGGTCGCCTCAGGGGTGTGGGCGAGGCGAGCGCTTCGTCGGCGACGCCTTGGTCCTCTGCGACCGGGCGGCTTCACCAACCGTCGACGACCGTGAGCGTCTCGTCGAGCGGAGCCCGGCGCGTGCCGACGTGGTCCACAGCGGCGTCCTCGAACCCGATCGGCATCCCGCAGAAGAGTAGGAACTCCTCCGGGGGTGACAGGACCTCGCCGACGCCTCGCCGCACAGCCCTCCCGGCGCAGACCCCACACAGGCCCTCCCCCGCGCAGACCCCGCACCGCGCCCACGCGAACGGCGACCGTCGCGCGGGCGCGCCGGCATGCGGGCGCGTCTACGTCTGGACGTCCGGGGGATGGGCGAACCGGGTCAGCAGATCCATCAGCGCATGATCCCGGCCTTGTCCGACCCGGTCGCCGCCTCCAGATCCCGCTGCACCGTGGGCCCCTCGTTGACCAGCACGATCAGCACGGCGAAGTGCCGCAACTCGAGCCGAGCGGGCGGAGTGCCTCGCTCATCACCGCGGCCGCGCGCCAGTGCGCCCGGCGCGGCAAGAGGCCGAGCGCGAAAAGCGAGGCGTCGCCCGGCGGTCGGTGGCCCGTGAGGCGGTGGCGGGACTCGGGACGTCGGCGGTCATGCGGCGCCACCGTACCGTCGTCCACTCATTCGATACGGTCTCGGCTGAAACCGAATGCCCTACGGCTGCTGCGCCACGAGCCGTGAGGCGGACCGGGTGCGCAGAGGCTGGGCCAGTTCGGCCAGGGCCCGCTCCAGGCCGTGCAGGTGGGCCAGCGCCGGGTCCGACTCGGCCGGCCGCGCGGTGGGGGCGGTGACGTCCGTGCCGCCGGTGAGCGCCTCGACCGCGGCCTCCACTCGCCAGCACGCGGCGGCCAGGCGGGCGTCGTGCGAGGCCTCCGGGTCGGCGGCGACGGCGGCCAGGCCGCGGATCTCGCGGGCGCAGTCGTCGAGCAGGGCCAGCACACGACGGGCGCGCCGCTTGCGGGCCGGCATCGGGTTGAGCGGGTGCACCAGCGGGGCGACCGAGAGCCGTACCCGAGCCAGCAGCTGCTCCAGCTCGGCCACCCGCGAGGCCGGGTCGGCGGCCTCGTCGCCGGCGAGGCGTGCGGCGGCCTCGGCGGTGGCGGCGTGGACGCAGCGCAGGGCGCGCTGGATCCAGGCGTCGGTGATGGTGTGGGTGGTGACGGGCAGGACGAACAGCACGGCCAGCACTGCACCGACCGCCCCGACGCCGGTCTCCGCGAGCCGCAGCGCCAGCAGGGCGGGATCGAGGACGCCCAGGAGGCCGTAGAGAAGCTCGGCGAGCACCGTGACGCAGAGCATCATCCAGGTGTAGGAGACCGCGGCGGTGTAGAAGATGCCGAAGACACAGACGGCGAGGAGCGCGGCCGTCGGGACCACCGCCCCGTGCAGCGGCACGGCGACGAGCAGGCCGAGTCCGATGCCGATCACCGTACCGAGGACCCGGCGGAAGCCGCGGACCAGGGTCTCGCCGCGCGAGGTGGTGTTGACGAAGATCCACCAGGTGGCGCCGACGGCCCAGTACCAGCGCTCCCCGGACAGCAGCTGTCCCACGACGAGGGCGAAGCCCGCGCCGACGGTGGCCTGGATGGCCTGGCGCGTGGTCACCCGGGCCAGTCCGCTCCCGCCCGGCGGTGCGGGTACGGGCGCCGGGGGCGTACGGCGTTCGTAGCACCACAGCCCGAAGCGCACCGCGGACGCGGTGAGCAGGGACAGCAGGACGGCGGCGTACAGCTCGGGCAGCTGCCGCGGGGTCGCCCGGAGGAACTGCGCCACGAAGAAGGTCATGAACGCGAACACGCCGAGGCTGTGCCCGCGCGGCCCCCAGCGGCGGGCGTACACGCCGGCGCCGACCACGGCGAGGAAGGTGAGGTCCCGGGCGACCGGGTGGTCGTGCAGCTCGGCCGCCGCCGCGAGGACGGGGAGGCCGACGAGCGGCAGCAGCGCGGTGGTGACCGCCTGTCCGCGGACCGTGGCATCGGTGACGGTGAACAGGGCGAGCAGCGCCGCGAGACCGCCGGTGACGGCGCCGACGAGGGAATGTCCGGCGAACCCGCAGACGATCACCGCGAGCCCGACGCCGAGAACGGCCCGCGCGGCGAAGCGCAGCCGCGCCCGCCCCGGGTCCGGCGCCACGAACACCCTCTTCAGCACTGCTGACCGCCCCTTCCGCTTCGGCATGAAAAAGGCGCCGCGGAGGTCCGCAGCGCCATCGACCGCTCCATTGCAGCATCACCGAGGAGACTGGCTCAAGTGACCTCGCATAGGGTGGGCCATTGGCACAGACATTTCGGTCCTCGCCCGTCCACCAGCGAGCCAACGGACCATGCACGGAAGAAAGGTCCCGTCACCATGCCCGTGGACGAGCTCGACACCCGCATCCTGCGCCTGCTGCTGGAGCAGCCCCGCACCAGCGTGCGCGAGTACGCCCGCATCCTCGGCGTGGCCCGCGGCACGCTCCAGGCCAGGCTCGACCGGCTGGAGCGGGACGGCGTGGTCACCGGCACGGGGCCGGCCCTCTCCCCCGCCGCCCTCGGCCATCCGGTGCTGGCGTTCGTGCACATCGAGGTGACCCAGGGCCATCTCGACGACGTGGGCGACGCGCTCGCCGCCGTACCGGAGATCGTCGAGGCCTTCTCGATCACCGGTGGCGGGGATCTGCTGACCCGGGTGGTGGCTCGCGACAACGCCCACCTGGAGGACGTGATCCAGAAGCTGATCAGCCTGCCCGGCGTGGTCCGCACCCGCACCGAGGTGGCCCTGCGCGAGCGTGTCGCGCACCGGCTGCTGCCGCTGGTGGAGTCGATCGGGCGGGCGGCGGCCCGGAAATGACCTTTGACATGCTGGAGCCATGAGCGGACTCGGCGGCACTTCGGTCATCTTCGATCTCGACGGAACACTCGTGGACAGCGAGCCCCACTACTTCGAGGCCGGCCGCCAAGTCCTCGCCGAGCACGGGATCTCCGGCTTCACATGGGCGGATCACCAGCGGTACGTCGGCATCAGCACCCTGGAGACGGTCACGCTCTGGAAGCGTGAGTACGACCTGACCGCCACCGTCGAGGAGTTGCTCGCCGCCAAGAACCGCCGCTATCTCGAGCTCGCCCGCACCTCCACGCGCGCGTACCCGCGGATGCGCGAGTTCGTGGACCTGCTGGCGGCCGAGGGCGTCCCGATGGCCGTGGCCTCGGGCTCGTCACTGGAGGCCATCACCGCGGTCCTCGCCGGCACGGGCCTCGACGCACATCTGCGTACCGTCGTCTCGGCCGACGAGGTCGACCGCGGCAAGCCCGCCCCCGACGTGTTCCTGGAGGCGGCCCGCCGGCTGGGCGTCGCGCCCGGTGACTGCGTCGTCCTGGAGGACGCGGCCCCCGGCGCCGCCGCGGCGCACGCGGCGGGTATGCGGTGCATCGCGGTCCCGTACGTGGCGACTCAGGCGGATGCCGCGGAGTTCGCGACGGCCGGTCTGCTACTGCGGGGCGGACAGGGGGAGTTCACGGCGCGGGCGGCGTACGACTGGCTGTGCCGGACGAAGTAGGGCCCGACTCGCATCGGCGGGGGCAGCGCGTCCTTCGAGCTGAAGCCGCGGGTGCCGTCCTGGGTGGCCGACGGCTTCGAGGTGACCGTCAACGGCGCTGCGGTCAGCGGGACTCCGAGCGCCGGAAGCTGTTTCACCGTGTCCCGCACCTGGCGTGCGGCGACACCGTCCGCGTGACCCTCCCGTTCCGGCTCCGCATCGAGAAGACCCTCGACGACCCGTCCCTGCAGACCCTTTTCTACGGCCCGATCAATCTGGTCGGCCGCAACTCCGCGACGGACTACCTCGGTGGCCTTCGGCAACTCCGACTCCGTACGGCCGAGCAGGCCACGTACGCCCCCTGAGCCGCCGACCGGATCCCCGCACCGACGCGCGCCCGGCGTCCGGTGCGGGGATCCTGGAGTCAGCGGTCAGGATCCTGACAGGGCGGCGGCACGATGACGATCGACGTGACGGCGGAGCGGGTGGTCCCGGTTCCTCCCGAGCAGGTGGCCGAGTACGCCATGGACTGGCGCCATGACGCCGAGTGGACCCAGGGCATTCGTGCGGCCGAGCTGACCCGCGAGGCCGACGCGGGCGCGTTCGGGGTCGGTGCCGAGGTCACCAGGACCGCGTACTTCCTCGGCCGGCGCATCGACTACGTACTGCGCGTGGCGTCGTACGAATTCCCACGGCTGCTCGACATGGTGTCCGTGGCCGGTCCCATGCCGATGCACGTCACCTACTCCTTCGACCCGCACCCGGCCGGCACCCTCGCCCGCATCCGCGTCCGGGGCGGCCCCGGCGGCCTCCTGCGGCTGACGGCACCGCTCATGGCCCGCCAGGTCCGCGCCCACATCGGCAAGGATCTGCGCGATCTGGAGCGCAGGATCACGCACCGCACGCAGTGATCAGCGGCGGGACTCCCCGCCCACTCGCCGCCCACTTCCCGCCGATCAGGACCGGCGCCGTGGCTTCCCGCGCCGCGCGCCCTTCGCGCCCTTCGTACCTGTGGCGCCGCCCGCGCCGCCGCGGGGATTGCGGCCGGTTCCGGGTTGGTGGCGTGCGCTGCCGCCGGCGTCGGGGCGCTTGCGCTTCGGCTGGTCCTTGGGGGCCGGGGGCTGGGATGGCGCACGACCCCGGGTGCTGTTGATCGTGCGGCCGCGGACGACGCCGATGAAGTCCTCGACCTGGTCGGTGGTGGCGTCCTCGGGCCAGGACAGGGCGACGCTCGACTGGGGGGCGTCCACGAGGGTGCGGTAGGTGAGGTCCTTGCGGTGGTGGAGACGGGCCAGTGACTGGGGCACGACGAGCAGGCCGACGCCCGCCGCGACGAGTTCGACGGCGTCCGCGGTGGTCGCGGGGCGCTCGAAGGCGGGCTGCCCCGGGGGCCGCTCCCAGTCGAGGACGTCGTCGAGGGGGTGGAAGACGACCTCGTCGGTCAGATCCTCGGCGGTCACCTCGTCCACCGCGGCGATCACGTGGTCCTTCGGGACGACGACGACCGTGGTCTCGGTGTAGAGCGGGATCGCGCTGAGGACCGTGCGGTCGACCGGCAGGCGGACGAAGCCGGCGTCGGCGTCGCCCGCGCGGAGCATGTCCGGCGCCTCGGCGACGGTCACCGAGTGGAGGGTGAGGGGGACGTCGGGGAAGCGCTCCTCCCAGATCCGCACCCATTTAGAGGGGGTCACCCCCGGGACGTACGCGAGCCGGAACGAGGGGGATGCTTCCGAGCCTGTCACCTGGCCAGTTTACCGGCCGTGGTCGGCGGTCGGTCATCCGCTCGATACCCTTGACACCATGACGTCGCACCAAAGCACCCAGACCATGAAGCCCGCGACCGCGGCGAAGAAGCTGGGTGTGTACCTCGAAGCCACCCCCGCCGAGTTCCGGGAGGGTGTCGTCACGCGCGCGGAGCTCAACGCGCTGCAGACCGACCCGCCGGAGTGGCTGCGCGAACTGCGACGCGACGGACCGCACCCGCGCCCCGTCGTCGCGCAGAAGCTGGGCGTCTCCATCGCGGGGCTCGCCCGCGGCGGCGTCACCGAGCCGCTCACCACCGAGCAGATCGAGGCGCTGAAGCAGGAGCAGCCCGAGTGGCTGCAAAAGGAGCGCGCCACCCAGGCCGAGGTCCGCAAGGAGGCGGCCCGCCTCAAGGAGCGGGACGCGGAGCGGGCAGCACGGGAGGCCTGACGCCCGCCGTCGCCCGGTCGGGCGAGCCGCCCGTGCCGCCCGCCTGCCGCCGGACGGTTCAGTCGGTCACGGAGCGTTCCGGAATCGTCTCCAGGAAGGTCACCGAGGGGATGAAGAACAGGGTTCCGGTGACCGCCTGCGAGTAGTCCAGGATCGGGTCGGGGCCGGATTCCGGGCCGCCCAGGAACATCTTGCGGAGCATGCTCTCCGGGATCTCGGGCGTACGGGCGTAGGCGATGAAGTACGTGCCGAACTCGCCGTGCCCCGGCCTGCCGAACGGCATGGCGCCGCGCAGGATCTCCAGTTCCTCCCCGTCCGGGCCGGTGACCGTGTTCACGTCGATGTGGGAGCCGGGCATGTCGAGCTCGATGTTGGTCAGCTTGGAGCGGCCGATCACCTTCTCCTGCGCCTCGACCGCCAGGGCCTCCCAGGCGTCCACGTCGTGCAGGTACTTCTGGACGATCGCGTAACTGCCGCCGGTGAACGCGGGATCCTCCTCACCGACGATCGCCGCCTCGGCCGCCGCCTGGCCCACCGGGTTCTCCGTGCCGTCGACGAAGCCGAGCACGTTGCGCGAGTCGAAGTAGGCGAAGGCCTGGACCTCGTCCTGCACGGTGACCGCGTCGCGCAGCCGCTTCATGATCTCGGCGGCGAGGGCGAAGCACAGATCCGTGCGGGCGGCACGGATGTGGAACAGCAGGTCGCCGGGTGTGGCCACGGCGCGGTGCCGGTCCCCTTCCAACTCCTTGAAGGGACGCAGCTGCTGGGGGCGCGGCTCGCCGAAGAGCCGGTCCCACGCCGATGACCCGATTCCGGCTACGCAGCACAGTCCGCCGTCGGGACTCGGGAACCCCACGGCGCGTACGAGTCCCGCGAGCCCGGCGAGCAGCTCGCGCGCCTCGGGCTCGCCGCCGGGTTCGATCGTGACCACCAGGAAGACGGCAACGGGCGCCTGCGGACTGAGCACCGGCTGTGGCTGCGCTCCGGCCCACCGTATGGACGACGACGGCATGGTTCCCCTCTCACCCTCGAACCCCGCCACCTAACGATGCCCGGCCGAACCACGAACGATACCCGCCGAATTTCCGCACATATGACAAGTGTGATGTGTGAGGCCACCGACTCGAATCCCTGGTCATCCGCCATGCCCGCCGCCTCCCCTCCCCGGCGGGCCCGCCGGGGAAGGCTCCGTCGCGGCACGGCAGTTTGGGTGCGTGGTGTCAGCTGTCGTAGTCGACCGTCAACGCCTCGGACACCGGGTACGACTGACAGGTCAGCACATACCCCGCGTCCACCTCGGCCGCCTCCAGCGCGAAGTTGCGCCGCATGTCCGCCTTGCCGTCGGTGACCAGCGCCCGGCAGGTGCCGCAGACGCCGCCCTTGCAGGCGAACGGCAGGTCGGGGCGGGTGCGTTGGGCGCCGTCGAGGATGGTCCGCTCCCTCGGCAGGGCAGCCGTGGTGGAGCGGCCGTCGAGGGTGATGGTGACCTGGCTGACGGGCCCCTGCGGGCCGCCCTCCTCGTGGTGCACCTCCCGTACGGGCTCGTCGTCGGCGTAGAACAGCTCCTGGTGCACCCGCTCCGCCGGAACCCCGAGGCCCTCCAGCACCCGCTGCGCGTCCCGGACCATGCCGTGCGGGCCGCACAGCCACCAGTGGTCGGCGGTCGTCACGTCGACGAGCGCGTCGACGAGCGTCGCGAGCCGGTCGGCGTCGATGCGCCCGGACAGCACCTCGGCCTCGCGGGGCTCGCGGGACAGCACGTGGGCGAGCTGGAACCGGGCCGGGTAGAGGTCCTTCAGGTCCGCGAGCTCGTCGGCGAACATCACGGTGTCGGTGCGGCGGTTGCCGTAGAAGAGGGTGACCGTCGAGCGGGGGTCGGCGGCCAGGACGGACTCGGCGATGGACAACATGGGCGTGATGCCGGAGCCCGCCGCGATCAGCACATGGTGGCCGGGCGTGGTGAGGTCGGGCGTGAAGGCGCCGGTGGGGGCCATGACCTCGACGGTGTCGCCAGGGCGTACGTCGTTCACGAGCCAGGAGGAGAAGAGCCCGCCGGGCACGACCCGTACGCCGATGCGCGGGCTCGTCCCGGCCGGCGAGCAGATCGAGTACGACCGCCGCTCGTCCCGCCCCTCGACCTCGCGCCGCAGGGTCAGCGACTGACCGGGCTCGAAGGCGAACTCCTCGGCCAGCTCCGCCGGGATGTCGAAGCCGACGGCGACCGCGTCCGAGCACAGGGGCTGGATGGCGGCGACGGTCAGGATGTGGAAGGCCGGACGGCGGCGGGTGCGCGGGCGGGCCGCGGCGGCCGTCTCAGCTTCCCTCAGGCCTTCCATTCAGATCTCCTTGACGTACTCGAACGGCTCGCGGCAGGCGCGGCAACGCCACAGCGCCTTGCAGGACGTGGCGGCGAAGCGGGAGGTCTCCTCGGTGTCCGCCGAGCCACAGCGGGGGCAGGTCACCGCGTGCCGGGTGGGTGACAGCACCAGCGGGACGGGGCCGCCGCCGCGCGGTGCGGGTCCGGGCGAGGCGATGCCGTGCTCGGCGAGCTTGCGGCGGCCGGCCGGGGTGATCCAGTCGCTGGTCCACGGCGGGTCGAGCACGGTACGGATCTCCACGCGCGCGTACCCCGCCTCACGCAGCCGTGCCGCCACATCGGCGCGCATCTCGGCCATGGCCGGGCAGCCCGAGTAGGTCGGCGTCAGGCTTGCCACGACCGCCCCGTCCTCGGTCAGCTCGACGCCGCGCAGGACGCCGAGGTCGGCCAGGGTGAGCATGGGCAGCTCGGGGTCCGGCACCTGTTCGGCGATGTACCGGGCGCGCCGGGCGTCGAGCAGCGTGGTCACCATGTCGCCTCCGGGTGGGCGCGGGCCACGCCCTGCAACTCGGCGAGCAGGGGCGCGAGATGCTCGGTGTGCTCACCGTCGCGGCCGGATCCGGGCAGCGGCCGGTAGACCGGCATGGGCAGTCCGGCCGCCTCCGTGACCTGCTTCAGTACCGCGACGACCTCGTCCCGTACGTCGTATGCGGTGAACAACTCGCCCACGTACGGGGCGGCTTGTTCCAGGGCCTTGCGCATGCGGCGGTACGACTCGTCCGTGCCGTCGCCCAGGCGCACCGCCCACTCGGCTGCGTACTGCCGGTGGTAGCTCAGCTCCTTCACGCCCTTCGCGGCGATGGCCGCGAGCACCGGGTCGGGGTGCGACGCCAGCCGCTCGAAGTGGGCGAGACGCCAGCTGGACAGCACCAGCAGCCGCACGACGGTGAACGCGAAGTCCCCGCCCGGCAGTTCGGCCAGGCGTACGTTGCGGAAGTCGTCGGCGTCCCGGAAGTAGGCGTAGGCGTCCTCGTCGCGGCCGGTGCCGTCGACCTGGCCGGCGCGGGAGTACAGGAGGCGGGCCTGGCCGAGGAGGTCGAGACCGATGTTGGCCAGTGCCACCTCCTCCTCCAGCTCGGGGGCGCGGGTGATCCATTCGGCCAGGCGCTGGGCCGAGACCAGGGCGTCGTCGGCCAACGCGACGCACAGGGAGGCCAGTTCGGTGGCGTCGACGCCCTCCGGCACCGTGGTGTCGACGCCGTGCAGCGGGTCCTCGAAGCCGGTGCCGTAGGCCCAGCGGGTGTCGTCCTCGTGTCCCTCGGCGAGGGTCATGTAGACGTGGTCGTCGCTCATGCCCTCTCCTTCAGATGTGCGGGACGTCGTCGGGGATGTCGTAGAAGGTCGGGTGGCGGTAGACCTTGTCGGCGCTGGGCTCGAAGAACGGGTCCTTCTCGTCGCGCGTGGAGGCGGTGATGTGCTCGGAGCGCACCACCCAGATGGACACGCCCTCGTTGCGCCGCGTGTACAGGTCCCGCGCGTGGGTGAGCGCCATTCGCTCGTCGGCGGCGTGCAGCGAGCCCACGTGGACGTGGTTCAGCCCGCGCTTGCCGCGCACGAACACCTCGTACAGCGGCCAGCCCTGCTTCTCGGCGCTCATGCCACCGCTCCCTTCTCCGCACGGGCGGCCCGCTTGGCCGCGTGGGCGGTGGCCGCCTCGCGCACCCAGGCGCCCTCCTCGTGGGCGCTCCTGCGCCGCTGCATCCGCTGGGCGTTGCACGGCCCGTCGCCCTTGATGACCCGCATCAGCTCGTCCCAGTCCGGGGTGCCGAAGTCGTGGTGGCCACGCTCGGCGTTCCAGCGCAGCTCGGGGTCGGGCAGCGTGACGCCCAGCTTCTCGGCCTGCGGGACGGTCATGTCGACGAAGCGCTGACGCAGCTCGTCGTTGCTGTGCCGCTTGATCTTCCAGGCCATCGACTGCGCGGAGTTGGGCGAGGCGTCGTCGGGCGGGCCGAACATCATCAGGGACGGCCACCACCAGCGGTTCACGGCGTCCTGCACCATCTCCCGCTGGGCCTCGGTGCCGCGCATCATCGTCATCAGCAGCTCGTAGCCCTGCCGCTGGTGGAACGACTCCTCCTTGCAGATCCGCACCATCGCGCGCGCGTACGGCCCGTACGAGCTGCGGCACAGCGGCACCTGGTTGCAGATCGCGGCGCCGTCCACGAACCAGCCGATGACACCGACGTCGGCGAAGCTCATGGTCGGGTAGTTGAAGATCGACGAGTACTTCTGGCGGCCCTCGATCAGCCGGTCGGTCAGCTCGGCACGGTCGGTGCCCAGCGTCTCCGCCGCCGAGTACAGGTACAGCCCGTGTCCGGCCTCGTCCTGCACCTTGGCGAAGAGGATCGCCTTGCGGCGCAGGGACGGCGCCTTGGTGATCCACTCGCCCTCGGGCTGCATGCCGATGATCTCCGAGTGGGCGTGCTGCGCGATCTGGCGGACGAGCGTCCTGCGGTAGCCGTCCGGCATCCAGTCGCGCGGCTCGATGCGCTGGTCGCGCGAGATCGTCGCATCGAAGTGCTCCTGCAGCGGCCCCTCGGGGGGCACCTCGGCGGAGTGTGAAGTCGTCATCGATACCAGCTTCCCCAACCGACCATTCGTTCGGTATCCAGTGTGACGTGTTTCCGCCAGCCGAGCAAGACCCTTCCCGGGCGCGAAAGCGGCCCAGGACACCCCCGCGGGGTACCTGGGCCGCTTCACCGCATGCGCGAGGCCGTCACACGTTGGGCACCCTCAGCTTGTCCCAGCTGACCTTGCCGGGGATGCCGTCCGCGTCCTTGCCCTTGAAGCCGAGCTTGTGCTGCCAGGCGGCGTAGGAGCGGCGGTCGGCCTCGGTCCACTCCGGACTCGGGCCCTCCTCGTAGCGGCCGCACCCCTCGGCGACCAGGCGGCGGCCCATCGCGGTGATGATCGGCGACTTCTGACCGACGTGGAAGAAGCCGCTGCCGGGGAACGGCTCGAGCTTCGGCTTGGGCGCGGGCTTCGGGTCGGGGTCGGGCTTGCCGCCACCGCCGCCCTTGAGCCGCTCCGCGATGCGCTTGCGCATGCCGTCCATGGTGAAGCCGCGCGGGTCCGTCTTGCCCGGCTGCCACTCCTTGTGACCGATGACCGAGCGCTCGCTCCAGCCGTGGTGGCGGCAGATGGCGGCCGAGACCTTCTCGATGGCCTCCTTCTGCGCCTCGGGCCAGGGGTCCTTGCCGTCGCCGAGGTTGATGCACTCGAAGCCGTAGAAGTGCGCGTTGCCGTCGGTGTCGGCCTCGTTGTCGGGCGGCAGCTTCGACTCGTTGATCACGGCGCGCAGGACGTCGCTGTCGCCGAGGCCGGCGTGGTTGGCGCGGCCGTTGCCGACGAGGTGGATGTGGCCCTTCTTGTCGATGACGCCGTGGCACAGCGGGCCCGGCAGGCCGGAGTAGCCGTTGTAGCAGATGTTCACCGAGGCTTCGGTGCCCTTGGTGACGGTGTGGTGGATCATCACGCCGTTCACCGGGCCCCAGGGGCCCTTGCTGTTGCGGTTGTGGGTGCGCCAGCTGCGGACCTCGTGGACCGTGAGGCCCTCCGCGCGCAGGATCTCCACCATCTTGGACGCGCTCAGGGGCTTGGCCATTACTCGTCTCCCTCCGCCGCGGCCTCCGCTTCCGCCGTGGTCTGCGACCTCCCGCCCGACGGGTCCTCCGCCAACTGCTCCTCGCGGCGCGCCTGTTCCTCCGCCGCGAGCGTCGCCTCGTCCGCGGCCGGGATGCTGCTGGCCAGCGGGTTGAAGGCGAGGCGCAGGTCGACGGTGCCGCCCTCGCCCTTGACCAGGGCCAGCGGCGCGAAGCCACGGACGATGCCGGAGGGGCCCTGGAGCAGCGGGCGCCGGGCCGCGTCCGCGGGCCACTCGACGCTGCCGGTTGCGGTGCGGGCCGGGATGATCCAGTGGTCGCCCGTGTTGTAGGTGGCGCCCTTGGCGAAGTACACCTCGACGCCGTCCTCCAACGGCAGCCACTCCCCCTCCGCGACCGGCACCGCTCCGCCCTTCAGGGCGGTGGTACGGCCCTTGCGCCTGGGCCCCTCGTGGTGGTCCCAGCGGCGCAGGAACGGGTTGAGGTGGGGCAGCCGCCCGACGGCCGGGTCGGGCTCGGCGGACAGGCGGACCCGGCGGCCCGGCAGGTCCAGTTCCTCGACCCGGAGCAGGGGCAGGGGCTCCAGGCGGGAGGCGTACGCGGTGTCGACGAGCTCGACGTGGTCGCCGACGTCCAGGTCCAGCTTGTCGTCGTGCCCGAGGGAGGCCAACTGCGCCCAGGTGCCGTCGAGTTCGTCGACGGGGAAGACCACCGAGCCGTTCTCGCGGGACCACTTGAAGGTGGCATCCTCGGCCTCGCCACCGGCGTGCACCTCGACGCGGTACAGCTGGTTCTCCTGGCCCCGGTAGCGGGCGTCCGGCTTGACCAGGCAGGGGTCCTCGTCGGCGTGGTCGGGCCGCTCGCTGCGGGCGGCGAGCCGCGCGGTGGGCGTGGCCTGCTTCTTGGCCCACTTGTCGAAGGCGGCCCGGACGACCTCCTTGGACGGGTTGCCGTCGTCGATCTCCAGCGCGGCGAGCGACAGCGGCAGCACCTGCCACACGACCTTCACCCGGGCCGCCGTGTCGGGCATCGCCGCGCCGAGCGCGACCTCGCGCAGCGCCGGGTCCTCGGCGGCGGAGACGGCGCGCTCCCACACCTTCAGGTAGACGACGAAGGGTGTCTGGGCGGGCGAGGGCAGCCGGTCCTCGGGCTTCTCCGGGTCGCGGAAGCCGTCCGGCTGGTCCCAGTAGGTCCAGTACGCGGGCGGGGCTGCGGTGTCCTGCTCCGCGGAGGCCTCGGCGTCCTCGTCCGGCACGGGCACGCCGGGCGCCGGGCGGGTCGCGTCCAGCAGGATGCCGTCAACGTAGTAGCGGCCGCCGTGGATGTGGAGCGTGTCGATGTCGTGCTTGCCGCCCACGTAGTCGATCTTGAAGCCCGCGTCCCGCGCGGGACCGCCGTACCGGCCGATCAGGTCGGCGGCGAGGGTACGGGCCTGGTGGAGCTGGATCGCGGTCTGCTCGTTGATGTCGGCGTCGAGCTGGACGCGCCCCTGCTGGGCGATGACCGCCGAGTAGCGCCGCTGCGGGCGGAACGTGAGGCGGGAGAGATCAGCGTGCATGAAGGGGGTCCCCCTGGTTCAGGAAAGTGCGGGTAGGGCTTACGGCGGCGGCGCGCACGTCTTGGCTCATGTCTCGCCTCACGTCACGAAGACGATCCCGGCGTCGGTGCCCGCCGGCGTGTACTCCGCGAGCCGTGCCCTGAGGCCGTCCTCGCGCTGCGGCCGGTACAGGTCGTGGAAGGCGCCCATCTCGGCGCCGTCGTCGGAGCCGCGCCGGATCTCCTCGGCGCACCGGTCGGCGAGCAGGCCGTACCACGGCGTCCCGTAGCGCTCGGAGGTGAACAACGGCCGTACGCGACCGGCCTGTTCGGGCCCGGCCAGGTCGGGCTGGCAGCGGTAGCGGCGCGGGGTGCGCGAGCCGGGCGGCACATACGAGTACCTGACGCAGCCGATGCCGCGCCGGGCCACATGGAGCCTGCCGGTGAGGATCGAGTTCTCGGCGATCTTCACCGCGTGGGTGAAGATTTCGCCGATGACCGTGGTGCGGTGCAGGTGCAGCACGGCGTGGGCGTGGCGGCAGTCCGGTGCGGACAGGGCCTCGCGGGCCGGGCCGGTGGCGTCGAGGATGCTGTCGCGGAGGTGGATGTCGAGGGGTTCCTCGCTCACCTCGTCCCCGATGACCTCGATGGTGCCGAGGATGCTGTGCTCGATCTGCAGGCACGCGGTGGTGCGCTCCAGGACGATGCTGGGCTCCTCCGGCGAGTGCGGATCGCACTCGGGCTCCAGCGACCAGCCGGGCACCAGCGTGGAGTGCCGTACGACGACCGCGCCCATGGGGCCGGTGACGTTGATGCCGCGTCCGGCGACCAGCAGGCCGTCGAGGACGATGCGCGGGCGCTCGTGCGGGGCGCAGTCCTCGGACACCGCACGGATGTTGAGGGCGTCGGGCCGGTTGCTGTACCAGTCGAGCAGCCGTATCACGGGCCGCGTGCCCTCGGCCGCCCGGACCTCCAGGCGGTCGCCGGGGTCGAGGTCGAAGTCCAGCTGCTCCTGGTAGGCGCCGCTGTGCGTGATCTCGATGATGCCGTCGGGGCCGGTCCGGTCGGCCCGGCGGTCGTGCTGCCAGGCCCGGTAGGCGTCCATGATCTGGCGGTACGGCTGACCGGGCCCGACGCGGTAGACCTCGGCGTCGGGACGCGGCTCGCGGTCGTGGCGGTCGTACTCGCCGCCGCCCATGAAGGCGCCGAACGCGTAGTGGTAGTCCACCCACACGCCCTGCCGGGGCGCCGACCGCGAGCCGAAGGCGATCCTGCCCAGCTCCGGGTCCACGGCGACCTGGCCGCGCTTGGGGCGGTAGCGCCAGTCGGACAGGTCGGCGACCACGATGTCGGAGGGCGGTACGGGCTGGTCCTCGCCGTCGCGCCGGATGACGAGGCTCTTGCCGGGGCCGTAGTAGTCGGTGAGCCGGTCGTGGAGTTGGCGGCGGGTGATGAACGCCGGGACGTTGTCGATGGTCGCGATGTGTGTGGGCGACGGCTCCGGGAACGGCTTGGTGACCAGCGGGGTGTCGTTGCCCAGGATCGAGAACGTGTAGAGGTTGCGGGCGCGGTCGATGCAGTACGCCGGGGACTGCGTGAGCGAGTGCGCCTTCAGCCGCCAGACGAAGAGCGCGACCCCGGCCGGAGTCCAACCACCCTGCCGGTACCGCGAGTTGGCGCGGCGGACGTCGACCGTGCGGGCCGTCGCGCCGAAGGGGCCGCCCGCCAGGTCGAGGGCGGAGTTGTCGCGCAGGTCGACGAGACGGCCTCGCCCGCCGATGGGGGTCCCCCCGCGCGAGCGAAGCCGAGCGTCGGGGAGGACGCCTGTGTCGCCGTACAGCTTCACGGGCTGGGTGTGGGAGACCTGCCGCGACAGCTCGACGGCGCGGGCGGGCCAGCCGGCGACCTGCTCGGAGATTTCCTCCAGGAGGTGGAGGGTGCCCTTGCGGCGGCGGTTGGCGACGGTGGCGGCCACGTCGGCACGCGGAGCGACGGCCTCGGCGAGGGCGGCGCGGCCTCCCTCGTGCAGCCCGGTCGTCAGGACGCGCTCGTAGCCGGGCAGGGTGCGGTAGCCGACCAGGTCGCCGAGGTACGGCAGCACCCAGGGCGCGGCCGTCTCCACGAACAGGTCCTCGTAGCCCTGCTGGACGCCGTCGCGGACCCGGTCGATCTGTTCGGCGATCACCGCCAGCAGGGCGCGCAGCGGCTCGCCCTCCTCGGCGTCGCGCAGCAGGTGCCAGCGCGGCAGCAGCGCGGCGAGCCCGTCGGGTTCCCTGGACGTGGTCGCCGGGGTGGTGGTCTCCAACTGGACGTCCGGGGACATCACTTGACCTCCGTCAGAATCAGGGTGTCCGTGGCCTTCGGCGACAGCATCGCGAGCTGGGCGGGGCGGATACCGCGGAAGACGAACACCGAACGGCCCTTCGCCAGGCGCCGGGTGTCGGTGATGTCGGGGTTGAGGCGCAGGAGTTCGGCGAGCGGGACGCCGTACATGGCGCAGATCTCCGACAGCGTCTCGCCGTTCGCGGCGCGGACCGTGTGGGTCTTCTCGTCGTACGTCGCCGGGTGCGCCGGGACCGATGCCCTGGGCGGGCCGGGATCGGTGAGGATCCCGGTGAGTTCCTCGGGCGTGGCGGACGCGGGGACGCCGGTGAAGACGTCGACGTCCATGTAGTCGACGCCGGGCACCGAGTGGGCCGTGGCGAGGACGTCGGAGAGGCGGGCCGGGCGGCCCAGCTCCCGTCCCTCGTAGCCGAGTCGGCGAAGCAGTGCCTGGCGCAGGCGCGGCTCGACGACCTCCCAGGCGTGGTCGGCGGCGACCTTCACCTTGGCGGCGACGAGCAGCAGGACGAGCTCTCGCACGTCCACCCGGACCGGGAGGTTCATGTCCCCGTACTCGGTGAGAGCGCCACGCAAAGCGCGCAGGGTGTCCGAGTCGCCGTCGATCGGCACGTCGTCGGTGCCCGCGACCGTCACGTGCAGCACGCGTCGCCGCCCGTCGAAGAGTTCGCGCGCCGCGGCCCGGCCGATGCCGGCCCGGGAGCGGGCGAAGTCCTCGTAGTCGGACTCGGACACGAGGCGGTCCAGCGCCGAGACGGCGAGCGGGATCGTACGGCGGGTCAGGCCGGGGCCGTCCGCGTCCGCGCCGCCCTTCGCCGGGCGCGGGTTGGTCACCTGGGTGACGCCGAGCGGCCGGGTGAGGGGCTGCGTGATGCGCTCGGCGGCGACGTTGGCGGCCTTGCCGGTGCCGAAGCGGTAGCGGGCGCGGATGTTCTCGTGGCCGGAGGGCAGTCGGGCGCCGTTGACGCCGTCGCCGAAGGTCACGGTCGTACGGCCGTCGGAGGTGGAGCCGGTGATGTAGACCCGCTCGCCCGGGCCGCGTCCGGCGAGGCTGTCGACCTCGTGCCACAGGACGCCGTCGACCCGGATCTCCAGCACCGGTGTGGCGCCGAGGGGGTTGTCGTCGGCGAGCCAGGTGAGCGGGGACTGCCACAGCGCGAACGTCTGGTTCACGCGGTCGGAGTCACCGCTGCCGATGGCCTCCTCGCGGCTCTCGCCATGCGTGGCCTCGACCACGTTGCCGAGGATCTTCACCGTCTCGCGGCGGTAGCGGTGGGCGAGGTCGGCGGTCAGGGTCAGGCGGGTGTGGACGGGGTCGCCGGGCAGTCGGGGATCGCGGGCCGGGTCCGCGGCGGCGATCGTGACGACCTCCGTCGCCCGCACACCCGCGGTCCCCGGGATGTCGCTTCGCTCACCGCTCATGATGAGCGTACGTCCGGGCCGCAACCCGTCGTACAGCTCCGCCAGTTCGATCTCGTTGCCGTGGACGTCCTCGCCGAGCGGTTCGTCGGCGAGGCGGAGCGGCTCGCCGGCCGCGTGGACCGTGGTGTCGCGGATGTGCGAGAGCAGGACGTCGAACTCGTCCAGCCAGGGGTCGGCGAGGGTGAGTTCGGTGCCGCGGCCGGTGATGCCGTAGTTGGTGTACGCCGCCGTACGCGCCGCGGCCACCTGGGTGGTGACGAACGCGAGCTTGGCGTCGCCGGGTACGCCGTCCTGGGCGCCCTTGGCGGGGCGCTGGATCGCGACCCAGCTGCCGACGGTGATGCCGGTGTGGACCGAGTCGAGCTGGAGGACCCGGCGGTTGAGCGGCTCGGGCTTGCTGGCGATCACGACCTCGAGGTTGGGCTCGGTGGTGCCCACCGTGTACTTGAGGCTGACCTCGTACTCGCCGTGCGTGAACTGCTCGCTCGCGTTCGGCCGCAGTGCGATCTGCTCGGACGTGCCGTTGTGGACGCCGACGTGGATCAGGCCCTCGTCGTCGGGCCGGGACACGAAAAGAGTGCGCTCCGGCAGGCCCGAGTGGAAGCGGGCCGTGACACCGGGCTCCTGGGAGTCGGTGGGGCGGCGGTTGAGCCAGTTCAGGTCGCGGTCCTGGCCCGATCGGACGGACAGTTCGACCTGGCCCGTACCCAGGGGGAGGTTCACCGGCTGGGCGACCGGCAGGTTCTCGGCGCGCTGGTCGGAGCTGCTGCCCTCGACGTACTGGAACTCGGCCCGGACCGGCGTCCGGCCCGACGTGTCGTACACGACCCGCATGCTCGCCAGCACGGCACCCGTGAGCGGCCAGTCGGCGGTGCGGATGACACGGCCGCGGTCGTCCTGGACCGGCTTGAGCGGGGCCGTGGCGCCGAAGGGGGCGGCGGTGACCCGCATGGCGAGCAGTTCACGCAGGAGTTGGGGGGTGCCGGGGGCGGCGGCCGTCCGCCACGCCGGGTAGAGGGTGCCGAGACCAGGGTTCAGCGCGGAGAGCAGGCGTGCGGTGTCGCTGCCCGGGCGCTGGGAGCCGGTGCCGCCGTGCGGGGCGGGGGTCGCCCCGCGCAGGGCTGGCAGGACGGCGCTCAGGGTCTGGAGCGCGGCGGCACGCGGGTCGACGTTCTCGGTGCCCTTGGCCGACCGCAGGGCAGGCTCGGCCTCGGCGTCCTGGGCGGGCGCCAACGCCAGGGCGCGCTCGGCCAGTTCGGCGAGCACCGCCTCGAGCTGCTCGAACCACGCGGCCACGTCCGGATACGGCTCGGCCAGCACCTGCGCCTCGCCGAGCCGTGCGACGGGCTCCGCGAGCCGCGCCGCGAGCCGCTCGGGCGTCTTGATGCCGTCCAGGTCATCACGCAAGGGCTCCAGGACCTGGTCCTCGAAGTCCTCGATCAGCCGGCTGACCGGCCGCGGGTTGGGGACCTCGGGCGTGGGCGGCTCTTCGCCCGGCTCGCCCGGGGCCGCAGGCGCGGCGGTCCAGCGCCGTACCTCGTCGACGAGCTCCTTCAGCGTCGGCGGGGCCGACTTCGGCAGGGAGATCGCCGTGATCTCGTCGTCCCGGTCGACGCGCGCCTTGGCCACGGGCAGCAACTTGCGCTCGCCGCCCGCCTTTTCACCGAAGACGAAGAGCAACTGGTCACCGGTCTGAAGGGAGTTCGCCGTGCCCTCGACGAAGATCTCCGATCGGCGCTCCAGGTCCTCGGGGGTGACGAGGGAGGGACGCCGGCGGCGCACCTTCAGCTCGTTCCAGTCCCAGCGGGCCGTCAGGTCGCGGCTGGTCTCGAAGGTGAGCGACTGCTCGTCGGCGGAAGCCGGCACGCTGTGGCTGCGGGCACCGCGCGGGATGGTGACCGGCAGCGCCTCGGCGCGCGGGTCGCGTTCCAGCGTGTACGCCAGGTGCGTGGCGGCGGCGACGCCGGGGCGCGGGCGGTGGCCGACGAGGCGGCCGAGCAGGACGAGGGAGCGGTGCTCGTTGGCCGTGCGGATGTAGGCCTCGTCGGCGATGCGCTCGGAGTGGAAGGTGAGCAGGTCGCCGAGGACGGCGGTGGCGTCGAGGAGGCCGATCGCCGGGTCGTCCGGGGTGCGCACGGTCAGGCCTCCCCCAGCCTCCGGCCGGGGGGACCCCCATTTCGCTTCGCTCAGCGCCGGGTACGCCGGTGAGGCGAGCCGGTCCAGCAGGGCGGCCCGGAAGGAGCCGTACTCGCCGACGCGGTAGTCGAGCGCCGTGCGGCCGGGCGGGTTGTGCACGGGGGCCGGGGCGAGGCGCTCGTCGTGGCCGCTGCGGCAGGCGCCGCCGCAGGTGCACTCGTCGGCGAGCGTGCCCTCGGTCGTCGGGACGCCGGTCATCGGGCACCTCCCAGGGAAATCGCCAGCCGGCCGTTCTCCGGCCGGTCCGGGTCGTTGTCACAGGTGGCGATCTCCAGCGGGCCGAGCCGCAGCACGCCGTCCTCCCTCTCTCCTCGGTCCGGCTCGAACAGCCTCTGCAGCCGGGCGACTTGGACGCTCTCGACGCCGGGCACGGCTGCCGCGACGGCGACCAGACGGCTGAGCCGCACAGGTTCGCCGAAGGTCAGCGCGTCCGGGTGGAAGAAGCCCCGCACACCGTTGCGGAGCACCCCGCTGCCGAGCACGCGGTACAGCTCGGCCAGGATCTGCCCGTGCTGGTGCCCCGGCTTGGCGCACACGGTCAGCGCGATGTCCAGCGGTACGAGCCGCGCGGCGCCGACGACGAGGTCGTGGCCGATGCGCCGGTACGGTTCCAGCGCCTGGGCGACCGACGTCAGCAGCTCGGCCGGCGGGGCGCCGGTGCCGTACGCGTCGATCGCGATGTGCGCCTCCTGGACACTGCCGGTCCAGCGCAGCTCCGCCGCCGCGCGCTGGACGCCGGGCAGGGCGGTGGCGAGGGCCGCGTAGTCCTCGGCGGTGACCGCACGCAGCCGGGTGCGGCGCAGGTCGAGCGGGGCCAACTGGCGTACCTGCTCGACGGGTTCGGGCTCGATGCCGCCGGTCGCGGGCAGCGGGTTGCGGACCACGGCGGCGGGCGGCGTGTCACAGTCGGACTGGACGACGAGGTGGTTGATGGCCTCCGCGCCGACGTTGCCGGCGGTGCCGCCGCCGAGCCGGTAGTGCAGGGCGAGCCGGGACCCGGGCGTCGGCCTCGCGCCGTGCCGCCCGTCGCCGAAGCGCAGGGCGAGACGGCCGTCGTCCTCCAGTTCGCCGACGAAGTGCCGGTCGCGAGGGCCGCTGCCGAGCAGGTCCCGGCGCGGTTCCCAGATCTCGTCCTCGCCCGAGTGGAGGCGTACGGCGGGCAGCGCGCGGCGCGGGTCCTGGTCGAGGGCGGCGGTGGCGGAGCCCCGCAGCACCGGTTCCCCGGGGTGCAGCCCGGCCGCGTACGCGGGGCCCCAGCTGTGGGCGATCTCCCAGGCGATGTGCCCGTCCAGGACCGTCCCGGCGCGGGCGCGCGAGGTCAGGATTTCGATCCGGCGCAGCTTGGCGTCGAGCAACTGATCGCTGCGGTGCAGGAGTTCGCGCAGCGCACGGACGGGGTGGCGGCGCAGCTCGATCCGCTCCAGGATCCTCAGGCCGTAGATCACCGCGAGTTCGGCGATCTCGGCGTCGGAGAGCCCGTCCCGGTCGCGGGCGCTGCGCCACAGCTCGACGAGCCGCTGCCGCACCCGTCCCGGAATCGCCGCGATCCGCTCTGCCTGCCCGGCGGCGACGGTTGCGAGGTCCGGGAACGGCACCGCCTGGACCACGGGCGTGCGCCCCAGGACGGGACGGAAGCGGGGCTGGGTGCCCGGGTAGACGGACTGGGCGAGCAGGGTGCGCAGGGCGGCGGCCTGTGCGTACGCCGTGCCGGGCACGACGCGCTCGTGACGCTGGCCGGCACGTTCCAGGCCGATTCCGGCACGGTTGGCCGCTCCCTCGCCGACCACCTGGAACAGCTCGCGGACGTCGTCGGGGGTCAGGGTCGCACCGGATTCCGACTTGTCCGTGAGGGAGTTGATGAGCCGGGCGGGCGCGTTTCCCTCCGCACGGTCGTAGCAGCCGAAGGCGGGAGGGTCGCAGGGGGCGACCTCGGCGGGCGCCTGCGGGACGGTGAACGTCTCGGGCAACCCGTGCAGGGTACGGCCGTGGTCGACGAGGACGACGTTGCCGCGGGCCAGGCTCACGTCCTCGACGGGCAGGCAGTCGCGACCGCCGCGCGTGGTCAGGCACAGCGGGAAGCGCAGGGCGTCCCCGGCGGCCCAGGTGACCTCCAGGACCGGCTGGTCCTCGATACGGTCCACGGCGGGGGTGACGGAGGTCAGGCGTACGGCCTGGCGATGGCTCGGGTCGGCGTCGCCGGGAGTGCCGGTGCGCGGGCCCTTGACCTCCTCCAGAATCAGCAGGTCGCCTGCCCGCAGGTCGAGTCGGCGCTCGCGGCAGGTCTCCGGGTCGACCCACTCGTCGCGCAGGGTGGCGGAGGTGGCCCCCTTCGGCAGGGTGCAGACCTCGCCACCCCACGTCCACAGCCGGATCGCGTTGTGCGCGACGCGCAGCTCCAGCGGGTCGGCGGTGACGACCGGTTCGAAGACCTCGACCGAGCCGCGCTCGTCCAGGTCGCCGAGGTCGGCCTCGTCGACGACCGTGCCGGGTTCGGGCCGGTCGTGCGGGTCGAGGGTGCGGACGTCGACGGAGGCGAAGCGGAAGGTGCCCGGGGCGAGTGTGTGGTCGCCGGCGGTCTCGACGGCGACGTACGCGCGCGCCGTACAGCCGTCGTGCATCGCGTAGTCGATGAGCCGGACGTGCCGCCGCACGGAGACCCTGCGGCGCGCGGTGTCGAGGTAGGCCTCGGTGGCCACCGCGTCCTGCTGGTAGCTGATCTGGTCGCCGGTGTGGGCGAGCAGCTCGACGAGGGTCATGCCGAGGTCGGCCGGGTTGCGCTCGACCCAGTCGGGCGTGGTGAGCGCGAGCCGGTCCAGGAGCAGCTTGCGGATGGTGTCGTAGTCGCGGGCCGTGTAGTCGATGACGGGCGCGGACGGGAACCCTTCGGGCTCCTGCTCGTCTCCCTCGCAGTCGAAGGGCGTCGGGCAGTCGGGCCGGAAGGCGAAGGTCGCGCTGTGGTAGCGCTGGTCGAAGCCCCGGAAGGGCTCGGTGCCCGGGCGGCCGTACGGGTCGGTCTCGACGAGGGAGAGCCGGTAGCGGGAGCTGTCGCCGGCCTTGTCGAGGGTGACGTAGAGCCGGTCGTCGAGCTCGGGGTCCTCCTCGCGCTCCACGCTGACGTCCACGGCGACGATGCCGGTGATGCGACGACCGCCGTCGATGCGGACGTTCTCGGGGACGAGGCCGTGCGGGGCCTTGCCGAGGAAGGTGACGGTGAGCAGCAGGCCGTCGTCGCTCACCTCGACGGCGTCGACCCCGTTGAGCTGGGCGGCGCGGACCTTGGCCCGGCGGGAGGTGGTGGTCGTACCGGTCATGCCGTGGCCCTCCCTTCGAAGACGTCGTCACGGCGGGCGCCGTCGGCGCGTATGACGTACGACAGGTACACGCGAACGACGTTGTCCTCGCTGACCACGTCGAGAGCCTCCACGTCGATGAGGTCGCCGAGCCAGCGCTGGAGCGAGGCCTGGACGGAGAGTTCGAGGGTGCTGATGAGTTCCGGGCTGGTCGGGGCGAAGACCAGATCGAGGAGCCCGCAGCCGAAGTCGGGCCGCATCACGCGCTCGCCGGGGCTGGTGAACAGCAGCTGCTCGATGAGGTCGTGGACGTGCTCGCCATGGGTGGCGTGCGCGGTGCGGCCCCGGCGGTCGGCGCGGAAGGGGAAGGCGATGTCGCTGCGCGGGCGTCGGCGGGTGGGGCGGCTCATCGGACGGTGACCTTTCGCTGCGCGGCCTGGACGACGGGCGGTCCCTGCGGCACGAAGGCCGCGGTGAAGCACTCCGCCGCGGAGGTGTCGAGCAGCACGTGCGCGCCGTCGACCGTGATGCCGGTTCCGTCGGCGGTCCAGCGGACCGTCACGCACGGCGAGGGCACGCGGTCGACGGTGTGCGGGCAGCCGGTGACGACGTAGCTGTGGGCGGCCGTGGCGACGGCGGCGCCGCCGGCTCGTACGCCGCCGGAGGGTGTACCGGCCGCGGTGACGCGACCGCCGTGCGGGCAGCCGATCACGGCGTCGGCATCGAGCAGACTCCCGGGCATGTTCTTGATCCCCCGTCTTTCCTATCGCTTCGAGAGCACGGTCAACTGGCCCTCGTTGATGGTCACTTCACGGCCGCGCAGAATGACCTCCGCCCCTGCGCCGGTCGCGATGACCACGGCCTCCTTGGTGATGCGGATGTACGCGCCGCCCTGCGCCTGCAGGAGGATCCCCTGCTCGGCGCCGGGCGTGTCGTTCATGACGATCTTGTGCGCCTGCGGCGTCTGCACGACCACGGGCTTGTTGGGCGAGTTGGTCTGCAGTTCGCGGCGCGCGTCGGGCGGGAGCTCTTCGGCGGCGCCGTACCAGCACCCGGTCCACACGGGGAAGCTGGGGTCCCCCTGCTCGAACTCCACCCACACGCCCGCGCCCGGCGGCGGCACCACGAACTGCCCCGACTCGGGCCCCGTGAACGGCAGGCAGGGCAGCGCCCAGGTCGACGGCTCGTCGCCGAGGACGTCCGGGACCTCGACGGTGATACGG
The DNA here is from genome assembly GCF_000719285.1 of Streptomyces bicolor. GTDB lineage: Bacteria > Actinomycetota > Actinomycetes > Streptomycetales > Streptomycetaceae > Streptomyces > Streptomyces bicolor. The sequence goes on along the minus strand of NZ_JOFS01000028.1, from coordinate 59,346 downwards.
CCGATGCGCAGCGGATCGTCGTTGCTGACGACGCGGCCACGGAACTTGCCGAGGTAGCGATTGCTGGGTGCCGCCATGGTGGAGGTGCTCCTGGTTGGTGGGTCTGAGTCGTGGGTGTGCGGGTGTGCTTGTGCGGGTTACGGCCGGACGTAGTCGCTGCGGGCTTCCAGGCCCTCTCGGGAGAGGGTGAAGTTCTGCTGGTACGAGCCCGGACGCAGGTTGTGCGTGACGGACTTGACGAAGTAGTCGCCGTCGTACGCCCGTCCCGAGCCGCGTACGCCGACGAGCTGGCGTGGCTGCAGGATGTAGCCGTGCCGGATGACGTCGAGTGAGCCGGATCCTGAGACGACGTCGGCGGACACGGCGGCACGGGCGAGGAGTTCGGCCTCGGCCTGCTCGCGTTGCTGCTTGGCCGTGCCGGAGAGCGTCCTGCGCTTGAGGGCCGGCGTGGGCCGCTTGCCGAGGGGCGGGCGCAGGGGGCTGATGGACGGCTGCGGGAGCAGGGCCGACTGCCGGGTCTCGGGGTTCTGCCAACGGGCCTGCGGCTCTTCGCGCGCGGTGCCGTCGTACGCGAACGTCAACTGGTCGACGGTGGAGTTGGCGTCCATGTTGACGTTGAGGGCGTGCTGGCGGATGCCGAGACGGACCTCCGGTCCCCAGCGGGCCGAGGACTGGCCGGGGTTGGGGCCGGGCTCGAGATAGAACGTGTAGCCGTTGGCGCGGGCGAGCTCGGTGACGTACTGCAGGTCGGTCTGTGTCTGGTAGTGCACCCGCAGGTCCTGATGCGGGGGCTGGGCGATCTTCTCGGTGTAGACGTCGGGCCGGATGCCGTAGTCCGAGTACCGGCGCAGGATGGCGAGCACCCGCTCGGAGGGCGGCAGGTTCGGGTACCGGGCGGTGCGTTCCTCCAGGTCCATGAGGAGGGTGAGGTCCTCGCCGGTGACGGTGAGGGTGGAGTGCCCGGGCTGGTTGCTCGCACCCACCTCGTGACGGACGATCAGCCCGTCGAAGAGCACGTCGGACGTGCCCCGGACGGTCACGGTGACGATGATCCGGGTCTTGGGATCGAAGAACCCCTCGGGCAGGAGCCGCCGGCTGATGATCCCGTTCTTGGTGAGGTCGAAGGCGAGCTGGAACCCGCTGCGCTCCCCCGCGGTCGCGGTGATCTGGGCGGACAGCAGGGCCTCGGTCACCTCGGCCGGGACGGGCCGGGCGAGCTTGGGCCCCATGTGGAGCGTGATGTGGACGGGGCCCTGCCCCACGGGCAGATCAAACACGCCGGTCTCCCCTGCCGCCCGGGAACCCGCCGGCGAGCGGGATGTCGATGACACGGCCCGCCTCGTCGGTCAACTCGCGTGGATCGAGTACGGGGTTGGCGTCGGCGATCTGCCACCACTGCCCGGGGTCGCCGAAGTAGCGCTGCGCGAGCAGGTCGGGGCGCTCGCCCGCGCCGACGGTGTGGGTCTGGGTGTCTTCGGCGTCGGGGGTCTGTTCGAGCGGGGGCAGCAAGCGGCGCTTGGTGTAGCGGACTTCGGTGCCGTCGGGGCGGCGGTGGATGCCGATCTCGGCGTCGTGGTAGCGGCTGGTGCGGGGGTAGGGGTGGGCGCCCGGGATGGCGTCCAGGGCGTTCTCGTAGGGCTCGATGTCGGCCATGGTGTGCTGCTCAGCCCCTTCCGATGACGGCGTTGGTTCCGGCGCCGAATCCGATTCCGCCTCCGCCTATGCCTCCGCCGAGCCCGAGCGAGCCGAGGCTGCCGCCGCGTGCCGCTGCGGCGAGGCGCTCCTTCTGGGCGAGGTGCGCCATGTAGAGGTCGGCGCCGCGGTGGCCGGCGGGGAGGTCGCTGACGGTGAGGATCTTCATGCCGATGCTGAGAGAGGCGCGGATCGGGTTGAGGTTCACGTCGAAGGCGGACTCGTTGACCGAGAGCTCGGTGAGCCGGACGGGCATGACCCGCTTGCTGCCCCAGGTGAAGAGGGTGAGCGGCATCTCGATCGGGCTGATCTCGATGGCGCCCTTCTGGGAGAGCTTCATCGCGGCGCGCAGCTGGGCGGTGGTCGGCTGCACCAGCATTTCGAGGGTCGCGAGTTGCGGGTGGATGCCGTCGGGCGCGGCGATCTCGAACTGGTCGGTGGCGTCGATCTCGGCGGTGAACTTCCAGGTCTCCTGGGCGGGGCCCTTGAGGCGCAGGGCCTCGTTGCGGTCACCGCTGCCGGTGCCGCCGCTTCCGGAGTCGCCGCTGTCGCCGGCGGACTGGGGGGCGACGCTGCGCTCCAGGGTGTCCGGGTTGAACTGCAGGACGATGATCCGCTGGGGGGTGCCGGTGTCGGGGTTGACGACGACTATTCCGGAGCGGATGGGTTTGGGGATGTCGGCGTAGCGGGTCACAGGCGTTCCTCTAGTCGGGCCCGCAGGTCCGTGTAGTCGTGGTCGGGGAAGAGCCGGGGGAAATCCTCGGCCATCTCTTTCAGTCCTCCGGCGCTGGAGGCGAAGCCCAGCCCGCTGAACGCCGGCTCGCAGTACAGGTACTGCCAGCCCATGACGCCCTTGGTGATCAGCAGCGCGTCCAGGTAGCCGGCGTAGTCCAGCTCCATCGGCATGACGCCCTGGCGGGTGTCGAAGAACCAGATCTCGGGGTCGGTCGCGCCCGGAGTGGCACGCAGCAGGGCCATCCGGCCCGCACCGGTGCGCGGGGTGTCGTCGAAGTAGCGCAGTTCGCGGTAGAGGGCACGCTCGGTGTCGTCCTCGCCCTTCCAGATCACGTCCATGCGCTGGTCGAGGACGGTGGTCAGCAGGTGCGCGAGCCGGAACTCGCCGACCAGCCGGGAGCCAGGGCGGCTCGACCGCCAGTACGCCTCGATCGAGCCGTGTCGGAAGTACCGCTCCCGGATGCGCGGACCGAACGGCAGGTCGTCGTCCTCGGCCAGGTCCTCGAAGACGGGCCCGGCGTCGTCGAAGCCGTAGGGGATCTCGCCGAACTGCGCACGCCGTACCGCGATTTCTGCGGTGTCGCGGAGTTCGCGGAGGACCTCGGCGCAGCGCTCCTCGAACGGATACCGGAATTCGGTGTCGTTGTCTTGTGTCATGGCGGATCCCTACTCCAAGTCCCAGTCCACGTCGCCCTGGGCGATAAGTGCGGCGTAGTTGGCGATCAGGGTCTCGAGGCCGTCCCCCAAGGAGATGCCTTTCTTCCGGGCGAAAGCCTTCAGTGCCCTTCTGACCTGACCCGTTCCGCCTGCCTCCGTGAACTTCGGCTGGGGCATTTCCTTGCGGGCGTCCACGAAATGCCTGGCCAGCGTTTCGTTCTTGCCTCCGAGGAGCCTTTTGTTCACGGTGGGGCGGCCGACGGTGTTGATGGACAGGCGGGTCTTCTCATTGTCGGCGAGCGGCTTGGGCCTGCGTTCGAAGACGGGACCGCCGTCCTTGGGCCGCCAGTCGCTCCGCTCCTTGCCGGTGCCACCGATCTTCTCGTAGCCACCGTACTGGGCGTAAATGTAGCTCGGCAGGTGGGGCCAGTCGGCGTGGTTGAACTCCGCGCCCGAGCGATACCAGATGAGCGTCTCCTCGTCCGGGATCGCTCGATAGGCGGGCAGTTCGATCCCGTCGCGGAAGTCGAAGTTCGTCGATGGACCCCTGGCCGGAACAAGGTTGTTTCCGGTCGCCTTTCCACCCAGCCGCTCGGGCAGCAGATGCATTCGAACCCAACGGGCACCCTTGCCCAGGCCCCGGTTGTCCGCGATCTCCTCCCAGCCCGGCGGCTGCCCGTCGTCCGCCTCGGGGGCCTCCTGCCCGCCGCCGCCGAACACTGTCTTGGCCGACGTTCCGAGGTACCGGGACTCGTGATCCTCCGCGGGACGCTGTTCGTCATCGTCCAGAGTGAGGTTCGTGAAGGGCTGGAAGTCCGGTTTGGGAATGTCGTAGTAGAGGCGATGGCGCGCCTGCTGGGCGAATTGCATCATCTCTCTCTTGAGCTCGCCTTCCTTTGCCCTCTTCTCCTTCTTCCGCTTCTCCGGATCCGACTCCTTCAGTGGGCGCGCCTTGACCTTTTCGACTTCGTCGTACTGCTCACGGGCCTTCGCCAGGTAGGCGTCCTGCGCCGCCTTGTGCGGCCTTGCCTCCGGCCTGCCGAGGTCACTGTCCCAGTCGGCCAGGAACGGTGGGATCTCGGTCGGCGTGCTGTGCATGTACAGCTGGGCACGCACGCCTCGGCCATGGAACATGAGCGTGTGCCGCTCGCCGTCGTCGGCATCGGCGTACCGCACCGTGGGCATGGTGATGTCCGAGGTGTCACGCTCACGCTGCTCCGACCGGTTCCTGCCGCGCCTGCGCGAACGGTCGTCGCGCATCCGGTCCCTGCGCCGCCGCCACAGGTCCCGCAGGCGCCGCAGCCGGTCGTTCATGCGGCTGCCCAGCCGGCGCCGCGCCTTGCCGTAGAGCTTGCGTGCCGCGCGACGCGCCCTGTTCGCTGCCGACTTGACGGTCTGTCGGGCACGCCGGACCCGGCGGGGGCGGTCTCCCGGACGACGCTCCCGGTCGGTGTCGCGACGCCGGTCGTCCCTGCGGTCGCGGTCCGGACGGCGGTCCTCCGTGCGGCGCTTGTCGTCGTCGGGGCGACGGTCGCCCGGACGCGTCTTCCTGGGATCGCGGTCCCGGTCGTCCGTACGGTCCGTACCAGGACGCCGCCGGTCGGGGCGGAGCGTGTCGCGAGCCGGGCCGCGACGTGCGGGGCCGGCCGTGCGGCCGTCGCGGTCCTCGTCGCGCGTCCTCTTTTCCGCCTCCTTCGCCCTCCGCCTGGCGGCATTGACCTCGCGGCCCTCCTCACGGCGTTCGTCGTCGTCGCGGCGCTTCTTCGGACGGGTGGTGTGCGAGGGGCGCGGCTTCTTCTCGGGGGAAGAGCGTTTGCCGGGGCGGGGCTTGGACTCGGGGCGGGACCTCTTGTCCGGGGAGGGCTTGCGCGGGGCCGGACGGTCGGCCGGCCTGTCCGTGGCGGACGGCTCGTCCTCCTTCGGCCTGTCGTCCTTGGGCTTGTTCGGTGCCGAAGGCTGCCCCGGCGCGTCCGGCCGCCCGGGCTTGTCCTTCTTCGTGCGAATGTTCTTCAGCATGTCGCCCAGCCGTTCGGCGACCTTGCCCATGAACCTGCCGACGCCCTCGATCAGGAATGTGTAGACCAGCTCCAGCAGGGCCACGACACCCGCCGCGACCGCCTTCGCGAAGGGCAGCGCGCCGTTGCCGCTCTTGACCGACTTCAGGAAGTCCATGAACAGGCCGAAGGCGGCGAGGATCTCGCTCAGCGCTCCCCATGCCGTCTGGAGGGCGTCGATGATCGCCATCACCCAGCCGGCGCCGGGGATCAGCTTGGCGACGACCTTCTGCAGGACCAACACGCCGATGATCACCGGTAGTTGGGGCACCGCCTCGTCCCAGGCCATCTGGGCCATCTGGTCGACGGTCACCCCGCCGTCGACCAGGGCCTGGAAGTCCTCCATCGGGATGCCGACTATCTCCTGGACCTTCTGGTTGAACCAGGCCTTGACCGCCGTCTTGATCTCGTTGAAGAGGTGGTCCCGGGCCCCGGTCTCGGCCGCGGCGCCCGCCTTGCTGATCCAGTCGCCGGGGTCGGAGACGATGTCGTTGAAGATGGCGGCCCACTCGCCGAGAGCGGCGACGGCGGCGGCGCCGAACTCCAGGGCGCCGACGGTGACGGCCTCGGCGACATCGACGGCCGCCAGCAGTCCGGTCTCCAGCACATCAAGGCCGGCGAGCAGCGCGCCGCACAGTCCGTCGAGCAGCTTCCCGGCGACCTCCTTGAGGGCGTCGGCGAACTCGTTGACCTTCTGTACGGCCCAGTCCCGCGCGCCGTCGATGGTCCTGCGCCACTTGTCGCGCATCGCCGGGTAGTCGGCGAGGAGTTCGTCGCCGAGGGCGATCAGCGCGTCGGCGAACTGGTTGATCTGGTCGATGACCCAGTTGCGCGCGTCGTCGATGAGCTTGAAGACCTGCTGCTTGAACTTGTCGATGAGGTCGGTGACGACCTGGCGGGCCTTCTCGAAGATGCTCTTGATGGCGTTCTTGAGGCCCTCGAAGAACTCCTTCAGCTTCTCGATGGCTTCTTCGAGCCAGTTGTCGGCGTCGTCCTTGCCCTCGTCCTGCTTCTTCTCCGCGTCCCGCTCGGCGTTGGTCTGTTCCGTCTCGATCTTCTTGTTGTCGTCCTCGGTGCGCTTGTCGACGTCCTTGTCGGTGTCCTCTTCCTTCTTCTTGATGTCCTTGCGGACCGCGTCGTACTTCTTGCCCTTCTTGTCGTCGATCTCCGAGACCTTGTCGTCCTGCTCCTTGCGCCACTGGTCGCGGGAGTCGGAGATGTCGGAGCGGCCCTTGTCGCGGGCGTCGGCCTGCCTCTTGCCGCTGGCGTCGACCTCGCGCTTGAGGTCCTCGTCGTACTGCCGGCGGTCGTCCGTGGCCTTCTTGTCCTTGGCCTGGCGTTCCTGACCCATCTTCTGCCCGCCGTCGGCGAAGCCGGCCTGGATCTGCGGGCCGCGGTCGTGTTCGGCGACGGCGGAGGCGGACTCGATGGGCACGCCACCGGACACCGAGCGCGGACCGCTCGCCTTGGCGCCCTTCTTCCCGCCGGCGACCTTGCCGGTCAGGGTCTCCTTGGGGACGTCCGGGTAGATCTGGTCCTCGCCCATGGGCCGGGCCGCGTCGTCACGGCCCGCCTGGTGCAGCTCTGTCTTCCGCTCGTCGAGCTTCTGACCCTGTTCGTCCGTGCGCTGCGGGTCGGAGTCGTTCTCCAGTGGTAGCCGCGGGGCGTCGCCCACCCGGGCGTTCTGCAGACCCTCGTCCTTGGTCGGGAGCCCGAGGATGGAGTCGATCAGGTCGTCGAGCGGCAGGATCTCCTTGAGCAGCTTGCCGAACAGCTGGGCGCCGATGGTGAGGGCCATGTCCCACCAGCTCGGCTCCGGCACGTTCGCGCCCGGCACCTCCCCTTCCGGCTTCTGCTCGCCGGTGATCTCGGGCGTCTTGCCCGCGGCGGCCTCGGTGCGGGCGACCTTGGCGTTGGTGTAGGTGCCGGGGGCCGCGGGCGTCGGTCCGCCGGGAACGGTGCGCGGCGAACCGGACGGGCGCTGCGTGGTGGGCGGCGCCTTGCGCAGGGCGGAGCGCTCTTTGTCGACGGAACGGCCCACGGCGGCGTCGACGCCCTTCAGCGTCTCCAGGGCTTGGTGCGGCTTGAGCGACCCCGCCGTGGCCAGGCCCGCCTCGGGCGTGGCGTTGGAGACGTCCGGGGCCGGGGCCTCCTTCTTGGCCTTCGAACCGCCGGCGGGTGCGCTACGGCCGCCGCCACCGCGACCGCCGGACCGAACAGGTGCGGGTGCGGCAGCGGTACGGCCGCCGCCCCCGCCGCTCCTGCGAGCGGTCTTCGCCGCCTGCCGTGCCGCCTGCCGCCTGCCGCCCGTCGGCCGGCCTCGCGAGGCTGTCGAGCCTCCCGTCGCCCCGCCGGCCCCCGGTGCCTCGGTGGCCTTCGGGGCGTTGGTCCTCGCCTCCGGCCCGGCGGACATGGAAGGACCGTTGCCGGGTGCCAGCTTCGGGGCGGCGACAGGTCCCGGGGTGGAGACCTTGTCGGGGCCGGTCGCGGGTCCAGGAGAGGTGGCGTGGCCGTTGCCCTCGGTCACGTCCTGGTCGCCTGCGGGGGGCGTGGCAGGGGCGGGCTGTGTGCCGTCCTTGCCCTGATCCGCGCCCTTGCCGTCCTGACCGGTCGCGTTCCCGTCCTGGTCCGTGGACCTGTCCGCCTGTCGGCCCTGCTCCTTGCCTCCGCCTGCTCCTGCCTCCGTCCCGCTCCGACCCGAGGCGCCTGCCTCGGCTCCGGCCCTGCCTTCTCCTTGGCCGCGGCTCCCGCCGTCCGACGCGGCCTGGGAGCCCTGGGCACCCGACGGCGAACCCGCCGACTGGGTACGGGCGTCCTCGTCCGCCTTGGCCAACTGGTCGGGTCCGGCCGCCTCACCGGGAGCGGTCACAGTGTCCTGTCCGGCACCGTCGGCGGCGCGTGCCTCCTCGTCGCGCCGCGCGGCCTCGGCGTCCACCTGACGTTCGTCGGTCCGCTCCTTGTCCGCGTCCTTCCCCGTGACGGACGTGGATGTCCCCACCGCTGCGGCTCCCAGGGACAGGCCCGCCGCAGTCGGCCCGCCCCCGTCCGCCGCGAAGTCCTGGTCCGCGGCCACACCCTCCATGAGCTCCTGAACGGCCCGGTCCTCGGCCTCGTCCTCATCGGTGCGCGCGGTGGTGTCAGGTGCGGTCTCGGGTTCTGCCGTGTCCTGGGCCTCGTCCGCAACCGACGGGCCGTCGGAGAACGTAAGGGCAGGCGCAGAGGGCTCTCCTCTCTTGCGCCGCACGAACAACCGGGAGTCGACCGCCGTGTCCTCGCCCGACGGCGCGGTGTCGGCGTCCGACGCACGGCTGTCGCTCGGCTCCTCGTCGGCGTCCGGCTCGGCGTCCTCCTCGGCGGACTCGTTCTCCAGCCCCAACGGCTCGTCGTCGGCGTCCTGTTCGTTCTCCGGGTCACCCATGGTGCGAGCCGCACCGGTGTCGCCGCCGGTGCGCGGTCGCTCGCCCGGCTCCGCTCCGCTCCGGTCCACCGCTGCCGGAGCGGCGGGCTGCTGCCGGGCAGCCTCGGCCTGCCGAGGCTCCTGCTCACCGGCCTGCTTCTCAGGTTCCGGCGCGGCCTCCTCCTGAGCCCCGCCCGTCTCCTCCTGCGCCTGCTGTTCGTCGCGCTGGTCCTGCTCCTTCTGTTCCTGCTGGTTGTCCGCCGCGTCCTTGCGTTCTTCCGCGGCGTCCTTCTGCGCGCCCTGGCCGGAGGCGTTGCGCTCCTCCTGCCGGTCCTGGGACCGTTCCTGCTGCCGCCCGGCCGAATCCTGCCGGCCCCGAGCAGCGCCCTGCCCGCCGGACGCGTCACGTTCGTCGTCCTTGGCGCCCTGCTCCTTGGTGTCCTGGTCCTGCCGTTCGCCGGGCCTCGTCCGCCCGTCGTCCTCCTGCCGTCCGTCCCCGTCCCGGGGGGCGTCCGCGCGCTCGCCGTGCTCCTGCCGCTCCTCGGCAGCAGCCCGCTCGCGCTCCTCCTCGACCTCCTCCACCGCCCCGGGCACGGCCGAGGGAGCCGCGGCTGCCTCGGCCGGCAACGGCCCCGCCTGCTCCGTCTCCTCCACGGCCTCCAGCAACCGGTCGAGCACCGGCGTGGGCAGCCGCAGTTCCAGCCGGTCGAAGACGATGTCCTGGACCTGCGGCGCCATCCACGCCAACTGCAGCCGCACCCGCCCCGAACGGTCCTCCGGGTCGCCGCGCAGGGAGCGCAGCAGCGTGTTGGCCATGCGGTCGGCCACGGTCGCCGGGTCCAGCTGTTCCATTCGGCGCCGGTCGGCGTCGACCGTGGCGTACCGCAGCCAGCCCGGCGTGGCCTGCCCCTGGGCGACGTCCGTCCGCTCGGCGCCCGCGGTCTCCGGCTGTTCGACGAGATCCCGCGCCGCCGACTCCGCCTCCCGCTCGATCGCCTGCTGCGGCAGACTCACCGCCCCCAGCTCCCGCCCCGCGCGCAAGGCGCCGAGGCCGTGCGGGTTCTGCACGGTGTGCAGCAGCTCGTGGGCGAGGAGGCGGAGGCCCTCGTCGGTGCCGGGCTTGAAGGTGCCCGGGGCGAAGAAGACGTCCTGGCCCACCGCGACCGCGTCGGCGCCGAGCAACTCGGTCAGATGTCCTGCGTCGCGGTCGGTGTGCAGCCGTACCCGGCTGAGGTCGTGGCCGAGCCGCTCCTCCAGCTCGCGTCGTACACCGGGGTCAAGAGGCTGCCCGGCGCCACTGACGATGTCCTTCGGCTCGGGCGTGCGGGACTTGGCGGCACGTTCCTTGCGCCTGCGACGGCGCTGTTCGGCCGACTGCTCGGAACGGGCGTCCTGGGACTGGGAGTCGCTCATCGTGTCACCTCCCCATGGCCGCTGAGCCCTTCGTGCACCGCGCGGGCCAGTTCCTGGCCGAGGCGGCGGGCGGACAGGCCCGCGGGCAGCGGCGGCAGGCCGGACAGCGCGTCGAGGGTCAGGGCACCGTCGGCGGCCAGCGGGACGCCATGGGCGCGGACCAGGCGGGTCAGTTCGCGTTCGAAGGCGACGGACACCCGCTCCGGGTCCACGCGGAAACCGTGGAGCGCGAGTTCGCCGATCTCCACCCGGATCTCACGAGGCTCCTTGGGGTTCTCCCTGTTCACACCCATCCCCGCACCTCCGCCGGTGTCAGAGAACGCTCCAGCTTCAGATACTCCGTACGCGCCGCCGCCAGCATGTGCCGCATCTGCAGCCGATCGCCCTCCTCGGCAGCCAGGAAGGCTCCGGACAGTGCGATGTTGCGGATAGAGCCGCCCGCCACGGTGAGCTGGGCGAGCAGCCGAGGGTCGATGTCCTTGACCGGCGCCTGTGACGGCAGCACCCGGCGCCAGATCTCCGCGCGCTCGTGCTCGCCGGGGAAGGGGAAGTCGACGACGAAGCGGATGCGGCGCATGAAGGCGGTGTCGAGGGCCTTCTTCATGTTGGTGGTGAGGATGGCGAGGCCGCGGTAGGCCTCCATCCGCATCAGCAGGTAGCTGACCTCGAGGTTGGCGTACCGGTCGTGGCTGTCCTTGACCTCGCTGCGCTTGCCGAACAGTGCGTCGGCCTCGTCGAACAGCAGCAGCGCGCCGCCGCGTTCGGCGGCGTCGAAGACGCGGCGGAGGTTCTTCTCGGTCTCGCCGATGTACTTGCTGACGACCTGGGAGAGGTCGACGATGAACAGGTCGAGCCCGAGTTCCTTCGCCATGACCTCGGCGGCCAGCGTCTTGCCGGTACCGGAGCCGCCCGCGAACATCGCGGTGACGCCGAGGCCGCGACGCAGGGTGCCGGCGAAGCCCCACTCCTGGTGGACGGTGGCCCGCTGCCGTACGTGCGCGACGATCTCGCGCAGCACGCTGGTCTGCCTCTCGTGCAGGACCAGGTCGTCCCAGCCGGCCTCCGGCTCGATCCGGCGACCCAGCTCGTCCATGCCGACGCGGGCCTCCTCCATCCCTGCCTGCCAGGCGAGTTGGGCGGCGTCCAGTTGGTCCTCGTACGGCAGGCGGCGGCGTACGGCCGTGGCGGCGGAGCGTACGACGTGTGGCGGGAGCTGGAACTGCGCGACCAGGGAACGGAGTTCGCTGTCGTCGAGGTCGGCGACGGGGTGGAAGGCCTGCGCCCACAGCTCGACCTGCTCCTCGTCGTCCATACGCGGCACGGCCACCCGGGCGCCGTGCGGCCGGTCCGTGCGGAGCGGGTCCTCGCTCGAGACGACGACCGGTACGGCCGCCCCGGCCAGGAACGCCTCGGTCGCCGCCCGCTGGTCGCGGTCCAGGTCGCCGACCTCGACGAGCAGGGCGGCGGGCAGCAGGATCGCCTCGCGCTGCCAGAGCCGGGCGAGGCGGTCGCGTTCGGCGGGGTCGGTCGGTACGTCCTCGGCGCCCATGGCGTACAGGCCGAGCCCGGAGCGCGCGGCCGCCGCGGCGGCGATGTCGGCCCGGCTGCGCAGGTCACCGCCGGTCACCTCGACGAGCAGTGGCGCGTCCGGGCTCGCCCCCGTCGTCCAGCCCTCGGCGGCACGGCTCGCGGCCAGGTCGTACGACGGTGGCAGCTCCTCCGGCACCGGGGTGCGGCGCAGGCGGCCGTGCAGGCGGGCGTCCAGGTACGGGGAGCCCAGCAGGAAGTGCAGGATCCGCTCGTCGAGCCGTAGTCGGGAAGTCGTCAGCCTCGACTCGTCGTCCAGCTCGACGATCCGCCAGCGGCGCAGGGGTGCGACCGGGGTGAGCGCGCTCCAGTGCGGTTCGGCGAGGGCTGCCAGGGCGAGGGAGAAGGTCGGGTACGCCCGCTGCGGATCACCGCTGGCCGCGGCGCAGCGCGCCGCCGTCGTGGGGTCCAGTTCGTCGGCGGCGGTGAGGAGGATCAGGTCGCGTTCGAAGGTGGTGAGGCCGAAGCAGCTGACGAGGGCGTCGAGGGGCGCGGTGCCCGGGGCGACGAGAGGAGCGGGGCTCGTGGCGCCGGTGGTGTTCGGCGCGCCGGGCTCGGCCTCGGGCTGCGCGGCGTCGGCCGGTCCGGCGCCTGCCGCGTGGGCGTCGATGCAGGACAGGACACGTCGGATCTCCGCGGTCAGCGTCATGCCGGCGTCGTGTCCGTCCGCCGCCGCCGAAGTGCCCGGCGTGCCCGGCTCGTTCGTCCCCATGTCCTCACCTGCCCCCGTCGCGCTCATCCCGTGTCACTGCTCCGTGTTCTCGCCGCCGCCGTCCGCCTTCCGTGGGCCGGGTGCCGACCGAGGCGTGCGGACGGCTGTCTTACGGGTGCGCGCCGGGGCCTTTGCGACGGCCTTGGCGGGCTTCTTGGCCCCGGCCGGGGCCTTCTTCTCGACGACGGCCGTGCTGACCTTCCCCACCGGGGCTTCGCTCTGCGCACTCTCGCGCGCGGGAGCGTCGGTCGACGGCTCCTCAGACCTCGGCTCAGCCCCCGGAGGGACCGGCGCACCCGGCGCCCCGAACGGCAGCACCCGCACCTCGGGCCGTTCCACGGGCTTCGCCGGGACCGGTGTCTCGCGCCCGTCGATGAAGATCAGGGACGCCTGGTAGACCACCGACAGCGAGTACGGGGTCTGGTGGAGCATCCCCCACAGCTTCGACGTCTCGTCGATGTCCATCACCGTCGGCGAGAACCGCACCCGCTGTGCCGCCTCGGCGAGGTCGCTGCCCGCCAGGTAAGGGCGCTCACCGGCCTGTTCGATGACGTCCTTCGGCAGGATCGGGATCTCGTGCAGGGTGCGCACGACGGCGCCGATCAGCCGCTGCCCGACCAGTTCCGTGTCGTCGCCGTACGCGCTGATCAGGTAGTGCAGGTCGAGCGCGGCGGCCGGCCGCTTGACCAGCTTGCCGTCGGCGGCCCGGGTCGGGAGATCGTTGTTGCGCATCGCCGTGTTGGGCGTGACCTGGTACAGGAACACGTTGATGGTGGGGTGGTCCGGCGGCTCCGCCGGCGGCTTGCGCGGTTCGACCTTGACGGCCTCGCCGAACTCCGGTCCCACGTTGTTCTCGAGCAGCAGGGCGAGGGCCTGGGTGACATGGGCGATGGCGAGTGCGTTGCTCATGAAGTCGGTTCCTCGGTTCCTCGTCGCGTCATGTCACTCCCGCCCTCGCGCCAGGTACTCCGCCAGGCTCAAGGTCGCCCCCGAACGGCCCGTGGCGGGCGTCCGCTGCCGGTTGCCACCGGACGGCGACGGCCCGGCCGTCACCTCCAGCCGCCCGATCTGCACCTGAACCACCTGCTCGGGCGCCTTCCCGGGGCGCCGGGCCGCGGCCTGTCGTACGGCGTCCCGTGCCGCCGCCGTGTCCGCGGCACTGGGCCGCAGGGGGGTGGACACGGCGGCGGGTGAAGCGGCGTCCCTGCCCGGGGGGTTGGGCATGGGCGCCGCGCTCTGGGTGACGGCCCGCTCCGAGCGCCCCCGGCCCACCGCTCGCCGCGCCGCGTCGGGCGTCGGTCGCGGGGTGGTCGCGACGGGCGCGACGGGGCGCAGCAGCGGCGCGTCGGGCAGAGCCCTCGGGGCGGGCCGCGGTGCCGGGTCCGCCGGGGTGTGTTCGGTGCGTACGACCGTCCGCTCCCGTTCCGTGTGCAGCCGGGCCGCGGGCGCCGCCGGACGCGGCGTCCCCACCGGCCGTACGTCCGACGGCGTCGTGGAGGGCCACAGCAGGTCGGTCCCGTCGTCCGGGTCCGGTGCCGTGGCTCGTACCGCCTCCACCCGTTCGAACGGCCCGGGCAGCCGCGGACGTACCCGCACCACGCCCGGGCGAGGGCCGACGGCGGCCGGGGCGTGCCGGGCGATCAGCCGGTCCAGGAAGTCGGGTGCCGGCGCACCCTCAGCGTCAGACATCCGCACACAGCTCCAGGTAGTAGCGGCGCCGCAGCGGGCTGAGCGCCAGGATCTCCGGCTCGCTCCAGCCGTAGGAGGTGGCGAGCAGGTGGACGTCGAGCAGCAGGTCCCGTGCCCAGGCGTCCAGTTCGGTCCAGAGGTAGGAGGCGATGTCGAGCTCGGCGCGGGTGGCCTCGCCGCACTCGGGGCAGGCGATGTTGAGCGTCACGTCGGCCCCGGGGTCGGCCGCCTCGACGGCTTCGGCGATCCGGCGCTGGACCGGGACGGGCAGGTCACCGGCGCTCACGGCCGCCCCGTCGCGCGCCGCCGAGACCAGGCAGCGGGCGAGCAGGGCGGCGCGCGGGTCGGCCGCCCGGGCCGCCGCCGTGAGATCGGCGACACCGGGCAGCCGGAACTCGACGTCCCAGCCGTCCTGCCGCACCCGTACGACAGACCCGGCGACCAGCCCGGCGGACGAGCCACCGCCGTCCGCCGAACCACCCGGTCCGCGCCCGGAAGCGCCCCGCACGCCCAGCGACCGTGCGAACTCCCCGGCGTCCAGGTCGAACTCCATGTCCTCCCCGCACGCCGAGCACGCCAGCCGCACCTGCATCCGCTCCCCGAACAGGGCCCGGCGCAGGGTGAACAGGTCGGCCTCGCGCTCGCCCACCGGCAGCACCGGCAGGCTCGCGGCGTCGACGTCCGGGCGGGCCGTGCGGTGCAGCAGCAGGGCGCGCCCCGTCTGTGCCTCGGCGAGGCCCGCCTCCCAGGTGGCCAGCAGCTCGGCCGCCCCCGTGATCGCCATGTCGTCCCCCCTCAATTACCCAGTGGTCAAGCTGGGTTGAGGAAGGAGGGCTCCTCCGGCTCGGGCACCTCGTAGTCCCGCTCCCAGCCCTCGCACTCGAGCTTCAGCGACTGAATGGCCACCGCGTTGGCGTTGGCGTCCAGCTCGCCGAGGACCTGGTACTCGCTCGGCCAGGTCCGGTACAGCTTGTGCGAGACGGCGACCTGGCCGGCCTCGTTGAGGACCTGGATCACTATGTCCTTGCGGAAGTCGGCGAGGGACACCTCGGAGCCGAGGCCCGCGCCGACCTGCCAGACCTTGTTGGCCCAGCGGTCGAACTCGGGGTCGTGGGTGACCCCGCGCTCCAGGGTGATGCCCTCGAACTCGGAGCGGCCCGGCGACTTGCGGGGCGACGAGGGGTCGCCGCCGTGCCGGTGCTTGACGACCTCCGTCGTCCGCTTGAGCGGACTGATCTTGCTGATGCCGGCGACCGTACGACCGTCCCACAGGACCAGGAACTTGAAGTTCTTGTAGGGGTCGAAGCGATGCGCGTTGACCGTGAACTCAGCCATCGGATTCCTTCAGTTCTCCACGATTCCCCGCGCCTAGAGCGCGAACTGCCCGGACGTCTGCTGGATCTTGACGATCACGAACTCCGCCGGCCGCACCGGTGCGATGCCGACGAGGACGTTGACGATGCCGTTCTCGATGTCCTCGGCGGTCGTCGTGTCGCTGTCGCACTTGACGAAGTACGCCTCGCGCGGGGTGCCGCCCTTGAAGGCGCCCTGACGGAAGAGCGTGTGCAGGTACGAGGAGGCGGCGAGGCGGATCTGCTGCCACAGGTTCTCGTCGTTGGGCTCGAACACCACCCACTGCAGGCCGCGCTGCAGGCTCTCCTCCACGTGGAGGGCGAGCCGCCGTACCGGCACGTACTTCCACTCGCTGTCGAGCGCGTCCGAGCCCTCCAGCGTGCGCGCGCCCCAGACGACCGGGCCGGTCACCGGGAAGGTGCGCAGGCAGTTGACACCGAGCGGGTTGAGCAGGCCGGTCTCACGGTCCGTCAGGTTGACGGTGAGCGAGTGGACGCCCGCGAGCCGCGCCTCGGTGCCGGCCGGGGCCTTCCACACACCGCGCTCGGAGTCGGTGCGGGCGATGACGCCGGCGACCGCGCCGGAGGGCGGGAAGGAGCGCAGCCGGCCCGTGAGCGGGTCGGTGAGCTGCAGGTGCGGGAAGTACAGGCCCGCGTGGTTGCCGCGCACGGTGTCGAAGGCGGCGAGCCCGGCGCGTGCGGTGTCCACGCTGACCCAGGTGCTCGGCGCGTCGACCAGCAGGAAGATCCGGCGCTCGGCGCACAGCCGCTGGGCGGCCGAGATGACGGTGAGCGCGTCCTCGGTCTTCTCGTACGCCGCCAGCTCGGGCAGGGCGAGGAGGTTGACGTCGGCGACACCGCGCAGCGCCTGGATGCCGGTCTTGTCGCCCTCGGAGCCGATGAGGTCACGCGGGCCGGGCGCCTCGCCGTCCTCGCCGCCTTCCAGCGGGAAGACCGGCGGGTTGACGGAGGCCTCCAGGCCCAGGTCGTTGGCGCACTCGCCGAGGAATCGGACGACGTCCTCGGGGTCGGTGGAGCCGGCGACGACCTGGATACGGCGGCCGAAAGCGGTGACCTCGGCGCCCGCGAAGGCGTGCCTGCCGGGCGCGTCGGGCAGGGCGCGCAGCTTGCGCTCCAGGAGCAGCGCCAACTCGGCCACCGAGCACGGGGCTTCGCCGTCGCAGTCGGGGTCGTACAGCTTGAACTCGCGCTCCACCTCGCCGATCTTGACCGTCAGGTCGACGGCCAGGTTCGGGAGTTCGTCGCCGAAGGGCTTGGAGACGGTGCCGGACGGGTCGGGGCGGCCCTCGCCGACGACCTCGACGCGGATCAGCTTGGAGCCCGCGTTGATCACGGTCTGCGCGTAGCGGCCGTGCGAGGGGTCCATGGACAGGCCGGTGAAGCTCTCGCGGGCGTCACCCTTGGCGTCGTAGACGCGGAGGTTGAAGGTCTCGTCGGGGCACGGCGTGTCGTGGTCGACGGCGACACGCAGGCCGTTGCCCCAGACGCCGGGTTCCTTGGCGTGCACCTCGAGGACCGGGCCCTCGCTGTGGCCCTCGGTGGACTTGAGGGTGACGCAGGCGGCCTTGCCGCTGCCGGCCTTGGCGACGCGGACGATCACCGCGACGGTGCCGCCGTTGCCGAAGAACTGGTGGACGGCGTAGCCGACGGCGCTCTGCGCGCTCAGGCCGCCGAAGCGGCGCTCGAACTCCGCGAAGCTGGTGACGCGTACCGGCTCGTTGAGCGGACCCCGCCGGGTGTGGCCCACAAAGGCCGTCACGGACGTGGTCAAGGTCGAGATCGTGCGGGTGCTGCTGGGAAGCTCTTCTACGTAGACGCCGGGATACGTCGGCTTGGCGGCGCTGACCGCGCTCATCGGCATTCCCCCTCCTACTCCCTGTCTCGGGTACCGGACAAAGGCACCAAGAGATGGCAGAGGAGGCATTCCCGACCCGGGGCACGCAAACGCCACTCACACGAGCGACGCCATCACGTACACCGCACCAGTTCCCCCGTCATCACCGTGGGCGGTCGGCCGCACGGCTCAAGCAGCACACGCTTGTGACTCCTGATGCTCAAGTGCTCAACCCACCTTCACGTGTTCGAAGTTGACCGAGCAAGGCGCCTTCAGGCCACCCCGGGAGGGGGTTTGGTGAAGGCCATCTCGCGGCATCCACACATCTCGCCTGCGCGCCCCGGCCAGGTGGTTCACAGTTCCCGCACAGGACGCATCACCACCGAACCCCGCGCGCCCTCTTGCCGCCACCGGAACCCCGTTCTTCACGCTGTTCGACTGGCCGCACACCCATGCGACCTCCCCGAGTCGTACACAACACAACGTGGCTGATTTTCCAGGGGTGACGCGATCCAGGTGCTCCTCACCGACGACCACTACTGGGGCGGACTGCGCCGTACCCGTGAACTGGCCGACGTCTGCGAGGCGTTCGACATCGCCCTGTCGATGCACTCCAACGCCCACCTGGGCATCGGCCTCGCGGCCATGACGCATCTCGCGGCAGCCATCCCCAACCTCGACCACTCCTGCGACACGCACTGACGATCGTCACGCACGCCTTGGTCGCCGCGAACGCGGCCGTGCCCCGTCCTCAAGGCGGTGCTCGGCGGGATCGAATCCTGGCCGCGTACAGCGAACGCCGCTACCGTGATCGACCGGCTTCCGCGCGGGAGAAGGAGTGAGGGTGGGCGCAGACGGGGCGACGGCCGTGTTGGTCACCGGTGGCAGCGGGTTCGTCGGCAGCCATCTGGTCAAGCGGCTTCTGGAGCGCGGCTACGACGTCCACACCACCGTGCGCGGCGCTGCCGGCGCGGCGAAGACACGGCCGCTGCGGGAGCTGCGGGACGCGCATCCGGGCCGACTGACCCTGTTCGAGGCGGACTTGCTGACGGAGGGTTCCTTCAACGAGGCGATGAGCGGGTGCCGCGTCGTGTTCCATGTGGCGTCGCCGTTCCGCATGCCGGAGAAGATCAAGGACGGCCGCCGGGACATGGTCGACCCGGCCCTGCTCGGCACCCGCAACGTGCTGGCGGCCATCGAGCGGACGCCCACGGTGGAGAAGCTCATCCTCACCTCCACCGTGGGCGCGATCTTCGGCGACTACGCCGACGTCCTGGCCATGGACGACGGCGTGCTGTCGGAGCGGTACTTCAACACCACCAGCACGGTGGAGAACAACCCGTACCACTACGCCAAGACGGTCGCGGAGCGCGCGGCATGGGATGCGGAGGCCGCCCAGGGCCGCTGGCGGATGGTGTCGGTCAACCCGGGCCTGATCCTGGGCCCTTCCCTCACCCCCGCCTCGGAGTCCGGCAGCCTGTTCCTGCTGGAGGAGCTGTTCAAGGGCTACTTCTTCTACGGCGCCCCGGACTTCAGCTTCACCACGGTGGACGTGCGCGAGGTGGCCGACGCGCACATCACGGCCGCGGAGAACCCGGACGCGAAGGGCCGTTACATCCTCGCCGCCCCGACCATGACGTCCTTCCACGACATGGCGCGCATCCTGCGGACCCGGTATCCCCGCGACCCGCGCCTCCCGCGCACCGCGCTCCCCCACTGGCCCGTACGCGTCCTGGGCCCGGCCTTCGGGCTGACCCAGGACTACATCCGCAAACACCTCGGCATCCGCTTCCGAGTGGACAACAGCCGGAGCGTGAGCGAACTCGGTATCACCTACCGCCCGATCGAGCAGACGGTCCTCGATCATTACGAGGCGTGGCGGAGCCAACGCGCCGCGAAGTGAGTCCGGCCGTCCATGCGCATCGAGCGTCGAAGGTCACAAAAACGTATCGGACATTTCACACGTCAATCTTCACGTGAGTCACACAAGTTGGCTAGGTTACGCCTAGGCCGCACGACGACCTCCGGCGAACCCCGTCGGGACGCGCGGCCTCCGCCCAATCCGGTGCGTCCTCACGGGCCACTGGAGCCGGGGACCCAACCGAACTTGGGGTGAATCGGCCCAACTGCCCTCCGGGCAGCGGGCCGTAGGGCACACCTTCCGAACCGACCGCCCGAACCCACCCCCAGGGCCTGGACGGCCTGGGTGTACCCCCACCGCTGACCCGGTAGGCGGAGCACGGAAGGAGTACGTCGCCCATGGCGCCGGAACGCACGGCGCGTCCGGGGGCTCTGAGCCTCCCCGGCATGCGCAATTCCGCACTCGCGTCGGCGGCCCTCACCTCTGTGGCCCTGCTCGCCCAGACGGCCAACGCCGCCCCCTCCGCAGGGGACGAGACCCCGAGTCGCGAGGAGGTCAGCCGACGGATCAGCTCCCTGTATGACCAGGCAGAGTCCGACACCGGCACCTTCAACGCCACCCGCGCTTCGGCGACGGGACCACGCAAGCGAGCCGACCGGCCGACGGACACCGGACGCAGGCCCGCCGCCACGGCCCGGGACTCCCGGAACGAGGAGAGCAGGCGCGGCGACCCCGCGCTCGACAGCGTCGCCCGGCAGTGGTTCGACGTCGCCCGCTCGAAGCTGGGTCCGACGGTCCCGGCCGTGCTGCCGCGCGACAGAATGCCGGACCGCCCCACCGGTGCACGGTCCGCGCGCCCGGCGGAGCGCGCGATGGACGGCCTCACCGATCGCGCGCGGGACGCCTCCGGCCGCGCCGCCCTGGAGCTGCCCGCCGTACCGGTCGCCGAGCTGCCCGCCGCACCGGTCGCCGAGCTGCCGGCCGCCGTGGCCCCCGGAACGGCCCCCGTGGCGGAGCTGACCGCCGGCCCGATCGCCGCCCTGCCGGCCGCCCCGGAGACGCCACCGGAGACCGGCTGGGCCACCCAGGGCACGCAGAGCACTCGGAGCACCGAGACCGCCCTCGCCCTGCCCGCCCCGACGGCCGAACCCGCCGCCGAGGTGACGGCCGCCCCACAGCAGCAGCGCTCGTCCCTGCGGACGACCAAGGAGCGGAACCAGCGCAAGCTCGACCGGGCGCGCGAGCTGATGTCCGCGCACACAGCGCGGCAGACGACGTCACTCCTGCCGATCGAGACCCCGCTGGGCCAGGCGTCGGCCGCCGACACCTGGAACACCGCACCGGCCCGGATCCAGCCCTCGGCCGACACGCGCTGGGAGGCACTCCAGGACCTCGGAGCGGCCGACCTGACCCCGGTCCCGGCGGGCTCAACGGCCTGGTCCGGCACGGCAGTTCAGCCCGTCGACACCACTGCGGCAACCGCCATCAACCAGCCCACCGTCACGAGCGGGGCCTTCGACACCGGCCAGTCCTTCACCGCGAGCCAGGCCTACGACACCAGTCAGGCCCTCACTCCGATCCCGCGCTACGACACCAGTCAGGCCCTCACCTCGATCCCGGGCTACGACACCAGCCAGGTCCTCACCCCGAGCCAGACCTTCGACACGAGCTCGGCCCTCACCGCCACAGCACCTCAGGACACCCGGGCCGTGCGGGCCCTGGACTTCGCTCGCGCCCAGATCGGCAAGCCCTGCGTCTGGGGCACTACAGGCCCGGACGCCTACGACGGCGGGGGCCTCACCCAGGCCGCCTGGAAGGCCGCCGGCATCACGCTCCCCCGCACCCCGCAGGAGCAGGCGACCGCCGGGCGCGGCATCGCCCTCACCTACGTGGAACCGGGCGACCTGGTCCTCTTCCACGTCGGCCACGTCGGCATCTACTCCGGAAACGGCATGATGATCCACGCCCCCGGCCCGGGAGCCGTCATACGCGAGGAGTCGATCCACTACGCCGGGGAGTCGGCGATCCACAGCGTGATACGACCCGCCTGATCCCTCGACCGACGTCGCGGCGACCGCAACCGGCGGTCGCCTCCGGACCGCCGCATAGCACCTGCCACTAGAGCGCGCCCATCGACGTCCGCTCCTCTACTGCGCCCCGCACTCCTTCCACCTGTCCGGGTCGGATCCGACGGCGGACATCGCGGCGATGATGCGCTACGCCGGTGACAAGCTCCAGCACGTGCACATCGCGGACTCCCTCAACCACAAGAGTTCGTCCGGCCTGCGCTCCATCCTCAACCCGCCCGGCACCGCGGCCCGTATCCACCAGCACCTGGACATCGGTCAGGGCGAGGTCGACCGGGACGCTTCTTCGGCACGCTGCGCGAGCTGAACTTCGACGGCGTCGCCACGGCCTGCGTCTTCACCTGGGAGGAACGGGCCAAGGAGTCCTCGGCGTTCATGCTGGACCGCATCCGCAAGGAGCTGGCCGCGTGAGCGGTACGCAGGTCGGCGGTACGTAGGGCAGCGGTACGTAGGTGTCAGGCTGCCTGCAGCGCGAGCGGCAGTGCGCTCAGGCCGCTGAGGAAGTTGGAGTAGACGGGCTTCGCGGGGCCCGTCTGCTCCATCTCCGCCACGAGAGCGCGCAGGCCGGCCAGTACGGCCCCGATCTCGGCCCGGGCCAGGTAGGCGCCGAGGCAGAAGTGCGGGCCGTAGGCGAAGGTGACGTGCTTGTTGGGGGTGCGGTCCAGGCGCAGCTCGCCGGGGGCGTCGAAGAGCCGCTCGTCATGGTTGGCGGAGGCGTTCCAGACGGTGACGATCTCGCCCTCCTTGATCGGATGGCCGCCGACCTCGGCGTCGGCCGTCGCGGTGCGTCCCGAGTGCAGGGCGGGGGTCGTCCAGCGCAGGATCTCCTCGACGGCGGTGTCGATGACGGCGTCGCCCCGCTTGAGGGCCTGCCACTGGCCGGGGTGTTCCAGCAGGGCGAGGGCGGCGCCGACCATGGACAGGCGGGCCGTCTCGTCGCCGCCGAGGATCAGGCTGTAGCAGTTGAGCATGATCTCGTCGTCGTCCAGCGGCAGCCCGTTCACCTTGCTGCCCGCGAGCAGTGCGATGACGTCGGCGTGGCCGCTGTCGCGCCGGTCGCGGGCGAGGCCGGCGAAGTAGAGCAGGATCTCGTTCCTGGCGATCCACGCGTCGGCCGCCGTACCGTCCGCCTCGTGCGAGCCCAGGGCGGAGGAGGTCAGACTGAGCACGTAGGCCCGGTCCCGGTCGGGCACGCCCAGCAGATCGCAGATGGCGCCCAGGGGTATCCCGGCCGCCACGTCGGCGGCGAAGTCACAGCTGCCCTTCTCGATCGCCTCGCGCAGCAGTCGTTCCACGGTGCGCCGCACACTGGCGACGACCGGCTCCAGAGCGCGCGGTGAGAACGCCGACATCAGGATCCGGCGCAGCTCGCGGTGCCGGTCCCCGTCGGTGATCGCGAGCATGCGGCCGGCAGCGGAGTCGCCGCCCGCGAGCAGGGTCTCCAGGACGTTGCCGCCCTCGGACGTGAAGACCGCGTTGTCGCGGTACACGGCGGTGACGTCGGCGTGCCGGGTGACCACCCAGAAGCCGGGTGCCGTGTCGGTCGCCGGGTTCCAGTGGACCGGCCGGGACTCCCTCAAGTGGCACCACACGGCGGACAGGTCGCTCTCCGCGTGCAGCCGCGGATCGGCCAGGTTCAGCGTGTCGAGCTCTTCCGGCGCGATCGTCCGCCGCGTGGTCATCCCCGTCTTCCTCCCGTGCGTCCGCTGCCTCCTCGCCGGGTCCGGCGAGGGACTCACCCGCCGCGGCGGTCCGCCCTGCGTTGTGCCAGCCACAGGGCGACCGTCTGGGCGATGGGCTGCCCGGTCTCCAGCTCGACGAAGCCGAACTGGCCGCCCTGGTTGCACTCCAGGAACCACCAGATGCCGTCCTCGTCCTCGGCGAAGTCGAAGGCCGCGTACGCCAGTCCGGCCAGAGTGACGTACTCGTGCACCGACTTGCCGATGCGGTCGGGAACGGGAACCGGCTGCCAGGTGTGCCCGGTGTCACCGTAGCGGCCGTCGACCTGGCCCGGTTCGGCGGTCTTGCGCGCGGCGAACAGCCGGGTGCCGACGCAGGTCAGCCGGATGTCGGCGCTCTTGTGGACGTACCGCTGGAGCAGCGCGGGCCCGGCCCCGACGGCCGAGAAGTCGGCGTCGGGGCCGATGAGGGTGGTGGGCAACGCCAGCGACGGGTCATCGGGCGGCGGTCCCGAGGCGGACTTCACCACGACGTCCCGGTGCTCCTCGGTGAACTCCCGCGCCAGCCTCGGTGCCGTGGTGAAGACCGTCGGCGGCACGGCGAAGCCGCTGAGGTGGGCGACCCGCAACTGCCAGGGCTTCAGGCGTGCCTGGTCGGCGTTGCGCGGGTGGTTCATCCACCGTGCGTTGGCCGAGTGCAGCATCCCGTAGAGCGCCTGCCGGGTCTCGGCGGTCAGCCACGGTGAGGGGTGTGCGGCGTGCGCGGCAGGTTCGCCGGGCCTGCGCACCCAGACGGAGCGCAGCCCGCTCATGCTGAGCACATGCCCGTTGACCGACAGGTGGCCGTCGAAGTCGCCGTGCGCGTAGTCGGCGGACAGCACGGCCTTGCCGGGCAGATCGGCGGGGTCCAGACGCAGCACGGGCGTGCCCATGCCGTGCAGTTCGGCCACCACCATGTCGGCGGTCACGTCCTCCTCGGACGTGAGGATCAGTACGGTCATTCGCGGCCGGATCGTCAGTCGTCGAAGTGGGTCGCGGATCCGGCGGTGGACGTCGTGGTGCCGACGGCGAGCAGGAGGTCCGGGTCACTGACGGCGGGCCGGCCGTCGGGTAGCACGTTCAGCTGGCGGGCCGGGTCGAAGTGATAGGGCGTCACTGCTACGGAAAGCCCCCTGGGCGAGGCGTAGTTGAGAGTGAACGGTCGCATGGTGAACCTCCGGTGCACAGTGCGTGTGAATTACCGTCACTTACGCGCTTCTTCCGTAAGGAATTCATCACTTTCCGCCACATCGGAGTGAAGGTCGTCACACCATTCACCCCATTCCCTGAACTGTCACAGCAATCCTCGATGTT
This sequence comes from Streptomyces bicolor, assembly GCF_000719285.1. Lineage (GTDB taxonomy): Bacteria > Actinomycetota > Actinomycetes > Streptomycetales > Streptomycetaceae > Streptomyces > Streptomyces bicolor. The sequence goes on along the minus strand of NZ_JOFS01000028.1, from coordinate 35,223 downwards.
GAACCGTTTCATTACTGTCTCGTCCAGGAGCCTGACCGCAGCTCGCGCGGCGGGCCGATCATGGACCTCCGTTCTCGCGTGAGCATGGCAAGTCCGCGTGGCTGGACCGATCGCCTGTGTCGACCGGTCCAGGCACGCGGCACCGTCAGCGGAACGCGCGCTTGTCCGCGTGCAGCGGGGCCGAGAGCCGGATGGTGATGAACTCGTTGTCGTCCGCCTTGCCCGCCGTACGGCCGGACGAGAAGGGGAAGTTGTTGTCGTTCAGGACCGCCAGCGTCCGGTCGTCGACGAGGTTCACGTCCTCGATGGTCTGGAACGGGAAGCGGAAAGTCTCCCCGAAGCCGCCGAGCCCCTTGGGGTTGGCGATGTCCAGCAGGTCGGCGACCAGGGTCTTGTCCATCAGTCCGTCGCCGTCGCGGTCCCGGGTGTCGGCGAGGTAGACGCGCTTGAACTTCGCCGTGTCGCCCTGTCCGCCGTCGCGCTCGATGACCAGGAACCGGTGCCGGTCGACGGCGATGGCGTCGCCGATGGCGTTCGAGGTCGACTCCAGTCGGTAGACGAAGCGCTTCCCGGTGTAGGCGCGCTCGAACAGGTCGAACTCGCTGAACCGCAGGTCGCCGGGCGTGTCTCCGGTCACCGTGCCCTCGAGGAGCGGGTAGAGGTGACGGCCGTCCACGGAGCGGACCAGGCCCTCGAAGCCCTTGCTGCTGCCGATGTTCGGCTGCGCACCGTTCAGGTACGGGTTCTCCGGCGCCCTCACCCCGTCGAGCGCGATGGGCGCCTCCAGGAGGCGGCCCTTGGCGGAGAAGTGCAGCAGCCAGGGGCCGAACTCGTCACCGATCCAGTACGTCCCGTCCGGCATCCGCTGGATCGACTCGACGTCGAAGTCGGCGCCGGTGAGCACCCGGTCGGCCCGCGTGAGCGGGAACGGCACGTGGTGGTCGGGGTCGCTCAGGTTGAATCCGCCGAGCACCGCGACCTTCCCGGTCCGCGTGTCGGGCTTGATGTGGTGGACGCGGAGCACGAAGTCGGCGCTGTTGGCCTTGGTGCCGTACCCGTTGTCCGACAGCACGTCGAAGGTGCCGTCGCGCCGGTTCACGACGCCGCTGAAACCCTGCACGGGCTGGTGGGCGAAGGGCGCCGCTATCCCGTTGAAGGGGCCCGCGCCGATGGCGGAGCCGGACGGCTCGCTGCCCGGCACGAACGTCTCGGCGGGCAGCGACGCGAAGCCGGTCAGCGTGGCGCGGCCGAAGTCCTCTCCGCAACGGTCGGCCACCGCGGGGGACGCGAGGGAGACGGTCAGCACCGCGGCGCTGACCATGATCGTCATTCTTCTCATGGCGCGCACAGTAAGAGCGCAGGGTGACGGGTGTGCCAACGACAGGCATCCAGTCAGGGCGTCGGCATTCCTCCGCCCTGGAGCCGTTCCAGGTCGGAGGGGCGGACCTGGATGACGAGGAGGGCGATCACCGCGGCGATCGCGGTGAAGATCGCGGCCATGATGAAGGCGGCGGAGACTCCCGCCGTGAGGACCTCGTCGGCGTAGTGCGCCGGCAGTTGGCCCGTGCGTTCGAAGCGCAGCCGCTCCACGGGGGTCGCCTGGGCCAGGAAGGCGGGGATCTGTTTGTCGGCCTCGTTGTTGCTGGCCGTTCCGAACATCGTGACCAGGATGGACAGTCCGAGGGAGCCGCCGACCTGCTGGGTGGCGTTGAGGAGTCCGGAGGCGGCACCCGTCTCGTGGATCCGCACATTGGACAGTGCCATCAGCGTCAGGGACACGAACTCCATGCCCATGCCGAGGCTGAAGACGAGGATGGGGCCGAGAATGCTGCCCGCGTAGGTGGAGTGGACATCGGTCAGGGTCAGCCACGCAAGGCCCGCGGCGGCCAGGATCGCGCCCGTCACCATGAAGGGCTTCGGCCCGTATCTCGGCAGGAGTTGGGAGGCGAGACCGGCACCCACCGCGATGACGGCGCTCACCGGGAGGAAGGCCAGCCCGGCCTGGATCGGGCTGAAGTCCAGCACGTTCTGCACGAAGAGGGTGAGGAAGAAGAACATGCCGAAGATCGCGGCGGCCAGGCTCAGCATCATGCCGTAGGTGCCCGCGCGGTTGCGGTCCGCGAACATGTGCAGGGGCGTGATCGGCTGCCGGGAGCGCCGCTCGATCAGGATGAACAGCAGCAGGAACACCACGGCCCCGCCGAACGCGGCCAGTGTGAGCCCCTCCCGCCAGCCGTCCTGCGCGGCCCGGATGAACCCGTACACCAGCAGCACCATGCCGATGGTGGAGGTCAGCGCGCCCGCTATGTCGAAGTGCCCGGGATGGCGCTCGGACTCCGGGATCCAGCGCGGCGTGGCGAGCGCGATGAGCAGCCCGATGGGCACGTTGACGAACAGCACCCAGCGCCAGTTGAGCCACTCGACGAGGATGCCGCCCGCCAGCAGTCCGATCGCGCCGCCGCCCGCCGATACCGCGGCGAAGACGCCGAACGCCCGGTTGCGTTCGGGCCCTTCACGGAAGGTCGTACTGATGAGAGCGAGGGAGGTCGGGGACGCGATGGCACCGCCGACACCCTGGAGGGCGCGTGCGGCGAGGAGTTGCCACGAGTTCTGGGCCATGCCGCCGAGCAGCGAGGCGAGGACGAAGAGCAGTACACCGAAGATGAAGACGCGCCGTCTGCCGAGGATGTCGCCCATTCTGCCGCCGAGCAGCAGCAGGCCGCCGAAGGTGAGCGTGTAGGCGTTGATCACCCAGGACAGGCTCGTCGTGGAGAAGTCGAGCGAACGCTGGATGTCCGGGAGGGCGATGTTCACGATGGTGATGTCGAGCACCACCATCAGCTGACAGGACGCGATGACCAGTAGCGCCATACCGCTGCCACGGCCGTCGCCCCGCTCCGTCTCCTGCGGGGTGGTCCGTGCTTCGGGGGCCGGCTCCGGATTGCTCATGGCGTCGCGCCAGCGGCGGGTGGTCGGTTCTGGTTCCCGCCACCATTCGACCGTACGCCGCCGCCGCACTGCCCTCCAGTCGATCACCGGGCCGGTTGCGGCGCCCCTGGTCAGCGACCGGTGCGGATCAGGCCGGTGAGATAGCGCCACAGGGACGAGCGCTGCCGGGTGCCCTGATCCGGCAGCACCGGCTCGATCGCCTCCGGTGCAGACTGCGCCGCCGTGTCCGGCTCCATCAGCTGTGCCGACGTCCGCCGCAGGGGGTGACCGCTCGGACACCGGGGGTTTTCCCGTCACCGGGGCGAGTTCGTACCTTACGGGCAGTGAGCGCAGGCCGCGCATGAACGGTGAGGAGCGCCAGAGCAGTTGGTCGGCGGGGAGGGCGAGGTCGAGATGGGAGAACCGCTCGAACAGCCGGCCCACGCCGACCGCCGCGACCGTGGAGGCGAGCTCACGCGCCGGGCACTGGCGGCGGCCCGCGCCCCAGGACAGGTGGGCCCGGGTGCTGATCGTGCTGTTCGGCGCCACGTGGTCGGCGAAGAGCGGGTCGGCGTGCGCGGCGGCGGAGGAGACCCACACCGGGTCGCCCGCGCGGATCGTGTAGTTGCCGAGCGGGGTGTCCTCGGCGGCGAAGCGCGGCACGAAGTTCACCAGCGGCGGCTTGCGCATGACGACGCGGTTCATGGTCTCCCGGATCATCCCGGCGGACAGGCTGGCGCGGACGCCGACGTCCCCGGAGATGACCTCGACCACGGTGTTGGACATGAGGATGCCGACGTGGTCGGAGGTCATGCCGAGCAGCATGAACAGCTCACGGGCCAGCTCGTCTAGGGAGAGTCCGGGATGCGCGGCCAGCAGAGACGAGGGGAAGTCGTCCCCCGGCTCCGTCAGCTTCACGGCGGCCAGTTCGGCGAGCGTCGCCAGCAGCCGCTCCAGGGCGGGCTCCGCGTCCGGTCCGGCGTCCAGTACCCGCCACATGTCCATCAGCGCGTCGTCGCCCTGCGAGCCGGGGAAGCCGAGCAGATGACTGGCCACCATCAGCGGAAGCGGGCGGGAGAACTGTGCGGACAGGTCCGCCACGCCCGTGCCGCCGCCCTGCCCGAGGAGGGTGATCAGTTCGTCGGCGTAGGCGGTGACGGCGGCCTTCAGCCGTTTCGCCTGGGGATGCGATGGGTCCTGGAACGGCTTGAGCGCCGCGTCCCACGCCGTCCGGAGCGGTTGGTGTGCGGGACCGCCCTGGATCAGTACGTGGTTGACCTCCAGGGACGGCCCGAGCGGCCAGTCGGCGGGCACTTCACCTGCCGAGCGGGCCCGCCAGTTCTCCAGCCCCTTCGGCCAGCCGTCGTCGTCCTGGAGTACCTGCAGCGCCTCGCGGTAGCCGAGCACCAGCCAGGCCGGCACGCCCAGCAGGTCGACCGGGGCGACGGGTCCGTGCTGCTGCCTCAGCCGCTCGTACACGAGCGAGGGACGCGTCTCGTAGTCGCGGGTCAGCAACGGCTGGGGAGCCAACTCCTCCAGCCTGGCGCCGTCGACGCCCACGGATCCGCTCCCACCGACCTCGGACTCCATCTGCCCGCTGATCCTCCGACACTCCCCGCACCGGTGCACTACCCGTCAGTAGCCGACCACGTCCGCGACCCTACCCCAGGGGCCTTGGCGGTGAACGACGGGGGCGGCCGAGGTCAGCCTGCCGTAGGCGGGATGTTCTGGTTGGCGTGGAAGAAGTTGTCCGGGTCGTAGGTGTGCTTCGTCGCGGCCAGCCGATCGTAGTGGCCGCGGTAGGTGGCGCGCACGCGGTCCGGGCTCTCCCCTTCGCCCATGAAGTTGATGTAGGGGCCGCCCATGGAGTGCGGATGCAGGTCGCTCCAGTAGTCGACGGCCCACTGCCGGATCAGCCCGGCGTTGGCGGGGTCCGGGTCGACGCCCGCGATCACTCCGGACCACACGGCGTCCCGGTAGGCCCAGGCCGTGTCGTCGGCGCCGACCTGGTGGGCCTGCGCGTCCACGGCATACAGGTGCATCAGGGACAGCTCGGTGGGGAGGTTGTCACCGTACTTGTGGTGCACCTCGATCGCCGCGTCCGAGATCGTGTCGAAGAAGTCGCCGCGCCAGTACCACTGGAAGCCCTTCGGGATCAGCTCGTCGAACATGCCCTGCAGGCCTGGGTAGGGCATGGGCGTGGTGAAGTGGAAGGCGGACGGCGCCGGTTCGTTCACCGGGGTCAGCGCCTGTTCCAGACGGCCGTCCTCCAGGTCACCGGTGTAGCACCAGACGACGCCGCACATCTTCTGCCCGTGGATCGGCTCGGGGAAGGGCGGTCCGGACGGGATGGTGAACAGGGTGAAGAAGCCGTTGAGGTCCGGCGGCGCGGCGGGCAGGAACTCCCGGTACCAGCGCAGCACTTCCGGAGTGCGGTCGACCGGCCACACGGTCACCGCTACGCCGACCGTGCCCACCGGGTGCAGCCGGAAGGTGAACGAGGTGACGACGCCGAAGTTCCCGCCGCCGCCCCGCAGCGCCCAGAACAGCTCGGGGTGCTCCTCCTCGGACGCGGTGACGAAGGTGCCGTCGGCGAGGACGACGTCGGCGGACAGCAGGCTGTCGACGGTCAGGCCGTACTTGCGGGTGAGATGACCGTGGCCGCCGCCGAGGGTCAGGCCGCCCACGCCGGTCATCGAGATGATGCCGGTCGGCACACCCAGGCCGAACGTGTGGGCCGCGTGGTCCAGGTCGCCCAACTGCGCGCCGCCGGCCACCTGTGCGGTCATCGCGCCCGGGTCCACGCCCACCCCGCGCATCGTCGACAGGTCGAGGACGAGCGCGTCGTCGACCAGACACAGACCCGGTCCGCTGTGGCCGCCACCGCGCACGGCTAGCTCCGCTCCGGTGTCCCTGGCGAAGGAGATCACGGTCCGCACGTCCGCCACGTCCACGCAACTCGCGAAGGCGGCCGGCCGCCGGTCGATCATGGCGTTGTAGATGCTGCGGGCCTCGTCGTAGCCCGGGTCCCGAGGAGTGATGACAGGCCCCCGCAGTCCCTCCCGCAAGCCGTCCAGTGCCGTTGCGTTGATGCCTCCCATGGCCGGACCCCTCTGTGTGAAGACGGTGAACCGCGCACGGATGACGGCGCCGGCGTCCGGGCTGGCCGCGGGGGCGCGGTCCGCGGATCCGTTCGCACCTCGTGTCGATGTCGGCAGGGCGCAGCGGCCCGCCGTGTCCCAGTCTTCACCCGTCCCTGGACGGCCGCACCTCGGCCCTGGAAGCTGAAGGTCATGAACGCCCCTAGGCCGCGATCGGCCGCCTCGCCGAAGAACTCGACCAGGTCCTGGTAGGGCACTGACAACGGTCCGGTCTCCCTCTGTTACGCTCCCCGGGCCTCCCGCGGGGGAAGTCCGGTGAGAGTCCGGCGCTGACCCGCAACGGTGTGCGTGGGGACCTGGTCGTCCGTCGCGCGAGCCCGATTGCCCGTGGTTGGCGCGACCCGTTGACTGCTCGCCGTGGACTGCGAGAGGGGACCGCGCGGCCTGCACGGTCGTACGGGCTGTCTCCTGCTCTCTGTTCACAGGCGGCCCGAGGCGAAGGACCGTCCCGCCCGTGCACCGAAGTCCGACCCGGACACCGACGTCGACCCCGAGACCGGGTCCGTCACACGTCTCCGTTGTGCCTCTCGCCCTGGGACTGGGGCTGGTTCTGCTCGTCTCGCTCGTGTGCGGGGTCGGGCTCGGCGCCGCCGGCATCGGGTGGGGCGATGTCTTCCGGCTGCTGTGGGCAGGGGTGACCGGCGGGGCCATCGACGTCCGGGACGTCGCCGCGTACACCATCGTCTGGGAGATCCGGCTGCCGCGCGTCGTGCTCGGCGCGGTCGTCGGAGCCGGGCTCGCGGCCGTCGGGGTCGCTGTGCAGGCGATGGTGCGCAACGCGCTCGCCGATCCGTTCGTGCTGGGCATCTCCTCGGGCGCCGCGGTGGGCGCCAACGCCGTGATCCTGCTGGGGGCGTTCGCGGGGCTGGGGGTCTGGGCCCTGTCCCTGTCCGCCTTCGGCTCGGCGCTCGTGGCGATGACGCTGGTGTACGCCGTGGCCCGCTCGCCGCACGGTCTCACCCCGCTGCGGCTGATCCTCACCGGGACGGCACTGGCGTACGGCTTCGAGGCCGTCACCACCGTCATGGTGTTCGGCGCCGCCCGGGGTGAGGCCGCCCGGTCCGCGATGATGTGGCTGCTGGGCAGCCTGGGCGGTGCGACCTGGGCCCAGGTGCCGCTCGCCGCGGTGACCGTGGCGGCGGGGTGGGCGTGGCTGCGGTGGCGGGCGGAGGCGCTGAACGCCCTTGCCCTGGGCGACGAGACGTCCGCCGCGCTCGGCGTCCGACCGGCGCGGCTGCGGCGGGAGTTGTTCCTCGTCACCGCCGCGATGACCGGGACCGTGGTCGCGGTCAGCGGGGCCATCGGGTTCGTCGGGCTGATGGTGCCGCATGTCGTGCGGATGCTGGTCGGCGCCGATCATCGGCGGGTGCTGGCCGTGGCGCCGCTCGCCGGGGCGGTGCTGCTGGTGTGGGCCGACCTGCTGTCGCGGCTCCTCCTGGCCCCCGCGGAGCTGCCGGTCGGGGTGATCACGGCCGTCGTCGGGGTGCCGGCGTTCCTGCTGCTGATGCGGCGCGGCGGCTACGCCTTCGGAGGGCGGTGACCATGCGGCTGGACATTGAGGGCGTCACGGTCGACGCCGCCGGGACACGGCTCGTCGACGACATCCGGCTCGGCGTGGACAGTGGGACGTTCGTCGGGCTCGTCGGCCCGAACGGCAGCGGCAAGTCGACGCTGCTGCGCTGTGTGTACCGGGCGCTGCGTCCGTCCGGTGGCGTGGTGCGGCTGGACGGGGACGACGTGCACACCATGGCTTCCCGGGCGGCCGCCCGGGTGCTGGCCGCGCTGCCGCAGGAGTCGTCGGCCGAGTTCGACTTCACGGTCGCCGAGGTCGTGGCCATGGGGCGGCTGCCCCACCAAGGCCGTACGGCCGCCTCCGACCGGGAGATCTGCGCCGCGGCCATGGACCGCACCGGCGTCTCCCACCTCGCCGGCCGCGGGTTCCTCGCCCTGTCCGGCGGCGAGAAGCAGCGCGTGCTGATCGCCCGCGCGCTCGCCCAGCAACCGCGGGTGCTCGTCCTGGACGAGCCCACCAACCACCTCGACATCGCCCACCAGTTGGATGTGCTGTCCCTGGTGCGCACCAGCGGCGTGACCGTGCTGGCCGCCCTGCACGACCTCAACCTGGCCGCCGCGCACTGCGACGTCCTTTACGTCATCGCCCAGGGCCGGGTCGTGGCCTCGGGCGCACCGCACGACGTGCTTCAACCCGACCTGCTCGCCGAGGTGTTCGGGGTCCGTGCCCATCCGGTACGGCACCCGCAGACCGGCGCGGTCCAGCTCCTGTTCGACCTCCTGCCCCAAGGACCCACATGCGCAAGCTCCTAGCCACCGCCCTCTGCCTCGCCGCGACGGTCACCGCGACCGGCTGCGGCGCCACGGTCGAGAAGCCGGCGGACACCAAGTCCTCGGCAGTCACCCTCACCAACTGCGGCCGCGAGGTGACGTACGACAAGGTCCCCGAGCGTGTGGTCACCAACGACGTCGGCATCACCGAGCTGATGTTCGCCCTCGGCCTCGAGGACCGCATGGCCGGGTTCGCCATGCCTGACGACAAGGGCGATCTGACCAACGTGCCGTGGAAGGACGGCTACGACCAGGTCACGTGGCTGTCCAAGGACCAGCTCACCAAGGAGAACGTCCTCGACGCCCGCGCCGACCTCGTCTTCGCCGGCTGGAACTACGGCTTCCGCGAGGACGGCGGCTTCACCCCCGACGCCCTGAAGAAGCTGGGCGTCCCCTCGTACACCCTCACCGAGTCCTGCCGCAACGGCCGTACGGAGACCTCGCGCGGCATCATGCCGCCCCTGGACGCCCTGTACGCCGACCTCACCAACCTCGGGAAGCTGTTCCGCGTGGAGCAGCGGGCCGCCACGCTGATCGCCGACTTCAAGAAGCAGGTCGCCGAGGTCCGGGCGAAGGCCCCCACGGGCTCCGACCGGCCCACGGTGTTCCTGTACGACAGCGGCCAGGACCAGCCGTTCACCTCCGGCCGTTACGCCGCCCCCGAGCAGATCATCAGCGAGGCCGGCGGGATCAACGTCATGCACGACGTAGAGGACTCCTGGACCACCGTGGGCTGGGAGAGCGTCGTACAGCGCGACCCCGACGTCATCGTGATCTGCGACTACGGCGATGTGAGCGCCGAGCGGAAGAAGAAGTTCCTGCTCTCCTACGCGCCGCTGCGGAAGGTGTCCGCCGTCGAGCACCAGCGGATCTTCGTCCTCGACTACGTCGACCTGGTCGAGAGCCCGCGCAACCCGTCGGCCGTCGCCCGGCTGGGCACCTACCTGCGGACGGTGGCCGGGAAGCGCTGACCGCCGGTGTCGCGTGCCCGCTCGAAGTGGCTCGGCCTGCCGTCGCGGTGGACCAGGCGGCCGAGGTGTTGGGCTCTGGCGCGGGGCACGAGGCTCCAGGTGCCGTCCGGCTCGTGCAGGGCGGCGGAGTGCCAGGGGGTGGTCCAGGCGTCGGGGGCGTCGAGGAGCCGGATGCCGAACTTGGCGGCGCCGGCCGGCTGGGGGTGGATCGACAGGCGTACGGCGTGCGGGTGGTGTTCGGCGATCAGGGCGCCCCAGGCGCGACTGCGCTGGATGACGCCGTACGCCCGTCCGCGGCACTCGCGTTGGAGGGCGGAGCGGGTGCCGCGGAAGCCGGCGGTGTCCTCGACGAGGAAGCGGGTGATGCCCCGGTACAGCGCGAGGGTGGGGGCGTGGGTGCGGACCTCGGCGCGCAGGCCGTCCAGGGTGGGGGCGTAGCGGTCGTGGACATGGGCGCGTTTGGTGTCGTGGGGGAGGTCGCCGAGGACGTCGCGCAGGTCGAAGACCGAGAGGTGGGGCAGCTCCGACTGCCTTATGAGCACGCGCAGTTCGTCCGAGTAGGCATCTATGTGGTGGTCGGGCACGCGGATCAGGTCACCGAAGACATGGCCGTCGGAACAGATGACGACGCGCGCGCCGGGCGGGTGGATGCGCTCGATCTCCGTGCACAGCCTGTCCAGGAAGGTGAGGGAGAGGCGCTCGCCCATGTCGGGGAGGTGGCCCAGGGTCTTGGCCGGGTTGGGCGACTTGCAGGGGAAGCCGGGCAGGGTGAAGAGGACGGGGGCGCCCTCGCGGACGAAGTCGGTGATCCGGCGTAGCTGATGGGGGAACGCCTCGGCCGTGGCGCGGGGCTTGTCGGTGGTGCGGTGGTGTGGCAGGAGGAGGTTCAGGATCCGCACAGCGGTGGTCTTGGGGCGGGTGTCCGGTGCGGTCGTCAGCGGCATGTCGTTTCTCCGGGGCGTGCGGGCACGGCGGCATGGCGCCTCGGCGCGCCGGGCGCGGTCGGTCAGGTGGTGGGATCAGCCGGGATCCGGGACGGGGATCAGCCGGCACCCGGCCTCAGAGCCGTCGGTCGTAGCCGACGGGCAGCCGGTTCGTGCCGCGGCCCAGGACTGCCGGGATCCACTCGATGTCCTCGTCCCTGATGGCGAGGTGCAGGCCGGGCAGGCGCGCGAGCAGGGTGCCCAGCGCGATCTGCAGTTCGGCACGGGCGAGGGCGGCGCCGGGGCAGAAGTGGATGCCGTGGCCGAAAGCCAGGTGCGGATTGGGCGAGCGGTCCAGGTCCAGCGTGTCGGGGTTGTCGAACCGGCGCGGGTCCCGGTTGGCCGCGCACAGCGACACGATCACGGAGTCGCCGGCCGGGATCCGGGTGCCGTGCAGCTCGCTGTCCTGGTCGAAGAAACGCCAGGTGGTCAGCTCGAAGGCGCTGTCATGACGCAGGAGTTCCTCGACCGCGCGCGGCAGGAGGCCGGGGTCGTCGCGTAGCCGGGCGAGCTGCTCGGGGTGGCGCAGCAGGGCGATCAGGGCTGTCGTGATCTGGTTCGTGACCGGTTCCTGGCCCGCCACCAGCAACTGGAAGATCATCGAGTCCAGCTCCTCCTGGGACAGTTCGCCCAGGTCACGGGCGCCGACGAGGTGGCTCAGCAGGTCGTCGTCCGCGTGTTCGCGCTTGTGGGCGACGACCTCGGCGATGTAGTTCTCCAGGCCGTGCAGCCGGGCTTCGTACAGCGGTCTCCCGGGATCCGTCGGCCCGACCGGCTGCACGACCTTGCCCCAGTCGCGGTCGAAACGCGCGGCCAACTCCCCCGGCAGCCCGATGACTTCGGCGAGGACCTGGAAGGGAAAGCGGGCGGCGAAACCGGTGACCAGGTCGGCGGGCCCGGTCACCGGAAGAGCGTCGACCGACGAGTCGGCCAGTTCCTGGAAACGGGGCCGCAGCCGCTCGACGCGGCGCGGCGTGAAGGCGTCCGTCACGAGGCCCCGCATATGGGTGTGCCTGGGCGGGTCCTGGTGGAGGAGATGGACCTGGAGCCGGGAGTGCTGTGGCTCGGGCATGATCGAGGCCCGGGCGCGCCAGCGGTCGTTGCCCCGGTCGTGGTTCTTGCCGAGACGGTCGTCGTTCAGGGCGGCATGGGCGGCCGTGTAGCCGGTGACGAGCCAGGCCTGGACGCCGCTGGGGAAGAGGACGCGGTGGACCGGGCCGGCCTCCCGCATCCGCTCGTACAGCGGGTAGGGGTCGGCCTTGTAGGGGCAGCCCATCAGCGGTACGGGCTCCGGCAGGGCCTCGGCGGCCGTCCCGGGTTCCTGGATGGTCATGAACGAGGCTCCTCAGAGGGCGAGTTGGGGCTTGTTGTGGTCCAGCCACAGGGCGAGGTCGACGACGCGTTCGAGGCGGAGACGGTGGCCCCACTCCAGGCGCTCGGGCGGCGTGTCGAGGCAGGGCTTCAGGCGGGTCTCGTCGGCCAGCGCCCGGACCTGCTCGACGGCGAGGGCGTCCCGGGCCAGCTCCTGCAGGCCGCGGTTGTAGTCGGGATGGTGGGTGGCCGGGTAGTGGTTCTTGGACCGGTGCAGGACCGATGCGGGCGCCAGCCCCGTTCCGGCGGCGCGCAGCAGACTCTTCTCCCGGCCGTCGAAGCTCTTCAGCGCCCAGGGCGTGTCGAAGGCGTACTGGACGAGCCGGTGGTCGCAGTAGGGGACGCGGACCTCCAGCCCCCGCGCCATGCTCAACCGGTCCTTGCGGTGGAGGAGTTGGCGCAGCCAGCGGGTCAGCGACAGGTGCTGCAGCTCGCGTTGCCGGTGCTCGGTGGGCGTCTCGCCGTCGAGGTGGGGTACGGCGGCCAGGGCGTCGCGGTAGGTGTCGTCGCGGAACTCGCCGATGCGCAGGTCGAGTTCGGGGTTGAGCGGCATGGCGGCCTCGTCGCCGGTGACCAGCAGCCAGGGGAAGGTGTCGGCGGCGAGCGCCCTGCGGTCGTGGAACCAGGGGTAGCCGCCGAAGACCTCGTCGGCGGCCTCGCCGGACAGGGCGACGGTTGAGTGCCGCCGTATCTCCCCGAACAGCAGATACAGCGAGGTGTCCATGTCGCCGACGCCGATCGGCGAGTCACGGGCCACGACGACGGCCCTGCGGTGCTCCGGGTCGAGCAGCGTACGCGGGTCCAGTACGACCGTGCTGTGGTCGGTGCCGATGAACGCGCCCGCCTCGATGGCGTACGGGGTGTCGTGGCCGGTGCGCAGGACGTCGCCGGTGAACCGCTCGGCCTGGTCGCTGTAGTCGACGGCGCAGGAGCGGATGCGGGCGTCCGGGCCCTCGCGCAGGCGGAGTTCATCGGCGAGCAGGGCGGTCAGGACGGTCGAGTCGATACCGCCGGACAGCAGGCTGCACAGCGGCACGTCCGCCTCCAACTGGCCGCGGGCGGCGGTGCTGATCAGGCTGCCGATCCGGTCCACGGTGGCGTCCCGGTCGTCCTCGTGGGCACCGGCCTCCAGCTGCCAGTAGCGGCGCTCGCGGATGCCGTCCCGGTCCAGGACGAGCAGGCCGCCCGGTTCGACCTCCCGCACACCGGACCAGACCGTCGGCCCGGTGTTGAACAGCAGGCTGTACGCCTCCCGGAGCCCGTCCGCGTCCACCCGGGGCCGTATCTCCGGGTGCCGGAAGAGCGCCTTGGGCTCGGAGGCGAAGGCGACGCCTCCGTCGACGGCCGCCCAGAACAGCGGTTTGACGCCGAGCCGGTCGCGCACGAGGAGCAGCCGTTCGGCACGCTCGTCCCAGACGGCGAACGCGAACATCCCGTCCAGGTGTTCGGCGACCGCCTCGCCCCACTCGGCGTAGGCCCGCAGCACGACCTCGGTGTCGCTGCGGGTGCGGAACCGGTGCCCACGGCCCCGGAGTTCGGCTCGCAGCTCGTGATGGTTGTAGATCTCACCGCTGTGACCGAGCACCAGCGTCGGTGTGTCGGGCCGGTCGGTCATCGGCTGGGCACCGCCCGCGAGGTCGATGACGGCGAGGCGGCGGTGGCCGATCGCCGCCCGCTCACCGAGCCACACGCCGCCCGCGTCGGGGCCGCGCGGGGCGAGGGTGGCGGTCATGGCCTCGATGACCGGGGTCTGGGTGCGGGCGTCGTGATGGAAGGACGCCCAGCCGGTGATTCCGCACATGGGAACTCCTGGATCAGGTCGAGCCGGTGTCGGTGGTCCGCTCGGGCGCCGCGGCGGTCCGTCACCCCCGCGTCCCCTCCCCCTCACGACCGGCTGCCGTTCGGCAGCTTCGTTGCAGAGGTCGGGGACGCCGGGCACCGAGTTCCCGGACGTGGCCGGAAATATGGTGAAAGCGGAGTCGGCACCGGTCCCGCCGGGTGCCGACCTGTACGGCGTCAGGCCGTGGCGATGCCGTCCAGCTTGCCGGACTTGGCGTCCGCGACCAGCGACGAGAACTGGTCGGCGCTCATCTGCACCCGTTGCCCGAAGTCGTCGGTGAGGATCACGCGGCGCTCGGCGGGGGCGGTGGGGTCGACGAACAGTTGCGGACAGCCGCAGTCGCAGTTGCCGCAGAAGGTCGCCACCGGGTCCAGGCCTTGGATGTCGGTCATGGTGCACACCTTTCGTGATCGTGGGCGCTCACCCGCGTGACCGCCCGGGACCAGCCTCCGAGACACCGCTCGGGGCCGACTTGGGGATACCCGCGCCGGCCGGCTCCACCGGCCCGCTCGGACCGTCCGCCGGGGCCCGGTGATCGAAGGCGATCAGCGGGTCGCCGGTCAGCGGATGCTCCGCCACGGCCGCCCGCACGCCGAACACCTCGGCGAGCAGGGCCGGTCGCAGCACCTCGAGGGGTGGGCCCGAGGCGACCACGTGGCCCTCGTGCAGCACATGCAGCCGGTCGCAGACGGAGGCGGCGGCGTTGAGGTCGTGCAACGACACTAGGGTCGTACGGCGCCGGTCGCGCAACAGGGCGAGCAGTTCGACCTGGTGGCGGATGTCCAGGTGGTTGGTGGGCTCGTCCAGGACCAGGACGTCCGGCTGCTGGGCGAAGGCGCGGGCCAGCAGGACGCGTTGGCGTTCACCGCCGGACAGTTCGGTGAAGCGGCGCCCGGTGTGCCGCTCCATGCCGACGTCCGCGAGGGCGCGGGCGACGAGGTCCCGGTCGGTGGCGTCCTCCCCGGCGAAGGCCCGCTTGTAGGGTGTACGGCCCATGGCGACGACCTCGCGGACGGTGAGCTCGAAGTCGCCGCCCCGCTCCTGCGGGAGAGCGGCGACATGACGGGCCGCCTCGACCGGGCTCAGCCGGCGCAGATCGGTGCCGGACAGAAGGACCCGGCCGGCGGTCGGCTCGAGATGCCGGTAGACGGTGCGCAGGAGTGTGGACTTGCCGCTGCCGTTCGGCCCGACCAGGCCGGTGATCTCGCCCTCGGCGGCGATGAGACGGGCGCCGGCGACGACCGTACGACCGGCGTACGCGACGTGCAGGTCCTCGATGTCGATCCTCAACTGCCGCTCCCCAGACGCCGGTCCAGCAGATACAGCAGGGCCGGCGCCCCGATGAGCGAGGTGACCACGCCCACCGGCAGCTCCTGCGTGTCCATCGCCGTACGGCACACGATGTCGACGACCACCAGCAGCAGCGCCCCCAGCAGCGCGGAGACCGGCAGCAGGCGCCTGTGGTCGCCGCCGACGAGCAGTCGGCAGACGTGAGGCACCATCAGCGCGACGAAGGCGATCGCGCCCGAGACAGCGACCAGGACACCGGTCAGAACGCTGGTCACCGTGAACAGTTCGCGCCGCAGGCGGTTGACGTCGATGCCGAGTCCGGCCGCGGTCTCGTCGCCCATCAGCAGGGCGTTCAGCCCCCGGGCGCGCGCCTGGAGGCACAGCCACCCGGCCGGCACCGCGGCCGCCGGTACGGCCAGGAGGTCCCAGTTCGCGCCGCTGAGGCTGCCCATGAGCCAGAACAGCAGGCTGTGGGTCTGCTGCTCGTCGCCGGCCCGGAGCACGAGATAGCTGGTGAATCCGGACAGGAACTGCCCGATCGCCACCCCGGCCAGCACCAGCCGCAGCGGCGCGAATCCGCCGCCCCGCCGGGCAACGGCCCACACGAGCGCGAAGGTGGCCAGGGCACCGGCGAAGGCCGCCCCGGACAGCCCGAGTCCCAGCGTCCCACCGGCCCCGAGGCCGAGCACGATCGCGGCGACCGCGCCCAGGGAGGCGCCGTTGGAGATGCCCAGGAGGTAGGGGTCGGCCAGCGGGTTGCGCACCAGCGCCTGCACGGCCGCGCCGACGAGACCGAGTCCGGCGCCGACGAGTGCGGCCAACAGGGCGCGCGGTACCCGCAGTTGCCACACGATCAGGTCGTTCGTGCCGGGACGCGGCGCTTCGCCGGACAGCCGCCGCCACACCACGCTCCACACCTCGCCGGCGGGGACGGACGTCGAGCCCCAGGCCACGGCGGCCGTCAGCGCGGCAAGGAGCACAACGCCCAGTACCGACGCCAGCGGCCCGGCGGGCAGCGTACGGCGCTCGGGAGCCGCCTCGCGCCGCAACAGCAGGGAGGTCACCGGTCAGCCGACCTTGCCGGGGTACAGGGTCTTCGCGATCTCCTCGACCGTGTCGGCGTTGGTGACACCGGCGATGGTGGTCCGCTCGGATCCGATGCGCAGGAAGTGGCCCTCCTGGACGGCCTTCAGGCCCTTGGTGGCGGGGTTGGACTCCAGCCACTTCTGGGCCTCGTCGAACGCCTTGTCGTTCTCGGCCTGGCTGCCCCGGTCGCGCACACCGAGCTGGATCCAGTCGGGGTCCTTCGCGATCACGTCCTCCCAGCCGACCTGCTTGTGGTCGCCGTCGCAGTCGGAGAAGACGTTGCGGGCCCCGGCGAGGGTGATGACCGCGTTGGCGACCTGGCGGTTGCAGACGGCCAGGGGCTGCTTGGTGCCGGCGTCGTAGTCGAAGAAGAAGTATGTGGGCCGCTCGTCCTCGGGCGTGCCGCCCACCGCCTTCCGGACGGCGTCGACCTTCGTCTTCATCCCGTCGACGAGTTCCTTCGCCTTCGCGCTGGTCCCGGTTACCGCGCCGAGCGAGGTGATGTCGTCCTGGACGGCGGCGAGGTCGGTGACCGGGTGCTTGCTCATCGCGGCGCAGGCCGTCGACTTCAGGAAGGTGTGCTTGATGCCGGCCGCCTCGAACTCCTCCTCGGTCGGGGCGTCCCCCATTGAGCCGCCCATGTTCATCGAGGCGAAGGTGTCGATGTAGAGGTCGGCGCCGGAACCGAGCAGCTTCTCCTTGGGGATGACGGTGTCGCTGAGCACCTTCACCCGCTGGGCCCGCGCGTCGAGTTCGCCGGGCAGGGTGCCCTTGCCGGGGGGGAAGCCGGTGCCGATCACCTTGTCCCCGGCGCCCAGCCGGAGCAGCAGTTCGAGGCTGGAGGCGTTGCTGGTGACGATGTTCTTCGGGGCGTCGGTGAAGGTGGTCCTGGCGCCCGCGCAGTCGGTGACGGTGACCGGGTAACCCGCGGAGCCGCCGCCCTTGCCGGTCACGGGACCCGCCGGGTCGCCGCCCCCGCTGCCGCAGCCCGCCGCCAGCAGGCCGCCGAGCACCGCGGCGGTCGTAGCCCGCCCCACACGAGAACGCATCGAAACTCCCCGAATTCGCTGGATGCACGGGCGGAACTCCGCCGCCCGATCCAGTAGTCGGGGCGAGCCCGGTGTCAGTTCCCGGCCGGGGGAACCGGGGGAAGTGACACCGGGTCTCCCGGTCAGGCCGCCACGGCAGCCGGTTCGGCCACGGTCACCGCGTCCACCTCGGACTCGGCCTCGGCCTCGGTCAGCAGCTCGACGAGGGTCGCCCGGGCGCGGGCCACGCGTGAGCGGACCGTCCCGACGGGGCAGTCGCTCATCTCGGCGGCCTCCGCGTAGGGCAGGCCCGCCAACTGGGTCAGGACGAACGCCTCGCGGCGCTCGTCGGGCAGGGCGTCCAGCAGGTCGAGCAGCGCGATGCCGTCGTCGAAGCCGGGCAGGCCGGTCGGCTGGGCGCGTTCCGCCAGCAGCGTCCAGTCGTCGGTGTCGGACAGGCGTGGCCGGGCGGCGGCGTACCGGTGGCTGTCGATCACCGCGCGGCGCGCGATGGACAGCAGCCAGGCGCGCGCCGACGAACGGCCCTCGAACCGGTGCAGGCTGCCGAGCGCCCGCAGGAACGTGTCCTGCGCCAGATCGTCGGCGGCCTGCGGATCGGCGGACAGATGGGCCACGTACCGCACGACGTCGCGGTGCAGGGAGCGGACGAAGCGGTCGGCCGCGTCCGGGTCACCGCCGCGGGCGGCGAGCGCCCAGGCGGTCGTCGCCTCGTCCCACGAGGCCGTCTTGGAGGGGTTGTCCGCCATCGTGCTTCTCACGCGGGTGCCGCGTGAGGAGGGCAGGGCAGGAGTGATCACCTGAGTCCTTCTCGGGTAGACCGGACTCCGGTACGGCGAAGGGCGCGGCGGCGGGCACGACGGCTTCACCGCCGGGCACCGCGGCACGTGAGACGTACGGGCACGCCGTACCGGAGGAGTCCGGAGTTGCGGGGAACGGCCGTACGACGGGTACGGCCGAGGCCCGAGGCGCGGTCGGCGTCGACGACTCGACGTCCGTGTCCGCACGGCCTCGGGGAACCGGCTGTCTCAGAAGACAGCGATCCCCGCCGGGGGTCCCCGAGAGGTGATCGTGTGGACGAGCGGAAGCAGCCGCGGCGCCCGGTCGGAACGGCCGCGCCGTGGACGGAGACGCGGGCGGTGCGGCGGCGCGGGCAGGGCGAGCGACAGCCGCAGCGGGGCGGCCAGCCACCCGGCGACGGCACGCAGGATGCGGAACGCGGCCCGCTCACCGTGGCCCAGCCACAGGCCGCACAGCAGCGCGGCGAGGGTGTGGGCGGCGAGCATGCCGAGGGAGGACGTACCGGCCATGTCGTGGCCCATGGATGTGTGGCCCATGGACATGTGGTCCGCGCCCATGTGCCCCATCTCCATGGCGCCCATGGCATCCATGGAGCCAGTGTGCGGTGACACGGCGCCCATGTCGTGGCCGGCAGCGGTGGCGGTGGCGGACTGCGCGTACTCGAAGGCCGCGTGCAGTCCGCCCTGGGCGGCCACCACAACGGTCACGACCAGCACAAGCCCGCGCTCCCGGCCGGCCAGGCACCAGCCCGCACCGCCCGTGAGCAGGACACCGGCCGCCAAGGTCCACCACGGGACCGTCGCGCCCGACATCAGTACGTGACCGAGGGCGGCGAGCAGCACACAGACGGCCGCGAACACCGCAGCCCGTATCGTGCGCACACACCACCCAGCAGTCATGACGGCCCTCATCCTCGCATCCTGGGCCCGCTCGTCACGGGTGGGTACGCACAACACACCCGTCCCGAACTCAAGCCTAGAAGAGTGATACAGGACACACCGTCAGGAGGGAACCGGGCACGCGTCCTGACCGACTCTTAGCGGTGAGGGGCAGACCTCACGGGACCTTCGAATCCTCCGGGTCCTCCGGGTCCTCGCCCGGACGGATCACCACCGCGGACGCCTCGACCCGCCCGCCATGCTCGAAGTGCAGCGTGAACGGCACGAGGTCCCCCGGCCGCCAACCCGCCTTCGCCCGCAACGTCACGTCCACCCCGAACGGGGACATGGCGAGGCCGCCGCCGGCCGGGACACGGGCCGAGTCGACGGTCTGCGCGTACGCCATGTGTCCGCCGGTCATGCGATGCCTGCTGAGCGCCGTCTCACCGCCGACAGCGGACGACGTCACTCTCAGGAGCCGGTCGTCCGCGCCCCCGGTGTTGGTGATCCGGAAGAACGCGGCGGTGTCCCGGACGTCGCCGTACGGCAGGAAGACCCGCCCGTCGGTGACCGCGATCCGCGCCGGGCTGCCCGCGCTGCCGGAATTCACCCACGTGGTCAGGCCGCCCAGGGCGACGCCGCACGCGGCGATCGGGGCGAGCGCGGCGAGCAGGCCGTCGGTGATGCGGCGGCGGGTCGGGCGCCAGGTTCGGGGGTCCGCCGAGCGCTCGGTCGTGGGTCTGGTCATCGGTTACGCTCCCCGGCGCCGACGCGCTTGGGGCCTTGGCCCTGGCCCGCCACCCGCTGATGGCCGCGAGCGGGCCCCGGCTGCCACGCCCGCAGCCGCAGGCTGTTGCCCACCACCAGCAGCGAGCTCACCGACATGGCCACGGCGGCGACCATCGGGTTGAGCAGGCCGACCATCGCGAGCGGCACGGTCACCGCGTTGTAGCCGAAGGCCCACAGCAGGTTGGCGCGGATCGTGCCGAGGGTGCGCCGGGCGAGCCGTACGGCGTCCGCTAGCGCCTCGATGTCACCGCGCACCAGCGTCACGTCGGCGGCCCCGATGGCGACGTCCGTGCCCGTGCCCATGGCGATGCCGAGGTCGGCTCCGGCCAGCGCGGCCGCGTCGTTGACGCCGTCACCGACGACCGCGACCCGGCGGCCCCGCCCCCTCAGCTCCCGTACGAGGTCGGCCTTGTCCTCGGGGGTGCAGCGCGCGTGCACCTCCTGGATACCGAGCGCGGAGGCGACCGCGCGGGCCGGCGCCTCGCGGTCGCCGGTGGCGAGCACCGGGTGCACGCCGAGTCGCCGCAACCGGTCGACGGCCCGGTAACTGCCCGGACGTACGACGTCGCCGATCTCGATCAGCGCCGCCGTCGCCCCGTCGACCCGGACGAGCACCGGCGTGTGCGCGGCGGCCTCCGCCACCGGCAGCGCGTCCGCGAGCGCCGTGGGCAACTCGTCATCGGGCGCGAGGACTTCGACCAGTCGGCCCTCGACCCGGCCGCGCACGCCCCGGCCCGCCTCCGCACGGAAGTCGCGCACCTCGGGCAACGGCTCCCGCAGGGTTCTGCGGGCGTACGCGACGATCGCACGGCCCAGCGGATGTTCCGAGCCCTGCTCCACTGCCCCGGCCAGCCGCAGCACCGCCTCCTTGCCGAGCCCGCCGGGCACGGCCGTGACCCGGGCGACGCCCATGTGCCCGGAGGTGAGGGTGCCCGTCTTGTCGAGGACGACGGTGTCGATGTGCTGGAGCCCTTCCAGAGCCTGCGGGCCCCGGACCAGGACGCCGAGCTGGGCGCCGCGTCCGGTGGCGGCCATCAGCGCGGTCGGGGTCGCCAGGCCCAGCGCGCAAGGGCAGGCCACGACCAGGACCGCCACGCACGCGGTGACCGCCGCCTGCGGATCCGCCCCGGCCCCGAGCCAGAACCCGAGCACCGTGACGGCCAGCGCCAGCACCACCGGCACGAACACCCCGGCCACGGCATCGGCCAGCCGCTGCGCCCGCGCCTTTCCGGCCTGAGCCTCCGTCACCAGCCTCGTGATGCGCGCGAGCTGCGTGTCCGCGCCCACGGCCACTGCCCGTACGAGCAGGAGCCCGCCCACGTTGACCGCACCGCCCACGACCGCCGAGCCGGGGCCCACCTCGACCGGTTCGCTCTCGCCGGTGACGAGCGACAGGTCCAGGGCGGAGTTGCCCTCCACGACCGCGCCGTCGGTGGCGACCCGCTCGCCGGGCCTGACGACGAAGGCCTGCCCGACCACCAACTCCTCGATGGGGATACGGCGTTCGGTGCCGCCGTCCTCCCGTACGGACACGTCCTTCGCGGCCAGCCGGGCGAGTGAGCGCAGTGCCGCACCGGTGCCGTGCCGCGCCCGCGCCTCCAGGAAGCGGCCGGCCAGCACGAACAGCGGGACACCGACGGCCGCTTCGAGGTACACGTGCGCGCCGCCGTCCGAGGCCGAGGTCAGCAGGCTGAACGGCATCCGCATCCCGGGCGCGCCCGCCCCGCCGAGGAACAGGGCGTACGCCGACCAGGCGAAGGACGCCACCACGCCCAGGGAGACCAGCGTGTCCATGGTCGCCGTCGAGTGCCGCAGGCCGCGCAGCGCCCGCACATGGAAGGGCCAGGCACTCCACACGGCGACCGGCGCGGCCAGCACGAAGCACAGCCACTGCCAGTTGCGGAACTGCCCGGCGGGCACCATCGACAGCACGAGCACCGGCACGGCGAGCAGCGCGGTGACCAGCAGCCGGACACGATCCTGCCGGGCGTCCTCGGAGTCCCCTTCGCCGCGTCGTTCGCGTTCCTGACGTTCTCGCCGCTGCGGCGGCTCGGGCAACGCCGCCGTGTATCCGGCCTGTTCGACCGTCGCGACCAGGTCCTCGGCGCGGACGTCCGGCGGATGGCTGACCCGGGCGCGCCCGGTGGCCAGATTGACCGTCGCGGTCACGCCCTCCAGCTTGGCGAGCTTCTTCTCCACCCTTCGTACACAGGCCGCGCAGGTCATCCCGCCGACGGTCAGGTCGGTGGTGGTCATCGGGGGTGCCGGTTCGATGGCCATCAGTGGCCGCTCCCGTGCCGCATGTCCATGTCGCCCATGTCCCCTGTGTCCATGCCGCCTCCGTCACCGCTCGTTCCGGAGCGGTGCATGCCGGGTGCGACGGGGCCGGCGGCGGACCCGACGGCGTACGACACCGTGAAGAGCAGGGCGAGCAGCAGCAGAAACCCGCAGAGGGCGGGCGGCACAAGTGGGGGGATTCTCATCAACGGCCTCCTGACGCACGTACCGCTTCAGGAGTCGGGCGCGGAGGGCGGGCAGTTCCCGGCCCTCCGGCGGTTCACCTCATCCGGATGCCGCGCAGATCCGCCGCTCAGGAAGCCCCGCCGCGACGGCTCCTGAACCACCACGCGCCCGCGCCGAGCACGACGACGGCCACCCCGATGCCGATCGGCAGGGCCACCGGGATGCCGTCATCGCCGTCCGAACCGTCGGCCGCGGCCTCCGCCGACGGGCCGGCCGGGGCGGTGGTCGGCTCGTCCGAGGGCGCCGCCGTCGTCGGCTCCTCGGTGGGCGTGGGGCTCACGGCCTTCGCGCCGGGTGCGGCGGCCTTGAGTTCCAGTCGCGGGGCGGGGTGGCCGTGCCCGTGGCCGTCGCCCTCGCTCTCCTCGTCCAGTTCGATCCAGCGGTCCACCTGGCCGTCGCTGTACGTCTGGAGGGTCTTGAAGACGAGCGTCCTGGTGTTGGGCAACTGCCGTACCGTGACGGCGTACTCCGCGTCCTCCCCGACGGCGAGCTTCGGCCCGGACACGGTGTAACCGCGATCGGTGGGTGCGAGCTTCCAGGCCTTGGGGCCTTCCTCGTACGTGATGTCGGCCGGGGTGATGCCCTCGGGCAGGATCACTTCCAGCTTGCTGATCCCGGCGGTAGCGGACTCCGACTCCGCGGTGAAGGTCAGCGCCACGTTCTGGTCGAGCGCCCGGGCGCCCTCCGCCTCGACCTCGGCGTGCGCCGCGGCGGGTCCCGCGAGGGCTACGGCGGCCGCGAAGGCGCCCGCGGTGAGGGCGCCGGTGCGGCGCAGGCTGCGGGTCAGGGGGGTGGGGCGGGGCACGTGTGACTCCCTCGTACCGGTGATGTGGTCGCTGCATTCAAGCGCAGGGGTGTCCGCGCTGCGAAGGTTTCCTGTCATCCCGAGGGCCCTTCGGCTTCGCGCGGGCGACGGAGGCAGGAGGCGACGACCACGAACGGCCAGACCGACTGAATGGCCGTCACAAGGCGTTCGGCGGCTCCGGCGGCACCGTCGTGGTGCATCTCGATCATGAACCAGGCCGCGCCCACGACCATCAGAGCGGTCGCGGTGAGGGAGGGCACGGGCCGCAGCCCCCAGGGCACGGTGCCACGGCGATCGCTGGCCAGCACCGGCCACACCGCCAGTAGCGCGAAGCCGACAGCGGCCACCGAACCATGGCGCAGCGAGCCTCCGCTGCTCGGCGGCGGCACCAGAGCCACCAGGAGCGCGGCCGCTCCGCCGGTGCCCAGCGCCACCCGGCCGGGGAGCGCGGCCGGGCGCAGGCCCAGGGCGGTGATCATGTGGCAGACGCCCAGGGCGGCCAGCGCCGCGGTCATCACCCAGTACCCCGCGGCACCGTAGGCCGCCAGGACACTGATCGTCTGCGTGGCGGGGTCGTAGGCGGGTCCTTCGAGCAGCGCCGCGATCGTCCAGCCGGCGATCAGCACGACAGGCGCACATCCCGACGACAACAAGGCCCAACCAGGGACAGGTCGCATCAAGCCACCGTAAATCTGCCTCAGGTCCCTCCCGCCACACACACGCCGCGTCGTGGCGTCGCATGCGTGCGCCGGGTGAGGTACCAGGTGCCGGTGCACGCTTCCGAGCCGTTGTTCACCACGACGCCGCCGCCCATGGCCGACCGGGCGCCCCAAGTCTCCGAGTGAATGGAGGAGTTGAGGTGGCGGCCATGCCGCTCTCGCCGATGACGACAGAGCGGGAACGGTCGTGCGGCCGTCGAACACATCGGGCCGAATCGCCAGGACGCGCCAGAGTGCGCCACCCCTTCCGGCACATAGAAATATCCACCAGCATGAAGGGCCCTGCACGGGACGGCAGGGAGAGAGTGCTGGGGGTTGGACATGCAGCGCACCATGGGGAAGCAGGCCGTCGAGTGGCTTGCCGCGGCCGCCACGGATCCTCGCTCGTGCAAACGGCAGTGGGACCAGGGCGCGGACGCTGTCCTGCTGGAGGCCGGACGGCTGTGGGACGTGCTCTCCGTTCCCGAGCACCTCGGCCTGGGCGCCCTGCACCTCCTGAGACGGGCGCGACCGCGGGCGTGGGGTCCCGTGCTGGTGAACTGCGGGGCGCGCAGAGTCGGTTTCTTCCTGCCACCCGACGCGGTCACCGAGTGGGTCGGGCCCGGCGTACGTCATGTCGGCCGGGGGTCGTGGGTCGCCGTACCGCCGCCCGACCGGTCCGCCGGATGGCGCCTGGAGTGGCTGCTGCCACCCGACGGCACCGGCGCCCTGTACAACCCCGACCTCGTGGAGCTGGCGCTGCGCGAGGCCGGCGGTGCCGCTGCCGTCCCGGCGCGCGTCAGCCGGTCGTAGGCGGGGCGGAGACGCTGACGCGCCCGCCGCTGCCCCTCCACTCCCACAGCTCCACCGGCCCGGGAAGACCCCGGGGGACGACAACGGCCGGTACGCGCTCGGTCGCCTCGCCGGCGTGGAGGCCGTGGCGGTCACCGTGACCCTCGCCCGCCGATGCGGCCTCGAGAGCCCTGACCAGGCCCGTCCACCGGCCGACCGCCCAGGAGGTGACGGCCCGTCCAGGGCCGTCGGCCACGGCGACGGAATCCCACCATGTGTCACGGCGCCGGGGCACGGCACGGCCGTTGGCCTGCCACTCGGCGACCAGCGCCGCGTAGATCGACGGCTGGGCCCGGACACCGGTGACCGGTACGACGTACGTCACGGGTGCGGCATCGCCTCCGAGGACTCGCCGCGCCGACTCAGTGCTGTCCATGCCCGGGCAACGCCGAGGTGTGCGCCGGTGGTACGCCGACCGGCCTCGCCACCACCCAGTCGGGTGAGACCGTCCCCCGGATGGAGTCGTGGTCTGTTCGACCCGCCGTCCACCCACGATCGAGACAGGAGCCGCTTCCATCGACGGACGACAGAACGTTCCCGCCTTCTCCGGACCCCTCTTCGCCGACCCCACGTTCGCCGGCGTCCGGGACGACGCCGACGAAACCCCCGACTGCCCTTGGTGTGCCGCCCTGCGCGAGGCGGGCCCGCCACCGGCCGACCAGCCGTCCGGGCCGTCCGGACGCAGGCACGACCCGTACGTCTCCGGAGCCCAGTACGACGACTGGTGAGGGCCGGGGCGGCTCAGGGCTGCCCTTCGGGGTCCCGCTCGGTGCGCTCGTGCAACTGGGCGGCGAGCACGGCGACGTCGTCCTCGGCATGCCGGGCGTCGAGCCGGGCCAGCACCGTGTCGATGACGTCCTCGACCCCGGCGGCGGCCTCGAATGCGACGCCGGCCAGCCGGTCCAGGGAGTGGTCGATGTCCTCGCCGCGGTGCTCGACGAGCCCGTCGGTGAACAGCACCAGTGTCTGGGTCGGGTCGAGCTGATAGGTGGCCGGCTCGTAGCCGCCGAGGCCCGTGCCCAGGGGCGGGCCGACCGGCACAGGCAGCAGTGAGGTGCGGCCCTCCGCGTCGATCACGGCCGGGGGCAGATGACCGGCGCTGGCGAAGGTCACCTGGCCGCGATCGGGGTCGACCCGGGCGATCAGGCAGGTGGCCGGCCGGCGGTCGGGCTCCGCCGAGGCGCTGTCGTCGAGCTGACGCAGCACGCGGTGCGGCGGAAGGTCGGCGGAGGCGATGTAGCGCAGCGAGGAGCGGTACGCCGTCATGTCCACGGCGGCCTCCAGACCGTGCCCCATGACGTCGCCCACGACGAGCAGCGTCCGGCCGAAGTGCAGCCGGACGGTCTCGCACCAGTCGCCGCCGACCAGTGCGCTCTGCCCGACGGGCAGATAGCGGATGGCGACGTCCAGGTTCGGGTGCGGGCGACCGGGTTCGGCGAGCAGGGCCCGCTGGAGCTTGCCGACGATGCCCCTGACCCGCTCGTGCTCCTGGGCGCCTCGGATGTGGGAGGCGGCGCGCTCGGCGAGGAGGGCGAGCAGGCCGGTCTCCGCGGGGGTGAACGGGGCTCGGTCGCGGGCGCAGACCAGCCCGCCGTAGGGGTGCCCGTCGGTGGCCAGCGGCACGCACAGCGCCGGGCGGGCACCGCCGGACACCGGGGCGGGGATGGGGTCCGCGGCCTCCCCCAGGGCACTCGTCTCCCGCGTCGCGGCCATGGCCCACTGAAGGTCGGGCAGCAGCGCCGGGTCGCCGCTCACGGCCTCGTACTCCGCCCCGGCCTCGCTCCCGAGCCGCAGTACGGCCGCCGTGCCGCCCACCTGCCGGGCGGCCTCCCGGGTGAGCTCCGCGCACGTCGCGTTCTCGTCCAGCGTGGTGCCGATCCTGGCCGTCGCCGCGCGCAGCTCGCTCAGCCGGGACGGCTCGTCGGGGCCCTCCTTGGGAACGCCGCGGGGCGCGACGGGGTCCACCGCCGCCGGCCGGTGAAACGACTTGAACCAGCGCACCACAACAAACACCCTAAAACGGGGAAAAATCTCCACGGGTTGCCGACGGGCTGCCGGGCGTCCGAGGCGCCTCCGGGAGAGGCCGCGAGCACACAGAGCGTACGGGTGGTGACAAGGCGGCCAGAGTGACGGGGGGCGGACCCGGCGTGCTCGACCGACGCGGGGGCGCACGTCCTGCTCTCTGCCTGTTTGGCGCGCGGGCGCTCGCCCCATACGGGGAATTGGGCTGCCGACGTATGGCAGGGGCACCCGGCACCCGGTGCACTGAGGGCCCACCGGTCATCGCACCGAGAGTCCGCAGGTCATCGGGAGGCTCTTCTTGGCACTCATGGAGTGGACGAAGTCAATGGAGTGGCTGGCCGCGGCGTCGGAGGACCCCGGCGCCTGCAAGGAGGAGTGGCAGAACGGCACCACCGGGGTCGCACTGCTCGCCGCCGGACGGTTCTGGGACGTGCTGATCGTGCCGGAACAGCTCGGGCTGCGCGTCGCCGATCTCCTGGAGGAACTGCCACTGCTCGAAGCGGGGCCCTGTCTGCTGGACGCCCGCCGGCGAAACGTGGGCTTCTTACTGCCCCCGGAACCGCGGACCACATGGATCGGCACCGGCGTGCGGCTGCTCGGCGCGGGGACGTGGATCACCGCTCCCGCTCCGCACTGCCGCTGGGGCGCGCTGCGCTGGCTGGTCCCCCCGGACGGCAGCGGGACCCTGACCATGCCGGACGTCCTGGAGGTGGCCCTGCAGCGCTGCGCGGGCGAGCTGTCCCGCCTCCAGGGCCGCCCCGCACCCGGCGGGCACAGCCGGACGGCACCGGAGGACGGGCAGGTCGACGGCTCGCCGATGGTGCGGGAGTGCGCGGCACGCGGATACCTGCGGCCCTGACCGGCCCCCGGTTCCTTACCGTTGGTCAGCCCAGGAAGCTCAGCCGCACCGCCGGTCCGGGTTGTCCCGGTTGGTTTCGCGGTCCTCTCGGGTGGGTGCCGGGGCCCTCAGAATCCGCCTGCATCGCGCGAGCCGTGGCGAGCTGCTTGCCGCCCGGTCCGTGGGTGCTGGACGGCCTTCCCGGCCCGGCACCTGTCCACGATGTGCTATAGACCGTCCTAAAATGGAGCAAACTATCCAGGGATGATCGAGGGCAACGTGTCGGCCAACGGTGTGGCATCGAACTTGTACCCGTTCGGCGCCGCAAGTGTCGGCGAAGCGCCCGAGCGCGACGACGCGCTGGTCAGTGCCGTCGTCGGTGCCGTGGAGCTGACCGGAGCGCATACCGGAAGCGTGTTTCTGCTCTCCGGCGACCGCCGCTCGCTCGTAGTGGCCGCGTCGTGCGGGTCGCCGCTCTCCCTGCTCAGCGGATGGCGTCGGATCCCGGTGAACAGCGGTCTGCCAGTGGCGGAGGCGTACCGCTCCGGGCGCATGGTCCATCTGGCCGGCGCGGAGGAGACGATGCGGCGCTTCCCGCAGCTCTCGGTCGCCCTGCCCTACCCGTTCGGCTCTGCATCCGTCCCCGTACGGGCGGGCGAGCGGACCTTCGGCACCATGGCCGTGGTGTGGACGGCCAGGCCGGACGGGACAGGACTGTCGAGGGCGCAGCGCCGGAAGCTGCGCTCCGCCGCCGACCGGCTGGGCACCACCCTCGCCGGACTGCGGGCCCGCGGCGCGCTCGGTGAGTACGACGAGCGGACGGCTCCGATAGTGGTGCCGCTGCCATCCGCCCCGGTGATCCGGGTGGGCCTGTTCGACTGGAATCTCGGCACCGGAGCCCTCACGGCCGACGACGACCTGTGCGCGATCTTCGGAGTGCCGCCCCGCGAGTTCGACGGACGGGCTGCCACGCTGGCGGCCATGATCGAGCCCGCGGATCTGCCCGGCTTCCGGTCCGCCGCCCGTGCCGCCGTCCAGGAAGGCCACGTACTGGCGTACTGCCTGCGCATCCGGGACGGCCGCGGAGGCCACCACACCGTCGAGCTGTGGGGCCGGATGCCCGAGAGCCCTGACGACCTGGAGACCTCGGCCCATCTGGTGGGCGCCGTACTCGACTCCGGGAGCCGCATGGCCGCCGTGGCGGCGATCGAGCGGCTCGCGGACGGCTTCTTCGCGCTCTCGCCCGACGGACGCCTCGCCTACGCCAACCACAGCCTGGAGAATCTGCTGGGCGTCCGCCAGGGCGAACTGCTCGGCCGACGCCCCTGGGACGTCCTGCCCTGGCTGGCCGATCCCGTGTACGAGGACCGCTACCGGGCCGCCCTGGTCTCCCAGCAACCGGTATCTTTCCTGGTCCGCCGCCCACCGGACAACTGGCTGGTGTTCTCCCTCCACCCGGGCGCCCAGGGCGTGACGGGGTGGGCGGCACCGGCGCGACAGCCCGTACCGGCCGACACCGGACCCGGTGCGACCCTCACGGCAGGGAGGCCGCCCGTCTCCTGGTCGCCTCCGCCCGCGGCCCCCCGCGTGGGTTCCCTCTACCGGGTGCTCACACTGGGCAGCGCGCTCACCGAGGCGGTTACCGCGCACGAGGTGTTCGAGGCCGTCGCCGAGCAGCTGCTGCCCGCTTTCGGCGGCCAGAAGCTGGCGATCGCCGTGGTGGAGGAGCGGCGCCTGCGCCTGCTCGATCAGCGCGGCTACTCGAAGCGCTTTCTCGCCCGGTTCGAAGGCACTCCGCTGCATGCCCGGCTGCCCGTGACCGACGCGCTGACCTCCGGGACCCCGCTGTTCGTCGAGTCCCGTGAGGAGCTTCTCGAGACCTACCCCGGGATCATGGTCAGTCAGTCCAACTCCTGGGCGTTCCTGCCCTTGATCGCCTCGAACCGCCCGGTCGGCGTCTGCCTGCTCGGCTTCGACGACGTTCACCGATTTCCCGACGAGGAGCGCGGAGTCCTCACCGCGCTGGGCGGCCTGATCGCCCAGGCCCTGGAACGCGCCAGGCTCTACGACGCCGAATTCGCCCTCGCTCGCGGCCTGCAGAACGCGCTGCTGCCGCACCGGCTGCCCACACTGCCGGGCCTCGATGTCACCGGGCGCTATCTTCCGGGCACCAGAGGGATGGACATCGGCGGCGACTGGTACGACGTCATCCCCACCGGCGACGAGGTCGCGCTGATCGTCGGGGACGTCGAGGGGCACAACGTCGCCGCCGCGGCCGCCATGGGCCAGCTGCGCAGCGCGGTGCGGGCCTTCGCCACCGCCGGCCACCCGCCGAGCGACGTCGTCGCCAACACCAACCGGCTCCACATGGACCTCGACCCGGCGCTACTCGCAAGCTGCTGCTACGCCCGCCTCCATCCTCGCTCAGGGGTCGTGCGCATCGTCCGTGCCGGCCACCCCCCACCCTTGCTGCGCCTGCCCGACGGGCAGGCCGAAGTCCTGGATGTGCCCGGCGGCCCTCTGCTCGGCATCGACACAGCGGCACACTTTCCCGAGTCGGAGCTGCGTCTCGTACCCGGGTCGGTCCTGGCCCTGTACACGGACGGACTGATCGAGAGGCGTGACTCGAACATCGACTCCGACGTCGACCGACTCCGGGCGTCACTGGCCCGCATGGGCGGGGGCCGCCTGGAGGATCTGGCCGACGCGCTGCTGCGGGACGCCCGCCGGTCCGCCGACAGGGCGGACGACATCGCCCTCCTGCTCACCGAGTACGCCCCGCCACCGCAGACTGCGACAAAGCCGGCGTCCGCACACGCCGGCTCCGACCCGTCGTCGTGAGGCCGCAGGCTCTCCGACGCCGCTGCCTCCGGATCTTCCGGTACGCCCCTGTTACCCGACGGGCCCAAGGTCCTGGAATGCACCCCGAGCCGGGGTTGCGCATGGGGAAGATCGCGAAGTCCGCGTCGGACAGCACAAGCTCCTGGTTGCCCCTCGGGTGGTGAAGCCCCGCCACACCAGGTTGTAGAGGATGGTGGGCAGGACGGCGGAGGCCGCGATGACCAAAGCGAGTTCCACCGGGAGGACAGGTTGAGGTCCTGGGCGAACATGGACAGGGTGATGGCGCCGGCACCGATCAGCAGGACCGCCCCTCGGGCCATGGCGAGTTCCCGCCCCGTAGATGTCGCGGGCCAGTGAGGCCGCCGCGGTGAGGATGAGGCCGGTCACGACCGCCATGATCGTGAGGAAAACCCAGGCAGGACCCGGCGGTGTGCGCAAGCGAGCCGCCGAGGGAGTCGGCCAGTAGGAGTGCGGCGGTCTTGCCGGAGGGACTGCCCGAGGCGATGGCCTGTGTGCCGAGCAGGCCGGCCGCACCGAGCCCGATCACCACGGCCTCCAAGGAGAAGCAGACGATCAGAAGGCTGCTGAACCGTATCGATCGTCTTGCTTCGCGTGCGGTGACCACGGTGCCGATCCGCATCAGCACATGCGGCAAACCGGCGGATCCGAGCACCCTGGTGAGCTCCAGGCCCAGCGCATCAAGTGCGCTGCGCCTTCGTCGGCGTGGTGGGTCGCAGGAAGGCGTCGCCGAGCGCGCTGTGGTCTGCTGCGGCACTCAGCGGGGCTGCCGGTTCCAGCCGAAGCGCGAGAGCACCGCGAGCGCCAGAACGGCACCGCCCGCCAGGAGCAGCACCCGGCCGACCGCCACACTCACGGCTTGGGCGCGGGGGCGCCGTTCCTGCCGCGTCCGGCTCGCCCTCCTCCTGTCCGGCGGCGATCACCAGCAGGGCCCGCAACTGCGTGACGATGTCGTGCAGCGCCACCGCCCGTAGCGCGCCACACCGCCCCAGCGCCTCGTCGTCCGCGGACAGCGCCCGCTCGGCGCCTCGTCGGCCTGTGTGAGCTGTTGGATGAATCGTTTGCGGTAGAAGTCCTCGACCGCCGTGACCCGCGAGGTGTCCGGGTCCGCCGGCAGATTGCCTCACTCGATGAGGCTGTCCAGTGCCTTGGCCACGACATCCAGGCCAACGAGAACGCCGTGAGGCCCACCACTGCGGCCACGGGCATCAGCAGACGCGCCACTCTTTGTCGGTCTGTTCCCGTCCTCGTGTCCCGACTGCGTCCCACACCGTCCCAAATGGACGGGGGCACACGACTTTTGGATGATCGCGCCGGCTCAGGATCGGGTTTCGAACCCGTGACGCAGTGGATCAGCCTCCAACGAGCAGAGGCTCCGCCCCCCTACTCGGGGGCGGATGGCCGTTGTCGCAGACCGGACGCCTGCGAAGAGAGTATCGACCGGCGGATGGCGACATCAGCGCAAGTGGAGCCGCGGCTCCTGGCCGACGAGGTGAAGCCATCGGTACGGGCGAGCGCGCCTTCGGCACAGAACGGGCGTGCAGCACCGTCTGAACTCAGAGGGTGGGATCGTCGAACTGCTCAAGGAGAACCTCGGCCGGTGTGCTGACCTTGGCGGTGGACGGGCCGCCGCCAAGAGGTTGTTCGGTCCAGATGACCTTGCCACCGGACGTGTACCGCGTTCCCCATCGCTGAGCGTGCTGGGCCACAAGGAACAGCCCCCGCCCACCCTCGTCCGTGGTGGCCGCCCGGCGCAGACGCGGCGAGATACTGCTGCCGTCCGACACCTCGCAGGTCAAAGAGCGCCCGTGCAGCAGTCGTACCGTGATCGGTGGTGATCCGTACCGGATCGCGTTCGTGACCAACTCGCTGATGATCAGTTCCGTGTTGAACCCGATCTCTTCCTCTCTCCACTCACGCAACTTCTCCCTGCAGTGCGCCCGAACCGAGGCGACTGCCGCAGGGTCCGGCGGCACGTCCCACTCCGCCACGCCCGGCGGCGGGAACACCCGGGTACGAGCGATCATTAGTGCGATGTCATCGGAGGCGTGTCTCGGCACCATCGCGTCGACCACCGCCTGACAGGTCTCCTCGGGCGTGCATTCCGCCCCGGCTCGCTCCAACGTCCGACGCAGCCCGATCAGCCCGACGTCGATGTCGCGGGTGCGGTCCTCCACCAGCCCGTCGGTGTACAGCACCAGTCGTGAGTCCTCGGGCAGGTGCAGTTCACGGGTTTCGAAGGGGTAGCCACCCAGTCCGAGTGGTGGAGATGCCGGCACGTCCGCACAGGTGACGGTCCCGTCGGGGCGCACCACAACCAGGTCGGGGTGTCCGGCACGGGCCGCCGTGCACGCTCCTGCTATCGGGTCGTAGATCGCGTAGAGACACGTCGCTCCCGTCACCCCCTGCCCCTCGTGCGCTTCCGTGGCCTCGCCGGTGCTCTCCTCGTTGTCCATACGCACGACCAGGTCGTCCAAGTACCCGAGCGCCTCGTCCACGGGGAGGTCCAGCGCGGAGAGGTTCTGTACGGCGGTGCGCAGCCGCCCCATCGTCGCCGCCGCGTGCAGTCCGTGACCGACGACGTCGCCCATCACCAGCGCCACTCGCCCGCCCGGCAGCGCGATGAGATCGAACCAGTCCCCGCCCACCCCTGCCTCCGCCGGCAGGTACCGCCAGGCCACCTCCAGTGCATCCTGCTCCGGCTGCCCCCGCGGCAGCAGACTCCGCTGCAGCGTCACCGCCATCGCGTGCTCGCGGGTGAACCGTCGCGCGTTGTCGATAGCCACCGCCGCCCGCGCGGCCAACTCCTCCGAGAAGGACAGGTCCTCCTGCTCGAACGCCGGCGAATCCCCCATCCGGTAGAAGTTCGCCACACCCAGCGGCACACCCCGCGCCTGCAGGGGCACGGTCACCAGCGAATGCACCCCCAGCTCCAGCGCCCCACGCGTGCGCTCCGGGTCCTGCTCCTGCCACCCCCGCGCCTTGTGCAGGTCCGCCTCCAGCACCGCCAGCCCCCGCTCCAATGCCCGCATCTGCGGCGTCGCCGGGGAAAGCGTGATCTCCTCGTCCACCGGGTACAGCGGCAAAGCCTGCTGTTCGCCGCCGATTGCCGCACGCCGCAGCTGTCGCCATTTCTCCCCCGTCGGCTCATGGCCTTCCAGCACCGCATCCAGCAGATCGACCGTGACGACGTCGGCAAACCGCGGTACCGCCACCTGAGCCAGGTCCTGTGCCGTACTCACCACATCCAGCCTCGTCCCAATCCGTACCCCCGACTCATAGAGCAGGTCCAGCCGCCCCCGGGCCGCCTTTGCCCGCCCCGACACCGCCGTCAGTTCCGTGGTGTCCCGCAACGTCACCACGCTGCCCCCTCGGGCCCGGTGCGGGAACGTGGGCCGCTTGTTCACCGCCAGCAACCGGCCCTCCACCACGTGCACCTCGTCCGTGACCGCCTCCCCCGATGCCAGCAGGCGCGTAATCTCGACCGGCAGACCCAGCTCCCGCACATGCCGTCCCTCCGCGTCCACCGACAGGCTCAGCAGCCGCTTCCCCTCATCGTTGGCCAGCAGCAACCGTCCGTCGGCGTCGGTGATCAGCACCCCTTCCCGCACCGCGTGCAGGACCGCGTCGTGGTGCTCGTACATGCGCGTGATCTCGGCCGGGCCCAGGCCATGGGTCTCCCGCTGCAGCCGCCGGGTTACCAGAACTGTCCCGCCGGCAGCCAGAGCCAGCGCGGCCGCACCGGCACCCAAGGTGATCGGCAGCTGCGGCATCCACAGCCTCGCCACGTTCTTAACCGTGATCCCGGCGGACACCAGGCCGACGACCTCGCCGCCGGCATCGGTCACAGGGACCACTGCCTGGACGCCCGTTCCCCGGCCCGCCGGCAGGGGCGGCCCGCCCGCCTCCTCGATGGTGGTGCGCCCTTCCAGCGACGGTTGAATGGTGCCGACGAACTTCTTCCCGATCTCTTCCGGGTACGGGTATGTATAGCGAATCCCGTTGGTGTCCATGACAACGATGAAGTCCACACCCGCACTCTTACGAGCCGCTTCCGCACGCGGCTGCAGCACCACCGTCGGGTTCGGGCTGCGCAGCGCCTCGGCAACGCCTGGGGCCTCCGCAAACGCCTGGGCCGCGACGACCGCTTCCCGACGCCCCTGCTGCAGCGCGTCACGGGCCGCCTGATGCACGACGGAGGTCACCCCGGCCGCGACCAGCAGCACGACGATCAGGATCTCGATGAGGAACACCCGCCCGGCGATGCTGCGCGGGTTCAGCAGGGACTCGCGACGATTACGTGGCTGCCCGGCAAACGGATGGCTCGACAGCTTCCGATGCAGCCAGGAAGGTCCCTTCGCGATTGCATTCATGGCGTCCGCTCCGGTTCGGCGAGACATCACCAGCGTATGCGCGCGTAGGCACGCCCGTCGCTACGGTGCTGGGACGGGTCGCCGCCACTGCCGTGCTCGACCGCTGCGCGTACGCCGGCGTCGTGGCGCACTCCGTCTACGCGTCCTCAACTCCGTCGCACAGCGGAATCGGTCCGCGATCATCCGGCGATCGCGCCAGTCAGACGGGATTCTCGAACATGCCCGCAGCGGATTTCCTTTCCAGCGCGTAGAGGCTTCGCTCCTGATGTCGGGGCAGAGCCTCTACGGGCCGTTATCGCAGGCTAGACGTCTCTTCGTCACCTATCGGGCCGAGCCCGACGTCTAGGTTGACCCTTTCCCTGCGCCCGTAACCGTCAGAGCGACCGCTGTTCGCCCAGCAGCCGCCGCCGGGCGGACAGCATCGCTGCGCTCGGAGCTACACGGGCGTCGGGGTGCAGGTGCACGACGACGAGGACGTCGCAGTGCTCCTGCTCGGCGAACGCGCGCACTGGTGTGCGGTCCCCGTGGCCCAGCCCACCGTCGAGATACGCGCATCCGTCAATCACCCGGGTCGGGAAGACGAATGGCAGCGCGGCGCTGGCCGGCACTGCCTCGCGGATCTGCGGCGCAGACAGGTCGTTCAGCCGGATGATGCCGGCGCGGGCGCCGCAGCCGCTCGGGAACGGCTTGGCGGTCCATCAGCGGGTAGGCCGTGACCCACAGCGGCCTGCCGGTGCGGATACGCTCGACATCGACCGCCTCGTCG
>NZ_JOFS01000027.1 GCF_000719285.1 Streptomyces bicolor | reverse complement strand
TTCTGCATCGTCAGCCCCTCAAGCATCACCAGCACTCCCGAAGCCGATCCGCATACCAGGCGAAATGCATGTAATTGCGATGTAAACGCCCTCTTAGAGCCTGTGTCATATCCCCGGCTGGGCGCGCGACGCCTGGCACGCACACTCGCCGCGTTGCCGAACCGCCCACGTGGCTCCGCCACGAGGGCGCTCCGGCGCCTTGCGATCGCACGCACCAGACGCCGCGCGCTGATCCGGCCGGGGATATGACACAGGCTCTTATCGCAGGGCGCCGCCGACCTCGACCACACCCATGGCCTTCGCGCCGCTGAGGTTGTCGTAGACGACGTCGCCGGTGGACTTCTTCCAGATCCTGATGCGGAAGGTGTCCGGCCCGTCGGTCGCGGTGATCCGGAAGCCGTAGCCGCCGCTGCCGGCCACAGTGCCGGAGCCCTGGTACACGGCCTGGGTGCCGGTGACCACGAGCCAGTCGGAGCCGGTGGAGCGGAACTTCAGCCTGGCCGGCCCGAAGTCGAGGGACGCCTTGCCCGTGGGGACGGCGGCTCCCTTGGCGTACGCGGCGGCGAACGAGAAGGCCGCCTTGCCGGTCAGGGCGGGCTTGGCCGGGTAGGCCCCGGCCGGGGAGGTGATCAGGCCCGCGCCGAGCGCGGGTCCGGCGGCACGGTCGTAGACGATCAGCTCGGGGAGTGTCGTGCGGTCCGAGCCGTCGTCGTTGTCCGTGACGGTGACGACCGGGTGGAGGATGCCGGCCTTGGCGTAGGTGTGCTCGGCTCGGCAGGTGGTGCCGTCGACCGTGCCCGCCGTCGGCTCGGTGCCGTCCCGCCAGTCGACCCGGCAGGTGTGGGTGTCGCCGACGTCGGCGTCCCGGAACTCGGCCCTGACGGTGGTGCGGTGGCCGGCCGCCACGGGGGCCGTCGGCCCCGTGGCGGAGGTGATCTTCGGGGCTCGGTTGACGATCGGGTCGATGCCCGTCAGGGTCGGGACGACCTTCTCGAGCAGCCCGTCGGAGTCGAACTCCAGCTTGTCGACGGTGGTTTCACGGTGGGTGCCGTCACCGCCGGGGATGGCGAACCGGTGGTAGGCGATGTACCACTCGTCGGTCTTCGGGACGTGGACCACCGAGTGGTGGCCGGGTCCCTTGATGCCGAGGGAGAGGTTCTTCTCCAGGATCACGCCGTGCTTGGTCCACGGGCCGGTGGGGGAGGGGCCGGTGGCGTAGGCGACGCGGTAGTCCTCGTCGCGGGTGTCGTTCTCCGACCACATGAAGTAGTAGGTGCCGGCCCGCTTGATGACGAACGTGGCCTCGCGGTAGCCGCTCGGGGTGATGTCCTTGACCTGCGATGTGTCGATCGAGGTCATGTCGTCGTTCAGCGGGGCCACGTACGCTCGGCCGTTGCCCCAGTAGAGATACGACCGGCCGTCGTCGTCCGTGAACACGGCCGGATCGATCATCTGGCCGCTGTACTGGCCCGCCTTGAGCAGCGGTTGGCCCAGCGCGTCCTTGAACGGGCCTGTCGGTGAGTCGGACACCGCGACCCCGATGTTGGCGTCGGCGGAGAAGTAGAAGTAGTACTTCCCGTCCTTCTCGGCCATCGTCGGCGCCCAGGCCCTGCTGTCCGCCCAGGACACGTCGGGACCGAGGTCCAGGATGACGCCGTGGTCCTTCCAGTGGACCAGGTCGGTGGACGAGTACGCCTTGAACTGCGTGCCGCTCCAGCCCTCGAAGCCGTCGGTCGTCGGGTACAGGTAGTATGTGTCGCCGAAGCGGACGATGTTCGGGTCGGCGTTGAGACCCGGCAGGACCGGGCTCTTCATGACGAGCGCCGAGACCGTCCAGCTGCGCTTCTTGCCGTCGGAGCCGGTCACCTCGTACGTCACCGGCTTGCTGAAGTCCTGGACGCTGCCCGAGGCTGGGCTGATCGCCGCGCCGTGGGCGAGGGTGAACTCCGGGGCGAGGGCGGTGAGATCGGTGCCCTCCTTCATCGGCAGCGTGATCCTGCTGCCCGAGTTGTCGATGAGCGCGTCGACCTTCAGCGCCGGGTGCGTCGCCTTCGCGATGCCCGCGGTGTTGCCGCTGAGCTCCATGACCTCGGCGGCCGTCAGAGCCCGGTCGTAGACGCGGAAGTCGTCCACCTCGCCGCCGAAGTACGGGTCGGCCGCGTACAGGGACCTGCCGATGTAGCCGCTGTAGTCCTTGTTCGCGTCGTACAGCTCGGACGGCTTGATGGTGGTCGTCGTGCGGGCGGCCTCGATGCCGTCGACGTAGAGGACCATCGTGCCGGTCGAGCCGTCGAGGGTGACGGTGACGTGCTGCCACTCGCCGGGGGTGAGCCTCGAGCCCGCCGTCAGCTTCGACTCCGCCGACCAACTTGCCTTCGTGATCGCCGAGTAGAGGCTTGAGCCGCCGTTGGAGGGGGTGGCGAACAAGTACTTGTCGCTGTCCGGACCGAGCCCGAACAGCCACTGGAAGTTGTCGCCGCCCTTCCACTTGGCGTACGTCGAGACGGTGACGCTGTCGGCGTTCTTCAGCACGCCGTTGGGGATCTTCACGTACGGCGAGCGGTCGTCGCCGGACATCTTGAACGAGCCGTCGTCGACCCCGGTGCCGAAGTCGGGCGTACGGACATAGGTGCCGTGGTGGCCGTGACCGCTGGAGTCGCGGGCGATGTTGCCGCCGGTCTCGTCGAAGCCGTAGTGCACGAGCAGGTCGGCGGGCACGTCGGGGCCGTCCGCCGAGACGGTGACCTCGGCGCGGACCGGGATCGCGGCGCCGTCCGGCAGGCTGCCCGTCACCGTGAAGGTGCCGGCCTGCGCGTATTTCGACTCCGGGACGTCCTCCCAGGTCACCGCGACGGGACGTTTGACGCCGTCGGCGTAGGTGGCGATCACGGTGGCCGGCAGGACGGGGGCCTGGCCGATGCCGGTCTTCACGGAGACGTCCTCGACGCCCTCCACCAGCTGGTCCGGCTGGTAGGCGCGCAGCAGGCGGTCGTACTCGGCCTGGGTCACCGGCAGGACGGTGCCGTGGCGGGGCTTGGCCGGGAGGTCGTAGCCGGTGGACGGGGTCCAGGTGCCGGACGCGAGGTCGGTCGTCTCGAAGGGGATGTAACCGCGCCCGCCGAACTCGTCCAGGAACGCGTACCACTTGTCCTCGGTGTTCGACTTGAACACCAGCGGCCCCTCGGCCGCGCTCATCGAGCCCTTGCCGATGCCCTCGGCGACGGCGTCCCAGGACAGGTCGAGGAGGGAGTTGCTCTTCTCCTCGAAGATGAACTTGCTGTTGGGCGTGGAGGAGGTGTTGTTCCGCTCGTCCTTGGAGAGGCGGAAGTACGTCCCGTCGTGCTGGATCACGGTGGAATCGATGACCGAGTAGCCGCGGTCGATCCAGACCTTGGGCTCGCTGAAGGTGTGGAAGTCACGGGTGGTCGCGTACATCATGCGGTTGTAGGTGTCGCCGGAGTGCGCCTCGTTGTCGTACAGCTTCGACGCCCAGAAGACGACGTATTCACCGCGCTGCGCGTCGTAGAACGCCTCCGGCGCCCACGTGTTGCCCGCGCTGTCCGGGGAGACCTTGACCAGGCGCTGGTTCGTCCAGTGCACGAGGTCGGTGGACTCCCAGACCATGATGGACTTGCTGCCGGTGCGCTGGGAGGCGTCCCAGTCGCCGTTGCCGTAGATCCTCAGGTCGGTGGCGATCTGGTAGAACTTGTCGCCCTCCGGGGAGCGGATGATGAATGGGTCGCGCAGGCCCTTCTCGCCGAGCGTGGAGGTCAGGACGGGCTTGCCGTCGTTCAGCTCCCGCCAGTGCAACGGGTCGTTGCCCTTGCTGAGCGCGGCGTAGAGCTGCTCGCCGTCCGAGGTGCCCTCGCCGGTGAAGTAGCTGAACATGTAGCCCTTGAGGGCCTCGTGCTTCGGCAGTTCGGGCACCTTCGCGGTGAAGGCGCGGGTGGTGCTCGCCTCGCCCTTGGTGACGGTGGCGGTCAGTTCGACGGTGGTGGCGCCCGTGCCGTGTGCGGGGCGGTGGACCAGGCCGTCGGGGGAGATGACCTCCGGGTTCGCGGAGGACCAGGTGACGCTCGTGCCATGGGCACCGGTCGCCGGAAGGGTGAGGTTGCCGCGTACGTCGTCGAGGTTGTGCACGGTCAGGGCAGCCGCGGCCTGCTCGGTGGCGGTCCGGTCGTCGAAGTCGGCGAGCACGGTGACCTCGAAGGTCTTGGTGTCGGTCACGGTGCCCTTCTTCAGGGCCGCCGTGAGCGTGGCGTGCGCGTCGGGCTGACCGGCGGCGGGGCGCGTGACCTTGCCGGAGTCGGACACGGCCGCGGGGTTGTCGCTGGTCCAGCTGATCGTGGAACCGCCGGCCGTGCCGGTCTTCGGCAGGTCCAGATCGGCGACGACCGCACTGGTGTCACCGAGGCTCAGCGCGGCCTTGTCGTCGGCGATGCCCTGCGTCGACACAGGGAGGGAGAGTTGCTCCACCTCGGAGTCGGCGAGGGCACGGTCGTAGACCCGGAAGTCACGGATGCTGCCCTTGAACAGCTTGTCGCCGGAGTAGACCGACTTGCCTATGTGGTTGGCGGTGGTGGTGCCGGAGCCGATCGAGCCCGGGGTGATGCTGACGGAGGTGTTGCGGCCGACCTGGACGCCGTCCTCGTACAGCACGCCCGTGGTGGCGCTCTGGGTGTAGGTGATGTGCTTCCAGACCGAGCGGGTCAGGTTGTGCGAGTCGGCGGGCCTGGTGGTCTGCTCCGTCGACCAGTTGCCGGTCGCGATGGACGTGCGGAAGGAGTTGCCGGTGGTGAAGAGGTAGCCGTTACCGCTGCTGCCGCTGGAGTTGCCGAAGCCGTAGAGGAAGTACGGCGTGGTCTGCGTGGCATCGATCCGCACGTCCATCGAGACGGTGATCGCGTCCATGCCCTTCATGACGTCGTTCGGCACCTTGATGTAGGTGTCCGAGCCGTTGAAGGCGAGCCCCTGACCGGTGCCCGACCAGTCGGCGGCGCCGCTCACCGTGCCGTCCCGGCCGTTGCCGGAGGCGTCGGTCGCGGTGCTGCCGGAGGTGGCGTCGAGCTTGTACCAGAGGGCGAGACCATCGGTGATCTCCGCCGCCTCGGTGGTGCCGGCGGCCTGCGCGGGAAGGGCGGGCCCGGCGAGTCCCAGCAGCAGCGACGCGGCGGTCAGTCCGGCGAGTCGGCTCGCCAGGCGTCTCGCTCGGACACGGACGCGTGCGATATACGGCATGTCGAGTTCCCTGCTGAGGCATGGCGGGGCCTCGGCCGTGGGCACCCTGCCGTTTCGGCTGTGTGACGTCGTGTTGCGAGAGTGTCAATCGGGGTGTGGCACAGCGTCAAGAGGTTTCGAACAATGTCCGACTGGCCGAACGTCCATGGGTGCTTGGCCGCTTGAGGTACGGGTCAGCGATCGCGCCGCGCCCGGCGCGACTCGGTCAGTACCGGCAGCAGGGGGAGCAGTGACACCAGGACGACGAGGGCGACCAGCGGCAGCAGATAGTCGTCGATGTCGGGGACGGAGGCTCCCAGGAGATATCCGGCCAGGACGAGACTCTGCGACCAGAGCAGGCCGCCGACGATCTGCCAGACGGTGAAGGTCCGCGTGGGCACGCCGAGCGCACCGGCCGCCGGGTGCAGGACCGTCCGCACCATCGGGACGAAACGGCCGATCACCAGAGCCTTGCCGTACCCGTAGCGGGCCAGCAGCTTCTCCGCCCGTGCCGCCGCCTCCCGTACGCGCCGTCTCTCGGTGCGGGCCAGCAGGGCCCGGCCGCCGTGCCGCCCGAGCAGGAACCCGACCTGACCGCCCGCCACGGCGCCGACGGCCGCGCATAGCAGCACTTGCCACAGCACAAGGCGGGGCGCCTGCTCGGCGGTCCCGGCACACAGCACACCGGCCGGGAAGAGGAGCGTGTCGCCGGGCAGGAAGAAGCCGACCACGAGCAGGCCCGACTCCGCGAAGATCACCACGAGGACACCGAGGGCCCCGAAGGTCGCCAGCACCGAGGCGCCGTCCATCGGGTTGACGGCGAGCGCGGCATCGAGGGTGCCCATCGGTTCGACAGCGATCACCGCCATCACCTCCCGGCCGCCCTCGTCGCGCGCCCTCCCTGTCAAGCATCCCGTGCGTGCGGCGCGGGCGCCTGCCCCGGCATCAAGGGGCCGGTGTGTCGGCGAACTGGTTGGTGTCGAAGAGGCGGTTTATGTGGCCGCCGAGTTCGGACCAGTGCCGGCCCGAGAGCTCCGCGGCGGCGCGGGCGTCACCGGTGGCGCAGACGTCGATGAGCTGGTCGTGGTGCTCGATGGTGTTGCGGCCGCCGAGCAGGGTGGAGAACTTGCGGTAGAGGATGCGGTGGATCTGCGGGTGGAGCTGCTCGACGACCCGGCTGAGGACGGGGTTGTCGGCGGCCGCGATCGGGACGGCGTGGAAGCGGTCGTCGGCGGCGAGGGCGGCGGTCGTGTCCTCGGCCGCGACGGCACGCTCGAAGTCACGGTTGGCTTCGCGCATGCGCTCGAGGTGCTGGTCGGTCATGACCGGGACGGCGGTCTCGACGGCGAGCCGGTCGAGGGAGCGCAGGACGGCGAGGGTCTTCTCGACGTCGCGGCGGTTGAGGGTCGTGATGCGGGTGTACACGCCGGGCTTGGCCTCGACCAGACCGATGTCGGCGAGCCGGGCGAGGGCCTCGCGCACCGGGGTGCGGCTCAGTCCGAGGCGCACGGCGAGCTCGCTGTCCTTGACCTTTTCCCCGGGGACGAGTTCACCCCGCACGATGGAGTCGCGCAGACGGTGAAAGACCTCGTCGCTGAGGAGGCGGCGGGAGACGGGGCTGTCGAGCGACATATTGCGTACGATACATCGGCCGTTTCGGGCGTCCGCCGAGGTCATCCCCGCAGATCGGGCTTCCGCCGAGGTCATCCGCGCAGGCTGACCGGGTGGGGCGGCGCCTCGCCCCCCGTACTGTCGCGGGTCCGGCGGACCAGGGCCCGGGCGAGGGTGAGGGCCGGGTCGACCAAGGGGACCTCGACGGCGTCGGCGGGGAGGCCGAGGGGAATCTCGGTGCAGCCCGCGATGATCACCTGCGCGCCCCGGCCGGCCAGTCGGCGTGCGGCGCGGGCGAGCAGTGCGGTCGTGGCGTCGTCACGGAGACCGGCCTTCACCGCCCGGATGCCGGCCATCACCTCGGCGTCCTGGCTGTCGGCGTCGGGCAGCACGAGGTCGATGCCCGAACGGTCCAGCCACTCCTGGTACAGCCCCGCCCGCACGGTGCCGGTGGTGGCGAGCAGCCCTGCCGTACGCACCTGGGGGCTCAGCGTGGTCAGATGCCGGGCCACCTCGCCGATCATGTGGACGATCGGCAGGCCGACACGGTCGACGATGCGGGGGACGAAGGCGTGTGCGGTGTTGCAGGGGATGGCGATGACCGTGGCGCCGGCCTCGCGCAGGACACGGCTGCCGTCGAGGAGCCAGGGGGTGGGGTCGGGTCCGTCGCCGAGAAGTGCCGCGGTGCGGTCGGGATGGTGGGGTCGGACCAGATGACCGTCCTGAGGTGGTCCTGGTCGCTGCGTCCCGGGGTCAACGACACCAGCTTGGCGTAGAAGTCGGCGGTGGCCGCCGGGCCCATGCCGCCCAGAATGCCGATGATCTCCTGCGTTCCTGTCGGGTCGGTCACTGGGCGATGTCCTTGGGCAGGGGAGCGGGTTGGTAGCATGCAATATATTGCATGCTACGTGCTGAAGTAAGGGCCGCCCGTGCGCGTTCTCTACCTGGAGACCGAGGGACGGCTCTCGCAGAGCGCAACCCGGACGGCAGCCTTGATGTCGTCGCTCTGTGCGTCCGAACCGCCAGGGTCGAGGTTCACCATGACCGTCGCCTGCCTGCCGTCGACCGTGGCACCGCCCGCCGTCTCGTACCCGAGCATGTCGCCGGTGTGCCCCCAATAGAGGCCACCGCAGGGCAGCGGCCTGCTCTCCAGGCCGAGGCCGTACGCCCGGCCGTCCGGGTTGCCGGTCGGCCGCGTCCTCGTCATCTCCCTCAGCTGGGCCGGGCGCAGCAACTCGCCGCGTACGAGCGCGTCCAGGAACCGGTTGAGATCGGTCCCGCTGGAGATCATCTCGCCGCTCGCACCCGCGACCGAGGGGTTGACCGCGGTGAGGTCCATGAGGGGCGCGTCCTCGCCCGGTCGCACGTACCCCTGTGGGTGCGGACCGGGGATCACCGGGTCGTCACCTGGCACGTACGTCTCCCGCAGGCCGAGCGGCCTGATGATGCGCCTGCGGATCTCATCGCCGTACGGATGGCCGGCCACCTTCTCGATGATCATGCCGGCCAGCAGGTACCCCGTGTTGGAGTAGCGCCAGCCGGTGCCCGGCTCGAAGGTCGGCGGGTGGGCGAGCGCGATGTTCACGAGCTCACGGGCGTCGTGATGGGCCAGAGGGTCCCTGAGGATCTCCGCCGGGCTGAGATGCTCGAGGATGTCGGGCACGCCGCTGGTGTGCTGGAGAAGCTGACGGACGGTGATGTCGCGCCCGTCGTTGCCGTGCCCCCGGACTACGCCCGGCAGGTAGCGCTCCACCGGCGCGTCGAGAACGACGCGATGCTCTCCCACCAGCTGGAGCATGACCGTCGCCACGAACGGCTTGGTCATGCTGCCGATCCGGAACCTGCTGTCACGGCGCACCGGCGCGCCGCTCCGCACGTCCGCGACGCCACTGGTCAGCACGGCGCTCCCGGTCCGGTCCCGCACTTCGACGAGCGCACCGGGGCCACCGTCGACGGTGGTCAGCCGGTGGAGGAGTTCGCGCAGCCGGGGGTGGCCGGTGGCGTCGGCGACGCCGAGCACGGTGTTTTCGCCGGTGGCCCGGACCATGCCGGCGGTGTGCCCCAGCGGTGTGTCGCCGCTCGCCGGCGCGCCCGCCGCGACACCGACCGCCGCGGCCAACGTCAGTAACCCACCCACCGCACGC
Organism: Streptomyces bicolor; assembly: GCF_000719285.1. Classification (GTDB taxonomy): domain Bacteria; phylum Actinomycetota; class Actinomycetes; order Streptomycetales; family Streptomycetaceae; genus Streptomyces; species Streptomyces bicolor. The sequence goes on along the minus strand of NZ_JOFS01000027.1, from coordinate 104,600 downwards.
CTGCGCTTGAACACGTCTGCCCCCTGGGCGTACGCGACCCGGCCCCCTGCGGGCCTGGCCTCGCCGTACCGTCCAACGATGGCCTCGGTGCGCGAGCCGATTCGATGGGGCGGCCATCCGGATCCAGGGTGGGGGAAACCCCCGGTTCACGGGTCGCTTCGACCTCCTGCCGACTCCTGCCGAAAAACTTCCCACGGCGATGTCGAGAACCCGCTTCCGGCTCCGTCCCCGGGGTGAACGCGACCACAATGGATCGCACCAGCATCGAGGAGAGATCACGATGGCCAAGTACCTGCTTCTCAAGCACTACCGCGGCGCCCCGGCTGCGGTGAACGACGTGCCGATGGACCAGTGGACGCCGGAGGAGATCTCGGCGCACGTGCAGTACATGAACGACTTCGCGGCCCGGCTCGAGAAGACCGGCGAGTTCGTCGACGGTCAGGCGCTCGCCCCCGAGGGGAAGTGGGTCCGGTACGACGGTGAGGGGCGCCCGCCGGTCACCGACGGCCCGTTCGCGGAGACCAAGGACCTCATCGCCGGCTGGATGGTGATCGACGTCGACAGCTACGACCGTGCGGTGGAGCTGGCCGGGGAACTGTCGGCCGCCCCCGGGGCGGGCGGGAAGCCGATCCACGAGTGGCTGGAGGTGCGCCCCTTCCTGACCGCGACGCCCACCATCACCGAGTGCCATTGATGAACGAGGCCCTGCTGAGGAGCCTCACGCCAAGCGTGCTCGCCATCCTCGTCCGCCGCGGAGCCGACTTCGCGGCGGCCGAGGACGCCGTGCAGGAGGCGCTCATCGAGGCGGTCCGCGTCTGGCCGGACGATCCGCCGAGGGATGCGAAGGGCTGGCTGGTCACTGTCGCCTGGCGCAAGTTCCTCGACGCGACCCGGGCGGACGCCGCCCGCCGCAGGCGTGAGGACCGCGTCGAGGAGGAGCCGCCGCCCGGCCCCGCGCCCGCCGTGGACGACACACTCCAGCTGTACTTCCTCTGTGCCCATCCGTCCCTGACGCCGTCGTCCGCCGTCGCCCTCACGCTGCGCGCCGTCGGCGGACTGACCACCCGCCAGATCGCCCAGGCCTACCTGGTGCCCGAAGCGACCATGGCGCAGCGCATCAGCCGGGCCAAACGCACCGTCTCCGGCGTGCGGTTCGACCAGCCCGGCGACGTCGCCACCGTGCTGCGCGTCCTCTACCTGGTCTTCAACGAGGGCTACTCCGGGGATGTCGACCTGGCCGCCGAGGCCATCCGCCTCACCCGTCAACTGGCTTCCGCGATCGACCACCCCGAGGTGGCCGGGCTGCTCGCCCTCATGCTCCTCCACCACGCGCGGCGGGCCGCCCGGACCGCGCCCGACGGCAGCCTGGTGCCGCTGGCCGAGCAGGACCGCGGCCGCTGGGACACGGCGCTGATCGCGGAGGGCATCGAGATCCTCCAGTCGGCCCTCGCCCGCGACCGGCTGGGCGAGTTCCAGGCCCAGGCGGCCATCGCCGCGCTGCATGCCGACGCGCCCACCGCCGAGGAGACCGACTGGGTGCAGATCGTCGAGTGGTACGACGAACTCACGCGGCTGACCGACAGCCCCGTCGTCCGTCTCAACCGCGCGGTGGCCGTCGGCGAGGCCGACGGACCCCGGGCCGGCCTTGCGGCGCTCGCGGCACTGGACGACTCCCTGCCCCGCCACACCGCGGTGGCGGCCTACCTCCACGAGCGCGACGGCGACCTGGCGACCGCGGCACAGCTGTACGCCGAGGCGGCCCAGAAGGCACCCAACCTCGCCGAGGTCGCCCATCTGACGCGCCAGGCCGCCCGGCTCAACGCCCGTCGACGTCGCTGACGGGTCGGGCGAATCGTCAACGCCCGGCCCTCCGAAGGCCGTACAGCCCTCGGGGGAATGCCAGGAGTCGTAACGCCCGTGCGGATCAGGCAATGTGGCGAGACCAACCGGGTCCGAACACAGAGGCGAATGCCGCTATGATCTCCGCGGCAAGGCTGTAGCGCAGAGGTCGTCGCGCCCAAGCATCAAGCTGGAGGACGTCGGTTCGAATCCGACCGGCCTTGCCGCCCTTGTCGTGGAGGAAAGTCGATTGGCGTCGGTTCGTCCTGGGCGGGCGGAGGGCGATGCCGCCCTCGGCGAGCCGGGTACCGGCGATGGACCGGTGGAGTGGTGATGACGCAGCCGACACCCGTACGCTGCCCCGCGATCGAGCACCCCGACATCCCGATCAGCGATCCCGCCGCTCTGGAGCCGTTGCTTGCCCGACTGCGCTCCGCGCAGCCGGTCGAGGCCGACGAGGCCTTCCCGCTCGGCACGGTGCGCGCGGACGGGCGTGTCGATCTGTGCAAGCAGGGCCTGGGAGCGGTCGGCGCAGACCGGTTGATGCCGGTCGCAGCCGCTTCTCCGCACGTCGCCCATGTCCTGCTCGGCACCAACGCCATCGGCGACGAGGGAGCCCGCACGGTCGCCGACGCGCTGGTCGACGGCCACGGCCTGCACACGCTCTACCTCGGGTGCAACCGCATCGGGCCCGAGGGCGTCACCGCACTCGCCGACGCGCTGACGACGGACGGCACTGTCCGCGCCCTGTGGCTCAAGCGCAACCCGGTGGGCGACGAAGGCGCCCGGGCCCTGGCCACGACGCTCCGCCGCAACACCGCACTGCGCACCCTCGACCTGGTCAACACCGGTTTGAGCACCGACGGTCTACAGGCCCTGCTCGATGCCCTCACCAGCCGGCCCAGCCCGGTGGAACGCCTGTTCCTCGGCGGCAACGGCCTGACCGCCGACGCCGCCCCGCTGCTGGCGGCGCTGATCCGTGAGGCGGGGGTACGCGAGCTGTACCTCCCCGCCAACCACCTCGGAGACGAAGGCGCCGCGATCCTCGCCGCCGCGACCGACCCCGCACGGCCGGTGCGCCTCGGCCTGGGCGGCAACGGGATCGGCCCCGTCGGCGCCCGGGTCCTCGCCGGTTCCCTCGGCGGGATCGAGGCACTCGACCTGGGCCGCCCGCCGTCGGAACGCAGCCTCGGCGCCCCCGCCAACACCACCGGCGACGAAGGCGCCCACGCGCTGGCCGCCGCCCTGGCGGGCAGCCCGCTGCGCCGGCTGGAGCTGTGCCACACCGGCCTGACCGGCCGGGGCGCCAAGACACTGCTGGCGGCGGTGCCCGACAACTCGCCCCTGGAGTACGTCGGTCTGGGACCCGGTCTGCCCCGCAGGGTCAAGCGGTCCTTCACCCGGCGTCTGCGGCCCGTCGGCAGGGCGCATCCCGACCTGCGCGCGATAGGGAGTGTCTACCGGTGAGTTCTCGTGGCGAACTGCGCTGCTTCCCCCCGGACGAGGCGGCGAGCCTGCGCCGGATCCGCCGGTACGCGGTACCCGGCTGGATGATCGAGCGGGCGACCGAACGTCGTCTGGCCGGTGACTGGCGCGGTGCCTGCGCTGCGGCGAACGTCGACGTCACCTTCGACCTGTCCGATGTCGCCGACCACTGCGGCGACGACGTCGCCGCGGCCCTCGAGGACGACCTCCGCCACTTCGCCCCCGACCTGCTGCGCTGGCACCTGCCACGCGTACTCGGCGGACGGACCACGCTCGCTCCGGACTGGACGGTCGTCCTCGCGCGCTACCGCCCCAGGGCAGCGGACGAGCGCCGCCGGACCACGCCCTACCTCCACATCACCACCGCTCCGATGACCGAAGGACCGCAGCGGATCGCCCTGCGGTTCAGCACGCTCGGGGTGGTCGAGCGGGCCGCGGGAGCCTTCGGGCGGGACACCGGGGACTGGCGGTACGCGCGGCACCTGTGGGACGTACGGCACGCCGCCGAGCTGCGTGAACGGTGCGGTGGCGGCACGGACAGGCCGCCGTTCTTTCGCGCCGACGGCACCCCGCGCGGCGCGGAAGACCTGCCGGCCACCGATCCCGGGGACGGCGACCCGGCGGCGCGGGCCGAGTGGGCCACGCTGCTGCACCAGAAGGGCGAGACACAAGCCGCCTTCGCCGCCGCCGGGGTCGAGCTGGACCTGACACCCCCGCAGAAGTCGGGCTGGTACCAGGCGGATCCGGAGCGACTGCTGAGCGGGATGGCGCTCAACCACACCCGCCTGGAGCCGGAAATACGCCGGCAGATGTCCGAGGGCGTCGGCGACCGATTCCTCATCGCCCAGCACTGGCGTACTTACGTCCTGCTGGAACCGACGGGCCCCGCCGGGATGCTGGTACGAGCCGTCGACCGGGACGACGTCAAGGACGAGCCCATCCTCGCCGCGGCCCTGTGGCGCAGGCTCCCCGACCTCGACCTGATGCGTGTCGGAGGCGTCGCGGCGGACCATCTGCATCCGCTCGTCCGCGAGTCGCTGTTCCCCGCCCTCCAGGTCCCGGAAGGCCCGGTCGGCCCGCCGGGGCCGACGGCTCCCGCACCCGTGCGGGTCAGGTGCCGGGGCGAATGGCACGAGGTGGCCTTCCGGCCCGGCGGCCTGCTGCGCATGCCGCACAGCGACGAGGAACAACAACGCGAACGCGCCATGCGCGCCTTCGGCGGTGCCGTCGCCGGATGCTTCGCCGTGGAGCAGACGTGGACCTCCGGAGAAGGCCGCCTGCCGAAGGCGCTGCGGGCGCAACGCCACGAACTGTTCCTGCGGGCTCAGCACGGTGACACCCCGGGTGTGCTGGCGCTCCTGGACGCCGGTGTCGACCCCCGCGTCCGGGACGCCGGGGGGCGCACCTTGCTGCACGTACTGAACCTCCTCGACCACGAGACACTGCTGCCGCGGCTGCTGGCGGAGGGACTGGACCTCGAGGCCCGCGACCAGCGGGAGCGCACGCCGCTGTTCGTGGCGGTCAACGACCTCGGATCGAAGGAACTGGTGGAGGCGCTCCTCGCCGCCGGGGCACGGCTCGACGTGGTCGACCAGTCCGAGCTGTCACTCGCCCAGCTCGTCCGCCGGTACAAGCGGCCCGACCTGGCCTTCCTCCGGGAACGCGTCCTGGAGGAGCATCCGGGCGTCGGCGCTCAGTGGTGGGACGAGTGGCAGGACGAGCAGGAGCAGTACGACGCTGACGATCCCGACGACGAGGAAGAGCTGCCCTCTTGAGCACCGAAGCCGGCCCCTTGGCTACCGACGGTACCGTCCCCACCGCGGCGTCCCGCCCGCTGGCGGCCGCGGACGACCTCAACCGCAGGCTGCGCGCGCGACGGACCGAGCCCGCCGCGAACCCGCAGTTGGAAGCGCTCGCCCTGGCCGTGACGGCGAATCAGCCCGTGTTGCTGTGGGGGGAGCCGGGGATCGGCAAGTCGGCCGCCCTGGAGCAGCTCGCCGCCGGGCTCGGCCTGCCGCTGGAGACGGTCATCGCCAGCGTGCACGAGCCCTCTGACTTCGCCGGACTGCCCATCGTCGGTGATGACCCGGCCGTGACCGGTGTGCCGATGGCCCCGCCCGACTGGGCGGTCCGCCTGGCCCGAGCCGGACAGGGCGTGCTCTTCTTCGACGAACTGTCCTCCGCACCCCCGGCCGTGCAGGCGGCGCTGCTGCGGGTGGTGCTCGAACGACGGGTCGGCAGCCTCGTCCTGCCGGAGGCGGTACGGATCGTCGCCGCCGCCAACCCCCCGTCCAGCGCGGCCGACGGCTGGCATCTCAGCCCTCCGCTCGCCAACCGGTTCGTCCACCTCGAATGGACCCATGACCCCCGGACGGTCGCCCGCGGCATGGCCGGCACCTGGCCGGAGGTGAGCGTGCCCGTCGTCGGCGCCGCCAAGGTGCCCGGTGCGGTCGCACGGGCCCGCGGTGCGATCTCCGGCTTCCTCACGGCCCGGCCCGGCCTGGTCCACCACATCCCGGGCGACGCCGAGAGCCGGGGCCGCTCCTGGCCGTCCCCCCGGACCTGGGAGATGGCACTCAAGCTGCTCGCCGCCGGGTACGCGGCCGGCGTCGGCCGTGAGGCGCTGGCCGCCGCGCTCACCGGTGCCGTCGGGGACGGCGCGGGCATCGAACTGCTGTCGTACCTCGAACACCTCGATCTGCCCGACCCCGACCGTGTCCTCGCCGACCCCGACGCCTTCGCCCTGCCCGACCGCGGCGACCGCCAGCTGGCGTTCCTCATCGCGGTGGTCGCCGCAATCCAGAGCGACCTCACCCGGCCCCGGTGGGAGGCCGGCTGGGCGGTACTGGCGAAGGCCGTGGACGCGGGCGTACCGGACGTGGCCGCCCGGGCCGCCACCGACCTCGCGGCGATGCGGCACCTCGACTGGCCCGTACCGCCCGGCATCGACGGGTTCCTGGAGCTGCTGCAGATGTCCGGGGCGCTGCCCGGCGCCGGCCGGTGACGGGGGACGCGCGCCGCGCCCTGGACGTGACCAAGCTGCTCGCGGCCCGTTACCGGGCGGCGAGCGACCGGCCGTATCTGGCGTCGGCGTTGTACGCGCTGACCGTCGTCGCGAGCACCGACGTCCCGACGATGGGAGTGGACCGGCACTGGCGCTGCTATGTGTCCCCCGCCTTCGTCGACGCGACGCCGGTGCCCGAGCTGGCGGGCGTCTGGGTGCATGAGGCGGCGCACCTGCTGCGCGACCACCATGGCCGCGCCGACCGCCTTCCCGCCGCCGCCCAGCGCGACCGGCACCGCGTCAACGTCGCCCAGGACTGCGAGATCAACGACGATCTCCTCGCCGACGGCCTGCGCCTGCCCGACGGGCGCATGGAACCGCGCCTCTTCGGCCTCCCCGAGGGCCAGTTGTTCGAGGTGTACGTCGACCGACTCCCGCCGCACGTACGAACGCCGGACTGCGGATCGGGCGCCCACGGCCGGCCCTCGCCCTGGGAACTCCCGGAGTCGGCCGGCCCCGCCCGGCTCGGCGAGGTCGAGGCGCAGGCCCTGCGGCGGCAGACCGCCGAGGCGATGCGCGCCCACCAGCGCACCCGCGGCAGCCTGCCCGCGGGCTGGCAGCGCTGGGCCGAGGAGGTCCTGGAACCCACGGTGGACTGGCGACGGGCGCTGTCCGGCGCGGTCCGGGAGGCCGCCGCATGGGCCGGCGGAGCCGTCGACTACACCTACCGCCGACCCTCGCGCCGTACTCCGGCGCTGCGCGGCGTCGTCCTGCCGAGCCTGCGCCGCCCGCTGCCGCGGGTGTCCGTCGTCATCGACACCTCCGGATCGATGGGTGACGCCGAACTGGCGGCCGCCCTCGGCGAGGTGACGGGTGTTCTACGCGAGGTTGGCATACGCGGCAACCGCGTCACCGTGCTCGCGTGCGACGCCGACGTGCACGCCGTGTCCCGGGTGACCGCCACCGAGCAGATCACCCTGGGCGGCGGTGGCGGCACGGACATGCGCGTCGGTATCGAAGCGGCCCTCGCGACGCGGGACCGCCCGAACATCGTCGTCGTCCTCACCGACGGACACACCCCCTGGCCCGACGAGAACCCACCCTGCCGCATCATCGCGGCTCTGATCGGCTCCGCCGCACCACAGCCCCCTGGCTGGGTGGAGACGGTACGCATTCCCACCTAGAAGCCGAGCCGGATCTTGGCGGCCGGCGGTGACGTGGTCGCGTGACCCGAGCGGGCTCGGCCTTCCGCCGAGCCCGCCACGCCGGCTCCCTACCGGAGCCGGACTCGTGTCACGCCGTCAGCGCTGCAGTGTCAGCAGACCCGGACGGTAGGGCAGGAGGCCGTAGTCGCCGCCGGAGTTGGGGCTGCGCCCCTGGTAGAGCAACTGCAGGTTGCAGGGATCGACGGTCATGGTCTGATCGGGGCTGGTGCGGATCAGTTCGCCGTGGCTGATGTCGTTGGTCCAGGTGGCGCCGCTGTTGGCCTTGCCGGCGAAGGGATTGCTCTCGGTCGCGGCCTGGGGTGTCCATGAGCCGTTCAGACTGGTGGCCGTGAACGAGCGGAAGTAGCGGCCCTGCGAGCCGATCGCCTCGACGATCATGAGGTAGCGGTTCTGGCCCTGGAGCTTGTAGACCTGCGGGGCTTCGAACAGGTTGTTCGTCGTATCGCTCATGATCACTGTCGAGTTCGAGCCGAAGCTGCCCGGGAAGTTCCCGATCGGCATACTGGCCCGGTAGATCTTGCCGTTGTCGCCGGCGAAGAACAGGTACATGTTCGTCCCGTCAGCGATGAGCGTCTGGTCGATGGGCCCGGTTCCGGAGTCGGGGATGCTTCCGGAGAAGAGCACCTGCTCGGATGACCAGCCATTCGGGTTGGTGGGGTCGCTCGATGTCCGGTAGGAGAAGGCGGTCCTGCCCCACTGGTAGGCGAGCACCCAGATGTTCTTCGGCGCGAAGTAGAAGAGCGTGGGCGCGACGGTGGAGGTCGACATCGTGTTCTGGCTGGACGAGGCCATCTCCGACCAGTTGGTGAACAGGCCGAAGTTCATCGAACCCCAGCGCGTCCCTGTGTCGTGCGTCGTCGCATAGACGAGTTGCCTGCCGTTGTAGGGGACGACGGTGAAGTCCTTGAGTGAGACCCACCCCGGCTTGGGCTGCGCCAGCGCGCCCGTTGACGTCCAGCGGTATGTCGACGGAAGAGCGCACGGGCCGGGGTTGTCGGCGCCGACCTTGACGAGCTGCCACTGCTGGTTGGTGCCGCCCCAGTCGTCGTACTGGACGACGTTCGCGTTGTCGGCGGTGGAGGCACCTTGTACTTCGAGGGCCTTGTTGCTGTGGCGCGAGATGAGCCTCACGTAGCCGTCCGAGCTGTCGGCCAGCCGCCACTGCTGGTTGGTGGCGTTCAGGTCGGCCCACTGGACGATCGAGCCGCCGTTCGCGGTGGACCAGTTGTGGACGTCCAGCACCTTGCCCGAGTGGCGGGACTTGATGCGGTAGTAGCCGCCCCCGGAATCGACGAACTGCCACTGCTGCTGGTTCTGATCGTTCCTGGTCCACTGGGTGATACGGGCGCCGTCGTTGGTCGCCAGGTTGTAGACGTCCAGGGCCTTGCCGCTGTTGCGGTTGACCAGCACATACGAGGCGTTGGGGTCTACGGTCGCCGCGGCGGCGGGCTGGGCGCCGAGGAAGGTGGCCACGAGCAGCAAGGGAGCGAGGACGGCGAGTAAGCGTCTTGGACGGACCGGGGACTGGTGGCGAAACCACATCAGAGGGCCTCCTTGGGGACGGGGGGCGTCGATGAACCGCGGAGCGGCCGTACCGAGAGCAGGGGTCTCGAAACTTTCGGGGAGTTTCCCGATTCTTTGACGCCACAAGCTAGGAATGCGGGGTCCTCAGGTCAAGGTCTATCGCCGATCTGTCCACAAACAGTTCCTGCCCTTTGGGCTTGGCAAGCTGTCGCGCCGACCGGAAGTGCTCCGGAAATTGGCGATATGGCTCGCCGGGCGGCGCCGGAGGATTTCGTCGTCCGGCTCGAGGGGATTCCGAATGTTTCGGACAGAGGATGGAAACTTTCTCTGTGCTGAGTGTTGACGATTCACCGTCAACCCCCAATCATCCCTCTCTGAGTGACCGGCCGTAGTTCGAGATTTCGAACTACGGCGTCCCTGAGTAAACGGTGCTCCACGGCAGATCACGCACGGCTGCACCGCAGATCCGCGCACCAAAGCACCTGCGCCACCCTGTTTTGTCCCGGTGAGGGTCGCACCAGCGCATCCTGGCTCTTCTTGCAGTCGGAGAGGTATGCGACGCCGCGTGACGGTCCCCCGGCTGAGCCGCGATGGAGTACCCGCATGCCTGTGTCGAAACACCGCCGCCCGCCGTAGGCCACCCGACGGCCGACCAGGTGCCGTCTCGTGCCGGTTGAGATCGCCCCGGTCCCAAGACCGCCGGCGTCCGGCGATTCCGTGCTGCCCGGGTTCCGGCCCGCCCGCCCCGTCCGTCTGCCGAGTGGGAGCGGATGAGGCATTCCCCTGCGCTTCAGTCCTTCCGTGTTTTCTACCTTGGAGGCACCGTCATGGGCTCCTATGCCCTTGCCAGACCCGTTATCCGCCGGAAGCTCCGCGGCCTGCTGTTGGCGCTGGTCGTCGGCGTCCTCGGTGCGGCCGCAGCACTGGTCGCGCCGCCGACCGCACACGCCGCCGAGAGCACGCTCGGCGCCGCGGCGGCGCAGAGCGGCCGCTACTTCGGCACCGCCATCGCCTCGGGCAGGCTGGGCGACTCGGCGTACACGTCGATCGCGAGCCGCGAGTTCAACTCGGTGACGGCCGAGAACGAGATGAAGATCGACGCCACCGAGCCGCAGCGGGGCCAGTTCAACTTCACCGCCGGTGACCGCGTCTACAACTGGGCGGTGCAGAACGGCAAGCAGGTGCGCGGCCACACCCTGGCCTGGCACTCCCAGCAGCCCGGCTGGATGCAGGCCCTCAGCGGCAGCGCGCTCCGCCAGGCGATGATCGACCACATCAGGGGCGTGATGACCCACTACAAGGGCAAGATCGCCCAGTGGGACGTCGTGAACGAGGCCTTCGCCGACGGCAGTTCGGGAGCCCGGCGCGACTCCAACCTGCAGCGCACCGGCAACGACTGGATCGAGGTCGCCTTCCGCACGGCCCGCGCCGCCGACCCGGCCGCCAAGCTCTGCTACAACGACTACAACGTCGAGAACTGGACCTGGGCCAAGACCCAGGCCATGTACGCCATGGTCCGGGACTTCAAGCAGCGCGGCGTGCCGATCGACTGCGTCGGCTTCCAAGCCCACTTCAACAACGACAGCCCGTACAACAGCAACTTCCGCACCACCCTGCAGAGCTTCGCCGCCCTCGGCGTCGACGTGGCCATCACCGAACTCGACATCCAGGGCGCTTCGCCCACGACCTACGCCAACGTGACCAACGACTGCCTGGCCGTCCCGCGCTGCCTCGGCATCACCGTCTGGGGCGTGCGCGACAGCGACTCCTGGCGGCCGCAGCACACACCGCTGCTGTTCAACAACGACGGCAGCAAGAAGCCCGCCTACACCGCCGTCCTCAACGCACTCAACGGCGGCTCCACTACGCCCCCTTCGGGTTCCGGACAGATCAAGGGCGTCGGGTCGGGCCGCTGCCTGGACGTGCCGAACGCCAGCACCACCGACGGCATCCAGGTCCAGCTGTGGGACTGCAACAACGGCACCAACCAGCAGTGGACGTACACCGCCGCCGGCGAGCTCAGGGTCTACGGCAACAAGTGCCTGGACGCCGCCGGCACCGGCAACGGCACCAAAGTCCAGATCTACAGCTGCTGGGGCGGCGACAACCAGAAATGGCGCCTCAACTCCGACGGATCCATCGTCGGCGTCCAGTCCGGCCTCTGCCTCGACGCCGCCGCAGCCGGCACCGCCAACGGCACCCTGATCCAGCTCTACTCCTGCTCGAACGGCAGCAACCAACGCTGGACCCGCACCTGATGGGACCCGTGACAAACGAAAGGGTGAATCGATGAAGCCGTCCGGTGCGGTTTCCCCCGCCCCTCCCTTAAGGCATCGCTGGTGGTCCCGGGTTGCCGCCCTGGTGGCGGCGACCCTCGCGATCGGCATGCTCACCGCGGTGAATCCGGCGCCCGCCGCGGCGGCGACGGTGGACACCAATGCGTGGTACGTCCTGGTCAATCGCAACAGCGGCAAGGCGCTGGACGTCTCTGGCGCGTCCACCGCCGACGGCGCGCGGGTCGGCCAGTGGACGCGCAGCGACGGAACCAACCAGCAGTGGCAGTTCGTGGACTCCGGCGGCGGCTTCTACCGCCTCAAGGCCCGGCATTCGGGCAAGGTTCTCGACGTGGCCGGCGCCTCGACCGCGGACGGTGCCGCGATCCAGCAGTGGGCCGACCACAACGGGGCCAACCAGCAGTTCCGCCTGGCCGACTCCGACGCGGGCCACGTACGGCTGATCAATCGCACCAGCGGCAAGGCGGTGGAGGTGCAGGGCGCCTCCAGCGCCGACGGCGGCAATGTCGTCCAGTACACCGACTGGGGCGGCGCCAACCAGCAGTGGCAGATGGTCAAGCTGTCGTCCGGTGGCGGTGACGGCGGATGCGGCAGCGCCCCGACTCTGACGAGCGGTACGCACACGATTCAGAGCGGCGGCAAGAGCCGCAGCTTCATCCTCAGGGTTCCCGCCAACTACGACAACAGCCACCGCTACCGGCTGATCTTCGCGTTCCACTGGCGGGGCGGAACCGCCGGCGACGTCGCCTCGGGCGGCACGAGCGGGAACGCCTGGTCCTACTACGGCCAACAGGAACAGTCGAACAACAGCGCGATCCTCGTCGCTCCCCAGGGCCTCGGCAACGGGTGGGCCAATTCGGGCGGTGAGGACGTCACCTTCGTCGACGACATGATCCGGCGCATCGAGGGCGGCCTCTGCGTGAACCCGGCACAGCGTTTCGCCACGGGCTTCAGCTGGGGCGGCGGTATGAGCTACGCACTCGCATGCAGCCGGGCGAACGTCTTCAGGGCCGTCGCGGTCATCGCCGGCGCTCAGATCAGCGGGTGCAGCGGTGGCACCCAGCCCATCGCCTACTTCGGAATCCACGGCATCAGCGACAACGTCCTCAACATCGGGCAAGGACGGTCCCTGCGCGACAAGTTCGTCGCCAACAACGGCTGCACTGCCCAAAGCCCGCGCGAGCCCGCGCCGGGCAGCCGAACGCACATCACCACCACCTACTCGGGCTGCCGTGCCGGATACGCGGTCCAATGGGCCGCGTTCGACGGAGGCCACATACCCGGTCCGGTCGACGGCTCCTCCGGCGAAAGCGGCGTCACCACCTGGACCAAGGCAGAGATCTGGAGGTTCTTCGCACAGTTCCAGTGACACGCCCGCACCACGGGGTGGAGCCAGGATGATCCCTGGCTCCACTTCGTCGACGTCCATCCCAGATTGAAGGACGGGGCGAATTCCCGACTTCAGGCTCTAGAAGAAGCCGAGTTTCCGAGGGCTGTAAGAACAAAGAATGTTCTTCGTCTGCTGGTAGTGCTCCAGCATCATCTTGTGCGTCTCACGCCCTATGCCCGAGCCCTTGTAGCCGCCGAAGGCCGCGTGCGCCGGGTAGGCGTGGTAACAGTTCGTCCACACGCGCCCCGCCTGGATGGCACGGCCCGCTCGGTACGCGGTGTTGATGTCCCGCGTCCACACGCCCGCACCGAGGCCGTACAGCGTGTCGTTGGCGATCTTGACGGCGTCGTCGAAGTCGTCGAAGGACGTCACCGAGACGACCGGCCCGAAGATCTCCTCCTGGAAGATCCGCATACGGTTGTCGCCCTCGAAGATGGTCGGCTGGACGTAGTACCCGCCCTTCAACTCACCGTCGTGCTCGATACGTTCGCCGCCCGTGAGGACCCGGGCGCCTTCCTGCCGGCCGATGTCCAGGTAGGAGAGGATCTTCTCCAGCTGGTCGTTGGACGCCTGTGCGCCGATCATCGTGTCCGTGTCGAGCGGGTGGCCGGTCTTGATCTGCTCGGTGCGGGCGATCGCCGCCTCCATGAACTCGGCGTAGTGACCGCGCTGCACCAGCGCCCGGGACGGGCACGTGCACACCTCGCCCTGGTTGAGCGCGAACATCGTGAACCCCTCGAGCGCCTTGTCCCGGAAGTCGTCGTTCGCCGCCCACACGTCGTCGAAGAAGATGTTCGGGGACTTGCCGCCGAGTTCGAGGGTCACCGGGGTGATGTTCTCCGAGGCGTACTGCATGATCAGCCGGCCGGTCGTGGTCTCCCCGGTGAACGCCACTTTGGCCACCCTGGGGCTCGACGCCAGCGGCTTGCCCGCCTCCACGCCGAAGCCGTTGACGATGTTGACCACACCGGGCGGAAGCAGATCGGAGACCAGGCCGAGCCAATAGTGGATGGACGCCGGGGTCTGCTCGGCCGGCTTCAGCACGACCGTGTTGCCCGCGGCCAGCGCCGGAGCGAGCTTCCACGTCGCCATCAGGATCGGGAAGTTCCACGGGATGATCTGCGCGACCACGCCCAACGGCTCGTGGAAGTGGTACGCCACCGTGTCGTCGTCGACCTCGCCGAGCGAGCCCTCCTGCGCCCTGATCGCGCCCGCGAAGTAACGGAAGTGGTCGATGGCCAGCGGAATGTCGGCCGCCAGCGTCTCCCGCACCGGCTTGCCGTTCTCCCAGCTCTCGGCCACGGCCAACTTCTCCAGGTTCGCCTCCATACAGTCGGCGATCCTCAGCAGGATGCCGGCGCGCTCGGTCACCGACGTCCGGCCCCACGCGGGTGCGGCCGCGTGCGCCGCGTCCAGCGCCCGCTCCACATCCTCCGCCGTGCCCCGCGCGATCTCGGTGAACGGCTGCCCGTTCAACGGCGTCGGGTTCTCGAAGTACTGCCCCTTGATCGGAGGCACGTACTCACCGCCGATGAAGTGGTCGTAGCGCGCCTGGTAGGAGACGATCGCACCCTCGGTGCCGGGCGCCGCGTAACGGGTCATTCTGCTCTGCCTCCCGATGAAGCACTGCCCGCCGTTGGGCAGCTCTCGGCGCGAGGCTAGGGACGGCGAGGTTGCAAGTACGTTGCGCGTGGCGGGCTTGCCGGCAACTTGGCCGCTGGTTCCATCAGCGGACCGCGGCTTGAGCAGCCGGCCGGTGGCTCGGTCAGCGCGGTGTACGGCCCTCCCAGGCAGGCCGTGCCGTGAGCTCCAACTCCAGCGCGGCCAGCCTCGACCGAACGGCTGCAGACGGGCGCACAGCGGCTAGCGCCCGCCACACCTCCAGGTCGTCCTCACCCCACGGAGCGTGCGCCCAGTCGGCCAGCAGGTCGGGGTCGCGGCGTGCGATCAGCGCCGTACGCAGGCCGTCGGCCAGGCGCCGCCGGAGCCGCACGACCGCCGGCGCCTGCGAGCCGGGCAGCAGCGGGCCGGAATACGCCGTGACCGCGGCCATGACCGCACCCGTCTCCAGGCGCCGCTCCACGACCGCAACGTCCGACTCCACCGGCACCGTGAGCCGGTACGGCCGAGAGGCGAGCAGCCCGGGCCCCAGCGCCCGGCGCAGACGGGCCAGTTCGGCGCGCAGCGTCACCGGCGTCACCGACTCGTCCTCGTACAGCGCGCACAGCAGTTCGTCCCCGGTCAGCCCCTCCGGATGCCGGGCCAGCAGCACCAGGATCTCGCTGTGCCGGCGACTGAGCCTGACCCGGCGGCCACCCAAGAGCAGTTGCGCCTCGTCGCGGCCCAGCACGCTCAGCTCCGGCATGTCGGCGGTGGGCACGGGCGGGGCGAGCAGCGCCAGCTGGGACTCCGCGGCACGGGCCACGGCCTGCACGAACCCCAGGCTGTGCGGATGCGCGAGCCCGTCCCCGCCGGTGATGTCCACCGCCCCGAGCACCCGCCCGGTGCGCGGATCGTGCACCGGTGCCGCGGCACAGGTCCAGGGTTGCACCCGGCGGATGAAGTGCTCGGCCGCGAACACCTGCACCGGCCGGTCCACGGCGACCGCCGTGCCCGGTGCGTTCGTGCCGACCGCGGTCTCCGCCCAGCGCGCACCCGGCACGAAGTTCATCCGCCCCGCCCGCCGCCGGGTGGTGGGATGACCTTCCACCCACAGCAGCCTTCCGTGCGCGTCGCACACCGCGAGCAGATGCTCGCCGTCGGCGGCGAATGTGCCCAGCAGCTCCCGGAACAGCGGCATCACCCGCGCCAGCGGATGCTCCGCGCGGTAGGCGCCGAGATCTCCGTCCGCCAGCTCCACACTCGCGGTCCCGTCCGGACCCACACCGGCCCGCGCGGAACGCCGCCACGAGTCGGCCACCACGGCACGCACCGGCTTCGGCACGGTCCCCGCCTCGGTGAACGTCTCATGCGCGCGACGCAGCACCCGTACACGCTCGGCAGGGTCGGTCCCCGGCTCCAGGGCCACCCACGGATCGGTCAACTCGGCCTCCCGGGAAGGCGATGAGGATGGGGACATCGTCACTCCGGGTACGCGCGCGGACAACCTTTTCGACGGGTGGCACCCGAACGACGGGCCCACCGGAGCAGATGTTCGAGCCCTCAGGCGGCATTGACGAGGCGTATGTAGCGCGTCCAGTCCCAGTGCGGACCGGGATCGGTGTGGTCCGTGCCGGGCACTTCGTGGTGCCCGATGATGTGCGTGCGGTCCTTCGGTATGCCGTGTCTGGTGCAGATGGCCGCCGTGAGCCGGGCCGATGTCTCGTACAGGACGTCGGTGAAGTAGCCGGGCTGATCGACCCAGCCCTCGTGCTCGATGCCGATGCTGCGCGTGTTGTGGTCCCAGTCCCCGGCGTGCCAGGCGATGTCGGCCTCGCGAACGCACTGGGAGGTGTGTCCGTCGGCGGAGCGGACGACGTAGTGAGCCGACACCTGCTTCTTCGGGTTCTGGAAGACGGACAAGGAGTTGGGGTAGGTGGTCTGTGTCACGTGGATGATCACCTGGTCGACGGGATGGGTCGCGGGCCGGTTCGCCACCGTGTAGTTGGCGGTGCTCGCCGGCTGCCACTCGGCGAGCGGGTAGTCCGGGCCCGGGACATGCGCTCCGGCCCGCCATTCGGGGAGCAGGGCGTACGGGACGGCGGCGAGGGCGGCGCCTTGGAGGATTCGCCGTCGGCTGGGGAGTGGTCTTGCGCGTTCCACTGGGCGATTGCCTTTCAGCGATGGGTTGGCCGCGGGTCGGTGTTGACGTCTGTCGAGGGTCGGTTCGAAGTCGGCCGCGGTTCGGGTCGATGAGGGGTGAGGCGGTGTCGAGGACGGACACCGGGGCGCTCAGCGCAGCGTCGCCGCCGTCTCCCGCAGTCGCGCGTGTGCTCCGCGGTGCGTCTCGCGTGCGGGAAGCCATTGCTTGCGGAGCTTGGCCACGCACGTGTAGTTGGTGTCGCATACGTTGGCCAGCGGGGACTCGACGGCCTGGGTCGCGAACTGGTAGGCGTCCAGCTTGCTGAACCCGTAGTCGCGCACCAGCCACTGCACCAGGTCGAGCTGGGATATCCGGAACGCGTCCTCCAGTGGCCGGGCCGAACCCGTCGAGACGATGTGCGTGTCGGACTCGATGCGGGGCCAGGGCGTGGCAAGTCCCTTCAGCAGCTCGACGATCACCATGGTGTTCATCGCGCATTCGACGGCGACCCCACAGGTCTCGCCCTCGCCCTGCCGGGCGTGTCCGTCACCGAGGCTGAGCAGCGCGCCCTCGACGTTCACCCCGAGATAGCAGGTGACGCCCGCCCGCATCTCCGGTGTGTCCATGTTCCCCCCGTGCGCGTCGGGCACCAGGGCCGAGCGCACCTCGAGGTTGGCCGGCGCCACCCCGACTGTGCCGTGCATCGGGTCCATGGGCAGCTCGGCCTCGATGTCACTGTCGTGCGCCCGGAAAAGCGCCGTACGCCGTGTCCGGTCCAGCTGCCAGATCCAGACGGTCTCCGGGAGCGGCGCTTGCAGCGTGGCGGTGGTGTGCGTAGAGGTAAGTGCGCCGAACAGCGGGACGGTGGTCGACGCGGCCCAGTCCCGGGCCGGTTCGATCGACACGAAGTGCACGGCGACCGTGTCACCGGGCTCGGCACCCTCAACGTAAAACGGTCCGGTCTGCGGATTGAGGAAAGGGAACTCGCACACCTCGGACACCAGGTCCTTCTCCGACCGCACCCGTCCGGCGAAGCAGTCCTCCGTGTACAGGTCGAGGACCGTGCCGGGTGCGATGCGCGCCACGGGAGGTGCGCCACCGAACGTCCAGGCGTATTCGCCGGGCTCGGGTCGCACAGTCAGGATCCGAGGGTCGCTCATCGCTGCACAGCTCCGTTCTGCGGAAGGCCGGTTGGGGGAGGGCCCCGGGTGGGCCGAGTTGCAAAAGGCCGCCGTGCGTCCCCCTCGTTCACGTGGACGCTCCCACCGCCGCCCTGACAGGGCGGGTGCGCCTCGCGTGAATCACGGTACGGCGCTGGTGGGACGGGCAGAAGGGCACGCCGGGTTTCCGTGGACAGCCCCGCGATTGTGGATAACTCGCTCACTCACACGGCTGAACTCGACCTGGAATCAGGTCGGTTCGGCGCACAGACAAAGGGCCGATCCGCACGGACGCAGCCGTTCCGAACGGACTCAGACGTTCCGCGGCGACTCAGCCCCGCTCCGCCACAACCGCCGGATCATCGAGCACCGCCCGCACGACCGAGTGGGCCGCCCCCAGCAACGGCCCCTCCGGACCCAACCGCGAAACGGTCACCGGACAGGCGGGCCCCGCGGTGCGCCGGTCCAACTCTGCCTCCAGTGACGGCAGCAGCCAGGGCGCGAGCCCCGCCAGCGCGCCGCCCAGCACCACGCTCTCCGGGTCCAGCAGGTTGACCGCGCCCGTCAGCGCGATACCGAGCGCCGTCCCCGCGTCACGCAGAGCCCGCCGTACGTCCCCGTCGCCCTCGGCGGCACGCTGGGCGAGCAGTCCGACGCGGTCCTCACCCGGCTCCAGTCCGGCCGCACGCAGCACCGCCTCCTCACCGGCGTACTGCTCCAGGCACCCCCGTCCTCCGCACGGGCACTCTGGTCCGTCCGGCTGGACGGGCACGTGCCCCAACTCGCCCGCGAATCCGCGTGTTCCGTGCAGCAGCCCCCCGTCCACGACGACGGCCGCGCCGATGCCGATCTCCGCCGACACGTGCAGGAAGTCACGCGGGATGCCGTCGCCCAGCCAGAGTTCGGCGAGTGCGCCGAAGTTGGCCTCGTTGCCCACGGTCAACGGGAAGTCCACAGGCAGCAGGGCACCTAGGTCGGTGTCGCGCCAGTCGAGGTTCGGCGCGCGTACGACGGTACGGGCGTCCCGCGCCACCAGACCTGGCACGGCGACCGCCAGACCGGCGGGCCACAGACTCTCCCGCTCGGCCTCGGCGAGCACGCGGCGCACCAGCCCGGTGAGTTCCTCGAGCACTGGCTCGGGGGCACGGCCCCGGTTCGCCCCGTACCGCACCGCCCTGGACCGCACCTCGCCGCGCAGGTCGACCGCGCAGACGGCGAGATGGTCGACGCCGATCTCCGCGCCGATCCCGGCCGGACCGTGCCCGCTGACGGCCAGCGCCGAGCCCGGACGGCCCACCCGGCCGGGCCGCTCGGGACCGAGTTCTTCCAGCAGCCCCGAGCGGATCAGCTCGTCGACGAGCGTGGACACCGCGGCACGGGTCAGCCCGATACGGGAGGCGACGGCGGCGCGCGAGAGCGGACCCTCGGCGTTGACGGTGTGCATCACCCGGGCGAGGTTGCGGCGGCGCATGCCCTGTTGGGTGTTGGGCAGTGTCGGCCCGGCGCCGGCCGGGTGGGCCTCGTGCGGCGGTGCGGTCATGCCTCCGTCAGTCCTCGTCAGTCCTCAGTGGCCTTCGGGGCTCCGCTCCAGCAGCGGGGCCGCGTCGGAGAGTACCCCGCTGATCCTCGCCAGCGTCTCCTTGTCCCGCTCCACGGCGTCGAGCACCGGCCCGCGCGTGGTGTTCCAGCGCCGGGCGACCGCCGCCGGGTCCTCGCCGGTCAGCAGGCCGGCCGCCTGGGCCGCCGCGCCGAGCGCGACCAGCTCCTTGGCCTCGGGCACCCGCACCGGGCGTCCCGACAGCCGTCGTACGGTCTGCTGCCAGGCCGTGCCCCGGGCGCCGCCGCCGATCAGCAGCAGCGGGGCCGAGCGGTCGGCGTCGTCGTCCAGGACCAGGTCCAGGGCGCCGAGCAGCGCGTGTACGGCACCGTCGTAGGCCGCCTGCAGGAGCTGGCCGGCGGTCGTGTCGTGGCGCAGGCCGTGCAGGAGACCGGAGGCGTTGGGCAGGTTCGGGGTGCGTTCGCCGTCCAGGTAGGGCAGGAGCGTCAGGCCGGTGGTGGGTTCCACGGCCTCGCGGTCGAGGCCCAGCAGGGCGGCGAGACGGTCGACGGCCAGCGTGCAGTTCAGCGTGCAGGCCAGCGGCAGCCAGTCGCCGTGCGCGTCGGCGAACCCCGCCACCGTGCCGGTCGGGTCGGCGGGGCGCCGCTTCGACACCGCGTACACGGTGCCCGAGGTGCCGAGGCTCAGCACGGGCATGCCGGGACGCAGACCGAGGCCCAGCGCGGCGGCCGCGTTGTCGCCAGTGCCGGGGGCGACCAGCGTGCCCTTGGAGAACGGCAGGTCGTGGCTGTCGCGCACGGTGCCCGCGATCTCGCCGGGCCGGACCACGCGGGGCAGCAGCGCCGGGTCGAGCCCCACGCGCGCGAGGATCTCGTCGTCGTACGACTCCGTCCCCGACGCCCACCAGCCCGTACCGGAGGCGTCGCCGCGGTCGGTGGTGCCCTGTCCCGTGAGGCGTTCGGTGAGGTAGTCGTGGGGGAGGCGTACGGCCTTGGTGGCCCGGACGGACTCGGGCTCGTGCTCGGTCAGCCAGGCCCACTTCGTGACCGTGAAGGAGGCGGCCGGGACGGAGCCCGTGCGCTCGGCCCAGAACTTAGCTCCGCCGAGTTCCTCGGTCAGCCGGCGGGCCTGCGGCGCCGAGCGCACGTCGTTCCACAGCAGGGCCGGACGTACCGGCTCGCCCTGTGCGTCCAGCGTGACCAGGCCGTGCTGCTGGCCGCCGATCGACACCGCGGCGGCCTCGTGCGCGGCGTCGCCGCACTGGCGCAGCGCCTCGCAGAGGGCGTCCCACCACTGGCGCGGGTCGCTCTCCCGGCCGGCTCCGGAGGACACCGTGTGCGGTGCCTGGCCGCCCGCGACGACCTGCCCGGTCGACACGTCGACGACCAGCGCCTTGGTGGACTGGGTCGACGTGTCCACGCCGACGACGAGCGGACCCTCGGCTGCTGACATCGGGCTCTCCCTTTTCCACGGCTCTGCGGGATCTGACCTGCTGTTTCAAGGGTGCCCGAGGCGTCGCGACCCCGTCCTCACCCCTTCGGTGGACATCTTGTCCCTTCCCAGGGACGCGTCGGCATACTAATTTGTAAATCGCCATGACGAAATAGTCGTGGCAAGCAGTCGTCAGCGAGCAAGGAGCCGCGGCATGAGCTACCAGCCCACCCCCGAGGACAGGTTCACCTTCGGCCTGTGGACCGTCGGCTGGCAGGGACGGGACCCCTTCGGCGACGCCACCCGCCGTGCCCTCGACCCGGTCGAGACGGTGCAGCGCCTGGCCGAGCTCGGCGCCTACGGCGTCACCTTCCACGACGACGACCTGATCCCCTTCGGGTCCTCCGACACCGAGCGCGAGGCGCATATCAAGCGCTTCCGAGAGGCTCTCGACGCGACCGGCCTGACCGTGCCGATGGCCACCACCAACCTCTTCACTCACCCCGTCTTCAAGGACGGCGCCTTCACCGCCAACGACCGCGACGTGCGCCGCTACGCCCTGCGCAAGACGATCCGCAACATCGACCTCGCGGTCGAGCTGGGCGCGAAGACGTACGTCGCCTGGGGCGGCCGCGAAGGCGCCGAGTCCGGCGCCGCCAAGGACGTGCGCGTGGCTCTCGACCGCATGAAGGAGGCCTTCGACCTCCTCGGCGAGTACGTCACCTCCCAGGGCTACGACCTGAAGTTCGCGATCGAGCCCAAGCCCAACGAGCCGCGCGGCGACATCCTTCTGCCGACCATCGGTCACGCGCTGGCGTTCATCGAGCGCCTGGAGCGCCCCGAGCTGTACGGCGTCAACCCCGAGGTCGGGCACGAGCAGATGGCCGGGCTCAACTTCCCGCACGGCATCGCGCAGGCGCTGTGGGCGGGCAAGCTCTTCCACATCGACCTCAACGGCCAGTCCGGCATCAAGTACGACCAGGACCTGCGCTTCGGCGCCGGCGACCTGCGCGCCGCCTTCTGGCTGGTCGACCTCCTGGAGAGCGCCGGTTACTCCGGACCGCGCCACTTCGACTTCAAGCCGCCGCGGACCGAGGATCTCGACGGCGTATGGGCCTCGGCCGCGGGCTGCATGCGCAACTACCTCATCCTGAAGGAGCGTTCGGCCGCCTTCCGCGCCGACTCCGAGGTCCAGGAGGCCCTGCGCGCCTCGCGCCTGGACGAGCTGGCGCAGCCGACCGCCGCGGACGGCCTCAAGGCACTGCTCGCGGACCGCACGGCCTTCGAGGAGTTCGACGTCGAAGCGGCCGCCGCGCGCGGGATGGCCTTCGAGCGCCTCGACCAGCTGGCCATGGACCACCTGCTGGGCGCGCGCGGCTGAGGCCCCGCTCGCGTAGCCAGTCACTGCCGTACCGCGTGTGACCGCCCGCCGAGAGGCCTGGTCGCACGCGGTACGGCGTACTGACCGGCCTTCGCGTGGGATGTTCCGGAATCATGTGATCCGTGGCATGAGCGCGTATCACCCATATGCAGGGGTCGCGTCCTGGCGGAGATGAGGCGACTCTTGACGGTATGGCCATGCCGCCCGTACCGCCACAGCCCCCCGGACCGCCGGGTGACACGCCGCCTCCGGGCGGTGGCTTCGGACCGCCTCCCACCGGGGGATACGGGCCGCCGGGAGGCTACGGTCCGCCTCCGGGTGACAGCGGCCCGCCCTCGTACGGCGATTGGCCGCCGCCGGATCCGTCCGACGGAGGCGGTGGACCAGGGCGGCGGAATCGGTTGCTCATCCTGCTCGTCGCCGTCGTGGCCGTCGGAGCTGTCGTCGCCGTGATCCTCATGGCCTCGGGCAGCGATGACTCGCCCGACGAGAATCCGTCCGACGGGACCAGCACGAGCGGCCCGCCCAGGCCGTCCTTCAGCATCCCGACCGAGCTCCCCAGCAGGCTGCCGAGCGAACTGCCGACGTCACTGCCATCGGGGTTCCCGACCGAGCTGCCCAGCGGCTTCCCGAGCGATCTCGAGTCGCTGATTCCGTCCCCGGCGGAAGAGCTGCCGTAGGCGAGGCTTGGCCGGGCATGGACGCACGGCACGCGCGCGCGTGCCGCTCCGCGTCGGGCACGCGCGTGTGCCGCGGTGGGGACACGTCTCGTGAACGGCTGTCAGATGCCGCTCGGTAGCCGCACATAGACCACCGACGTCTCCACTCCGCTGTCGACGAGCCGGCCCTGTGCGTCGAAGGCGCCCTCGCCGTCCGTCATCCCGAAGTCGTTGTCGTTGATGAGCGCGAGGATGTCGTGGTCCACGCGCGCGATGCCCTCGATCTTGCCGGGCACGCCGGCGAGAGTGCCAAGGTCGACGACCAGCTTCTTGGACAGCACGGGCACGCCCGAGGCCGCCGGGTCGTCGAGCTGCTCGAGCGACGGAGACGTCGTGTCGTCGTCCCAGGGACCGCCCAGGATGTTCGACGCGGGGTCCAGACGCACCAGCTGCAGCCGGGCGGCCTTGTCGGTGCGCTCCTCCACCAGCAACCGGTTTCCGTCCACGGCGACGACCGACGAGATCTTCAGCTCGGAGGTGTCGTCCTCGCTCGGGTCCACCAGGTTCACCGGGTCGAAGCGATACGCGTACTCCGCGGTGACCGCCTTCTTCTTCGGCGAGAAGCGCAGCAGCCGCGTGGTCCGCGATGCCTCCGCGGCGTCGGTGTCCGGAAGGGACAGCGGGCTCTGCACGGCCATCACCAGGTCACCACCCGGCAGTTGGGCCAGCCCCTCGAAGCCACGGTTGGTCTTCCGGTGCAGCAGGACGGACGGGAGCACCTCCACCACGGGGTAGTCGGTACCGGTCAGGCCGAGTCCCTTGGGCACGTAGCGCGTGAGGACCTTCCCGCGCGCGGAGACGTGCACCAGGGATGGACCGTACTCGTCGACGAGCCAGAAACTCCCGTCGGCGGCCCGCACGATGCCCTCGGTGTCGAGCCCGTTCGGGTTGTACGTCAGAGCAGTCCGCGCGTTGTAGGAGTACGGCGCCTCGTCACGCCCCTCCTGGTTCGACAGCCCGGTGACGGGCTTCCCGGACCTGGTCGTGATCGGGATCGCGTCCAGCACCCGCACGGTGTCTCCCGACACCCGGATCCTGACGATCACCGGATCGAAGCCCGGGACGGGGAACGTACGGCGCTTCGTGCCGTCCACCTTGATCTGGCCGTTGGGGCCGCGGTCGGTGACCGTCCAGAACTCGCCCTGGCGGCCCGTCGGGTAGATGTCGCTGCCTATGCCGCCGAGGTCCACGCCCCGGTCGTCGTTCACGGTGCCGGGCAGTAGCGCGTTGCTGAACGCGCCCAGCGGGATGTCGCCGAGCGTTGCCGTGCGCACGACGTGAGCCTTGCCGTCGGTGTTGTTTGCGCCGGCGGCGGGCCCGGCGGCGGCCACGAGCGTCGCGAGCACGACGAGGGGTACGCCCCCAGCGACGAAACGGTGGGCGCGGCGCCTGCCGGTGGCGTTCGGGGACATCGGGCCTCCTGGGGACCAAGTTCGCTGACAGCGGCCAGAGTTGGAGCCTGCGCGGAACGCCGTACGACTACTGGATGAACGTAGTGCGACGAGCGCTCGTCGAGCCGACTTCCGAGCGCCCTGGGCGAGCTGCCTCACACGGTCGGGTTCCACGTCCTGCCGACGGCGGTGAAGCCGTACGTCGACGCCGTAGCCGCGAACACGCCCGCAATGTCAGCTCGTTGAAAGGCGCGCGAACGACGTTCGTCTGTTCGCCCGGCAGCGCCTCGGGCGCACGCCGGCCAAGTTCGCACGGAGGTGGGTGTCGTCGTGGCCTCGACCGGTCCGGCAGCCCTCGCCGACCCTTTACAGCGCTGTGTCCTCGGACGCGACTTCCACCGAGGCCAGCGCTGTCGCCGGATCCTGCGCTGGGCCTCCTGCGGGTACCCAGTGGCCGCGTTCCTTGCGGTACGGCCACCAGCGTCCGTCGCGCCCCAGGCGGAGTTGGCGCGGCGCGCCGACGACCGTCCAGCGGTTGCCCTTCCCTCGCAGAGACGGCCGTTCGTCCTCGTCCCACGCCGACTCAAGCGCGGCACGCGCGCGTACGAGCGTTTCGCCCTCGACGGCCCACTCCTCGTCGAGCACCGACAACGCGGCGACGCCTCCCAAGCGCCAAGCGCGTACGGCCGTCGCAAGCCCCTCCCGACCGCGCCCAGACCCGTCGGCCAGACGCTCAGCCACGCCCTCGGACGGGGAACCGGCGGCGAGGCGCACCGCATCCTCGTCGAGCGTCAACTCCTCTTCTGCGGCACGCTGTTCCGGGCTTGCGCTCAGTGCTTCCGCGAGCAGGCGGTGTGCTTCGGCGGCTGTCCGGGCGGCCAGAAACTCCAGGGCAGCCGGATCGACGCCGGGCGCGGGAGGCGTCTCCGTGTCCAGGGACGGGGGCACACCCGGTGAGGCGGGCAGCTCGGGCAGGGCGGGCAGCGGCGGCAGGATGTCGCCGGTCGCGTACGCCTCCGTGGCATCGACGCCCTCCGGCTCGGGCGACGCGGACGATGCGGGAGGGCCGGCGGGCGCCGCGCTGCGGGCCTGGAGATCGTCCAGCAGGTCGCGTTCGGCCCGTCCGCGCAGCAGGAGCAGGACGAACGGATCCTGGTCCAGGAGCCGTGCCACCTGATAGCAGAGAGCCGCCGTGTGACCGCAGTGGTCCCAGGCATCGCAGCCGCACTCCGGCTCCAGATCACCCATGCCCGGCAGCAGTTCGATACCGGTCGCCGCCGCGTCCTCCACCAGATGCGGTGGCATCTCGCGGTCCAGCAGAGCCGCGACATGCCCGGCCCGCTCGACTGTCATGTCCAGGAAGCGGTCCCACTGCTCCGCGGACAGCTCCTCCAGCAGCACGTCGGCACGGTGCGCCGTACGGTCGCGGCCCTGCACGACGGCCGTGATCCGCCCCGGACGCACCGACAGGGCACCGACCGCTCCCGCGCGCGCGAGCCGGCGGCCGGCCTTGAGCTGCTCCGAGTCCAGTGCCGTCTCCTCCAACGCCTTCAGCCAGGCCTGGCCCCACCACGTCTGCGCGAACCCCTTCCCGCGCGTGGGAGGCAGCGCGGCGAACGTGCGCTCCAGGTCACTGTCGTGTCGAGTCATCCCGCGCCCCCTCGAAGTTCCACCAGATCGGCCAGCTCCGCGTCCGTCAGCTCGGTCAGCGCCGCCTCGCCTGCGCCGAGTACCGCGTCGGCCAGCTCCCGCTTGCGGCTCAGCATGTCGGCGATACGGTCCTCGATGGTCCCCTCGGCGATCAGCCGGTGCACCTGCACGGGCCGAGTCTGGCCGATGCGGTAGGCACGGTCCGTGGCCTGCGCCTCGACGGCGGGATTCCACCAGCGGTCGTAGTGGACGACATGTTCGGCGCGGGTGAGGTTCAGGCCCGTTCCCGCCGCCTTCAACGACAGCAGGAATACGGGCACTTCACCGTCCTGGAAACGCCGCACCATGGCCTCACGCTCGTTCACAGGCGTTCCGCCGTGCAGGAACTGCGAGGGCGTCCCGCGAGCCGCCAGATGTTGCTCGATGAGACGTCCCATGTGCACGTACTGCGTGAAGACCAACACGCTCGCCCCCTCGGAGAGGATGGTGTCGAGCAGTTCGTCCAGCAACTCCAGCTTCCCCGAGCGCCCGACGATCCGTGGCCGCTCCTCCTTGAGGAACTGCGCCGGGTGGTTGCAGATCTGCTTCAAGCCCGTCAGGAGCTTCACGATCAGGCCGCGTCGCGCCATGCTCTCGGCGCCCGAGATCTCGGCGAGCGTCTCGCGGACCACCGCCTCGTACAGGCCCGCCTGTTCCGTGGTGAGGGACACGGCCCGATCGGTCTCCGTCTTGGGCGGCAGTTCCGGCGCGATCCCCGGATCAGACTTGCGCCGGCGCAACAGGAACGGGCGCACGAGCCGGGCGAGGCGCTCGGCGGCCGCCGGGTCCTGGCCACCTTCGACGGCCTGTGCGTAGCGGGTACGGAAGGTGCCCAGCCGGCCCAGCAGGCCGGGGGTCGTCCAGTCGAGGATCGCCCACAGCTCCGACAGGTTGTTCTCGACGGGGGTGCCGGTGAGCGCCACGCGCGCGCGTGCACCGATGGAGCGCAACTCCCGCGCGGTCGCCGAGTACGGGTTCTTGACGTGCTGGGCCTCGTCCGCCACGACCATGCCCCACGGCACCTCGGCGAGCCGGCGCGCGTCCATGCGCATCGTGCCGTACGTGGTGAGCACGAACTCCCCGTCCGCCACGGCGTCCAGGTCACGCCGCGACCCGTGGAAGCGACGCACGCGCGCGCCCGGCGCGAACTTCTCGATCTCCCGCTGCCAGTTGCCCATCAGGGAAGTCGGGCACACGACCAGCGTCGGACCGGCGGACGAGGCGTCCACCTGCCGGTGCAGATGCAGCGCGATCAGAGTGATCGTCTTGCCGAGGCCCATGTCGTCAGCCAGACAGCAGCCCAGGCCCAGGGAGGTCATCCGGGCCAGCCAGCTCAGGCCCCGCCGCTGGTAGTCCCGCAGCGTGGCCGCGAGTGCGGCGGGCTGACCGACCGGCTCCTGACCCTCGGGATCCGCGAGCCGCTCGCGCAGCGCCGCAAGCCACCCGGTGGGCCGTACCTCGACTTGGCGGCCGTCGACCTCGGTGGAGCCCGTGAGCGCGGCGCCGAGCGCGTCGATGGGCCTCACCTTGTGGTCCTGCTGTGCGCGGGCGCGTCGCACCTCCTGGGGGTCGACGAGGACCCACTGGTCGCGCAGCCGCACCACCGGGCGGTTCGACTCGGCGAGACGGTCCAGTTCCTCGCGCGTGAGCCGCTGGTCGCCCAGCGCGAACCACCAGTTGAAGGCGAGCAGAGCGTCGGCGGACAGGAACGACGGGGTGTCCGAGGAGACCCGGCCGGGCGAGGACTCGTCGTCCGGCGGGCCGATCACCGCTCGTGCGGTCAGTTTGCGGGTCAGCTCCCTGGGCCAGTGCACCTCGACGCCGGCTCCGGCGAGGGCCCGAGCGCCCTCATCCAGGAGGTCGGTCACCTCCTCGTCGGCTAGTTCCACGGAGTCCGGCACGGCCGCCGAGAGCAACGGCGTGAGAGGAGTCCACGCGCGCGCAGCCCGGCGAAGCGCCAGCAGGGCGTCCATACGCGCGCGTGGGCCGAAGGCGCCGGACCCCGCCCACACGTCGCCGGCATCCGCGACCAGCGTCGGATCGCTCACGCTGTGCACCTGAAGCACCGCACGGAACGACAGCGCCGCATCATCGTCCGTCGCCGCGGCGAGACCCGGGACCTCGAGCCGCAGGGAGAGCCGTACGCCCGCGTCGTGGCCGGCGGCGACATCGGCGGCCCACGCGCGCTGGTCGGGCAGCCGCTGCGGCTCCCGCGCCGCATAGGCGGGCCCGCCCGTCACCAGCGCCGCGGCGGGGGAGCGGGGCAGTGCGTCCGCCACCGCGTCCAGGAAGGCCCGCAGCAGCCGCTCCGGGTCCGGCAGCCGCAGCGGCTCGACGTCGTCCAGCGGCACGGCGTGCGCCTCGGGTGGCATCGCGGCGGCAAGGGCGAGGACGCGTTCGACGTCCTCCGGCCGCAGGGGCCCGGCGCGCCAGGCGTCATGATCCGTCGCCGAGAGGCCGGGCAACAGCAGACCGCGTGCCACGAGCTGCAGGGCCAGCACGGTGGCGGCGCCCCAGAAAGTGGGCGCTCGGTGAGCCTGCGCGTCGGTACGCGCACGCGTGAGCACGGGCAGCGCGGCGTGCACCGGCAGCACGACGGCCGGCACGCTCACCAGCTCGGCACCGTCCTCGCCGGGCAGCGCGACGGCCAGGTCCTCGACGCATCCGGGCCCGGCGAACGGAGCGGCGTCGCCATCGGCTCGCCAGAAGGCGAACCGGCCGGTGCGGGCAGGATCGCCGGGTATGAAGACGGCACAGCAGGATGCCAGTTCGGAGAACTCGGACGGTGTTGCCTCGGAAAGCCTCGGCACAGCTTTGCGACACTCCTCAAGTTTGACTACTCGCGAATGAGTGGCCGAGGATACAACACATCGACGGCGGACCTGGGATCTCCATGCCGTGACTTGGGTCACTCATCGGCCGGTACGGGTATCCCCCCAGTGCGGAGTCCCGTGCGTCGGCCGCACCTCGTCCGTCACCGGAGCTCCGCGACCAGTAGGGGCCGCACCTCAGGGTCGTCTCAGGGTCGCGGTCCGGAACCGCCGGAAGCGCGGACCCGTTTTCAGGACAGAGAGCGGCAGTGGCCGCGAAGGAGGCGACGCACATGTCGAAGAACGCGAAGATCGCCGCGGGAGGTGTGGCGGCGGGCATCATCCTGCTGATCTGGCTGCCCTGGTGGGCCGCGCTCCTGATAGTCCTGGGAGTCCCGGCCGCCGCGTACCTCACGCTCGACCCCTCACAGCGGCGCAGGCTGCGCCGCGCCACGCGCAAGGAACTCGGTCGCTGACCCTCACCCGGCGGCCGGTGCGACCGGAGTGGCCAGCGTGCAGGAGTTGAGCACATCGCCGTTCGCGGGCCTGCCGACGGTACGGTCCGCGGGCGGTCGAATGCCTCGCTCCACCCAGGACACCAGCGCGTCCAACGCCGACCGGTAGCAGGGCAGGATCGGCCGGAGTCGCTCCGGATAGGTGTCGTACAGCCCGTCGACATGGGTGCCACCCGCGATCGTGAAATAGCGGTGCAGGGCTCCCCGTCCCCTCGCGTCGACCATGCGCGCGTACATGTCCGAGTCGACGGCCTTCGGCAGCAGCACGTCCAGATCACCGTGCAGCGTGATCAGCGGTCTGCCGATGCGGCCGGTCAGAGCTACGCGGGCCACCGCGCGACGGACGGACGCCGGACGCGACGTGTAGTCGTAGGTGGCATCGGACGCGCACGGCGCCAGGATCTGCTCCGGCGTGCTCCCGGCGGACGAGCCGGGGCAGCCGGTGTCGTATGCCGGATCGAACTCGGCGCGGTAGATCTTCTGCGTCACTCCCCAGTAGGCCCGCTCGTGGTACGGCCACAGGAATTCGGAGCCACGCGCGAAACCGGCCGCGTACAGATCCTCGTCCCGCGCGCTGCCGAGCATGCGCGCCACTGCCGTGGGCAAGGAGGTGAGCAGGGTGGGGCGGTCCGCGGTCCACAGGGCGCCCTCCCAGTCCACGCCGCCGTCGTACAACTCGGGATGGTTCTCCAGCTGCCAGCGGGTGAGATAGCCGCCGTTGGAGATACCGGTCATGTACGTGCGGCGAGGAAGGTGCCCGTAGCGCTGGGCCACCGCCTTGCGGGCGGCACGGGTGAGCTCGGTGGTCCGTGCGTTCCACTCGGCGACCGCGTCCCCGGGGCGCTTGCCGTCGCGGTAGAAGTCTGCGCCGTTGTTGCCCTTGTCGGTGGCGGCGTAGGCGTAGCCCCGCGCCAGCACGTGGTCGGAGATCGCCGGGTCCGTCGCGTACTGCCTGCGGGTGCCAGGAGCGCCGGTGACGACCAGTCCGCCGTTCCAGTGGTCCGGGAGCCGGATCACGAACTGTGCGTCGTGGCGCCAGCCGTGCGTGGCGTTGGAACGGGAGGAGTCGGGGAAGTAACCGTCGATCTGGATCCCGGGGACCCCGGCCGGTGTCCGAGTGCCCCGAGCCGTCAGTCCGGCCTGGTCGGCCATGTCGGTATAGGGCGTTCCGGCGAGTCCCGCCGTGGTCAGATCCGCGAGGCAGGCGCTCTGCTGGAAGGCCGCGCCCGGTACGCGTACGCGTTCCTGCCGGGCGCAGTGGTGCTCGCCAACTGGAGTGGCCGCCACGGGAGTCGGCCGGCTGAGGGCGCCGGCCAGCAACGCGGCGACGATGAACGGGATACCTCGGGACAGGCGCATGACGGCCTCCTGGAAGGCGGGTGACGGAGCACAGCAGAGAGCGGAGCCGCGAAGGCTGCCTCATGGTGCGGGTCTGATTCCGTGCCTTCCATGGGTTGGGGCCACATGGCAGGTCGCCGTCGGATGGGGCTTCGATACAGGGATGGGGGGGGCAAGGGGCTCCGCACAGGGGGCCGCCGCGGCCTCCGGCCCCGTTGCCTGTCGCCCGGCCCTACGCCTCAGCTGGGCCGTACGGCCATCTTGTCGAGCGCCTCCAGCAGCCCGGGCAGCTCCGGTCCGCGGCCCACCGGCAGGACCTCACCGGGTTCGTCGTCGAGGAGCACGAAGGCGATGTCGTCGGTCCTGGCGACGAGCGACCAGCCGGGGCCGTCCGCGCGCAGGGTCCGCGCGTCGCCCGGGGCGAACGACGACCGGACGCGGCCGAGGGGCGGCGGGGAGTCCACGTAGGCGCGTGCCTCGGCGAGAACCCGCCGGATGCCGCTGTGGCCCCCCTGACCGTCGGCCTGCTCCGCCTCTTCGCCCCGGCCCTCGTCCGAGCCGTCGCTCTCGGCCTCGGCCTCGACCGTGGCGGCGTCGGACCCGCCGCTCGGCGTCGCGAAGGCGGCGTCATCGACCTGATCCCGCCACGTAGTCCACTGCAGGGCGATCTCGTCGGCGCCCAGGCGCCGCTGAGCGGGGCCCCAGACGCTCGTGTCCGGCGGCGCCAGCAGCGGACAGTCCGCGATCTCAGGGTCGGGATCGTGCGGCGCGGGAACATCGGGGGCGGCGACGGCGAGCGCCAGGGGCCATCCGGGCAGAGCGGCCACGACCGTGCGCTCGTCCGGCGACAGGTCGTACTCCATGCCGCAGTCCCAGGACGCGATGGCGACGGCGACCAGGGAGACGTCGTCGATGACTACCGTCCAACGGGCGCCCTCCCCGTCCTGGCCGAGTACCAGGCCGTATCCGTCGGCGCGCGGCGCGAGACCGAGCGCCGCGCAGGCCTCGGGAAAGTCGTCGCCCAGCACGCTCGGGAACTGCGCCGGCGTCAGCAGCACCGCCGTCAGCACGTAGAGCGCGTCGTCCGCGGCGGCGACGGCCTCCTCGTCCGTCCCGGCCATCCCAGCCTCCCCATCGGTTCGCCCATCGGCGCGCACCCTAGTGCGCCCGGAAGCCGCTTGTCACGACTCCCAGACACATCCGGAGCTGCAGTTTTCCGGCCGGACGGGGCGAATCGACCACGAATGACCGTGGTGTCATGCCGCCGGGAGCCCCAGGAGGGATCGGGCGACCGTCTGCGGCGACTCGTCACGCTCCCGGGCGAGCGCGATGACGGCCCGGCACGCCAGCTCGCTCACCCCGAACGAGAGCGCCTCCGGAGACACCCAGCCCGCGGCCTCGTCGATCTGATCCTGGTCGTCCTCCGCGCAGGCGGACACATACACGGCGGCGGCCTCGAACAGGTTGTGCGTGCGCCTGTCCTTGTCCCTGCCGGTGTCCGCCTCCGCGCGCCGAGAGCGGAAAAATCTCGCACACGACTTGCGCACCCTGCCCCACATAGCTACCGCCTTCCCCCTGTGTGGGTAACCTGACTGATCGTTCCATGTTCCCCCAATCAACGTAGAGTTGGAGTCTCGGCTGCAGAAGGGGGACAGCGCGGTGAAGCGCTTCGAGCGGCTCGAACAGATCCGGCGGATGGACCCGTTCCGCGAGGCCTCGGAGATCTACCGGCTCTCTGCGGCGTACGAGTTCCCCTGGGACTTCACCCGGGCACTCGAGCTGGCCCTCTACCGCACGTACGCGGTCCCCACCATCGGCCGGCTGCTCGCCGAGACGGCCGAGCTCACGGACCGGTCACAGAAACGCTACGACGACACCTCGCTGCTCCTCGACGCCGTCGTCGAGCACGGCTTCGCCAGCGAGCAGGGGCGTACGGCGATCCGGCGCATCAACCAGATGCACCGCAGCTACGACATCAGCAACGACGACATGCGATATGTGCTGTGCACGTTCGTCGTCATGCCCAAGCGATGGATCGACGCCTACGGCTGGCGCAGGCTGTCGCGCCACGAGATCGTGGCCTCCGCCGTCCACTACCGCACACTGGGCAGGCACATGGGCATCCAGGACGCACCAGAGTCCTACGAGGAGTTCGAGGACTGCCTCGACGGCTACGAGGAGGCCCACTTCGGCTGGGACCCGGCCGCCCGGCGGGTCTCGGACGCGACCATCGATCTGATGGCCTCCTGGTACCCGCGCCCCCTCGCACCCCTTCTGCGCACCTCGACACTCGCCCTGCTCGACGAGTCGCTGCTGAGGGCGTTCCGCTACCCGCCACCGAGCGCGACCACCCGCGCCCTCGTTCGGCGTGCGGTACGCGCGCGTGGGCGTGTGGTGCGTCTGTTGCCGCCGCGTCGCGCACCGCACCACGCGCGCCAGAACCGGGAGATCAAGGGCTACCCGAACGGCTACCGGCTCGAGGAACTCGGCACCAGCCCCGTTCCCGGCGTCCGGGGCTGCCCCGTGCGGCACACCGGCCGTTCGGCCGCCGAGTGAGGCGATCCCTCGCACAGCCGGCAGAACTACGTCAGGACTGAGACGTCAGAACTCCCGTACGGCCAGCGCCAGGAACCGGTCGTCCTCGTCGACGTACGAGGTCATGCGCCACCCGGAACCGGCCAGCAACGGTCGGAGACTGGGCTCGGCCCGCAGGTCGTCCGGTGTGATCTGCCGGCCCTGGCGTGCCGCGAGCGCCGCCCTGCCGATCGGGTGGAACAGCGCGAGCGTGCCGCCGGACCGCACCACGCGCGCCAACTCCCGCAGGTTCGTCGCCGGTTCGGGCAGGTGCGCGATGAGGCCGGCCGCGAACACGGCGTCGAGCGACTGCGACCGCAACGGCAGCGCGGCCACGTCGGCGAGCAGCAACTGCCCGTCCCGGTCCCGTCCGGCCCGTACGGCGGCCTCCAGCATCGCCGGGGTCAGATCGGCCCCGAGGACCACTCCCGAGGGCCCCACAGCGGCACGCAGCGGCGGCAGGGCGCGTCCCGTGCCGCAGCCCGCGTCCAGCACGCGATCCCCCTCCCGCAGTCCGAGGTCGGCGACCGCGGCCGCGTAGGCGGGCCCGTCGTCGGGGAACCGGCTGTCCCAGTCGGCGGCGCGGGCTGTGAAGAACTCCTGCACATGCGTGTGGTCGTCGCTCATGTTCCGCATGATCCCTCACCGGGACGGATGACGCCGCTGTGCACACGTTCGAGCGTGACGCGATCGTTCCGGTGCATCGGTGCGTCATATTCCAACAGCTTTCGAAATGCGCCCCCTTCGTGCGCCCGTGCCCCGGCTAGCGTCCCGGAGGCATGGGACACCTGGACCACGCCGCCCTCGGCTGGCTTACCCCCGTGCTGTCGTACGTGATGGCGTGCATAGGCGCCGCGCTGGGATTGCGCTGCACCGTGCGCGCGCTCGGCGCCACCGGCCGGTCGCGTCGCAACTGGCTGATCACCGCCGCCTCGGCGATCGGAACCGGCATCTGGACCATGCACTTCGTGGCCATGCTGGGTTTCAGCGTCAGCGGCACCGACATCCGCTACGACGTGCCGCTCACCATAGTGAGCCTCCTCGTCGCCATGGCCGTCGTCTGCGCCGGCGTCTTCGCCGTCGGCTACGGCCGTGACCGCACGCGCGCGC
The DNA here is from genome assembly GCF_000719285.1 of Streptomyces bicolor. Classification (GTDB taxonomy): domain Bacteria; phylum Actinomycetota; class Actinomycetes; order Streptomycetales; family Streptomycetaceae; genus Streptomyces; species Streptomyces bicolor. The sequence continues at coordinate 70,420 of NZ_JOFS01000027.1, read as the reverse complement.
TCTTCCTCGGTGGGCTCACCACCGGGCTCGGCGTCGCGAGCATGCACTACCTGGGCATGGCCGCCGTTCGGCTCCACGGCGACGTCGGCTACGACCCCGTCGTCGTCGGACTCTCCGTCCTGATCGCCGTCGTCGCAGCGACGGCGGCCCTGTGGGCCGCGCTCAACATCAAGTCGCCTGTCGCCGTCACCATCGCCTCACTGATCATGGGCGCCGCGGTCAGCAGCATGCACTACACCGGGATGTTCGCGGTCAGTGTCGATGTCACGCCCTCCGGCGCAGTCCTGCCCGGGGCCACGGCGATGCAGTTCATCTTCCCCCTCGCCGTCGGCCTCGGGTCCTACCTCTTCCTGACCTCGGCCTTCGTCGCACTGTCGCCCACGACAGGAGAGCGCGAGGCGTCGGCGTCGGCCCAGCGGCCGGTCGAGGGCGCCGTCGGCTGAAGGCGGGTCCCGACCGGCGACGGCCCGGGAAGACACGCCACCGATCCCCTTCCGAGCGAGGAGGCCATGCGTACACCCCGTAGGACCACCGCGACCGGCGGCGAGACGCCGTCACCGCCCCCTGTGCGCGGCCGCCGCGCCCATGCCGGACCTCCGGCCGACGAAGGTCCCGAAGAGCCCACAGGCGTGGCGCCGGACGTCCCGCCCACGCGCGCGGAGCGCTGGCGCATCCGGCCGCGCACCGTCCGCGCCAAGATCGTCTGCCTCCTCATGGTGCCGGTCGTCTCGCTGCTGGCCCTGTGGGCCTACGCCACCGTCACCACCGCACAGGACGTCTCCCGACTGCGTCAGTTGCAGCGCGTCGACTCCGAGATCAGGGCACCCGTCGCCGACGCCGTGGCCGCCCTCCAGGCCGAACGCGCGGCCGCGGTCCGGTATGCGGGCGACCCCTCCGCCGGACAGAGCGGCGACTACGAGAAGCTCGCCAAGGACACGGACCGGGCGGTGGCACGGCTGCGGCTGGACGACCGCAGCACCGTCGCCGACGGCGAGGAACTCCCCGCCGGGGTAGCCCGGCGACTCGAGGAGTTCGTCACCGGCGCCGAGCAGCTGAGCACGGTACGCAGTGCCGTCCTCGACCGCCGCTCGGGCTGGGACGAGGCGCACGGGCGCTACACCAGGACCATCGCGAGCGCGTTCTCGGTCGGCGGTGCGCTCAGTGGCATCCAGGACGCCGAGCTCGGCTCCGACGCGCGCGTGCTGCTCGAATTCGCCCGCGCGGGCGAGGCGTTGGCCCAGGAGGACGTCGTGCTGGACAGCGCGCGCCTGGCGGGGCGCCTCGACGGAGAGCGGCTGCGGCTGTTCACCGGCGCCGTCGACACCCGCCGTACCCTCACCGAGTCCGCCGTCGCCGACCTGCGGGGCCCGGAACGCGCGGCCTGGCAGCGCCTCGCCGGCGGCAGCGCCTACGCCGCCGTGGCCGCCGTCGAGGACAAGGTCCTCGCCACCGCACCGGGCGTACGTGCGATCGACGCGGTGCCGGAAGCCGCCTGGAGCAAGGCACACACACGCGTGCAGGGCGGCATGCGGACGATCGAGCAGGACGCCGGGCGCGGTGTCGCGGAGCGCGCCGACCCCTTCACCCGTGGGCTGCTCACGCCTGCCGGCGCCGCCGTGCTGCTCGGCCTCGCCGCCGTCGCCGCCTCTCTCGTGATCTCCGTACGCATCGGTCGAGGCCTCGTCGTCGAGCTGGTCAGCCTGCGCAACAGCGCCCTGGAGATCGCCCGGCACAAACTCCCCGAAGCCATGCGGAAGCTGCGGGCGGGCGAGGAGATCGACGTCCGGGCCGAGGCGCCGCCCGGACCGCCCGCCGAGGACGAGGCCGGTCAGGTCGGCGAGGCCCTGGGCACCGTCCACCGCGCCGCCCTCCGGGCCGCCGTGGAGCGCGCCGAGCTCGCCAGCGGCATCTCCGGTGTCTTCGTCAACCTCGCCCGCCGCAGCCAGGTCCTCGTGCACCGCCAACTGAGCCTGCTGGACAGCATGGAGCGGCGTTCCGACGACCCGGACGAACTGAGCGACCTCTTCCGGCTCGACCACCTCACCACCCGCATGCGACGCCACGCGGAGAGCCTGATCATCCTCTCGGGAGCGGCGCCCGGCCGGGCCTGGCGCATGCCGGTCTCCCTGACCAACGTGGTCCGCGCGGCCGTCTCCGAAGTCGAGGACTACGCGCGCGTGGAGCTACGGCAGCTGCCCGAGACGTCCGTCGTCGGCGCGGCCGTCGCCGACCTCACCCACCTCCTGGCCGAACTCGTCGAGAACGCCGCCCAGTTCTCGCCTCCCCACACGCGCGTGCGCATCACCGGCGAGCCCGTGGGCAACGGCTACGCCGTCGAGGTCGAGGACCGGGGTCTCGGCATGGGCAAGGAGACCCTCGCCGAGGCCAACCGGCGCATCGAGCAGTCCGAGGCGCTCGACCTGTTCGACAGCGACCGGCTCGGACTCTTCGTGGTGAGCAGGCTCGCGTCCCGGCACGGCATCAAGGTGCACCTGCGCACCTCGCCCTACGGCGGCACCACCGCGGTCGTCCTGCTGCCCACCGCCCTGCTGCACAACGCCACGGCGGAACGTTCCCTCGGCAACCGGACGGAGTCCGGGCGCCCCGCTGAACGCGAGTACACGCGCGTGCCCGACGCCGACCGGCACCGGGAATCCGTCCGCATGGCCGCGGACCGGCACCAGGACTCCGTCCACGCGGCCGCCGGCCGGCCGGCGCTGGTGGCCCCCGTGCCGCCCGCCTCCGGCACCACGACCGACACCCCACCCCCCGGAGTCACCACCTTGCGTCTGCACCGCCCCCCGGACGACTCCGAAGCCTCCGACGATCTCCCGCGCCGTGTACGGCAGGCGAGCCTCGCCCCCCAACTGCGCGAAGGGCGCCCGGAGGAACCACCGGTGACGGCCGCCTCCCGCGACGACGACCGGCGCACCCCCGAACTCGTCAGGGACCGCATGGCTGCCTACCGCGACGGCTGGGCGCGCGGCGGGGGCAGGCAGCCCGGCCGCGGTGCCACTCCCGAATCCACAGCGCGCAGCGACAGCAGCGAAGGAGACCCCGCATGATCCAGGATCCGAGCATGAGGGCCGACCACCGGTCCGGCGAACTCGACTGGCTGCTGGACGACCTGGTGCTGCGGGTGGGCGAGGTGCGGCACGCCGTGGTGCTGTCCAACGACGGGCTCGCCGTGGGCGCGTCCACCGACCTGCGCCGCGAGGACGCCGAGCACCTGGCCGCGGTCGCCTCCGGCTTCCACAGCCTGGCCAAGGGCGCGGGCCGCCACTTCGGCGCCGGTGGTGTGCGCCAGACCATGGTGGAGATGGACGACGCCTTCCTGTTCGTGGCGGCCGCCGGCGACGGGTCCTGTCTCGCCGTCCTCACCGCTGTGACCGCCGACATCGGGCTGGTGGCGTACGAGATGGCACGGCTGGTCAAACGCGTCGGCGAGCACCTGTACACGCCCCCGCGCGCCGGAGCGCGGCCACCCGCCGCGGGATGAGCCGGAAGGACGGTCCGCGCACATGACGGAGGACACGACGGGCGCTCCGCGCGAGCGGGGCAGTCAGTGGTACGACAGCGAGGCCGGGCCCCTCGTCCGCCCGTACGCCATGACGGGCGGACGCACCCAACCCGGCCCCACCGGCGTCCGTTTCGACCTGATCGCCCTGGTCACGCTCGACGCAGCCGCGCCCGGAACCGGCGACGACACCGCGCTCGGGCCGGAACACCGTTCCCTCATCGAGCTGTGCCGTTCGGAGACGCAGTCGGTCGCGGAACTCGCCGCGGGCGCCGACCTGCCCGTGGGCGTCGTCAGGGTGCTTCTCGGCGACCTCCTGGAGCTGGGCTGTGTCACCGTCAGCCGTCCGGTACCGCCCGCGCAGCTTCCGGACGAGCGCATTCTGCGCGAGGTCATCGAAGGATTGCGGGCGTTGTAGATGACACTTCAAGGAAAGATACGGTCGCCTCGGGCAAAAAGCGGTCCAACCCCACGAAAGCCAGGGGCAGTTGTCATGATGCTGACTTCGCACCGTGACGTCGACCGATGCCGGCACTCCAGAGAGAAGTGATCGATGGTCTCCGAGCACTCCGACGCATCAGACGCCTCTGACGGCGGGACGGCCGCCCTGGCGTTGAAGATTCTTGTCGCCGGTGGATTCGGCGTGGGCAAGACCACTCTGGTGGGCGCGGTCAGCGAGATCCGGCCGCTGCGCACCGAGGAACTGCTCAGCGAAGCCGGGCAGCTGGTGGACGACACCGACGGTGTGGACCAGAAGGTCACCACGACTGTCGCCATGGACTTCGGGCGCATCACCATCCGGTCCGGCCTGTCCCTCTACCTATTCGGCACTCCCGGTCAGGACCGCTTCTGGTTCCTTTGGGACGAGCTGTCGCAGGGAGCGCTGGGCGCGGTGGTCCTCGCGGACACCCGGCGCCTGGAGGACTGCTTCCCCGCGGTGGACTACTTCGAGCACCGGCACATCCCGTTCGTCGTGGCCGTCAACTGCTTCGCGGGCGCCCGCACGTACGGCGCCCACGATGTCTCGCGCGCGCTCGACCTGGACGGGGGAACGCCCGTGGTCCTCTGCGACGCCAGGGACCGCGACTCGGGAAAGGAGGTGCTGATCCGGCTCGTCGAGTACGCCGGGCGGATGCACACCGCCCGGCTGCTCGACTCGGTGGGCTGACTGGTTCTCAGCCGCCGTCGACCGGGGTCCGGGCCACGCTCACTCCGCGACGCCCTTCTCCGCCAGCACCTTCTCGATCTTGACGCGGACGACGAGTTCACCCGGGACGCCGTTGCGGGCCCCGAACTCCTCCGCGCGCTCCTCACCCATGTAGCGCGCCCCGATACGGCCGGCCCAGCGCCGCACCTCGTCGAGATCCTCCGAGATCCGGGCACGGCCTTGCAGCACCACGAAGTCGAACGGCGGCCGATCGTCGTCCACGCACAGCGCCACACGGCCGTCACGGGCCAGATTGCGCCCCTTCACGGTCGACTTGCCGGTGTTGAACACCACCTCGTCCCCATCCAGCACGAACCAGATCGGCGCCACATGCGGGCTCCCGTCGGCTCGTACGGTCGACAGCTTGCCGGTGCGCGTGCCGTGCGAGACGAACGCGCGCCATTCCTCATCGGACATCTTCTGCGCCATGCCCCCATCCTCCTTGCCCGTGGGCCGGATTGTCGGCAAGGGTGGCGAAGGAGATTCCTCCGGTGCAGGGGGAGACATCTACACGGGGAGACCGGATCATGGCGCAGAACCAGGGACTTGGCTGGCTCCTGGACGACCTGACGGAGCGCGTCGATCATGTGCGACACGCGTTGGTGCTGTCCAACGACGGCCTGGTGACCGGTGCGAGCACAGGACTGCGACGCGAGGACGCCGAGCACCTCGCCGCCGTCTCGTCGGGACTGCACAGCCTGGCCAAGGGCTCGGGACGGCACTTCGGCGCGGGCAGAGTGCGCCAGACGATGGTCGAGTTCGACGACGCCGTGCTGTTCGTCACCGCGGCGGGTACCGGCGCCTGTCTGTGCGTGCTCAGCGGCGCGGAAGCCGACATCGGCCAGATCGCCTACGAGATGACGCTGCTCGTCAACCGGGTCGGCGAGCACCTCGACGTGGACGCCCGACAACCCGAACGGGCACCGAGCGCAGACCTCTGACCTGCTGATTCGTCGCCCCCCGCGGAGTTATCCACAGGCTCGCCACGAGATCTTGCCGGTTGGCTACGGTTCTTGTCACGGCGAGCGCACAGAGCGTGAGCCACTGACTCCACGGGGGAGACCGACCATGTCCGGCGACACCATCACGAAGCCGTCCCACCCGTCCTGCACGCCGAGCCGCGCGGCCCGGGAACTGGCACTGAAGCGAGGCGATCTCGACCTCGCCGTCCACCTCGGCCTCATCCGGACCGTGCCGGACGAAGGAGGCGGGGGCCGGCGAGTCCCGCGCTCCGAGATCGACAGGGTGCGCTCGGCGGCCGGATTCCCCGACTCATTGCTGGAGCGCGTGAAGGCCGTGGGGACGACCGAGGGCGCGGCTCTCATGGACGTGTCCGTGGGCAGGTTCACGCGTCTCGCACGTCTGGGCCTGGTCGTGCCGGCGAAGTGGTACCTGAACCGCTATCGAGCCGTGGTCTGGCTGTATCTGGCCGATGAGTTGAAGCAGTTCGCCGCCGACGAGAAGAACGCCTCACTGCTCAAGGCCCGCCGTACGCCCGAGGGCCTGCGCGGAATGCTGGACGCGGGAGTGGACCTGCGTCCCCGCAACTGGCGGGGACGCCATCGGGGCTTCCTGCTACGGCAGGCCGACGACCCATGGGAGAGGGCGGGCGCACTGGCCGCCTTCCTCGACCCCGTCCAGATCGCGGAAATCGTCCCCTACCCCTATGAGCGCTCCCATCTGAACCGCTTCCGTCCAGGGCCGCCGGCATCCGGGGCACCGGGTTCGCCCGCCGCACACATCGCCCAGAGGCTGATGACGGCGGACGACCCGGACGAGATCAGCCTGCTGCGGGCCGACCTGATGGCACTCCTGAAGGAAGCGCGTGAGATGCGACCCGCGCCGCGTCCCACACCGAGCCGGGCCCCGGTGCCGGCGCATCCGGAGCCCGCAGGGTCGCCCCGGCCCGCGGAGCCGGAGCCGCCACGCGGCCTGCTGAGCTGGCTGCGGCGCAGAACGCCCCGGGCTACAGCGCCCTGAACAGACCCTCCTGGACGACGGACACCAGCAGGCGTCCCTCCAGGTCGTAGATCCGCCCACGGGCGAGGCCCCGGCCACCGGTGGCGATCGGCGACTCCTGGTCGTACAGGAACCACTCGTCCGCGCGGAACGGCCGGTGGAACCACATGGCGTGGTCCAGCGACGCGATGTCGAAGCTCCTCGGGCCCCACAGCGGCTCGACCGGGATCCGGACCGCGTCCAGGAGGGTCATGTCACTGGCGTAGGTCAGCGCGCAGGTGTGCACGACCGGGTCGTCGCCCAGCGGACCGACCGCGCGCATCCACACCGCGCTGCGCGGCTCGGCGTCCTTGACGTCCTCGGCACTCCAGCGCAGCCGGTCCACATAACGGATGTCGAACGGCTGACGGCGTGCCATCCGCTCCAACTGCTCGGGCAGCGCGCCCAGATGCTCCCGGATCTCGTCGGTGACCGTCGGCAGCGACTCCGGTTCCGGGACCTTGCGGGCCGGCGGCAGCTGGTGCTCGAAGCTCCCTTGCTCAGGCTTGTGAAAGGAGGCGGTGAGATTGAAGATCGTGCGGCCCTGCTGCACGGCGGTGACCCGGCGGGTCGTGAACGACCTGCCGTCCCGCACCCGTTCGACCTGGTACACGATCGGCACGCCCGGCCTGCCCGGACGAAGGAAGTACGCGTGCAACGAGTGCACGGGGCGGTCGCCGTCCGTGGTGCGCGCGGCGGCGACCAGCGCCTGGCCGGCCACCTGGCCGCCGAAGACCCGTTGCAGGGACTCCTGCGGGCTGCGGCCCCGGAAGATGTTGACCTCGATCTGCTCCAGGTCGAGCAGGTCGACGAGCCTGTCGGCCGGGTTCGTCGTCATGGGTGGGATTCTCCTGTGCTCACAGCTGGCCTACGTCGGTGACGCGGACCACGGCGCGCCCCTCCGCGTCGGAGGCGGCGAGGTCGACCTCCGCGCTGATGCCCCAGTCATGGTCGCCGTTCGGGTCGTCGAAGATCTGGCGGACCCGCCACAGGCGGTTCGCCGGTTCCTCCTCGATCACCAGGAGCTTGGGGCCACGGGCGTTCGGTCCGGTGCCGAGGTCGTCGTACTCGTCCCAGTACTTGTCCATGGCCTCGCCCCAGGCGTCGGCGTCCCAGCCGGACTCGGCGTCCATCTCGCCCAGTTCCTCGACCTGGTCGAGCGCGGCGAGCTCGACGCGGCGGAACATGGCGTTGCGGACGAGGACGCGGAAGGCACGCGCGTTGGTGGTGACCGGCTTGACCTCGTCGGCCTTCTCCTGGGCCTCCTCGGCGGTCATCTCCTCCGGGTTGGCGAGCTGCTCCCACTCGTCGAGCAGGCTGGAGTCGACCTGGCGCACCATCTCGCCGAGCCACTCGATCAGATCCTGGAGATCCTCGGACTTGAGGTCGTCGGGGATGTTGTGGTCGAGCGCCTTGTAAGCACTGGCGAGGTAGCGCAGCACGATGCCCTCGGTGCGGGCCAGCTCGTAGAAGGACACCAACTCCGTGAAGGACATCGCCCGTTCGTACATGTCCCGGATGACGGACTTCGGCGACAGCGGGTGGTCGCCGACCCAGGGGTGGCTCTTGCGGTACGTGTTGTACGCGTGGAAGAGGAGCTCCTCCAGCGGCTTCGGGTAGGTGATGTCCTGGAGGCGCTCCATGCGCTCCTCGTACTCGACGCCGTCCGCCTTCATCGCGGCGACGGCCTCGCCCTTGGCCTTGTTCTGCTGGGCGACGAGGATCTGCCGCGGGTCGTCCAGGGTGGACTCGACGACGGACACCATGTCCAGGGCGTAGGACGGCGAGTCCGGGTCCAGCAGCTCGAACGCGGCCAGGGCGAAGGTGGACAGCGGCTGGTTCAGCGCGAAGTCCTGCTGGAGATCGACCGTGAGACGGACGATGCGGCCGGTGGGGTCCGGTTCGTCGAGCTTCTCGACGATGCCGCCGTCCAGCAGCGAGCGGTAGATGGCGATCGCGCGCCGGATGTGCCGCAGCTGCTGCTTGCGCGGCTCGTGGTTGTCCTCCAGGAGGTGGCGCATCGCCTCGAAGGCGTTGCCGGGACGGGCGATCACCGAGAGCAGCATGGTGTGGGTGACCCGGAAGCGGGAGGTCAGGGGCTCCGGTTCGGAGGCGATGAGCTTCTCGAAGGTGTTCTCCGTCCAGCCGACGAAGCCCTCCGGCGCCTTCTTGCGGACGACCTTGCGGCGCTTCTTCGGGTCGTCGCCGGCCTTGGCGAGCGCCTTCTCGTTCTCGATGACATGCTCGGGCCCCTGAGCGACGACGAATCCCGCCGTGTCGAAGCCCGCCCGCCCGGCCCGGCCGGCGATCTGGTGGAACTCCCGGTTGCGCAGGGTGCGGACACGGTTGCCGTCGTACTTGGTCAGCGCCGTGAACAGCACTGTGCGGATGGGGACGTTGACGCCCACCCCGAGCGTGTCCGTGCCGCAGATGACCTTCAGCAGCCCCGCCTGCGCGAGCTTCTCCACCAGACGCCGGTACTTGGGCAGCATGCCGGCGTGATGGACGCCGATGCCGTGCCGCACGTAACGGGAGAGGTTGCGGCCGAACTTGGTGGTGAAGCGGAAGTTGCCGATCAGCTCGGCGATCTGGTCCTTCTCCTCGCGCGAGCACATGTTGATGCTCATCAGCGCCTGCGCCCGCTCCACGGCCTGTGCCTGCGTGAAGTGCACGATGTAGACCGGCGCCTGCTTGGTCTCGAGGAGCTCCGTCAGCGTCTCGGTGAGCGGAGTGAGCTTGTACTCGTAGGAGAGCGGCACGGGGCGGGTCGCCGAGCGGACCACCGCCGTCGGGCGGCCGGTGCGCCTGGTGAGGTCCTTCTCGAACATCGAGACGTCGCCGAGCGTGGCCGACATCAGGATGAACTGCGCCTGGGGAAGCTCAAGGATCGGGATCTGCCAGGCCCAGCCGCGGTCCCCCTCCGCGTAGAAGTGGAACTCGTCCATGACGACCTGGCCGACGTCCGCCTGCTTGCCGTCGCGCAACGCGATCGACGCGAGCACCTCGGCGGTGCAGCAGATGACAGGGGCATCGGCGTTCACGGACGCGTCGCCGGTCAGCATGCCGACGTTCTCGGTGCCGAAGATCTTGCAGAGCTCGAAGAACTTCTCCGAGACGAGTGCCTTGATCGGAGCGGTGTAGAAGGTGACCTCGTCCCGGGCCAGCGCGGCGAAGTGGGCGCCCGCGGCGATCATGCTCTTGCCGGAGCCGGTGGGCGTCGACACGATCACGTTCGCGCCGGAGACCACCTCGATCAGCGCCTCCTCCTGGTGGGGGTAGAGAGTCAGGCCGCGCTCCTCGGCCCACGACTCGAAGGCTTCGTAGAGGGCGTCGGGGTCGGCGGTCGGCGGCAGCTGATCGATGAGGGTCACCCACCCATCTTGCCTGCCCTCCTGCTCCATAGGGGAATCGGCTGCGGGGTCGAAGATCGCGAACGCTACTCTGTGTCGCCGACGACAAGTCAGCGATCCCGGTCAACTGGACAGCGGCACACGAGGAATGGGGCGGGCAACGGCGATGATGGGACCAGCACACTCACTGTCGGGGGCCGCGGCCTGGCTCGGCGTCGGAGCGGCCGCCGCCGCGGCGGGACACGGGATGCCCTGGCCCGTCCTGCTGGCCGGCGCGCTGATCTGCGCCGGTGCGGCCCTCGCCCCGGACCTCGATCACAAGGCCGCCACCATCTCGCGGGCCTTCGGGCCGCTGTCGCGCTGGCTGTGCGAGATCGTCGACAAGCTGTCGTACGCCGTCTACAAGGCGACCAAGAAGCAGGGCGACTCGCGTCGCTCCGGTGGGCATCGCACGCTCACGCACACCTGGCTGTGGGCGGTCCTGATCGGCGGGGGCGCCTCGGTCCTGGCGATCACCGGCGGGCGCTGGGCGGTGCTGGCGATCCTGTTCGCGCACATGGTGCTGGCCATCGAGGGCCTGCTGTGGCGCGCGACCCGCGGCTCCAGCGCCGATGTCCTGGTCTGGCTGCTGGCCGCGACCAGCTCGTGGATCCTCGCCGGGGTCCTGGACAAGCCGGGCAACGGCTCGGACTGGTTGTTCACGGCGCCCGGCCAGGAGTACCTGTGGCTGGGGCTGCCGATCGTGCTGGGCGCGCTGGTGCACGACATCGGGGACGCCCTGACGGTCTCCGGCTGCCCGATCCTTTGGCCGATCCCGGTCGGCCGCAAGCGGTGGTACCCGGTGGGCCCGCCGAAGGCCATGCGGTTCCGGGCGGGCAGCTGGGTCGAGCTCAAGGTGCTGATGCCGGCGTTCATGGTGCTCGGCGGGGTGGGCTGCGCGGCGGCGCTGAACGTCATCTGAGGGGGAGGGGCCCTCGGCGTCCCGACCGAGGGCAACCGCTCGGCATCTGCGCAACGGGGGTACTCCGGACCTGTGTAAGGGAAGTACTCCGGCGCTCAGCCGCCCTGGCTCGCTCAGCCGCCCTGGCTCGTTCCGCCGCCGTAGCGCCGCTCGAAGGCCGCGACGCGCCCCTCCGAGTCAACGGTCCTCGCCTTGCCGGTGTAGAACGGGTGGCTCTCCGAGGAGATCTCGACGTCCACGACCGGGTAGGTCTCGCCGTCGTCCCATTCGATGGTCTGGTCACTGGACGCGGTGGATCGGGTCAGGAAGGCGTAGCCGGCGGCGCGGTCGCGGAAGACCACCGGCTGGTAGTCGGGGTGCTTGTCCTGCTGCATGCGAACTCCTCCTCTGGCGGCGGAAAGGGCCGATGGTGCGAGGCCGAAGGCGCGGGAACCGAGCCACACGGGGCGGTGCGGTCGGTCGTACGGCGGTCAGCCGTACAGGGCGTCCTCGTCGACGATGTGCATGGCCGCCTCCTCGGCGGACGCCGCCGCGCCGTCGATGCCCACGTCCGTCGCGACGAGCGCGCTCTCCTCGTCCTCATGGGCTCCTTCGTCGGGAGCCACGAGGCGGCCGGAGCGCGTGGCGCCGACCTCGTTGTCGAGAAGTTCCCCGTCGGTGCCCTCGGCGTCGCCCAGGCCGTCGCCGTCCTGCGGGACGAGGTCGGGCAGCTCCTCGGCGAGCCGCTGGTCGAGGGTCTCGCCCTCCCGGCGCTCGGCGGCCGTGACGCCGCTGTGCTCCACAGCCCACGGCCGCTCCGGAGGGGACCAGCCCCGGTCCAGGGGGTCGTCGACGCCGTCGTTCACCAGGGTGTCCTCAGCGTCGAGCAGCCCCGTGTCCTCACGTTGATCGGATGCGTCGGGCTGGTAGACGTCGTCCCCCCATCCGTCGGCGCTGTTCACGGGTACCTCCAGGTGGTGGGGACGGGCCCGAGGTCACCGCGGTCGACGGCGGGCCGCCGCGGCGCGGGGCACAGGCCGCACCCGGCGAGAATCGCGTGGTTTCCGGGTGCCCCCGAACCGGTGCCGCTATCCAGCCTTCCACCCCTCTTCGCCCCGGCGCAACGGCACGGCGCCAGGGCGAGGCCTGCGGATCGGCCACGCCGCCAGCCGCGCCGCCGCGCTGGGCAGGACAGCGGCTGGCCGGTCCATACCACCCGGGCTCTCTGCACCCCGCCGACCGCACTCCGTGACGCCTGGGCCCGTCAGCTCGGGAGGCGACTGTGGTGGGCCGCGACCTGCTACCTCGGGTTGAGACTGTGGTGGACCGAGACCCGTCACCCCGGCTTGGGGCTGAGGTGGGTCGAGATCCCTCACCTCGGGTTGTGGCTGTGGTGGACCGAGCCCCTTCACCCCGGTTCGCGACCGTGGTCGGCCCAGCCCTGCCACCCCGGTTTGCGACGGCGGTCGCCGAAGCATCGTCGCTCCGGTACGCGACCGCATCCCGGCCGGCGGTGGGCCGAGGCCCGCCACGCCGGCTCGCAGCCGCTGTCGGCCGAACCCGGCGAGCCCGGCTCTGAACGCCGGTCGGGGGCCGAGGCCCGGTGCATCCAGCCCTGGTCGGGGGCCGAGGCCTGGCGCATCCAGTCCTGGTCGGCGGCCGAGCCCGGGCGCAACGCGTCCCGGTCGGCGGCCCAGCCCTCACGTGTCCTGTCCCGGTCGGCGGCCGAGCCCCGGCGCACCCCGCCCCGGTGGGCGGCCCAGCCCCCGCGCAACCCACCCCGATCGGCGGCCGAGCCCCCCGCGCACCCCCGCTCACCCGTGCCAGGACCGCCACAGCGCCGCGTACGCCCCGTCGGCGCTGACCAGGTCGTCATGGCTGCCCAGCTCGGTGATGCGGCCGTTCTCGACGACGGCGATGATGTCCGCGTCGTGGGCGGTGTGGAGGCGGTGGGCGATGGCGACCACGGTGCGGCCGTCGAGGACGCGGGCCAGGGAGCGCTCCAGGTGGCGAGCCGCGCGTGGGTCGAGGAGCGAGGTCGCCTCGTCCAGGACCAGCGTGTGCGGGTCGGCCAATACCAGGCGGGCCAGCGCGATCTGCTGGGCCTGGGCCGGGGTGAGCGAGAACCCGCCCGAGCCGACCTCGGTGTCCAGGCCGTCGTCGAGCGCACGGGCCCATTCGTCCGCGTCGACCGCGCCCAGCGCCGCCCACAGCTCGGTGTCGGTCGCGTCGGTGCGGGCCAGCAGCAGGTTGTCGCGCAGGGTGCCCACGAAGACGTGGTGCTCCTGGTTCACCAGGGCCACGTGGGAGCGGACCTGCTCGGCGGTCATCCGGGACAGTTCCGCACCGCCCAGGGTGATCCGGCCGTCGCGGGGCGCGTAGATGCCGGCGAGCAGCCGGCCCAGGGTCGACTTGCCGGCACCCGAGGGACCCACCAGCGCCAGCCGGGTGCCGGGCGCGACCTCCAGGGAGACCTGGCGGAGTACGTCCACGCCCTCCAGGTAGCCGAAGTGCACCCGGTCGGCGTGCACGTCGCGTCCCTCGGGCGACAGCAGGGCGTCCCCGGCCTCCGGTTCGATGTCCCGGACCCCGACCAGCCGGGCCAGCGACACCTGGGCCACCTGCAGCTCGTCGTACCAGCGCAGGATGAGCCCGACGGGATCCACCAGCATCTGCGCGATGAGTGCACCCGTCGTCAGCTGACCGATCCCGATCCAGCCCTGCAGGACGAACACGCCACCGACCATCAGGACCGAGCCGAGGATCATCACGTGGGTGACGTTGATGAACGGGAAGAGCACCGACCGCAGCCAGAGCGTGTAGCGCTCCCAAGCCGTCCACTCCTTGATCCGCCGCTCCGACAGCTCCACCCGTCGCTCACCGAGGCGGTGGGCCTCGATGGTGCGCCCGGCGTCCACGGTCTCGGCGAGCGCGGCGGCCACGGCGGCGTACCCGGCGGCCTCCGAGCGGTAGGCGGACGGCGCCCGCTTGAAGTACCAGCGGCAGCCGATCACGAGCAGGGGCATGGTGAGCAGCACGGCGGCGGCCAGCGGCGGCGCGGTGACGACGAGCCCGCCGAGCAGCAGGACCACCCACACCACACCGATCGCCAGCTGGGGCACCGCCTCGCGCATCGCGTTGGCCAGCCGGTCGATGTCCGTCGTGATCCGGGACAGCAGATCGCCCGTCCCGGCCCGCTCGAGGACACCGGGCGGCAGCCCGACCGACCGGACGAGGAAGTCCTCGCGCAGATCGGCCAGCATCCGTTCGCCGAGCATCGCGCCGCGCAGCCGCACCTGCCGTACGAACCCGGCCTGGACGACGAGTGCGGCCACGAACAGGCCGACGGTGAGCTCCAGATGGAGTTCGCGCTCGGCGACGCCGGCCGACACCCGCTCCACCAGCCCGCCCAGCAGCCAGGGCCCCGCCATCGAGGCCACCACGGCGACCGTGTTGACGGAGACGAGGAGGAGGAAGGCACGGCGGTGCCTGCGGAACAACTCGACCACATAGGCGCGTACGGTCGCGGGGGCGCCGACCGGCAGGGTGTTCGCCGTTGTCGGGGCGGCCGGGTCGTACGCCGGTGGCGCCACGCCGATCATGCCGACTCCTCGATCTCTTCCAGTTCCTTCAGTACGTCCTTGAGGGAGGACTGGGAGGCTTCCTTGCCCAGCGCTCCGTTGAGGGCGGCCTCTTCCTCGGTCTCCCGGGTCACCACCGCCCGGTACCGCGGTTCGGCGTGGACCAGCTCGCGGTGTACGCCGACGGCCGCGACCTCGCCCTCGTGGACGAGGACGACCCGGTCGGCGCGGTCCAGGAGCAGGGGGGAGGAGGTGAACACCACCGTGGTGCGCCCCGCCCGCAGGTTCCGCATGCCCTCCGCGATCCGGGCCTCCGTGTGGGAGTCGACGGCCGACGTCGGCTCGTCCAGGACCAGCACCTCCGGGTCCGTGATCAGCGACCGGGCGAGCGCGAGGCGCTGGCGCTGGCCGCCGGAGAGGGACCGGCCGCGTTCGGTGATACGGGCGTCCATCGGGTCCTCGGCGCCCAGCGACCCCTGGACCAGGGCGGCCAGGACGTCCGCGCACTGCGCTGCCGCCAGCGCCTCCTCGGCACCGACGTCGCCCGACCTCGGCACGTCGAACAGTTCGCGCAGCGTGCCGGAGAGCAGCACCGGGTCCTTGTCCTGCACGAGGACGGCCGTACGGGCGCTGTCGAGCGGCAACTCGTCCAGTGGGACGCCGCCCAGGAGGACCGGAGTGCCCTCCTCCGAGGCGTGGCCGCCCAGCCGTTCGGCCAGCCGCCCCGCCGTGTCCGGGTCGCCGCACACCACGGCGGTGAGCCGGCCCGTGGGGGCGAGCAGTCCGGTGGCCGGGTCGTACAGGTCCCCGGAGGGCACCTCGGAGCCGTCGCGCGATCCGTCGGTGTCGGTGGCCCGCTCCAGGGAGAGCACGCGCGCGGCCCGCCGGGCCGAGGGACGTGAGAAGGAGTAGGCCATCGCGATCTCTTCGAAGTGCCGGAGCGGATAGGTGAGGATCATGATCGAGCTGTAGACGGCGACGAGTTCGCCGACGGTGACGCGGCCCTCGCGGGCCAGTTGGACGCCGTACCAGACCACGCCGATCAGCAGCAGGCCCGGCAGCAGTACCTGGATCGCCGAGATCAGGGACCACATCCGGGCGCTGCGCACGGCGGCGTGGCGTACCTCCTGGGAGGCGCTGCGGTAGCGGTCGAGGAAGAGCTCCTCGCCGCCGATGCCGCGCAGGACCCGCAGTCCGGCGACGGTGTCCGAGGCCAACTCGGTGGCGCGGCCCGCCTTCTCACGCTGGAAGTCGGCCCGCCGGGTCGCCCGGGGCAGCAGCGGCAGCACGGCGACCGCCAGCACGGGCAGGCCCACGGCGACGACCACACCGAGCGCCGGCTGGTAGACCACCAGGCCGACGCAGACCACCACGATGGTGACCGCCGCCGCGGTGAACCGCGACCAGGCCTCGACGAACCAGCCGATCTTCTCGACGTCACCCGTGGAGACGGCCACGACCTCACCGGCCGCGACACGTCGGGTCAGCGCGGAGCCCAGCTGGGCGGCCTTGCGGGCCAGTACCTGCTGGACGCGGGCGGCGGCCGTGATCCAGTTGGTGACGGCGGTGCGGTGCAGGAAGGTGTCGCCGATCGCGTTGCCGGCGGCGCACAGTGCCAACAGGCCGCCCGCGAGGGCGAGTCGCGCACCCGAGCGGTCGACCACGGCCTGCACGGCGACACCGACGCAGAACGGCAGCGCGGAGACGGACAGGAAGTGCAGCAGCCCCCAGGCCAGGGACTTCAGCTGTCCGCCCAGCTGGTTCCGGAAGAGCCACCACAGGAATCGGGGACCCGAGCGTGCGTCCGGCACACCTGGATCGGGATACGGAAGGTCTTGAATCTGCATGACGTCCCAGTGGCTCGTGTCAGTGGGGGGATCAGGGATGGGGGTGATGGGGTCGGTCCGGTGCCGATGCGTGGTGGGGGACGCGCACGGCGGCAGCAAACCGTGACAGGTTCGCGTCGCAGCGTGGTCGGACGCAAACGGTTTTCCGCCGCGCCGCACAGTTCTGGTCCCCAACCGGGAACGCGGAGCGGTCGCCAACTCCGCCAGCCGGCGGATCCCGCAACTCGGCTCGTCCCGCCGATCCCGCAACTCGGCCCGCCCCGTCGCCCCCCGATCCCGCGGTCATGCCGAACGCGGTGTCACCATGGAGTGATGCGGAACGGCGGAGCATGGCGTGCGACGGTCGCGACGGCGGCCCTCGGATCCCTCCTGGTGGCCGTGACGACCCTGACCGCGTGTCAGGGCGCGCGGCACGGCGCGGGCGAGGACGTCGGCAAGTCCGCCCGCACGCACCCGGCCGACGCCGCGGATCCGACGCCGGATCCGAGGCGCATCCCGGGCGTCGGCGACCGCTGGCAGCGGCGCATCCCCGCCGACTCCCGCCAGGTCGTGGCGGTCTACGGCGACGGCAAGGACTCCCCGGAATCCACGGTCGTGCTCTACACCAGACAAGGCTCCACCTGGGAACGCACCCGCAGCTGGCCCGCGCACAACGGCAGGAAGGGCTGGACGACCGATCACCGCGAGGGCGACAAGCGGAGCCCAGTCGGTGTGTTCACGCTGAGCGACGCGGGCGGTGTACGGAAGAACCCCGGGTCCGGGCTGCCGTACACGAGGTCCGCGGCCTTCGCTGCGCCGCGCTGGTGGGAGAAGTCGTACTGGCACGACTTCGACTACGTCATCGCCATCGACTACAACCGCGTCAAGGGCACCCCGCCCAACGACCCCACCCGCCCCGAGGGCGAGGCGAAGGGCGGTGGCATCTGGTTGCACATGGACCACGGCAGTGGCACGTCGGCCTGCGTGAGTTTGTCCGAATCAGCGATGGAGTACCTGCTGCGCACGCTCGATCCGAACCGGCATCCCGTGGTGGTGATGGGGGACAGGGCCGACCTGAAAAGCTCGCACTGACGCAGGAGGCGTCATTGCGGCGAATGCCCAACTCCCCATAGAACACGGCCATGAAGAGACGGATCGTCATGTCCATGCTCGCAGGAGCGACCCTCCTGGCGACCTCGTTCCTCGGGGCGGCCCCCGCCCGATCGGCCGATGTGCCCGCCGAGTTCGGCACCGACTGGCACGACCCCATCACCGCCGGCCCACCCGTCACCAGACCTTCCGGCAAGTCCTGTCAAGTCACCGTCGCCGAGGCCCAGTTCCGCGACTTCACCCCGTACCGGGGCACGTACACACCCCCCAAGGACTGCGGCGACCGCTGGAGCAAGGTCGTGCTGCGGATGGACGGCAAGGTCAAGGGACGTCAGTACGACCGGCTCGGCTATCTGCAGGTCGGCGGCGTCGAGATCTTCCGTACGTCGACTCCGGAGCCGTCGCCCGACGGCATCGAGTGGTCCGTGGAGAAGGACGTCACGCGCTACAGCGACACCCTCCGCCGTGGCCAGGACGTCGAGATGCTCATCGGGAACGTGGTCAACGACACGTACACCGGCGTCATCGACGTCAAGGTCACGCTGACGTTCTACGCCGGCCGCTCCGCCGAGGCCACCGACTACCCCGCCGCGCCCCGCACCCGCCCGGCCGCCACCCCCGACCGCGTCCTCACCCTCCAGAACGGCACCCTCACCACCCCGCGCAACAGCGAACGCATCGTCGCCGAGGTGTACGCCACCGGGTCCGGCGGCGGCTGCGAGGAGTTCTGGTACCTGTCGGCGCCCGACCCGGCGCCCTACTCCTGCAAGGCCGCCGGCGGCCCCTACCGCGAAGTGCAGATCAAGGTCGACGGCCGGCTTGCCGGAATCGCCGCGCCGTTCCCGCATGTGTGGACCGGCGGCTGGTCCAACCCCTTCCTCTGGTACGTCATCCCGGGACCGCGCGCCTTCGACGTCAAGCCGATCGAATACGACCTGACTCCGTTCGCCGGCATCCTCAACGACGGCCGCCCGCACCGCGTCGAGGTCTCCGTGGCCGGCGTCCCCGAGGGGCAGAGCGGCTGGAGCGCGCCGGTGAACGTCCTCGTCTGGCAGGACGCGAAGAGCGCACACGTCGCCGGGAAGCTCACCGCGCACCGGGTCGGCGACCTCGCCAACTCCTCGACGTACACGCCCGGTTCGCAGCACCGGGTGGACACCGAGGGTGGTCACCGGCTGACCGTCGCGGGCTACGTCGACACCTCGCACGGCAGGGTGACGACCACCGTGCGCCGGTCGCTCGCGAACGACTCCGCGCACCGCTGGACCGACGGCGAGAACCTGGACGCTCTTGACGCCACCTGGACGGACGAGGAGTCGATCACGGTCGACGGACGCGGACCGGCCCGCACGACCCGTACTCAGCGGACGTACACGATGGACGGCTCGATCACGATCGGCGCGGGCGACCGGCTGCGCACCGTGCTGACCCTCGGTGACCGTGCCGCGGTCGTGACCACCCAGGACGGACGACGAACCGTGTGGTCGCGGCTCGACGACACCTACACGGGTGACGCCGCCTGGACGTTGAACGTGCCGCGCGACCAGCGGCACGCGGTCGGCACGACGAACGAGCGCTACCGGCTGTACGGCTCGGGCGGCTGCTACGACCGTTCTCTGACCACCGTCCAAGGGGTGCTCACCGAGGACCGCAGCGGCTGTTGAGGCGGGGTGTGTGCGATGCGTCACTCAGGGCGTGATTTACACGGATGCAACACGTGGGCCTTGTGCGGGACCAACATCACCCGCAAAGTGATCGGCACGGAATCCGCTTTCCGTATGGCAGAAGTCCCCCGTCGCCCCATGGCCTTCTGTGTGCCGCCGTCCCCAAGGAGTGCCCGTGCCGCCGTCCGTACCGTCCCTGCCGCGACGCGTCGCACGCATGCTGCGTACCTCTCTCTTCGCGCAGGTCGCCTGCGCGCTCGTGCTCGGAATCGTCGTCGGGAAGCTGTGGCCCGGCTTCGCCGCGGATCTTCAGCCGCTCGGCGACGGTTTCATCCGGCTCATCAAGACGATCATCTCGCCGCTCGTGTTCTGCGTGGTCGTCGTCGGCATCGCCAAGGCCGGTGACCTGAAGGCGTTCGGCCGGATCGGCCTGAAGGCGCTGATCTGGTTCGAGGTCGCGAGCACCCTCGCCCTGCTCGTCGGGCTCCTCGCCGCGAATGTCGTCCAGCCCGGGTCCGGGATGAACGTCGACCCGTCCACGCTCGACACCTCGGCGGTCGACGCGAAGACGAACGGCGGTTCGCTGCCCTCGACGACCGAGTTCGCCCTCAACGCGATTCCCACCTCGTTCATCGGCGCCTTCGCCGAGAACTCCCTGCTCCAGGTGCTCATCCTGGCTTGCCTGGTGGGCGCCGCGCTGCTGCACCTCGGCCACACCAAGGTGCCGCAGGTGCTGCCCGCCATCGAACAGGCCCAAGAGATCATCTTCGCGATCGTGGGCTTCGTCATGCGGCTGGCCCCGATCGCGGTGTTCGGCGCCATGGCCGTCCTGATCGGCAACTACGGGCTCGGGGTGATCGAGACCTACGGCAAGCTGATCATCCTGTGCTACGCGGCCGCGGCGCTCTTCATCGCGCTCCTCGCCATCGCCCTGAAGGTCGTCACCGGGCTCAGCCTCTGGAAGTTCCTCCGCTACATCCGTGAGGAGATGCTGCTCGCGCTCGGCACCGCGTCCACCGAGTCGGTCCTGCCGCGTGTGATGCAGAAGCTGCGCAAGGCCGGCGCCCGCGACGACTCCGTGGGCCTGGTGCTGCCGACGGGCTACTCCTTCAACCTCGACGGCGCCTCGCTCTACCTGTCCATCGGTACGCTGTTCATCGCCCAGGCCGTGGGCGTGGACCTCAGCTTCAGCCAGCAGGTCACCGTGATCCTGGTGCTGATGCTGACCAGCAAGGGCATGGCGGGCATCCCCGGCTCGGCGTTCCTCGCGCTGTCCGCGACCGCATCCTCGCTGGGCGCCATCCCGGCCGGAGCCGTCGCCCTGCTCCTCGGCGTGGACCGCATCATGGACTCCATGCGCGTCGTCACCAACCTGCTCGGCAACTGTGTCGCCGTCTTCGCGGTCTCCCGCTGGGAGGGCGCGCTGGACAAGGAGCGGGCGAGGAAGGTCCTGGACGGCGAGATCGTGGTGGATCTGGAGGACGAGGAACCGGAGAAGGCGCAGCTCAAGAAGTCCGAGACGCCGGAGTCCGGGGAGCCGGTCACCGTTCCCGCTCAGTCGAACAAGGAGACCGCTTCCGAGGCCGGTTGAGCCCAACCAGCACAGCAGGCCGCGGCCCCCTCCACCCACTGGAGGGGGCCGCGGCCCGTTCGGTGCCCGCCGCCCGCCGTTCAGCAGCGCCGCCCGGTTCCCCCATCGATCAGCGTGTCCAGCAACTCGCCCAGCACCGCGCGCTGTTCGTCCGTGAGCGGCGCCAGAATCTCCTCCGCCGCCGACCGTCGCGCGTCATGCAGCTCCCGCAGGGCCCCCCGCCCGTCGTCGGTGAGCTCGATCCGGATCACCCGCCGGTTCGTCGGATCCGGCACCCGTCGTACCTTCCCGCTCGCCTCCAGGCCGTCGACCAGCGACGTCACCGCGCGCGGGACCACCTCGAGGCGCTCGGCGAGATCGGCCATCCGGGGCGGTGAGCCGTAGTGCGCGAGCGTGCGCAGGAGGCGGGACTGGGCCGGGGTGACACCCAGGCCGCACCGCAGCAGGTGCTGTTTCTGGATGCGGTGGACCCGGCGGGTGAAGCGCAGCAGCTGCTCGGCGAGCGGGCCGTCGGGATCGGGGGTGGTCATGCGGGAACAATATCAGGACGACATTCATTGTGAGCATAGGTAACAATGAGCTAAGGTCCGTCAGTCCGCCTCACCACACCTCCGTAGGAGCCCATGCATCCCGACAACGCACCCACCTGGACGCCACCCGCCGCCGAGAACCAGCAACCACGGCAGGTGCGCCGCATCCTGAAGCTCTTCCGTCCGTACCGCGGCCGCCTCGCCGTCGTCGGCCTGCTCGTCGGCGCCTCGTCGCTGGTCGGCGTCGCCACGCCCTTCCTGCTGAAGGCGATCCTCGACGTCGCGATCCCCGAGGGCCGCACCGGGCTGCTCAGTCTGCTCGCGCTGGGCATGATCCTCAGTGCCGTCCTCACCAGCGTGTTCGGCGTGCTGCAGACGCTGATCTCCACCACGGTCGGCCAGCGCGTCATGCACGACCTGCGCACCGCGGTCTACGGCCGCCTCCAGCGCATGTCGCTCGCCTTCTTCACCCGCACCCGCACCGGCGAGGTCCAGTCCCGCATCGCCAACGACATCGGCGGCATGCAGGCGACCGTCACCTCCACCGCCACCTCGCTGGTCTCCAACGCCACCAGCGTGGTCGCCACGATCGTCGCGATGATCGCGCTCGACTGGCGGCTGACCGTCGTGTCGCTGCTCCTGCTGCCGGTCTTCGTCTGGATCAGCCGCCGCGTCGGCAACGAGCGCAAGAAGATCACCACCCAGCGGCAGAAGCAGATGGCCGCGATGGCCGCCACGGTCACCGAGTCGCTCTCGGTCAGCGGCATCCTGCTCGGCCGCACGATGGGCCGGTCCGACTCGCTCACGACGGCCTTCGCCGACGAGTCCGAGCGGCTGGTCGACCTCGAGGTGAGGTCGAACATGGCGGGCCGCTGGCGCATGGCCGTCATCACCATCGTCATGGCCGCGATGCCCGCCGTCATCTACTGGACCGCGGGAATGGCCCTCCAACTCGGCGGCCCGCAGGTCTCCATCGGCACGATCGTCGCCTTCGTCTCGCTCCAGCAGGGCCTGTTCCGCCCGGCCGTCAGCCTGCTGTCCACCGGCGTCCAGATCCAGGCCTCGCTCGCGCTCTTCCAGCGCATCTTCGAGTACCTCGACCTGCCCATCGACATCACCGAGCGGACGGACCCCGTCCACCTCGACCGCGTCAAGGGCGAGGTCCGCTTCGAGAACGTCGAGTTCCGGTACGACGGCGACGACGACCAGCGGGGCGCCATCCTCGACGGCATCGACCTCACCGTCCCGCCGGGCGGCAGCCTCGCGGTCGTCGGCCCGACCGGCGCCGGAAAGTCGACCCTCGGCCATCTCGTGCCGCGGCTGTACGACGTGACGGGCGGCCGCGTCACCCTCGACGGGGTCGACGTACGCGACCTCGACTTCGACACCCTCGCCCGCGCGGTCGGCGTCGTCTCGCAGGAGACGTACCTCTTCCACGCCTCGGTCGCCGACAACCTGCGCTTCGCCAAGCCGGACGCCACCGACGACGAACTGCACGCCGCGGCGAAG
This sequence comes from Streptomyces bicolor, assembly GCF_000719285.1. GTDB lineage: Bacteria > Actinomycetota > Actinomycetes > Streptomycetales > Streptomycetaceae > Streptomyces > Streptomyces bicolor. The sequence goes on along the minus strand of NZ_JOFS01000027.1, from coordinate 47,597 downwards.
GCGGCCCAGATCCACGACCACATCGCCGCCCTGCCCGACGGCTACGACACCGTCGTGGGCGAACGCGGCTACCGCTTCTCCGGAGGCGAGAAACAGCGTCTGGCCATCGCCCGTACGATCCTGCGGGATCCGCCGGTCCTCATCCTCGACGAGGCGACCAGCGCGCTGGACACCCGCACCGAACACGCCGTCCAGGAGGCCATCGACGCCCTGTCCGCCAACCGCACCACGGTCACCATCGCGCACCGCCTGTCCACCATTCGGGGCGCCGACCAGATCGTGGTCCTCGACGCGGGGCGCGTGGCGGAACTGGGGACGCACGAGGAACTGTTGGAGCGGCAGGGGCGGTATGCGGGGCTGGTCCGCCGAGACGCCCAACTGGAGCCGACCAGGTGACGTTATGTCGGGTTTATAAGGATGTGCGGGTTACCGTTCCCGCATGTACTTGAACACTCCGTCACGGAGAACGATTCGACTGACGCGCCGGGGCCGTATCGCTCTCATCGCCGCCGGCGCAGTCGTGGCCGGCACCGCCGTGGCGGTGCCGCTGTTGAGCACGGGCGAGGAGAAGCCGAAGCCCACCTCGCTGGTGGTCCCGAAGGGCTGGCGCGCGAGCCAGGTCTACGACGCCGTCGACAAGGCCCTCGCCCTGCCGCCCGGTTCCACGAAGAAGTCCCTCGAGAAGCTCGACCTCAAGCTGCCGAACGACGCCGACGGCAACCCCGAGGGCTATCTCTTCCCGGCGACGTATCCGCTGGAGCGGGGCGGCAAGCGGGCGACGCCGGAGTCCCTGCTGTCGGCCATGGTCGACACCGCCAACAAGAAGTTCAGCGGCGCTCCGATCGCCGCCGGCGCGCAGCGCAACGCCATGAACGTCTATCAGGCGGTCACCATCGCGAGCATCGTCCAGGCCGAGGCCGGCAGCAAGGCCGACATGGGCAAGGTGGCACGGGTCGTCTTCAACCGGCTCGAACGCGGGATGCCGTTGCAGATGGACTCCACCATCAACTACGCGCTCGGCCGCTCCACTCTCCGGACCACCGAGGCCGACACCCGGATCGAGAGCCCCTACAACTCGTACCAGCGCATGGGTCTGCCGCCCACGCCGATCAGCAACCCGGGCGAGGAGGCGATGCGCGCCGCGATCAGCCCTTCGCCGGGCGACTGGCTGTACTTCGTCACGGTCAAGCCGGGCGACACCCGCTTCACGGCCGACTACGCGGAACACCAGCGCAATGTCGCAGAGTTCAACGCCCAGCAGAAGGCGAGCCCGCGGGCGGGGAAGTGATCCGGCGGCCCGTCGAGGCTGGCGGACGGGAAACGCCCTCAGGGGTGCGGGGCTGTGTGATGTGCGGCTCCGCCGCGTGGGCGCGACAAGCCACGACTGCGCCGCAGACGACTGACGACATCACGCGGCACTTCCGTAGTCGCCGCCCTCCCAGCGGAGCGTCTGCGCCCGCAACCGCCTGATGTCCCGTACGGCCGCCCGGCCGGCCCGGTTTGCGCCGATCGTGCTGGCGGACGGGCCGTAGCCGACGAGATGGACGCGGGGATCGGCGACCGCGCGCGTCCCCTCCACCCGGATTCCGCCGCCCGGCTCGCGCAGGCGCAGCGGGGCCAAGTGGTCGATGGCGGCCCGGAAGCCTGTCGCCCACAGGATGACGTCGGCGGCCACGTGACGGCCGTCCTTCCACTCCACCCCGTCCGGTGTGATCCGGTCGAACATGGGCTGCCGGTCCAGTACCCCGTCCGCGAGCCCCTGCCGGATGGCGTCGTTCAGGGGCAGTCCCGTGACCGACACGACGCTCTTCGGTGGCAGCCCCTGCCGCACCCGCTCCTCGACCAGTGCGACGGCGGCCCGGCCCACGTCCTCGGTGAACGGGCCCTCGCGGAACACGGGCGGACGCCGCGTGACCCACGTCGTGGTCGCCGCGTACGGAGCGATCTCCAGCAGATGCTGGGTACCGGAGGCGCCGCCGCCCACGACCACGACCCGCTGCCCGGCGAACTCCTCGGGCCCGGGGTACTGCGCGGTGTGCAACTGCCGCCCCAGGAACGTCTCCTGGCCGGGGTAGCGCGGCCAGAACGGCCGGTCCCAGGTGCCGGTCGCGTTGATCAGCGCCCGCGTCGCCCAGGTCCCCGCCGAGCTCTCGACGAGCAGCCGCCCGTCCGGTCCCTCCCGCACGGCACGGACCTCGACGGGTCGCCGGACCCGCAGGTCGAAGGTCCGCTCGTAGTCGTGGAAGTACTCGGCGATCACCTCCGACGACGGCCTCTCGGGATCGGCGCCGGTCAGCTCCATACCGGGCAGCGAGTGCATCCCGTGCACCTTGCCGTAGGTCAGGGAGGGCCACCGGAACTGCCAGGCGCCGCCGGGTGCGGGGGAGTGGTCGAGGACGACGAAGTCGCGGCCCGGCTCGAAGCCGGTGCGCCGTAGGTGGTAGGCGCTGGACAGTCCTGCCTGACCAGCGCCTATGACGACGACGTCGATTTCCTCGACCGCCTCGGTATTGTTCACGCTTCTACTAACAGCCTCGGGGGCGCGGATCTTCCCGAGGCGGACCGTACGGACCTGCCGCCTACAGGCGGACCGTACGGACCCCCGCGTACAGGTCGGGTCAGGAACCCTCCGAGGCGAAGGCCCGCGTGGTCGACGGCGGCAGGTCACCGTTGTACCGCGTGTCCACGAACTCGCCGAAGTCCACCTTCGTCGGGATCAGCTTCAGCTCGGTGAAGGTGTCGGCGATCTCCTGCTCGGAGGCGACGAGCGGCTTGTCCACCGCGACCGAGATCCGGGTGGCGTTGGTGCGCTTGACCGAGGCCAGCGCCACCTCGTACGGCAGCCCGGTGTCCTTCGCCCAGACCTTGGCCCACTCCTCCTGGTGGTCGTGCACCCACGCCGTGGCGCGCCGCAGCCGCTCCAGGTAGTCCTTGATGGCGGCGGCCTTCTTCTTGTCCTGCAGCGCGGAGGGCGCCGCCACCTGGAAGGTCAGGCCGTTGGTGATCCCGTCGCCGGTCGTCAGGATCCGGCCCTGCCTGGACTGGAGTACCTGGGAGGTGTACGGGTCCCACACCGCCCACGCGTCGACCTTGCCTGCCGTGAACGCGGCCAGCGCGTCGGCCGGTTGCAGGTACTTGACCTTGACGTCGCCCAGGCTCAGGCCGACCTTCTTGAGGGACGCGACCAGCTGGTAGTTGGCGGAGGAGCCCTGCGCCACGGCGATCGACCTGCCCTTGAGCTGCTCGGGCCTCGTCAGCTTCGAGTCGTTCGGCACGAGGATCGCGTCGCCCTTGGAGGTGCCCTTGAAGGCGGCCACCGCCGTGATCTTCGAGCCCGCGCCCGCCGCGAAGACCGGCGGGGTGTTGCCGACGCCGCCGATGTCGACGGCCTTGGCGTTGACGGCCTCCAGCAGCGGCGGGCCGGAGGCGAAGGTCGACCACTTGATCTTGTAGTCGAGGTTCTCGAGCTCTCCGGCAGCGCGCAGGATGGCCTCCGAACCGCCCTTCTGGTCACCGACGTTGAGGGTGAGGGAGCCCTGGCCGTCGGTGTCCGTCGAAGCTGCCGAGTTGCCGCCGCAGGCGGTGAGCAGGAGCGCGAAGGGGAGGAGGAGCGCGGCGGGGACGAGGCGTCGTCGCATGGTGGTTCCGTTCTGAGGTGGGTGGTCAGGCGGCTTCGGCGGCGGTGTCGACACCGAGGCGCTCCAGCAGTCGGGCACGCAGTTCGGCGAACCGGGGGTCGGTGATGTCGCGCGGCCGGTCGAGGTCGATGCGCTGCTCGTGCGCGATGACCCCGTCGTCCATCACGAGGACGCGGTCGGCGAGGAGTACGGCCTCCTCCACGTCGTGGGTGACGAGCAGAACCGCGCAGCCGCGCCGCTGCCACAACTCCCCGACCAGGCGCTGGGCCTTGATGCGGGTGAGTGCGTCGAGCGCGCCGAACGGCTCGTCGAGCAGCAGCAGATCGGGCTCGCGGACCAACGCCCGTGCCAGTGAGGCGCGTTGGGCCTCGCCGCCGGAGAGCGTCTTGGGCCAGGCGTCCGTACGGTGGTCCAGGCCGACCTCCTTGAGCGCCTGCTCGGCGACGGCACGACCGGGCTTGCCCGGCAGGCCGAGCAGCACATTGCGCCACACCTTCTTCCACGGCATCAGCCGCGGCGCCTGGAAGGCGACGGCCTTGCGGCGCGGCACCAGGACGGTGCCCTCGATGTCGCGGTCGAGGCCGGCGAGGATGCGCAGCAGGGTGGACTTGCCGCAGCCGCTGCGGCCGAGGAGGGCGACGAACTCACCCGGTTGCACGTCGAGTTGGAGCCGGTCGATGACGGCACGCCCGTCGAAGGAGCGGGTCAGTCCCGCCACATGCACGGCCTGGGTGGGCCGGAGGGCCGGTGCGGCCTCGGGGCTCACCGGCCGGTGAACGTCGGTCGCCATTGCAACAGCAGCCTTTCGAGGGAGCGGACGATGAAGTCGGCGAACAGGCCGAGGAAGGCGTAGACGATCAGGCAGACCACGATCACGTCGGTCCGCAGGAAGTCCCGCGCCTGCACCATGAGGAACCCGATGCCGGAGTCGGCGTTGACCTGCTCGGCGAAGACGAGGGCCAGCCAGGCGATGCCGAGCGAGTAGCGCAGGCCGGTCAGGGCCCCCGGCAGCGCACCGGGCAGTACGACGTGCCGCACGAGCCCCCGCCTGGACAGCCCGAGGGACTCCCCGGCCTCGATCAACTGGGCGTCCACGCCGCGGATCCCGGCGTAGACGTTCAGGTACAGCGGGAACGTCACGCCGAGCGTGATGATGGCGACCTTGGGCGCCTCGCCGATGCCGAACCAGATGATGAACAGCGGGATGAGCCCGACGAACGGCACGGTCCGCAGCATCTGGACGGGCGCGTCCACCAGGTCCTCGCCGATCCGGAACAGGCCGGAGACGAGGGCGAGTCCGGTGCCGACGACGGTGCCGAGCGCCAGCCCGGCGGCGACGCGCTGGAGGGACGTACCCATGGCCGAGGGCAGTGAGCCGTCGGCGATCAGATCGCCCGCGACCTGCGCGATGCGGCCGGGCGAGGCGAGGACGTCGGCGGTCAACACGCCTGTGCTGCTGAGCAGTTGCCACAGGGCGAGGAGCAGGACGGGGCCGGTCGTGCGGCGCAGCCAGCGCGGGACGCGGGTGCGGCGGGAGGACGCGGGGAGGAGGGGGACGACATCGACGGAGGCCGAGCTCTCGAAGCCGGATTTAGAGGAAATATCCTTCTTGGGAGAGCTGGGTGGGGCATGGCTGATGCTCATGAGTGCTCCAGGAGGCGATGAGCGTTCGATGGAGACACGCGTCAGCGCCGCCGGGTCAGGTCAGGACCGGGCGGGTGCGCGAAAAAGCGTGGGTGAAGAGAGTGTGGGCGTCAGCGGCCGCGGCGACACGCGGCGGAGGCCACCCGCAGCAGGTCGATGTGACCGCGCGTGGTGAGCAGGGCTGAACGCAACATGCCGCAGAACGTAGCCAGATGGCGTGGCGACGGTCAACGCTGTCTCGCGAAGTGGACCTTGCGTATCACGGCTCGACCGTCGCCCGGCCGTCACCTGGCCTGCGAACTCCGGTGCATGGGCGAGGATGGGGGCATGTCAGACGCCTTCACCACCCGAGTTCTGAACATCGCCTCCGGCTCCTCGGAGCGGGTCGTGGACCTCACATCCGACTGCGAGGCCTTCCTGCGGGAGGCGGCGGCAGGCCGTGACGGTCTCCTGAACGTCTTCGTGCCACACGCGACGGCCGGCATCGCGATCATCGAGACCGGCGCCGGCAGTGACGACGACCTCCTGGCCGCCCTCCACACCCTTCTGCCGGCCGACGACCGCTGGCAGCACCGGCACGGCAGTCCCGGCCACGGCCGCGACCACGTCCTCCCGGCCTTCGTTCCGCCCCACGCGACGCTGCCGGTGCTGGGCGGCCGACTGGAGCTCGGGACGTGGCAGTCGGTGTGCCTCGTCGACACCAACAAGGACAACCCCGAGCGCAAGGTGCGACTTTCGTTCCTCGGGTAGCGGCTACTGCGGAACTGGGACTGCAGGCGGGATATCCGGCCGCACCAACTGACGGTCACGCCAGGTGATGCGGGTGTTCCTGCCGGCCAAGCCCCGGGCGGCCGCGTGGTAGTCGTCGATGACCGGTTCCCGGAACGGACCCGCGCGATCCGGACCTGCGGTGGCAGACCCTCAGCCGGCGAACTCCCGCACAATGCGGGTGAACAGCTGTGGCTGCTGCAGGTTCCAGATGTGCCCGGCGCCGGCGATCAGCCGCAGCTCGGCTTCGGGTAGCCCCTCGGCGAGTTCCTTGGCGAAGGGGATGTTGGCCCGATCCTTCTCTCCGCACAGCACCAGCACCGGCGCCTTGACCTCTGCCAGCCGCGGCCGCAGATCCAATCGTCCCAACTCCCTCAGTCCCGCGAGGAGATCACGCTTGCCGAGCCGACGCAGATCCTCCCCTGCCTGCTGTCGGTATGCCTCCTTCCCTCCGGCGTACATCGGTGTCAGAGCCCGGACCAGCAGGCTCTGAGGCAGCAGCCCCAGAACGAGCCGCTGCACCGCCGCTCCTGCCCCGCCCGCATGTGCCGCCCCCCCGGAGAGAACCAGGCCCGCGACCTTCCCCGGCCCGGCCAGCGCGGCCAGCAGGGCCACGCTCACCCCGCCGGAAACGGCCACGAGATACGCGGGTTCCTCAGCCTCCGCCAGCACCTGCCGCACGGTGGCAACGGCCCGGTCCAGGGTCAGCGGCCCGGGAACGGAGCCGTGCCCAGGGAGATCGGGAGTGTGGACGTGGTGGTGCTCGCCGAGAGCGGCGGCCTGGGCCTGGAAGGCGCGACCGCTGGAACCGAAGGCGTGGACGAAGATCAACGCAGGCATGGCTCGACCTCAGTTCTCAGAAGTGGACATGGGGGAAGCGCCGCTCACGCGGCACCGCCGCGGGGCTCAGGCGTGTCTCGGGCCGGCACTCGCTGAATCGGGGCATCCGGCCGGGGCCGCCGCGGGCCACGCCCGCGGCGGCGGGTCCGGGTCAGTCGGCGCGGGGCCCCAGGGCTGCCGCCAACTGGCCTACCAGGGTGGCGAAGGGCATGTCGAGCGCGCCGTAGACCTCGCCGGCGAGCGGGTCCGCGTTGTCGGCGAGGATCTGGACCATCAGCGAGGAGTAGTCGGTGACGACCACGCCGGCCTGCTGCAGGCGCAGCAGGCCCGTCTCGCGCTTGGTGGCCCAGAAGGTACCGGAGGCGTCGACGGCGACGTAGGCGTCGTACCCGGCGGCCGTGGCGGACAGCGCGGGGAACGCGGCGCACACCTCCAGCGAGACGCCGGCGATGACGAGCTTGGAGCGGCCCGTGGCCTCAACCGCTTCGCGGACGCGCTCGTCGTCCCAGGCGTTGACGGTGCTGCGATCGATGACCTTGTGGTCGGCGGGTAGGGCCGCGGCCAGTTCGGGGATCAGCGGGCCCCACATGCTGTCCGCCGCGGTGGTGGTGGCGACGATGGGCAACTGCAGGACGGCCGCTGCTCGGGCGAGGCCGGTCACGTTGTGTTTGAGGTCCTGCACGGTGATGTCGCGCACCCCGGTGAACAGGCCGACTTGGTGGTCGACCAGCAGGACGGCGGTGTTGTCACGGGTCGGCGGCTCGTCGTACCGGGTGTCGGTGCTCGTGGGCATGGTGTTCCTCTCGGCTGCTCGGGACGTCTGGTGTGTGGCGTAGGGAGTGGTCCTGGGGGGAGCCCGGGCGGCTCGGCGGCTCACGCGGCGGTGGCCGAAGGGCATGCGTCCTCCCGAGGTGGCGTGGTGCGCCGCTGCGCGAGGCCGACCGCGAGGCGCGTCAGGACGGACAGGAGCAGGAAGTGGAGGCCGGCGAGCGCCCAGCCCGTGGTGCCGAGCGCGACGACCGCAGTCGCCATCGCCGGGCCGACGAGGTCGGACAGTGAGCGCCCCAGGCCGTAGACGCCCTGGTAGTCGCCGACGGCCCGGGGATCCGCCAGGGCGTAGCCGAAGTTCCAGGCGGCTGCCGCCGTCCACATCTCGCCGCAGGTGAGCACCGCCGTTGCCAGCACCAGCGTGGCGGCAGCGAGCCCCGGGGGGAGTCCGGCGCCCGCGCCGAAGAGCAGGCAGCCCAGCATCAGCCCGATGCCGCCGCGGGTGTTGACGCCAACGGCCCCGCGGGTCGTGTCCGTGCCGCGGGCGGCGGACACCTGCAGGCAGACCACCAGCACGGAGTTGGCCGTCAGCAGCAGGGAGGCGGTCGTGCGTGGGGCCTCGGTGTGGCCGATCACCCACAGCGGTGCGGCGATGGTCAGCAGCTGGTTGTGGACGGTGGTCAGGCCAGTCAGGACGGAGAGGGACAGGTAGGGCAGGTCGCGCAGCGCGCCGAGGCGCAGCGCCGGGCGGGGGGTGCGCGGCCGCGGGACGCCGGGCAGCAGCCAGGCGAACAGCGCGGAGCAGGCAGTCACCAGGGCGCTCGCCGCAATGAACCAGAGGTACGCCGAGCGCGTGCCCGCCTGGAGGGGGATCGCCATGGCCAGCACACCGACCGCGAAGCCCAGATTGTGCACGGCGCTCAACCGGGCCCGGGAGCGCACCAGGCTCTTTGGGTCCAGGACCTGCTGGATCAGCGTAGCCTCGGCGACCCGGGTCGACGACAGGCACACCGCGGTCGCGCTCCCGGCCAGCAGGAACGCGGGGAGGGAGTGGACGAGAGCGTAGGAGCAGAAGACCCCGGCGGCGGCGAGAGGCAGGCATATCAGGACCCGCCGGGCGCCGATGCGGTCCACCAGCCGGCCGGCCGGCACGGCGGCGATGAGCCCGAAGACGCTCGCGACCGACATGCCGAGGCCGACCTCTTTGCCGCTGAGCCCGCCGGAGTGGACGAAGAACACGGCGACCGTAGGCAGGATGCCGCCAAGGCCCACCGCCCGGGCGAGGACGCCCCCCGCCAGCAGCCGGTGGGGGCCGCGCGGCGGGAGCAACTGCTTGCCCGCCGCGGCGATTTCCTTGATCCTGTGTGCCGTCATGACGCAGAAGCTAGAACGGGCATGTCACGGGACGAATCCGTAGTGCTTCAGTAGAGCCTACGTAGGCCGGAACGGGGATCGCTGTGCTGTACGGGCGGGAGGACGAGGTGGCCGAACTCGTGGGCCTCACCGACCAGGTGCGGGGCGGCACGAGTGCGGCCCTGGTGCTGCGCGGTGAGGCGGGGATCGGCAAGAGCAGTCTGCTGGCGCACCTGGAGCAGAGGGCGCAGGGCATGACGGTGCTGCGGGCCGTCGGCGTGGAGCCGGAGTCCGATCTGGCCTTCGCCGCGCTGCTGCAGCTGCTGCGCCCCGTCGCGCACCACATCGATACGCTTCCCGAGCCCCAGGCGCAGGCGCTTCAGGCGGCGTTGGGGCACGGCGGCACCTGGCAGGGGGATCGCTTCCTCACCGGTCTCGCCGTGCTGTCCCTGCTGGCCGAGGCGGCGGCGGAGCGCCCCCTGCTCTGCCTGCTGGACGACGCCCACTGGATGGACGAGCCATCGGTGCAGGCGCTGCTCTTCGCGGCCCGCCGACTGGCAGCGGAAGGCGTGGCCCTGGTGTTCGCCGCGCGCGACGAGGGGTTCGACGCCCCGGGGCTGCGCGAACTGCGGCCCGGGCACCTGGGCCGCGCGGAGGCCGGGATCCTGCTCGACGCCCTCGGCGTGGACCCAGCTCGGCGGCAGCGGATCATCGAAGAGGCGGGCGGAAACCCCTTGGCGCTCACCGAGTTCGCGGCCGGCGACGACACCGCCTTCGCGCCGGTCGTACCGCTCGCCGCCCCCGACCGGGTGCTCGCCTCCTTCCGCAGCAGGATCTCGGCGCTGCCCGGGCGCACCCGGACGATGCTGCTGATCGCCGCGGCGGACCCGCAGGCTCATCTCGCCCAACTGCTGGCGGCCGCACAGCGGCTGCACGTCGGGCCCGGGGACCTCGCTGACGCGGAGAGCCTGCGGCTGATCGAAGTCGCAGGGAACTCGGTCCGCTTCCGGCACCCGTTGATCCGCTCCGCGGTGTACCAGGGCGCACCGCTGGCGAGCAGGGTCGCCGTGCACCGGGCACTGGCGGACACCGCCCCGACGGCGGACGGCGGCGCCCTGCACCGGGCGGCGGCGGCGCTGGGGCCCGACGAGGCGGTGGCGACCGCCGTCGAAGCGGTGGGCGCCCGCGCCAGCGCCCGGGGCGGCTTTGCGGCGGCGGCGAACCTCTACCGCCAGGCCGCCCGGCTGACGCCGGAGCCGACCGCCCGCGCACCACGCCTGACCTCGGCGGCCTGGTCCGCCCACCGGGCGGGGATGGCGGCCCTGGCCGGCGAACTCGCGGAGGAGGCAGGCCACCAGGCCGCCGCAGGCCCCGAGGGCCGGGCCGACCGGGCGGAGGCGGCCCATGTCCGTGCCCTGGCCCTCTTCGAGCAGGACCAGGCCTCCGAGGCCGTCAGGCTGCTGATCGAGGCAGCCCCGGACGCGCCCGCGCAGGGCGCGCAGATGATGCGGAGCGCCGCGTTCTACGCCTGGCACAGCAATGACCTGGACATGCTGCACCACTGTGCCGCCGTGCTGGCCCGGCAGCGCGAACGGCATCCGGTTGGGCGGGCGGTACAGGGCCTGGACCGGGTGGCGGCTGGCGACTTCGCGAAGGGCCTGCCCCTGCTGTCCCGTCTGTTGGACGAGGCGGACCGGGCGGACGAGGACAGCCGAAGCCACGCCATCACCGGCGGTCTGCTGCTGGGCGACGACACCCGCCTGCGCCGGGTGACCGAGGCCGAGACGGCGCGATGCCGGCAGCAGGGCGTCGTCGGACGGCTGCCTTTCCTGCTGAGCGTGCTCGGCCGCCTGCACGTGTACGCCGGAGAGCATCGGGAGGCTCTGGCCACCATCACGGAGGCGAAGGCGCTCGCCGGCGCCGCGGGCCTGCACAAGCGGCTGACCCAGCTGAACCACGTCGTCGCCCGCATCGCGGCGATCGAGGGCGACGAAATCCGCGTACGCGCGCTCGCCCGGCCAGGCCCGGCCGTCGACGGCAGCCACGGCTTGGCGGCCCTGATCCTCCTCGACCTCGGCCTCGGCCGTTACGAGGAGGTGCTCCGCAGGATCCACGAGGCCGAACGCCAGGGCTCCTGGAACTCCATGGCGCTCATCCTCGCCTGCACGGACGCGGCCGAGGCGGCCGTCCGGCTGGGCGACGAAGACCGGGCCGAGCACGCCGCGCAGCGGTTCGCCTCCTGGGCGACGGCGAGCGGACGGCCCTGGGCCCGGGCCACCGCGCTGCGTATCGAGGCCCTGCTCACCCAGGACCTGCCCCTCTTCGAGCAGGCCATGCAGGCGCATCATGGTGACGCCTCACACGGCGGCAGACCCTTCGAGCAGGCCCGAACCGAACTCGTCTACGGGGAGGCGCTGCGCCGCAACCGGCGCAGCGCCCAGGCGGCGGTGCACCTGCGCGCCGCCGCCGCGACCTTCGACCGTCTCGGCGCCACTCCCTGGGCCGAGCGAGCCCGCGGCGAACTGCGGGCCACCGGCACCAACCCGGCCGCGGCACAGGCCGCCACCTGCGCACCCGCGGTCGCCCTCACCCCGCAAGAGCTTCAGGTCGTCCGGCTCGCCGCCACCGGCATGCCCAGTCGCGAGATCGCCGCTCAGCTGTTCCTGAGCCCGCGCACCGTGGAGTACCACCTCTACAAGGTGTATCCCAAACTGGGCGTGACCTCACGAAAGGAGCTGGCGGAGCTGGACCTGCACGGCTGAGGGCGGCAGGAGAGCCTGAGCGCGCCTGTGCCTTCCAGCAAGGAGGTCATGTCTGCGGCCGGGTTCGCCCCCGACAGTCTCGCGGGCAGCGGGTGGCGCGCGGCCATGACCAGGGCGACGAGATCAGGGGCCAGCCCTGCGATCCACGCACGGTTGCGGCTGCGCACGGCGTCCGATGCGGGGAGCCGCTCGCCCTTGGTGGGCGCGGCTTCGAGTCCAGCGTGGTGCCGGCGGGGCAGTAAGCGATGTAGTAGGAGATCTCCTCGGGCCGGCGGACGCTCCGGCGGGCGATGACCCAGTGCTGCCGGTCGGGACGGTGCCGGGGTCGGACTTCCACGCGGGCTCAGTCGAACACGCGCGGGCCGTGGGCGCCGTCGCCGCACGAGCGGTGTTTCCACGTCGCTGGCTGGTGCCGGAGACGGACTGGATCGTGTCGGTCGTTCAGCCGGCCGCCAGCGGGGAGGTGGACCGGGGGTGCTGTCCACAGGCGCGGCCATGCAGCCTCCTTGCCCACATCATTCGTTGCCGCAGTCGACTGCGGGGACTGTCCGGCCGATTGGGCATTGGTACGCTTCCGTAACACCGCACGTGACGTTCGGGGACCAAGTGACCATGGCAGAACGGGACTTAAGCGATGACGGGTGGCCGGGGTCGCCCGAGGACGATGGCGCGCTCGGTGGTTCGAGCGCGCTCGGCGCCATGCTCGCCACGGCCGTCATCACCGCGGCTGTCGTGCCTTTTGTGCAGACGCTGGTGACCAAGGCCGCCGAGGATTCGTACGCCGTGGCCCGTGACTGGCTTCGACGGCAGTTCGGCCGGGAGGACGTCGGCGAAGGCGATCCCGAGAGCCCGAGCAGGACGCTGCTGGTCGTCAGGGATCCCGATCCAGGACTGAACATGGCCCTGTGTCTCGGGCCGGACGTCTCGAACGAGGCGATCCGTGCGCTGGAGCACTTCGACATCGAAGCGGTCACCGCCGAGGCTGAACGGAATGCCGTCACCAAAGTGCGGGTCTACTGGGACGAGGCGGCGGGCTCCTGGCAGATCGAGCGCAAGCGTCGCCGTGGCCGGCGCAACTGAGCGATTCGCTGGGAGGACTTCGCATGTTGGTCGGTGCCCTGTCGCATCAGTGCTTTCACTTCGTCGATCTCCAAGTCCTTAACAGTTCCACGGACCTCTCTGCCTATCTGCGGAGATGTGCCGGATCGACCTGCCCTCTGTGCGGGACCACGGTCAAGGAACTCGAACTGATCATTGACGACGCGGAAGCGAAAGGTCTCAGGAGCGGGGACTCGCCCTGGAACCGCGGAGCCGAGCCGACAGAAGGTTTTCGCAGGTTCTTCGCTGATCGGGACACGGGATCTACGCGGTTCCAGGGCGTCGCCGGCATCCTGCGCGCACAGGTCACCGGTTCCGAGGAAGCGCGGCGAAGGGAGGTGTGCGCCGCGTTGTCCGAGAAGTACCGGGCGGATGTCGCCTTCAACGTGGCCTTGAGCGCCCTGGAAGTGGGAGACACCAGCAAGGCACGCCGGGCCCTCCAGGTATGTCGGGAATCGGGGGACGACCACCTGCGTGCGAGCGCGGCGTTCAAGCTCGGCGAGACGTACCAGAACCAGGGTGATCAGCAAGTCGCAGCCAGGTGGTACCGAGCCGCGACGCAGACCGAGACGAGGGACATCCGCGCTGCAGCGAATCTCTGTCTCGGGATCGCGTGCAGGAAGCTGGGCGACCTCGATGGGGCCCGGCGAGCGTATGAGGACGGCGTGGACTGCGGTGACACCATGATCCGTGGGATGGCAGCCTTCCGACTCGGCACCGTCTACGAGGAGCTGGGCCATACGGCGAAGGCGCGTGAGACCTACGAGTTCACCGTCGGGCTCCACGACGAGGGCGCGTCGCACGAAGCGGCCGTGAATCTCGGCGCGATCGAAGAGAGCGACGGGCACTGGGACAGGGCCAAGAGCCTGTGGGAATACGCCTTCGAGACGGAGGACGAGGAGGTGAAACCCCACGCTGCGTTCAACCTCGGCCGCGTGTGGGAGCACGAAGGACACCTCAGAGAGGCGAAGAAGTTCTATCGCATCGCGGCACGAACATCCGACCCCGAACTCGCCGCTCGGGCTCGCGGATACCTGCGCAGCACCAGCCGAGTATGGCCGGACGGTCGCTGACCATGACAGTGTCGGATCCCTTGGAGGCGGAGTACCGCGCGCTGCTGGAGCGCCGCGGAGTCGGACATCTGGCCGCCAGGCCCACCCCCGAGCAGATCAACGCGCTCATCGACCGGCTGGAGATGGGGGAAAAGGATCTCCACGCGGACCTCATCCGATCGATACGGCGTGGCGACTACTCGGTCCTGCACCAGAACCCGTACGACGGGATCAGGACGGACCTCCTTCATACACTCCAGCTCAGTGGAATCGAGCTGCCCGGCCCCGTATACGTCGGTGAGTACCCGCACAACTCCTTCAACGCCCAGGCATGTGTGGTTCCTGGCGGAACTCTGATCCTCGTCAACACTGGGCTGATGACCCTGCTGTTCCAGGTCGCGAAGTTGGTCGGAGCCTCGTTCCGGACCTTCACCAGGACCGAGGACGCGGGCATGCAGTTCGAGGAAGAGACCGCCGAGATGATCCGCCAATGGGATCGTGCACGAAAGACCGTCGCGAAGGCGGTGGTCGCCTACATCTTTCACGGGGACGCGCGACGTGCCGGCCGCATTCCGGTGGACGCGGACTCACGCGCCCTCCTCGGCGTCCCGCTCGCCGGCGCCGCCAGAGACTTCGTGGTCGGCCATGAGTTCGGTCACTTCCTGGCCGGCCATCTGCACGAGCCCGCGGCGCGAACACGCTCTGGAGAGTGGATCCGCAAGAGTCACCAACAGGAGTTCGAGGCCGACGAGATCGGCGCGCTGCTCATGCTTCGTCGGCTCGAAAACCCCGGCGACCAGATCCAGAAGAACTTCGCGGTCGCGGGGCCTTTCCTCTTCTTCGCCATCGACCACCTAGTGACCCGGGTGCGCAACGAGATCAACGACATTCCCGCAGGCCTGATCGTTACGGACCACCCGCCGTCCGACGAGCGCGCCGCCGCTCTGCGCCGGCTGTTCGTGGAGATCGAGGGCCCCGGCGTCGTCCAGTTCGCCAACGCCTTCGTCTCCGTGCTGTCCGCGCAGGAGAACGACATCCTCGACTTCGTCGACAGCCTGCTACACACCGCCTCTGGTTAATACTCCAGCAGCGCCTTCGAAGGCGTGGAAGCACAGACTTCGCGGAATCCTTTGCTCGGTGACATAGCTCGAAGACCGTCGAGGTGCGGGGCATGCGACGGAACATAGCCCACGGGAAAAGGGTCTAGGATTTCGCCCCCAACGGAACAGTGAGCAGCGCTGCTGCGGTGGCCGGACGCCTCGTCTGCCGGGGGAGGCGGAGAAGGCCGTCACCCCCTCCGGGACCGTCTCGACAGGGTGAAGGTGCTACGCAGGGAGGACCTGCGACAATCGGCCTCCCCAGGCGGCAGGGCCCGCTCTGCAGGCTGCTACGTTCCGTCGCATGCCCCGTTCCGATCTCCGTCTCCTCGACTTGATCCGGCAGAGTCCACGCCTGGCCGAACTCGCAGCGTTCCCCTTTGACTTCGACCTCTGTCGAGCCGACCACACAGAGGACGTCCGTCTGGCCTCGGGTGCGCCGGTGGAGGGAATCGCAGGCGACGACACCGGTGGCACCTACTTTCTCCATGGCGACGGAGGGGTGCTGTACGCCGACTCGGAGGGGCATGCGGGACTGATCGCCGAAAGCCTCGCCGACGCACTGGAGTTGGTGACCGGCCTCCCCGGATGGCGGGACCACCTGCACCTTCCGCCGGAAACAGGGGAAGAGGAACTGTCGGCCGCAGCCCTCGAAGTGGAGGACGGCATCCGCGCCTCCTACGCGCCCTCCCTCGACGCCTGCCGAGATGAACTCCTCACCGCCCTCGGGCTCAGCCTGCGGCCTTCCGCCGAGCTCTTTGCCCGGATGCACCGTGCCCTTCTCCGCACCGAGCCGGACCACGTGCTGCTGCTCACCGACGAGGGCAGCGCCTACCACCTGTTGGACCCGCACCCCTGCCCCCCGCTGCGGGACACCGTTCTCGAAGCCTGCCGGGCGGACCTGGCCCATCTGCGCGCCGACCGCGCCGCCTGGCCGATGGTGGCCTTCTCCGCGGCGTCTGACCGGAGCGGCTCGGAGCACGACGCCAACGCGGCCCGCCGCGCCGGTGTGCTGCGCGCGGCCCAGTGCGACCGGCGCGACACCGACCTGCCCCTCCTGCGCCATCTCCTCGAGCAGGAGACCCTCTGCCGCCGTGAGGCCCCCTTCGGTGGGATGGGCGAGGAACTGCATCTCGCCGTGTTCCTGGTTGCCCGCTGCCTCCGCGAGGAGGACCTCCCCCGTCTCCACGCAGCTCGCTGCGCCAACTTCGATACCTGGTGCGCCCTGTCCGACCTGCCACTCGGCCGACCGGACAAGAGCGGCGAGGACGATTTCCGCTGGGAGCCCGAGGCCCTGCAGGCCTGGGCCGGAGCCCTCGACACGGCGGAGTGGTTCGGCGACGACCCGAAGTCCGAGCCCGTCGAGACCTGGGTGATCCTCGCCCGTCGCCAAGGCCGCACGGAACTCGCCCGTGTGACCCTGATACGCATGCTTGACGACATCGGGCCCGCCGACATCAGCGAACTGCCCTGGATCGTCAGCGAGTTCGCCGAGCTGGGCGACTTCCCGCAGGCCGCCCGCGCCCAGCGCCTGTACGTCTCGTTGCAGGACACCGACCTTGCCCGTGGCTTCGCGTACACCCGACTGTCCGGCCTGGAGCGGCAGGCCGGCGACCTCGACCGGGCATGGACGTCGCTGCAGCGCGCACTCACCACCCTCAACGGCCCGACGTCCCCGAAGCCGGGCCCGCGTCAGCCCGCACTCTTCGACATCGAGCCGCCCCCTGCCGAGGACGACTGGCGCGACATGGCTGGGGCCCGCGACCTCGTCGAGGAACACTTCCTGCTCGCACGCTCAGCCGCCGACTCCGGCAATCCTGCCCTCGCCCACTCGTCTCTCATCACCGGCACGGCTCTTCTCGACACAGTCCACCGCACGCCCCCGGCCCTGTACACCGCAGGCCCACGCCGCAGCGCGGGCCTGCGGTGACGAAGACCTGACTGCCCGCTACGCGGACCTTTTGGCCCAGGAAGAGGAGCGCCTTGCCGAGTTCCCATATGACGTGGGCGACAACAACGACTGACCCCCCGCAGTCACGTGTCTTCTGATCAGCTGGCTGTGAAGCGGTCGGCCTGCATGGCTACGATCGAGGTTGTCCTAACGGAGTTTGGCGGACACGAACAAGGACAATCCTCGTCGTCAGGTGCGGTTGTCGTTCCTTGCGTGACGAGGGTGCCGACTGTAGGTCTGAAGTCCGGCCGTACCCAACGAGTCCGGCTCGCCCTTGTCCACCCGCAGCCGACATCGAGCGATGCGGTGAACGATGAAGCCGTAGGTGGGGGTGCTGCTGTGTTGCCCGGTGTGCCCGAGTCGACTGTCGCAAGGCGACTTGACGTTGACGACACAGACCGTGCCGATGCCTGCTGGCTCTCGCCCGATGCAACTCTGTTGGCCATCACTTCAGTGAACGCATGAGTCCAGGGTTGCCTGTGGGCTGTGGCCTGCGGTGATGTCGTGACTGGAGAGGCGGCGAGGTGGCGTGGAGTCGCGGCCAGGGGACGCTCTTCGGAGGTCCTCTTCCCGTGGCCGGTCGGCCTCCACAGCCCGACGGTGCGCAGGTCGAACCGCACCTTGCGCTTTGGGCACATCTCCAGACGATCACGCCTCATCGATGTCGTTCGGCCAGGCGGGCCCCACGTCCACATGGCCGAGTTCCACGCGTATTCCGGGGAGCGCCCGCGGGGCCGGGCGCGGGGAGAGCAAGGCGGTGAGGGACCGGCGGAGGCCGTTCTCGTCGCCTTCGGGATGCTTCGCGTGCAGGTGGTAAGGCCGGGGGTCCTGGACGAGGACCCAGCTCGGGTCCCAGACGCCGGTGCGACGGCCCCCTACGACCGCGACGGGGTCCACGACCGTGCAGCGGTAGGTCACCCGGACGGGGAAACGCGCCGCGGAGTCGGACGTGGCCAGGTGCCATTTGGCGAACAGCTGCACGTCGGGGCGGACGTCGACCAGGGTCACGGCGGTGGCCCGCGCCGTGTCGACGGCCCCCGTCCGGTGCTCCCCGTCGATCTCGTGCACGAGGATCTCACCCGCCCCCGCGACCAGCGGAGCGCGCCGCTCGAGCCACGCGCTCCACCGCAGCCGGGGCCGCAGTTCGCGGTGGCGGAGGATCGGGTACCGGGTCGTCACGCCGCCGCCTCCTTCAGTACTGCAGGGCCGTGGCCACGTCCCTGCCGATGCGCTTGACCGCCGCGAGGTCGAGACCGTAGTGGACGTAGCGGCCGTTGCGTTCCACGCGCACGAGCCCCAGGTCGCGCAGGGTGCGAAGGTGACGGGAGACCTGGGGGCGAGTCATCGACAGCCGGTCCGAGAGGTCGGCCGTGGTCATCGCCTGGCGGGCGATGAGCCGGCACAGCCGGACCCGGCGAGGATCGGTGAGCGCCAGCATGCGGCTGCGGGCCAGGGTGACCCCGATCTCCGGGGCGTGCACCGGGAAGTGGACGACCGGTGGGAGCCCCGGTTCGTCCTTCACCAGCAGGTGCGGGGCGCCGTATCGGGTGGGGATGAGCAGGATCGGCGTACGGGCCGGGCTGATCACCGCGTGGTGCACCTTGTCGAAGACGACCCGCGACGGACCGGCCGGCCGTGCGCTGGACGGGCTGAGCGAGAGCAGGGCCGCCTCCGGTCCTTCGTCCGCGAGCCGCTGCCGGACGAGGTGCGCGGCACGGGCGAGCGCGGGCTCGGTCGTGGCCCACAGGTCGGCGAAGAAGACGCGGCGGCACAGGTCGAGGAAGGCGAGGATGTCGGTGCGCAGTCGCTCCGGGTCGCGCAGCAGGTCTTCGGCGAGGGTCGGGTGCGGTTCCGGCAGACCGGAGGCCGCCCGGCGCAGTGCGGCGGCCTGTGCCGGGTCGTGGAGCAGGCGGCTGAAGTCGAAGCCGCGGTAGCCGCTGGCACAGGTGTGGGCGGTGAGTTCGGCGAACCGGTCCGTCGTCAGTTCCGGCAGGGGCGCGTTCAGCCCCGGGTAGAAGCCCCGCCAACGCAGCGCCGTCCACAGCGGGGCGAAGCGACGCAGGCCCGCTCGGAACGCGGGCGGGGCGTTGCGGGTGGTCTCCTCGGCCCAGGGCGCGTGTTCGGTGTGGTGGGTGTGTTCTGTCAGGACGTGCAGGCTTGCTGCCAGTTCCGCGAGCGGCGACACGGTCACGGTGAAGCGGTCGGGGGCGGCCCCTTCCAGGACGATCACGACCGGCATGACGGGAAGTGTAGGGTCGCGGGCTGCTCACATCAGCACCTCGGCTCCCGCAGCGACCAATGCGAACTCCGCTCTCACGGCTGCCAACAGCTCCTCGTCCGTGAGCAGTTCGGCGACTACGCGGGCCAAACCGGTCGCCGCGATCTCGGTGCGGTCGTGGGCGAGCGAGGTCGCCGCCGCCTCGCGCATCGCCTCGGAGTGGGCGGGCGTACCCGGCTCGGCGATCTGGATGTACGGGTGGATCACCGGCAGAAGCTGCGAGAGGTTGCCGATGTCGGAGGAACCGGCGGGGCTGTCCGGACCGGCGGGCGCGATGTCGAGGCCCAGTGCGCGCACGGCCTGCCCGAACCGTTCGGCGAGCACGGTGCTGTCGCGGCGCTCCGCGTAGAGCGGTCCGGTCTCTGACACCTCGGCCGCGGTTCCGGTGGCGAGCGCCGCTCCCTCGGCGGCCGCGCGAACCCGCTCGACCAGGGCCCCGGCCGATACGGCCGTACGGTCCCGTACGTACAACTCCACGGCGGCGTTGGCGGGAACGACGTTCGGGGCTTGCCCGCCGTCCGTGACGATGCCGTGCAGGCGTGCTGTCGGCGGGACGAACTGCCGCAGCGCGTCGAGGGCGGTGAGGAACAACTGGGCGGCGGCCAGTGCGCTGCGGCCCTCCCACGGTGACTTCGCGGCATGCGCACTCACGCCGGTGAAGGCGACGCGCAGGTGCGCCGCGGCCAGCGAGTGCTGGGTGGTGACGGAGCGGTCGGCCGGGTGGAACATCAGCGCCGCGTCCACGCCCTCGAACACCCCGGCCTCGGCCAGCCGGACCTTGCCGGCGCCGCCCATCTCCTCGCCGGGCGTGCCGATGACGGCGACCGTTCCTGGGTGCGACGGCAAGGCCCGTACGACGGCGATCGCGGCTGCGGCGCACCCGGCTGCGATGAGGTTGTGCCCACAGCCGTGCCCGACGCCGGGCAGCGCGTCGTACTCCGCCAGGACGGCGACGTACGGGCCGGGCCGGCTGCCCTCGTGCACGGCCACGAACGCGGTGTCCATCCCGCCCACCGCCTCCGTCACGGCGAAGCCGGCTTCCGTGAGCCAGCGGGTCAGCGCCTGCTGGGCGTGGAACTCGGAGAACTTCAGCTCCGGCCGCGCGTGGATCGCCAGGCTCACCGCCTCCATGCGGGGACGCAGCGCGGCGAGTTCAGCGGCCAGGGCCCCCAGCGGGGGCGGGGCGGTGGTGGGCATGTGGGCCTCCGTCGTACGGGACGAGCACCGGGACGTACGGAATGAGCTGTCACGGTGTGCGTCGAGACTGCGGCAGCCGTCGCGTCGTCGGACCGCGATTACCGCGCCGCAGGTAACCCACGCAGACTGCGCGCTCCGGACGGACAGGATGCCTCCGTAATGAAGGTCGGTGAATTCAGGGGTGCCGGCCCGGGTCACGCCGTTCGACTCGGGACGCCGGACGAGGGTCCGGTCTCGGACGAGAAGGTAGATACCGCCTGGGCCGAGTTGACCGACTTCTCCAGCTACTACGTTGAGCTGCCGGTAAATGACCACCTGCTCACCATGGCGAATGCCATGGCCACCGCCTACGAGAGGATGATGGTCCGCTCGTGGAAGCTGTGTCGGTTCGAGCGCAAGACACTGCTGTTGCCCGATCACCCCGTCACCTTGATCCGTTACGCACGCGAACCCGAGTTGAGGGGCGTCGGCCTCGTAAACGCCGCCGCGATCACGGTTCCCATCGACCGCCAGGCGGCCATCATCATGACGGCACCCGCCGGTCGGGACGGCATGTTCCCGGCTAACACCCAGGTGGCGAACGAGCTGAACCATCGCTTCGCGTGGAACTCGCGCATCGAGCTGTTCCATCACCCTGATGACAGATGGTCTGGCGGGAAACGTCGGCGCCATAGACCTCGGCCAGGTGGGCCTGCACCTCACCGGTGGTCAAGCCCTTCGCGGCCAGCGAGATGACCATCTCGTCGACGCCGGTCAGACGCTTCTGCCGCTTCTTGACGATCTTCGGTTCGAAGGAGCCGTCGCGATCGCGGGGCACCGTTATCTCCACCGGGCCCACGTCGGTCAGCACGGTCTTGGAGCGTTTGCCGTTGCGGGAGTTGCCGCCGTTCTTGCCGGCCGTATCGTGCTTGTCATAGCCGAGGTGGTCGGTGATCTCACCCTCCAGGGCGGACTCCAGCAGCCGCTTGGTCAGCTGCTGCAGCAGCCCGCCCTCGCCGGTCAACTGCAGGCCCTCGGACTGGGCCCGGCCCACCAGCTCGTCGATCAACTGGTCGTCCACGGCCCTCGCCGACGCAGCCTTCGTGGGCTCGACGGGGTCGGACTCAGACACGTTCTCACTGGTCATCGATGCATCTTCCATGATCGGGAGTTACACCGAACGATTTACAGTCCCCGTGCGTCGCCTCAGTACCAGACGGAGAACGTGGCGTCGGCTCTGCCGGTGGCGGTGGAGATCGGGTCGATGCGCAGCGCGTAATTGAAGTGCCGGATGTAGCGGTCCGGGTGGCTGTGAGAGCGGAACGACGACCAGGACGGGTCGGCGAGCCCGGCGGTCCTGTGGAAGGTGGCGTCCTGGGCGAACCTCGTGCTGCCGTCGTTGGCGTCCAGCCGCAGCTGGTAGAAGGAGTGCCGCAGATAGCGGGTCGGCTGGTTGAGGGACTGGAAGGAGACGCCGGAGGGGTCGGCCAGCCCCGGCACCAGCTTCCATTGCGAGTCGGTGTAGGGGTCGAACGGGTACGGGTCGATGCGGCCGAGGGAATCGACCTGCCGCCAGTATCTGTCCGGGAAGTTGTAGGACTTCAGCCGGTTCCAGGCAGGCTTTCCCCAGGTGGCGACCATGTTGTCGTACACCGTTTGGGGGATCGGCTTGATGTCGGCATGCTTGGAGTTCAGCGGCTGGGTGTAGACGCGCCGGTCGGTGGCGGTCCAGGTGCCGGTGGAGAGGTCGTTGGTCTGCCAGGTGTAGAAGAGCGCGTTGGCGTCGCCCCACAGGTACCAGGTGCCGGAGGCCTCGGCGAGGATCGGGCCCTCGATGCCTCCCTGCGGCGCCAGGCCCGAGGTGAACTGGGTGAAGCTGCCGGGGGCGAGGGAGGTGGACCTCGCACCCACCAGGCTGTTGCGGCCCTTGTAGTACAGGTAGTTGACGCCGTTCACGTCCTTGGCCATGGTGCCGTCGATGATGTCGTAGCCCGGGTCGCAGAAGACCTGCGGTGCCGTCACCGTCTGGAAGTCCGTGGTGTAGTTCACCATGATCACGTTGTGTCCGCTGCTGTTGACGGCCGAGTAGATGAGGGCGTACTGGCCGCGGGAGGGGTCCCAGAAGGCTTCGGGCGCCCAGGTGTGGGTGGCCATTTCGTGCAGTTTCAGCAGACGGTAGTTGTCGAAGGAGCGCAGGTCGGCGGAGTCCCAGACGTGGATGTACGGGGTCTTCTTGGTCCAGTCGGTGCCCTTCAGATTGGTCGCCATGACGACGAAGGTGCCGTCCTGCTTGGGCAGGATGAAGGGGTCGCGCAGACCGCCGTCGCCCGCGGTCGGGGTCACGACGGGGTTGTTCTGGTTCAGCGGCATCCATTGCAGCGCGTCGGTGCTGACCGCGAGGTGCAGGCCGTAGTCCGTGCCGAGGTTTCTCGGTGACTGGGTGAAGTAGGCCATGACGAACGGGGAGGTCGTCGCGGCGCTCGCGGACCGGCTGCCGAGGGTCAGCACGCCGGTGGTGGACACCGGCACGGCCGCGGCCATGCCGAGGAAGAGCCGGCGCGACGGGAGGGGCGTTGCACTCATCTGGTGCCTCCGGGGCGTAGGAAAGGTGCGGGCGGATCCAGAACCTGTGGGCGGCCCTGGCCTGGAGCCGCCCACAGGTTCGATCCCTCGTCAGCTCCAGGGAGTCGCGGTGAGCCAACTGGGGCCTGGCTGGGCCCACGCTCTCGTGTTGTTCCAGGCCTTGGTGCCGCCATCAGGGCCCTGCGGACGTGGGGGGTTGGGGTGACGCATCCGTGCCGGCGCCGCCTTGGCGGCGCCGGCACCCCTGGCGATGCGGGTCAGTTCGTCACACGGAAGGTGGCGTCACTGCGGCCCAGAGTGGTGGTGATGGGGTCGAGGCGGAGCTGGTAGGCGTAGTGGCGGATGTAGCGGTCGGGGTGGTTGTACGACTGGAAGGACGACCAGGTGGGGTCGGCGAGTCCGGCGACCTTGTTGAAGGTGGCGTCGGCGGCGAACTGGGCGGAGCCGTCGTTCAGGACGAGCTGGAAGTCGTAGTTGGCGTGGCGCAGGAAGTAGCCGGGGTAGTTCACCGACTCGAACGAGACGGTGCCGGTGCCCGCCAGGCCGGGCCTGATCCGGAACTGGGAGTCCTCGACGGGGCTGA
The DNA here is from genome assembly GCF_000719285.1 of Streptomyces bicolor. Lineage (GTDB taxonomy): Bacteria > Actinomycetota > Actinomycetes > Streptomycetales > Streptomycetaceae > Streptomyces > Streptomyces bicolor. The sequence goes on along the minus strand of NZ_JOFS01000027.1, from coordinate 24,006 downwards.
CGTTCGGGTCGATGCGCACGTCGAAGTCGATCTGGCGCACGTACCGGTCCTGGAAGTTGTACGACTGGAGCCGCTGCGCCGGGGTGTTGGGCCAGCGGGCGAGCACGCGGCTCTCCTCGGCGGCCGTGAGGGTCGTGATCGCGCCGTGGCGCTTGGGGGTGCCGCCCATGTCGTAGCTGGTCGTCGGCTGCAGCCGGTAGGTGCTGATGTCGAACGGGTTGGTCGTCAGGATCGGCCTGTACTCGCGTACGCCCTGCGCGTTGTTGTGGTCGATGTAGAGGGCCCACTCGTCGCGGTCCCTGAACTTCATCCAGACCGGGCCTTCGACCACGTTGCCGGTGAGGCCGATGCTCGAGAGGTTGCCGAGGTTGGTCCACGTCCCGAGGATCGAGTTGCTGCCCTCGATGTTGTTCTGGCCGTCGCCGGAGACCCGCAGGTAGCGGTAGTTGCCGACACCGGCGGGCACCTCGGTCATCTGGGTGTCGACGACCGGGGTGCTGCCGGGCGGGTCGATCCAGATCTGCGGGGTGGTGATGGTGCGGAAGTCCTTGGTGCGGGCGGAGTAGATGCGGTACTTGAAGATGCCGTTCACCGAGGCGTTCGTCGCCCAGTACAGGACGTAGTCGTTGGTCTCGGGGTTCCAGATCGCCTCCGGCGCCCACGCGTTCTTTCCGCCTGGGATCAGTGAGGCGGCGGCGAGCAGCCACGGCTTCGACCAGGTCACCAGGTCGGTCGACTCCCACACCACGAAGTTGGGGCTGCCGTTGGTGTATGTCGAGCCGCAGCGGACGCACAGGTCGGTCGCGATGATCCAGTACTTGCTGCCGTCGGGGGAGCGCACCAGTGCGGGGTCACGCACTCCCTTCGTGCCGATCTTGGAGTTGAGGATCGGCGCTCCGCCGTTGAGGTCGTTCCAGTGCAGGCCGTCCGTGCTGTGCGCGAGGTACAGCATCTGACCGGTCGCGGAGTCGCCGGTGAAGTGCACCATCAGGTAGCCGGGGTCGGCGGCGGCCGCCCGCTGGGGTGTGGTGAGGGCTTGGCCCGTGAAGAGGAGGCAGACGGCGAGCAATATCACCGTCAGCCGGGCGCGGAGCGCAGACATCGGATCTCCTGTCGGGTGCGGGTGCCACCGCCGGGCGAAGGGGGAGCGGGGTTGGCGGGGGGAACTTGGTCTCGGAGTGGGCGGGACAGGACCCGGACACCGCGTAGTCCGGAAGGGGGGGACCCGAACGACGGTGTTTCACCGCTTCGCCCAGGGCGCCGTGGTGACGGCGGGTCAGGGCGCGCGAGCACGTGCGTCCGCCCAGGTGGGGCGGCTGCGGCACGGGCCGGGTGGTTGTGCTTCTCAGCGCCCGTGAAGGCGTTTCAGGTGGGTGGCGCTTCGGCCGGAAGCCTTCGTAACCAACTCACTGTCCAATCAGGCACGTTGAACGATATATCGAACATTGTTCGCGAAATCGGGCAGAGGCTAAATCCGGAGAAGAGAGCGCGTCAATACATCCGACACATCCGATTAACCGAACGTACAAATGAGCGATCCGGCACTCACCCGGCCCCCTGGGCGTGGCGCGCGACGGGAGACGCGACGCGGCACGTCCGATCACGACCGACGGGCCCCGTCGCCGCACCGGACCGACCGCGACTACCGGCAATCGACACCCCCCGAGCCGGACGCGAACGAGGGCGCGACAGCGCGGAGAAATCCGTGGCACACCGGCGGGACCGGCGACGAGACTGCTCGAATGAGCGCCTCTTCCCCCTGCCCCTGCCTCTGCCTCTGCCGCGGGCATCGCGTGCTGGAAGCGATGCCCGGCTCGTACGAGATCCGCCCCGTCTGCTGGTGGCTGGCCCACGCCCTGGCGCCGGGACCACCCATGACCACGCACATCGAGAGACTCGTCCAGCAGCTCGATGACGGGACCGGCCCGTCCTACGACGCCCGCGCGGAACTGATCGACATGGGCGCCGACGCCCTCCCCGCCCTCATCGACGGGCTGCCCTCCCTCGGCGGCTTCGGGCAGCTGACCGCCATCGAGGTCTTCGAGGAGGTGGGCGACCCCCGCTGCGGTCCCGCCCTCATCGGGCTTCTGAACAGCGACAACCCGACTGTCCGCGAATGCGCTGACGCGGATGACGGGCGCAGCCCGGAGCCGGAGCAATGAGTACGGCGACCGGGCTCTGGAGGCGTGACCATGGTGGTGGCCATGACCAAGCAGCCCGCCAGTGCTCTGACCCATTGGCCTCGCGGCCCCTGGAGACGGGCAGGAGGCAGTCGCTCTGGGCGCGCTGGCCCTCGGTGACCCCGCTCCCGGACCAGGCGCGCCTCCTTCACCGGGATCTGTGGGGAATTGCATCGCCGCAGGTCGGAGCGATGCCACTGGCGAGCCTACGAACGAGTTAGGCCCGATTCCCGAACGCCCTGCCAGGCTCATGCACGTCAGGCGGGGTCGTCGGGTGCAACCCGGACGAGAAGGGCTTCGTTCCGCAGCCCAGGGGGCGGATCGTGGAGCAGACGTATGGCCTCTTGAAGTTCTACCGCCGTCTCGTACGCGACTATGAACACCAGCCCGCCTCCTCCCGCTCCCGCGTCCTGTGGGCGATGACGTCCGCCATGAGCCGCCGCCTCACCGGAGCCGCCCTCGCCTCCTGGAGGACCGCATGAGCTGGAAGATCACTGAAAATGTTCGGCTGTTCTGGCCCTGGACCACACGGTCCGGGGCCAGTCTGGTGGGTATGCAGGGTGAGCGGGCCGGGGTGTCGGTCGGGCCCGATGCGTGGGAAACCTGCCGGGACTTGATCCCGTAGCGGAGTGTGTTCGCGTTCCTGGCCGAGCACCGGGAGGCGCTGTTCCCGGCGGGGATGTTCGCGGACATGTATCCGTCGTCCAACGGGCGGCCGAGCCATCCGCCGCAGATGCTGTCCGCGGTGGCGGTGCTGCAGGTCCTGAACGGTCTGTCGGACACGGAGGCCGTCCAGGAACTGCGCTGCGACCTGCGGTGGAAGGCCGCGTGCGGACTCGGGCTGCTGGACGGAGAGTTCGACTCCTCGCTGCTGACGTACTTTAGGCGCCGGCTGCAGCACTCTCGCGATCCGCACCGCGTGTTCACCGCTGTCAGGCAGGGTGTCGAGGCCACCGGGATCCTGCACGCCGCCACCGGCGGGCATTAGATTCCACCGTCTTCCAGGACGCGGTGGCCATCCAGGACACCGTCACTCATCGCGGTGGTGAAGCTCCTCAGCGGGTATCGCGAGCCGCAGGGTGGGCAGGCGGCTGAGCAGGGTCTTGAAGGCCACGCGGAGTTCGGGGCGGGCCAGGCTCTGCCCCAGGCAGGAGTGCGGACCGGCGCCGAAGGCGAGGTGCGGGTTGGGCGAGCGGGTGAAGTCGAGCCGGTCCGCCGGCCGCCCTCGCCGAGATCGTCCGCCTCTACGGCCTGCGGCCGTGGATCGAGCAGAGCTACAAGCAGGTCAAGGACGAACTCGGCCGGGCCGACTTCCCGGTCCGCTCCGACCGCGCCATCCGCCGCCACCAGAACGTGGTCAACTGCGCCTTCTCCTTCTACTGGGACCGATGGTTCGCCCCACCCGGACCCCTGGACGCCACCGCGCCGGATCCATGTCCCGAGGAGGGGTCACAGAAGGGCCCAGACCAACCCCACCGGGCCTCAACTGCCTTGCTGGCCCAGGGCCATACGCGCCATACGTTCCTGGCTCACCCCCGCCGTCACCCTCAACCGATGGTGGCGAGCCTGGACGGACAAGGACCCACCCCCCGAGCTCCAGGCCCTGATCGACGCGCGGTCACCACCGGACACAGCATTGACCTCTACCACCGGATTCAACGAACTACCGGTACCTCGCCGGACTCCCCCTACACGGTGCCGTGATCTGGATCCGCAGCCTCCGACCAACGTGATCCGAGTACAGGGCTATGAGGCTCGGACGTGTCTCCTATCGCTGCCATAGCCATACGATGCCAGCACTGCCCGCGAAGTGCCCGGAATGGGGACCGCCCCTGGCAGATTGCCCTGTGGGTTGAGACCGTAGCTCGTGCCGTTTGCCCCGGTGACGGGGGAGCGCCCCTGCGTTCCGCGTCGCGGATGACATCGAGGCCGTGCGTCTTCACCTGGAGTTGCCGGCCCACGGGGGTGTTCCTGGGAGCGTCCGCCATCGTCGACCTGCCTGTCCAGATGTGTCCGGGTGACGCCGAGTCCCATGACGGAGGACCGTCAAGACCAGCTGCCTTTCATCGGTGGTGCCCACTTTTGTGTTATCGCCCGCTCCGTATCACGTCTCCCTACGTAGGCACTGTCCCCACAAGAGCCCAAGGAACGACACAGTGACACTTCGGATCAGCCGACGCAGCATGCTCAAGGCCGCGGGAGCGGCGACCGGCGCGGTCGGTATCGGCACGGGCGTGGCCGCCTCCCCCGCGACGGCGGCGGGCACAGCCTTCGCGCATCCCGGGATGCTCCACACCCGGGCCGATCTCGAGCGCATGGCCGCCAAGGTGAAGGCGGGCGCCGCCCCCTACACGGCGGGTTTCGCCAGGCTCACCGCCAACCGTCACTCGCAGAGCACATGGCGGCCCAACCCGCTGACGACCTCGATCCGGGGAGGGAGCGGCGTCCAGAACTACGGGGCTCTCTACCACGACGTCCACGCCGCCTACCAGAACGCGCTGCGCTGGAAGATCACCGGCGACACCGCACACGCCGACACCGCACGGGACATCTGCAACGCCTGGTCGGGGACGCTGAAGGGCATCGGTGGAGGCTCCGAAGTCGTGCTCCTGGCGGGCATCTACGGGTACCAGTTCGCCAACGCCGGCGAGCTCTTGCGCGGCTACCCCGGCTTCGACCTGGCCCGTTTCCAGGACATGCTGGTCAAGCACTTCTATCCGATGAACCGCCACATGATGTACCGCGAGACCAATTGCATCGGCCACTACTGGGCGAACTGGGACCTGTGCACCATGGCCTCGATCATGGCCATCGGGATCCTCTGCGATGACCGGGCCAAGTTCGACGAGACAGTGGACTACTTCTACCACGGCGAAGGCAACGGCTCGCTGGCCAAGGCGATCCCCTACGTCTACAACGACGTGGGCCTGGCCCAGTGGCAGGAGAGCGGGCGCGACCAGGGCCACAGCCTGATGGGTATCGGCCTGATGGGCACCATCTGCGAGATGGCCTGGAACCAGGGCGTCGACCTCTACGGCGCGGAGGACTCCAGGTTCCGCAAGGCGTGCGAGTACGTCGCCCGGTACAACCTCGGCTACGAGGTGCCCTACACCACCTACACCTGGACAAACGGCGTGCACTGTTTGAACACGGAGCAGACCGTCATCTCCGAAGGCGGCCGAGGCGGTGGGCGCCCGGTCTGGGCGCGGGTCTACAACCACTACGCCAAAAGGCGCGGCATGGCCATGCCGAACACCCGCGAGATGCTGGCCCGCAGCGGGCCCGAGGGAGGCGGCGGCGACTACGGCCCGAACAGCGGCGGATTCGACGAACTCGGCTTCGGCACCCTGGCGTACACCCGGGACAAGGCCACCGCGGCCGAGGCGGCGGCCTCACCGTCCCCGTCGAAGTCGACGGCCGCCAAGTCCGGTGCCTCCGGGTCATCCGGTTCGTCCAAGTCCCCGGCCGGGCAGTCCTCCGGGGACGTCAGCACCCAGGGCGGGAAGAGCGGCGAGGGCCTGGCTGCCACCGGCGCCTCGGACCTCGCTCTGTGGACGGCGGCGACCGGCGTCACCGCGGTAGCCGGCGGCCTCCTGCTGCTCCGCCGCCGCGGCCAGGCCCGCCGCAACGCGGAGTGACACCCGCGGTGACACGAAAAGTCCGGTGACTGACCACAGTCGGGCTCCCTGCACGCGCTGTGCGCTACCGCACGCGGTTCGGGGTTCGGGCCTTCTCCGGGACGGTCGACCCCGCCGCTCCCGGGGCGCTGGAGAGCCCGCCGCCCTCCCCCCACGTCGAAGTGTCCGTTGCAGAAGACGGCTCTGCCCGTCTGGTCAACGGCCACCTCGCTGTCGAGGCTGCCGGACGGCCGGCTGAGGTTCCGGCACTCCGCCTCGGGCCGTGAACTCCTCGCCGACAGGTCCCCGTACACCCATCATCCCGGTCCCCGCGTCCATGCCGCCGGCGGCCGGACGGAACAGCACTTCGAGGCCTACGGCGGCGAGCGGCTGCACGGACTCGGGCAGCATCTGCACGGGCTCCTCTCGCCCAGCCGGAGACGGACACCTTCACCGAAGAGCCGAGCAGGGCGCGGCGGGACTCGGGCAGCTCGGCGACGCGCCAGGCGGCCGCGCCCAGCACCAGCGCGGTGCGCGGGTCGGTGGTGCGCAGCGCGTCTGCCACGTCGGCGACCTGGCGGGCCGCTTCCTGGGTGCGCCGGCGCGCGTTGTCGGCGTAGGCCTGCCAGACGGCGAGGGCCGTCCGCAGCGGCACCGCCAGGACGGCGGACAGTGACACGGTCAGGATGCGGTGTTGCGGCCCGCCGCTCCGCCGCCCAGGTGTCCGGCGCGGCGGACAGGAAGTCCCGCTCCGGCAGCGTCAGCGCGAGGTCGGCCGCGTGGTCCGGGAACAGCTTCTCGGCGCGGGCCAGCCGGTTGCCCCGGTACAGGTCGCCCTGGTCTTCCCCGAGCGGGCCGAACTGGAAGAGCTGCGGTCACAAAAGCTGGAGCGGGCCGAGTACGAGGCCGACCGCGCCCGGCGCTGCTACCACCTCGCCGAACCGAAAACCGCCTGGTCGTGCGCCAGTTGGAGAAGGAGTGGGAGACCTCACTGGCCAACGAGCAGAAACTCCGCGAGGAGCATGACCGCTTCACCCGCACCAGCCCCCGCGTCCTCACCCCGGCCGAGCGGCAGACCATCACCGCTCTGGCCAGTGACATCCCCGGGCTGTGGCATGCGAAGAGAACCACGGTCACGGACCGCAAGGAGATCGTCCGCCCGATCGTCGACAAGGTCATCGTCACGGTGATCGGCACCAGCGAACGCGTGAAGGCGACCGTCGTCCGGGCCGGCGGTGCCACCACCTCGGGCGAGCTCGTCCGCCCGATCCAGCGGCTCAACCAGCTGTCGTACTACCCGCAACTGGTCGACCGCATCCGTGAACTCGCAGGCCAGGGCATCGGCGCCAGCGGATCGCCGACGCCTCGAAGCCGAGGGCTACCGGCCGGCCGAGGGCGGCAAGCGGATCACCTCGAACACCATCCGCAACCTCATGCGCCAACTCGGCTGCCCGCTGGCCGAGTCCACCGCCCCGCACCTGACGGAGAAGATCCAGGCCAGGATGAGTCGTGGCTCAAACACCTGGCCGCGGAGTTGGACATGACCACCGCCACCCTCTACGCCTGGATCAACCGCGGCTGGATCGCCACACGCCGAGAGAGCTGCTGGCCGCCCCGGCTCGTCGCCCACGTTGACCAGCACAAACTCGCCGAACTACGCGAACGGCGACTCGTCCGCCCGGCTGGTACAGCCGCCGCCTCTGGAGCGACGCCGAGGGACCCCAGCCGAACCACCTTCATGAGTGCACTGCGCTTGACACGTCTCGATGACCCACCTGCGGGGCAGCACAACGAAACCGGCGATTTTGTCGGTACGTTTGACGATTGTCACGGTCAGCCGCAGAACGGTCTTGGCTCAGGCCACCAGACGTCCGGCGTAGCCGCCATCGGCCCGGACGAGACTGATCGTGGAGAACCGTTCGCGCAGCAGCGCCAGCAGTCGGTGAGCGCCGTCGCGGTCTTGCATGCCGGCGGCGGTGACAGTCACTCAGCCCAGCGCGATCGCGGTCCACGACACCGCCGGCAGCTCGATACTGAGCAGGCCGTCGGACAGGATCGCGCTCGGGTTCGCGTGCGGGGTCACGCGGTTCTGCTCGGTGAGTGTGTTCTTCGCATACGCATCCGGGTCGGCGAGTGTGACCGCCTCCAGAATCCGCGAGGAGCCAAGGCTGCGCACATCGACCGTGACCTGAGTGGCCTGCATAAGCCCGCGGTTGACGAGGAAGACCGCGGCCCGGTCCTCGTCGACGGTCGCGACGGCGTCGACGACAGACGCCTCGCCATGCCGTGCCGTCGTGTAGGTCGGTGCTTCGACAACGGGCCGGATCACCTCACCGGCGGCAAGCCGGCTGGTGATCGAGAACGGGTAGAAGGTCGTCTGCCGCCAGGCAGGGCCGCCGGGCTCGGTCATGATCGGCGCGATCACGTTGACCAGTTGCGCGAGCGAGGCCGAGGTGACGCGGTCGCTGTGCTTGAGCAGCGTCATCAGAAGGTTGCCGACGACGACGGCGTCCGCCACCGAGTAGACGTCCTCCAGCTGCCGGGGGGCGTGCCGCCACTCGTCGTTGACCTCGTCGGACTCGTGGAACTCCTTCTGGTACCAGACGTTCCACTCGTCGAACGAGATGTTGATCTTCTTCTTGGAGCGTTTCTTGTACCCCACGTGGTCGGCGGTCGCGACGACGGTGTCGATGAAGTAGTCCATGTCGGTCGCCGAGGCGAGGAAGGAGCCGAGGTCGCCGTCGAGCTCCTGGTAGTAGGCGTGGCAGGAGACGTAGTCGACGTGGTCGTAGGTGTGCTCGAGCACCGTGCGCTCCCAGTCGCCGAAGGTCGGCATCCAGGAGCCGGAGGAGCCGCAGACCACGAGTTCGAGGTCCTTGTCGGCCATCTTCATCGCGCCGGCGGTACGGGCGGCGAGCTTGCCGTAGTCGTCGGCCGTCATGAAGCCGGTCTGCCAGGGTCCGTCCATCTCGTTGCCGAGACACCACATGCGTACGTTGTGCGGCTCCGGCGTGCCGTTGGCGACACGCAGGTCCGACAGCGCCGTACCGGAGGGGTGGTTGGCGTACTCGAGCAGGTCCAGGGCGGGCTGGATGCCCCGCGTGCCGAGGTTCACCGCGAGCATCAGCTCGGAGTCGGTGAGCCCCAGCCAGCGGGCGAACTCGTCCAGGCCGACCTGGTTCGACTCCAGCGAGTGCCAGGCGAGGTCGCGGCGCACCGGGCGCTTGTCGCGCGGGCCGACGGAGTCCTCCCAGCGGAACCCGGAGACGAAGTTGCCGCCCGGGTAGCGGATGGTCGTGCTGCCGAGCTCCCTGACGAGCGCGACGACGTCCATACGGAACCCTTCGTCGTTCGCGCTCGGGTGTTCCGGCTCGTAGAGCCCGGTGTACACGCAGCGACCGAGGTGTTCGACGAACGAGCCGAAGGTGCGGCGCCGGACGGGAGCGATGACGGCCTGCTTGTCGAGCTTGATGTGGGCCCGGGGCAATTCAGTGGTCCTTTGCAGTTCAGGGCGGGAGTGGGGCAGCGAACGCGCTACTTGACGGCGCCTGCGGTCAGGCCCTTGCGCCAGTACCGCTGGAGGCTGACGAAGGCGACGAGCAGAGGGATCAGCGACAGGAACGCACCGGTGATCGGCAGCAACGGCGGCACTCCGCTGGCGAACTGCGCGCGCCACTGCACCAGGCCCACCGTGACGGGCTGCAGTGAGGGGGTGTTGAGCATGAGCGAGGGCAGCAGGTAGTTGTTCCAGATGCCGACGAACTGGAACAGGAAGACGGTCACCAGTGCCGGGGACATCAGCGGCAGGGCGATCCGGAAGAAGGTGCGCTGTTCGCCTGCTCCATCGAGCCGTGCGGCCTCGAGGAGTTCGTCCGGGACGGACGCCGCGGCGAAGATCCGGCACAGGTAGACGCCGAACGGGCTGACACAGCTGGGCAGCAGCACCGACCAGTAGGAGTTGGTGATGTCGAGCTTGGCCATGAGCAGGAACAACGGCAGGGCGAACATCGGCGCCGGGATGAGAACCGAGGCGAGGACGACGTTGAACACGCTTTCCCGGCCGCGGAAGCTGAACTTGGACAGCGCGTAGCCGGCCATCGCGGACAGCAGGGTGCCGACGGTGGCGCCGACGAAACTGTACAGCGCGCTGTTGGCGAGCCAGGTGGAGAAGATGCCGCCCTCGAAGCTGAACACGTCTTGGATGTTGGTGACCAGGTCGAAGTGGGAGAACCACAGCGGCGTACCGGTATAGAGGTAGCCCGAGGCTTTGGTCGCGGAGACGAACAGCCACCACAGCGGGATCAGCGTGTACAGGGCCATCAGGCCCAGCATGCCGTTGACGACGACCTTGCTCGCGATGTCGGTGCCGCGGCGGGCCGGTCGGGTCGGACGGGTCGGTCGGCCGGCCGAAATCACGCTCATGCCATCGCTCCCTTGCGCTGGTTGTACTTGAGAAAGCCGAACGAGAGCACGAGGGTGATCACCGCGAGCACGACGGACTGGGCGGCGGCCAGGTTCTGGCCGCCCACGTCCATGCCCAGGGTCGCGTTCATGATCGGGGAGAACTTCGGGTCGATGCCCGGGATGCGCGCGCTGACCAGCACCGCCGGCTCGGTGTACAGCTGCGCCGTCCCGATGATGGAGAAGATCGTGGTCAGCACCAGCGCGGGACGTACCAGCGGGATCTTCACCGCCCACGCCAGGCGCCATCCGGTGCAGCCGTCGAGCGCGGCGGCCTCCATCACCTCCGCCGGGATCGTCTGCAGCGCGGAGTAGATGATCAGCATGTTGTAGCCGGTCCAGCCCCACGTGATCATGTTCCCGATCGAGACCGGAACCCACGACGGCGACAGGAAGTCGACGTCGATCCCGAGATGGGACAGCGGTCCGGTGAACGGCGAGAGGTCTTTCGCCAGGAGGAAGGACCACATCAAAGCGGCGATCGCACCCGGCAGCGCGTAGGGCAGGAAGAACGTGAGCCGGTAGGTCTTCCGCAGCCGGGCCGAGCGGGAGTCCAGCAGGAGCGCGAGCAAGAGGGCCAGGCCGAGCATGACCGGGACCTGAACGCAGCCCAGCAGCGCGACCCGGACGATCGACGCGGTGAAGTCGTGGTCGCTGAAGGCGGCGGCGTAGTTGGACAGTCCCGCGAACTCGGTGGACTGCGCACCGCCGAACAGCCCGGCGCGGCGGACGGTGAAGAAGCTCTGGTAGATCGCGTACCCGATCGGCGCGACCATCATGGTCAAGAAGAGCACCGCGAACGGTGCCAGGAAACCGGACGCGGTCAACGCGCTGCGGCGGCCAGTGCGCCGCGGCCGACCGGCGGGGGAGGCGCGGCGGGTGGCCGCGGGCGCCCGCCGCGGCGGTGACGCGGTCCGGGTGCTGCTGGGACTGCTCATGAAAACCTCGCTGGGCGGTTCGTCGTCAGGGAGCGGGTCCCCGCGGCGCCGGTATGGGCGGCCGCGGGAATCCTTCGGGCGGTTGGAGTCCCGCTGCCTCAGCCGTTGGTCACCGACAGTCCGAGCTTCTTGATCGCGGCGACCGTCGAGGCCTGGACCTTGGTGACCGCGTCCGGCAGGGTGCCCTTGCCCATGGCGCCGGTGAGGTCCGTCTGGACCTGCTGATAGGTCGGGCCGTTGGTCCAGGTGCTGGGCACCTGCGCGGCGGAGGCCTTGTAGACGTCGCCGACCTTCTGGCCGCCGAAGTACGGGTCACCTGCCTTCAGCGCCGGGTCGTCCTGTCCGGCCTTCGACGCCGGGTAAAGCCCGCTTTCGATGCCCGTCTTCACGGCCTGCGGGTCGCTGGACAGGAACGCGGCGAACTGCGCGGCTTCGCGGGGCGACTTGCACCCGGTCATCACCGAGGTGGCCGAGCCGCCGTTGCTGGAGCTCTTGCCGTCGCCGGCCTCCCAGGTCGGCATCGGGGCGACCGCCCACTTGCCGGACAGGTCCTTCAGGTCGGACTTCAGGCCGCCGGCGGCCCAGGACGCGTTGACGAACGTCAGCACCTTGCCGGCTGTGGCGGCCTTGTTGAACTTCGGGTCCCAGGCGTTGCCGGTCTTCGACACCAGACCCTTGTCCGTCAGGTCCTGCCAGAATTCGGCGACCTTGCGGGTGCCGGGGTTGTCGATGCTGACGGTCCAGCTGTTTCCCTGGACCGAGTACCAGGACTGGCCGGTCTGCAGGCTGTAGGCCGCCAGATCGTTGCCCTCGCTGGGCGCGTTGCCGAACTTCACGCTCGGATCGGCGGCGGCGACCTTCTTGGCGTCGGCCTTGTACTCGGCCCAGGTGGCCGGCGGCTTGGTGATGCCGTACTTGGCGAACAGGTCCTTGCGGTAGAAGAGGACCATCGGGCCGACGTCCACCGGGACTCCGTAGATCTTGCCGCCGATGCTGGAAGCGGAGACCGCCGACGGGGCGTACTTGGCCATGTCGGCGCTCGCGTACTTCGTGATGTCCATGACGCTGTTCTTCACGAGCATGGACGGGATGGCCTGGTACTCGATCTGGGCCAGGCACGGGCCCTCGCCGGCGGTGATCGCGTTGCTGATCTGGGTGTAGCCGCCCGTGCCGCCCGACGGAATCTTCTTGTAGGTGACCTTGGCGTTCGGGTGGGAGGCGTTCCACTGGTCGACGATCTTCTCGTAGCCGGCCCAGCCCCAGAATTCCATCTTCACCGGCCCGGCCTGGCTCTTCTCGGAGTTGTCGGAGGTGCTCTTGGTGCTGCTGCACGCGCCGAGGCCGGCCACGAGGAGCGCCGCGGTGGTGATCGTCAGGAGTCTGCGGGTGCGTATGGTGGTGCTGTTCATGTGAGGAACCTTCTGTGACAGGGGCGGACTTGCTGGATGGCCGGTGGGCGGGCGGGCAAGGCCCGTCTACCGGCTGGTGCTGAACTCCACGCCGAACGCCGTGGTGACCGCGGCCAGGAAGTGCGGTGCCGACGGGCCCGGGCCGCAGGCCGTGCTGCCCAAGCCGTGGTGGGCGTGGTCAAGGTGCAGGTGGAGTCTGCCGTCGCGGACCAGGTCGTGCTGGTGGGCCGCGGCGGCCAAGGCGTCGGTGCTCCAGGGACGCACGGTCAGGTCGATGACCGGGGCGCCGGTGATGAGCAGGGTGCCGCCCGGAGTTGTGATCCCGGCGCGGCGGACTTGGTGGCGGTTGCCGTTCTCCTGCGGGCGGACCTGAGGGACCTGCATCGCGGAGACGGTCGACCGGTGGCGGCCGACGCGAGCCGCGGCGCGGGAGTCGCGGTACGCCTCACCGGGACCGGGACCGAACCACTCGACTTCGGCGTCGGTGCCGGGCAGCGACATCGCGACACCCAGTCGGGGCAGCGGCACCGACCATGGGCCGTCGGACGTGACGACGGTTTCCAGCCGGAGCCGGGCCTGGCCCGCATCCGGTGTGTCGCAGGCCGTCCAGCGGTAGACCACGCCGAGCCCGCAGGAGGACCCGGCGGCGGCCAGCCGGGCGGTGACCGTGAGTCCCGACGCGTCGGGCTCGACACCCAGGACATCGTGGCGCATCCGGTGCAGTCCGGCGGCGAGCCAAGCGCCGATCTGCTGCTCACCGAAGGCGCTGAGCAGGTCGTTGTCGATCGGGGCCCGCCAGACGTCCAGCCTCGGACCGTCGAGCTCCAGGTCGCCGAGCCGTATCAGCACCCCGCTGCGGGCGTCGAACCGCGCGGGAGCCAGTGCGATGTACCCGTCATGGGCGATCGCCGGCGCCGGAGTGAAGGGGACGGGCGAGGCGGCCGGAGCCACGACCAGCCCCTGGGACCAGGCGATCTCGTGGCCGGCCCCGGCCCAGGTCTCGTCGGCGGCGAGCACCGCGGTCACGGTCAGCCACACCTCGTGGCCGGAGTCGTTCTTGCGCGCCGCATCGAGCGCGGCGGTGACGTCGGCGGGCCACGCGACGGTTGTCGTCGCGCCCGGAGCGGTCGCGGGTACGGTCAGGCCGCCGGAGCCCACCGGCTCGCCGCCGTCCTCGACGGTCCACCGAAAGTCCAGGTAGCCGCTGTCGCGGACGTGGTGCAGGTTGTGCACGCCGATCTGCCGAGTCGCCGGGTCGATGTGGATCCGGACCGGTTCGATGACCTTCTTGTACTCGACCAGGCCCGGCGACGGCGTGCGGTCGGGGAAGAGCAGCCCGTCGGCGACGAAATTGCCGTCGTGGACCTCCTCGCCGAAGTCGCCGCCGTAGGCGTAGAACGAGTGGGGGTCCTCCTGCCCGGTGAGCCGGGCGATCCCGTGGTCGATCCACTCCCAGATGAATCCACCGGCCAGGCGCGGATGGGCCTCGATGACCTGCTGGTACTCGGACAGCCCGCCGGGGCCGGTGCCCATGGCGTGTCCGTATTCGCACAGCACGGCCGGCAGGGCGCGGCGGTGTGCGTCGTCGGCCGGATCAGCCGTCAGTGCCTCCTGGCCGCGCCCCACCACGGCCAGCTCGTCCACGCCGATGTACATGCGGGAGTACAGGTCGACGTACGCGCAGCTCGCGAAGTCGCCCTCGTAGTGGATCAGGCGGCTGTCGTCGCGCTGCCGGATCCACGCGGCCGCGGCGGCCAGGTTGGCTCCGGTGCCGGACTCGTTGCCCAGCGACCAGACGATGACCGAGGGGTGGTTCTTGTCGCGTTCCACCAGCCGCGCGGTCCGGTCCAGGTAGGCCTCGCGCCACGCGGGGTCGTCGCTGGGGTTGCGCCGCCAACCGCCGGGTTCGAAGCCGTGCGTCTCGAGGTCGCCCTCGCAGAACACCCACAGGCCGTGCTCGTCGCACAGGTCCAGGAAACGGTGGTCGGGTGGGTAGTGGGCGGTGCGCACCGCGTTGATGTTGTGCTGCTTCATGAGCAGCACGTCGGCCACCATGGTGTCCTCGGTCAGGGTCCGCCCCGTCAGCGGATGCCATTCGTGGCGGTTGACGCCCCGCAGCGAGATCGGCCTGCCGTTCACGGTCAGGACGCCGTCCACGACGGCCACGGTGCGGAAGCCGATGCGCAGCGGTATCCGCTCCCCGGCTTCGGAGACCAGTTCCCCCGCGTACAGGCGCGGCCGCTCGTCCGACCAGGGCTCGATGCCGTCGATCACGTGCGGGCCGGCCGGATCGGCGGCGGATATGCCGAGCTCGGGCACCGACAGGGACACCCGGGTGGGGGCGGTGACGTCGACGGCCAGGGTGCCCTGCCCCGTCGTGTGGTCGTAGGCGGTGTGGACGAAGAAGTCCTCGACACCGCGTGCGGCCACGGACACCGACCGGAAGATCCCGGACAGCCACCACATGTCCTGGTCTTCCAGGTAGCTGCCGGACGACCACTGGTGCACGCGGACCGCGAGCACGTTCCGGCCGGGCCGCAGAGCGGCGGAGACGTCGAACTCGGTGGTCAGCCGGCTGCCCTTGCCGTCGCCGAGCCGGATCCCGTTGAGCCACACCGCGAACGCGGAGTCGACGCCCTCGAACCGGAGCACCGCGGCCGATGCCGGGAACCCGTCCGGAACGTCGAACTCGCGGCGGTACTCGCCGGTCGGGTTCTGGCGGGGCACCCGCGGCGGGTCGACCGGGAACGGGTACAGGATGTTGGTGTAGGCCGGGGCGCCGTAGCGCGGCTCGCCGGGCAGGCCGGTCATCTGCCAGCAGGACGGCACGGCGAGCAGCTCCCAGGCGGTGTCGTCGAAGTCCGGCGCGGCGAAGTCCCCGGTGAGGTCGTCCAGCCCTGACGCCAGTCGGAATCTCCAGTCGCCGTCGAGCGCGATCGTGGGCAGGTCGGAAGCGAACGCGGCGCGCGGCCACAGCCGTCCGGTGCCCGGCGACCGGTCTTCGACGTAGGCGTTGGGGTCGAGGCCGTTCATCAGTAAAGGAGTTACCTCTCGGAATGCCCTCGTGGTGGCGGGAAACGGCTGGGAAGGACTGTGCCGACGGCTCATGGGTGTGCCGTGGCAGGTCAAGCGGTGCCAGGCGCTCAGCGGTCGCGCCGGGCGGGGCCGCTGCTGTCCCTTACGGTCAGGGTCGGGCGCAGCAGCGATACGACGTTGGTCGGCGGCCGGCCGGAGTCGACGGCTCGTAGCAGTAGTTCGACTGCCTGCTGGGCCATTTCGCGTTTGGGGAAGGTGACCGTGGTCAGTGCCGGTCGGATCCGCCCGACTTGGGCGATGTCGTCGAAGCCGACGACGCTGACGTCGTCGGGGACCCGCCGCCCGGACCGGACCACCGCCTCGATGGCACCGACGGCCAGGATGTCGTGGGTGGCGAAGATCGCCGTCAGCTCCGGATCCGCGTCCAGCGCCGCGCAGGCCGCGGCGAACCCGCCGGCGGCGTCGTCGCTGGTGCAGGCGAACACCTTGCGGTCGTCCAGCCCGTCGGGAGCGAACGCCCGGCGCAACCCCGCGACGCGCGGCGTGTGCGCGGGGAGGTCGGCGACCACCGCGATGTTCCGGTGGCCGAGATCCCGCAGGTGGCACCCGGCCAGGAACCCGGCGTGCTGGTAGTCGATGGACACCACCGGGAGCGTGGTCGGCGGGTCTCCCTCCCAGGCGATCAGCGCGACCGGGAAGTCGGCTGCGGCGAGCATCGGCAGCTGCTGATCGACGCCGTTGTCCCCGGCGGCCAGCAGTGCGTCCACCGAGCGCGCGGCGAGGTTCTCCAGGTGGGCCCGGGTGTAATCGGGATCGTCGCGCGTCGTGGCGAGGAGCAGGTTGTATCCGCGGCCGACCAGGAGGCTCTCCACCTCCTCGACCATCTCCGAATAGAACGGGTTGGCCACCGACGGCACGAACAGCCCCACCGTCGACGTGCTGCCCGTGCGCAGCGAGCGCGCCACCAGGTTCGGCTTGTAACCGAGTTCGGCGATCGCCTTGTTCACCTTCGCCAGCGTCTCCGGCCGCACCTTCTTGCCCGAAACCACGTTGGAGACGGTCTGTTTGGTGACTCCCGCCCTCGCGGCCACATCCGCCATAGTCACCACGTAGTCTCCCCAAAACATTTATCGATCCACGAAAGTGGCGTCACTGTAGGACGGCTGTCGGGGCAGGGCAAGACTTTGCGCCGCGGCAGTGGTTCCAGCCCTTACGGAGCGCGGTAGGGCGCCATGCGCAGGTCATGATTGTTTTCGCGACTTGACGTGCGCGGAGCATTGACGGCTCCGGAAATGCGGCAGTAACGTCCCCGCCACGCCAGATCTCATGGATCGGTCAACGTGGTGCTGTCGTCACCCTGGTCCACGCGCGCAACAACACTCGATGTCATCTCGCGCCCCGCGCTCGGTGCGTCGGGGTGTCCTCTCGACCGCGACGGCCCCGACGGCCGCGGTCCGGCCGCGGCATCGCGAATGCTCCGCGCCGTCTCCAGCAGACGGCGAGCGCCTGAACAGACCTGCAAAGGTCTCGTCCTGAGGAGAGACAGGCATGATCAGACCGGCCGGCGACGCCGCCGACCAGAACCCCGCCCCGGCGCGACGCAGCTCGCGCGTGAAGCGCTTCATCGCGGCCGCTGCCGGCGCCACCATCGCGGTGGCGAGCCTCATGCTCACCGGCACCGGTCCCGCACACGCCGCCACCACCGTCCACACGTACGCGCCGACGGGTGTGGGAGGCGGTACGACGACGTCCCCGGACCAGGCGTCCACCAAGTACCAGGTGCAGGTCGCCGGCACGCCCGTCCAGGCTGTGCGGTACACCGCGAACCGCAACAACTTCGACATCGCGCGCTTCGCGTCGGACTCCCGGACACCGACGATCACGGTCACGCTGCCCAGCACCACGATTGACACGGTGAACGTCTACCCGGCGCGCTACTACCCGTCCGGCAGCGTCTCGGTGAGCGCGGACAAGCACACCCTGACGTTCCGGATGTCAGCCGACGCCGGGTTGAACCAAGCGATCGTGATGGTCAACGGCGACTCGACCAGCGTGACGGGACAGCCCTACCTGGCGGTCATCAACGACCCTCTGGAAGACCCGGCGCAGCGTCCGAACACCACGAGCGCACCGGACGGTTCCGGCGTCAACCTGCAGACCGGTGTCCTCAACTTCCAGGAGTTCGCCGCGAAGTACCTCGCGGCGCACCCGAACAGCACGGCTCAGAAGGCTCCCGCCGCGACGACGAGTTCCATGGCCGGCAAGACCGTCAACGGCACCGCCATCCCCGCTGGTCAGAAAACCTCGGCCGGGACCCTGGTGAGCGCGAGCACCGTCAATGTGCGCTACCCGAATGTGCGGGCGATGGCCGCTGGCGACGTCACGTACGCCCTGAAGGCCGCCATCGACACGATCAAAGCCAACCCCACGGCGCTCAACACGCTCTACTTCCCGAACGGCACGTACGTGTGGTCCGGTCTCCTGGTCAACGGTCTGGACGGCAGCAAGCTCAAGGGCGGCAAGCTGAGGATCTACACCGAGGAAGGGGCCCTGCTGAAGAACCGCATCCAGGGGTACATGGAGGCGTTCGAGCCGGCGGTCGGGATCATCAACTCGAGCAACATCGAATTCGACGGCCGCGGCGTCTTCGACGGCAACGGCGTGGCGAACTACAACGCCCGCAGCGTCGGTGACTCGCACGACGCCTACCGCAGCCAGCACCAGGGCGGCGTCATGGTCATGCACTCGTCGGACATCACGTTCGACGACACCTACGTGCGCGACTCGAAGCAGTGGAACTACGAGACCCACAGCGCCAAGAGGGTGACGTTCAACAACATCAAGGCCCTCACCCCGTACCCCCAGCCGTGGATCGACGGGATTGACTTCGCGAGCGGCCAGGACATCACCGCCAACGGCGTCTTCACCCTCGGCAACGACGACGCGTTCGCCTCCGGCCACTACAACCCCAGCGACGGATTCACCCCGATGGCCGCCGGCGTGTGGGGCAACTTCCAGCTCGGCACCTCCACCCCCGATGTCCAGGGCTATGCCAACGCGGTGGGCGCCCACGACGCCGTCGCCGACGAGCTCGGGTTCGACAACTACCACTGGGACAACGCGGAGTCGAAGAACATCTCGGTCAGCAACACGCTGAGCTGGTCCGCCGGTGCCGGCAACTCGATCCGCATCGGATGGAGTTCGTGGGGATACAAGCTCAACAACTACACGTTCGACAACTTCAACTCCATCTCGCAGGGGGCCGGCGGCATCTTCACGCAGAACAGCCCCAAGCCGTACCCGCGCATCTCGAGCATCGTGATCAAGAACAGCTCGTTCGACACCTCCCGGTACGGGTCGGGACCGATCAGGCTCAACGGCGGCAACGGATCCACCCAGACCATCACCGCCGAGGACCAGGCGACCTACGGGTTCGCCCCCAACCCTGACGGGTCGGGCGCCACGTACACGTACACCAAGACCCCGATCAGCACCTTCAAACTCGACAACGTCTGGTTCTCGCAGCAGAAGGCGAACAGCAGCCCGTTGAACGGCGCCACGAACGTGACGCTGAACAACCTCCGCGTCGGGGGCCAGCTCGTCCAGTACTCCAGCCAGTTCCCGCTGGCGCCAAGCGGGATCGGCACTCTGACGTCCACCTTCACGGACGCGAACGGCCAGACCCAGAACGTCAAGGCCGGCGCCCTCACCAACGGCGACACCTGGGTGGGTGCGTGGACCGGCGACCAGACCAAGAACAACTCCTCGGACCTGACCCTCATCACCCGCAACACCGGGGTCGGCCTGATGGGCGAGCAGTACACCACCGGATCCGGAGACGGAAAGCTCTCCTACATCCAGTTCCCTCTCAACGGCCTCACCAAGGCACCGAGCCAGGCGACACTCCATCTCACCTACGTCGGCCACCGCTATTCGTCGGTCCCGTCGACTGATACCGACCAACTCCTCGTGCAACCCGTCACCGACACCACCTGCACCGGCGGCGGCACGTCCTGCCCGATCAACACGATGACCTGGCGGAACCGGCCGAGCTTCACCGCCACGACCTCCTCCGTCGCGAAGTCGGCCACCTTCAACCTCGGTTCCACCGTCATCGCCGAGGGCGGCGGGACCCACCAGGGCAACGCCGTCGACGGCCGCGACATCACCGTCGACATCACCTCCTTCGTCCAGAACGCCTACGCGGCAGGTCAGTCCACGCTCCTGCTCGCCGTCGGCAACGCGGGGGGCACCAACCACGAGCTGCGCTTCGTCAGCTCGGAAGGCGCCACCGGCTCCGGGAAGCTCACCAACGGGACCGCCGAGATGGCGCCCGGGGTGACCGTGACCCCGTAGACACTCGAGGCCGGTCCGTCCCCCCGGGGCGGGCCGGCCTCAGCCGTCCGGTTCTGCCGTCGACGGCTGATGCAGCCACCGCATGTCTGACGAAGCGCTGTTGTTCACCACCGCACCCGCACCGGTGGCACCCCTGGACCCAGTTGTACTCACCGTCCGACAACGGAGTCGACCCATGCCACTGCCCGACCTTCCCCTCAACCGTCGGCGTTTCCTCACCACGGCCGCCCTCGCCGCCGGCGCCACGGCCCTGCCCGGCTTCGTCTTCGCCGACCGGGCCGCGGCGGCCGTACCGCCCCAGGTCACCCTCCCCGACCGCGGCATATGGGACAACGCCACCGCCTCCGCCTGGACCGACGGGTTCCTGAGCGGAAACGGCGAGTACGGGGCCGTCTACTACGGGGCGCCGCCCCTCGAGAAGATGATCGTCAACCATCACCGGTTCGTGCTGCCCAACGGCAGCCGGAGCGTCATGCCCCCGGTGATCTCCGGCAAGCTCGAAGCCGCCCGGGACAAGGCGCTGGCAGGCGACTACGCCGGAGCCTCCACGACCTTCGCAGGCGGCTGGAGCCTGCGCTGGACGCAGACCTTCCACCCCGGCTACGAGTTGCAGCTGAAGACCCCGGGCATGACCACCGTCAACGACTTCGCCCGCATCACCGACTTCCGCACCGGAGAACTCACCCACACCTGGACCGACCAGTACGGCACCTGGAAGCGCCATGTCTTCGTCTCCCGCGCCGACCAGGTCATCGTCCACGAGCTGCTGCCCGCCACCGGCCGCACCGTGGACACCACCATCAGCGTCAACACCGCTCTTGCGGGCGTGCCGACCAGCGTGTCCTTCTCCGCCACCGCCGCCGTCACCGGCGGCGACGGTTACCTGAACCTGCGCGGCACCTACCCCTCCGGGGGTGCCTACGGCTACGAGGGCGTCACCCGCGTCGTGGTCTCCGGCAGCGGCTCCTCCGTCACCGCCGGCGGGCAGACCCTGGTGGTCGCCAAGGCCACCAAGGTGCTGCTGCTGACCAAGCTCGGCCGGTACGAGACCTCCACCGGCTGGAACAGTCAGCCCCTGCAGACCGCCCTCGCGGCGCTGACGGCCGACTACGCCACCCTCCTGGGCCGCCACGCCCCGAAGCACCAGGCGATGTACGACCGCTCCAGCATCGACCTGAACGTCTCCGCCGCCGACCGCCGGCTGGCCACCAGCGAGCTCATAGCCCGCCAGAACAGCAACGCCTCCGCCATCGACGTCGCGCTGCTGGAGCGGATGTACGACTCCGGCCGCTATCTCTTCATCAGTTCCAGTGGCGTCCTGCCACCACGCCTGACCGGCATCTGGACCGGCACCTGGAACGGCTCCTGGGCCGACGACTTCACCACCGACGCCAACATCAACCTCCAGGTCGCCGGCGGCAACATCCTCGACCTCACCGACGCCATGCAGGGCTACTTCGACCTCATCCTCGGCCAGCTCGCCCACTGGCGCGACAACGCCACCAACCTCTACGGCGTCCGCGGCTTCCTCGCCCCGTCCCGGACCGACGGCGAGTACGGGCACATGCTGCACTTCAACAGCGGCAGCTTCCCCGGCGAGGCCTGGACCGGCGGCGCCGACTGGCTGCTCTACCCGCTTCTGGAGTACTACCAGGTCGCCGGCGACAGTGCCTTCCTGAAGAACAAGCTCGGCCCGGCCCTGATGGAACTGGCCCTGTTCTACGAGGACTTCCTCACCCGCACCGACTCCAGCGGCAAGGCCGTCTTCGTCCCCTCCTACTCCATGGAGAACACCCCGACCAGCACCGGCCAGGCGTTCTGCATCAACGCCACCGGCGACATCATGGCCGGCCGGCACGCCCTCCAGGCCGCGATCGACGCGGCCAACACCCTTGGCCTGGAGCAGGGCAGCGGCCAGGGCGTGCAACGCTGGACCGACCTGCTCGCCAAGCTGCCCGACTACACCGTCAACAACGAGGGGGCGCTCGCCGAGTGGTCCTGGCCGGGCCTGACCGACCGCTACAACCACCGGCACGTCCAGCACCTGTACGGCGCCTGGCCGCTGCACGAGATCAACCCCGAGGACAAGCCCGACCTGGTCAAGTACGCCCGCACGGCCCTGGACAAGCGAGGCGACCAGAATTATTCCGCCCACGGCAGCCTCCACCGGGCGCTGGCCCGCGCCCGCCTGAAGGACGGCCCCGGCGTCTACAGCAACCTGCTGAAGATCTACGGCAGGAACATGGTGTGGCGGAGTCTGATGACCTCCCACAACCCCAACCTGGACATCTACAACTGCGACGCCGCCAACACCATCCCCGCCGTCCTCGGCGAAGCACTCGTCTACACCCGCCCCGGTGTCCTTGAGATCCTCCCCGCCCTCCCCGACCAGCTCACGAAGGGCACCATCAACGGCGTCCGCGGTCGCAACCGCAGCACCATCCAGTCGCTGTCCTGGGACACGGCGGCCCGCACGGCCACCGTCAAGCTCACCTCCGACATCGACCAGAACATCACCTTCATCTGCCGGCGCGGCATCACATCCATCAGCACCGGTGCGACGGTCACCACGTCGTCGCTGGGCAACCACGCCCGCATCGTGTCGCTGACCGCAGGAATGAGCACCACGATCACGATCGGCCTGCTGACCGGCCTCTTCAAGCTGGTCAACCGCAAGAGCGGCAAGGTCATGGACGTCTCCGGCGCCTCCACCTCCAACGGCGGGCCCGTCATCCAGTACACGTGGTCGGGCGGCGCGAACCAGCAGTGGAAGCTGCTCCCCGACTACGACGGCTCGTTCCGCCTGTCCAACGTCAACAGCGGCAAGGTGCTCGACGTCCCGGGCGGCTCCACCAGCGCCGGCACAGCCCTGGACCAGTGGTCGGACGCCAACGCCGCCAACCAGTGGTGGAAGCTCGTTCCAGCGGCCACCAGCGGCTACTACCGCCTCGTCAACGTCAGGAGCGGCCTGTGCGCGGACGTGCAGAGTGGATCCACCGCCGACGGCGCCAAGGTCATCCAGTGGCCCGCCAACGGCGGCTCCAACCAGGAATGGCAGCCAGTGGGGCTGTGACGGCCCTGGGCACGTGAGCGGCGGCGATCCGACTCGCCGCCGCGGCCTGGCTCCGGCATCACAGGATGGCCAGGTGGCGGCCGGTCAACGGCACGGGCGACTGACTGGTAGTCATCCAGCGCGGGCCCAGAACGCCACCAGCGCAGCCCGGCATCAAGAAGACCCCACCTACTCCGACGCCGACACCGAAGCGACAGACCGCAGCGACGAACCGCGTTCGAAAATACGAACGACGTGCGGAGCTGCGGACGAAAGGTAAAGGTCGTCCGCGCTCGGCAAGCGGCATGGTCCACCTCGACGGCGTCAAACCCGTCGCCGACCTGCTGGCCGCGGCTACCCGCCATCTGCCCAGCGACGACCACCGGATTATGCTGGCTGAGCTGCTGGGCGAAGGCCTACGGGTCGAACTGGCGGGCGTGCGCGGGCCGTTGACCACCGCGCTGAGCAAGGCGGCGCTGGTAACCGGCATGCAGGGCGTCGCCCCGGACGCCGCAGCGAGGACGGCGCTGCGCAGCGCCATCGGTAACGGCAGTAGGTACGTCGCCACCAGCCTGACCGCAGAGGAGTTGCTGCGGCAGCTCGTCAGGGAGCAGTTCGCGGAAGCTGCATCGCGCAGATCCCGACTGCGGGCACGTGAGAGCGCCTGTTGACTGGCCCCGCGGACTTCACTCACCCAGGACACGCCGTACGGCCCCGCCGACGCACCCCAGACACCGCCAGCCCCAAACTGCCCCTTGCGTATCGGACTGGTCCTGGCTGGCGGCGGGCCAAAGGTGCCTACGAGTTGGGCGTCCTGGACTGCATGGCGGAGATGGGTGCGCAGGTGTCCGCGATCGTCGGCACGAGCATCGGCGCACTCAACGGCGCTGTTCTTGCCAGCGAGGAGACGTTCTTCCACGGCGTCGAACAGCTGGCGCGATTCTGGGAACGCTTTTC
>NZ_JOFS01000026.1 GCF_000719285.1 Streptomyces bicolor | reverse complement strand
CGCCGACGTCATCGCCGAGACGCTCAAGCCGTCGTACGACGCGGAGGCCCTGAAGGCCCGGGTCAAGGCCCTGGCCGACAAGCACCCGCTGTACCCCGGCCTGTAACCGACACCCTCCCGCAGGGGCGTGCCGTGACCGTTCGGCACGCCCTCCAATCCCACGGAGTATGGCGTGGCAATCAGCGTCTTCGACCTGTTCTCCATAGGCATCGGGCCGTCCAGCTCGCACACGGTCGGCCCGATGCGCGCCGCCGGGATGTTCGTCGCCCGGCTGAAGCGGGACGGCGTGCTCGCCCAGACCGCCGCGGTACGGGCGGAGCTGTTCGGCTCCCTCGGTGCCACCGGTCACGGCCACGGCACCCCGAAGGCGGTGCTGCTCGGCCTGGAGGGTTGTGAGCCGCACACGGTCGACGTCGCCCAGGCCGACCTGGACGTCGAGCGGATCCGCCACACGGGGCGCATCCGCCTCCTCGGTGCCGAGATCGGTCCGGCCCACGAGATCGACTTCGACGCCTCGACCCAGCTGGTGCTGCACCGTCGGCGCTCGCTGCCGTACCACGCCAACGGCATGATCCTCTTCGCGTACGACGCCGACGGCGTGCCCCTGCTCGAGAAGACGTACTACTCCGTGGGCGGCGGCTTCGTCGTCGACGAGGACGCGGTCGGCGCGGACCGCATCAAGCCGGACGACACGGTGCTGAAGTACCCCTTCCGCACGGGCGACGAACTGCTGCGCCTGACGAAGGAGACGGGCCTGTCGATCTCCGCACTGATGCTGGAGAACGAGAAGGCCTGGCGCACCGAGGCGGAGATCCGTGCCGGCCTGCTGGAGATCTGGCGGGTCATGGAGGCCTGTGTCGGGCGGGGCCTGGGCCGTGAGGGCATCCTCCCCGGCGGTCTGAAGGTCCGTCGGCGGGCCGCGGCGGCGGCTCGCGCGCTGCGCAGCGAGGGCGACCCGGCGGGCCGTGCCATGGAATGGGTGACCCTCTACGCGATGGCCGTGAACGAGGAGAACGCGGCTGGTGGCCGGGTCGTCACCGCCCCGACGAACGGCGCGGCCGGCATCATCCCCGCCGTCCTTCAGTACTTCCTCGACTTCGTGCCGGGCGCCGACGAGGACGGCATCGTCCGCTTCCTGCTCGCGGCGGGCGCCATCGGCATGCTCTTCAAGGAGAACGCCTCCATCTCCGGCGCCGAGGTCGGCTGCCAGGGGGAGGTCGGCTCGGCCTGCTCGATGGCCGCCGGTGGTCTCGCCGAGGTGCTCGGCGGATCTCCCGAACAGGTCGAGAACGCGGCCGAGATCGGCATGGAGCACAACCTCGGGCTCACCTGCGACCCGGTCGGCGGCCTCGTCCAGATCCCCTGCATCGAGCGCAACGGCATGGCCGCGGTGAAGGCCGTCACCGCCGCCCGCATGGCCCTGCGCGGCGACGGCCGCCACCACGTCTCCCTCGACAAGGTCATCAAGACCATGAAGGAGACCGGCGCCGACATGAAGGTCAAGTACAAGGAGACCGCCCGCGGCGGCCTCGCCGTCAACGTCATCGAGTGCTGAGGAGACGGACGGAGGAAGGGGGCGGACGGAGCGTCACGTCCACGTACAGAACTGGGAGTGAGGCCATGGGACGGGTCACAGAGCGACGGCGCGTGCTGCGGATCCGGGACGGTGCGCCGAGCACGCGTCCGGACACACTGGTGGCGGAGGAGCCACTGGAGATCCGGCTCGGCGGCAAGCCGCTGGCGATCACCATGCGCACACCCGGCGACGACTTCGCGCTCGCCGCCGGATTCCTGGTGAGCGAGGGCGTGGTGAGCCGGGCCGAGGACGTGGCGAACATCGTGTACTGCGCGGGCGCGACACAGGACGGCTCGAACACGTACAACGTCGTCGACGTACGGCTCGCCCCCGGCGTACCGCTGCCCGACATCACGCTCGAGCGGAACGTGTACACCACGTCGTCCTGCGGCCTGTGCGGCAAGGCAAGCCTGGACGCCGTACGGACCACGACACGGTGGCCGATCGCCGACACACCCCGGGTCAGGGTCACCCCGGAACTGCTGGCTGGCCTGCCTGACCGACTCCGGGCCGCGCAACGGGTGTTCGACCGCACCGGTGGACTGCATGCCGCCGGGCTGTTCTCACCCGAGGGCGAGTTGCTGGACCTGCGTGAGGACGTCGGCCGGCACAACGCCGTCGACAAGCTGATCGGCCGCGCGCTGCGCAACGGCGGACTACCGCTGTCCCGCTCCATCCTGCTGGTGTCCGGACGTGCCTCCTTCGAGCTGGCGCAGAAGGCGGTCATGGCCGGCATCCCGGTGCTGGCGGCGGTCTCGGCTCCGTCCTCCCTCGCCGTGGACCTGGCGGCCGAGACGGGACTCACGCTCGTCGGCTTCCTGCGCGGCGGCTCCATGAACGTGTACGCGGGCGAGCAGCGCATCGACCTGCGAGCCTGCGCAACGGCGGGAGCCGGTACGTGACCCGGCTCGAAGCGGTCCGGCGCAGCCCTGGCCAGGGCGACACCCTCGTCGGCCCGCCCCGATCGCGGCCACCCGGTACTCACGGCCGCCCCCGCCGCGTCGCGATGCTCAGCGTGCACACTTCCCCGCTGCACCAGCCCGGCACCGGCGACGCCGGCGGCATGAACGTCTACATCGTCGAGCTGGCCAAGCGCCTCGCCGCCATCGACATCGAGGTGGAGATCTTCACCCGGGCCACGTCCGCCCAACTCCCGCCCAGCGTCGAACTCGCGCCCGGCGTCCTGGTACGGCACGTGGCCGCCGGACCCTACGAGG
This sequence comes from Streptomyces bicolor, assembly GCF_000719285.1. Lineage (GTDB taxonomy): Bacteria > Actinomycetota > Actinomycetes > Streptomycetales > Streptomycetaceae > Streptomyces > Streptomyces bicolor. The sequence goes on along the minus strand of NZ_JOFS01000026.1, from coordinate 111,158 downwards.
GCCTGGCCAAGGAGGACCTCCCGGCCCAGCTCAGCGCCTTCACACACGGCGTGACGCAGGTCTGGGCCGACCACCACCCCGGCCACTACGACCTGGTCCACTCCCACTACTGGCTCTCCGGCCACGTCGGCCGGCTAGCCGCCGAGCGCAGGGGCGTCCCGCTCGTCCACGCCATGCACACCATGGCCAAGGTCAAGAACGCCTCGCAGGCCGAGGGCGACACCCCCGAGCCCGCGGCCCGCCTGCTCGGCGAGACCCAAGTCGTACGGGCCGCCGACCGGTTGATAGCGAACACCGAGAACGAAGCGCAGGAACTGCTCCGCCACTACGACGCCGACACCGGCCGGGTCGCCGTCGTCCACCCCGGTGTCGACCTGGAGCGCTTCCGCCCCGACCCCCGGGGTGTCGAGGCCGGCCGGGCCGCCGCCCGGTCCCGCCTCGGCCTCCCGCAGGACGCGCTGATACCGCTGTTCGTGGGCCGCATACAGCCGCTGAAGGCACCGGATGTACTGCTGCGTGCGGTCGCGCGGTTGCTGGACGAGCGGTCGTGGCTGCGTGAGCGGATCCTGGTGCCCGTCGTGGGCGGGCCCAGCGGCAGCGGCCTCGCCGAGCCGGAAGGGCTGCAGAAACTGGCGGCCCGCCTCGGCGTCCATGACGTCGTGCTGTTCCGGCCGCCGGTCGGCCAGGACCGGCTCGCCGACTGGTACCGGGCGGCGTCCGTCCTGGTCATGCCCTCCCGCAGCGAGTCCTTCGGTCTGGTCGCCGTCGAGGCACAGGCCTGCGGCACCCCGGTGATCGCCGCGCGGGTCGGCGGCCTGCCGGTGGCCGTACGGGACGGGGCGAGCGGCGTTCTCGTACCCGGACACGACCCGGCGGACTACGCGCGGGCGCTGTACGGCTTCGCCGGCGACCCCGCCCGCTCGGCACGGATGAGCGAGGCAGCGGTCCGGCATGCCCGGTCCTTCGGCTGGGCCACCGCCGCGGCGGCGACGGCGGACGTGTACACGGCGGCCCTGCGCGGCCGAAGCCACGGCTTGCGCGCAGTCGGACAGAGACAACTCCGGTAGCCGGTCCGAACTCCTGTCCGGGCGGGCCGGTGCGCAGTACCGTGCGGGCAGTCCGCGCAGTCCGCACGGCAGGGGGTGGAGATGCCCGGGTACGACATGCGCGCCGCGCGTGTGGGTGGGCCGTACAACCATGGATGACCAGCGAACTCCCGGCAGCAGGGAAGCCCGCCACGATGTCCGGAAAGCGGGCCGGATGGCTGCGGAGGACGGCCCGTCCGCCTACGCTCGCTCCGTGCTGCGCATCACCGACGCCCGAACCGGCGAGCCCGTCGACGCCGCCCCCGCCCGCCGGGGCCTGACCCGGATCGAGGCGCATACGGAGGGCTTCGACGTCACCGCCCTGCGGATCCTGCTGGTCGCCGATCTCCTGGTCCGCGCCCTGGAGCTCGGCGGCACACCGGTCTGGGCGCTGCTCGACGAGGAGCGGCAGCAGGCGGAGCTGCGGGCCGGCGCCGCGGCGCTGGGCATCCGGCCCTTCGAGGACGGCCGGGACGCCGCGTCGGGACTGGGCGAGGCGCAGGTCATCCACGTCGTACGGGAGGGAGGCGCGGAGCCCGACGGAGTGCGGGTCGCCGTCGCGCCCGTGCACTCGGAGGCACCCCCCGAGGAGGCCGACCCCGCGGCCCTGCGCCTCGCGCTGCTCTCCCTGCGCAGAAACGTGCCGGTGCGGCTCGACACTGCCGCCCTCGCCGACGCCCACGACACACTCGCACGCTGGCGCGGTGCCGTCGCCGCCTGGGCGCAGCGGCCGTCGCGGCCCATCCCCGACGAGGTGCGGGCGGAGCTGCGCACCGCATGGGAGGGCGACCTGGACGTGCCCGGAGTCCTGAGAGTCCTGCGCTGGGTGGAGACCGCCTCGGACCTGCCCGACGGCGCCCGCTTCGAGACGTACGCCTACGCCGACCGACTCCTCGGCCTCGACCTCACCCACGACCTGGGAACCCCCTCATGACCGCCCGCATCGGAGCCGGACCGCTGCGCCGTCTGGTCGTCCTCCGGCACGCCAAGTCCGCCTGGCCCGAGGGAGTCGCCGACCACGAACGCCCCCTCGCCCCACGCGGCCAGCGGGACGCCCCCGTCGCGGGCCGCATGCTCGCCGACGCGGACTGCCTGCCGGACCTCGCGCTGTGCTCGACGGCGGCACGCGCGCGTGCGACCTGGGAACTGGCGTCCGCCGAGTGGGGCACGCCGCCGCCGGTGCGCCATGACCGGCGGCTGTACGGGGCCGACGTGCCCGACCTGCTGGCGGTCGTGCACGAGGTGCCTCCCGAGGTCAAGACGCTGCTGCTGGTCGGGCACAACCCCGGCCTTGAGGACCTCGTCCTCGAACTCGCCGGGGACGGTCTGGACGACACGCTGGACGAGGTCAGCACGAAGTTCCCGACGTCGGCGATCGCCGTACTCGCTTGGCACGGGGCCGCGTGGCGGGCCCTCGCGCCCGGGACGGCGCTGCTCACGGACGTGATGGTGGCGCGCGGCAGGAAGAAGTGAGCCGAGCAGCGGCCGGGGGCTGGGGTCCTTGGCCGGCGGCATAGGCTGTCCCGATGCAGGACGAGTACCGCACAGTCGCCCACGCGGGCGTGCACGAGACCGAGGTCAACCGCTCACGCTTCATCTGTGCGCTCGCCCCGGCCGCCACCGAGCAGGAGGCCCAGGAGTTCGTCGCCGCCGTCCGCAAGGAACACGCGGACGCCACACACAACTGCTGGGCCTACGTCATCGGCGCCGACGCCGCCGTCCAGAAGGCCAGCGACGACGGCGAACCGGGCGGCACGGCCGGCGTCCCCATGCTGCAGATGCTGCTGCGCCGCGACATGCGCTACGTCGTCGCGGTCGTCACCCGCTACTACGGCGGTGTGAAGCTCGGCGCGGGCGGCCTCATCCGGGCGTACGGCGGAGCCGTGGGCGAGGCCCTGGACACCCTCGGCACGCTCACCCGGCGCCGCTTCCGGCTGGTCACGGTCACCGTCGACCACCAGCGCGCCGGCAAGGTGCAGAACGACCTGCGGTCGACCGGGCGCGAGGTACGGGACGTGCGGTACGCAGAGGCGGTCACCATCGAGGTCGGCCTGCCGGACGCCGAGGTGGAGACGTTCCGGGCGTGGCTCGCGGACGTGACGGCGGGGACGGCCGGGTTCGAGCTCGGGGGAGAGGCGTACGGGGACGCGTGAGCGGACAGACGTACGGCGACGTGTGACCTTTTCCGCCCCGGTCGCGGGAAGAAGGGCGGCATTCATCGGGGCAGGCGTGGCACCTGGGTCGTCATGCAGGGGACACGTGCGACGGTGCAGGGTGCTCGGCGCCATGTCGGGGCGGCCGTACGGGCGGCTCGGCGGGCATGGACGCAGCCGGGCCGGGAACGGGATCTGTCGGTACAGGCCGCCAAGGCGGCGCTGGCGGCCTGTGTGGCCTGGGCGGTGGCGGGCTGGTGGCTGAAGATGCCGATGGCCTTCGTCGCACCGTGGGTCGCGGTCGTCCTGGTGGAGTCGACGGTGTTCCGGTCGATCGCGCACGGGCTGCAGCAACTGGCGGCGATCGCCACGGGCACGGTGGTGGCCACCGGCGTGGCGCTGATGCTGGACTCCCCGATGGCGGCGATGGGCCTGGTGCTGCCGGCCGTGGTACTGCTGGGCAACTGGCGGCGCCTGGGCAGCCAAGGCGTCTACGCTGCCACGGGTGCCTTGTTCGTACTGACCGGCGGACCGGTCACGATCGCCGGGTCGGCGGCCCGGATCGCGGAGGCGGTCTTCGGCGCGGTGGTGGGCATCGCCGTCAACGCGCTGATCCGGCCTCCGGTCTATCTGCGCAGCACCCGCTCCGCGCTCGAGGAGGCGGCGCACGAGGCGCAGGAGATCCTGGACGCGGTGGCCGACCGGCTGGCCGCCGACGAGTGGGATGCCCGAACGGCGGGTTCCCTGCATGAGCGGGCCCTGCGGCTCTACCGCCTGGTGGAGCAGGCCCGTGCTGCGGTGGGCTGGAGCCGCGAGAGCCTGCGCGCCAATCCCCGGCGCCGCAGCCGCGCCGTCTCGCCGCCCGGACAGGACTACGACGACGCGGTCACCGTGCTCGACTACCTGGCCGTCCACACCGCGGGCGTCACCCGGGCGCTGCTGGAGGCGTGCGAGGACGAACGCGGGCAACCGCGCCCGGGACCGCCGGTCACCGAGCGGTACGCGGAGTTCCTGCGGGGCAGTGCCCGCGCCATCCAGCTCTACACCCGCAGCCGGTTCGCCCCGGGCGGTCACGACCAGCACGCCGACCAGGAGCTGCGAGAGGTGGTCGATGACATGGTCCGCGCTCTGGACGATCTGCGGCAGCGGCTCCATGCCGCGGTGCCCGACGACCCCGACGCGCTGGCGAGCTACGGCACACTGCTCACGCAGGCGCGCCGGCTGGCCGACCAGTTGGCCAGGCACTGAACCATCTCTTATCGGGCATGCACGGCATAGCGGATCAAGTCGACCCGTTAAGGGGCGGGTGCGGGAACGTTCATGACGGGGCGATACGGGAGTAACCGCTCGTGCTGTCAGACCCGGCCGTTAGTCTCGGGGATCATGAGGCTGCTGCACACTTCCGACTGGCATCTCGGCCGGGCGTTCCACCGGGTGAACATGCTCGACGCCCAGAACGAGTTCATCCGCCAACTCGTCGCGACCGTGCGCGAGCGGGGTGTCGACGCAGTGGTCGTGTCGGGAGACGTGTACGACCGGGCGGTGCCGCCGCTCGCCGCGGTCGAACTGTTCGACTACACCCTGCACAGCCTCGCCGAGCTGGGCGTGCCGACGGTGATGATCTCCGGGAACCACGACTCCGCGCGCAGACTGGGCGTCGGCGCCGGGCTCATGGAGCGTGCGGGCATCCACCTGTGCACCGACGCCTCGGCGGCGGGCATGCCGGTGATCCTGACCGATGCCCACGGTGACGTCGCCTTCTACGGGTTGCCGTATCTCGAACCCGCGTTGGTGAAAGACGAGTTCGGGGTGGAGAAGACGGGCCACGAGGCCGTGCTCGCCGCCGCCATGCGCCGGGTCCGCTCGGACCTGGCGACGCGCGCGCCGGGCACCCGGTCCGTCGTCCTCGCGCACGCCTTCGTCACCGGAGGCGAGGCCAGCGACAGCGAGCGGGACATCACCGTCGGCGGGGTGGCCGCGGTGCCCGCCGGGGTCTTCGACGGCGTCGACTACGCGGCGCTGGGCCATCTGCACGGCTGCCAGACCATCACCGACCGGGTCCGCTACTCGGGCTCGCCGCTGCCGTACTCCTTCTCGGAGGCCGGTCACCGCAAGACCATGTGGCTCGTCGACCTGGACGGCGACGGCGCGCTCACCGCGGAGCGCGTGGACTGTCCGGTGCCGCGCGCGCTCGCCCGACTCCGGGGAACGCTGGAGGAACTGCTCGCCGATCCCGGGCTGGCGAGGCACGAGGAGTCGTGGGTCGAGGCGACGCTCACGGACGCGGTGCGCCCCTCGGACCCGATGGCCCGACTCGCCGAGCGCTTCCCGCACACCCTCAGCCTCGTCTTCGCCCCCGAGCGGGCGCCGGACGATCCCGAGGTGTCCTATGCGCGGCGGCTCGCGGGCAGGAGCGACCAGGAGATCGCGGAGGACTTCGTCGCGCATGTGCGCGGGGCCGGGCCGGACGAGCGCGAACAGGGCGTGCTGCGGGACGCGTTCGACGCGGTGCGGGCCGACGAGGCGGTGCGGGAGGTGGCGCGGTGAGGCTGCATCGCCTCGACGTGACGGCGTTCGGGCCGTTCGGCGGTTCCCAGAGCGTCGACTTCGACGCGCTGTCGACCGCCGGGCTCTTCCTGCTGCACGGCCCCACCGGCGCCGGCAAGACCTCCGTCCTGGACGCCGTCTGCTACGCGCTCTACGGCTCCGTGCCGGGCGCCCGGCAGAGCGGACAGGGCATGACCCTGCGCAGCGACCACGCCGCGCCCGGCACACGCACCGAGGTCCGCCTCGAACTCACCGTCGCCGGGCGCCGGTTGGAGGTCACCCGGCAACCGCCCTGGGAGCGCCCGAAGAAGCGCGGCTCGGGTACGACGCTCGACAAGGCGCAGAGCTGGCTGCGCGAGTACGACGCGCGGGCCGGGGCCTGGAAGGACCTCAGCCGCTCGCACCAGGAGATCGGCGAGGAGATCACCCAGCTGCTCGGCATGAGCCGTGAGCAGTTCTGCCAGGTCGTGCTGCTGCCGCAGGGCGACTTCGCGCGCTTCCTGCGCGCCGACGCCGAGGCCCGCGGCAAGCTGCTGGGCCGCCTCTTCGACACCCACCGCTTCGCCGAGGTCGAGAAGCGCCTCGCCGAGCGGCGACGGGCGGCCGAGGCCCAGGTGCGGGACGGCGACGCCGCGCTGCTGGCCGACGCGCACCGCATGCAGCAGGCGGCGGGCAGCGTGATGGAGCTGCCGGAGCTGGCACCGGGCGAGCCGGGGCTGGCCGAGGCCATCCTGGGTGCCGCCGCCGTCGCCCGCAGCACCGCGCGCGAACAGCTGACCGTCGCCCACTGCCACCTCCTTGCCGCCGAGTCCGCCCAGGCCGCCGCCGACCGCACCCTCGCCGACGTACGCGAGGTGGCCCGCCTGCAGCGGCGGTTCGCCGAGGCACAGGCGCGGGCCCGGCTGCTGGAGGAGCGGGCCGACGCCCACCGCGAGGCGCAGGCACGCATGGAGCGGGCCCGCAAGGCGGAGACTGTGGCACCGGCACTGGAGCTGCGGGAGGCCGCCGACGCGGAGCACCGGCGGGCCGCCGAGGCGCAGGCACGCGCGCTTGCGCTACTGCGGGATGCCCTCGGGGGAGGAGGTGCGGGAGTTGGGCCGGGCGGCGGTGCGGGGGCCGGGCCCGGAGGCGATTCACCGGACGGGCCAGGGGCCTTCCGGCCGCAGGACGTTCTCGCCGATGACCGGTCCGGGGCCGCCGGGGCGCCCGCCTCCTCCCGGACACCGGACACCTTCCCCGAAGGGCACGCGCCTGCCCAGGCCGCGCACACCTTCACCGACTCCGGCGCCGCCGGGCTGGCGGCCGCCGCGCGGCGGTTCGCCGAGGAACTGGGCGGACTCGAGTCGGCCCGGCGGGGTGAGCGACGGCTGAGTGAACTCCTGGCGGAACGCGCGCAGTTGGACCGTCAGGAACGGGCGGACGACGAGGTCCGACTGGAGGCCGAAGCCTGGCTCGCCGGATGGGAGGCGACCCGGGCCGGACTGCAGACCCGGATCGAGTCCGCCCAGGAGGCCGCGCACCGCGCCGACCAACTGGCCGTGCAGCGCGAGCCCGCGCGGCAGCGGCTCGCCGCGGCCCGGCTGCGCGACCAACTGGCCCGCGACACGGACACGGCCGCCGAACAGGCCGCTCACGCCCAGCAGCAGGCACTCGAGGCCAAGGCGCACTGGCTGGACGTCAAGGAACAGCGTCTGAACGGCATCGCCGCCGAACTCGCCGCGCAGCTCCAGGACGGCGCACCCTGTGCCGTCTGCGGTGCGACCGAGCACCCCGCCCCGGCCCGCAAGGACGCCGGACACGTCGACCGGGAGGCGGAGGAGCGTGCGCTGGCCGCCTACCAGCAGGCGGAGGAACGGCACACGGAGAGCGAACGGCGCCTGGGCGTCGTACGGGAAGCCCTGGCCGCCGCCACCGCCGAGGCCGGTGATCTGCCGACGGGCCGGCTCGCGGAAGAGGCCGACCAGTTGGAGCGGCTGTACACGCAGGCCCGCAGGGACGCCTCGGCACTGCACGCCGCACACGAGGAGTTGCGGCGGGCCGAGGCGGAACACGAGCAGCGCACCGCGGCCCAGCAGCAGGCGGCGGTCCGGGCCGCCGCCCGGGTCGGCCACCGCGAGCGGCTGGACCGCGAGAAGACGGCCCTGGAAACGGAGTTGGCCCAGGCGCGCGGCACCGCCGACAGCGTGGCCGCACGGGCCGCGCAACTGGAGCGCCAGGTCGCGCTGCTCACCGAGGCCGCCGACACCGCGCGCGCCGCCGAGGACACCGCCCAGCGGCTCAAGGACGCCGACGCCCGCCTGGCCGACGCCGCCTTCCGCGCGGGCTTCGACACCCCGCAGGCCGCGGCCGCCGCCCTCCTCGACGACACCGCCCACCGCGAGCTGCAACGACGCCTGGACGCCTGGCAGTCCGAGGAGGCGGCGGTACGCGCCGTCCTGGCCGAGGCCGACACCGCGGCCGCCGCCCAGCAGCCGACCGCCGACGTGGAGTCCGCGGAGCGCACCGCTTCCCTCGCCGCCCAGCGTGCCCGCGACGCCGCCTCCGCGCGCGACGCGGCCGCCCGGCGCTGCACCGAACTCGACCGGCTGTCCACCCGAGCGGCCGTCGCCGTACGCCAACTCGCTCCGCTGCGCGAGGAGTACGACCGCGTGGCCCGCCTCGCCGGGCTCACGGCGGGCACCTCGGCGGACAACGAACGCAAGATGCGCCTGGAGTCGTACGTGCTCGCCGCACGCCTCGAACAGGTCGCCGCGGCCGCGACCGTTCGGCTGCGGCGCATGTCCTCCGGCCGCTACACCCTGGTCCACTCCGACGACCGCGCGGGCCGTGGCCGCAGCGGTCTCGGGCTGCATGTGGTCGATGCCTGGACCGGTCGCGAACGGGACACGGCGACCCTGTCGGGCGGCGAGACGTTCTTCGCCTCGCTCGCCCTCGCCCTCGGCCTCGCGGACGTCGTCACCGACGAGGCCGGCGGGGTCCGCCTCGACACGCTCTTCATCGACGAGGGCTTCGGCAGCCTCGACGACCAGACGCTGGACGAGGTGCTCGACGTCCTGGACTCACTGCGCGAGCGGGACCGCAGCGTCGGGATCGTCAGCCATGTCGCCGATCTGCGGCGGCGGATTCATGCGCAGTTGGAGGTGGTGAAGGGGAGGTCGGGGTCGGTGTTGCGGCAGTGGGGGCACTGAGCGAGGGAGCGTTTTCAATTCGTGATCCCAGGGCTCAGCAATACCCACTGAGATTTCAGGAGTGATGTCGGGCGTTCGACGAGTGATCACTGGGCCCGATCGTGAGCCGTAGCATGGACACCGAACAGTGCAGGATCCGTCCGTGGACTCCGTGGACACCGTGGCCTTCAGCCTTTCGGGTCGAACTCTCGCCGCAGGGGGTTACCGCTGCAGCGGGCGTCGGACGAGCTGCCTGGCCTGGCCGTATGCCTCCTCGGCGATCTTGGATGCGAGGGTCTGGATGAACGGCACGACGGGGGTGGTGACGAGCGCCGTCGCGGTGATTGCCACCAGTTCCGGGCCAGTTCCCCGTGGGAGTGGTCCCTCGTGCTCGGGTGGCGCCTCAGCCCGCCTGCGCCAGTCGGCGGCTTCCCCCGCCCGGCCGAGCTTGTCGAGAAGGTAGGCCAGTCATCCGGCGCTCTCCCAGACTCCCCAGATGCCTGCTTCCGCTTCCTGCCTCAGACACTTCGGGGCCTCCTCCAGACGCTCCTGCTTGATCAGTAACGAAGTCAGGCCGCGGCGCGCGTAAGGTCGGCCGCTGGCAACGGCCGCCCGGTACCAGTGCTCCGCTTCGGTCGTCCGCCTCCGTCGTTCGAGGAAATAGCCAAGGGAGTCCTCCAAAACCGCTGAGATTGAGAGCTACGCGAAATGTGAGGCTTCGGGAGGGCAAGATTCGCAGTCGACTGGGATTCCAGACCAGAAGATTAGCTCGGCTTTTTGGGCTTACCCGGCCTCAGCGGTACGACTTTCCCCGTATTTCGGCAAATATCCGGTGACACCCCTACGTGCGCATTCTGCTGGGCCTGCCCACTGGCCCGCTGGTATTCTTCGTAAATTCGAAAGAGCACAAGGATGCGTTCCATGACCACCCGAAAGAGGAAAGTGGAAAAAATGCAGTAAAGCGGGCATGCGATAATAGCCGCCGGTATGAGTATGTACTGGTCCCAGATTGCGGCGACGACCACCCCGGCGACAATTAGAGCACATGACAGGACGGCGTTTAGAGTCAAGAAGAGAGTGTAGGTGAACTGAATAATTTGAGGGGTGGTCAGCCTGCGGAAACGCACATCCAATAGGTCCCGGAAAAACCCAGGGTCAGATGTGGAGCAAGCTTCTTCGGTGAGAATCTTCCTGCTGGCCCAAACTGGAGCCGAGTCCCTGCTCACTTCGAAACCTCGCCAAGTTGCAGAATAGGCCCTCTTGGGCAGTCAACTTTGAGGCAGTCGTAGTCGATCCGTACCCCGGCCTTCACGCAGCTGCTGTTGCACCGGCAATCGCACCAATGATGAGTAGTAGCACGAATATGCCGTAGCCAACACAGCCAATGATGCCAGTCACGAGCCCGGTGATGGCCAACCCGTCGCCCTTTTCTCCGCTTTGTCGAATCTCACTGCGCGCCCTGGCGGCCAGCACGACGGCAAGAGGCCCTGTAATGATGCCGACAAATGGCACTACGAGAGAGATGATTCCGGTGACCATGGAGGCCACCGCCTTGCCGCTGGTGTTAGGTTGCGGCTGGTACTCTGGAGGGTGCTGATATTGCGGAGGCCTGTACTGAGGATCCTGCGGCTGCTCGGCGCTCATGACTCTCCTCGATTCCGTTATTTCTGCAGTATAAAATCGACGTTCCATGAATCACCAAACATATGTCCAGCTTCGCCAACTTCCGAATAGACCGCCTTTCGCAGAGTTCGGAGGACGAGGAAACCCCCTCCTTGTTGGCGATGGTAATCACGGCGCCCTGTTGAATCTTGGCCGTAAATTCCCTCAGTATGAAGACGCTTCTGCGTGTCCTGAGCTGAACCATCCGCAACACCGGCCAGCGCGGCTGCCTGTGGAAGAGGCTGATCCTGCATGGCGCCGAGCCGCCGATTCACTCACGCTTCCGGACCTAGCCGGAAACACCACAGGTTCAGTGTAGTCGTGCGATCCGGACGTGTCCTGCGATGGAAAAGGTGAAGCCTGAACAAATGCTCGCAGGGGCGCTGCTGCGCTCTCAAGTTGTCGTATTGCCCCTGATGTGCGATGTGCGACAGACTCTGAGAGCCAAGCGTGAGTGCGAGCCCCATCCCGGCGACTTGCAAGCTCAATTGTTCCTGGAGCAACAAAGTGGTGACCTTGGGGCAACCTGTTGGTCGGCAATCTAGAACTATGAAGAAGGACTGCAGGTGACCGCCTCAGATCTCAGCCCATTCAGCCTTATGACATTGCGGCTAAAGGGTGTTGCGCAAGGCCGTGATCAGGCGGCCTGAGCTGGGTTGTGGGCGTGTGTGGTTCATACGGCGAGGGCGAGGTTGTGCATGCGGGCGACGGCTTGTACGACGTGGTGGAGGCCGTCGCCGCGCTGCCGGCGGTCGCGGAGGATCTTGTAGTTCTTCATCCGTCCGATCACGTGCTCCACGCGGGCGCGGACCTTGCGGTGCTCCGCGTTGTCCTCTTCTTCGCCGTTGAGCAGTGGGCGTCCGGAGCGTTTGCGGTGCGGGACGATCAGGCCGGTGTTGAGGTAGGCGCCGTCACCGAGCACCGTCACATCCGCGCAGTGCGCTGCCAGGCCGGAGCGACGCCAGGCGTGCTCGTCCGCGGTGGTGCCCGGCAGCGGACGGGCCGCGGCGACCACGAGCCGGGTGTCCGCGTCCACGATGACCTGCACATTCGCCGAGAACCGGTAGTTACGCGAGGACGCGCCCACCCTCCGGTCGCGGACCGGGACCAGCGTGCCGTCAACGATCCAAAGCCGGTCTGCGGCATCGGCCGGCCGGGAGACGGGTTCGAGCGCGAGCAGCGGTCCCAGACGCTGGATGACCCGGCACACCGTGGACGAGGAGACGCCGAACAGCGGGCCCAGCTGCCGCATAGTCAGGTTGGTGCGGTAGTACACCGCGACCATCAGCACTCGCTCGGCCAGCGGCAACGACCACGGCCGACCCCGGAGGGTGCCGTTGCCGCCCCGCTCCCGGACCACCTTCAACAGACCCGAAAACTGCGTCACACGCAGCCCGGTGAACGTCTCCGCCCACACCCGCTCAGCCCTTAACACTCCGGCCGTACAAGGGAGATGCCCAGCTCACGGCCTTGTGCAACACACCCCTTAGGGCACGGTGAAGAGGACCTTGTCCTCGTCCGCGGCGGGGTTCGCCTGCTTGAGCCTGGCCCTGATGCTGGATCCGAGCTGGAGATCCAGGCCGTTGGTCGAGACGACCTTGGCCAGCACGGCGGGGTCGGCCAGGAACACTTTGCCCTCGCGCGGCCTGCCCCGCTCCGCGTCAGTGTCGATGACCGTGGCGTCGAACACCTCGCCCACGCGATCCTTGAGCACCGCGGCCTCGGCCAGGTCCATGGTCTGCCGGTTCGCCAGGCCGCCCTTCCCCCGTGCCGTGTCGCACGGGATGCAGGACAGGGCGTCGAGCACCCAGTTCGGCGGGGCCTTGTCCGCGCACGCCATGACGCACAGCTCACCGGTGTACCGGTCGACCAGGCGCCGCAGCGGAGCCGTGCAATGGGTGTACGGGGCCGCGATCGCTGCGTGCATCGTGTACGCCGGCTTCTGGTTGTCGCGGAAGACGGTGTACTCCGCCTTGAGCATTGTGCTCGTGGCCTCAGTGAGGAAGGCCATGTGCTGCTGGTTCTGGGGATCGAGCTTGCGGACCAGCGTGGCGTACGAGATGCCGGGCCGCCAGACGATGCCCAGGGCCTTCGCGATGTCGTGCAGGCGCTTGATCACGTTCTGATCGGCCTGCTCCTTTTGGGTCCGCAGGATGCCGGTACCCGTGTCGAGCATGATCTGGGCCGCGGACATCCCGGTCATGAGGGAGATCTGCTCGTTCCAGCCCTCGACCGGCAGCGTCGCCACGTAGCGCAGCCGGAACGATCCGTCCTCGAGGGTGACCTCCTGGTCCGGCAGATTCACCGAGATGCCGCCGCGCGCGATTTCGACGGCCTCCCGCAGCTCGCCGATCTCGCGCAGCAGGGCGAGGGACTCCTCCGCGGTGCCGTTCTCGATGGCCTGCTGGGCGCCGGCGTAGTCGAGCTGGGCCCGACTTCGGATCATGGCCCGGCTCACGGACGAGTCGGTCAGATTGCCGTGGGCGTCGAGGTCGTGCTGCCACAACAGGGCGGGGCGGTCCTTGTTCGGCAGCAGGCTGGCCGCGCCCTCGGAGAGGACGGGCGGGTGCAGGGGCACCTTGAGGTCGGGGAAGTACAGCGTTTCGATCCTGTCGTGCGCCTCGATGTCCAGAGGGCTGCCCGCCCTGACGAAGGTCGCCACGTCCGCGATGGCGTAGTACACGCGGTAGCCGCCACCGGGCCGCCGTTCCAGGTGCATGGCCTGGTCGAGGTCCTTCGAGGTCGGCGGATCGATCGTGAAGAACGGCAGGTGGGTGGCGTCCTTGTCGGGCAAGCGCGCCTCACCCGTGGCCTTGTCGGCCGCTTTTAGTACGCGCTTGGGGAAGCGCAGGGGGACCTTCAGCTCCGCGCGGAGTTCCTCCAGCGCGGTGCGCAGAGCGGCCTGGGCCTCGGCAGACATGTGCATCGGGCGGCGTTGCATGCCCCGAGCGTAGGGCGGCGGTCACGAACCGGCGCGGCGAGCGGGGCCGGGCGGCGGAGTGGACCGGGGCGACGGCGGCAGCACGGGAGGGGACACCGCCGGAGGGCGCGCGACGACAGCTACGGCACCTCGCCGCGTTGTCGGATCGCCCGAACATGCCCAGCATGAGGACGAGACCCTCCGCCTTGCGATGCACCGCATCTGATGCCGCGCGTTGATCCACCGGGGATTTACGGGACAGCCCTTACGGACCTCGTGCACGGTTGGCCGTGGCTCGTCGACAGTTGCGGTCCTGACAGTGGTCACGCTTGAACGCCGCGGGGGAGAGCGGCGTTCTGCTGGTGTGAGAGCAGTCCAGCGACGGCTTGGACGATGTCGCTCATGTGCGCGTGACGGCCAAGATGGCGGGCAAGAGCCCGCCAGTTCTTCAAGTGCGCGATGCCATGCTCGACGCGGATACGCCGTGAAGCGTGTGCTTTGCGCTGGAGCTCGTGCAGCTCTTCGTACCAGGCGGGGGCGTTCTTCTTGAACTTGCGACGGGGCGGTGTCACCACCCGTCCGCCGGTCTGCGCGCCCATGCCCTGATAGCCGGCGTCCGCGAGGATCTCCATGAACGGGCCGTCGGCCAGGAGCTTGACCCGTCCCAGCTGCCGGGCCTGGGCGATGTCGGCGCAACTGCCCGGCCGGACCGGGCTGCAGTACAGCAGCCGCCCTTCGTCGTCCGTGAGGACCATGGCCTTCACGGGCGTTCTGCTTGCTCTTGCCGGAGACGAACTTGTCCCGGTCCTTGCGGCCTGCGGCCGGGCGTCGCACACGGATCTCCGTGCCATCGAGCTGCGCTTCCTGCGGCACGCACCGAGCGGTTCGTCCAGATGGGCAACATCCCCTGGTTCGACCACCACGCCTTCGAGCAGGTCCGCCAGTACTCCGCCCCCAGCCCCCTGACGCTTTCGCTCCGCGTCAGCCGCAATCCCGACCACGAGGGCGCGTATCGCTACGGCATGCTCGAGCCGGTGATCGGCGAGCTGAAGCTGGCCAACACCTCCACCGACCCGGTGATGGTCGACCGCAACAAGCTGATGGGCGACGACCTCGGCATCGTCATCCAGCGCGAGGGGGAGACCGAGGCGCGGATGCACCGCCCGTACATGAAGTACTGCATGCGTCCCGAACCCGTCGTGCTGCAGCCCGGTGAGGCACTCTACGAGCAGATCCCCCTCAGCTCCGGACTCGGCGGCTGGCAGATCGCCGAACCGGGCACGTACCGCGTGTACGCCGCGCTGCGCACGACCACCGGCGGAGCAGCGGCCTCCGTCGCCGGCACCCCGGCAGGACAGGTCATGGCCGTGCCGCTCACGCTCCGGGTGGAGCACCCGGCCAGCCGTGAACAAGAGCGACTGGCGGACGACGTCTGCACGGACACCGTGGGACGCGTGCTGGCGCTGGGCGGAAGCCGGGTGCTGTACGGAGCCAACGACGTGCTGCGCGAGGTCGTGGACCGAATTCCCGACGAGGCCGTCGCCAAGCACGCCGCCGCCTGCCTGGCACTGGCGGAGACCGTCCCTGGCAAGGTCATGCAGGGTGGTGGCGACGCCATGGGCCCGCGCGTGGACCTCACGACGGCCGACACCGAGTCGGGGTGGCAGCGCGCCGAGCAGGCGTACGGAGACCTGAACGCCGCCGCCGAGACGTTCGGCCACATCCGTCTGACCCGCAACATCGAGCACATCGCCCGGTCGCTCGACCAGCAGGGCAAGAGCGAGCCCGCCGCGCAGCTGGTGGGCGGTCTCGCCCGGACCCTGGAGAGTCGCCGGGTCAAGCCGGGTGTGGTGCAGCGGGTCCGCAATCTGGAGCAGCAACTCGGCGGCGGCCAGTAGGCGGCCGACTGTGCCGGACTGTACCGAGCCCCTCCCGGAGCCGTCCGGGAGGGGCTCGGCGTGACAGTCAGCCGTGGGGGTGGGCGCGTACGGAGTCCTCGTCGGGACTCGCCCCGACGAGGCGGCGGCCAGCGTGGCCATCCGCTTGCGGCAGGTCTCCTCCCCGGCGGACAGACGGGTGCGGAAGTGCGGGTCGCGCGCTGTGTTGCCTTGCGTGTCGCCTTCCGCATTGTGACCCGGAAGCATCACGATCCACCTTGACGTCGACACTGAGCACCAGCAGCGCGTGTTCGCCGCCGGAGCATGGGCGCGGGCGGTCCGGAAGGCAGATATGTCCACCGCGGGCGCCCGCACGAGTTGTTCGGCCTGGTGTTTGCCGACCGCTCGCGTCCCGCAGCGGCGTCCGATCGCCCCTGGGGCGCCGTCGACGCAGTCCCAGGCTGTGCCCCTCGCGCGGCAACCCCAGCGCCTGGGCGGCCGTATAGCAGTTGGGCAGGCCCCAGGGCGTGCAGCGCGCACCGGGTGACCGTCACCGGCCTGACCACGCTCGCCAGTTGGCGCCGGTCGTCCTTCTCCACCCGGATGCGACGCGCGGCGAGCGGGGCCAAGGCCCCGGTGGCCAGGGTCGGCAGCTCGGCTTCTTACCGGCAGTCGCGCAACCGGCCACATCACCGCAATCTGACGGCCGCTGATCTGCGCACCCACCGCAGGGTGGACAAGCCCGGTCGGCT
Source organism: Streptomyces bicolor (assembly GCF_000719285.1). GTDB lineage: Bacteria > Actinomycetota > Actinomycetes > Streptomycetales > Streptomycetaceae > Streptomyces > Streptomyces bicolor. Next base: position 94,995 of record NZ_JOFS01000026.1, on the reverse strand, counting down.
GCTACTGCTCGTCCTCGATCACATCAGTCGCCTGCGGACATCCAACGCATCGGCCTCCCACTCATCCGCCTCCACGACCAGCCTGCCGCCACAGTTCGAGCAAGCAGCCGCCAACGCCCCCGTTCACCTGGTGCCGCGCCGCAACAGCGTCGAAAAGCCCAGCGATCAGCAAGCCACTGCGGCCGAGGCAGACTCCCGCAGTCGCCCACCCCGCGTAATGAAGCCCCTCGGAGACCACTCCGAGGGGCTCTTCGTACCCCCGTTACGGGGGGACTCACTGTCCAAGCGCCCGGCGGGGCAGTGGTGACGAGTAGACGACACTCGTCGTCACCGAACCCAGCGTGCCGATCTTGCCGGACACGACCTCCAGGTGCCGCATCGAGCGCGCCGCGACCTTGATGACGAAGCAGTCGTCGCCGGTGACGTGGTGGGCCTCCAGGATCTCCGGCGTGGCGGCGACCAGGTCGTGGAAGGGCTTGTAGTTGCCGTTGGGGTACCGGAGGCGCACGAAGGCCAGGATCGGCAGCCCCAGCCGCTCGGGGTCGACCACCGCCGCGTAGCCCTGGATGACGCCCGCATCCTCGAGCCGCCGCACCCGTTCCGTGACCGCGCTCGCGGACATGGAGACGGCACGGGCCAACTCGGCGAAGCTGGCGCGGCCTTCACGCTGGAGGACGTCGAGGATGCGCCAGTCGGTGGCGTCCGGGGAAAACGCGGTCATGGGGGAGAAGTAGCAGGTGATTCCCCGGCAGATCAAGCCGAGTGCCGGGGATCGTCCCTTCAGTGGCTGGAGCACCGGCCGTAGATTTCTGATCATGACGATTACCGCAGCCACCACCGCCAACCCCGTCCTCCGCGTCGCCCCCGCCGCCCCGGCCGAGGCCGCCGCCTACTTCCGGGCGAGCCTCGCCTTCCACGCGGACGTCTCCGACGTCGCCGCCGCCCTCGCCTCCGGCGGCGACCCCGGGTTCGTCGTCGTGGACTCCCGTTCCACCGAGTCCTGGGACCAGGGCCACATCCCGGGCGCGATCCACCTCCCCACCGCGCTCATTCCCGAGCAGGCCGAGCAGCTCCTCGACAAGTCCGTGCCCGTCGTGACGTACTGCTGGGGCCCGGGCTGCAACGGCGCGACCCGCGCCGCACTCGCCCTCGCCGAACTCGGTTACCAGGTCAAGGAGATGCTCGGCGGCTTCGAGTACTGGGCACGCGAGGGCTTCGAGTACGAGACCTGGCAGCGCCGTAAGAGCGCCCCCGTCGACCCGCTGACCGCGCCGCTGGCGTCGGACAACTGCGGTTGCTGAGGCGGGAGTCGGTCACGGTGAACCTGTGAGGTCCGTGTGCGTGTAGGTTCTGCTGCCATGGTGCGATACGCGGAACCGGGCGCGGTGGAGTGGGTGGAGTCGGGCGGCGGCCCCCTGATAGCGGTGCCGGAGACGGTGCTGCCGTTCTGGGCGGGCGCCGACGGCGACGAGACGGCGTCCGACTACGACCGGGCCTGCGAGGTCGACGGGTTCGTGGGGCTCCTGCCCGTCGGGGACAGCGCGGCGCTGGTGTTCGGTGACGAGCCCGCGTCCACCTCGTACCTGCCCGACCACGCCATCTTCGTACGGTGGTGCGCGGCCGACTCGGAGGAGGAGGTGCTGGCCCGGGTTCCGGCCGCCCTGGCCACGGCGGACTGGGCCCAGGAGGTGCGCTGGAAGGTGCCGGGAGCGGTGGTCCTGTTCGACTCGGCCTGGCCGGGACGGGAGACGGAACGGACCGAGCATCTGCGGGTGGACCTGGAGCCGGGGGCGTACGCGGTCCGCGCCGCCCAGGTGCAGCCCGGGCCGGAGACCTGGCTGGGGCTCGTGCAACTCAGACGGCTGCCGCACTGACCCGCGGAGTTCGCGGGCCGGCAGCATGACCCGATAACCGGGTGCGCCTACACCCGGCCGTTCGCCATCATGATCTGCCATGCCCCGACTCCCGCACCCCGCCCCCGAAGCCCTGCGCCGCGACCCCCTGCCCCTGCGCGGGCGCACCGCCCTGGTGACCGGGGCCAGCAGACGTGCCGGCATCGGACATGCCGTGGCCCGGCGGCTCGCCGCGTACGGGGCGAGCGTCTATCTGCATCACCATGTGCCGCATGACGCCGCCATGCCCTGGGGGGCCGACCGTCCCGAGGACGTCGTCGCCTCCGTGCGTGAGGCGCTCGGCGACCCCGATGGCCAGGTCCTCGCGGGTCCCGGTAACCTCTCCGACCCGGCCGCACCCGCCGAACTGATCGCCACGGCCGCCGCGGCTCTGGGCGGACGGCTCGACATCCTGGTCGCCAACCACGCGGTCAGCGGCTCCGACGGCACCCTCGACCAGATCGACGCCGCGATGCTCGACCAGCACTGGGCGGTCGACACCCGCTCGGTGCTGCTGCTCGTCCAGGCCCACGCCCGGCTGAGGCCGGCCGGCCCCGGCGGCCGCGTCGTGATGATGACGTCCGGCCAGGACATCGCGGGCGGCATGCCCGGCGAGATCGCCTACGCCCTCCAGAAGGGCGCCCTCGCCTCGATCACCCGGTCCCTGTCCACCACGCTCGCCGAACAGGGGATCACGGTGAACACCGTCAACCCCGGCCCCGTGGACACGGACTACCTGACCGGCGAGGCGTACGAGGCCGTGGCGGCCCGCTTCCCGGCCGGCCAGTGGGGCATGCCCGACGACCCGGCCCGCCTGATCGCCTGGCTGGCGACGGACGAGGCGGGCTGGATCACCGGTGAGGTCATCAACTCCGAGGGCGGGTTCCGGCGTTGAGGCAGGGCGCCGGGTGAGCGCGCCTGGTCAGAGCCGGGCCAGCTCGTCCACCAGGTCGTCCAGGCCCAGCGAACCCTGGGACAGGGCCGCCATGTGCCACGCCTTGAGGTCGAAGGCGTCGCCCCGCCGCTCGCGCGCCCTGTCGCGGCCGAGCAGCCACGCCCGTTCGCCGAGCTTGTAGCCGATGGCCTGGCCCGGAATCGTCAGATACCGGGTCAGCTCGCTCTCCACGAAGTCCGCCGGACGGCTGCTGTGCGCGCCGAAGAACTCCTGGGCCAGCTCCGGAGTCCAGCGCTCGCCCGGGTGGAACGGGGAGTCGGCCGGGATCTCCAGCTCCAGGTGCATGCCGATGTCGACGATGACCCGGGCCGCCCGCATCATCTGCGCGTCGAGGTAACCGAGCCGCTGCTCCGGGTCGGTGAGGAAGCCCAGCTCGTCCATGAGCCGCTCCGCGTACAGAGCCCAGCCCTCGGCGTTGGCGCTCACCATGCCGATGGTGGCCTGGTAGCGGGAGAGGCTCCCGGCGATGTACGTCCACTGCGCGAGCTGGAGGTGATGGCCCGGCACGCCCTCGTGGTACCAGGTCGAGACCAGGTCGTAGACCGGGAAGCGGGTCTGGCCCATCGTCGGCAGCCAGGTGCGGCCCGGACGCGAGAAGTCCTCCGAAGGGCCCGTGTAGTACGGCGCCGCGGCACCACCGGGCGGGGCGATGCACGACTCCACCTTCCGCACGGGCTCGGCGAGTTCGAAGTGCGTGCCGTCCAGCTTCTCGATCGCCTCGTCCATCAGGCCCTGGAGCCACTCGCGGACCTCGTCGACGCCCTCGATGTGCTTGCCGTGCTCGTCGAGGTGCGCCAGCGCCACCCATGGCGTCGCGGCGCCCGGCAGGATCTTCTCGGCCTCCTTCTTCATCTCGCCGAGCAGCCGGTGGTACTCGGACCAACCGTAGGCGTACGCCTCGTCCAGGTCGAGATCGATGCCGTTGAAGTAGCGGGCCCAGCGGGCGTAGCGCTCGCGGCCCACCGTGTTGGGCGCGCCCTCGATCGCCGGCGTGTACACATCGCGCAGCCAGTCCCGCAGCTCCAGCACGGCGGCCGTCGCGCCACGGGCGGCCTCGTCCAGCTCAGCGCGCAACGACTCGGGGCCGTCCGACGCGAAGTCCTCGAACCAGCCGCGGCCCTCACCGGTGTCCGCCCATTCGGTGAGCTGCTCGACGAAGGTGGCGGTCGGACGCGGGGCCGCGTACAGCTTGCGCTCCAGCCCCAGCGCGAGCGACTCACGGTAGCCCGCGTACGCGGCCGGTACCGCGCGCAGCCGCTCGGCGATCGCCGCCCAGTCCTCGTCGGTCTGGTTCGGCGTGACGGTGAAGATCTCGCGTACCGAGTGCGCGGGCGTGGCCATGTTGCCGACCGTCCGCAGACCCTCGTCCGCGTCGTGCACGGCGAGTTCCGCCGTCAGCCGCTCGCGCAGCAGGCGCGCGCACCGGCGCTCGATGTCACTGTCCGCGCCGGGCAGGCGTTCGGCCTCGTCGAGCCGGGCGAGGGTGGCCCGCTGGAGCCGCGCGAGCGCCTCCTGGCCCGCGGGCGAGAGGTCGGGGAGCCTGCCCGAACTCTCCTTCACGCCGAGATAGGTACCGGTGAACGGGTCGAGGGCGATGAGCTCGTCGACATACGCGTCGGCGACCTCACGGGGCAGCGGGCTCTTGGTCTCTGACATGCGGTCCATCCTCATACGGCGACCGCTGCCACGTCAGCCCGGTTTGACCGGGCCTTGTCCCAAGTCAGCCTGATTTCGCTGAGGGCGTGCTTCCCGGAGCGTCGCGTGGCAGCAGCGGTCCGCAGTCCCACTGCTGGAAGATCAACCGGGTCTCCACCCGCGCCACTTCCCGCCGGGACGTGAACTCGTCCAGCACCAGCCGCTGCAGATCCGCCATGTCCGCCACCGCGACATGCACGAGATAGTCGTCCGGCCCGGTGAGATGGAAGACGGTCAGCGACTCCGGCAACGCCCGGATCCGCTCCACGAACGGCCCCACCAGCTCCCGCCGATGCGGCCTGACCTGAACGGAAAGCAGCGCCTGAAGCCCGCGGCCCAGCTTGGCCGGATCCAGCCGGAGCTGATGACCGAGGATCACGCCCGAGCGGCGCAGCCGGGTCACCCGGTCCAGACACGTCGACGGCGCCACGCCCACCTGCGCGGCGAGGTCGCGGTAGGTGGCCCGGGCGTCGTTCTGCAGAAGCCGCAGCAGATGCAGATCGACCGGGTCCAGTACGACGGATTCGGCCATTGGCCGAACGTAGCACGGTATGTGCCCGCGGACCCCCGGTCGATGTTCACTCTTCCGCTCATGGATCCAGCGAGCAGAGAGGCATACGACGGCATGCACGGGTATGACGACATACGTACCGCCCCCAGAGCACTCGCCACCGAGGCCGTCCACGCCGGCCGCGACGACCTGGCCCGGCAAGGGCTGCACGCCCCGCCGATAGATCTGTCCACCACCTACCCCTCCCACGACAGCCGCGGCGAGGCCGCCCGCATCGACGCGTTCGCGGCGACCGGCGCGGAGCCGGACGGCCCGCCCGTGTACGGGCGCCTCGGCAACCCGACCGTCGCCCGCTTCGAGACGGCCCTGGCCCGGCTGGAGGGCACCGAGGCCGCGGTCGCCTTCGCCAGCGGGATGGCGGCGCTGAGCGCGGTTCTCCTGGTACGGGCCTCGATGGGCCTGCGGCACGTCGTCGCCGTACGCCCCCTGTACGGCTGCAGCGACCACCTGCTGACCGCCGGACTTCTCGGCTCGGAGGTGACCTGGACGGACCCGGCCGGCATCGCGGAGGCGCTGCGCCCCGACACCGGCCTGGTCATGGTCGAGTCCCCGGCCAATCCCACGCTCGCCGAGGTGGACCTGCGGGCGGTGGCCCACGCCTGCGGCTCCGTCCCGCTGCTCGCGGACAACACCTTCGCCACGCCGGTGCTCCAGCGCCCCGCCGAACAGGGCGCACGGCTGGTGCTGCACAGCGCGACCAAGTACCTCGGCGGGCACGGGGACGTCATGGCCGGCGTCGTCGCGTGCGACGAGGAGCTCGCCGGAGGGCTGCGGCAGATCAGGTTCGCCACGGGCGGCGTCCTGCACCCGCTGGCCGGATACCTGCTGCTGCGCGGCCTGTCCACCCTGCCGGTAAGGGTCCGCGCCGCCTCCGCGACCGCAGCCGAACTGGCCGGCCGCCTCGCCGCCGACCCGCGCGTCGCCCGCGTCCACTATCCGCGCATCGGCGGCGCGATGATCGCCTTCGAGATCCAGGGCGACCCGCACGAGGTCATCGCCGGCGTCCGCCTGATCACCCCCGCCGTCAGCCTCGGCAGCGTCGACACCCTCATCCAGCACCCGGCGTCCATCAGCCATCGGATCGTGGGGGAGGACGACCGCCGAGGTGCGGGGGTGAGCGACCGGTTGTTGCGGATGTCGGTGGGTCTGGAGGACGTGGAGGACCTGTGGGCGGATCTGGACCGGGCGCTGGGGCGCCCCGAAGGGGCGCGGGGCCGTATCGACATGCGGCTCCGCCGCGGGGCGCGACCAGCCACGGCGAACCCGCAGCGGCCGGCCGCACCACAGTCCCTACGGCGCTTCCGTCCTGACCCTCACTCCGTCCTCCGGCGCAACCAGTGAGGCGTCCAGCCGGGCCGTGATGACCAAGGTTCCCTCCTCGATCTGATAGTCGAGGGGGAGCCCCAGCCCTCGCATCGCCGCGACCATCCCGGTGTTGGACGACTGAGTCACGGCGTACACACTCTCGCAGCGCGCCTGGACCGCCATCCCCACCAGCCTGCGCAGCAACTCCGTACCGATCCCACGCCGCTGCCACGCGTCCTCGATGAGGAGCGCCACCTCCGTCTCGTCACCGTCCCACAGCAGGTGGCCGAGGCCGACGATGCGCCCCGACGCGGTCTGCACGGCGAGCGTGCGGCCGAACCGGGGGCTGAGCAGGTGGTTCAGATACCGGTCCGCGTCGCCGACCGGCCCGTGATAGCGCATCCCCAGCGTCCGCGCCGAGCAGCGCTCGTGCATCTCCTTGGCGGCGGCGTGGTCACCGGTGTCCGCCCGGCGCACGGTGATGTCGTTGCCCTCGGGCAGCGTCAGCACGTCCTGGCTGCGCGGCACGCGCGGGCCGAGCCGGGCGTCCAGTTCCACCAGCGCCCGCGCCCGCGCGAACTCGGTCGGGGTGAACGGCAGATACGGCCGCTCCACAGTGATCACTCCACCCTCCGGCGCACGCAGCCGCATCACGGTGTCCTCGAGAACGCCTTCCGTGGGCACCGGCTCCGGCCCCCGGCCGCCTCCGGCCGGGACGGCGGGCAGTGACCGGATGGTGCACCGGCCCAGCAACTGCCGCAGCGCCAGTGGTAGTTCCGCCGCGTCCAGGGCGGTGCGGGTGGCGAGGCCCAGCACCCGGGTCGGCGCGTCCACCAGGTCATGGGCGTCGGCCCGCTCGATCCAGGTGCCCGCGCCGTCGGCCACCGACACCGCTCGGGTGATCTCCGCCGCCGCGAGCCGGCCGGGCGCCCGCAGCAGGAACTCGTCCACCGTGCCGTCGGCCAGCGGATGCGTCTGCAGGCTCAGGATGTCGACCCGCAGGTCGGCGAGTGCCGTGCACAGCGCGGCCAGTGACCCCGGTTCGTCCTTCACCGTCGTCCGCATCCGCCACAGGACACCGTCCTCGGACACCGTCGCGGCCGACTCCCCCGACTGGTCCGACGGCCCGGCCTGCTCCTCGGAGCGCGGCCGGGCACCGGTATCGCCTGTCGGCGGTGCGTGACCGTGGCGGCGTGCCCACCATGTGTGGAACCCCACGGTGGCGACCAGCAGGGCCGCCGAGACCAGCAGCAGCGCCGGTCCGTCGGGCCCGTGCCCGATCATGTTGGCCACGGCGTCGGCAACCGCCACCGCCGTGAAGAGCGCGGCGAGCTCGATGACGTCGCGCCGCCAGTGGTGTACAGGACGTCCGTGCTTCGCACGCGTCACATCAGACATGTCTCGACTCATGCACCCACTGTGAAGGAAGGGTGTTGCGTGATCACGAACGCTTTGTGACCGGGCGGTAAAGAGCCCTTATGTCTGGTTTGCGATCCCCGCTGTCGCGCTCCGTCCCTCTCTGCCGCGGTCCGCGCACCGGGGGACGACACCGGTGCGCGGCACGGTTACAGGCTACGGGAGTTACTGACCGACCCGGCCCGGCTGCAGGACCTGTGTGAACAGCACGGTGCCGTCGGACTCGCGCAGTCGCACCGTCAGCTCGCCGCTGTCGCCGTCGATGTCGACCTCGCCGAAGAACTGGTAGCCGCCGGCGGGCGAGACGTTGGCCGTCGTCGGCGCCTTGAGGAACACCCGCTCCGGACCGAAGGTGTTGTCCAGGGTGTTCGCCGGGAACGCGCCCGCGTTGAGCGGGCCGGAGACGAACTCCCAGAACGGCTCGAAGTCGGTGAAGGCCGCCCGCGACGGCTGGTAGTGCTGGGCCGAGGTGTAGTGCACGTCGGCGGTCAGCCAGACCGTGCCGGTGATCCGGCGGTGCTTGATGAACCGGAGCAGCTCGGCGATCTGCAGTTCCCGTCCCAGCGGAGCACCGGGGTCGCCCTGCGCGACGGCCTCGATGTTCGGCTTGCCGTCGCCGGTGTCCGGCACCACAAGGCCGAGCGGCATGTCGGAGGCGATCACCTTCCACGCCGCCCGCGAGCGGGACAGCTCGCGCTTGAGCCAGTTCAGCTGCTCGGCGCCGAGGATGCCCTGCGCGTCGGTGGCCTGGTTGTCCGGCGAGTTGGCGTTGCGGTAGGTGCGCATGTCCAGGACGAACACGTCCAGCAGCGGACCGTGGTTGACCACGCGGTAGACCCGCCCGTCCGGGCGGCGCAGGGTCGAGATCGGGTAGTACTCCGAGAACGCCTGCCGGGCGCGTGCGGCCAGGACGTCGACGTTCTTCTCCGTGTAGCGGGTGTCGCCGAGGATCTCGCCGGGGTACCAGTTGTTGGTCACCTCGTGGTCGTCCCACTGGATGATCGAGGGGACCTGTGCGTTGAACCGCTTGAGGTTGTCGTCCAGCAGGTTGTAGCGGAAGTTGCCGCGGAACTCGGCCAGGGTCTCGGCGACCTTCGACTTCTCCTCGGTGGTGATGTTCCGCCAGGTGCTGCCGTCGGGCAGGGTGACGGAGGCCGAGATCGGGCCGTCGGCGTAGATGTTGTCGCCGCTGCAGATGAAGAAGTCCGGGTCCAGTGCGGCCATCGCGTTGTAGATCTTGTAGCCGCCGAAGTCCGGGTTGATGCCCCAGCCCTGTCCGGCCAGGTCGCCCGACCACACGAAACGCACGCCGTCGCGCCGGCGCGCGGAGGCCGTACGGAACGTGCCGGTGACCGGCTCGCCGGTGCGGCGCGGGTCGTCCGGGTCGGCGAGCAGCACGCGGTAGTGGATCTGCTCGCCGGACGGCAGGCCGCGCAGCCGGGTCGTGCCGGTGAAGTCGGTGTCCGCGCCGAGCAGCGGGCCGTGCCATCTGCGCGCGCCCCGGAACGACTCGGTGGCGGACGTCTCGACGATCATCCGGGCCGGACGGTCGGAGCGCACCCACACCAGCCCCGAGTCGCAGGTCACGTCTCCCGTCTGCACGCCCCAGCCCGCCCTGGGACGCCCCGAGAGGGTGAAGGCGGGTGCCGAGCCGAGGGCGGTGGGCAGGGTCAGGGCCGCCGACGCGGCGAGCGAGCCGCGCAGGACGCTGCGGCGGCCCGGGAACGGACGGTGGGACATGGAGGCCTCCAGGGGCGGGATCCGGCCAGTGTGCAGTGCCACAACTACTGGTGCGCCGCAGCGCACACGGAAACCACAAGTGAACAACTGACCGCATCCGCAAGGGAACTTGCGAGTCACGCGGGAGACAGACGGGCGTACGGTTCCCGTCATCTTCCTGTGGGGCCGGGCACCTCCCGGCGGTGCTGCTCGCCTCCCGGTGCCGTCGCGGGCGTCGCGGCCGTCCCGGTCAGCCCGGACGCCCGGCGACCGCCTCGGCCATCAGCCGTACGCCCGCCCGGATCCGGGTGGGCGACAGATGCGCGTATCCCAGGACCAGGCGCACGCCGGGCCGCCCGCTGTCACCGGCACCCGCGTGCGTGTAGTCCGTCAGCGGGCGCACCGCCACCCCGGCCGCGGCCACGCGCGCGAGGAACCGTTCCTGAGGGCCGTACCGTTCCGGCAGCGCGGCGATGACGTGCAGTCCCGCGGCGATCCCGGTCACCTCCGCCCCCGGAAAGTCCTCCTCCAGAGCACCGACCAGGGCGTCGCGGCGCTCCCGGTACGCGCGCTGGCAGCGGCGCAGCTGACGGTCGTAGTCGCCGCGCTCCAGGAACCGGGCGAACAGCGCCTGATCCAGGGTCGGATGCCCGAGATCCATGGTCCGCTTGCGTTCGACGACCTCCTCGGTCAGTGGCTCCGGTACGAGCAGCCAGCCGAGCCGCAGCCCCGGGGCGAGGGACTTGCTGACCGACCCCGCGTAGGCGACGCGCTCCGGGTCCAGGCCCTGGAGGGCTCCCACGGGGGCGCGGTCGTACCGGAAGTCGCCGTCGTAGTCGTCTTCCAGGACGAATCCGTCGACGGACCGCGCCCAGTCGAGCAGTTCGGTACGGCGGCGGGCCGAGTAGGCGATACCGGTGGGGAACTGGTGGGCCGGTGTCGTGACGATCGACCGTACGCCCGACTCCCGCAGCGGGCCGATGGCGAGCCCCTCGTCGTCCATGGGCAGTGGCACGGTGGAGACGCCCGCGGCGGCGTAGAGGGCGTCGTGCTGGGGGCTCCCGGGGTCCTCGACACCGACTTCGCGCATCCCGCGCGCGTGCAGCACGAAGCCGAGCACGGTCGTCGCCTGCGAGACCCCGGAGACGACCACGATGCGCTCGGGGTCGGCGACCACGCCCCGGCGCCGGGCGAGCAGCTCGGCGAGCGCCGTACGCAGCCGGGGCAGTCCGCGCGGGTCGGGATAGCCGAGCTCGTGGTGCGGCAGCTCGGCCAGCACGCCGCGCTGCGCGGCCGCCCATGCGGCACGCGGGAACAGCGACACGTCCGGTGTGCCGGGCACGAAGTCGGCCCGGGCGTCGGCGGAGCGCGGAGCGAGGTCACGCGCGCGTGGCGGGGCGGCCCGTACGGCACCGCCCACCCAGGTCCCGGCACCCCGGCCGCTGCGCAGATAGCCCTCCGCCGTCAGCTGCTCGTACGCCTCGGTGATCAGCCCTCGCGACACACCGAGGTCGGCCGCGAGATCCCGGCTCGACGGCAGCCGGGTACCCGGCGCCAGCCGCCCCGACCGCACCGCCTCACGCAGGGCCGCCTGCAACGAGCGCCCACGCGCGCGTGCGGGCGCGGACACCGCCGGCAGCAGCAACTCCCAGGCGGGGGAGCCGGCGTGCGGGTCGGGATTGGTCTCCGATGACGTCATGGAACTGGACCTTAAACCGGACCGCCGCGGTTCCTAGCGTCGCTGCCATGAACGCCACCACCACGCGCGGTGCCCTCCTCGCCGCGCTCGCCTGTGTCCTCGTCGGAGGGTCCTTCACCGCCAACAGCCTGCTCGGCGAGTACCCGTACGCCGGCGGCCAGTTCCTGCGCTACGGCCTCGCCTGTCTGCTGCTCGTCCCGCTGGCCGGGCGGGACGCCCCGGCCCGGCTGCGGGCGCTCGCCGCCCGCCAGTGGGCCCGCCTCGCGGTGCTGGCGGCCGTGGGCATGGTCGGCTTCAACCTGGCCGTCATCGCGGCCGAGCGCACCGCCGAACCCGCGGTTCCCGGTGTCTTCGTCGGCTGCGCGCCCGTGGTCGTCGCGGTCGTCGTCCCCCTGCTGGACGGGCGACGGCCTCAACGAGCCGTCCTGTACGGGGCCTTGCTCGTGGCCGTCGGCGCGTTCACGGTTCAGGGCTGGGGCCGTACGGACACCGCCGGCATCGCCTTCTCCGCGTGCGCACTGGTCGGCGAGGTCGGATTCGCGGTCCTCGCCGTGCCCGTGCTGCGCCCCCTGGGCCCGCGGCTGCTGTCCGCGACGGTGTGCGGGGTCGCCGCCGCCGAGTCCGCGGCGGCCGGACTGCTCCTGGACGGCACCGCGTGGCTGCGGCGGCCGGACCTCACGGAGACCGCCGCACTGGTGTGGCAGGCGCTGATCGTGACCGTCGTCGGCTTCGTGTGCTGGTACATGGGCATGCAGCGGATCGGCGCCGAGCGCGCCACGCTCTTCTCCGGCCTCATCCCGGTCGCCGCCGCCTGCACCGCCCCGCTCGTCGGAACCGGCTCCTACGGCGCCGTCCAGGCCCTGGGCGGCGCCCTGGTCGGGGCCGGAGTCGCCCTGGGCTCGGGCGCGTTGACGCGTGCCCCGCGTGGATCAGCGGCTGCCGTCGAGGATGACGCGCGCGACCAGGGCCGGGTCGTCGTTCATCGGGCAGTGGCCGCAGCCGGGCAGCCGGACGAGGCGCGCCCGGGGAATGACCTGCTTGGCACGCACCCCCTGGCGGCGCACGAGCAGCCGGTCGCGGGTGCCCCAGGCCACGGTGACCGGGATCTCGGGGATGTCGTCGGTGAACCGCACGGCCCGGCCGGCCCGGAGGGTCTGGTCGAATCCCGTGGCCCGGGCCAGCGCGAGCGTCTCGGCGACCACGGCCTCGGGTGACCGGCGGCCGGGGCGGGCGTAGATCGTGCTCGTCAGGACCGTACGGCCGGCTGCCGACCGGGACAGCTGCTCGACCAGCGGCAACGGCAGCCGCTGGGAGATCTGCCGCATCGCCAGCAGCACGCCGAAGGCGTAGCGACGCTCGGCCTCGGACCAGAACCCGGCGGGGGAGAGGGCGGTGACGGTCCGCACGAGCTTCTCGCGGCCCAGCTCCAGGGCGATGAGACCGCCCAGCGAGTTGCCCACGACATGCGGCCGGTCCAGCTCCATGGCCTCGCAGAAGGCACCGAACACGGCCGCCGTCGTGGCCAGGTCGTAGGAGAGGTCGTCCGGCAGGCCCGGGGACGCCCCGAACCCGGGCAGATCCACGGAGATCACGTCGCGCTCGGTCGCGAGGATGTCCACCACCGGGTCCCAGACCTGCCGGTGGTGGCCGATGCCGTGCAGCAGGAGCAGCGGTTCACCGCTCCCCACGCGCGCGTATTCGACGCTCACGCTCTGCGGGCCGCGGGGAGAGGGGACCTGGAAGGAGACGGTGGCGGACATGGGTGCTCCTCGTCTGGGACACGCTGACGGACGGCCTTGGACAGCTTGTCAGCAATTGCTACTGGCGGGTAGACCTTGCTGGTCGCCGATCACGGCGGATACGCGGAGCCCAACGGGCCGTGCGCGCCCCGGGGTTGAGCGCCACCGACCCGGGGTGACCGATGTCGCCTGGACACCGCCGGACGCGTCGGCTGGGATGGTGCAGTGACCACCGAAACCGAGACCGACGTCTTCGAAGAGCACCGCCCCGTCCTCCTGGGGGTCGCCTACCGCATGCTCGGCCGCGTCGCCGACGCGGAGGACGTGGTGCAGGAGGCCTGGCTGCGCTGGTCCGGCGCCGACCGGTCGGAGGTGCGCGAACCGCGCGCGTACCTGGTGCGCATCACCACCCGCCTCGCCATCGACCGGCTGCGCCAGGTCAAGGCGCGAGGTGAGACCTACGTCGGCCCCTGGCTGCCGGAGCCGTACGTCACCGACTTCGGGGACACCGTGCCGGACACGGCCGAGCGGGCCGTCCTCGCCGACTCCGTCTCCCTCGCCGTCCTCGTCGTCCTGGAGTCGCTCTCTCCTCTGGAACGCGCGGTGTTCGTCCTGAGGGAGGCCTTCGGCTACCCGTACGCGGACATCGCCGTCATGCTCGACCGCGGCGAGGCGGCGGTGCGTCAGCTCGCCGGGCGGGCCCGCAAGCACGTCGAGGAGCGGCGGCCCCGCTACGAGGTCGATCCCACCCAGCGCCGCGACCTCACCGAGCGGTTCCTGGCCGCGGCCGCCGAGGGCGACCTCGAGGGGCTCATGTCGATGCTCGCCCCGGACGTCCGCCTCGTCGGCGACAGCGGCGGAAAGGCCAAGGCGCCGCTGCGCGTCCTGGAGACGGCCGACAAGGTGGGCCGCTTCATCGTCGGCGTCGCCCGGAAGGGTGTCGAGGACCTGTCCTGGCGGTTCCTGGAGATCAACGGCGGGCCCGCGGTGCTGACCCTGTCCGGCGGCAAGCCCGACGCGGTCTTCCAGATCGACGTCGTGGACGGGCGCGTGCAGGCCGTCTACATCATCCGCAACCCCGACAAGCTGCGGTCCCTCGACGCCGACTAGATCGCGGCGCCGCCGCTGCCCCCGTGAAGCCCCCGTCGTGTGACGGGGGCTTTGCCCGCACGTCAAAAAGTCGTTCCTGCGCCAACACGCCGTGAACGTTCCCGGGCAGCGTGTGCGTGCGGGTCACAAGGGATGGAGGATTGGTATTGACCAAGGTTGAGGGCCGTCCTATGGTCGCAGAGAAAGTGCAACAACCTTTAATAAACAAGGGCGCTAAAACGCCGCTGGGCCACGGCGATTGCGGAGGACAGGGTGGGGACCACGCAGCTGGAATCGGTGCCGGAACCGAAGTACTGGCACCTGAGGACCGTGCTCAGTGAAGCACTGGACTCCGAATTCACCGTGGGCGAGATCCTGCCCAACGAGCGCGACCTGGCCGCCCGCTTCGGCGTCGCCCGGGCCACGCTCCGCCAGGCTCTGGAGCAGCTGGAGCTGGAGGGCAGGCTGCAGCGCCGCCGAGGTGTCGGTACGACCGTGGCGCCGCCGCGCGTGGGCGTGGCCGTCGGCACCGAGCAGCACGCCTGGCCGGGCGCGGCCGACGACGTCTGGCAGCCCATGGACTGCACGCAGGCGGTGCCGCCCGCGTCCGTCGCCGACGCCCTGGAGACCGGGCGCGACGAGCCCGTGCACACCGTGCGCCGCTCCCGCGTGACGCACGGCCAGCCCGTCGCCGCCGAGCTGCTGTACATCCCGCAGTCGTCGGTGCCCGACCTCTCCGCCATAGACGCCCCGTCCGGAGCGGCACGCGCGCGTGCCGTGCTGCGCGAGCTGCAGCGCCTGGAACTGGAGGGTCAGGAGAGCGCCGTCGAACTGGGCTCGGCCCGCGCGGACGACGCCAAGGAGCTGGACCGGCTCCCGGGAGCGCCCGTTCTCGTCGTGACCACCCGCTACCTCGCCGGGGGCCGTACCGCCGCGCTCTCCGTCGCCACCTACCGCGCGGACACCTGCCGGCTGACCTTCGGCGACTCCGGCGGCGTGGAGATCCACCAGGACCCGGAGCGCCGGGCGTCCTGACCGCCGTACCGACGCATGTCCGGGCGACCTGACGTCCGTACCGACACCTGCCTCGCGCCCCGGACCGGCTCCGGGGCGCGACGCGTATCACCGGCACGGAACTCGTTGCACCACGCGTGAACGGCCGACCCACGGCCGACGCACAGGAGCGAGGTCAGCGCCGCCCCGTCACCGTTCCCTCCACCGCGAACAGCTGCTCCTCCACGTGGTCGAGCGCGAGCCGGAGCGCGCCCGTGGCCACCGCCGCCTCGCCGAGCAGGGAGAGGGCGACCTTCGGCGGGCGCAGGCAGTAGCGGGCCAGTTCGCGGCGCAGCGGCTCCAGTACGCCGTCCAGGCCGGACGCCCAGCCGCCGATGACGACCAGCTCGGGGTCGAGGGCGAGGACCAGCGCGGCCACGTCGTGGACGAGGCGCTGGATGAAGCGGTCGACGGCCGCGCGGGCCTGCTCGTCCCCCTCACGGGCCTGTGCGAAGACCGCCGCCACGGCGTGCTCGTCGAGGGGGCGCAGCGGCTCGTCCGTGGTGGACAGCAGCGTCTCCGGCGTCGCCTCGCGGCCCAGCAGATGCAGCGCGCCGATCTCGCCGGCCGCCCCGCCGAACCCCCGGTGCAACTGCCCGCCGATCAGCGAACCGGCGCCCGGGCTCAGCCCGGCGAGCACGAACACGACGTCGTCGGACTCGGTGGCCGAGCCCTTCCAGTGCTCGGCGACCGCCGCCGCGTTGGCGTCGTTCTCCACCAGGACCGGGCACTTGAAGGACCGGCTCAGCCGCTCGCCCAGCCGCAGCCCCGTCCACTCCGGCAGCGCGGCGCCCAGTCGCACGGTGCCGTCCGCCTCGACGATGCCCGGCGTCGCCACCCCCACGGCCCGCAGCGAGCCGCGCGCGACCCCGGCCCGGCGCAGCAGCTCGGCCACCGCCGTACGCACCTTCTCGAGCCGCTCGTCGGCCGGAGCCGTCTCGTCGACGTCCTTGATGATCGCGCCGAGCACCCGGCCGTCCAGGTCGGCGAGGAGCGCGGCGACCCGATGGGCCCCTATGTCCAGGCCCAGCAGATGCCCTGCCTCGGCCCGGAACCGGAACCGCCGTGCGGGCCGCCCCTGACGCCGTACGACGCTCTCGTCGGCCGCCTTCTCGACGACGTAACCCGCCTCGATGAGCCCCTCGACCACGCCCTCCACGGTGGGCCGGGACAGTCCGGTCACCCGGGTGATCTCCGTCAGTGTCGCGGCGTCCGTGGCACGCAGCGCGTGCAGCACCACCGCGGAGTTGATCCTTCGCAGCAGCGAGGGATCCCCGCCGGTCAGCCGCGCCAAAGTCCGTCCTCCCAGCTCGTGCGCATGTTGGCCGGATGGTACTCGCCATGGCGGACCCCGGCGAGTGGGGATCACGCACCGACTGGCGGCGGGCGGCTCACCCCGGCGTCACGAACCCCGACTCGTACGCCGTGATCACGGCCTGCGTGCGATCCCGTGCCCCCAACTTCGCCAGGACGGCACTCACATGCGACTTGACCGTCTCGGTTCCGACCACGAGCCGGGCGGCGATCTCCGCGTTCGACAGGCCCCGCGCCATCAGCCGCAGCACCTCGGCCTCCCGCTCGGTCAGCCGGGCCCGCTCCAGCACGGCGCGGGCCGCTCGGTTCCCGCCGTCGTCGCCGTACTGCGCGGCCAGCTGTCGTACGGAGGCCGGGAACAGCAGGGACTCTCCCTCGGCGACGAGCCGCACCGCGTGCACGATCTCCGCCGGCCGGGCCCGCTTGAGCAGGAAGCCGTCGGCGCCGGCCCGCAGCGCCTCGTACACGTACTCGTCGTTCTCGAAGGTCGTCACGACGACGATCTTCGGCGGCTCGTCGAACGTCCGCAGCACCGCGCGCGTGGCCTCGATCCCGTCCAGCAACGGCATCCGCACGTCCATGGCGACCACGTCGGGCCGCAGCTGCCGTACCAGCGGAATCACCGCCGCACCGTCGGCCGCCTCTCCGACGACCTCGATGTCGGGCTGAGCCTCCAGCACGGCCCGCAGACCGGCGCGTACGAGCGGTTCGTCGTCGACGAGGAGAACGGTGACCGGCATCCGGTCAGCCTAGATCAACTCAGCGGCAGCTCTACATGCACCTGCCAGTCACCGTCGTCGGGACCGGTTCGCGCGTGGCCGCCCAGCAGAGCGGCGCGCTCGCGTATGCCGCGCAGGCCGCTGCCTCTGCCGGGCCCGGGTATGCCGGCGGTGAGCGGATTGCGGATCTCGAGGGTGAGGGTGCCGTCCGCGACGGCGATGCGCACCAGGGCCGGAACGGAGCCCGCGTGCCGCAGCACGTTCGTCAGCGATTCCTGGAGGATGCGGTAGCCCTCCCGGGAGACCGGGCCGGGAACGGTGTCCAAGGGCCCGGTCATGTCGGCGTCCACCTTCGCGCCGGCCGCCCGCGCGGACTCCAGCAGGCGGTCGGCGTCCGTGAGCGTGGGCCGGCTGCTGACCGGCCGCTCCGACTCGCGCAGGATGCCGAGGACACGCTCCAGGTCCTCCAGGGCGGCCCGGCCCGTCTCCTCGATGGCGTCCAGGGCCCGGTCGGTGAACGCGGGATCACCGGCCGCACGGGCCGCACCCGCCTGAACGACCGCCACGGTCAGGGCATGGCCGATGGAGTCGTGGAGTTCGCGGGCGATACGGGTGCGTTCCAGGAGTTGCTCGGTGCGTGCCTCAAGGGCGGCGAGGCGCTCCGCCGGGGAGGGGCCCAGCAGTCGGAGGGCGAGTGCGGTGATGAGGTGGCCCGAGGCGACCACGGTCACCGCCAGTGTGACGAGCGCCAGGGGCACGAGCAGCAAGTGCCACCATGGGTGGCCCGGGAGGAACAACCCGCCGTCCCCGAAATCACGGCCCAACGGCGCTGACACCAAGTCCACCGTGACGAAGAGCAGTTGAGCGGTGACGATTGAGGTCGTGCAGCCGACGAGCAGCCGCGCCTCCAGCCACACGACGAGCCGCCCCCGGTCGCTCCAGGAGGCGGACGGCGCGACGACGATGTCGGCGCTCCCGCTGTCGGGCCGGTGACCGATCAGCAGCAGCCTCGCCTGCAGCCCCTCCACGGTGCGCATCGCGGGCACCAGACCGGCGGGGGCGAGCGCCGCGGCCGCCGCCAACCAGATCCACCACGCTTCCTGGACGAACAGCCACATGCTCGGCCACACGATGGCGACGAGCAGATGCAGCCAGCGTGTGTACGTCACCGCCCGTCCGAACGGGCGCAGCAAGCGGGTCATTCCGTCATCGTGCCAGCCGCCACTGACAACGGACTTCCCCCGCACGGGGGAGACGATCTCCACCCGCGGGGGAGGACCCGCACCGGCCCCGGCGGCCAGGCTGCTGCCATGACCAGCATCGAAGTCCAGTCCCTCACCAAGGAGTTCGGCACCCGGCGAGCCGTGGACGACCTCACCTTCACCGTCCTCCCCGGCCGCGTCACCGGCTTCCTCGGCCCCAACGGCGCCGGAAAGTCCACCACCATGCGACTCGTGCTCGGCCTCGACCGGCCGACCTCCGGCACCGCCACCATCGGCGGCCGCCCCTACCCGACCCTGCGCGAACCCCTGCGCCACGTAGGCGCGTTGCTCGACGCCGGGGCCGCGCACGGCTCGCGCACCGCCCGGGACCATCTGCGCGTCCTGGCGGCGAGCAACCGCATCCCGAGCACGCGCGTCGACGAGGTGCTTCAGGAGACAGGCCTCGCATCGGTGGCGCGGCGCCGGGTGAAGACGTACTCGCTGGGCATGCGCCAGCGGCTCGGCATCGCCGCCGCACTCCTCGGTGACCCCGAGGTGGTCATGCTCGACGAGCCGTCCAACGGCCTCGACCCCGAAGGCATCGTGTGGATCCGGGAACTGATGCGGCGCCTGGCGGATCAGGGCCGGACGGTCCTCGTCTCCAGCCACCTCATGAAGGAGACCGCATCCTTCGCCGACCACCTCGTGGTCCTCGGCCGCGGGCGCCTGCTGGCCGACACCCCGATGCGGGAGTTCATCCACGCGCGCGTGCGGCCGAGCGTGCGGATCCGCACCACGGACGACACCGCACTCACAGCCGCCCTCGCCCGGCACGGTCACGAAGCCGTCCCGCACGACGACGGGCACTGGACCGTGCACCACGCGCGCGTGGACGACATCGGCCGCATCGTCTCGGAAGCGAGGGTTCCGCTCCTCGAACTCGCCGCCGAAGAAGGCACGTTGGAGCAGGCCTATTTCGATCTCACCGCGGCCGAGGCCGAGTTCACCACCCAGCCCCAGGAGGCCTGACCATGACATTCGCACCCGTGCTCCGCGCCGAGTGGCTCAAGATCCGCACCCTCCGTTCGCTTCCGGGAGCGCTGCTGGCACTGTTCGCCGTGACCACGGCGTTCTCGGCGGTGGCCGGCCTCGACGGGAGCTCCGACCCGGAGTTCGACCCGCTGTTCACGGCCCTGTCCGGGATCCTGCCCGGCCAGATCGCGGCCATCTCGTTCGGCGCGCTGGCCGTGTCGTCGGAGTACCACGGGGGTGCGCTCCGACTGAGCCTCGCGGCGGTCCCGCAACGCGGACGCTGGTTCGCCGCCAAGGTGACGGCCATCGCCGTACCGGCCCTGTCGGCCGGACTGGTCACCGCCGTCGCCGCGCTCGCCGTCGCACGCGCCGGACTCGGCTCCGCGGCGGACGCGCTCACCGGGGCCGAGCAACTGCGCGGGATCCTGGGCTGCGGGATCTACCTCATGCTGATCGCCCTGTTCGCCGCGGGTCTCACCGCCCTGCTGCGCAGCGGAGTGGCCACGCTCTCCATCCTGATCCCGTTCATCCTCGTGGTGTCGTTCGTCATCGGCGACGCCGCGGGCACCGTCGCGGACTTCCTCCCCGACAAGGCCGGCCAGATCGCCCTTCACCAGACGTACGACGGCACGCTCGGGCCATGGTCGGGACTCGCGGTGACCGCCCTGTGGACGGGGGCCGCGCTGCTGGCGGGGGCTTGGAGCGTGCGGCGACGGGACGCCTGACCCGCGAGCCGACGGACGTCAACCCTCGGTGCTCTCCCGAGCCTCGGCCGCCACCCGCAGCCTGGCGAACTCCTGCGCCATCGTCGCCGCCGTCCAGTGCGCGTTGAGCCCGCTCGGATTCGGCAGCACCCACACGCGCGTCCCCCCGATCACCCGCTCCTGCGGACCCACCTGGGCCATGGGGGTCCCCCCGCTCGAGCGAATTCGAGAGTGGGGGAGGTCGTCGAACGCCGCCCGATACGCGGTGACGCCCACGACCGCCAGCCAACGCGGCCGCAACCGTGCCACCTTGGCCGCCAGCAGCCGCCCGCCCTCGCGGTACTCCTCGGCGCTCAGCTCGTCGGCCCGCGCGGTCGCCCTGGCGACGACGTTCGTGATGCCGAGCCCGTAGGAGAGCAACTCGCCCTGCTCCGACGGCTTCATGAGCCTCGGGGTGAACCCGGACAGGTGCAGGACCGGCCAGAAGCGATTGCCGGGGCGGGCGAAGTGATGGCCGGTCGCGGCCGTCATCAGACCGGGGTTGATGCCACAGAACAGCACGTGGAGGCCGTCCGCGACGACGTCCGGGACGAGTCGGTCGCGGGCGGCCTCCAGCTCCGCCGGGGTGAAGCGCGTCATGCCGTGAGGAGTGTCAGACGGAGGGCGTCACAGGATCGCCCCGGGCGTGTACCCGGCCGCTTCCGGCCGCTGCTTCACGATCTCCTCGATCCGCCCCACGACGACGCCCACCTGGTCGGCCGCCGCCCCCGTGAACGACAGCTTGTCCGCCATCAGCGCGTCCAGCCGGTCGCGGTCGAGCGGGATGCGCTCGTCGGCGGCGAGCTTGTCGAGGAGCTCGTTGCGCTCGGCGCCCTGCTCACGCATCGCCAGCGCGGAGGCGACCGCGTTCTCCTTGATCGCCTCGTGCGCCAGCTCACGGCCGACGCCCGCGCGCACCGCGCCCATCAGCACCTTGGTGGTGGCGAGGAACGGCAGGTAACGGTCCAGCTCACGCGCCACGACCGCCGGGAAGGCACCGAACTCGTCGAGCACCGTCAGGAACGTCTCCAGCAGACCGTCCAGCGCGAAGAACGCGTCCGGCAGCGCGACCCGGCGCACCACCGAGCAGGACACGTCGCCCTCGTTCCACTGGTCACCCGCCAGCTCGCCGGTCATGGAGGCGTAGCCGCGCAGGATGACCATCAGGCCGTTGACGCGCTCGCACGACCGCGTGTTCATCTTGTGCGGCATCGCGGAGGAGCCGACCTGGCCCGGCTTGAAGCCCTCGGTCACCAGCTCGTGCCCGGCCATCAGACGGATCGTCTTCGCCAGCGACGACGGCGCCGCCGCCAGCTGCACCAGGGCGGTCACGACCTCGTAGTCGAGCGAGCGGGGGTAGACCTGGCCGACCGATGTGAACGCCTGCGAGAAGCCCAGGTGCCCGGCGATCCGGCCCTCCAGGTCCGCCAGCTGCGAGGCGTCCCCGCCGAGCAGGTCGAGCATGTCCTGCGCCGTGCCCACCGGGCCCTTGATGCCGCGCAGCGGGTAGCGCCCGAGCAGCTCCTCGACCCGGCCGTACGCCACGAGCAGCTCGTCGGCGGCGGTCGCGAAGCGCTTGCCCAGCGTGGTGGCCTGCGCGGCCACGTTGTGCGAGCGGCCGGCCATGACCAGCTCGCCGTACTCCCCGGCCAGCTTGCCCAGGCGGGCCAGCACGGCAACCGTGCGGTCGCGCATCAGCTCGAGGGAGAGCCGGATCTGCAGCTGCTCGACGTTCTCCGTGAGGTCGCGGGACGTCATGCCCTTGTGTACGTGCTCGTGCCCGGCGAGGTCGTTGAACTCCTCGATCCGCGCCTTCACGTCGTGCCGCGTGACCTTCTCGCGCTCGGCGATCGAGGTCAGGTCGACGGTGTCCAGGACACGCTCGTAGTCGGCGATCGCCTCGTCCGGCACGTCGATGCCGAGGTCCTTCTGGGCCCGCAGCACGGCGAGCCAGAGCTGCCGCTCCAGCTTCACCTTCTGCTCGGGGGACCAGAGCGTGGCGAGCTCGGTGGAGGCGTAGCGTCCGGCGAGGACGTTCGGGATGCGGGGCTTGGCGGGCGCAGAAGTCACGTGCACGGAGTCTACCCGGCGTCCCGATGGGCCCGGATCGTCCCCACAGCGCACAGCACCCCAGGTCAGGGGTGTTCTTGACGCGGTCCTTCCGCCGGTCTGCGAGACGGATGCGAGGACGGACGCCGCAGGGTTCCACACGTCACCGATTTCGGCCCTACCGAGCGTGGCCATCGGAGTGAAACCGCCTGCCGCATACGGGCGATCGGGTGAATTCCCTCGGAGTCAACGCGTCGTGGTTTCCCTGGGCCTCCTTAACTCGTTCATAGTCTGCAGGTCGTGGCGAGTGTGAGCGTGTGGCATCACGGCTCCTGCGATGACCTTGCGAATCCCGCCAATCCGCAAGATCGCGTCAATGACCGACGTCGGTTTCCCCATTCCGCCTGAGAGAAAGACAACGAGAATGCGACAGGCCTTGGGCAAGGGACTGATCGTGGCCGCCGCCGCGACAAGCGCCCTGTCTCTATACGGCACATGCGCGTCCGCAGCCCCACGCATGCATGGGACCGTGGTGAACTCCGCTTCTGCACTGTCGGGCCATGCGGATCCATGGGACTCTGACGGGCTGGACGACCTGGACGGCAAATTCGTCGAGATGCAGGACAGATTCGGCGAGATGCAGGACAAATTCTATGACCTGAATGACAAACTCAGCAGGTTCCACGAGGGGGAGCCTGATTCCGGAAAAGACTCCTCCGGATACGGCGACTCCGGCTACGGCCACGAGAAGCCGAAGAACGACGGCTACGGCCATGAGAAGCCGAAGGATCACGGTTACGGCTACGAAAAGCCGAAGGATGACGGCTACGGCCACGAGAAGCCGAATGACGAGGGCTACGGCCACGAGAAGCCGAAGGATGACGGCTACGGCCACGAGAAGCCGAAGGATGACGGCTACGGCTACGGTTCCGAGGAGCCGAAGGACGACGGCTACGGCTATGGCTACGGCGAGGAGGAGCCGAAGGGCTACGGCTCCGAGGAGCCCAAGGGCTACGGCGACGACGGTTACGGCTACGGCGAGGAGGAAACGCCCACACCCGAACCCACGCCCACCGAGCCGCCCCACGAGCCCGAGCCGACGCCTCCTCCGGCCGAGCCCGAGAAGCCGGACCACCCCAAGATGCCCGAGACCGGCGCCGAGAGCGTCATCGCGGGTGCGGCCGCCAGTGGGGCGTTGCTGATCGCCGGAACCGTCCTGTACCGGCGGAGCCGGGCCGCGTCCCGCCAGTAGAGCACCGGGCGCCGGGGGACGGTCCCTCACCGCGCTGCCCATGGCACGCGCGGTGGCGGGAGGCCGCCCCTGGCCCCCGGCCGCGGCCCCGCGGGCCTACGCCGCGGGGCCCTCGTACGGCAGCAGCTCGGGCCGCTTCGCCGGCAGCCCGTCCCCCGACGACCGCCCCGTCAGCCGCCGTCCGATCCACGGCAGCAGATGCTGCCGGGCGAACCGCACGTCCGCGGCCCGCCGCGTGACCCACCCGGGCGGCGCCGCGGCCGGCATCGGCGTACGCCACTCAGCATCCTCGGGGTCGTAGCCGAGCGTCTGCCACACCGCCTCCGCGACCCGCCGATGCCCCTCGGCCGTCAGATGCAGCCGGTCCACGTCCCACAGGCGGGGGTCGGCGAGCGACGGGGCACCGTACAGGTCGACGACGACCGCGCCGTGCCGCTCCGCCAGCTCGTCGACGCAGGCGAACAGCTCCTCCATGCGCGGCCGGAACCGCTCCAGGACCGGGCCCTGGCGGCCGGGGCTGCGCATCAGGACCAGCTGCTTGCAGGACGGGGCGAGCGTCTCCACGGCCTGTTCCAGGAGCCCGCGCACCCACCCCATGTCGCACTTGGGCCGCAGCGTGTCGTTGAGCCCGCCGACCAGCGTGATCACATCGGCTTCCATCGCGGCCGCCACGCCGACCTGCTCCTCCACGATCTGCCCGATCAGCTTCCCGCGCACCGCGAGGTTGGCGTACCGGAAACCGGGCGTACGGGCGGCCATCCGCCCGGCGAGGAGATCGGCCCAGCCCCGGTAGGAGCCGTCCGGGAGCAGGTCCGACATGCCCTCGGTGAAGGAGTCGCCGACTGCGACAAGGCTGGTGTGTGTGGGGTTCGTGTGCATGGCGACAGAGATGGTATCCCGGGCTCCATACCCGCCGGTCGGTCGGCCCGGTCTCACCCGGACCAGGCTCCCGGGCCACCGTCTGAACCCGGCCGTCAGGCCCGCTGCCCGAACAGCTCCCGCAGCACGTCCTCCATGGTCACCACCCCCGCCAGCCGGCCGTCGCCGCCGAGTACGGCGGCCAGATGCGTGCGGCTGCCCCGCATCGCCGTGAGGACGTCGTCCAGCCGCGTGCTCTCCCGCACGCGCGCGATGGGCCGCATGTCCCGCACCTGGAACGGCACATCCCGCGGAGCGGCGTCCAGCGCGTCCTTCACATGCAGGTAGCCGACGATGCGGCGGCCCTCGTCGACGACCGGGAACCGGGAGAACCCCGACTCGGCGGAGAGCCGCTCCAGCTCCTCCGGCGTGACGCCCACGCGCGCGTAGACGACGCGTTCCAGCGGGAGCACCACGTCGCGCACCGGCCGGCGGCCCAGCTCCAGGGCGTCGTGCAGCCGCTCCCGCGCGCGCTCGTCGATCAGGCCGGCCTCGCCTGAGTCACGCACCAGCCGGGCCAGCTCGGCGTCCGAGAAGGTCGCCGTCACCTCGTCCTTGGTCTCGACGCGCAGCAACTTCAGCAGCGCGTTGGCGAACGCGTTGATCGTGAAGATCACCGGCCGCACCGCCCGCGCCAGCGTGACCAGCGGCGGACCGAGCAGCAGGGCGCTGCGCACCGGCTCGGCCAGCGCGATGTTCTTCGGCACCATCTCACCGAGCAGCATGTGCAGATACGTCGCCAGTGCCAGCGCGATCACGAAGGACACCGCGTGCCCGGCGCTCTCCGGCACGCCCACCGCGTGGAACACCGGCTCCAGGAGGTGCTCGATGGCGGGTTCCGCGACCACACCGAGCACCAGCGTGCACAGCGTGATGCCGAGCTGTGCCGCGGCCATCAGGGCGGACACGTGCTGCAGACCCCACAGCACGCTCTTGGCGCGCCGGTCGCCCTGGTCGGCGTACGGCTCGATCTGCGAGCGCCGCACCGAGATCAGGGCGAACTCGGCGCCCACGAAGAAGGCGTTGACGACCAGCGTCAGGAAACCGATGAAGAGCTGTACGGCGGTCATCGCCCGTCCTCCTCCTTCGCGTCCTCCGCCGAGACGTCCAGCGGCGCGTGCAGCAGCACCCGCGCGGCCCGGCGACCCGTGGCGTCCACGACGTCGAGGAGCCAGCCGGCGACCTCGACACGGTCACCGACGGCGGGGATGCGGCCGAGTTCGGTGGCGACCAGACCGGCCAGCGTCTCGTACGGCCCCTCGGGCGCACGCAGGCCCACGCGCGCGAGCTGGT
Organism: Streptomyces bicolor; assembly: GCF_000719285.1. Classification (GTDB taxonomy): domain Bacteria; phylum Actinomycetota; class Actinomycetes; order Streptomycetales; family Streptomycetaceae; genus Streptomyces; species Streptomyces bicolor. The sequence goes on along the minus strand of NZ_JOFS01000026.1, from coordinate 69,340 downwards.
CCGAGCGCGCCGAACCGTCGGCCGAGAACAGTGCCCGGCCCTCGTCGTCGCGCCCGGCGGTGGCCAGGTCGGGCGTCTCGTGCGGGTCGTGCTCGTCCCGCACCTCGCCGACGACCTCCTCGACGATGTCCTCCAGCGTCGCCACGCCCGCCGTGCCGCCGTATTCGTCGATGATCACCGCCATGGTGCGCTTGCCGGACAGGCGGTCGAGGAGCCGGTCGACGGTGAGCGTCTCGGGGACGAGGAGCGGCTCGCGCATCAGCTCGGCGACGGAGACACGGGCTCGGCGTTCGGCGGGCACCGTCAGGATGTCCTTGATGTGCGCGGTGCCCACGACCGAGTCGAGGCTGCCGCGATAGACCGGGAACCGGGACAGCCCGGTCGCCCGCGTCGCGTTCGCCACGTCCTCGCAGGTCGCCTGGGCATCGAGGGCGACCACCTGGACGCGCGGGGTCATGACGTTCTCCGCGGTCAGATCGGCCAGGTTCAGGGTGCGTACGAAGAGCTCGGCGGTGTCGGCCTCCAGGGCGCCCTCGCGGGCGGAGTGCCGGGCGAGGGCGGCCAGTTCCTGGGGTCCGCGCGCGGCCGCCAGCTCCTCGGTCGGTTCCACGCCGAAGCGGCGCACTATGCGGTTCGCCGTGTTGTTGAGATGGGTGATGAAGGGCCGGAAGATCGCGCTGAACCAGCGCTGCGCGTTCCCGACCCGCTTGGCCACGGCCAGGGGCGAGGAGATCGCCCAGTTCTTGGGCACCAGTTCGCCGACGACCATCAGGACGACGGTCGACAGGGCGGTGCCGATCACCAGCGCGATCGAACTCGCCGTCGAGCGGGAGAGGCCGAGCGACTCCAGCGGGCCCGCGAGCAGCGCGGCGATCGACGGCTCGGCGAGCATGCCGACGACCAGGTTGGTGACGGTGATCCCGAGCTGTGCGCCGGAGAGCTGGAACGTCAGATTCCGTACGGCCCTGAGGGCACCGACGGCGCCGCGCTCGCCGCGCTCCGCGGCGCGCTCCAGCTCGCTTCGCTCGACGGTGGTCAGCGAGAACTCGGCCGCGACGAAGGCGCCACAGGCGAGCGACAGCAGGATCGCCACCAGAAGGAGGAGCACTTCGGTCATCGGGTCACCTCTGTCCCATCGTCGGACAGGGTGGGGAGGATCGCGCGATGTCGTCTACTGGGAGGCTCGCCCATGGGCGGACGCTCACACCTTTCATTGGAGGACCGAAGCGGTCCCCCAATAGTAAAGGACGGGCAAAGGGTTTCGGTCGGGTGATCGGACGGTGCTCGGTCGGGCGGTGGTCAGTCGGTGAGGTACTTCACCCACCGCCGCCACTGCTCCTCGGGCGCGTACCCCGCAGCGCGCCAGGCATGGTGCGCGGTCTCGTTGCGCTGCAGCACCATCGCGTCGCCCCGGCGCCCGCCGAGCCGTACGAACCTCTCCTCCGCGGCGGCCAGCAGCGCCGAGCCGATGCCCCCGCGGCGCCGCTCAGGGTGTACCGCCAGCCGGTACAGGTGACAGCGCCAGCCGTCGAAGCCCGCGATCACCGTGCCGACCAGCTCGCCGTCCAGCTCCGCCAGGATCAGCGCCTCGGGATCGCGGGCGATCAGCCGCTCCACGCCGTCCCGGTCGTCGCTGATGCTGGTGCCCTCCGCGGCCTTCTTCCAGAAGGCCAGCACGGTGTCGAGGTCGTCGGCCGTGGCGGCCCGCGTCCGCAGATCAGTCATGGTCCGATCCCATCACCGTCGGCGAAACGGGACACGGCATTCCGGTATCCGGACGACTACTCGCCGCGCAGCCGCTCGATCACCGGCGCGAACGCCTCCATGTACGGCTCCAGGACGGTCAGATACGAGAACCCGTACCGCTCGCGCCTGGTCAGCACCTGTTCGGTGATCTCCTCCAGGGTGCCGACGAGGCCGATGGGCAGCGCGAGGATCTGGTCCAGGGTCAGGTTCGGGATGCGCTCCAGGAAGGGCTGGACCGCGGCCTCGCGGTCCTCGGTGACGATGACCATCTGGAGAAGGAGGTTCAGCTCAGCCGGTTCCTTTCGACCGGCCGCAAGCTCGCGGTAGTGCCCGACGCGCTCGTCGAGCTCCTCGGCCGTGATCGGCGCCAGCTGTCCCGTCGTACTCCCCGGCACCGAGCGCGCACCCGTGAACGCCGCGATGTCCGCGTGCTCGGCGGTCAGGCGCAGCATGCGGTCCCCGTTGGCGCCGATGAGCAGCGGCACGTGGGGCTTCTGCACCGGCTGGGGCTGGTGTTCCTCGGAGGCGAGCAGCCGCTCCAGCTCCTCGACCGTGCGCCGCAGATGGTCCACGCGCTCGCCCGGCGACCCCCACGGCAGACCGGCCGTGTCGTGTTCCGCCCGTACGTAGCCGGTGCCCAGTCCGAGTTCGAGGCGTCCGCCCGTGAGGGCATCGGTCGTGGCCACCTCCCGGGCGAGCAGGGTGGGGTTCCAAAACCCCGCGTTGAGCACGAACGTGCCCAGCCTGGGCCGCTCGGTCGCCTCCGCCGCCGCGACCAGGGCCGGGAACGGCGCGGGCATGCCCAGATGGTCGGGGACCAGGATCACGTCGTAGCCGAGCTCCTCGGCCCTGCGGCACTTGGCCCGCCACTCGTCGGCCGGGGCGGGGGTCATCAGATTGACGCCGAAGCGGAACGGACGCGGGCTCACCGGTTGCGACATGAACTCTCCTCACCTGCACGGGACTTGAGTGCCTGCCGCGATTCCATCACTCGTGCGCGATGGCCGCCAGCACATTCATGCGCGATGCACGCAACGCGGGCAGCAGTGCCGCCACGACGCCGACGACGGCCGAGCCGATCACCACCGCGACGATCGTGCTCCAGGGGATCGCCAGCGCCGTCATGCCCTGCAGTGCCAGCACCTGCTGGGTGCACACGCCCCACACCAGCCCCAGCGCCAGACCCAGGACGGCGCCGAACACGGCGATCACCACCGACTCCAGCCGGATCATGCGCCGCAGCTGCCGCCGGGCCAGCCCGATGGCCCTGAGCAGCCCGATCTCCCGGGTGCGTTCGACGACCGACAGGGCGAGGGTGTTGACGACGCCCAGCACCGCGATGATGATCGCGAGCCCGAGGAGGGCATAGACGAGGTAGAGCAGTACGGCGATCTGGTCGTGCACAAGCTCCTTGTAGTCGGCGATGTCCCGGACCTGCACCTGCGGATACGGGTCGAGCGTCTTCTCGAGGCCGGCGCGCAGGTCGCCGGTGCCGGTGCCGGCGGCGGCGTTGACGTACACGGCCGCGTCCTGCCCGCCCGGCGCGTACTTCCGCAGCGTGGCCAGGCCGAAGTAGATCCCGCCCTGGCTGCCGAAGCCGTCCGCGGACTCCTGGTCGGTGAGGGCGCCCACCGTCAGCTCGGCCCGTCGGTCGCCCTGGAACTCGACGGGGAGCGTGTCGCCGACGCGTACGCCGTGGTCCTCGGCGAAGTCCTTGTCCATGGCGAGGTGCCCGTCCGCGAGCGCGGCCGCGGAATCACCCTGGGCGTAGGTGATGTTCGCGACCTCGTCGAGCTGCGGTTCGTAGGCCGCGGCGGTCGTCTTCACGCGGTCCCCGTCCGGCAGGCGCACCGCGATCGTCGTGAACTGCGAGCGCACGACCAGCCCCACGCCCTCGGTGCCGGCGATCCGGTCGGTGATCTCCCGGGGGAACGGCACGAAGTTGCTGTTCTGCACCACGAAGTCGGCGCCGAGCGTCTTGTCGATCTGCTCGTCGAACGACTTGGTCATCGAGGCGCTCGCCACCGACATACCGCCGACCAGCGCGAGGCCCACCATGAGCGCGGCCGCCGTGGCCCCGGTCCGGCGCGGGTTGCGCAGGGCGTTGCGCTGGCTCATCCGGCCGATGGGGCCGAACAGCGCCGGGAAGGCGCCGCCGAGTACCCGGATCACGGGCCGTACGAGGAGCGGTCCCGCGATCACGGTCGCGATGAGGGTCAGCAGGACGCCGAGACCGAGCAGGGACGCCGCCGACGACGTCTGCGACGACACGGCACAGCCCACGAGCGCCGCCACCCCGGCCGCCCCGACCAGCGAGCCCGCCACCGCGCGCATCCGCAGCGGCCGGCCGATGTCGGCGATCTCCGCGTCGGCGAGGGCCGCCATCGGTGAGACGGCGGCCGCGCGGCGGGCCGGGAGGTACGCCGCGACGAAGGTGACGCCGAGGCCGACGACGTACGCGGTGAACGGGGTCACCCACCCGATGACCATCTCGTTCGCCCGGATGTTCATGCCCATCAGGCCCATCAGCTCGATGAGTCCGACGGCCAGCCCGATGCCGGCGGCGAGGCCCAGCGTCGAGCCGACCACCCCGAGCAGCAGGGCCTCGGTGAGGACCGAGCGCCGCACCTGGCGCCGGTCGGCGCCGAGCGCCCGCAGCAGGCCGAGCTCGCGGGTGCGCTGGGCGATCAGCATGGAGAACGTGTTGACGATCAGGAAGACGCCCACCAGGACAGCGACGCCGGCGAATCCCAGCATCACGTACTTGATGATGTCGAGGAATCCGCCCAGCTGTTCGACGTCCGATTCGGCCTGCTCCTCGGCGGTGCGCAGCTCGTAGGCGTCCGTGTTCAGCTCGGCCGCCACACGCCGCATCAGCTCCGCGTCGCTGACGCCCTCGGCCGCGTCCACCGAGATGCCGGTGGCACCCCGCGGGTCGCCCAGCAGCTTCGTCCGCGCGGTCTCGGTGTCGAAGAAGACCAGGGCGGCACCGGGGTTGGTGGTGGTGAAGGTGGCGATCCCGACGACCTCGACCGGGAAGGAGCCCTCCTGTCCGATGACCGTGAGACGGTCGCCGATCCGAACGTCCTTGCTGTCGGCGGTGTCCGCGTCGATGAGCACCTGCCCGTCGCCCTGCGGGGCGTGGCCGGAGGTGAGCTCCACGGGGCTGCGCTCGGTCGGGTTCCAGGCGGTGCCGATCGTGGGGGCGCCGGTGGTCGGGCCCACCGAACGACGGTCCTCGTCGGCGACGGTGATGCCGTCCACGTCCACGTCAGCGCGGGCCGCCGAGACGCCGTCGACCTGGGCGATGCGGTCGGCGAGCGAGGCCGGCAGGGTCAGGGTCTGTCCCGAGGGGATCGTCTCGTCGAGGGTCTCTTTCGGGGTGACGGTGACGTCGGCGGCGGTCGAGGCGAAGAGCCGGTCGAAGGTGCGGCTGACGGTGTCCGAGAAGATCAGGCTTCCCGCGACGAACGCCACGGAGAGGATCACCGCCAGGGCGGAGAGCAGCAGCCGCCCCTTGTGGGCGAGGAAGCTCCGGAGCGTCGCCTTCAGCACGGCCTCAGCTCTCCTCGGGCGAGGGACTGTCGGCGGGTATCGCTCCCGGCGCGGGCCCCGAGTCCTCGAACTGGCTGCGGACCGCATCGGAACCGGGGGCCTGGGGGTTCCCCCCGGTGAAAAGGCGCATGCGTTCCAGCACGGCCTCCGCCGTCGGCCGCTCCATCTCGTCCACGATCCGCCCGTCGCCCAGGAAGAGCACCAGGTCGGAGTGGGCGGCGGCCCCCGGGTCGTGGGTGACCATGACGACGGTCTGCCCCAGCTGGTCCACGGCCTGCCGAAGGAAGCCGAGCACTTCCAGGCCGGCCCGCGAGTCGAGGTTGCCGGTCGGCTCGTCGGCGAAGATCAGCTCGGGCCGCGAGGCCAGCGCGCGGGCGCAGGCGACGCGCTGCTGCTGACCGCCGGAGAGCTGGGAGGGCCGGTGCCGCAGCCGGTCGCGCAGTCCCAGTGTGTCGATGACCTGGTCGAGCCACTTCTCGTCGGGCTTCTTGCCGGCGATGTCCATGGGCAGGGTGATGTTCTCGGCCGCGTTCAGGGTCGGGATGAGGTTGAACGACTGGAACATGAACCCGATCCGGTCCCGCCGCAGCCGGGTCAGCTCCCGCTCCCGCAGCCCGGTGATCTCGGTGTCGCCGAGCCACACCTGTCCCGCCGAGACGTCGTCGAGGCCGGCGAGACAGTGCATCAGTGTGGACTTCCCGGAACCCGACGGCCCCATGACCGCCGTGAACCGGCCGCGCGCGATGTCCACGTCCACCGAGTCGAGGGCGAGGACGGTCGTCTCGCCCGAGCCGTACGCCTTGGTCAGACCGCGGGCGCGGGCCGCGATCCCGTCGGCCGACGCGGGGTTCGGGGCGTGCTCCGCAGCTGCAGTGGACAAGACCGCCTCCTCGCGGACGTAACGGACACCTCGTCCCCGCCGAGCGTAATGTGATCCACCACACACTCGGTATCCGTCGAAGGTCCCGGTCCGTCTCCGTCCCAGGTCGGGCCCCTGATATCGATGTAAGGGGCATGCTCTGTCCGCTCGGCCGCACCCTTGCCGGTGCTAGCACCATCGCGCTAGCTTCGAGGTATGGCGAAGACCCAGTTGAACGTGAGAGTGGACGAGGGCACCGCCCGCGCCGCCCGTGAACGCGCCCTGGCCCGAGGCATGAGCGTCAACCGGTACATCGAGGAACTGGTGAGACAGGACACCGGCGAGGTCGGCCAGACGTTCGTGGAGGCCGCCGCGGATTTCATGAAGCAGTACGAGTCGGTGTTCGCGGAGGAGTTCGGTGCCGACCGCGAAGGCACGCGCGAAGGTCGCCCCTGATCCGTTGAGCAACAGCGACCTGACCATCGACCTTGCCTGGCTCCTGATGCTCGCCGAGAAGAGAACACCGGGAGATCCCCAGGTCACCGACTGGGGAGCTCTCGTCGCCGCCGTCGCCCGCCATCAGGCGGAGATCTTCGACGTCCCCGTCTACGACAGCCCGCACGCCCGAGCCGCCGCCCTCCTCCAACTGCTCATCCACGTCCCCGCGTTGGAGCGCTCCAACGCCCTGTTCGCCTCCGCCGTCGCCTACGCCTATCTCGTCGCCAGCGGCATGAAGGTGGTCACCTCGCCCGAGCAGGTGCGCGAACTGGCCCGGCTGGTGAAGACCGGCGAGGCCTCGGTGCACGACATCGCGCGGGAACTGCGGCAGTGGAGCCTGTGAGCAGCCGACCACATCCTGATCACTCGCTGATCCGGGGCCGCCACGCCGTGCCCAGCACGCAGTACGACGACGGGAGCACCGGCCCCTTCTCCGGCATCATCACCCGCCGGTAGGGGCCGAGCTCGAACCCTGCCGCCCGCAGCGCGGCGACCGGCTCACGGGAGAGATGGCAGCCGCCGCTCACCAACGGCCACACGGTCCGGTCCAGCGCGCGCTGTGTGAAGTGCATCGCGGGCCCGCCGCCCCGGCCGTGCTCGAAGAACCGCACGACACCGCCGGGCCGCAGCACCCGCCGTACCTCACTCAGTGCCCGCGGCACGTCCCGCACACTGCACATCACGAGCGAGAGCACTACCGCGTCGAAGGCCTCGCTCTTGACCGGCAGCGCCTCCGCCGCGCCCGGCACGACGTCCACGGGCACCCCGGCCCGCAGCGCGGACTCCACCGCCAACTGCCGCAGCACGCGCTCCGGTTCGATGGCGACGACCTCCGAGACCGCGCTCGGATAGTGGGCGAAGTTCAGTCCGTTGCCCGCGCCGATCTCGATCACCCGGCCGGACAGCCCGGCCAGCAGCCGATCGCGTACACCGCCCATCCCCATCTTCGTCTCGGCGTTGACGCTGATCCGGGCGTAGAAACGGGCGAACAGCGGGTGGTGCACGGCATCCCGTGACACCTTGCCGGAGCCGGCGGACCGTAGGGCCATGGGGACCTCCCGGGCGGGATGGGACTCACTCCCGATTGTCCCCCGTAAGGCGTCGACGCACCCCCCCGCTGTCGCTGTGTCTGTCGTGCCGCCGCGACTCAGCCGATGAAGTCCCGGACCTGCTCGTACACGCCGTGGTCGTTGTTCATGTCGGTGTGCGAGACGCAGCCCACCTCCACGTTGGTCGCGCCGCTGAGGATCGCGGTGGTGTCAGGGGTGAGCGCGTCGTCGCAGTTCGACCAGTAACTGGCGTACGACACACTGCCCGGCGTCTCGTCACCCGAGTTCAGAGCGGTCAGGAACGAGCTCCCGGTGTTCATCTCCGCGCAGGAGGTGTACAGCCACGCGCACCACGAAGCGGTGGACGTGCCGTGGTTCACGCCGGCCGTCGAGACGAAGTCGTCCACGTACGACGTCCCGCCGAGGTTCTTCAGGTAGTAGCGGGAGCTGAGGGCGCCCATGGAGTGGACGACCACGTCGACCTTCGAGGCACCGGTCCGGGCGAGGACGTTCTTGATCTCGGTCGAGAGTTGCTGGGCCGTCGTCGCGTTCGACTGGGTCCAGTCGTACGAGAAGGCGTCCAGCTCGGAGGAACTGTAGCCGTCGGCCGAGAAGTAGCCGATCCAGTCGTCCCAGCTGCTCGCCGAACTGCTGAGTCCGTGCACGAAGACGACGGGGTCGTGGGTGGCGGCGTGCGCGGGTGTGGGGGAGAGGGACAGTGACAGAAGGAGCGAGGTGGCCAAGGCCGAGGCGGCCGTGGCGATGCGACGCGTGGTGCGCTGCATGGTGCCTCCTGAAACGTGTGGGGTTGTCAGGAGTGTCGAGCCGGGTCTACGCGCGCCGCATCGGCGAAATCGCCGGTCTTTACGGTTCAATTAACCCGCCAGTAACGTCATTTGTGTGGTGACTCCGGTGAACCCCCAGCCCCGCGACCGCACTTCGCCACCGCGGCTGACGGGCGACTGGCGACAGCAGGCCGCCGCCCTGGCGGAAGGCGTCCGGGTACGGGTGCTGCGTGCCGTGTACGGCGATCCGCGCGCCGCCGCCGAACTGGCCGCGCGCCTGACCGACCGCCAGGCGGCCGGCGTCGACCCGCTCCCCACCGACCCGGCCGAACTGGCCCCGTCGCTGCTGCGCGAACGCCGGGCGGAGATAAGGGCGTTGCCGCACGACACCCGCCTCCTGCTGCTCCTGGCCGCGGCCGACCAGTACCCCGTCCCCACCGACGCCTTCCTGCGCGCCGTCATGGCCGCCCGCCTCGACACCCGGCTCCTGGACCCCGCCGAGGCGGCCGGCATCGGGCACGCGGGAGCGGGCGGGGTGGTGTTCCGTGACGCGTGGACGCGGATCGCGGCCTACGAGACGGGCTCCCCGGCCGACCGCCGCGATGTGCACCGCCTGCTGGCCCGCGTACTGCGCGGCGAGGACGAGACGCCGGGTCGCTCCTGGCACCGGGGTGCGGGGGCACTCGGCCCCAGCGCACGGCTGGCGGCGGAACTCGGCGCCGCCGCGGGCAGGGCGGGGGACGCGGGACGGCTGTCGGTGGCGCGAGCGCTGGCCGAACGGGCCGCGGCGCTGTGCCCTGACCCGCCCGGGCGGAGCCGCCTGCTGGCCCGGGCCGCCGCCTACGCGTGGCGGTCGGGCGACGGAGACCGCGCCCGCAGGCTGGCGGCCACCGTCTCCGACGACGCGTTGAGCGGGGTGCTGGCCCTTCGGGCGGGGAACGCGACGGAGGCGTTCGACGCATTGCTGATGGGGGTGGTGCGGGCGGGGGCGGCGGGCGTGGATCCGACGGGGGTGGTGCGGGCGGAGGCGGGGGGCGTGCATCCGACGGGAATCGTGCGGGCGAAGACCCGGGAGTCGAGGGGCGTGGTGGTGCCCCCCGCGTCAGCCACCGTCGCCGCTCGCGTCCCGACCCCTGTCCCCACCCGCGCCTCCACCCCGGAGGCCCACCTCCTCGCCAGAGCCACCGAGGCCGCCATCTACACCGGGGACATACGCCGCCTGCGCGAGGCCGCCCGGGTCGCCGACCGGCACGGTGTGGTGCCGCCCGGGACGTTGACCGGGCTCGTGGCCGCCTTCGACGGGCGGTACGAGGACGCGCGGGACCTGCTCAAGGCGGCGGCCGGGCGGTGCGGTCCGGGTGGTGACCCCACCGTCCTGATCCACGCCGGGATCGCCGCGCTGCTCCTCGGCGATCACACCCGCGCGGCCACCGCGACCGTCCGTGCGGCCGCCTCCGCAAGGGCGTTGGGCACGCCGGTGACCGTGCCGCAGGCCATGGAGTTCCGCGCGTACGCCGACTTCTGGACCGGGCGCCCCCGGGCCGGCGAGGCCGCCGCGGCCGACGCGCTGTGGCAGGCTCACGCCACCGGTCAGGACAACGGCGCCTGTCATCTGCAGGCCGCCCTCGCGATGTTCGCGGCGCTCGCCGGAGACGCCGAGGTCTGCCGCGAACGTGCCGCGACCGCACGGTCGTACGCCCTCGCCCACGGCCTGGGCCTGCCCGCCGCCCTCGCCCAGTGGGCGCTCGCCTTCCTCGACCTCGGCAGTGGCCGCTTCGCCGCCGCGGCCGCCCGGCTGCGCGCCCTCGCCGGTTTCGGCCCCGGTCACGGTCACCGGGCCATCCGCCACCTGGCCACCCCGCACTATGTGGAGGCCGCCGTCCGTACCGGCGACACCCGCATCGCGCGTGTCGCGCACGCCGACTACCACCGGTGGGCGAGCGCCGTACACAGCCCGGACGACCTGGCCCTCAGTGCCCGCTGCCGCGCCCTGCTCGCGCCCGGCGCGGAGGCGGTGGACCACTACCGCACGGCCCTCGACCTGCACTCCCACGGCACCCGAGACTTCGAACGCGCCCGCACGGAGCTGCTGTTCGGCAGCGCCCTGCGCCGACTGCGCCGCCGTACGGAGGCACGAGACCGCCTGCACAGCGCCCTGGAGGCCTTCGACTCCTTCGGCGCCCCGCACTGCGCGGCCCAGGCCCGTACCGAACTCCGTGCCCTCGGCGCACCCGCCTCATCGACCCCCAACACCACGGACCACCCCACGACCCGCCTCACGGCCCAGCAACTCCTGGTCGCCCGGATGGCCGCCGAGGGCGCCACCAACCGTGAGATCGCCGCCCGCCTCGCCCTCAGCCCGCGCACGATCGACCACCACCTGCGGGGCGTCTTCACCCGCCTGGGGATCCGCTCCCGGATCGAACTGGTGCGGCTCATCGCCGAGAGCGACGAGAGCGGGGCTGTCTAGGAGCCCGACGGTGCCCATTCGTCGGAAAAGACGCGGGCCAGTCCGGCGAGATTCTGCGGACAGGCCCAGATCTGCGCCTCCTGGGTGTCGCCCCGCTCCGGGAAGACCAGCGCCTCCAGCGCGAGTCGAAGGTCGGCCAGCTCGTCATCGAGCGGCAGATCCTCATACGGATGCTCCTCATGGGCACAAGGCGTCCGGCCCAGAGCACGCTCGACCGCGCCCAACGCCTGCAGCACGCGCGCCTCGGCCGCCGCGTCCGGACGTCCGTAGATCACATAGGGCCCTGTCAGCACAAGACCGAGCGTCCACGCAGCGGTGTTCGGAGCGTCGGCCGCCACACTCGCCTCGACCTTCCTCGCGCATTCCAGTACCGCGCGCGACGCGTCGCCGGCGTGGTAACCCTCCCGGATCTCGTCCCAATCGGCGATCAGGTCGTCCCACTCGGCGGCGGTGGGAGGCACCTCGTGGTCGTCATGCCGGTCATCGAGCGTGTCAGCGTTGGCCATGATCAGAGGATGGCACGAGGGTCCGACAAGCACCCCTCAGGGCGCCTCCCGCCCCCGGAACCCCTCCGCGTCCCACGTCCCGAACAGTCGCGGCGCCAGCCAACCCGGCGCCGCGGCACGGAAGTCGGTGGGCGCCAGCGCCCCGGACCCAGCCGGTACCGCCCCCAGCAGCGGCGCCTCCGCCACCTCCGGCAGATCCGCCAGATTGCAACGCGACGCCAGGTCAGGTGACTCGGGCCAGCTGCCGATCACCACGCCCAGCAGATCCAGCCGGCGACCGCGCAGTTCACGCGCCGTCAGCTCCGTCGTGTTCAGCGTGCCCAGGCCCGCCGACGCCACCACCAGGACCGGCGCGGCCATCAGCTCGGCCGCGTCCGCAAGTGTGCCGCCCGCCTCGTCGAAGCGGACGAGCAGACCGCCCGCCCCCTCCACCAGCACCAGGTCGTGCCCGGTGGCCAGCTTGGCGGCGGCCTCCGCGATCTCGTGCGGCCGGACCGCCGCCCGGCCGGCCCGGCGCGCGGCCGTCGCCGGGGCCAACGGGTCCGGATAGCGGGCGAGTTCGGCGGTCGTCACCGCGCCCGCGAGCCGCGCCACCTCGTCCGCGTCCCCGCGCTCGTCCGGCCGTACGCCCGTCTGCGCGGCCTTCAGCACCGCCACCGAGCGGCCCGCCGCCACCGCCGCCGCGGCGACCGCGGCGGTCGTGACCGTCTTGCCGACCTCCGTGCCCGTGCCCGTGATCACCAGTACCGGCATGTCAGCCCTCCCGTGCCGCCGCGCACACCGCGCGGGCGATCCGTGCGATGTCCGCGTCGCCCGTGACGTACGGCGGCATCGTGTAGACGAGGTCGCGGAACGGCCGCAGCCAGACGCCCTCGCGTACGGCGGCCGCCGTCGCCGCCCGCATGTCCACCGGGTGGCCCAACTGCACCACTCCGATGGCCCCGAGGACCCGTACGTCCTTCACACCTGGAATGTCCGTCGCGGGCGCCAGACCCTCCCGCAGCCCGGCCTCGACCCGCTTGACCTCGGCGAGCCAGTCCTGCCCGAGCAGCAGCTCGATCGAGGCACAGGCGACCGCAGACGCCAGCGGATTGCCCATGAAGGTCGGGCCGTGCGCGAGCACCGGCACCTCGCCCCGCGAGATCCCGTCGGCCACGCGTGACGTGCACAGGGTCGCGGCCATCGTCATATAGCCGCCGGTCAGCGCCTTGCCCAGGCACATCACGTCCGGCGTCACCGCCGCGTGCTCCGCCGCGAACAGCGCCCCGGTGCGCCCGAACCCGGTCGCGATCTCGTCGAACACCAGCAGCACGTCGTGGGCGTCGCACGCTTCCCGCAGCACCCTCAGATACGCGGGGGAGTGGAACCGCATCCCGCCCGCGCCCTGCACGACCGGCTCGACGATCACCGCCGCCAGTTCGTGCGCGTGCCGCTCGATGAGGGACCGCAGATGGTCGGCGTACGACTCCTCGTACTCCGCCGGCGGCGGCTGCGCGAACACCTGGCGCTGGAGCACCCCGGTCCACAGCTCGTGCATCCCGCCCTCGGGGTCGCACACCGACATCGGCTGCCAGGTGTCGCCGTGGTAGCCGCCGCGCCAGGTCAGCAGCCGCTGCTTGCCGGGGCGGCCCAGCGAACGCCAGTACTGCAGGCACATCTTGACGGCGACCTCGACCGACACCGACCCGGAGTCGGCCAGGAAGACATGCTCCAGACCGTCGGGTGACATGTCGACAAGGAGCTTCGCCAGCCGTACGGCGGGCTCGTGCGTGAGCCCGCCGAACATGACGTGGCTCATGCGGGACAGCTGCTCGCGCGCGGCCTCGTTGAGCACCGGGTGGTTGTAGCCGTGGATGGCCGACCACCAGGACGACATGCCGTCGACCAGTTCGCCCGAGCCGTCCGCCATCCTCAGCCGCACCCCGCTCGCCGACTCCACGACGAGCGGTTCGACCCGGCCGGGCATGGGGCCGTACGGATGCCAGACATGCCGCCGGTCGAGCTCCAGCAGCTCGGGCACGGTCAGACCGGCCGGGCCGGGCGCGTCAGACGTATGGGTCGGGCCGTGCGCGTCAGGCATTGGGCGCGAGGTCCGTTCCGGCGCCCCGGCGGCGTACGGCGACCAGGTCGGTGCGCGGCTCGTTGGCCGGCGCGGCGGCAGCGGCCGTACCGCAGACACCGCCCTCCGCGTGCGACCCGCACCCGGCACTCTCGTGCGACCCGCACCCGGCACTCTCGTGCGACCCGCACCCGGCACTCTCGTGCGACCCGCACCCCGCACTCTCGTGCGAGCCGCATCCGCCCCCGGCCGTCGCCGCCCGGTGCTCCGGCAGCGTCACCTGGTCGGTGCCCTCCACCTCGAACCCGGCGTCGGCGATCATCTCCAGGTCGGCCTTGCCCGCCTGGCCCTCGCTGGTGAGGTAGTCGCCGAGGAAGATCGAGTTGGCCAGGTGCAGGGCGAGCGGCTGCATCGTGCGCAGATGGACCTCGCGGCCGCCGGCGATGCGCACCTCGACGTCGGGGCACACGAACCGGACCATCGCCAGGATGCGCAGACAGCGCTGCGGGGTGAGGTTCCACTCCTTGGCCAGCGGGGTGCCCTCGAACGGGATCAGGAAGTTGACCGGCACCGAGTCCGGGTCCAGCTCGCGCAGCGAGTAGACGACGTCGACCAGGTCCTCGTCGCTCTCACCCATGCCCGCGATCAGGCCGGAGCAGGCGGACAGGCCGGCCGCGTGCGCCTTCTGCACGGTGTCGACGCGGTCGGCGTAGGTGTGCGTGGTCGTGATCTCCCCGTAGGTGGACTCCGAGGTGTTGAGGTTGTGGTTGTACGCGTCCGCGCCCGCCTCGCGCAGCCGCTCGGCCTGGCCGTCGGACAGCAGACCGAGGCAGGCGCACACCTCGACGCCCTCGTTCTGGTCCTTGATCGTCTTGATGGTCTCGGAGACGCGGTCCACGTCACGGTCGGTCGGGCCGCGCCCGGACGCCACCAGGCACACCCGCTTGGCGCCACCCGCCAACCCGGCGGCCGCCGCCTCGGACGCCTCGTCCGGCTTGAGCCAGGTGTACTTGAGGATGCCGGCCTGGGAGCCGAGCCGCTGGGAACAGTAGGAGCAGTCCTCCGGGCACAGGCCCGACTTGAGGTTGACGAGGTAGTTGAGTTTCACCCGTCGGCCGAACCAGTGCCGGCGTACCTTTCCGGCCGCGGCCACCACATCGAGCAGGTCGTCGTCGGAAGTGGCGAGGACGGCAAGTGCTTCCTCGCGGGTCGGCAGCTCGCGCCGAAGCCCCTTGTCCACCAGCGTGTTCAGCAGGTCCATGGGAGCAGATCCTGGCGTACGGAGTGGTCCCGAGCCAAGGAGAGTTTGCACAACCCTGTCGATTCGATGTGTGGGTATTGCCACACCGTGCGCCGTCGATCGTGCGGCTAGTGTCTGTGCACTGCCTACAAAAGCCCGGAGGAGCCATGGCGTTCGGCTGGATCGACGAGCAGGCGGAGCTGCGCCGCCGCGCCGGACTCGTACGGACCCTGCGCCCCCGCCCCGCCGACTCGCCGCTCCTCGACCTTGCGAGCAACGACTACCTGGGCCTGGCCCGCGACCGGGAGGTCGTCGAAGGGGCGGCCAGGTCCGCGAAGCTGTGGGGTGGCGGTGCGACCGGCTCCCGTCTGGTCACCGGTACGACCGAACTCCACACCGCGCTGGAACGCGAGCTGGCCGACTTCTGCGGCTTCGAGGCGGCCCTGGTCTTCTCGTCCGGGTACGCGGCCAACCTGGCCGCGGTCACCGCGCTGGCACCGCACGGTTCGCTGATCGTCTCCGACGCCGGAAACCATGCCTCGCTGATCGACGCCTGCCGACTGGCCCGGGGCACCACACAGGTCGTCCCCCACTCCGATGCGGAGGCGGTGCGCAAGGCGCTGCACACGCACGCGGGCACCGCGGTCGTCGTGTCCGACACGGTCTTCTCGGTCGACGGCGACGCGGCCCCGCTGGCCGAGTACGCCGAGGCCTGCCGCGAGCACGGCGCGGGCCTGCTGGTCGACGACGCCCACGGCTTGGGCGTGCTCGGCGACGGCGGCCGCGGCGCCCCGCACGCGGCGGGGCTCGCGGGCGCCGACGACGTCGTCGTCACGGTCACGCTGTCCAAGTCGCTCGGCAGCCAGGGCGGCGCCGTCCTCGGCCCCGCCCGGGTCATCGAGCACCTGGTCAACACCGCCCGGACATTCATCTTCGACACGGGCCTCGCCCCCGCGTCGGCGGGCGCGGCCCTGGCGGCGCTGGGGCTGCTGCGACGTGAGCCGGAGCGGGCGGCGCGGGCGCGCGAGGTGGCACGCGAACTGCACGCACGCCTGACCGCCGCGGGGCT
The DNA here is from genome assembly GCF_000719285.1 of Streptomyces bicolor. Lineage (GTDB taxonomy): Bacteria > Actinomycetota > Actinomycetes > Streptomycetales > Streptomycetaceae > Streptomyces > Streptomyces bicolor. The sequence continues at coordinate 53,504 of NZ_JOFS01000026.1, read as the reverse complement.
GGAAGCGGTACGTCCGGACGCCGCGGTCGTCTCCGTGCGCGCGCCGTCCCCGGAGGGGGCCGTGCGCTGGGCGGCCGAGTGCCGGGCGGCGGGCCTCGCCGTGGGCTGCTTCCGTCCTCCTTCCGTCCCCGACGGCATCTCACGGCTGAGGCTGACCGCCCGCGCGGACCTCTCCGAGGGGCAGATCGAACGCGCTGTACAGGTCATCGGTGAGACACGACCATGAGTCGGCGTGACACGGCCGTGTGCCGGAACTGGCAGAAACGGTCAGAAGTTGTCAGGACTGGAAGGCGGCCGTGAAGCCCGCCCAGCTCTTGGGGGAGAAGAGCAGCGCGGGTCCGGCCGGGTCCTTGGAGTCGCGCACGGCGAGCAGTCCGGGCCAGGGACCCGAGTGCGTCCGTGCCGTCTCGACGCAGTTGTTCGCTCCGGTGCTGTAGCTGCTGCGCAGCCATCGCGCACCGATCAGATCGGTACTTGAGGTGACGTTCCGAGGCAGTGCGGTCATGGTGCCTCCTTACGCGCCGCCAGCTAGCGCGGCGATGTAATCCAGCGATTCCTCGGGCGAAAGGGCGTGGATCCGAAGGGCGTTGAAGGCCTCCGTGTAGGCCTGGAGGTCTTCTTTCCGTTCGAGATAGAGGCTACTCGTCAAGTGGTCGAGAACAACCACATCCAGATCAGAAGTGCTCGAAAATGAGAAGATAACGAAAGGCCCGGTGATGCCGATATGCTCGCCGGCCTTGAACGGCAGGATCTGCAGCCTGACTTGGGGCAACCGCGCCGCCTCCATCAGCCGCCCCAGCTGCCGCGCCATCACCTCCGGCCCGCCGATCTCCCGGCGCAGCACCGCCTCGTCGAGCACCGCGCTCAGTTTCAGCGGCGGATCGGCGTGCAGCACCTCCTGCCTGGCCAGACGGACCGCGACCAGCGCGTCCAGCCGTTCGTCGGCGGCGCCGTCGAGCCCGCTCACCGCAGCCCGGGTCACCGCCCGGGCGTACTCGGGCGTCTGCAGCAGCCCGGGCACCACGGAGGTCTCCAGCGTGCGCATCGCGCTCGCCTGGGACTCCAGGCTGATGAAGTCCCGGTACGTCGGCGGCAGCACTCCGCGGTACGCGTGCCACCAGTGATGCCGGCCGCCCCCTTCGTCGGAGCCCGCCAACATCAGCAGCAACTCCCGCAGTTGGTGGTCCCGTACGCCGTAGGCGTCGAGCAGTAACCGCACATCGGCCGGTTTCACCCCGCTGGCGCCGGTCTCGATCCGGCTCACCTTGGACTGGTGCCAGCCCACCAGCCGGGCCGCCTCACCGCTGGTGAGCCCCGCTCCGGTACGCAACGCGCGCAGTTCCGCGCCCAGTTTCCGGCGGCGCACCGCGGGACCGTGCTGCATGGAGAACTCCTTACTCCAACCGAGCCGCCCAAATACGGTCTGCCGTCGCAGAGTTCACCGCTTCGAGCGACAGATATATGCATATCTTGGTGGATCGGCACCCTGACGGCCCTGGTAATGGCAGTCTGGCGACGAAGCACCAGTCCGGGACCGTACTCGAACCATCCGCTCCGTGTCGGACTACGGTCCCGTTGGGAAAGGGACGACGTCGCCATGGCAGATCACCTGGAAGCATCCGTCACTCTGCCGAGCGATCCCGCTTCGGTCTCCGCGGCCCGGGCCTACGTGGTCTCCACCCTCGCGGAGTGGGGACTCCCGCCGGACACCGAGGTGGCGGAGACCATCCGGCTGATCGTGTCCGAACTCACCACCAACGCCGTACAGCACACCCTGGGACAGTCACCCACCTTCCGCGTGGACATCGAGCTGGACCGTGACGAAACGCTGCGCATCGGGGTGACCGACAGTCACCCGCGGTTGCCCCGGCGGTTGCCGGCCGCCGTCCAGCAGGACAACGGGCGCGGCCTGGTCATCATCCGCTGGCTGACCGCGGAGTGCGGCGGCAATCTGAGGGTGCGGCCGACGCGGGAGGGTGGCAAGACCGTGTCCATCGAGTTGCCGTGGACTGTTCCGGCGGCGAGCGCTCCGCGGGAATAGCCGGGATGGGCTGTCTGTCGGCTACGGCGCCGTTGTGGCTGGTCGCTCCCCCACTCTCGGCTTCGCTCGAGCGGGGGGACCCCCAACGCGGCGGAGCCGCATATCGACACAGCCCCGCGCCCCTTGAGGACGTTGCCGAACCGGAGTGGGCTCGGCCGGCCGCGCTCAGGCCTGCTGCTGGGCTCGGTTGAAAGTTCCGCGCAGCAGCGCCCGGAAGGCATCCGCCGCAGGTGTTGTCTCGTCGCTGCGGAAGGCGACCGAAATCGTACGGCGCAGCCCTCCACCTTCCAGCGCCCGCACCCCCACCGGCGTCACCGATGTCCGCGCCACCATCTCCGGTACCACCGCGACGCCGAGCCCCGCACTGGCCAGCGCGCACACCAGGAGATACCCGGGTGTCGGGACCAGGACCGAGGGCGTGGCCCCTGCCCGGGCCAGGGTCGCCTCGACCTCCCGTCGGGCCGGGGCGTCCGGTGCCATGCTGATCAGGGGCTGGCCGGCGAGTTCGGTCAGCGGCAGCCGCGCGGTTGCGCTGGTGAGGGCGTGGCCCGGAGCGGAGACCAGGACCAGTTCCTCGACGAGGATCGGCTCGATGCCGACGGAGGACGGGAGCGGGGCCGGGGCGCCGGGCTCGTACGCGTGGGTCAGCGCCAGATCGACCTCGCCGGCCGCCACGGCGGAGACACCGGCCGACGGTTCGTAGTCGGCGACGGTCAGCTCCACGTCGGGATGCGCCCGGCGGAAGGCGCTGAGGACCGGTGGCAGCAGATGGATGCCGGCGGTCTGGAAGGTGCCCAGCCGGAGCGTGCCGCCCGAGAGACCGGTCAGCCGGGCCAGTTCGTGCCGGGCCCGCTCCAGTTCGTCGAGCACCCGCCGCGCCCGCGCCACCAGCAGCTCGCCGGCACCCGTCAGCCGCGCCCCGCGATGGTGCCGTACCAGAAGGGCGGTGCCCGCCTCGCGCTCGAGCTTGGCCAGTTGCTGGGAGAGCGCCGGGGTGGTGTAGCCGAGCCGCTCGGCCGCCCGGGTGATCGAACCCGCCTCCGCGACCGCCACCAGGGCGGCGAGGCGGGTCGGGTCGTACACGCGAGCCTCCCGAGCCTTAAGAGATGCTTTAGGAATCCCCAGGATATTCGAAATACCTGCTGAAGGCATCCGCACGGCACCCTGGCCGCATGGACGCTCAGCTCATCGCCTTCACCGGGGTCTCCGCCGGCCTGGTCGCCATGCCCGGGGCCGACTTCACCGTCGTCGTACGCAACGCCCTCGTCTCCCGCCGGGCGGGCATCGCCTGCGCGCTCGGGATCGGGGCCGGACTGCTGGTCCATGTGACGCTCGCGGTGGTCGGAGTCGCCGCCGTGCTGGCCGCCGTACCGGCGCTGTTCCGGGCGCTCCAGGTGGTGGGCGGCGCCTATGTGCTGTACCTGGGCGTCCAGACGCTGCGGCAGCGGCACACCGACGTGGCCGACACACGCGAGGACTCCACCGCGCGACCGCTGCGGCAGGGCTTTGTCACCAACGCCCTCAACCCGAAGGCGTCCCTCACCTTCCTCAGCGTGCTGCCGCAGTTCGTGCCCGCGGGTGCTCCCGCGCTGCCCAGGACCCTGCTGCTCGCCCTGATCGTGCTCGCGATCGCGCTGGTGTGGTTCCAGGTGGTCGCGCTGCTCGTGGACCGGCTCGGCAGGTGGCTGCGCAGGCCGCGGGTCGCCCGGGCGGTCACGCTCGGCACGGGCGCCGCGCTGACGGCCTTCGGCGGGGCGCTCCTCGCCGGGCCGGTGCTGGCCGTCGTCTGAGGGCCCCGGGGGCGGTGACGGCGCGTCAGGGCGCCGTCACCGCCCCCGGGAGGGTCACTTGACCCGGCCGTACCACACGCTCTTGGTCCAGATCTTCTGCAGCCTCACGACGTCCCCGCTCTTCGGGGAGTGCCAGATCTTTCCCTTCCCGGCGTAGATGCCGACGTGGTAGACGTTCGACCCCGAGTGGAAGAACACCAGGTCTCCGGCCTTGCGGTTCTTGGCGGAGATGTGGCGGGTCTTGTTGTACTGCTGGGCCGCCGTACGGGGCAGCTTCTTGCCCGCTTTCTTGAACGAGTACAGCGTGAGCCCGGAGCAGTCGAACCTGTTCGGCCCGGCGGCGCCCCACTTGTACGGGGAGCCCTTCTTCGAGGCCGCGATCTGAAGTGCCTTCGTCGCCGGTGTCGCGGCTTCCGCCTCGGAGGCGAAGCCGGGGGCGACGATGGTGCCGCCCACCGCGGCGAGCGTGAGAGCCGAGGCCGTACCGGCCCGGGCCATGAGCGACGGGACACGATTGAGCGCAGTCATGCGCAACCCTTCGTCAGCCGCCTGTGAAGGATGACCTGTCGGATTCGGGCTGGCGAAGTTGCCCGGCCGCGTTGCCGCGGCTTCACCCCAAGGGCTGCTCGGCTCGAACGAACGTCCGCACCGGCGACCCGTCTTGCTTGGGTCCTCCACTCCTGCCGATCCACTCCTGTCGACCGGTCATCCGGGCGGCGGCAGGACTCGGCGTCCGCCCGGACCGCCCCGCCGTTTTGGCGGGGGCTTGTCGTCAGACAGGGATCTTGGCGCACGGATGAGCGAAATACCCAACGCAATCGGGGATTTGTGGGGTTACTCACCACTCACCCGTTCGGGTGGGCACCCCCGTCTCGGAGTAGGTGTCCACCTGCCTGAGGAGGCCCGGACCAGCGATAAAACGATTAATCGCGCCTTGGAGTCATGCCTGTTGCGCAACCCTGACGGGCCCGCAAATGGACAGGTGGCTACGCCGAAAGGGGGTACGCCGTTTGGTCCGTTTCAGCCTCGTTCCGGACGCCCCGTCAGTGGGCCGAGACGCCGGAACCGGTCCCTCCGCCTCGTCAACTGTCGGAGCGCGGCGGCAACGTGACGCGAGCCGTGCGGCGCTCTCCGTCCAGCACGCGCAACGCACGCGCCAGCGTGGGAGCGTGCAGCTCCGTCTCGCCCCGCTGGTGCATCAGCGCCAGCGCGTCCCGGAGCTCGGCCGCCTTGGCGACCAGCGCCTGGGCTGCGCGCAGTCCTCGGTAGGTGTCGCCGTACTGCGCCGGGTTGATACGGCCGAGCAGGTCCACCACATCGAGATAACGGTCGATCAACTCTCCCTCCGCCCGCGTCAGTGCGGGCAGGGGCGGCAACTCGGGTGGGAGCACCGGCCGATCACCTCCCCGTCGGCGGAGCGAGGGTGGCCTTGCGGCTGGGGATGATCCGGTCCACCAGGCCGTACTCCAGCGCCTCCTGGGCGCTCAGGATCTTGTCCCGCTCGATGTCCTCGCTCACCTGCTCACGGCTGCGCCCGGTGTGCCGGGCGAGCATCTCCTCCAGCCGGACCCGAATGCGCGTCAGTTCGTCGGCCTGGATGGCCAGATCGCTCGCCTGGCCCTCGATCGGCTCGGGCAGCCCCGGCTGATGGATCACCACCCGGGCCCCCGGGAGTGCGAACCGTTTGCCCGGAGTGCCCGACCCGAGCAGCACCGCGGCGGCCGAGCCGGCCTGGCCCAGGCAGATCGTCTCCACGTCGCAGGTGACGTACTGCATCGTGTCGTAGACCGCCGACATGGCGCTGAACGAGCCGCCGGGCGAATTGATGTACAGCGAGATGTCCCGGTCGGGGTCCCTGTGCTCCAGGTACATGAACTGGGCCATCACGTCGTTCGCGGAGGTGTCGTCGATCGGCGTGCCGAGGAAGACGATCCGCTCCTCCAGCAGCTTCGAGTACGGGTCCTGCGTCTTGGTGCCGAAACTCGTGCGCTCGGTGAACTCGGGCAGCACATAGCGGGCGGACGGTCGGGTCATGGCTCACGCTCCCTTGCCGGGGTGCCTGTAAAAAATGTACAGGACGTACATGACGTAATGTAGGGAGCATGGCCTACGAGATTCCGGTGACGCAAGCCAGGGCTGAGCTCGCCGAACTGATCAATCGCGTGGTGTACGGCGGTGAGCGCGTCGTCGTGACGCGCCACGGAAAGCCCCTCGTCGCCCTCGTCTCCGCCGCTGACCTCGAGCGACTCGACGCCCTCGACGCGCCCGTCGAGGACCAGGTGATCAGCTCGGTCTCCAGCGTCCGTGGCGTTGCTTCCGCTCCCCGCGAACGGCAGCGGTTCGGTATCGCGGCCGAGCATCGGGGGCCCGCCCCCTCGTAGCCGCCCGCCGCGGAAGTCCTTCGCGGCAGTCCTGCGCGCAAACGACGAGACCGTGCACCCCCGTCCGCTACAGCGGGGGTGCACGGTCGGTTCGGTGCGGCCGGGCGGCCGGTCAGCCGACGGTGGCGAGTTCCTGGGCCGGCGCGGGCCCGGTGCTCGGCCTGCGGGACTTCATGGCGTTCCCGAGCAGTACGGCACCCAGACCCAGCGCGGCCCACCAGGTCAGCGTCAGGGCGGGTCCGGTCGCGGCGGCGCCGTCGAAGAACGACACCGAGCGCAGCAGGCTCGCGCCCGCGCCCGGCGGCAGCCACTGACCGATCGCGCCGACCGGCTCGGGCAGCATCTGCGGGGCGGAGGACGCCCCCGAGAACGGGTTGCCGAGGAACATGACCACGAACGACACGAGGCCGATGCCCGCGGCGCCGATCAGTGCGGCGAGCCCCGCGACGGCGGCGCTCACCGCCAGCGTGGCCAGGGTGAACACCGCGGCCTCCGTCCACCAGTCGCCGGTGAGGACCTCCAGCCAGCTGTGCGCGAGGGCGGCCGCGGTCACGCCGATCAGGGCGGCGGCGCCGACCAGGGCGGTCACGGCGCGGATGCCGCGCAGCCCGAGGAGGGTCACCGCCGCGCCGGCCGCCATGCCGGCCAGGGCGAGCGGCAGGACGCTCGCGTTGAGGGCGGCGCCGCGCGGGTCGGTCCCGGGTGCGGGCACCACGTCGACCGTCTTGACCTCGGTGCCCTCGGCTGCGGCTTGCTTCGCCACCGCCTGCTGGAGCAGCTGGGCGACCGTCGGGCTCGCGGCCGAGGCGGTCAGCAGTGCCGGTCCCTGGGGCGTGACGACGATCGCGCCGTATACGGTCCGGTCCTCGATGGCGTCCCGGGCGGCGGCCTCGTCGGCGTAGCGGTGTATCTCGAAGGCGCCGTCCTGCTGAGCGAGTCGCCGCTCCACCTGGGATGTGGCGGCGGCCGGTCCGGCCACGCCGAGCGGCAGGTCGCGCGGGGCGGTGCGGGCGGCGGGCCAGGCGAAGGCCCACAGGGCGAGTGCGGCGAGGACGGGGACGAGGACGACGACCGCGATCATGCGACGGGTGGACATGGCTTCCCTCCGGTGCTGCGGGGTATCCCGCTAAAAAGAAGGATCGTTCGTTTTAGGTACGCGGACACCGTCTCGCCGTAGCGGTGCCTTGTCAAGAAGGAATGTTCGTTTTACTTTGGGCGCATGGCCCGCGTGTCCCAGGAACACCTCGATGCCCGCCGCCGGCAGATCCTCGACGGCGCCGCGCGCCTCTTCGCGCGCAACGGCTTCCATGCCACGTCGATGCAGGACGTGCTGAAGGAGGTCGACCTCTCGGCCGGCGCGGTGTACCGCTACTTCAGCGGCAAGGACGAGCTGATCGCGGCGATCGTCAAAGAGGTGCTCGGCGAGATCCGCGCGGCCTTCGAGGACGTGACCCGGCACAGCCCGCCGCCACCGCCGGACATCCTGGTCGGCCTGGTGCTGGGGCGGACCCTGCGCGTCTGGTCGTCCCTCAACGGCGACGGTGAACCGCTGTTCCCGCGCCTGATGCTGCAGGTCTGGGCGGAGACGGTGCGCAACGAGGAGCTGGCGGCCGTGCTGACGGACGTGTACACGGAGCTGCGCGAGAGGTGGGTGCAGGCCGTCGAGGCGTACCAGGAGGCCGGGATGATGCGGTCGGACATCCCCGCGGAACACGCGGCACGCACCATGGTCGCCTCGGTGCAGGGGTTCATCGCCCAGCAGGCCCTCTTCGGGACGGCGCCGGTGGAGGTCCTCCAGGACGGTCTGCGAGCGCTGATGAGCATGCCGGACGCGCAGCCGGGCGCCTGAGAGATCACAGCTCGGTTAACTTGCTTGAAATGCGGTCCAACTAGCCTGCCCATCCACGCCACCAGGGACTTTGCCCCGTGGCTGCGGCAACCGGACCCCGCACGGTCCGGAGCGAGGACTGTGAGGTGGGACGTGCAACTGACCCCGCACGAGCAAGAGAGGCTGCTCATCCATGTGGCGGCCGACGTCGCCGAGAAGCGCCGGGCCCGGGGCCTCAAGCTGAACCACCCCGAGGCGGTCGCCCTCATCACGTCGCACATCCTCGAGGGCGCCCGTGACGGCCGTACGGTCGCCGAGCTCATGTCCTCCGGCCGCAAGCTCCTCACCCGGGACGACGTCATGGAGGGCATCCCCGAGATGATCCACGACGTCCAGGTCGAGGCGACCTTCCCGGACGGCACCAAGCTCGTCACCGTCCACGACCCGATCGTCTGAAGGGGGCCTCGATGATCCCCGGAGAGATCCTGTTCGCCGACGGCCCGATTGCCTACAACGAGGGCCGGGAGGTCACCCGGCTGACCGTCCTCAACGCCGCCGACCGGCCCGTCCAGGTCGGCTCCCACTACCACTTCGCCGAGGCCAACCCCGGTCTGGACTTCGACCGCGACGCAGCGCGCGGCAAGCGGCTCAACATCGCCGCCGGCACCGCCGTGCGCTTCGAGCCCGGGATCCCCGTCGACGTCGAACTCGTCCCGCTCACCGGCGCCCGAGTGGTGCCCGGACTGCGCGGCGAGACCGGAGGTGCCCTCGATGCCTGAGATCTCCCGCGCCGCGTACGCCGACCTGTTCGGCCCGACCACCGGCGACCGCATCCGGCTCGCCGACACCGACCTGCTCGTCGAGATCGAGGAGGACCGTTCCGGCGGACCCGGGCTCGCCGGTGACGAGGCCGTCTTCGGCGGCGGCAAGGTCATCCGCGAGTCCATGGGCCAGTCCCGTGCCACGCGCGCGGACGGCACCCCCGACACGGTGATCACCGGCGTCGTGATCATCGACCACTGGGGCATCGTCAAGGCCGACGTCGGCATCCGCGACGGCCGGATCACCGGCATCGGCAAGGCGGGCAACCCCGACACGATGGACGGGGTGCACCCGGACCTCGTCATCGGACCCGAGACCGAGATCATCGCCGGCAACGGCCGTATCCTCACCGCCGGCGCCATCGACGCGCACGTCCACTTCATCTGCCCCCAGATCGCCGACGAGGCGCTCGCCTCCGGCATCACCACCCTCATCGGTGGCGGCACCGGACCCGCCGAGGGCTCGAAGGCGACGACCGTCACGCCCGGACCCTGGCACCTGGCCCGGATGCTGGAGGCGATGGAGGAGCACCCCATCAACTTCGGCCTGCTCGGCAAGGGCAACACCGTCTCCCACGAGGCGATGCTGTCCCAGATCCGCGGCGGCGCGCTCGGCCTCAAGCTGCACGAGGACTGGGGCTCCACCCCGGCCGTCATCGACGCCTCGCTGACCGTCGCCGACCAGACCGGCGTCCAGATCGCCATCCACACGGACACGCTGAACGAGGCGGGCTTCGTCGGCGACACCCTCGCCGCCATCGCGGGCCGGGGCATCCACGCGTACCACACCGAGGGTGCGGGCGGCGGGCACGCGCCGGACATCATGACCGTCGTCTCCCAGCCGCACGTCCTGCCCAGCTCGACCAACCCGACGCGGCCGTTCACCGTCAACACCGCCGAGGAACACCTCGACATGCTGATGGTGTGCCACCACCTCAACGCGGCCGTGCCCGAGGACCTCGCCTTCGCCGAGTCTCGGATCCGGCCGTCGACCATCGGGGCGGAGGACATCCTGCACGACCTGGGCGCGATCTCGATCATCTCGTCCGACTCCCAGGCCATGGGCCGGGTCGGCGAGGTCGTCATGCGGACCTGGCAGACCGCCCATGTGATGAAGGGGCGGCGCGGTGCGCTGCCGGGCGACGGGCGGGCCGACAACCTCCGGGTGCGGCGGTACGTCGCCAAGTACACGATCAACCCCGCGCTCGCGCAGGGCCTCGGCGGCGAGATCGGCTCCGTGGAGACCGGCAAGCTCGCCGACCTGGTGTTGTGGGAGCCGGCGTTCTTCGGCGTCAAGCCCCACCTCGTCATCAAGGGCGGACAGATCGCGTACGCGCAGATGGGCGACGCCAACGCGTCCATCCCCACCCCGCAGCCGATCCTGCCCCGGCCGATGTTCGGCGCGATCGGACGTGCCCCCGCCTCGAACTCGGTCAACTTCGTGGCGCCGCTCGCCATCGAGGACGGGCTGCCGGAGCGGCTCCAGCTCGGGAAGCGGTTCGTGGCCATCGAGTCGACGCGTGCGGTCACCAAGGCCGACATGCGGGAGAACGACGCGCGGCCCGATGTGCGGGTCGATCCCGACAGCTTCGCCGTGCACATCGACGGGGAGCTGGTCGAGGCCACGCCCGCGGCCGAACTGCCCATGGCTCAGCGCTACTTCCTGTTCTGAGGGCTGGTTGCCGATGTCGCGCGCTGCACTTCTCGTCCTGGCCGACGGCCGTTTTCCCGCCGGGGGCCATGCGCATTCCGGCGGGGCGGAGGCGGCCGTCAAGGCCGGGCGGATCACCGGGGCCGCGAGCCTTGAGGACTTCTGCCGGGGGCGGTTGCACACGGCTGGGCTGGTCGCTGCCTCGCTCGCCGCGGCGGCCGCGCTCGGGGTCGATGCGGTGGCCCTGGACGGGGCTGCCGATGCCCGTACGCCGTCGCCCGCGTTGCGTACGGCGGGGCGGAAGCTGGGGCGGCAGCTGATGCGGGCGGCGCGGGCCACGTGGCCTTCGGCGGAGCTCGACGATCTGGCCCGGCGGTTTCCCAAGGGGGCCCATCAGCCGGTCGTGCTCGGGGTTGCCGCCCGGGCGGCGGGGCTGGGGGCCGTGGAGGCGGCTTACTGCGCGGCGTACGAGAGTGTGAGTGGGCCGGCGAGTGCGACGGTGCGGTTGCTGAGTCTTGATCCCTTTGACGCCACGGCTGTGCTTGCCCGGTTGGCGCCGGAGATGGACCGGGTTGCCGATCGTGCGGTGGAGGCGGGGCGGCGGGTGGTCGACGACGGTGTCGACGAACTGCCGGCGGGTTCCGGGCCGTTGCTGGAGATCGGGGCGGAGGTGCATGCGGCTTGGGCTGTACGGCTGTTCGCGTCGTAGGGCTTCTTTCGCCCCCGCCGCCCCTACCCGTCCCGTCCTGAAGGGGCGCTGCCCCTTCGACCCCGCTGGGGCTACCGCCCCAGACCCCGCTTCGGCCTGAACGGCCTCGTCCTCAAACGCCGGACGGGCTGAGTAGGCCACCCCCAGCTACCAAAGGAGCCGCGCATGCACCTCGACCACTCCCACGACGGCCCCTCTGCCGTCAGCGCCGACGCCCGCCGCCCGGACGGCTCGCGCCGTGCCCTGCGTATCGGCCTCGGCGGGCCCGTCGGGTCCGGCAAGACGGCCACCGTCGCGGCGCTGTGCCGGGCGCTGCGTGACGAACTGTCTCTCGCCGTCGTCACCAACGACATCTACACGCGCGAGGACGCCGAGTTCCTGCTGCGGGAGGCCGTGCTGCCGCCCGAGCGGATCACGGCCGTGGAGACGGGGGCGTGCCCGCACACCGCGATCCGCGACGACATCTCCGCGAACCTCGAAGCGGTCGAGGATCTCGAGGACGAGGTCGGGCCGCTCGATCTCATCCTCGTCGAGTCGGGCGGCGACAACCTCACGGCCACCTTCTCCAAGGGGCTCGTGGATGCGCAGATCTTCGTGATCGATGTCGCCGGTGGGGACGACATTCCGCGCAAGGGCGGGCCGGGGGTGACCACCGCCGACCTGCTCGTCGTCAACAAGACCGACCTCGCGCCGTACGTCGGCTCCGACCTGTCGCGGATGGCGGCGGACGCCAAGGCGCAGCGGGCCGAACTGCCGGTGGTGTTCCAGTCGCTGCGCGGCGAGCCCGGTGTGCGGGGTGTCGCCGAGTGGGTGCGTGCGCAGCTCTCGGCGTGGACGGCATGACGACTGCGACCGGTGGGGTACGGGCCCTCGCGTGGATCGTCGCCCGGGACGACGGGCGGGGTGGTACGTCGCTGCCCGTGCTCGACGGCGGCGGGCCGCTCGCGCTCCGTAGGACCCGGGGGAGCGGTGCCGAGGCACGGGTCGTGCTCGTCGGGGCGATGAGCGGGCCGCTCGGCGGCGATCACTTCACGGTGGAGGCCGATGTGGAGGCCGGGGCCCGGCTGCACGTCGGGTCGGCGGCCGCCACCATCGCGCTGCCGGGGCAGAACAAGGGCGACGCCAGGTACGAGGTGCGGCTGTCCGTGGCCGACGGCGGTGAACTGCGCTGGCTGCCCGAGCAGTTGATCTCCGCCCGGGGCAGTGATCTGCACGTGACGACTCGCGTCGACGTCGGTGCCTCGGGGCGGCTCGTCCTGCGTGAGGAGCAGGTGCTCGGACGCGTGGGGGAGGAGCCCGGGCGGCTGAGCAGCCGGATCCGGGTGAGTGTCGCGGGGCGGTTGGTTCTTGATCAGGAGCTCGCCTGCGGGCCCGGAGCGCCGGGTGGCTGGGACGGGCCCGCAGGGCTCGGCGGGTGTCGGGCCGTCGGTCAACTCGTCGTCGTGCGGCCGGAGTTCGCGGACGCCCCGGTGGCGGCTCGGGTGCTGGGGGACGGCGCCGCCGTCATGCCGCTCGCCGGGCCCGCCGCCCTGGTGAGCGCCGTGGCGGCGGACGCGCTGCGGCTGCGTGGGCTGCTCGACGAGGCGCTCGAGTCCCTGGGGTCTGTCTGAGCGCCCCCTCGGGCGGCGCAGGCGGCTAGTCAGCTGATGGGCAGCCGGGGGAACTTGCGCTCCTTGTCCGCCTTGGCCTTGGCAGCCTCGGCCTGCTCGACCTTGGCCACGGCCGCGTACTGGTCGACGTACTCTTGCTCGGACAGGGACAGGATCGCGTACATGATCTCGTCGGTCACCGCGCGCAGGATCGCCTTCTCGTTCTCCATGCCGGCGTAGCGGGAGAAGTCGAGGGGCTCGCCGAAGCGGATCGTCACCGGGTGGATGTTCGGGATGATCTTGCCGGGCGGCTGCGCCTCGAACGTGCCGATCATCGCGCACGGGATGACCGGGACCTGGGCCTTGAGCGCCATCACCGCGACCCCGACCTTGCCCTTGTAGAGCCGGCCGTCGTGCGAGCGGGTGCCCTCCGGGTAGATGCCGAGGAGTTCGTTCTTGCTCAGGACGCCGAGCCCCTCGCGGATCGCGGCCTGGCCCGCCTCCTTGCCGGTGCGGTCGACCGGGATCTGGCCGGCGCTGCGGAAGAAGGCCGCGGTCAGGCGTCCCTTGAGGCCCGGCCCCGTGAAGTACTCCTTCTTCGCGAGGAAGGTGATGCGGCGCTTGAGCATCGCCGGCATCAGGAAGTGGTCCGAGAACGACAGGTGGTTGCCGGCGACGATGGCCGCGCCCGTGGCCGGTACGTGCTCGAGGCCCTCTATTCGAGGCCGGAAGACCAGTCTCAGGAGAGGTCCCAACAACACGTATTTGAGGACGTAGTAGAACAAAGGGGCGCTCCTCACTCGGGGGGATCAGCTCGGGCCGCCGCGTTCTGGCAGGTCAACCAGCGTGCCGTGGGGCTGTCAGTGTAGGCGCAGGGTTGACGGGCCGGAACCGGGCAGGGACGGACGGATGCCGACCCATGGCGATTTTCCTGACTGGGTGTCAGGAAGCCGATGGGCGGCGGTGCTTGCGGGTGGGGAGAACCGCCGGACCAGCCTGGTGTCACGGCTCGGTGTGCGGCAACCGGATGGCTTGGTTTGGCGTGATCACGGCCACGGGCTGGCAGGCGGTCGGTCCTTGCGGGGAGCCGTCGGGTCTGCTCGTCCATCACAGCCGCACGATGATCAGTGCCGTGTCGTCGGTCGCGCCGCCGGGTGGCAGCAGCTCCAGCAGGACGGAGTCGGCGAGGGGCTCGGGGTCGGCGGTGCGATGGCGGACGAGTGCCTGCGCGAGCCGGGCGAGGCCCGTGTCGATGTCCTCGCGGCGGCGCTCGATCAGGCCGTCCGTGTACAGCGCGAGCGTGGCGCCGTCGGCGAACGTGGTGGCGGCCTGCGGTCTCGGGATCGGGTCGGGGCGGGCGTCCAGGGGCGTGTCGGTGGCCTGGTCGAGGAACTCCACCCCGCCGTCGGCGTGGACCAGCACCGGCGGCGGATGGCCCGCGCTGCTGTAGGTGATGGTGCGGGCGTCGAAGTCGATGAACGTGGTGACCGCGGTGGCCGATTCCGCGCCGTCGACCACATGGGCGTACCGCCCGAGCACGTCGAGCGCCTGGGCCGGGCCGTCGGCCACCCGGGAGGACGCGCTCAGGGCGCTGCGCAGCTGGCCCATGACGCCGGCCGCCGCGAGGCCGTGGCCGACCACGTCGCCCACCGACACGCCGATCCGGTTGCCGCCCACCAGGTCGACCAGGTCGTACCAGTCGCCGCACACGTTCAGCGCGCCGACCGCGGGCCGGTAGCGCACCGCCGCCCGGTGGTTGCCCACCTGCCGCCGGGCGGGCAGCATCGCCTCCTGCAGCGCCAGGGCCACCTCGCGCTCGCGGGCGTGGGCCTGCCGCAGCCGGTCGTTGAGCTCCTGCAGCTCGCGGGCGCGCGTGTACAGCTCGGCCTCCAGCACCCGCGCCCGGCTGTCACCGCCCGAGCCGCCCCGCAGCCGGATGAGTTCGGTGACCTCCTCCACCCGGTGCAGAACGAACGCCACCTTGCCGTCGGGGCCGGGCACGGGCGCGTTGATCGGGCTCCAGTAGCGCTCCTCCCAGTGGCCGGGGCTCAGGGGGTCCTCGACGTCGTAGCGCTGCAGTGCCATCGTGTCGCGCTCGCCGGTGGCCACCACGCGCAGCATCGACGCCCGGACGTCCCGCATGCCGGTCGCCGCCGGATCGTTGGGATTCTCGGGGAAGACATCGAAGATGTACCGGCCCACCAGCTGCTCGCGGGTGCGCCCGGACAGGCGCTGGAAGTCTTCGTTGGCGTCGGCGTAGAGCAGCTCCGGGGTCAGCAGCGCCACCATTCCGGGCAGCGCCTGGAACACCGCCTCGTAGTCGATCGCCGTCTCATCCATGGGGCTCCCGCCTCACCACCGGGACCTGACCAGTTTCCCACGCTGTGCAGCGTATGTACCGATGTACTACATCTGGTCCGGTTCGGCAGGTCAGGGCGGTGGATCCGTCAGGGACTGCTCGGCCCAGATGATCTTCCCCTCGGGCACGAAGCGGGTGCCCCACTGCTGGGTGAACTGGGAGACCAACAGCAGCCCGCGCCCGCCCTCGTCCGTGGTCCGCGGATGGCGCAGGTGCGGGGCGGTGGCACCGCCGTCGTAGACCTCGCAGAACAGCGCGCGCTCCCGGATCAGACGCAGTCGGATGGGCCCGGCGGCGTACCGGATGGCGTTGGTGACCAGCTCGCTCACGACCAGTTCCGTCGTGAAGGCCAGTTCCTCCAGACCCCACTCCGTCAGCTGCCGGGCGGCCGTCTTGCGGGCGTCAGCGACCGCGGCCGGGTCGGCGGGGAGGTCCCAGTCGGCCACCTGCTCGGTGCCGAGGAGCCGGGTGCGGGCCATCAGCAGGGCCACGTCGTCGTACGGCCGGTCCGGGACCAGCGCGTCGACCACGGTCCGGCACTGCACGTCCAGCGAGGCCGCGGCCTGCTCCAGCGCCCGCCGCAGCCGGACCCGGTCGGCGTCCACGGCCCAGGTCTCCCCGCCGGCCAGCAGCCCGTCGGTGTGCAGGGCGAGCGTGCTGCCCGCCGCCAGGGCCAGCTCCACCGACTCGAAGGGGGGACCGCCGACACCGAGCGGCGGGCCCTGCGGCAGGTCGACGAAGGTGACGGTGCCGTCGGGCATGATCACCGCGGGCGCCGGATGGCCCGCGGCCGCCATGGTGCACGTCCCGTCGACCGGGTCGTAGACGACGTACACGCACCCGGCCCCCACGTTCTGGGCCTCGGCGGCCTCCTCCCCGTCCGTTTCGACGCCCTCCTCGCGTGCCGACCGCGCGACCAGGTCGTCCAGATGGGCCAGCACCTCGTCGGGCGGCAGATCCAGCGCGGCGAGCGTCCGTACGGCGGTCCGCAGCCGCCCCATCGCCGCCGCGGCGCCGATGCCGTGCCCGGGCACCTCGCCCACCACCAGGGCGACACGGGCGCCCGACAGCGGGATGACGTCGTACCAGTCCCCGCCGAGGCCGGTCAGCTCGTCGGCCGGCCGGTAGCAGGCGGCCACCGCCACCGCGTCCTGCTCGGGCAGCCGGTGCGGCAGCAGGCTGCGCTGCAGGACCAGGGCGGCGTCGCGCTCGCGGGTGTAACGCCGGGCGTTGTCGACACAGACGGCGGCGCGCGAGACGAGGTCCTCGGCAAGGTTCAGGTCGTCCTCCTCGAACGCCTCCTGGCGGTGGCGCCGGAAGAAGGTGGTGACGCCCAGGGTGACGCCCCGTGCGCGGATCGGCACGATCATCACGCTGTGCAGGCCCAGTTCCAGGAAGATGGCGGCCTGCCCGCCACGCGCGTGCTTGGCCCATGCCTCGCCGAGCGGATCGAGTTTCGCCTCGCGCCAGGACTTGCCCGTCCTCAGACAGCGGATCGGAGGCGACTGCGCCGGATAGGCGACCACCTCGCCGATGTCGACGACGGTCACCGGCACGCTCCCGTTGACCGACCGGTATCCCGCCCGGCGCAGCGGCACCGGTTCGGTGTCGCTCAGCGGTCCGGGCGCGGGCTCGCCACCCCGTAGCACCGACTCCAACAGGTCCACGGTGACGAGGTCGGCCAGCCCCGGTACGGCCACGTCCGCCAGCTCCTGCGCGGTGCGCGTGATGTCGAGCGTGCGGCCGATGCGCTCGCCGGCCCGGTCGAGCAGGGCCAGGCGCTGCCGGGCGCGGTGCCGTTCGGAGATGTCCTCGACCGTGTAGTACACGCCGGTGGGGTGGCCGTGGCCGTCGTCGAGCCGGGTGAACGACATCATGTGCGCGGTCTCGCGCAGGGGGGCGGAGCGGGCGTGGCCGACGTGCTCGTAGCCGACGATCGGTTCGCCGGTCGTCAGGACGTGGCGCATCTGGGCCTCGATGGACTGGGAGTCCAGGCCGGGCTGGATGTCCGCCAGCCGCATGCCGAGCCGGTGGGGCGGCAGGCCGCCGCCGAACTGGGCGAGGGCCGGATTCGACCAGACGTAGCGCAGCTCGGTGTCGACGATCGCTATGCCGACGGGGGAGCGGGAGACCATCTGCTGCAGGGTGTCGCGGCTCATGTCCCAGCCGTGTGCGTCGCCGAGGTCGGACAGGAGCACGAGCCAGCGCGAGGGGCCCTGCGTGTCGAGGGCCGGCGTGATCCGCACCATCAGCCTGATGGGCGCGCCGTCCCTGTGCAGCGCCGTGAGCAGCCCCGCCCAGCCGCCCTCGGCCCGGCACCGTTCGATCAGCTCCGGGACCCGGCCGGCGTCCTCGGCGCTGAACAGCTCGCCGACGTGCCGGCCGACCGCCTCGGAGGCCGCGTACGCCAGCAGCCGCTGGGCGTCCCTGGTCCACCCCGTCACCAGGCCCTGCGCGTCGAGCAGCAAAGGCGCGGCGTCCGCCACGTCGAACCCCTGCCCGGCAACGCCCTGCTCCTCGTGTGTGCCCACGGCCGACCTCTCTGTCGCTGAGAGCGGTCTACCACCTCTTGTCCCCATCTTCACCCTTCCGGGCAACGCCGCCTCTTTGTGGGAGCCGGGCGGGGTGCGGAGCAGGACGGACAAGGCGGTCGGCTGTTTGTTCGGGACGACTGCGACCATGTGTCGCGTGCATGCTGATGATCAGGTGGGGGACGGTGTCCCGGCGGACCTCGCGGCGCTGCTGCGCGAGGTCGACGACCGTCCGGTGAGGATCTCCGCGTCCGCGTGCGGTGACTGCGGTGGGCGTACCTTCTTCGTTCACTTCGACGAGGTCGAGGGCGGTGTACGGCGTGACTGCGGCGCGTGCGGCGGGCGGGCGTTCATCGCGGACAGCGCGGAGTACTGGGAGGAGGCCGAGCCGTGTGTGGCCGAGTGCCCGTGCGGATGCGACGAGTTCGAAGTCGCCGTGGCGTTCTCGCTCACGGGCGACGGATCGGTCCGCTGGGTGACGGTGGGCCTGCGGTGTCAGCAGGACGGCACGGTCGCGGTCTGCGCCGACTGGAAGATCAGCTACGGACCGACGGACCACCTGTTGACCATGACCTAGGTGTGTCGCGGACCTGGGTGTCCCGCGAACCTCGGGGCGGGCTGCGGCCAGGGGCCAGGCAGGACCGGCGGGCCAGGCACGCCAGGCCAATCGGCCGGGACCGCCGGCAGCCCGGCCCCGATGGTTCGGAAGCCGGGCCGCCGGGTGGGGCGGGTTACGCCAGGACCTTCTGCAGCGCCTCCAGCGCAGCCTCCAGCTCCTCCGACGTGATCGTCAGCGGCGGGGCCAGGCGGATGGTGGAGCCGTGCGTGTCCTTGACCAGGACTCCCTCGCGAAGCAGGCGTTCGCCGATCTCGCGGCCCGTGCCGACCTCCGGGTCGATGTCGACGCCCGCCCACAGGCCCCGCGCGCGGAAGCCGACGACGCCCTTCCCGAGCAGGGCCGACAGACCGCCTCGCAGGACCACGCCCAGCTCGGCGGCGCGGCGCTGGAACTCGCCCGTCTCCAGGAGCTCGACCACCGCGGTGCCGACCGCCGCGGACAGCGGGTTGCCGCCGAAGGTCGACCCGTGCTCGCCCGGCCGCAGGACGCCGAGGACATCGCGGCGGGCCACCACCGCCGACACCGGGACGATGCCGCCGCCCAGGGCCTTGCCGAGGAGCAGCATGTCCGGGACGACACCCTCGTGCTCCACGGCGAGCGTACGGCCCGTGCGGCCGAGCCCCGACTGGATCTCGTCCGCGATGAACAGGCAGCCCTTGCGGCGGGTCAGCTCGCGCACCCCGGCGAGATAGCCGTTGTCGGGGATGACGACGCCCGCCTCGCCCTGGATCGGCTCCAGCAGCACCGCCGCGGTCGTCTCGTCGACCGCCGCCTCCAGCGCGGCCAGGTCGTTGTACGGCACGATCCGGAAGCCAGGAGTGAAGGGGCCGAAGCCCTGCCGTGCCGTCTCGTCCGTGGAGAACGACACGATCGTCGTCGTACGGCCGTGGAAGTTCTCCGCGGCGACCACGATCGTCGCCTTGTCCGCCGGGACGCCCTTCACCTCGTACGCCCACTTGCGGGCCACCTTGATGCCGGACTCCACGGCCTCGGCGCCCGTGTTCATCGGCAGCACCATGTCCAGGCCCGTCAGCGCCGCCAGCCGCTCGGCGAACTCGGCGAGGCGGTCGTTGTGGAACGCGCGGGAGGTCAGGGTCAGGCGGTCCAGCTGGCGGTGCGCCGCCTCGATCAGCGCCGGGTGGCGGTGGCCGAAGTTCAGCGCCGAGTAACCGGCCAGCATGTCGAGGTACCGGCGGCCCTCCACGTCCTCCACCCAGGTGCCCTCGGCACGGGCGACGACCACGGGCAGCGGGTGGTAGTTGTGCGCGACGACCGGCTCCTCGGCGCGGATCAGGTCGGCGGACGAGCGGGTGGTGACGGGAGCGGTCATCAGCGGATCTCCTGCGTGCAGCACTTGATGCCGCCGCCGGCCTTGCGGAATTCCGACAGGTCGACGGGGACGGGGACATAGCCGCGGTCGGCGAGGGCGGAGGCGAGGGCCTCGGCCTGCGGTGCGATGAAGACGTTGCGTCCGTCGGACACGGAGTTCAGCCCGAACGCCAGCGCGTCGTCACGGGTCGCCAGCACCGCGTCCGGGTACAGCCGGGCGAGCACCTCGCGGCTGCCCGGCGAGAACGCCTCCGGGTAGTACGCGACGTTGTCGTCGTCGAGCACGAACAGCGCCGTGTCCAGGTGGTAGAAGCGCGGGTCGGTCAGCGTCAGGCTGATCACCGGATGGCCGAAGAACTCCTGCACCTCGCGATGCGCCTCGCGGGTGGTGCGGAACCCGGTGCCGGCCAGGACATACCGGCCCGTCCAGACCAGGTCGCCCTCGCCCTCGCACACGGACTCGGGGCGGTACACGTCGTAGCCCGCCGTCTTGAACCAGGTGTCGTAGTGCGTGGACTCGGGGCGCCGCTCCGGCGCGTGGAAGAGGGAGCCGAAGACACGGCCGTCCACGACGACCGCCGAGTTCGCCGCGAAGACCATGTCGGGCAGGCCCGGGGCGGGCTCGACCGCGTCGACCGTGTGGCCGTGGTCCCGGTAGGCGCGGATCAGTGTCTGCCACTGCTCGCGGGCCAGGTCGACGTCGACGGGGGCGTCGGGGTGCATCCAGGGGTTGATCGCGTACTGCACGGCGAAGTGTCTGGGTTCGCAGACGAGATACCGCCGCCGGCGCGGCACACGGGTGTCGGTCACAGAGGGTTTCCTCCGCTTCCTGCGAGTGTCGACTGAGGGTTGACACAAAGGTAGGAAGCGCCGAACAGGAGCGACAAGGAAGAAATATTGCGTGTCCGCGCAGGAATGCTGCGAAATTTTCCGCAGGGACGCAGCGTTGCTGCGCGCTCCGGGGTTTACTCCGGCGCGGGCTGAGTCGCGCCCGCCTCGGGGCTCTCCGGCAGCAGATGGGACAGCACCATCACACTGATCGTCTTCCTGATGAACGGCTCGACACGGATCCGCTCCAGCACTTCCTCGAAGTGCTCCACGTCCCGCGCCCGCACATGCAACAGCGCGTCCGCGCCCCCGGTCACCGTCATGGCCGCGGTGATCTCCGGATGGTTGCGGACCACCTCCGCGAGCCGCCGTGGCGGGGCCGCGCCCTCGCAGTACACCTCGACGTACGCCTCCGTGCGCCAGCCCAGCGCCGACGGCTTGACCGTGGCCGTGAACCCGGTGATCACGCCCGTCTCCCGCAGCCGGTCCACGCGCCGCTTGACCGCCGTCGAGGACAGCCCGACGGCCGCGCCGATCTCGGCGAAGCTCGTCCGGGAGTTCGCCATCAGCGCGGTGATGATCTTCCGGTCGAGCTCGTCGAACGGCGTGGGCCTGCTCTCCATGGCGGCACTGTATCCAGCGGGAACGTCACACATGGGCACGTGTGCAGGCGTACGAATTGCTCCTACACTCCGGGTTCATGCTGCGTGCCCTGGCTGTCGACGACGAACGCCCCTCGCTGGAGGAGCTCCTCTACCTCCTCAACGCCGATCCCCGTATCGGCACCGCGGAGGGCGCCGGCGACGCGACCGAGGCGCTGCGCCGGATCAACCGCGCCCTGGAGTCGGGGCCGGGCGGGCCCGAGGCGATCGACGTCGTCTTCCTCGACATCCATATGCCCGGCCTGGACGGCCTCGACCTGGCCCGGCTGCTCACCGGCTTCGCCAGCCCGCCGCTCGTCGTCTTCGTCACCGCCCACGAGGACTTCGCCGTCCAGGCCTTCGACCTCAAGGCCGTCGACTACGTCCTCAAGCCGGTGCGCAAGGAACGCCTGGCGGAGGCCGTCCGCCGCGCCGTCGAGCTCAGGGGCGCCGCCCCCCGAATACCCGTGAGCGAGCCCGACCCCGACCACATCCCGGTCGAGCTCGGCGGGGTGACCCGCTTCGTCTCCGTCGACGACATCACCCACGTCGAGGCCCAGGGCGACTACGCCCGTCTGCACACCGACAAGGGCAGCCACCTCGTCCGCATCCCCCTGTCGACCCTGGAGGAGCGCTGGCGCTCCCGCGGCTTCGTCCGCATCCACCGCCGCCATCTCGTCGCCCTGCGCCACATCGGCGAACTCCGCCTGGACGCGGGCACCGTCAGCGTCATGGTCGGCACCGAGGAGCTCCAGGTCAGCCGCCGGCACGCGCGCGAGCTGCGGGACCTGCTCATGAGGAGGCCGTGACCATGCCCCAGAACCCCGCCGACCGCCGCGTCGTCGTCACCGGGCCGCCCCGGCGGACCCGCCGGGTCTCCGGCTACTACCGCCCGCGCACCGAGATCGACGAGCAGACGACACTGGGCCACACCTACGTACGGTCGCTGATGCGCACCCAACTGCGCGCCGCCCTCGCGGTGTTCGCCGTCCTCGGCCTGCTCGTCGGCCCCCTGCCCCTGCTCTTCGCCGCGATGCCGGACGCCCGCCACCTCGAATGGGCGGTCCTGGGCTTCGGCCTCTACGCCCCGCTGGTCCTGCTGGCCCGCTGGTTCGTGCGCCGCGCCGAGCGCAACGAACGGGACTTCGTACGCCTCGTCGAAGACCGCTGAGCCGAGAAACAGAGCCCGGAAACCGAGACGAGGAACCGATACGGCCGTGAACTCCAGCTACGCCGTCCCCGCCGTCGCCCTCGTCGTCCTGGCCACCGTCCTCGTCGGCGCCTTCGGCCTGCGCATCTCCCGCACCACCTCCGACTTCTACGTCGCCTCCCGCACCGTCGGCCCCCGCCTCAACGCGGCCGCGATCAGCGGCGAGTACCTCTCCGCCGCCTCCTTCCTCGGCATCGCCGGCCTGGTTCTCGTCCAGGGCCCGGACATGCTCTGGTACCCGGTCGGCTACACCGCCGGATACCTCGTCCTGCTGCTGTTCGTCGCCGCCCCACTGCGCCGCTCCGGCGCCTACACCCTCCCCGACTTCGCCGAGGCCCGCCTCTCCTCCCAGGCCGTACGGCGACTCGCGGGCGCCTTCGTCGTCGGCACCGGCTGGCTGTATCTGCTGCCCCAGCTCCAGGGCGCCGGGCTGACGCTGACCGTGCTGACGGGGGCGCCCGACTCGCTGGGCGGAGTCATCGTCGCGGTCGTCGTGGTCGCCATCGTCGCCGCCGGCGGCATGCGCAGCATCACCTTCGTGCAGGCCTTCCAGTACTGGCTCAAACTCACCGCCCTGCTCGTCCCCGCCCTCTTCCTGGTCCTCGCCTGGCAGGGCGACGGCGCCCCCCGCCGCGCCTTCGACGAACCGGCCACCTTCCGCGAACACAGCGTCGTCCGCGTCGACGACACCCTCGACCTGAAGCTCGACCGGCCGCTGACCGTCACGGTGAGCGGCACGATCGACGGCCGCGGCCACGACGAGAAGGAGCTCCGGCTCCCGGCGGGCACGCACCGCATCGAGGGCGGCACCCGCCTCACCTTCGCCCAGGGCGCCGAGGTCCCCGAACCCGACCACCGGGCGGGCGGCAGCCTGTCGCCGTCGCAGGCCGAGAGCCGCGGCGAACGCCCGCTGTACGCCACGTACGGACTGATCCTCGCCACCTTCCTCGGCACCATGGGCCTGCCGCACGTCGTCGTCCGCTTCTACACCAGCCCGCACGGCGTCGCCGCCCGCCGCACCACCGTCGCCGTGCTCGGCCTGATCGGCGCCTTCTACCTGCTGCCGCCGGTCTACGGCGCCCTCGGCCGCCTCTACGCCCCCGAACTCACCCTCACCGGCCACGCGGACGCGGCCGTACTCCTGCTCCCCGAGCGCATGATCGGCGGCCTCGGCGGCGACCTGCTCGGCGCGCTGGTCGCCGGGGGCGCCTTCGCCGCGTTCCTGTCCACGGCGTCGGGCCTGACCATGGCCGTCGCCGGCGTCCTCACCCAGGACGTCCTCCCGTCGCGCGGCGTACGGCACTTCCGGCTCGGCACCGTCCTCGCCATGGCCGTCCCGCTCGCCGCGAGCGTCCTGGTCGGCGGGCTCCCGGTCGCCGACGCGGTGGGCCTCGCCTTCGCCGTGTCGGCGTCCTCCTTCTGCCCGCTGCTCGTCCTCGGCATCTGGTGGCGGCGGCTGACCCCGCCCGGCGCGGCCGCCGGGATGCTGGTGGGCGGCGGCTCCGCGCTGCTCGCCGTCGCGGCGACCATGGCCGGCTTCCCCGGCTCCGGGGCGCTGCACGCGCTGCTGGCCTGGCCCGCGCTCTGGTCGGTGCCGCTGGGCTTCCTCACCATGGTGCTGGTGTCCCTGGCCACCCCGGGACGGGTGCCGCCCGGGACGGCGGCGATCCTGGCGCGCTTCCATCTGCCGGAGGAACTGCGGGCGGAGGTGAAGGCATGAGGCATCTCAGCGTCGGCATCGGGCATCTCATCGCCGGACGGCGCGAGGCGGTGACGGCATGAGCGGATTCATCGCGGGCCTGTGCGTGGCCATCCTCCCGCTGCTCGCCGCCGGATTCTGGCTCGGCCGGCGCACCACCCGCCCCCAGAGCCTCGGCGGCCTCGGCACGCCCGTCGAGCACGCCACCTTCGAGACCCTGCACACCGCCTCCCTCGCCGCACCCCCGCTGCGAGCGGGCCTCACCGAGGAGACCGCCCGCAAGTCGGCACGCAGACTGCGCTCACTCCTCGGCACCGACGCGCTGTGCCTGACCGACCAGAAGGACGTCCTGGTCTGGGACGGGGTCGGCGGCCATCACCGTACGGAGATCATGCAACTCCTCGCCGGACCGCTGGAGTCGGGCCGCGGCGAGGCCTTCCCGCTGGCCTGCGAGATCCCCGACTGCCCGGTGCGCTGGGCGGTCGTCGCCCCGCTCACCGTCGACGACCGGGTCCACGGCGCCCTCGTCGCCTGCGCGCCCCGTGAGTCGGCGGTGCTCGTGCGGGCGGCCGGAGAAGTGGCCCGCTGGGTCTCCGTGCAACTGGAGCTGGCCGACCTCGACCAGTCCCGCACCCGCCTGATCGAGGCCGAGATCAAGGCGCTGCGGGCGCAGATCTCCCCGCACTTCATCTTCAACTCGCTCGCGGTGATCGCCTCCTTCGTCCGCACCGACCCCGAGCGCGCCCGCGAACTGCTCCTGGAATTCGCCGACTTCACCCGCTACTCCTTCCGCAGGCACGGCGACTTCACCACCCTCGCCGACGAACTCCACGCCATCGACCACTACTTGGCCCTGGTCCGGGCCCGCTTCGGCGACCGCCTCTCGGTCACCCTGCAGATCGCCCCCGAGGTCCTCCCGGTCGCCCTGCCCTTCCTCTGCCTGCAGCCGCTCGTCGAGAACGCCGTCAAGCACGGCCTGGAGGGCAAGGCGGGGTCCGCCGCGGACAAGAGCCACATCAGCATCACGGCACAGGACGCCGGCGCCGAGGCCCTCGTCGTGATCGAGGACGACGGCGCCGGCATGGACCCGGTCCTGCTGCGCCGCATCCTCGCCGGCGAGGTCAGCCCCTCCGGCGGCATCGGGCTGTCCAACGTCGACGACCGGCTCCGTCAGGTGTACGGCGACGACTACGGCCTCGTCATCGAGACCGCCGTGGGAGCGGGCATGAAGATCACCGCCCGGCTGCCGAAGTACCAGCCGGGCGTGCACTCCGCCGGGCGGCTCACCCGGGAGTGAGAGCCTGCGTCGCGCGCCCGGCCGGGGACGCGACACAGGCTCTGCGGCTCAGGTGCCGCGGCTGACGACCATCCCCAGCGTGATCAGCCCCAGCACCACCCACCCGAACCACAGCCAGCCATTGCTCCCGAGCGCCACCGTGTAGGCCGTCACCACGACGAGGCCACCGACGGTGATCACCCCCATCGCTTTCGTAGAACCGTCCGCAGAACCGGGCATCGCGACACCCTCCTAAGGTTCGTCCCCCTCCATGGTGCCCCCGTTCTGCTTCCGGACGGTGCACACGACAAAATGTGTGCCGCTCTTCCAAGCCCCCTCGCTCGTCCAGGAACCGGCCGCGTAGACGGAAGGGTCGAAGCCGTAGTCGCGCGGCGGCACCTCCCGGGCGCACGCCGCGTCCGACTCGGTGCGTGCCTCGGTCAGCGTCACGTCGGCGCCCAATCGGGTGAAGCCGAGCACCTGCTCGTCGTGCGGCTCGTCGCAGGACGCCAGGCGGGCCTCCCGGCGGGAGCGGACGTCCAGACAGTCCCGCCGCTGCATGGTCGCCGTGTCGGCGAAGGCCGCGCCGGTCCTGCGATGCTCGCCGAGCGGCCCGTACACCGGCCCGTTCGCGCCCAGCACCAGGCAGGCGGTGCGCCGCCCGGCCGCCTCGAACCCCGCCTGCGTCGGTACGACGGCGAAGCTGCGGACGTCCGCGAGCCGGCCGCGGATCTCCTGCGTCCGCTCCTCGCACGCCGCCGGCCCCTCCGCACGCGCCTCGGCGGCGGACGCGGCCGCGACGAACGCCATCACCTGACCGTCGGGTGCCTTCCGCCCGCAACTGGGATCCAGCGTCAGCCGGGGCGTGCCCTGGAACGCGGCCGCGCCGGGCCAGTCGGCGAGCACACAGTCACCGTTCTTCAGCGGACCGCCGAGCCCGACGGCGTCGCCGTACGGCCGCTTCGTCCCGCCGGTCTCCCCCTGCTGGGCCATGGCGTACCAGACACCGGCCCCCGCGAGCGCCATCCCGAGGAGGCCGCCGAGGACCGCGTGCAGGATGCGCGGCCGGGTGCGGCGCCGCTCACCTGGCCCGGGACCGAAAGCCTGCCATCCGCCGGGCCGCCCTGCCGCGGAGCTCGAGTCTGGAACGTACGGCCCGGACGGAGGACTGAATCCCTGTGCGGTGCCTGGATGCGCCCAGGGCGGAGGGCCGAAGCCGGCGGCGTCGGGCCGATCGGTCGTGGGATGGTGCCCGAGGGCCGCGGCGTCGGGTGTGGGGCCGGGTGGCGGCGCCCCACCCCAGTGCGGCTGCGAACCGAGGTCGGTCTGGGTCCGCGCGTACGCGTCGGCCTCCGGCGTGACGATCCGCGACAGTGCCGCCTCCGCCTGAGCCGCGGTCATCCGCCGCGCCGGATCCTTCTCCAGCAGCGCCCGCACGACGGGCCCCAGCGCACCGGCCCGCGCGGCCGGCCGTGGGTCCTCCATGACCACCGCGGTGAGCTCCGCCAGATGCGACTCCCGTTCGAAGGGCCCCCGGCCCTCGACACCGTAGTGCAGCGTGCAGCCGAGCGAGAACAGATCGGTGGCCGGCGTCGGCGCCCCGCCCGTGACCCGCTCCGGCGCCAGATAGCCCGCCGTACCCACCAGCACCGAGGCCAGCGTGTACCGCGTCTCCCCGGCGTCCGGCTGCACCGAGATGCCGTAGTCGGTGAGCAGCACGCGGCCGTGCGGCGCCCCCGCGCGGTCCGGTGCCAGCAGGATGTTCGCCGGTTTCACGTCCCGGTGCATGACGCCCCGCTCGTGCCCGGCGGTCAGCGCGTCGAGCACGGCGAGCCCGATGCGGGCGCACTCCGCGGGCGCCAGAGGCCCGCGCTGATCGACCAGGTCACGCAGGTTGACGGCACCTGCCACGTACTCCATGACGATCCACGGCAGCCCCTCGTGCTCCAGCACGTCGTGCACGGTAACCACATGCGGATGCCCGCGCAGCCCCGCCGCGTGCCGGGCCTCGGCGCGGGCGCGGGCCACCCGGGCCTCACGCTCGTCGGCCTCGGCCGGGTCCCGGAACACGATCTCCTTGAGCGCGACCTCACAGGCGAGTTCGCGGTCGTCGGCGAGCCAGACATGGCCCATACCGCCGCTGCCGAGCCGGTTCAGCAGCAGATAACGGCCGGCGATGACCCGGCCCACTCCCGACGTCGATGATCCTGAAGGCATCCGGTGACTCCCGGGTTCTGCGGGGGCGCTGCGGTCGTTGCTAGGCGGTCGTGCTGAAGGCGGGCCCATCGGTGGACGGCCCGTCGGTGGACGGCACACCGGTCGCCGGGTCGGTCGTGACCGGCGCGCTCGTCTCGGGCGGCGGCGCGCTGCTGGTGACCGGGGCGCTGGTCGGGGGCGAGCTGGTGGTCTGCGGTGGTGAGCTGGTCACGGGCGGCGGTGAGCTGGTGGTGGGGTCCTTGGTCGACGGGGGCGGAGCGGAGGTGGGCGGCGCTGCGGAGGACGACGGACCCGAGGAAGGGGGCCCGTTGGTGGGACCAGGGCTGCTGGGCCCGGAACTGCCGGGCCCGGAGCTGCCCGGTCCGGAGGAGGAGGGCGGCGGGGTCGAGGGGGACGGCGAGGACGATGACGGCGTGGAGCCCGACGGATCCTTCGTGGGCTGAGATGTCGTCCCCGAACCCGGGGGAGTGGATGTCGTTCCACCTGCCGAGCCACCGGAGCTCTCCCCGGCCACGCTCAACGTCACGTACTCCCCGAACCGCAGCTCGGTCCCGGCCGGCGGATCAGACGCCGTGACCCGGGCGCCGTCCGGCGGCAGCCCGCCGCCCTCGAAGGCGACCGCCAGGCCCTTGTCGGCCAGCTTCCGGCCGGCCTGACCGAACGTCGCCCCGGCGAGGTCGGGCACCGCGCGCCGCTCGCGCGTGTCGAACGTCGTGTCCTTCTCGCCCGTGGTGCCGACGGGACGGTTGATGCCCCGCTCCGGCTCCTCGACGTCGACGAGCGCGAGCCGCTCCAATATCCGTGTCGCGGGCCGTATGGCCACCACGGATGTTTTCTCGTATCCCTTCCACTCCTCGTTGCGGTCGTCGAACTCGACCTTTATCCCGGTCGTGTCACCCTCGAAGGGCCGCAGCGGATTTCCGCACGAGCACTTCACGGCGGGAAGGCCGTCCGCATCGACGAGAATCGCGATTCCCGCCTGCAGCAACGCGTTGAAGGGGGCGGCCTTCCCCTTCTTGTAGTCGTGATTCTTCACGAGAGTGTCGTGACGCAGGAGAACGGGAGTGAGGCGGTCGAGAAAGCCGGGAATCTCGGCCGTGGTGACGGAGAGCGCGGCTGCCCATGCCTGTGCCTTCCGCTCATTGGCGGGATCGCTGAGAAACTCCTTGAGCCGTACGACGTCACAGACCGTCGGCTGCTTGGATCCCCCGTACAGGCCAGGAGTGTCGCCCTGCTGCAGTCCGCCGTGCGCCGTCTGCGCCCTGACCTGCTGGTCCCGCCCCAGCCCCTGGCCCTCGTCGAAGAAGGGCGCGAGCGAGGGAACCCCCGCGGCGACGGCTTTCACCATGACCAACGGTGTGTCCCGATCGCATCCACTGAGCGCCAGAACGAACACCAACAGGACGGCGATCCTCCGAATCACCGATTTCCCGACCCTGCGTACGAACACACGAAGCGCCATTACCGCTCCCCCCGGCGGTTCCCCCGACGCGCTTCATGCTACTGAAAGGCGAAGCCTTTCGGTTTCGTCAGTTTCCGCGTGCGTTCAATGAGGCCAAATAGGCGTTGTACGCCTCGAGTTCCTTGTCACCGTCCCGGTCGGCGGCGCGGTCCAAACGCCGGGCCTGCCGCTGCTCCGAGCGATACCACTGGAACAGCAGTGCGATCAGCACCAGTACGGACGGAATCTCACTGAACGCCCAGGCGATACCGCCGGCCGCGTTCTGGTCCGCGAGGGCCTCGATACCGAGCGAGGCGGGCGGGTTCTTGAACGTCTCGACCATCGGCTCCGACGCCATCATCAACGCGATGCCGAAGAACGCGTGGAACGGCATTCCCGCGAACAGCTCCAGCATCCGCATGAGATACCCCGGCCGATGCGGACCGGGATCCACGCCGATGATCGGCCAGAAGAACATCACGCCCACGGCGAGGAAATGCACCATCATCGCGATGTGCCCCGGCTTGGAGCCCATCAGGAAGTCGAACAGCGGCGTGAAGTACAGCGCGTAGAGACTGGCGATGAACAGCGGGATGGTGAACGCCGGATGCGTGATGATCCGCATGTACCGGCTGTGCAGCAGAGCCAGCAGCAACTCGCGCGGCCCCTTGCGTCCACGTCCCGCCGGCGGCAGCGCACGCAGGGCGAGCGTGACCGGGGCGCCGAGCAGGATGAGGATCGGCGACAGCATGCTGATCACCATGTGCTGCACCATGTGCACGCTGAACATGACCATCCCGTAGTCGTTCAGCCCGGTGCACATCACGAGCATCACCGACAGCACCCCGATGACGTACGAGACCGTCCGCCCCACGGGCCACGAATCCCCCCGCCGCCGCAGCCGCACGACGCCCCACGCATACAGCGCGATCCCCACCAGGCAGGCGACGAGAAAGAACGGGTCGGCCGACCACTGAAGTCCCCGCCCCAGCGTGAACGGCGGCAGATCCATCATCATGCCGTGCCCGCTGTGATCCATCCGGCGGCTCCTGATTCGTGGGGTTGTGCGCTGTCTGTCCCCCACAGACTAGAACTGCCCCCGACCGAGCTTTCGACCGGGGGCAGCTGCAGCGCGCCCCTCAGGGATGCGGGGCTGTAAACAGAACCCCTACGGCGAGACCCCTACAGCACGCACTCCGCCTCGTCGTACCGATCCGCCGGAACCGTCTTCAACGTCTCCACGGCCTCAGCCAGCGGCACCATCACGATGTCGGTCCCCTGCAGCGCCGTCATGTGACCGAACTCCCCACGGTGCACCGCCTCCACCGCATGCCACCCGAACCGCGTCGCCAGCACCCGGTCGTACGCGGTAGGCGTGCCACCCCGCTGCACATGCCCCAGAATCACCGGCCGCGCCTCCTTGCCGAGCCGCTCCTCCAGCTCGATGGACAGCTGCCGCGCGATCCCGGCGAACCGCTCGTGCCCGTAGATGTCCTTGCCGCCCTCGTCGAACTCCATGGTCCCGGCCCGCGGCTTGGCGCCCTCCGCCGCCACGACGATCGCGAAGCGCTTGCCCGCCTCGAACCGCTCCCCGACGACCCGGGTCAACTCCTCGATGTCGAAGGGCCGTTCCGGTACGACGATGGCGTGCGCGCCGGCCGCCATGCCGGAGTGCAGCGCGATCCAGCCGGTGTGCCGCCCCATGACCTCGACCACCAGCACCCGCTGGTGGGACTCGGCGGTGGTCTTGAGCCGGTCCAGCGCCTCGGTCGCCACCGTCACCGCGGTGTCGAACCCGAAGGTGACATCCGTGACCGCGATGTCGTTGTCGATGGTCTTCGGCACACCCACGACGGGCAGGCCGCTGTCCGACATCAGCCGGGCCGCCTTCAGCGTGCCCTCGCCGCCGATCGGGATGATCGCGTCGAGGCCGAGCTCCTCGACATGGCCCTTGGCCCGCTCCACACCGTCCCGCAGATGGGAGGGCTGGACCCGGGAGGAACCGAGGATCGTGCCGCCGCGGGCGAGGATGCCACCCACCGCGTCGAGGTCGAGCTTGAGGTAGTCGCACTCAAGGAGGCCCTTCCAGCCGTCCCGGAAGCCGATGACCTCGTCGCCGTGGTCGACGACTGCGCGGTGCACGACGGACCGGATGACGGCGTTCAGGCCGGGGCAGTCGCCGCCGGACGTGAGGACACCAATGCGCATAGCCCGAAAAACCTTCTCCACGTGGGCCGGGACCGGACCACGCTGTCCGGCTCGAATCCCCGCCACCCTAGCGGCATCGGGGGGCGGGGCCGAACCGTGCGTCCGCCTGCTGGACGACCCCGCTCACCTGTGCGGACGCACCGTCAGACGGGCTGGTTACGGCAGGCCGGCAGCCGGATGCACGGACCGTCAGGCGGGCTGCCGCGCCCCGGTGTTCACGCGGGCTGCTGCTGCGCGGCCGCGATGCGCTCGCCCCGCAGCGCCTCGTACCAGCGGTCGTCGGTCGGCGGCAGCGCGTTCACGTCGAGCGCCAGCTTCAGCAGCAGGTCGGCGATCAGCGGGTTGCGCGCCAGCACCGGGCCGTGCATGTACGTACCGAAGACGGTGTCGTTGTACGCCCCCTCCGTGCCGTCGCCCGTGCCGTTGCCGTTGCCGAGGCGGACCTGGGCGAAGGGGCGGGCGGTGGGGCCGAGGTGCGTGACGCCCTGGTGGTTCTCGAAGCCGGTCAGCGGGGGCAGGCCGAGGCGCGGGTCGATGTCGGCGAGCACGTCACCGACGCACCGCTCGCCCTCACCCCGTACGGACACCACGTCGATCAGCCCGAGGCCGGGCTCGCGCTGACCGAGGTCGTTGATGAACTCGTGGCCGAGGATCTGATACCCGGCACACACCGAGAACACGATGGCGCCGTTCTCCACGGCCCGGTGCAGACCGCCGTCCCGGCGCAGCCGCTCGGCCGCCAGCCGCTGCGGACGGTCCTCGCCGCCGCCGATCAGGTAGATGTCGCCGGAGGTCGGGATGGGCTGGTCGCTGCGCACGTCGAGGCGGGCCACGTCGAGCCCGCGCTGCCGCGCCCGGCGCTCCACGACCAGGACGTTGCCCTGGTCGCCGTAGGTGCTGAGCAGGTCCGGGTAGATCCAGACGACCCGCAGTTGGTTGTCGCTCACTTAAGTCCCCTGAAGTCTCTTGGCTCAGTTGCCGACGCGGCGGCGCAGGTCCTGGAACGCCGTGTAGTTGGCGATGACCTCGATGCGGCCCGGCGGGCACGCCTGCACGGCCTGGTCGAGGTTCTCGCAGACCTGGAACTGCTGGTTCGCGACCTCCAGGCGCACCGCGAGGTCGAGCTTGCGGTCGCCGATGACACAGATCGGGTGCCCGGACAGCCGCGTGTAGTCGACGTCCCACAGCCACGAGGTGTCGGTGCCGTCGGCGCCGCGCGCGTTGACGGAGAGGATCACCGGGGTCGGCGGCGGGTCGATGAGGGAGAAGGTCTCGAGCCAGCCGGCCGGGTTCTTGGCGAGGAGCAGGCGCAGATCCCGCTCCTGGAACTGCACGACGTCGTACCGGCCGGCGACGGCCTGCACCTGGTACATCCGCTCCAGCGCGACCTGCGGCGGCACCCCGAACACGGCGGCCACGGCAGCGGAGGAGGCCGCGTTGGCCTTGTTGGCGCGCCCGGGCAGCTGCAGATGAATGGGCCAGGCGGAGCCGTGCGGGTCGAGCACATGATCCCCGGACAGCGCCCAGCTCGGCGTCGGTCGCCGGAAGCCGCACTCACCGCAGAACCAGTCATCGCCCGGCCGCTGCATCACGCCACCGCAGGACGGGCAGGACCAGGCGTCGTCCTTCCACATCTGCCCGGCGGCGACCCAGATCACATTCGGGGACGAGGAAGCGGCCCACACGACCAGCGGGTCGTCGGCGTTGGCGACGATCACGGCCTTCGACCCCGCGAGCCCCTCGCGCCAGTTCTCGGCCAGCATCCGGGTCTCGGCGGCGCGGTCCAGCTGGTCACGGGAGAGGTTGAGCAGCGCGATGCACTTCGGGTCGGTGTCCCGGGCGACGCCCGCGAGGTACTTCTCGTCGACCTCGATGACGCCGTACCGCGCCTCCGAGCCGCCGGCCAGCGCCGAGGTGATACCGGCGGGCATGTTGGCACCGAGGGCGTTGGAGACGACCGGCCCGGCGGCCCGCAGGGCCTCCGCGATCAGCCGGGTCGTCGTGGTCTTGCCGTTGGTCGCCGAGACGAGGACCACGTCCAGGTTCTGCGCGAGCCGCGCGAGGAGGTCGGGGTCGAGTTTCAGTGCCACCCGGCCGCCGATCACCGAACCGCTGCCGCGCCCCGCGGCGCGCGATGCCGCCGCGACCGCCTTGCCCGCGGTCACGGCGAGCTTGGCCCGCGGCGTGAGCGGGTCCGAGTTGCCTGCCATCAGTTCTCGATCCTCCTTGCGTACGCACCGCGTCTGAAGCCTGTCGGCAACGTGGTGGTGGTCAGCCTATCGAGATCCATTCGCACTCCCGAATCGCCGTACCCTTGCGACCATGCGTAACGGCACCATTCCGGGCACCAACGGGCGCGTCCGGCCTCTCACCCTGCTCGGCGACGCGGCGCTGCGCGAGCAGTGCCGGGAGGTAACCGACTTCGGCCCCGAACTGGCGGCGCTGGTGGAGGACCTGTTCGCCACGATGTACGCGGCCCAGGGTGTCGGCCTCGCCGCGAACCAGGTGGGGGAGCCGCTGCGGGTGTTCGTGTACGACTGCCCCGACGACGAGGACGTACGACACCTCGGCCATGTGGTGAACCCACGGCTGGTGGAGACGGACGGGGTGGTGATCCGGGGTCCGGAGGGGTGCCTGTCCCTGCCGGGGCTGGAGGCGGGGACAGAGCGATACGACCATGCGGTGGTCGAGGGTTTCACGATGACCGGGGAGCCGGTGACGATTCACGGCACGGGTTTCTTCGCGAGGTGCCTGCAGCACGAGTGCGATCACTTGGAGGGCACGGTGTACGCGG
This sequence comes from Streptomyces bicolor, assembly GCF_000719285.1. Classification (GTDB taxonomy): domain Bacteria; phylum Actinomycetota; class Actinomycetes; order Streptomycetales; family Streptomycetaceae; genus Streptomyces; species Streptomyces bicolor. The sequence goes on along the minus strand of NZ_JOFS01000026.1, from coordinate 19,542 downwards.
ACCGCGTGACGGGTTGGCGCCACCGCCGCCTGATGCGACAGGTGGCCCGAGCCTCTTGGCGCCGGGCGGGGGCATCCATCTAGGGGCGCGGGGCTGTATCGACTGCGGCTCCGCCGCGTGGGCGCGACCAGCCCCCACCGGCCGGTAGACGGAAAGCGACCGTCAGAACCCCGGACCGCCCATCTTGTCCCCGGCGGCAGCCAACCGCCCCCACAACAGGTCGGCCAAACTACGCACCAACTCCGCCCGCGAGCACGGCCGTTCCCCCAGCCACCAGTCACCGGCAGCGTGCATCATCCCGACTATCCCGTGCCCCCACACCCGAGCCAGCTGCTGACTCCCCGGCCCGAGATCCAGCCGCTCCTCGATGACGGTCGCCAACTCCTCGCCCATCCTGCGGAGCAACGGCGCGGAGTGCTTACCGACGTCGAACCCCTGGTCCCCCACCTGGCCGCCCTCCGCCGGATGCATCAGGAACCGGTACACCTGAGGCCGTGCCTCGATCGCGGCGAGGTAGGTGTCCAACGTGGACTCGACGCGCTCCCGCCGGTCCGCGGGGGCATCCAGCGCCGCCCTCAGTGAATCCAGCAGGGCGTCGGTGTGCCGCTTGGCCAACGCCGCGTAAAGTCCGCCCTTGTCGCCGAAGTGCCGGTACAGAATCGGCTTCGTGATACCCGCCTCCGCGGCGATGGCGTTCATCGAGGCCTGTGGGCCGTCGCGCAGCACCACCCTGTCGGCGGCCTCCAGCAGCTCGCGCCGACGGCGGTCGGCGGACCGCTGCTGATCGGTCCGCTGTGTGGTGTCCATGTGCTCTCCCCACCCGTGCTGAATCGGTGACGCCTGCGCAAACTAACACTCTGCATGCCCTTTCCATCGAATGGGCTGTCGATGAGTCATCGGGAGTTGACTTTATCTACCAGCGAGTAACAAACTAGGGTTACCGCTAGTAACACGCACGTACCGCCGCTGGAGGGGACATGGCCGAGTTCACCATGGAGCTCAACGACGAACAGAAGGAGGTGCGGGACTGGCTGCACGGCTTCGCCGCCGACGTGATCCGCCCCGCGGCCGCCGAATGGGACGAGCGTGAGGAGACTCCCTGGCCGGTCATCCAGGAGGCCGCGAAGGTCGGCATCTACTCGCTCGACTTCTATGCCCAGCAGTACTTCGACCAGACCGGTCTCGGCATCCCGATGGCGATGGAGGAGCTGTTCTGGGGGGACGCGGGTATCGCCCTGTCGATCGTCGGCACCGGTCTCGCCGCGGTCGGTGTTCTGGCCAACGGCACCGAGGAGCAGATCGGCACCTGGGTGCCTCAGATGTACGGCGACGCCAACGACGTCAAGCTCGCCGCCTTCTGCTCCTCCGAGCCCGACGCCGGGTCCGACGTGGCCTCGATGCGTACGCGTGCCGTGTACGACGAGGCCAAGGACGAGTGGGTGATCAACGGCACGAAGACCTGGGCGACCAACGGCGGTATCGCCAACGTCCACGTGGTCGTCGCGGTCGTCGACCCGGAGCTGGGCTCCAAGGGCCACGCGTCCTTCATCGTCCCGCCGAACACGCCGGGCTTGTCCCAGGGGCAGAAGTTCAAGAAGCACGGCATCCGTGCCTCGCACACCGCCGAGGTCATCCTGGACAACGTGCGGGTGCCGGGTTCCTGCCTGCTGGGCGGCAAGGAGAAGCTGGACGAGCGCCTCGCGCGGGCCCGTGAGCGGGCCAAGGCGGGTGGCGAGCGGGTGAAGAACGCGGCGATGGCCACGTTCGAGGCTTCGCGGCCGGCCGTCGGTGCGATGGCCGTCGGCACCGCTCGTGCCGCGTACGAGGTCGCCCTCGACTATGCGATGACCCGTGAGCAGTTCGGACGGCCGATCATCGACAACCAGGGGGTGGCATTCCAGCTGGCGGAGATGCGGACCCAGATCGATGCGGCGCGGCTGCTGGTGTGGCGGGCGTCCTGGATGGCGATCAACGGGAAGCCGTTCACCGCGGCCGAGGGGTCGATGTCGAAGCTGTTCGCGAGTGAGACGGCGAAGAAGGTCACGGCCCAGGCGATACAGATCCTTGGGGGCAACGGCTACACGCGGGAGTACCCCGTGGAGCGGATGCACCGGGACAGCGCCATCTACACGATCTTCGAGGGGACGAGTGAGATCCAGCGGCTGGTGATCGCCCGTACGTTGTCGGGTATGCCGATTCGGTAGGCCCCGTGGGGGTTGCTGCGCCGCGTTGCCGAGCTGATGGAGGCGTCGATGACGGTCAATCCCCTCGTATCGCTGATCGCCCGGGGCGAGGCCGACCGCACCACCACCCTCGCCGCCCTCGCCCTCGAACAGAGGTGGGTGATTCCGGCCGACCGCCGCGCATTCCTCCATCTGGCCCAACGCGCCGCGTCCGACGCTCCCGAATCAGCCGCCTTCTTCACCCTCCTGGCCGAGGGAGAGGCGCTGGCCGAGGAGCGTCTGGGCGCGTTCGCGGCGGCGTGCGGAGTGACGAAGGCGTCGGCGGCCGCCTACCAGCCCCTCCCGGGCTGTCAGGCCTACCCGGCGTACGTGGCCTGGCTCGCCCTGAACGCGGCTCCGGCCGAAGCGGTGCTCGCGCTGACAGCCAACTTCTCGACCTGGGGCGGCTATTGCGCGACGATCGCCGAGGCCCTGCGCCGCCACTACGGCTTCACGGACGAGGCCTGCGCCTTCTTCGACTTCTTCGCTGAGCCGTCCGCAGACCTGGACCGGAAGGCAACGGCCGCCATCCGGGCGGGACGGGACGCCGGGCAGGTCGACGAGGAACGAGCTCGCCGGTACGGCCACTTGCTCCAGTCCTACGAGGAACTGTTCTGGTCAACGCTGCGTGGACCGGTGCCTAGGGCGTAGTGCCGCTGCTGTGCGCGATGCACGCCACATCAATGCGATCCGCGAGCTTCGCCAGCTCGATGGTCAGCGCGGCCACCGTGTCCTCGTCGAGCCCATCCTCCCCGGCCTCGACAAGGTGCAGCCACCGAGCACCCACGGTACGCAGCAGCTTGCTCACATCGGCGGCAGCCACCTGCAAGGTCCCGCGGTCGTCGACGATCAGCGGCAGAGTAACTTCGCGGTTCACACTCGGGATCGTAGTCGCGCAGGTGTCACGCACCGTGCCAAACGGTGGTGATGTTGCAGAACTCGCGGATTCCGTGCCCGGACAGCTCACGCCCGTACCCGGACCGCTTCACGCCGCCGAACGGGAACGCCGGATGGGACGCCGTCATCCCGTTCACGAACACGCTCCCGGCCTCCAGATCCCGTACAAATCGGTCGACCTCGGCCTCGTCCCGCGTCCATACGTTCGAACTCAGTCCGAAGGGCGAGTCGTTGGCGATGAGCACCGCCTCGTCCAGGTCGGCCGCCCGGTACAGCGTGGCGACCGGACCGAACGCCTCCTCCCGGTGGATCCGCATCTCACGGGTGATGCCGGCGAGGACGGTCGGCGGGTAGTACCAGCCGGGCAGTTCGGGCCGGCGGAGCCGGTGGCCGCCGCACAGCACCTCTGCTCCACTGCGCCGGGCGTCGTCGACGAGTTCCTCCAGATCGTCCCGCCCCTGCTCGCTCGACAGCGGGCCGACCTCCGTCTCCTCCTGCATCGGGTCGCCCACCACCAGCGCCTTCATGCCCTCGACGAACCGCTCGGCGAAGGCGTCGTAGACGTCCGTGTGCACGATGAACCGCTTGGCGGCGATGCACGACTGCCCGGTGTTCTGCACCCGCGCGGTCACCGCGACCTGCGCGGCCCGGTCGAGGTCGGCCGACGGCATGACGACGTACGGGTCGCTGCCGCCCAGCTCCAGGACCGTCTTCTTGACCATCTCCCCGGCGGTGGAGGCGACCGCCCGGCCTGCGGGCTCGCTGCCGGTGAGGGTCGCCGCCTTGACGCGCTCGTCGCGCAGGATGTCGTCGACCTGTCCGGAGCCGATGAGCAGGGTCTGGAAGCAGCCCTCCGTGTAGCCCGCGCGGTGGAACAGGTCCTCGATGTAGAGGGCGGTCTGGGGAACGTTCGAGGCGTGCTTCAGCAGGCCGACGTTGCCCGCCATCAGCGCGGGCGCCGCGAAGCGGACCACCTGCCAGAGGGGGAAGTTCCACGGCATCACCGCGAGGATCGGCCCCAGCGGGCGATAGCGCACCCGCACGCGTGACGCGGCCGAGTCCTTCACGTCGGACTCGGCCGGCTCCTCGTCGGCGAGCAGTTCCTCGGCGTGGTCGGCGTACCAGCGCATCGCCTTGGCGCACTTGGCGACCTCCGCGCGGGCCTGCTTGATGGGCTTGCCCATCTCGGTGGTCATGACACGGGCGATGTCCTGCTGGTCCTCTTCCAGGAGGGTCGCGGCCTGGAGCAGCAGGCGGCCACGGTCGACGAAGCTGGTCAGCCGGTACGTGCGGAACGTGGCCTCGGCGAGCTGGAGCCTGCGCTCGATCTCCTCGGCGTCCATGGCCTCGTACGTCTTGAGCGTCTCGCCGTTCGCCGGGTTCACCGTTGCGATGGGCATGACCGACCTCCTGGGAGCTCACTGTTGCTACGACCTTCGCGCGCGGCGGGGCGGACCGCAACGCGTGCACGGCTGCTCAGGCCGAGTGCTCCGCCAGCCGGTCGAGAAACGTGGCCTGGGCCTTGACGATCACCTCGCGCGCCCGCTCGACGCCCAGCCACTCCACCCGGTCCAGCTCCGGGAACTCCTGGGTCCGGCCCGAGCGTGGCGGCCACTCCATCCGGAAGGTGCCGGGGACCACCGTCGCCGGGTCCAGGTCGGACTCGATCGCCCAGACCGTGACGATCTTGCCGCCCGACTGCCTGACCTCGCCGAGCGAGACGGCCTCCCCGTCGGGCGGCGGCAGCCCCAGCTCCTCCTGGAACTCGCGGCGGGCCGCCTCCCAGGCGGGCTCCTCGGGGTCGTACTCGCCCTTCGGAACCGTCCAGGCCCCGGCGTCCCGCCTGGCGAAGAACGGGCCGCCCATGTGGCCGAGCAACACCTCCACGCCGTCATCGGTGTGACGGAAGAGGAGCAGGCCCGCGCTGCGCTTCGCGCCGGAAGAGGTCGTCATGGCCGCACCTCCGGGTGTGCGGCGAGCAGGGTCTCGACCGTGTCTGCCTCCTCGGGCCGTTTGTCCTCGCGGTAGCGGACCACGCGGGCGAAGCGGAGGGTCACGCCGGCCGGGTAGCGGGTGGAGCGCTGGAGGCCGTCGTAGGCGATCTCGACGACGAGTTCGGGGCGTACGGTGACCACCCAGTCGTCGCTCTCCACGGCGAGCTGCTGGAGCCGCTCGGTCTGCCAGGCCAGCATCGCGTCGGTCATGCCCTTGAAGGTCTTGCCGAGCATGGCGAAACCCCCGTCCGCCGTCCGCGCCCCCAGATGGAGGTTGGACAGCTTGCCGGTCCTGCGGCCGTGGCCCCACTCGGCGGCCAGTACCACCAGGTCGAGGGTGTGGACGGGCTTGACCTTCAGCCAGGAGGCACCGCGCCGGCCCGCGCTGTAGGGGGCGTCGAGAGCCTTGACGACCACGCCCTCGTGGCCGCGCTCGAGGGTCTCGGCGAGGAAGCTCTCGGCGCGCGGGAGGTCGTCGGGGCCGGACACGAGCGCGCGGCGTACCCGCATCGGCTCGGGGACCAGCCGGGCCAGCTCCGCGTGCCGCTCGGCGAACGGCAGGTCGAGCAGGTCGTGGCCGTCCACGGACAGGGCGTCGAAGAAGACAGGGGAGACGGGGATCTCCTTGGCCGCCGTCGTCACATCGGTTCGGGAGCCGACGCGGCCCGCGGTCTCCTGGAAGGAGCGGGGGCGGCCCGCGTCGTCGAAGGCGATGACCTCGCCGTCCAGGATGAAGCGCTCGCCCCTCAACTCCAGGGCTGCGGAGGTCAGTTCGGGCAGGCGGTCGGTGATGTCGTCGAGGGTGCGGGTGTAGATCCGTACCGTGTCGCCCTCGCGGTGGACCTGGACACGGATGCCGTCCAGCTTCTCCTCGACCGCGCAGGCGCCCAGCTTGCCGACCGCCTCCGCCACCGAGGACGCGGTGTGCGCCAGCATCGGCAGGACCGGGCGTCCGACGGTGAGCCGGAAGCGGGCCAGCGACTCCGGTCCGTCCGCGAGCAGCGCCTGGGCGACGTTCTGCAGGGAACCGGCGAGCATCACCGCCCGCCGCACATCGCCGGGCGGCGCCCCGGTCGCCACGGCCAGGCCCTCCACCGCGACCGCGTCCAACGCGCCCTGCCGGACCTCGCCGGTGATCAGCCCGAACAGGAACCGCTGCTCGTCCTCAGTGGCGGCACCCATCAACTCACCGACCAGACGGGCCCGTTCGGCCTGCGAGCCGGCGCCGGACACCTTGCCGAGCTCGGTCAGCCGGGCGTCCACCTCGCGCACGGTCAGGGTCGGCTCGGCGGCCGGGGCGACCGGGCGGCTCAGCACCTTCCAGCCGATGCCGAGCCGCCCCTGTGGCAGCCGTCCCGCCAGATACGGGATGACGATCGGCACGTCGTCCGCCTCGGCGTCCCGGAACAGCTCCGCCAGCAGAGCGATCTTCCGGGACCGCGCCGAGGTCGCGGCGACCTCCTGGGACACACGGGCCAGGCGGGTGAGCAGCATGCAGCCATGGTGCGACGCGCTTCGCTGATTTACACGCCGACGAATAGGGCTTCTTTCGTCTGCGGGCGCGTGGTGGCTGGTCGCGCAGTTCCCCGCGCCCGTTTGGGACGCTGCCGAACCGCGGCCTGCTTCGCCAGGTCGCTTAGCGGGGGGCCATCGCGTCCAGGTCCGTCATCAGCAGTTCCCCGTTGATGAAGGCCCCCGCCCGGTACCCTCCCGCTGCCGCGTTGATGACCTGTTCGGAGAAGCCAATCGCGTTGCCCACCGCCCAGACGCCCGGCACGGAGGTCAGTCCCGTCGGGTCCACCACCGGATACGAGCCGAAGGGGGTCTCCTGGAGCTCGGCGCCGAGCTTCTCCAGCAGCCCGGTCTGCGGTACAGCCCGGGGCGCGACGAACAGCACCTCGCGTGCGTGCGCCGTCCCGTCGGCCAGGCGTACGCCCGTGAGCCGGTCGTTCTCGATCACCAGCCCGGCCACCTTCCCGGGCACCACCTTCACCCCGGCCGCCGCCAGCCTGCGCAGGTCGTCGTCCGAGAGGTCCGGCTCGGCGACCTCGTGCAGGAAGAAGGTCACGTCCTTCGACCACTGCGACACCATGAGTGCCTGGTGCACGCTCAGGGGGGTCGTCGCCAGCACGCCGAAGGCCTGGTCACGGACCTCCCAGCCGTGGCAGTACGGGCAGTGCAGGACGTCCTTGCCGAAGCGCTCGGCGACGCCGGGGACCTCGGGCAGCTCGTCCTTGAGGCCGGTGGCGATGACGAGCCGTCGGGCGTGCACATGCCGCCCGCTCGCCAGCGCGACCGCGAAGTCCTCACCGCGTTCGACGTCCACCGCCCGGTCCTGGACCAGGTCGACGCCGTACCGCGCGATCTCCTCCCGGCCGATCGCCAGGAACCCGGCCGGCGGCATGCCGTCCCGGGACAGATAGCCCTGCATATGGGCCGCGGGTGCGTTGCGTGGTTCGCCGGCGTCGACGACCAGGGTGCGGCGGCGGGCGCGGCCCAGGACGAGGGCGGCGGACAGGCCCGCGGCGCCCCCTCCGACGACTACGACCTCGTACTGCTCGGTGTGCTTCTCGGTCATGGTGACCACCTCCACCTCGACGGTCGCTCGGGTGGCGCGGGATTGACAAACGCGTTTGCCGATTCTGCAATAAGGGCATGACTACTGACGACGTTCTCGCCGAAGTGGGGCCACGGCTCAGGAGGCTGCGCAAGGACCGGGAGGTGACCCTCGCGGCGCTGTCCGAGACGACCGGCATCTCCGTCAGCACCCTGTCCCGTCTGGAGGCCGGACTGCGCAAGCCCAGCCTGGAACTGCTGCTGCCGATCGCGCAGGCCCATCAGGTGCCACTGGACGAGCTGGTCGGGACGCCGCCGGTGGGGGACCCGCGGGTAAGGGCCAAGCCTCTCGAGCGACACGGGCGTACCTACTGGCCGCTGACCCGGCAGCCCGGGGGGCTCCAGGCCTTCAAGGTGCTGGTGCCGCAGCGCAACGAAGAGCCCGAGCCCCGTACCCATGAGGGCTACGAGTGGTTGTACGTACTGTCCGGGCGGCTGCGGGTCGTGCTGGGCGAGCACGACGTGGTGCTCACGGCGGGAGAGGCAGCCGAGTTCGACACGCGGGTTCCGCACTGGTTCGGGTCGACGGGGGAGGGGCCGGCGGAGTTCCTGAGTCTGTTCGGGCCGCAGGGGGAGCGGATTCACGTACGGGCGCAGCCCCGGCGTTCGTGACGCCCGCTACTGTTCGGCGGCGAACTGTTCCCTGATCGGCAAGCGACCGCTTAGTATGCGAACCGACCCCGGTCAGACGAAGCAGTCCCGTGGAGGCCCCGCATGCAGGCATGGCAAGTGCACGAGAACGGCGAGCCGAGCGAGGTGATGCGCCTTGAGGACGTCGAGACGCCCACGCCCGGCGACGGCCAGGTCCTGCTGAAGGTGCGTGCAGCCAACATCAACTTCCCGGACGCGCTGCTGTGCCGGGGGCAGTACCAGGTCAGGCCGCCGCTGCCGTTCACGCCGGGCGTGGAGATCTGCGGCGAGACCGAGGACGGACGCCGCGTCCTCGCCAATCCCGCGCTGCCGTACGGCGGCTTCGCCGAATACGCCGTCGCGGACGCCGCCGCCGTCCTGCCCGCGCCCGAGGCGCTGGACGACGCCGAGGCCGCCGCCCTGCACATCGGCTACCAGACCGGCTGGTTCGGCCTGCACCGCCGGGCCGGTCTTGAGGCCGGGGAGACCCTGCTCGTCCACGCTGCCGCCGGAGGGGTCGGCAGCGCGGCCGTGCAGCTCGGGAAGGCGGCCGGGGCGAGGGTCATCGGTGTCGTGGGTGGGGCGGAGAAGGCCGCCGTGGCCCGGGAGCTGGGCTGTGACGTCGTCATCGACCGGCGTGCCGAGGACGTCATCGGCGCCGTGAAGGAGGCCACCGGCGGCCGGGGTGCCGACGTCATCTACGACCCCGTCGGCGGCGAGGCGTACTCCCAGTCCGCCAAGGTCGTCGCCTTCGAGGGCCGGATCGTCGTCGTCGGCTTCGCCAGCGGCGCGATTCCCAGCCCGGCGCTCAACCACGCCCTGGTGAAGAACTACTCGATCCTCGGCCTGCACTGGGGCCTGTACAACACCAAGAACCCGAAGCTGGTCCAGCACTGCCACGAGCAGCTCACCGAGCTGGCCGCCCGGGGCGCCATCAAGCCGCTGGTGAGCGAGCGCGTATCGCTGGGCGGGGCCGCGGCCGCCGTGCAGCGGGTCGCCGACGGCGTCACCACGGGGCGCGTCGCCGTGCTGCCGGGACTCACCGAAGGAGGAGCGGCATGATCGACGCCGCCGAACTGCGCCGCCGTACGGCGGAGTTGCTGGCCGCCCACCCGCCGGCCACCACCGAGCGCCTGGACTTCCTGCGCGCCCGCTTCGACGCGGGGCTCGCGTGGGTGCACTACCCCGAGGGTCTCGGCGGACTCGGGGCGCCCCGCTCGCTCCAGGTCGTCGTGGACGCCGAGCTGGAGGCCGCGGGAGCCCCGGACAACGACCCGCGGCGCATCGGCATCGGCCTGGGCATGGCCGCGCCGACGATCCTCAAGTACGGCACCGAGGAGCAGAAGCAGCGGTATCTGCGGCCCCTGTGGACCGGTGAGGAGGTCTGGTGCCAGCTCTTCAGCGAGCCCGGCGCCGGATCCGACCTGGCCGCGCTCGGCACGAGGGCCGTCCGGGAGGGCGACGACTGGGTCGTCAACGGGCAGAAGGTGTGGACGTCCAGCGCCCACATCGCCCGCTGGGCCATCCTCATCGCCCGCACCGACCCGGGCCTGCCCAAGCACGCGGGCATCACCTACTTCCTCTGCGACATGACCGACCCCGGCGTCGAGGTGCGGCCCCTGCGCCAGATCACCGGCGAGGCCGAGTTCAACGAGGTGTTCCTGACCGACGTCCGTATCCCGGACTCGCGGCGCCTCGGTGAGATCGGCGACGGCTGGAAGGTCGCGCAGACCACGCTGAACAACGAGCGCGTCGCCATCGGCGGCATGCGGCTGCCCCGTGAGGGCGGCATGATCGGCCCGGTCTCGAAGACCTGGCGCGAGCGTCCCGAGCTGCGCACCCACGATCTGCACCAGCGGCTGCTCCAGTTGTGGGTCGACGCCGAGGTCTCCCGCCTCACCGCCGAACGCCTGCGCCAGCAGCTCGTCGCGGGCCAGCCCGGCCCCGAGGGCGCCGGCATGAAGCTCGCCTTCGCCCGCCTCAACCAGGAGATCAGCGGCCTGGAGGTCGAACTCCGCGGCGAGGAAGGGTTGTTGTACGACGACTGGACCATGCGCCGGCCCGAGCTGGTGGACTTCGTCGGCCGTGACGCCGGCTACCGCTACCTCCGCTCCAAGGGCAACAGCATCGAGGGCGGGACCAGCGAGGTCCTGCTGAACATCGTCGCCGAGCGCGTCCTGGGCCTGCCGTCCGAGCCGCGCACCGACAAGGACGTCGCCTGGAAGGACCTGTCCCGATGAGCACACAGCCCGACCTGCTGTACTCGGAGGAGGAAGAGGCGCTGCGGGCCGCCGTGCGGGACCTGCTCGCCGATCACTGCGACGCGCCCGGTGTCATCGCGCGCACCGAGTCGGACAACCCGCACGACCTGGAGGCGTGGAAAGCACTCGCCGACGGCATGGGCCTGGCCGGTCTCCTCGTCCCGGAGGACCAGGGCGGCCAGGGTGCCACGCACCGCGAAGCTGCCGTCGTTCTGGAGGAGGTGGGGCGCGCGGTCGCTCCGCTGCCGTATCTGACCAGTGCTGTCGTGGCCACCGAGGCGCTGCTCGGCTGCGAGACCGACGGGGGGCTGCTCGCGGAGCTGGCGTCCGGGCGGAAGATCGGGGCGCTCGCCGTCGCCCTGAACGTCGCCCCCGGCGGCGCCCACAAGGTCGTACGGCATGAAAACGGCGCCCTGCACGGGGAGTTGACCGGCATCGCCGACGCGGCCGTCGCCGATGTGCTGCTCGTTCCCGCGGACGACGGCGGGCTGTACGCGGTGGACGCCGACGCCGTGACCGTCACCCCGCAGACGTCCCTGGACCTGACCCGGCCCGTGGCCACGGTCACCCTGGACGGTGCGACCGGTCGCCGGCTGGGCGACGCCGAGCCCGCCGTACGACGCGCCCTGCGGGCCGGTGCCGGACTGCTCGCCTCCGAGCAGCTCGGGCTCGCCGACTGGACGTTGACCGAGACGGTCCGCTATCTGAAGGACCGCAAGCAGTTCAACCGCCCCGTCGGTGGCTTCCAGGCGCTCAAGCACCGGCTCGCCCAGCTGTGGCTGGAGGTCGTCAACCTGCGCGCGGCCGCGCGGAACGCCGCCGACGCGCTGGCGACCGGCGAGGACGTCGACGTCGCGGTCGCCGTCGCCCAGGCCTACGCGGCGCCCGTCGCCGTACACACCGCGGAGGAGGCCGTGCAGCTGCACGGCGGTATCGGGATGACCTGGGAGCACCCGGTACATCTGTACCTGAAGCGTGCCAAGGCCGACTCGATCGCCTACGGCACCGCGGGCGCCCACCGTGAGGCACTGGCCGAACTCGTTGACCTCGGGGCTCCCTGACGTACACCTGAGCGAACCGCGCGAAAAGCCCGCCCGACCTGGGGCGGGCTTTTTCGTGTGCCCTGCACCGATGAAGTGAACAGGGGACGGCGGTCCGGCCAACTCGCCGCTCAGCTCTGCTGTTTGGGGCTTCGGAATCGCATACTCGCAGCGGTTCCCCACCCCGAATCGCCCCTGTCAGGGAGGCAGAGCATGGCCCTCACCACTCGTCGCGGAGCCCTCACCACCCTCGGCGCCGCCCTCGCGGGCGCGGTCGGCCTGCCCGCCACCGCGCTGGCGGGTGAACAGAAGCACCGCCCGCGTCCGTTGTGGCGAGCGCACGCCCACAACGACTACGAGCACCCGCGTCCCCTCCTCGACGCCCTCGACCACCGCTTCGGCAGCCTCGAAGCCGACATCTTCCTGGTCGGCGACCAGCTCCTCGTCGCCCACGACCCCGAGGACCTCGACCCCAGCCGCACCCTGGAGTCCCTCTACCTGAACCCGCTGGCCGCCCGCGTCCGGGCCAACCACGGCTCGGTATACAGGGGTTACCGGGGGTCGATCCAGCTGCTCATCGACATCAAGACCGAGGGCTCCTCGACGTACCTGGAGCTGGACAAGCACCTGGGGCGCTACAGGCACCTCTTCACGACCTACGCCCACGGCCGGGTGTTCCCGGGCCCGGTCACCGCGGTGATCTCCGGCGACCGCGCCGCCCGCGTGCCGATGGAGGCCCAGAGCGTCCGCCGCGCCTTCTACGACGGCCGTCTCGCCGACCTCGGAAGCGCCGCGCCCGCCTCCTTCATCCCGCTGATCAGCGACAACTGGACGCTCAACTTCACCTGGCTCGGCGTGGGCGCCTTCCCGGACGCCGAGCGCAAGAAGCTGCACGGCATCGTCCAGGCAGCGCACTCCCGCGGGCAGAAGGTGCGCTTCTGGGCCACCCCGGACGTGGCCGGATCCGCCCGGGACGCCCTGTGGAGCGAACTGCTCGCTGCCGACGTCGACTTCCTCAACACCGACGACCTCGCGGGTCTGGAGGCCTTCCTCGACGCGAACGAGGCGGTCTGACCCGGCCCGGCGGGACACCACACGTTCGGAGGACAGGCCAGCCGCCCGGACGAACCCTCCGCTACGCCACACTTACGGCCGAACGCCGTGAACCGGGATGAGGCGGCGTGGCGGAGGAGGTTGTCGATGGCCATTTCCATCTCTGTGGTGCTGTTGCTCTTCGTGCTGGCGGTGATCTTCGTCCGCAACGGCGGGCTGAAGATCACCCATGCCATCGTGTGCCTGCTGCTCGGCTTCTATCTGGCGAGCACGAGCATGGCGCCCACCATCCACAGTGGTCTGACCGCCACGGCGGACATCGTCAGCAGCCTCAGACCATGACCGTCAACGCTTCGAGAAGACTCCGATGCCGTTGGGGACGGGGCGTTCCCGCCCGCCGTCGGTCGGATGGTTCCGTACGGACACCTTCGCCGCCCCAGGCTCCCGGGCCACCAGCGTCGACGAACCGCCGCCGTCCAGGCTGAAGGCGTCCACCGAGCCCAACTCCCGCATGAAGGCGGCCACTTCGGCGACCGTCAGACCGGTGCGGTACTCGGGTGCGCCGTCGAGCGCGAGCAGGACCACGCGCCGGCCGCGGTCCGCGATGCCCACCGCGGTGCGCACCGCCGAGGTCCTGGCGTCCAGGCCGGGCAGCGGCTGTCCGTGGTCGAGCACGGGGTAGCCGCCGAGGGCGAAGCGGTACGGGACCCGGGACGCCGACGCCACCAGCCGGTGCTTCACCTTCACCCGCTCGCCCGCCGAGAACTTCCGAAGCTGTTGCGCTCCCGCCTCCCGGCCCACGAGGACGGTCGTGTCCGGGGCGATCGGCCCCTTGCCGGGAGTGTCGGCGGTCGACACGACCCGGCCCTGGCGCACCGTCACTTCGAAGGTATCGGTACTGCACGGAGCAGCCCGGTCCGTGTCCGTGCCGCAGGTCGCGCGCACCCGGGAGGCGCTGCCCCACTTGGACGTGAACGCCCCGATGGAGCCCACGGGCAGCGCGTACTGGTTGAGCCCGCGCAGCGGCAGCCGGCCCTCGGGCGTGCGGATCGAGCCGTCGAGTCTGAGGCCGTCCAGCCGGGCCCGGCGGTCGGTGCCCACGCCGAACACGTCCTCGGTGCTCGTGCCGGGTGGCAGCGCCGGCCCGAAACGCTGGCCGTTGGGCACCGCCGCCTTGAGTGCCCGACCGCGCGCGATCGCCGGTCCCACACTGGCGCCGGTCGCCTCAACGCCCGGGTGCTGCGTCTCGCTGATGTTGAAGAAGTCCCCGTTCACGCCCGCGACGGCGCCCTGCGCGGTCGCCTGCTGCGAGACGGTGGCACGCGCCGCCACCGCGCCGGGGTGCAGCAGATCGAGGCGTACCCGCGGATTGCGCAGGTCCACGGTGAGCACGTGGGCGTGTGCCGGGCCCTTCAGCGCCGCGATGTCGATCTCCTCGTACCGGACGCCCGGCGCGATCTGGATGCCCCGCTGCGCGGCACCGGCCGGTGCCGCCCCCACCAGGGCCGCACCGGCCAGCGCGCCGAGTGCCGTGCACAGCGCGATCGCAGCTCTGGCCGTTCCGAGCCGTTTCTGATGCCGTGTCACATTTCCCCCCTGATGTCTCGTCAAATGTGGCAGGACTCAGGGGAAGTGCACCAGACCGCGATGACCAGCGAGGTTTCTAGGCGCCGACGACCCGCGAACGGGTGAGGAAACGCACCCCCTCGGGCGCCTCCAGCGAGAAGCCGCTGCCCCGGCCCTCGACGACGTCGACGATCAGCCGGGTGTGGCTCCACACCTCGTACTGGCCGCGCGACATCCAGAACGTCACCGGCTCCGCCACCCCCTCGACGACCAGCTCCGCGAGCAGCACATCCGAGTCGCCCGTACGGAACTCGCCCTCCGGGTAGCACATCGGCGCGCTGCCGTCGCAGCAGCCGCCGGACTGGTGGAACATCAGCGGGCCGTGCGTCGCCCGCAGGCGGCGCAGCAGATCCTCGGCCGCGGGAGTGAGCTCGACGCGCGGGGTCTCCTCATACATGGCGGCAAGGACAGCACGGGCAACGTTGCGAGAGGGTTGCACTCGTTCAGGCCAACCGTTCCGGGCGCTGCGCGCCGCCCGCGGATCACCCGTCTGACTAACCTGCTCGGGTGGCCATCGAGTTGACACTTCTGACGTCCGTCTCCCACCGGGGCAAGGAGATCACCGCGCCCCGCCTGCGCGCCCTGCTCGCGCTGCTGGCCGGGGAGCCGCGGGCCGGATGCGGCACGGGTCGGCTCGTGGCCGGGCTGTGGCCGGACGAACAGCCGGAGAACCCGACCAAGGCCCTGCAGATCCTGGTGTCGCGGGCCCGGTCGCTGCTGGGCGGCGAGGCCATCGCGAGCACGCCCGCCGGATACCGCATCGCCCTGCGCGAGGACCAGGTGGACGCCTGGGCCGTGCAGCTGCACGCCGCCGCGAGCGCGGAGAAGGCGCGGGCCGGGGACCACCACGGCGCGGTCGCCGAGGCAGAGGCGGGGCTCGCGCTGTGGGACGGCGGCCCGGCGGAGGGCGGTTCACTCGGTGATCCGCTGGAAGCGCTGCGCCTCGAACTCGCCGCAGCTCGAAGGGGATTGGATCGACTGCGGGCACTCTCCCTGGCGCGCTCCGGACGGCGGGAGGAGGCACTGGGGCCGCTCGGTGAGCTGGTGGACGCCCATCCCCTCGACGAGGAGCCGCTGCTGGAGCTGATGCGCTGTCAGGCGGCCACCGCCGGGGCGGCCGCCGCGCTGGCGGCGTACGACACCTACCGGCGCCGACTGCGCGACGAACTCGGCACCGATCCGGGCCCCGCCCTGCAGGAACTGCACCAGGAACTGCTGCGCGGCCAGACGCCCGCTGTGCGGCGCGGGGTGCCACACGAGCCGAACCCGCTGCTCGGGCGGGAGGCCGACGTCGAAGCGGTGACCCGGCTGATCCACAGCTCGCGGGTCACCTCGATCGTCGGGCCGGGCGGCCTCGGCAAGACGCGCCTCGCGAGCGCGGTGGCGCGCGACGCCGAGCACCGGATCGTGCATCTGGTGCCGCTCGCCGGGGTCAGCCGGGACGCCGACGTGGCGCGTGAGGTGGCCTCGGCGCTGGGCGTCGGCGAGAGCCTGCGCGCGTCGGCATGGGGGTCGCCCCGGACGAGCGAGGCAGAGAGCGGGGGCGGCCCGGCCCGCGCCGCCGGCGTCCCGGCCGAGGCGCTCGCCGGCATCGTCGGCGCGCTCGGCCCCGGGCCCGCGTTGCTGGTGCTGGACAACTGCGAGCAGGTCGTCGCCGGCGTCGCCGACCTCGTCCACGCGCTGGTGTCGACGACCCGGAACGTCAGCGTCCTCACCACCAGCCGCGCCCCGCTCGGCCTGTCCTCGGAGGCCGTCCACCCGCTGCCCGAGCTGGACCCGGCCACCACCGTCGAGCTGTTCGAACAGCGTGCCCGCGCCGCCCGCCCCGACGCCGAGCTGCCCGCCGACGCCGTGGCCGACCTGTGCCGCCGCCTCGACGGGCTGCCGCTCGCCACGGAGCTCGCCGCCGCCCGGGTCCGGGTGATGTCGGTGGCCGAGATGTCCCGTCGGCTGGAGGACCGGTTCGCCCTGCTGCGCGGCGGACCGCGGGACGCGCCGCAGCGGCACCGCACCCTGCACGCCGTCGTCGACTGGAGCTGGAACCTCCTCGCACCGCAGAGCCAGGCGGCCCTGCGCGCCCTGTCGGTCTTCCCCGGCGGCTTCACCGCGGAGGCCGCGGAGCACTTCGTCGGCGGCCACGACGTGCTGGATGTCCTGGAGGACCTCGTCGACCAGTCGCTGCTGAAGGTGACCGACACCGCGCACGGTACGCGTTTCCGGATGCTGGAGACCGTACGGGAGTTCGCCGCCGCCCATCGCGAGACGGCGGGGGAGGAGGGCCTGGTCGCGGACCGGTTCCTGGACTGGGCGCGGGAGTTCGGGGTCGCGTATCACGACGCGCCTTTCGGCACCGAGCCGATACCGTCCTGGCGGCTGATCCGAGCCGAGCAGGACAACCTGGTCCAGGCGCTACGGCTCGCACTCGCCCGCGACGACGCCGACACCGTCGCCGCGGTGGCCGCCGTACTGGGCTCCCTGTGGGCCACCGAGGCCAACCACACCCGGCTGATGGCCCTCGCCGAGGACACCGCCCGGCCACTCTCGCACTACCGGCCCGGTCCGGCGTACATCGAGCCCACCCGCACCGGCCTCGCCATGCTGACCTGCACCCTTCTGCTCGCCCTCGGCACGGGCGCCGTACGCCCCCTGGCAGCCCTGCGGCGACTGCCGTCCGCCCGGCCCGACACCCTGGTCCGGGCGCTGTCCTCGGTGCTGTGCGCGCTGCCGGAGATCATCACGTCCGGCGACCACAAGACACTGGAAGCACTGTGCGACAGCGACGAGCCGCTGCTCGCGGGCTTCGCCAACGGCGCGGCGAGCTATGTGTGGGAGAGCGCGCACGCCCCTGAGCGGGCCCTCGACGCCGCCCGCCGGACGCTCGACGCCTTCGGTGACCGGGACGTCCCCATGCTGCGGTTCTGGCCGCAGTCGCGGCTCGGCGAGCTGTGCCTGCGGGAGGAGCGCGGCGCCGAGGCGATCGGCCCCATGGAGGACGCGCTGGCAGCCCTGGCGAGATACGGCGAGCGGACCGACTCGCTCGGACTGGGCTGGGGGTTGATGCTCGCCCACCTGCAGACCGGAAACCTCGACGCGGCCGAGCACTGGCTGGAGCACACCCTGCGGAACCAGCCCGAGGACATGGCCCCCGACGCCTTCGCCCCCGACCTCGGCGCCCGGGCCGAGATCGCGCTCGCCCGAGGCGACATCGAGACGGGCCTCGGGCTCTGGCGCCGGGCCGTCGAGCGGCTGAACGGGGGTGCGGGCCCCGTCTTCAGTGGCGAACGCCTCCTGGAAGGCTGGCGGTTGGAGTTGCAGGCCGTCGCCGTGACGGCCCATGCCCGGCACGGCCGCACCGACCTCGTCGCGCCCTTCGCCGCCGCGCTCCCCGAACGCCTGACGACCCTGCTCACCCGGCCCCCGGAAGCGCACCGCGCGACAGTGGACCTCCCCGTCCACGGCGCACTGCTGCTCGCGCTCGGCACGGCCGACCTGGCACGGGACACCGCCCATGGCGTACGGCTGATCGCGCTGGCCGAGCGCTTCCGGTACCTGCGCAACTTCCAGCCGACGATGTCCTCCGCCCGCGCCCGCGAGAGCGCCGAGCACGCCGACCGGGCGGCCTACGCGGACGCGGTGTCCGAGTACGCCGCCCTGGACCCGGACGGTCTGCGCGAGGCCGCGCTCGGGCTGCTGCGGAAGCGGGCCGACTGAGCCGTCCCGGTCAGAGCCGCACCGGCAGGCTCAGCAGGTGGAAGCCGTCGCCGGGCCAGTGCCCGAAGGCGACATCGGCCCGGTCCACGGCCAGCACGGGAGCCGTCCGCCGGACGAAGAGCTCCTCGAACACCACGCCCGTCACCACCCGGCCCAGCGCCGCCCCGATGCAGTAGTGCGGACCGTGCCCGAAGGCGAGGTGACCGTCGCCGCGCCCGAACTCCCTAGCGATGTCGAGCCGTTCGGGCGCCTCGTACGCCGCCGGGTCGTGGTCGGCGCCGAACAGCGCGACCGTCACGGCCTCTCCCTTCCGCAGCGGCGTACCGGCGAACTCGAAGTCCTCGGTGGCGTACAGGGTGGCGCCGATGCGCACCAGCGTGACGAACCGCAGGAGTTCGGGCACCGCGCGGGCCAGCAGCTCCGGCTGTGCGCGCAGCAGTTCGCCCTGCTCGGGGTGGTCCAGCAGGGCGAGCACGCCATGAGCGAGGAACAGGGCGGGCGGGGTGATGCCGGTGTTGATGAGCAGGAAGAACACGGTGACGATCTCGTCGTCGCTCATCCCGCCGTCCGCCAGCAGGGCGGACACCAGGTCCTCGGCGGGTTCGGCGCGACGCCGGACCACCAGGTCCTTGGTGTACTCCACGATGCCGGCCAGCCCCTCGGCGATCCGGCTGCCGTCCCCGTACGCGAAGTCCCGGATCCACCCGCAGACCCGTTTCTGGTCGGCGGCGTCGACCCCGGCCAGCTCACAGATCACGGCGGTGCTCAGCGGATAGGCGAACTCGCCCAGCAGATCGGCCTGTTCACGCGCGCCGAGGCCGGCGATCAGCTCCTGGGCGGACTTCGCCACGAAGGGCCGCAGGGCGGACACGCGGCGGGCGGTGAAGGCGCGGGTTAGCGGGTTGCGGCGCCGGGTGTGCTCGTCGCCGTCGAACAGGGCCAGATGCCCGGACAGGTACTGCAGGTACTCCTCCGGGAATCCCTCGACGCCCTGAGCCAGCAACTCGGCCTGCGGGTCCGGCATGTCGGAGCCGCCGGGGACGCGAGTGCGGTCCCGGATAAGGCGAGGTTCGGTCAGCGCGGCGCGCACGTCCTCGTAGCGCGTGACGAGCCGTACGGGGGTGTTCAGGCCCGGCAGGACCGCGTGGCCGAGGCCGGGGCGGGAGCGCAGGTCGGCGTAGCCGCGGACAGGGTCCTCGACGAGCTCGGGGGTGAGGCGGAGGGGGGTGGCGGTCATGGCGTACGCCCTTCTGGTTCTGAAGCGTCGGAGTTCGTGCTTCAGAGCCTGCGAGGGGCCGGCTTTGGCGCGGTTTCAGAGCGGTTTCAGGCGTACGGGCATGGGCGTGCCCTGGACCGTTCCGCAGGTGGCGGGGCCGGTCCAGGGCGCATGGGGGCTTAGAGGGCGTTTCGTTCCGTTGTTTAGTCCCTGGATGCCCTAATTCGTTGAGGTTCTAGGTGCCGCGCCAGCTCGGGGTGGATTCGGCTGTGAGGC
>NZ_JOFS01000025.1 GCF_000719285.1 Streptomyces bicolor | reverse complement strand
CCTCGACCCCACCCGCCCCTTCCTGCGCCCCCACGCCCCCTGGCCGGACCGCGCCCGCACGCCCGCGCCACAGCCCGCCCCCGTCACCCCCGCCCCGACCGCGACCGAGAAGCCGGACGTCGCCCGAGCCGTCGACGAGGTCAAGCGCCTCCTCGGCGAGGGCCGCATCACGCAGGCCGTCGACATCCTCGGCGCGATCCTGCCCGCCGCCGCCGAGCAGCACGGCGAGCACTCCCCGGTCGTGCGCACCCTGCGCAAGCAGTACGCGGCCACGCTCATGGACGACGGCCAGTACCGGCGCGCGCTGCCCGAACTGCGCCGCCTCGCCGACGAACGCGCCGCCGAGGCCGGCCAGGCCGACCCGCAGGCCCTTCGGTACCGCTACGACGCCGCCCAGTGTCTGGAACAGCTCGGCGAACCGGCGGCAGCGCTCGCCGAGTACCGCGCGCTGCTGCCGTACTACGAGAACCAGTACGTCTCCGGCGGCGACCCCGAACTCGCCCACGACGTCCGCCGCCGCATCGGCCACCTCCTCCTCGCCCTCGGCGACCGCCCCGCCGCCCACGACACCCTGGCCCGACTGCTGCTCGACGTGGAACGCCTGCACGGACCGGGCCACCCGCTGGCGGGGGAGGTGCGGCGGACGCTGCAGTGGCTGGGGCAGGTACGCGGCTAGTTCTTGCCGTGTGCTGATCAGGCCGGAGCGGGCCGAGTGGGCGCATAGGGCCGGCCGGGGGTGCTTCGGTGGGCTTCGGTGCCCGAAGTCCTGGTGAATCGTTGGTCGAATGGGTTGGCCAGAGCTTGCCCACTGCCTACCATCGATCACCGCAAGACTTTGTGCACCGTCGCACAAGCTCTTCTTCGGGAGGTCTCCTTGCACCGCCGCCGTCGCACCGCGCTCCTCCTCTCCGCCGCGATCGCCGCGGCGCCTCTCCTCACCGCCTGCGGAAACGATGCGCACCCTGGCGCGGCGGCCGTCGTCGGCGGCCAGCGGATCACCGTCGCGCAGCTGGGGAACAGGGTGAGCGAGGTACGCGCGGCACAGCGTGCGGCCGTACCGGACGAGGCGCAGTACGCGCAGGTCATCGCCAAGTCCGGCACCCTTCCGCGCGATGTCCTGCACACCATGGTCCTCGACCGGGTGCTGCACCGCGCCGCCCAGGACGCGGGCGTGACCGTCACCCGCAAGGAGCTCCAGGGCATGCGCGCCGACCTGGAGAACCAGGTCGGCGGCGCCAAGGCGCTCGAGGCGGCCTGGCTCCAGCAGTACGGCATCCCGCCGCAGCGCCTCGACGAGAACCTCCGCCTCCAGCTCGAGGCCCAGAAACTCGCCACCGCACTCGGCACCGACACCGGCAAGCCCGCCTTCTGGAACGCCCTCTCCGACGCGTCCAAGAAACTCGACATCGACCTCAACCCGCGCTACGGCACCTGGGACGTCCAGAAGAGCAGCCGGGCGGACGCCAAGACGCCGTGGGTGCGCGAGGTGACGGCGGCGGGGGTCGAGCAGTCGGCGTAGCGGCCGGGCTGCGGAAGACGCGGCGTCGCGAAGACTCCGGAGGCCGTGCGGGCCGGAGGCTGTGCGCGCCGATGCAGAGAGTGGAGGCGCCCCAGAAGACGCGGCATACGGATGCCGCGGACGCCTTGGACGCGTACGCGGTACGTGGCGCGACGCCGCGTAACGGCACGGCGGAGCCGACCCCAGCCTGTGGATAACTCCAGGGGTCGTCGGCGACGTGGGTTACGTTCGGATCGTGAACGCAATCAGCTCCGAAGCCGCCCCCGGCCGCATCGTCCTGCTCACCACCAGCCACCGGGTCGCGCCCGGCCTGCTGTCCTGGCCCGCGTGGCAGGCGCTGCACGACGCCGACCGTGTGCTGTGCGCGGACGGCGCGCATCCGCAGCTGCCGTATCTGCGCGAGGCCGGGATAACGGTCGACGAGGCCGCCCCGACCGCCGAGGAACTGATCGCCGCCTGCGCGGGCGGCCACACGGTCGTGGTCGTCGCGACGGGCGAGGGCGAGCCGGCTCTGACGGACGGCCTGGCACGCCTCGCGGGCTCCGGCCGCGTCAGCATGCCGGAACTGGAACTGCTCCCCGCCTCCTACGACCTCCCAGGCGCCCGCCTCCTCGACCTCGTCCAGGTCATGGACCGCATCCGCGCCGAGTGCCCGTGGTCCTCCCAGCAGACCCACAAGGGCCTGGCGAAGTACGGCATCGAGGAGGCGTACGAACTCGTCGAGGCGATCGAGGACGGCGACCGCGACGAACTCCGCGAGGAACTGGGCGACGTCCTCCTCCAGGTCGTCTTCCACGCCCGAATCGCGGAGGAGGACCCGGACGCCCCCTTCTCCATCGACGACGTCGCCGGCGGCATCGTCACCAAGCTCATCCACCGCCACCCGCACGTCTTCGGCGACGAGACCGCGACGACCCCCGAGGAGGTCAAGGAGCACTGGCTGCGCACGAAGGCCGTCGAGAAGCGGCGGGAGTCGGTGACCGAGGGCATACCCCTGGGCCAGCCCGGCCTCGCCCTCGCGGCGAAGCTGGCGTCGCGGGTGCGCACGGCGGGGCTGGAGGTGCCGCTGCCCTCGGGGGAGGGCGTCGGGTACGAGCTGCTGGCCATGGCGGTGCGGGCGGAGGCGGCGGGGGTGGATCCGGAGGCGGCGCTGCGGGTGGCCGCGCGGGCCTACCGGGATGCGATCCGTCAGGTGGAGGGCGAAGGCTGAGGCTCGGTGACCTGACAGGCGCGGCCTGGTCCTTCGACGACCCGACAGCGTGCCCCATGACGGATACCGTGGATTCACCGACGGCGGTCGAGTGGTGTGGGGCGTACGTGCAACCGGAGTTGGAGGAGCTGGCGGCCCAGGGCAGCGCGGTGTTCCTGGCCGGGCTGAGGTCGGAGGACTGGAAACGGGTCCGCAACCGTTTCGCCGCGTGCTTTACGAAGCGCTGGAGGCAGCAGAGAAACGGCCGAGGTGTACTTGAGGCGGGCGGCGGACGCGGGGGACGACGTTGCCGCCGACCTGCTGAGGTTCGCTCATCGCGGTCCCGAGACGATGGATGCCGCCGAGCAAGGGTTCCAGGACCCGACGCACACCGGCACCTACCCCTTCTGCACGGACAGGGCGTCGCGGAAGAGGCCGCCGCCTGGTATCACAAGGCCGCCGACACCGGGCATCACGCCGCGCGGAAGGTGCTCACCGAGCGGGCGGATACCGTCAAGGAGTGACCGAGCACCCTGCCCCCACCAGCCCCACCCCCGAACCCCCCGACCTCTTCACCTGGGAGTTCGCCACCAACCCCTACCCCGCCTACGCCTGGCTCCGCGACCACGCCCCCGTGCACCGCACCCGTCTCCCCAGCGGCGTGGAGGCCTGGCTGGTCACCCGGTACGGCGACGCGAAGCAGGCCCTCGCCGACAGCCGTCTCTCCAAGAACCCGGCGCACCACGACGAACCCGCCCACGCCAAGGGCAAGACCGGTATCCCGGGCGAACGCAAGGCCGAGTTGATGACGCATCTGCTCAACATCGACCCGCCGGACCACACCCGGCTCCGCCGGCTCGTCTCCAAGGCCTTCACCCCACGCCGGGTCGCCGAGTTCGCCCCGCGGGTGCAGGAGCTCACGGACCACCTGATCGACGGGTTCGCCGAGAAGGGGAGCGCCGATCTCATCCACGAGTTCGCCTTCCCGCTCCCCATCTACGCCATCTGCGACCTGCTCGGCGTCCCCCGCGAGGACCAGGACGACTTCCGGGACTGGGCGGGCATGATGATCCGCCACCAGGGCGGTCCGAGGGGCGGCGTCGCGCGGTCCGTGAAGAAGATGCGCGGTTATCTCGCCGACCTCATCCACCGCAAGCGCGAGGCACTCCCCGACGCCCCCACCCCCGGCGAGGACCTCATCTCCGGCCTCATCCGCGCCTCCGACCACGGCGAGCACCTCACCGAGAACGAGGCCGCCGCCATGGCCTTCATCCTGCTGTTCGCCGGCTTCGAGACGACCGTCAATCTCATCGGCAACGGCACCTACGCCCTGCTCACCCACCCCGAGCAGCGCGCCCGCCTGCAGACCTCCCTCGCCGCCCACGACACGGCCCTGCTCGAAACCGGCATCGAGGAACTCCTCCGATACGACGGCCCCGTCGAACTCGCCACCTGGCGCTTCGCCACCGAACCCCTCACCATCGGCGGGCAGCACGTCGCACCCGGCGACCCCGTCCTCGTCGTCCTGGCCGCCGCCGACCGGGACCCGGAACGGTTCGCCGACCCCGACGTCCTGGACCTCGGCCGCCGCGACAACCAGCACCTCGGCTACGGCCACGGCATCCACTACTGCCTCGGCGCCCCGCTCGCCCGACTGGAGGGCCAGACCGCCCTCGCCACTCTCCTCACCCGGCTACCGGATCTGGAACTCGCCGTGGACCCGGCCGAGTTGCGCTGGCGCGGTGGCCTCATCATGCGCGGACTGCGCACGCTTCCGGTGGAGTTCACCCCGGTTGGGTGAGTTCGTCCACCGTCGCAAACGTGACACGCACTCAAGTCTGTGATCTTCACGTGATCTACGCGGCATTAACTTGTGACAAGTGATCGTCTGCCTATAACTTCACGGATCAACATGGCGTACAGGTTTTCGGGCGCCGCGTTCACTGCTGTCTCGCGAAAGGTCCCCGCATGCTCTCCGGGAACGGTCGTCACCGACGCCCCCGTCAGGCTCCGGCTCTCCTCGTCGCGGCCGGAGTGACCGGCTCCGCCATCGCCATCCCGCTCCTCGGCGCCACGGGCGCGAGCGCCGCCGACGGCACCGTCTGGGACAAGGTGGCCGAGTGTGAGAGCGGCGGCTCCTGGAGCGCCGACGACGGCAACGGGCGCTACGGCGGACTGCAGTTGACCCAGGAGGACTGGGAAGAGTACGGCGGCCTCGACTACGCCGCGAGCCCCGACCTGGCGAGCCGCTCCCAGCAGATCGCGGTGGCCCAGAAGATCCTCGCGGACCAGGGCGTCGGCGCCTGGCGTACCTGTGGACTGCTCAGCGGGCTCACCCAGGAGTCCGGATCGGTCGACCTCGACACCGGCGTGGAGGAGGACTCCCCGTCCGAGGTGTCCGGATCATCCGGATTGCTTGATTCGTCGAACTCGTCCAGCTCATCCGAGTCATCCGGGTCATCCGACTCGTCGGATTCGTCCGCGTCCGATGGGTCGTCCGACGGCTCCTCGAACTCCTCGAGTGCCTCCGATTCTCCCGGCTCGGCGAGCGGCTCCGCCGATAATTCGTCCGAATCCTCCCAGGATCCCTCCTCTTCGCCCGCTTCTCCCTCCGAGGCAGACAGCTCCGCAAAGTCGGACGCAACCTCCGGCGCGGAGAACTCCCAGTCGCCCGACGGCTCCCCCACGCAGACGCCCACGGGCGACGACCAGGACAACTCGGAGCAGCGGGCGGGCTCCTGGGGTCTCGTCGACACCGGTGCCGCCGACGCCGGAACGGTCGATGCCGCGGTCGGCTCCGGGCGTCATCGCGGTGCCAGTGCCGACGAGAGCGAGGCTGCCGACGGCACCGTCAAGTCCTCGGGCCGCCATGCCTCGTACACCGTCCGCGCCGGCGACACTCTCGCCTCCATCGCCGACTCCCTTGACCTCGACGGCGGGTGGCGTGCGCTGTACCAGGCGAACAAGCAGGACATCGGTGCTGACGCGAACCACATCTTCCCCGGTCAGACCCTGGAAGTCCCTGCCGAATAGGGCGAAAAGCAACGGGAGTTCGCGCCCCACTTCGCTCCTGAATGTCCGTTTTAGATGCAGTGAGAGATAGATCTCAGAAGCCCTGATCGTCTTTGTAATTCCGGGAATCGAGTGTCTACGGTCGTGATCGCTCGCCACCAGTGCGAGCCCCGACAGCCGTCACGCCGAATCCTGCCGGCGGCCGTACGGGAACAGTCGTCGCGTCAAGCGCCGTAGGCAGGAGCGGGGGACCCAAGGTTTGTGCCGGGTCCGGCAGTTGAGGCCCTTCGGGGCCGCACGGCCGGAGTCGGCTTGGGGTGAAGCCGCGCAACGCGAGCCGAAAGGCGAACGTGCGCGGCCGGGCAACTCAACCGGCCCGAACCCGACAGCTCACCTCGCAGGCGTCGGTGAGGGGATCTCTCCATGCTGTTTTCCAGCAAGGGCAAGCACCGTCGTCCGTCCAAGGCCGCTCGCGCCATCGCCGTCGTCGGCGTCACCGGCGCCGCCGCCGTCGCCGCCCCGCTGATGGCGGCCGGCAGCGCCTCGGCCGCCACCGCGTCCGAGTGGGACGCCGTCGCCCAGTGCGAGTCCGGCGGCAACTGGTCGATCAACACCGGCAACGGCTACTACGGCGGTCTGCAGTTCTCCGCCTCCACCTGGGCCGCGTACGGCGGCACGGCGTACGCCGCCACCGCCGACAAGGCGACCAAGGCCCAGCAGATCCAGATAGCCGAGAAGGTCCTCGCGGGCCAGGGCAAGGGCGCCTGGCCGCACTGCGGCACCGGCCTGTCCAGCGCCGCCTACACCGGCTCCGCCGCCGGCGGCTCCTCGCAGAGCAGCGAGAGCACCACCCGCTCCACCGAGGAGCAGTCGGCCTCCCGCTCCGCCGAGCGTCCGGCCGCCGAGAAGAAGTCGAGCAAGACCGTCACCACCCCGACCGGCAAGAAGGTCAAGAAGGGCGACGGCGAGTACAAGGTCGTCAAGGGTGACACCCTCAGCACGATCGCCGAGAAGCAGAACGTCAAGGGTGGCTGGGAGAAGCTGTTCCAGCTCAACAAGGACATCGTCGAGGACGCCGACCTGATCTACCCGGGTCAGCAGCTGCACCTGAAGTAACAGCGGGTCGGCAGCTGAACCACAGCGCCCTCACATCCGTGGACCTCATAGTGAAGGCCTCGTGAGGGCCACCCCCGTCCCCACGGGCTCCCCGCTCCGGTGCGTCTTCCCCCGTACGCACCGGGGCGGGGCTTTCTTTTCCCCCAGGATCCCGGGACTCCGCACCGCATTTTTGTTCCGTTCGGAAACAATTCGCTCTCGGTTCCGTCCACGGGGCGGTCGACCGCTGGCCGATCCGCCGGAGCCGGTTAGGCTCATCTCGCAGCACCCACCGCGGTCTGCGTACCCGCGTCACATCCCAAGAAGGAGATGCTCGTGCCGTCCATCGACGTCGTCGTAGCCCGGGAAATCCTGGACTCCCGAGGCAACCCCACGGTCGAGGTCGAGGTCGGCCTCGACGACGGCAGCACGGGTCGTGCCGCCGTTCCGTCCGGCGCCTCGACGGGCGCCTTCGAGGCCATCGAGCTCCGCGACGGCGACACCAACCGTTACCTGGGCAAGGGCGTCGAGAAGGCCGTCCTCGCCGTCATCGAGCAGATCGGCCCGGAGCTCGTCGGCTACGACGCCACCGAGCAGCGCCTGATCGACCAGGCCATGTTCGACCTGGACGCCACCGACAACAAGGGCTCCCTCGGCGCCAACGCCATCCTCGGCGTCTCGCTCGCCGTCGCCCACGCCGCCTCCGAGGCCTCCGACCTCCCCCTTTTCCGCTACCTGGGCGGCCCCAACGCGCACCTGCTGCCGGTGCCGATGATGAACATCCTGAACGGCGGCTCGCACGCCGACTCCAACGTGGACATCCAGGAGTTCATGATCGCCCCGATCGGCGCGGAGACCTTCTCCGAGGCCCTGCGCTGGGGCGCCGAGGTCTACCACACCCTCAAGAAGGTCCTGAAGAGCAAGGGCCTGGCCACCGGCCTCGGCGACGAGGGCGGCTTCGCCCCGAACCTCGGCTCCAACCGTGAGGCCCTCGACCTCATCCTCGAGGCCATCAAGGAGGCCGGCTACACCCCGGGCGAGCAGATCGCCCTGGCGCTCGACGTCGCCGCGTCCGAGTTCTACAAGGACGGCTCCTACGTCTTCGAGGGCAAGACGCGCTCCGCCGCCGAGATGACCGAGTACTACGCGGAGCTCGTCGACGCGTACCCGCTCGTCTCCATCGAGGACCCGCTGTTCGAGGACGACTGGGACGGCTGGAAGACCATCACCGACAAGCTCGGTGACAAGGTCCAGCTCGTCGGCGACGACCTGTTCGTCACCAACCCCGAGCGTCTCGCGCGCGGCATCGAGGAGGGCGCGGCCAACGCCCTGCTGGTGAAGGTGAACCAGATCGGCTCCCTCACCGAGACCCTGGACGCCGTCGAGCTCGCCCAGCGCAACGGCTTCAAGTGCATGATGTCCCACCGCTCCGGCGAGACCGAGGACGTCACGATCGCCGACCTGGCCGTCGCCACCAACTGCGGCCAGATCAAGACCGGCGCCCCGGCCCGCTCCGAGCGCGTCGCCAAGTACAACCAGCTGCTGCGCATCGAGGAGATCCTCGACGACGCGGCGGTGTACGCCGGTCGCTCGGCCTTCCCCCGCTTCAAGGGCTGAGCGCCTTCCTGGGTTAAGGCTTAGCCAGGCGTACGTACGTCCCCGTACTCGGTCCCGTACCGTGTGCGGGGACGTACGCGTGTGAGACGGGAGGCGGGGAACATGGCCGTGAAGGACCGGGACCGGTTCTCCACCGCGACCAGGATCCGGTTGCTCGGCGAGCAGACGGCGGCCCGCGTCTACCGCTCCCAGACCAAGCGGCAGGCCCGGCGCTCCAGACTCACCGGACGTGCCGCGTTGCTCGCGCTGGTCGTCTGCTCCATGGTCGTGGCGCTCGCCTACCCGATAAGGCAGTACGTCTCCCAGCGCGCCGAGATCGCCGATCTGGAGCGGCAGAAGGAAGAGGCCGCCCAGCGGGTCGAGCAGCTGCGCGACACCAAGGCACGCTGGCAGGACGACGCGTACGCCGAACAGCAGATCCGGGAGCGGCTGCACTACGTGATGCCGGGGGAGACCGGTTTCATCGTGGTCGACCCGGACGCCGCCAAGCAGTCGCGGGCCGACGTGGCCGCGGCCGACCGCCCCTGGTACTCGAACATCTGGGACGGGATCGACAAGGCCGACGCCTCCGACCAGTGAACCGACAGATACTTCAGAGAGACTTTCGTACAGGCATGGATACGCCCCCGCCGCCCACCCCGCGCACCGAGCCCACCGACGCGGACGTCGAGGCCTTCAAGCAGCAGCTCGGGCGTCCGCCGCGCGGGCTGCGCGCGATCGCGCACCGGTGCCCCTGCGGTCAGCCGGACGTGGTCGAGACGGCCCCGCGGCTGCCCGACGGCACGCCCTTCCCGACGCTGTACTACCTGACGTGCCCGAAGGCGTCGTCGGCGATCGGCACGCTGGAGGCGAACGGCGTGATGAAGGAGATGACGGCGCGCCTGGAGACCGACGAGGAGCTCGCCGCCGCGTATCGCTCCGCCCACGAGGACTACATCCGGCGCCGCGACGAGATCGAGGAGCTGACGGGCTTCCCCAGCGCGGGCGGCATGCCGGACCGGGTGAAGTGCCTGCATGTGCTGGTGGCGCACTCCCTGGCGGCCGGGCCCGGCGTCAATCCGCTGGGCGACGAGGCGCTCGCGATGCTGCCGGAGTGGTGGAGCAAGGGAGCGTGCGTGACGCTCCCGGAGGAGTCCGAGGAGGCCGCCCAGTGACCCGGGTCGCCGCCATCGACTGCGGTACGAACTCCATCCGGCTCCTGGTCGCCGATGTGGACCCCACCACCGGCGAACTCGTCGACCTGGACCGCCGTATGACCATCGTGCGGCTCGGCCAGGGCGTCGACCGTACGGGCCGGCTCGCCCCCGAGGCGCTGGAGCGGACCTTCGCCGCGTGCCGTGACTACGCGGCGATCATCAAGGAGCACGGCGCCGAACGGCTCCGCTTCGTCGCCACCTCCGCCTCCCGGGATGCCGAGAACCGGGACGAGTTCGTGCGCGGTGTCCTGGACATCCTGGGCGTCGAGCCCGAGGTCGTCACCGGCGACCAGGAGGCCGAGTTCTCCTTCACGGGCGCGACGAAGGAGCTGACGGGCCGGGACGACGTGCACCGGCCCTACCTGGTCGTGGACATCGGCGGCGGGTCGACCGAGTTCGTCGTCGGTGAGGGGCACGTGCGCGCGGCGCGCTCCGTGGACGTCGGCTGTGTGCGGATGACCGAGCGCCACCTGGTCCACGACGGCGTCGTCTCCGACCCGCCCTCCGAGGAGCAGATCGCGGCGATGCGGGCCGACATCGAGGCGGCCCTCGACCTCGCCGAGGAGACGGTGCCGTTGCGCGAGGCCAGGACCCTGGTGGGGCTCGCCGGTTCGGTCACCACGGTGTCGGCGATCGCCCAGGACCTGCCCGAGTACGACTCGACACGCATCCACCACTCGCGGATCAGCCACGACCGGGTCCGCGAGATCACCGACTGGCTGCTGCACTCCACCCACGCCGAGCGGGCAGCCGTACCGTCCATGCACCCGGGGCGCGTCGACGTCATCGGGGCGGGCGCCCTCGTACTGCTCGCGATCATGGAGCGGATCGGCGCCGAGGAGGTCGTGGTGAGCGAGCACGACATCCTCGACGGCATCGCCTTCAAGGTCGCGGAGGAGGCGTAGGACGCCGTAGCGCGTGCAGGACGTGGAGGACGTCTGGACACGGAAGGGCCCCGGTCCCTCGTAAGAGGAACCGGGGCCGTTGTCTGAGCCCATGTGCTGGGCGGTGGGTCAGTTGCAGAGGAGGATGATGATGCCGTCGCAATCGCCGCCGTCGCCACCGTCGTGACCGTGGCCGCCCTTGGCGGGACTCGACTGGACGACCGTGGCCTTGGTGGCGACAGGGGCAGCGGCCGCGGCCGTCGCCGCCCCTGCTGCGAGGGCGATGCCGAGGGCAGCGCCGACCGAGACTATTCGCGCGGTGGCCCGCTTGAGGGCCTGGTGTGTAGTGATCATGGCTGCACGCTATGCACACTTTTCTCCGCTCGCGCGCGGAATGTGGCTGAAGGGTGAACGGTGATCCAAGTCGCTGCCGGCGGGTGGTTCGGGTCTCGTTTATTACTCGCTGGTAGCCGACGGCTGAGCAGGTCGGCTAGCGTATGAGCGCCTCCGAGGGGCGCTCGCGGACCCCTTCACGACCCCCTGCGGGCGCCCGCCGAAGAAAGTTCGTGAAGTTCTTCACAAGGATTTCGGCCCTGTCGAAGCAAGGATGGGGGCCGGTTGACCCTTCCGAGGGGTGAACAGGCCCTTGAACATGTTCAGATGGGCGGTGTAAGGAGGGCCCTGGGGGTCGGCTCCGGAGGGTGTTTCGGTCCGCTCACCGGAGGCCTCACGAGCCAGAGAGGCAGCTCACGCGGCATTGACAACGGGTCGTATCGCAATCCGGTTCCCGATCGCGACCATGACCTGGGTCACGCGGGCCGGGGAGTGTAGCACAGGGCCTGCAAGAGCTTGTGAAGGGGCGCACGAGCGACCCCCCTGGGGCGGGTGGATACTCGATGGCATGAGCACCACGGAGCGTCCCAGGATCCTCGTAGTAGGCGGTGGGTACGTAGGCCTGTACGCAGCTCGGCGCATCCTCAAGAAGATGCGCTACGGCGAGGCGACCGTCACGGTCGTCGACCCCCGGTCGTACATGACCTACCAGCCCTTCCTTCCCGAAACCGCCGCCGGCAGCATCTCCCCGCGCCACGTCGTCGTCCCGCTGCGACGCGTGCTGCCCAAGGCGGAGGTCCTCACCGGCCGGGTCACCACCATCGACCAGGACCGCAAGGTCGCCACGATCGCCCCGCTGGTCGGCGAGGCGTACGAGCTGCCCTTCGACTACCTGGTGATCGCGCTCGGCGCGGTCTCCCGCACCTTCCCGATCCCCGGCCTCGCCGAGCAGGGCATCGGCATGAAGGGCATCGAGGAGGCCATCGGCCTGCGCAACCACGTCCTCGAGCAGCTGGACAAGGCCGACTCCACGACCGACGAGGAGATCCGCCGCAAGGCGCTCACCTTCGTCTTCATCGGCGGTGGCTTCGCGGGCGCGGAGACCATCGGCGAGGTCGAGGACATGGCCCGCGACGCGGCGAAGTACTACACCAGCGTGTCCCGTGAGGACATGCGGTTCATCCTCGTCGACGCCGCCGACAAGATCCTCCCCGAGGTCGGCCCCAAGCTCGGCCAGTACGGCAAGCAGCACCTGGAGGCCCGCGGGGTCGAGGTCTACCTCTCCACCTCCATGGACTCCTGCGTCGACGGCCACGTCGTGTTGAAGAACGGGTTGGAGGTCGACTCCAACACGATCGTGTGGACGGCCGGCGTCAAGCCCAACCCGGCCCTCGGCCGCTTCGGTCTGCCCCTCGGCCCCCGTGGCCACGTCGACTGCGAGACCACGCTCCAGGTCAAGGGCACCGACTACATCTGGGCCGCCGGCGACAACGCCCAGGTCCCGGACCTCGTCGGCCGCAAGGCGGGCAACGAGAACGCCTGGTGCCCGCCGAACGCCCAGCACGCGCTGCGTCAGGCCCGTGTCCTCGGTGACAACGTGATCTCCGGTATGCGGGGCTTCCCGCAGAAGGACTACGAGCACGCCAACAAGGGTGCGGTGGCCGGGCTCGGCCTGCACAAGGGCGTCGCGATGATCGTCATGGGCAAGATGAAGATCAAGCTCAAGGGCCGTCTCGCCTGGTACATGCACCGCGGCTACCACGGCCTCGCGATGCCGACCTGGAACCGCAAGGTCCGCGTCTTCGCCGACTGGACCCTCGGCATGTTCCTCAAGCGCGAGGTGGTCTCCCTCGGCGCGATGGAGCACCCGCGCGAGGAGTTCTACGAGGCCGCGAAGCCCATGCCGGCGCCTGCGGCAGCGAAGCCGGAGAAGAGCGAGGCCAAGGCCTCCTGACCGGCTTCGGTCACTGAACCAACCGAAGGACCTCCCGCCATCCGTGGTGCGGGAGGTCCTTCGGCGTTCTCCGGCATGGGGGTTGCTGTCCCCGGGGGCTGCGCCCCCGGACCCCCCTTCGGCCCGAAGGGCCTTGTCCTCAAACGCCGGACGGGCTAAAACACGCGCTCGGGGGACTGTTTTGGCGCCCCGCAGGTGTTTACGTGGTGTTGGACATTCCGGGATCTCCCCCCTCACGGAGGTGTGCGCCATGGCAGATGCCGCGGTGCGGCTGAAGGGCCTTCTCGAACAGTTGCTGGGAGCACCGCTCCCGGTGGGCATCCGCGCCTGGGACGGTTCGCAGGCGGGGCCGCCGGGGGCGCCGACCCTTGTCGTACGGAACCGGCGCGCCGTGCGCCGACTGCTGTGGAAACCGGGTGAGTTGGGGCTCGCGCGGGCCTGGGTCGCCGGGGACCTCGACATCGAGGGGGATCTGTACGCCGCCCTCGATCATCTCGCGGGGCTCGTGTGGGAGCGGGGCGAGGATGCCCGGAGCGTGGCCGAGGCGCTTCGGGATCCCGAGGTGCGCGCCGCCGTTCGCGGGCTCGTCAGAATCGGCGGGCTTCCGCTGCCGCCCGCGCCGCCTCCCGAGGAGGTCCGCCGCAACCGCGCCCACCTGCACACCAAGCGCACCGACAAACGCGCCATCAGCCACCACTACGACGTCGGCAACGACTTCTACGGGATCGTCCTCGGCCCGTCCATGGTGTACTCCTGCGCCTACTGGCCGGCCCCGCCCCCGGACGGCACCCTCGAAGCCGCCCAGCGCGACAAGCTCGACCTCATCTGCCGCAAGCTCGGTCTGAAGCCCGGCCTGCGGCTGCTCGACGTCGGCTGCGGCTGGGGCTCGATGGCCGTGCACGCGGCCCGCGAGTACGGCGTGAGCGTCGTCGGCGTCACCCTCTCCCAGGAGCAGGCGACGTATGCCCGCAAGCGCGTCGCCGACGAGGGGCTCACCGACAAGGTCGAGATCCGGGTGCAGGACTACCGGGACGTCACCGACGGGCCGTACGACGCCATCTCGTCCATCGGCATGGCCGAACACGTCGGCGCCGAGCGGTACCTGGAGTACTGCGATGTGCTGTACCGGCTCCTGAAGCCCGGTGGGCGGCTGCTGAACCACCAGATCGGGCGGCGGCCACAGCGGGACGAATCGTCGTACCAGGTCGACGAGTTCATCGACGCCTACGTCTTTCCCGACGGCGAGCTCCAGCCCATCGGCACCACCGTCACCCAGCTCGAACGCGCCGGCTTCGAGGTGCGCGACGTGGAGTCGATCCGCGAGCACTACGCCCTCACCCTGCGCCGCTGGGTCGCCAACCTGGAGGCCGACTGGGCCAGGGCCGTCGAGCTCACCAGCCCCGGCCGCGCCCGCGTCTGGCGGCTGTACATGGCCGCATGCGCGCTCGCCTTCGAACGCAACCGCATCGGGGTCAACCAGGTGCTGGCGGTGAAGACGCCGGACGGGGGCGCTTCCGGGATGCCACTGCGGGCCCGCGAGTGGACCGAGTCCGAGGGCCGTTGATCCGGGGCGCGAGCGGAAGGGCCGGGCTCCCCCGTCATGGGGAAGCCCGGCCCTTCGGGTGTCAGGGCGTGGTCACTCGGCCTTGATCGCGTTCAGCATGTTCAGCCGCGCGGCGTTGCGGGCCGGCCACATCGCGGCCAGGACGCCCACCAGTCCGGCCAGCACCAGGAAGATGCCGATCCGGTCCCAGGGCAGGACCAGCGCGTAGCCCGGGATCTGCTCCGCGATGGTCTCGCCGATCGCCCAGCCGAGGAACGAGCCGAGGCCGATGCCGACCACCGCGCCGAACACCGAGATGACCACGGCCTCCAGCCGGACCATCCGCTTCACCCGGCGCCGGTCGAGACCGATCGCCCGCAGCATGCCGATCTCCTGCTGCCGTTCGAAGACCGACATCGCGAGGGTGTTGACGACGCCCAGCACCGCGATGATCAGGGCCATCGCCAGCAGGCCGTACATGATGTTCAGCATGGTGTTGATGGCGCCGCCGAACTCGTTGCGGATGTCCTGCTTGTCCATGACCTTGATCGCGGGGTTGTCGCCCAGCGCGTCGATGAGGACCTGCTCGTTCGCCGCGCTCTGGCCGCCGTCCGTCTTCACGAAGATCTGCGGGATGGACGGCTTGACCTCGTGCGGGTTCACGACCTTGGTGTCGACGAGGACGGGGGAGAGGAACTCGCTGTCCTTGTAGACGGCGCCGACCGTCAGCGTGCCCTTCTTGTCGTCGTTGAAGGTGACGGGCACGGTGTCGCCGGGCTTCCAGCCCTTGCTCTTGGCCGTCTTCTCGGCGACCGCGATCTGGCCCTTGGCGAGCGTGTCGATGCTGCCGCTGACGACGTCGACGTTGAGGACCCGCTCGATGTCGCCCGGCGTGACCGCCGAAGCCGACACGAAGTCGTCGTTCCCGAGCTCGAAGTAGACGCTCTGCTGCGGCGAGACCGCGGACACGCCCTTGGCCTTCTCCAGCGCCGTCAGGGCGGACTGGTCGAGGTCCCCGCCATTCGCCATCGAGACCATGTAGTCGGCCTTGATGTTGTCCGTGGTCATCTTGTCGATGGCGGTGCCGACCGTGATGCCGAGCACGGACAGGCCGGTCACCAGCGTCAGTCCGATCGCCAGCGCCGAGGCGGTGGCTCCGGTACGGCGCGGATTGCGGACCGCGTTCTGGCCGGCCAGCTTGCCGGCCACCCCGAACGGGCCGACGAGCAGCGGACGGACGAGCGCGATCACGGGCCGGGACAGCAGCGGGATCAGGATGATCACACCGACCAGCGCGAAGAACGCGCCCGCCCCGATGTACATACGGCCGTCGCCGCCGCCGGTCGAGGCACCCGCCACGATCGCGGCCGCGCCCAGGCCGGTGATGGCCGCGCCGATGGAGTTGCGCACCACCAGCGACTTGGTGGTGGCAGCCGCGTGGACGCTGTTCATGGCCGCCACCGGCGGGATCTTCGCGGCCCGGCGGCCGGGCAGCCAGGCGGCCAGCATCGTGATCAGCACGCCGACGCCGATCGCGGCGAGCACGGGCGTGGCGGAAATGATCAGCGGGCCGCCCGGGATCTTCATCTCGAACGCGGCCATCCCGGACCGCAGTCCGACCGCGAGGCCGATGCCGAGGACGAAGCCGATCACCGAGGCGACCAGGCCCACCACCGCGGCCTCGGCGAGCACCGAGCGGGTGATCTGCTTGCGCGACGCACCGACGGCGCGCATCAGGGCGATCTCCTTCGTGCGCTGGGCGACCAGCATCGTGAAGGTGTTGGAGATCAGGAAGATCCCGACGAACAGCGCGATGCCCGCGAAGCCGAGCAGGACCTGCTTGAGGTTGCCCATACCCCGTTCGATCTCCTCGGCCTGCTCGTCCGCGAGAGCCTTGCCGGTCTTGGCCTCCGCGGTGTCCGGCAGCATCGGCTTGACCGCGTCCAGGATCTTCGCGTCGTCGGCGCCGGATGCGGCGGTGACGGTGGCGCTCTCGAAGTAGCCCGGCTTGAGGTACTGCTTCTGGGCGACCGCGGTGTCGAAGAGGACGAGGCTGCCGCCGGCGTTCACGGCGCCGTCCTCGGTGGTGAACACACCGCTGAGGGTGTACTCCTTCACCGGCCCGTTCGTGGCGACCCGGACCCGGTCGCCGACCTGGTACTCGCCCTTGGCCGCGGAGTCCTTGTCCAGGGCGATCTGATCGTCCTTCACCGGGCCCGAGCCGTCGGTGAAGGTGTAGGCGCTGTCCTTGCCGTCCTTGCCGGGAGCGAAGTTGGAGCCCTTGTTGGACCAGCCGACGCCGATCAGCTTGCCGTCGGGGTCGGCGACCCCGGCGAAGCCGTCGACGCGGCCGTACGTGGCGGCGACGCCGTCGACCGCGGAGATCTTGTCGAGGGTCTTCTGGGAGAGGCCGGGCTCTTCCTTGGGGTCGTCGGGGTTGGCGTAGGAGGTGACGGCGACGGCGACGTTGTCGTAGCTCTTCGCCGACTCGTTGCGGAAGGCGTTGGAGAGGGTGTCGGAGAAGACCAGGGTGCCGGAGACGAAGGCGACGCCGAGCATCACGGCGAGCACGGTCATCAACAGCCGGGCCTTGTGCGCGAGTACGTTGCGCAGGGCGGTGCGGAACATCAGCTGGTGCGGCCCTTCGCGTCGAACTGCTTCATGAAGTCGAGGACGTTGTCGGCCGTCGGGCGGTACATCTCGTCGACGATCCGGCCGTCCGCGAGGAACACCACGCGGTCCGCGTACGCCGCGGCGACCGGGTCGTGGGTCACCATCACCACCGTCTGCCCCAACTCCCGTACGGAGTTGCGCAGGAAACCCAGCACCTCGGCGCCCGAGCGCGAGTCGAGGTTGCCGGTGGGCTCGTCGCCGAAGATGATCTCGGGCTTGGAGGCCAGCGCGCGGGCGACCGCGACGCGCTGCTGCTGGCCGCCGGAGAGCTGCGCGGGGCGGTGGCTGAGGCGATCGGCCAGGCCCACCATCCGGATGACCGAATCCAGCCACTGCTTGTCAGCCTTGCGCCCCGCGATGTCCATCGGGAGGGTGATGTTCTCCAGGGCCGTCAACGTCGGCAGCAGGTTGAACGCCTGGAAGATGAAGCCGATCTTGTCGCGGCGCAGCTTGGTCAGCTGCTTGTCCTTCAGGGAGCCGAGTTCGGTGTCGCCGATGCGCACCGAACCGGAGGAGAAGGTGTCCAGACCGGCGACGCAGTGCATCAGCGTGGACTTGCCGGAGCCCGAGGGGCCCATGATCGCGGTGAACTCGGCCTGCCGGAACTCGACGGAGACCCGGTCCAGGGCGACCACCTGGGTCTCGCCCTGTCCGTAGATCTTCGACAGATCCGTGGCACGCGCGGCCACGGTGGTGGTCCGGCCGGCGATGGATGCGGTGGTCACGAGAGGAACGCTCCTGAGGGACGACGATGTGTTCGATGGGACTCGTCCATCGTCCTGGCCGCGGACCGCCGTGTAGTCAGTCGCTGTTCCGGTTCCGAAGGCAGACTGCGGATGGACCGGAGACCGCTGTGTCATACCTGAGGATGACGCAGGACCCTGACACGTGTTCGTGTTGGGAACAGGTGGAGCGTCCTCGTTTGGACGGTGAAATTCCGTCATTCCGTATGCGCCGTCAACCGTCGCACGCAAGGCTATTGGCAAGTGCGGACGGCGCGTTCCGTGGGCTGATGCACCCTCAGACGTCAATAAAATAAGACAACATCGGTCCGCCCGTCCGCTGTTCGGGGGATGTATCCAGATAGGCTCGGAACCTCAATGCGGAGCCCATGGCCTGCCCAGATGGTGGAATGCAGACACGGCGAGCTTAAACCTCGCTGCCCCTTCGCGGGCGTGCCGGTTCAAGTCCGGCTCTGGGCACTTCCGACTCTCTCCCTCCCTTCAAGAGTTGACCGCGCTTCAACAGTTCATCGCACAACCATTGACAGCGGACGAGTACGGCCGGAGACTCACATCGAGAGTTGGTGAATAAAACTTCACGCTACGAACAAGAAGGGAAGCGACCGATGCGCACCACCGTCGGCATCATCGGAGCGGGCCCGGCAGGCCTCCTCCTCGCCCGGCTGCTCCACAACGCCGGCATCGACTCGGTCCTCCTGGAGAGCCGCGACCGCGCCTACGTCGAGCACCGCCAGCGCGCCGGGATCCTGGAGCAGGGCACGGTGGACGTGCTGCGCGCGGCCGGCGCCGGGGAACGGATGGACCGCGAGGGACTGAGCCACGACGGCATAGAGCTGCGGTACGACCGCAAACGCCACCGCGTCGACTTCCCCGCCCTCACCGGCGGCCGGTCCGTGATGGTCTACGCCCAGACCGAGGTCTGCAAGGACCTCATCGCCCTCCAGCTCAAGGAGGGCGGCCCGCTGCTGTTCGAGGCGGAGGCGCTGGCGGTGGAGGGCGCGGACACCGACAGCCCGCGCGTGCGCTTCCGGCACGAGGGCCGCGAGGAGGTCCTCGCGTGCGACTACGTCGTCGGCTGCGACGGCTTCTGGGGGGTGTCCCGGGGGGCGATCCCCGCCGAACTGACCCGGGTGTTCGAGCGGACGTACCCCTTCGGCTGGCTCGGCATCCTCGCCGACGTCGCCCCCTCGCACGACGAGCTGGTCTACGCCCGCCACGACCGCGGCTTCGCCCTCCTGTCCATGCGCTCCCCGTCCGTCTCCCGCCTCTACCTCCAGGTGCCCGAGGGCACGGACGCCGAGGCGTGGAGCGACGACGAGATCTGGGCGGAGCTGGAGCGCCGCTTCGAGACCGCCGACGACTGGCGGCTGGAGCGCGGCCCCATCACCCAGAAGTCCGTCACGCCCATGCGGTCCTACGTCCACGAACCCATGCGGTACGGCCGTCTCTTCCTGGCCGGCGACGCGGCGCACATCGTGCCGCCGACGGGCGCGAAGGGGCTGAACCTGGCCGTCGGCGACGTCGTCACCTTCGCGCGGGCGCTGACGCACAAGAAGGAGACCGGTTCGGCGGAGCTGCTCGATGCCTACTCCGAGACCTGTCTGCGCCGGGTCTGGCAGGCCGAGCGGTTCTCGTACGACATGACGACGCTGCTGCACCGCGCACCCGACGCCACGCCCTTCGAGGACCGGCTCCAGCTGGCCCGTCTGGAGCGGATCGCGGGATCGAGGGCGGCCGAGACGGACCTCGCCGAGGGCTACACCGGGTTCCCGTTCGGGTGATCGCACGGGCGGACCGTCGGAGTGATCTCCGATCGGTTCCGGCCGCGTACCAGCTTCGTCATGAAGGTGCCCCTCCGTGGCCGGGAATCACCCGGCCGCGTAGCGTGTTGCCCAGCACGACGAGGGAAAGATCCTCCCCAAGCACTAGGGTCAATCCTTTGCCTACCTATTACTCTTGAGCCAAGGCCACGCACGGTGGCCATGGAGGAGTGAAATGAGGAGCAGCAACCCGGTCTTCTCGCGACGGGGGTTCAGCCGCGACAACGGCTACGCGGGCTTCAACGCCCAGCCGCAGGCCGGGGGCGCCGCTGTCGGCACGCAGGGCAACCCGTACGCCCAGCCGCAGGCCGGCAACCCGTACGCGCAGAACCCGTACGCCCAGCAGGACCTCCAGCACGGCGCGCCGCCGCAGGCCCCGGCCACCACCGGCCGGATGACGATGGACGACGTCATCCTGCGCACCGGCACCACCCTCGGCACCCTGATCGTCACGGCCGCGCTCGCGTGGTTCCTGCTGCCGGTCGACGCCGAGAACATCAACCGGTCCTACGGCATCGCCATCGGCGCCGGTCTGGTCGGCATGGTGCTGGCGCTCGTGCAGTCCTTCAAGCGCCAGGCCTCGCCCGCGCTGATCCTGTCCTACGCCGCGCTCGAGGGCGTCTTCCTCGGCGTCGTCTCCAGCGTCGTCGACACGCACATCGCCAGCGGTGCGGCCATGCAGGCGGTGCTCGGCACGATGGCGGTCTTCGCCGCCGTGCTGGTGGCGTACAAGGCGGGCTGGATCCGCGTCAACCGCCGGTTCTACGGCTTCGTGATGGCGGCCGCGCTCGGCTTCATCCTGCTGATGGCGGTCAACCTGCTGTTCGCCGTCTTCGGCGGCGGTGACGGCCTCGGCTTCCGCAGCGGCCCGCTCGGCATCGTCTTCGGCATCGTCGGCATCCTGCTCGGCGCCTGCTTCCTCGCCCTGGACTTCAAGCAGGTCGAGGACGGCATCGCCTACGGCGCGCCGCGCGAGGAGGCCTGGCTCGCGGCCTTCGGCCTCACGATGACGCTGGTGTGGATCTACATGGAGTTCCTGAGGCTCATCTCGATCCTCAACAGCAGTGACTGATCTCCGACGGTCGTAGCACAGTCGTAAGCGAAGGGCCCCGGGTCGTTCCCGGGGCCCTTCGTCGTCTGCGCGCGCCTAGAGGAATTTGCGCGCCGCCCTCCTCAGGTCGTACTCGTGGACGATCGCCTTCGCGTGGCCGTACGCGAGGTCGTATTCGTGGCGAAGCCAGCTGACCTTCTCCTCGAAGCGGACGAGGGCCGGGCCTTCTTCTACGGTGCGGAGCCAGTCGGCGACTTCACGACCGGTGCAGTGGGGGATACGGGCGAGCATGTTGCGGTGGGTCTCCTCGGAGAGGACGTGGGACATCGGCGCCTCCGGACGCAAAGGGGATGTAAGCCGGTCCTTCAGGTCACCGTGCCTGAGCGTTCGCCCGTTGGCAACAGTCGCGTACGCTCACGGCGTGGTTGATACGACGCGTCTGACCAGAGCCGTGGATCACTTCGCCGACCGGTTGCGTGCCGCTCCGCAGAGTCGGCTGCAAAGAGGGGCGGCGACGGAGGCTCTGCGCTTGGCCAGGGAATTGGCTCGGTGGGCGCAGGTGCTGGAGGCGCCGGGGGTGGAGCCTCGGGAGATGCCTGACGCCGGGATGTTCGCTGCGGCCGATCAGATCACCGTTGCTGTGCATGACTTGGCGGTGGTTCTGGAGAACGACGACCAGGTCTCCGAGGCGGTTCGGTTGGTTGAGGAGGCGCAGAAGAGGGCGGGGGTCTGAGGGTTCGTCGGCGACCGCGGGTTTGTGGGGGCTTGTCGCGCCCAAGCGGCGGAGCCGCATATCGACACAGCCCCGCGCCCCTGGCGGCGTTGCAGTGCCCCTGCGCCGTCAGGCTAGAGGGACGCTATGACCCGGTCCGCCAGGATGTACACGTTCTCCTCGCCGCACGCGAACGTCAGCGTGTACGCGCCCGAGATTCCGGAACCGCCCAGCAGTACCGGGGTCTCACCCGCGCGCAGGGCTGCCGCCAGGCGCTCCGCCGTTTCGCGGTGGCCCGGGGTCATGCACAGCGTCGTGCCGTCGGCGAAGACGTAGACGTCGAGGGTGCCGAGGGGGCCCGGGCGGACGTCGGTCAGTTCGGTGGCGGACTCGGCCAGTTCCTCGAGGGTGGCCACCGTGCGCTCGTGGTCGTTCACGGTCGGCGACTGGACCGGGACGAAGTCCGGGTGGGAGGGGTGGCGGCGGCGGGCCGCGGCCAGTTCGGGGGAGTCGCCGGCGAACTCTTCGGCGTCGGCGGTCGGCTCGGTCACCGGCTCCAGGTGCTCCAGGCCCGCGAAATCGGTCTGGCGGGGCAGGAACAGCTCGCTGTCGGACAGGCCCAGCAGCGTGGGCGCGTCGGAGGCGTCACGGGCCTCCTGGGCGGCCCAGAAGGCGCGCGCCTCGGCGAGCTCCCGCTCGCGTTCCTCCGCGAGGGCCTCGGCGACCGCCGCGCGTATCTCATCGGCGTCGGCGGAGAGGCGGGCCTGCGGGACGAGACCGCGGGCGGTGGCCTCGCCGCGCTGTGCCAGGTTGTTCTGTGCCAGCTCGGTGTGCAGGGCCGCGACCTGCCGGCGCAGCACCATGAGGGTGCGCAGGACGGCGACGCCCACGGCGCCGGTGGCGGCCGTGGTGAGCAGCAAGGCGATCGGCATGGCGCTCACTGACGTACTCCCGGTTCAAAGTCGACCCCCGACTTCCTACATCAGCTTGAAGGGCGGACTATCCAGCTGTCAGTGCGTAACGTCACGAAACGGACAGGACTTTGGGCCTGGGGTTTAGTGCTGTAGGGCTCTGAGCTGCGTAAATCCCTCCGGCGAGGGAGATAGGTCACATCCTGGGGGAGATTGGATCACAAAACGGCCCAGAACCTTGGAGTTTCCCGGGTTCTGGGCCGAAGGCTCACGCTGGGTCGTGAGTTGACTACTCAGGGGCTTTCGTCGAGCGGCTTCAGCTGAGGCGCTCGATGACCATCGCCATGCCCTGGCCGCCGCCGACGCACATCGTCTCCAGGCCGAACTGCTTGTCGTGGAACTGGAGGGAGTTGATGAGCGTGCCGGTGATGCGGGCGCCGGTCATGCCGAAGGGGTGGCCGACGGCGATGGCGCCGCCGTTGACGTTCAGCTTGTCGAGGTCGATGCCCAGGTCGCGGTAGGAGGGGATCACCTGGGCGGCGAACGCCTCGTTGATCTCGACCAGGTCGATGTCGTCGATGGTCAGGCCGGCGCGGCGCAGGGCCTGCTGGGAGGCTTCCACCGGGCCGAGGCCCATGATCTCGGGGGACAGGCCGGAGACGCCGGTGGAGACGATGCGGGCGAGCGGGGTGAGGCCGAGCTCGCGGGCCTTGGTGTCGGACATGATGACGACCGCGGCGGCGCCGTCGTTGAGGGGGC
The DNA here is from genome assembly GCF_000719285.1 of Streptomyces bicolor. Taxonomy (GTDB): domain Bacteria; phylum Actinomycetota; class Actinomycetes; order Streptomycetales; family Streptomycetaceae; genus Streptomyces; species Streptomyces bicolor. Next base: position 93,063 of record NZ_JOFS01000025.1, on the reverse strand, counting down.
AGCAGTTGGCGGCGGTGACGAGCCCGTCCGGGCGGAAGACCGGCTTGAGGCCCTGGACGCCCTCCAGGGTGACCCCGGCGCGGGGGCCGTCGTCCTTGCTGATGACCGTGCCGTCGGGGAGGGTCACCGGGGTGATCTCGCGCTCCCAGAAGCCGTTCTTGATGGCTTCCTCGGCGAGGTTCTGCGAGCGGACGCCGAACTCGTCCATGTCCTCGCGGGTGATGCCCTTCCAGCGGGCGAGGTTCTCGGCGGTCTGGCCCATCGCGATGTAGGCGTCCGGGAGCAGGCCGTCCTCGCGCGGGTCGTGCCAGGTGGTGCCCTCCTGCTCGGCCACGGCGGCCGTGCGGGCCTCGGCCTCGGCGAACAGCGGGTTGTGCGTGTCCGGGAGGCTGTCGGAGTTGCCCTTGGTGAAGCGGGAGACCATCTCCACGCCGGCCGAGATGAAGACGTCGCCCTCGCCGGCCTTGATGGCGTGCAGGGCCATGCGGGAGGTCTGCAGGGAGGAGCTGCAGTACCGGGTGATGGTGCAGCCGGGGAGGTGGTCCATGCCCATCTGCACGGCGACGATACGGCCGAGGTTGTTGCCCTGCTCACCGCCGGGGAGGCCGCAGCCGAGCATCAGGTCGTCGATGTCGCGCGGGTCCAGCTCGGGGACCTTGGCGAGGGCGGCCTGGATGATCGTGGCGGTGAGGTCGTCCGGGCGCAGGTCTTTCAGGGAGCCCTTGAAGGCGCGGCCGATGGGCGAGCGGGCGGTCGAGACGATCACGGCTTCGGGCATCACGGCTCCATTGAAAGGTTCGGCGCGTAGCGCCTCGTTGAGGGGTGGCGGTCGGGCGACGGGTGGGCGTACCGGGGGTCGGGCAGGGCTTTCTGGGAAGTTACCCGTACGTACGGGTGAGGTCACGGCTGTTGCCGTGTGACCCTGACCGCAATTTTCTAAGCGCTTGCTTTCCTCGCCGTGGTCAGGACGACGGCGTCACCGGGGCATGGTCCGGTTCCGGGACGCGCCGACGGCGCCGGCGCTTGAGCAGTGCCCAGGGCCCCTTCGGTCCCGTCGGCATCGCTGCCGTGACCTCTGTGCCTGCCTCCGAGGCGGCCTCCGCCGCGGCTCGGGCGACCGGCAGGAAGCCCTCGCGGCGGGTGACGTCGGGGCGCTCCTCCTCCGCCGGCCACAGGCCGAGGGTCGCGCAGACCGTCGGCAGGACGGCCATCGCCGCCGTGGCGTAGCCCTCCGCCGAGGGGTGGTAGTTGTCGGGGCCGAAGAGCTCGCGCGGGTTCGCCGCGAACTCCGGGCCCAGCAGATCGCCCAGCGACACGGTGCGGCCGCCCTGTTCGACGACGCCGATCGTCTGGGCGGCCGCCAGCTGGCGGGAGGCGCGTCGGGCCAGCCAGCGCAGCGGTTGCTGGACCGGTTCGATCGTGCCGAGGTCGGGGCAGGTGCCGACCACCACCTCCGCGCCGGCCGTGCGCAGCCGCCGTACCGCCGCGGACAGGTGCCGTACCGAACGCGTCGGCGGCATGCGGTTGGTGACGTCGTTCGCGCCGATCATGATCACGCAGACGTCGGGCACCAGCGCGGGATCGGCGAGCACCAGGGCCACCTGGCGGTCCAGGTCGTCCGAACGGGCTCCCGGCAGGGCGACGTTACGGAGCACCACCGGCCGTTCCGCCACCGCCGCCAGCCCGGACGCCAGCAGCGCCCCCGGCGTCTGCCCCGCCCGGTGCACGCCCTGGCCCGCGGCCGTCGAGTCACCCAGCAGCGTCAGGCGCAGCGGCGGTTCGCCGGCGGTGTCGTAGGTGTGGCCGTACCGGCCGTCGGCGTTCGGGACATGGTTGTTCGTGCCGTTGCCCACGTGGCGCCTGGCCAGCCGCACCTCGGCGAGGAGCAGACCGACGGCCGCCGCGCCGACCAGGCCGATCCCGCCTCCGCCGTACGCGGCGCCGGCCGCGATCCGCCGGGCCACTCGCGCCCTCGACATGCTCGTCATGCGTCGCCGCCACCTCCTCATAGCCGTACATCCACTGCTTGCCCCGCACGGACCGTGGCCCAATCCCAACGGCGCGTGAACGACCTTGACCAGCCCCGTGCAGGCGACAGGGCCTACGCTGGCGGAACCACTACGACCACCCTTTTTGCAGCATCCGGAGACAACGGTGCATTTCCACGATTCGATGATCAGCCTCGTCGGCAACACCCCGCTGGTGAGGCTCAACAACGTGACCAAGGGCATCCGGGCGACCGTCCTGGCCAAGGTCGAGTACTTCAACCCGGGCGGCTCCGTGAAGGACCGCATCGCGCTGCGCATGATCGAGGCGGCGGAGGAGAGCGGCGCGCTCAAGCCCGGCGGCACCATCGTCGAGCCGACCAGCGGCAACACCGGCGTCGGACTCGCCATCGTGGCCCAGCAGAAGGGGTACAAGTGCATCTTCGTGTGCCCCGACAAGGTGAGCACGGACAAGATCAATGTGCTGCGGGCGTACGGGGCCGAGGTGGTCGTGTGCCCCACCGCCGTCGATCCCGAGCACCCGGACTCCTACTACAACGTCTCCGACCGGCTCGTGCGCGAGACGCCGGGCGCCTGGAAGCCCGACCAGTACTCCAACCCCAACAACCCGCTCTCCCACTACCACTCCACCGGCCCCGAGCTGTGGGAGCAGACGGACGGGAGGATCACCCACTTCGTGGCGGGCGTCGGCACCGGCGGCACCATCTCGGGCACCGGCCGCTACCTGAAGGACGTCAGCGACGGCAAGGTGCAGGTCATCGGCGCCGACCCGGAGGGCTCGGTGTACTCGGGCGGTTCCGGGCGGCCGTATCTCGTCGAGGGCGTCGGTGAGGACTTCTGGCCGACGGCGTACGACCGCACCGTCGCCGACGAGATCGTCGCCGTGTCCGACAAGGACTCCTTCCAGATGACCCGCCGCCTGGCCCGCGAGGAGGGGCTGCTGGTCGGCGGTTCCTGCGGCATGGCCGTCGTGGCCGCGCTGCGGGTCGCCGAGCGGCTCGGGCCGGACGACGTCGTGGTCGTGCTGCTGCCCGACAGCGGGCGTGGCTACCTCAGCAAGATCTTCAACGACGAGTGGATGGCCGACTACGGCTTCCTCGAGGACGAGGGCCCGAACGCGCGCGTCGGCGACGTCCTCAACGACAAGGAGCACGGCGCCATCCCCTCCCTCGTCCACATGCACCCGGACGAGACGGTCGGTCAGGCCATCGAGGTGCTGCGCGAGTACGGCGTCTCGCAGATGCCGATCGTGAAGCCGGGCGCCGGCCACCCGGACGTGATGGCGGCCGAGGTCGTCGGGTCCGTCGTCGAACGGGAGCTGCTCGACGCTCTGTTCACCAAGCGGGCCTCGCTCGACGACCCGCTGGAGAAGCACATGTCGGCGCCGCTGCCGCAGGTCGGCTCCGGTGAGCCGGTCGGTGACCTGATGTCGGTGCTGGGCACGGCGGACGCGGCCATCGTGCTCGTCGAGGGCAAGCCGACCGGTGTGGTCAGCCGGCAGGACCTGCTGGCCTTCCTCGCCAAGGGCGGGAAGTAGGGGCAAACCTGCGGTGAACGGCCCGTGTCCGCGGCGAACTTGCGGTGACCGGGGCTGCTCGGGCCGTCGCGGAACTGGTACGAGCGCGTCACGTCCGCGCAGCACCCGCTTAACACGGGTCCGGCACATTAGTGGGTGTCGGCAGGGCGGGAGCGGCTCCCCGCCCGAGCCGGCGCCGAACGGCGCCAAGGACCTCCGGAGCGGCTCCCGGACCTCCATGGACGCCACGGACGCGCAAGCCCGGCCCTGACCCGGCCCGCGTCCCTCGCGGGGACCGCCGTCGTCCCGCCCCCCGGCAACGGGGGTGCGGCGGTCCCCGCGCACAGCTTTTTGGCCGGCGGTGGGTCGAGGCGGCGGAAACTACACCTCGGTCTTGGCCCAACTCCCCAGCAGCGTCAGCCTCTCAGCCGTGGCCGAGCCCGGCTGCGGCGTGTAGACCACCATCGTCTGGTCCGGCTCCGTCGGGATGGTCAGGGTCTCGAACGGGAGGGTCAGCAGGCCCGCCAGTGGGTGGCGGATGCGTTTCATCCCGGACATACAGGCTTTGACCTGGTGGTCCGTCCACAGGCGGCGGAAGTCCTCGCTCCGCACGGACAGTTCGTCGACGAGTGTGCACAACTCGGCGTCGTCAGGGCGGTGACCGGCCTTCAGGCGCAGGTGGGCGACCGCCTGGGCGGCGATCGCGGGCCAGTCCGGGTAGAGGTCGTGGGCCGCGGGGTCGAGGAAGACATGCCGGGGGATGTTGCGGTCGGCGGGGGCCGTACGGCTGTAGCCGCTCACCGCGTCGGCGAGGGAGTTCCACGCGAGGACGTCCATGCGGGGGCCGATGACGAAGGCCGGTGTGCGGTCCATGCTGTCCAGCAGCGCCTGGACGCCGGAGCGGACGCGAGCCGCTTCCGGCCGGTGCGCGTCCCCGCCGCGACGGGGCCGGGCCACCGTCCGCAGATAGGCGTGCTCTGTCTCGTCCAGCCGCAGGACCCGGGCGATGGCGTCCAGGACGGCGTCGGAGACGCGCTGGCCCCGGCCCTGTTCGAGGCGGACGTAGTAGTCGACGCTCACCCCGGCCAGCTGCGCCACCTCCTCCCGGCGCAGCCCCGGAACGCGACGCCGCCCGTAAGAGGGCAGCCCCACCTCCTCCGGCTGGATCCGGCCGCGGCGCGAGCGCAGGAAGTCTCCCAGGTCCCCGTCCATGGGTTCGAGGGTAGACGCGCGGCGGGCCGTGAGCCTGGTACTGCCAGACACAGGAACAACGCACCCCTGGGCAGGGCGGGCACGGCGGCCGAGGGTGGGTGGTGTTCGCCGGCCCTTACCTGGAGGAGTTCCCATGTCGTACGAGAACCTGACCGGCCGTACCGCCGTCGTGACCGGCGCGGCGAGCGGGATCGGCGAGGCCATCGCCGTGCTGCTCGCGGAGCGGGGAGCGCGGGTCGCGTTGCTGGCGCGGCGCGGGCAGCGGCTGGACGAGCTCGCCGCGAAGATCACGGCGGGAGGGGGTGCGGCGCTGGCCGTCGTCGCCGACGTCACCGACGACGCGTCCGTGACGGCCGCCGTGGAGCGGATCCACGACGTGTACGGGGCCGTCGACCTCGTCGTCAACAACGCCGGTGTCATGCTGGGCAACCCCGTCGACGCCGGGCGGATCGACGAGTGGCAGCGGATGATCGACACCAATGTGACCGGGGTACTGCGCGTCGTCCGGGCGTTCACCGGCGATCTGGTGGCTGCGGCCGCTGACGGCCGTACCGCCGACCTGGTGAACATTTCGTCGGTCGCCGCGCACCTCACCTTCCCCAACTACGCGGTGTACGGCGCGACCAAGGCCGCGGTCACCTATCTTTCCCAGTGCCTGCGCACCGAGTTCGGGCCACGTGACGTACGGGTCACCAACATCGAGCCGGGGTTCGTGGAGAGCGAGCTGCGGCTGCACAACGACAACACCGAGCTGTCGGAGCAGGTCGAGGGCATGCTTCAGGCGATCGGCGCGCTGTCGGCGCAGGAACTCGCCGACGTGGTGGCGTACGCGACGAGCCGGCCCCGGCATGTGAACCTGCGGCAGATCATGGCGATGCCGACCCGGCAGGCGTGAGCGGCACGACCGGCAGGGGGAGGCTCAGTCCTCCCACTTGTCGTCGCCCTTGGCGGCCTTGCGGCGCCAGCCCCGGAACAGGCCGGGGTTGGTGCGCACCGCCTGGACGACGTTCACGCCGACGATGCCGACCCAGGTGACCAGCAGACCGGAGAGACCGGCCACGCCGCCGCCGATGCCGGACAGCGGGATGGCCATGACCAGCGAGACGATGCCGAAGCCGAAGCGCTCGCCGAAGGAGTCCGTCGGCTTCGGTGACCGCGCGCCGCGGGCCACCACCATCTGCTGCTCGGCCAGCTGACGTCGCAGCCGGCGCTCGACAGCCCCGTCGATACGCTGGTCGACCTTCTCCATGAACGAGTCGACCAGCGCGGACTCGTACTCGTCGCCCAGCTCCCTGCGAGCCTGCAGGGTGGCGTTGAGTTCCTTCTTGAGCTCGGTGTCCCGCGCTTCCATTCCGGTCATACGCCCACGGTAGGCAGCGGGTGAGACGGCCGCACTGGGGTTAGCCCCCCTGTTCGTCAGGGGGTGTGCCGTCACTTCACCAGCCCGTGCTCCTTCGCGTACGCGTTCGCCACGTCCTCGGGGTCCTTCTTGTCCTTGTCCACCTGCCGGTTCAGCTCGGTGAGCTGGGCGGTGGTCAGGGTGTTGCCGAGCTCGGCGAGGGCCTTACGGACGGTGGAGTCGGCCTTGCGGTCGGCGATGAGCGGGACGACGTGCTGGCCGGGGATGAGGTTCTTGGGGTCGGTCAGGACCACCCAGTCGTTGGCCTGGATGTCGGTGTCGGTGGTGAAGAGGTTCGCCACGTCCACATCGCCCTTCTTCAGGGCGCCCTTGACCAGCGGACCGGAGGAGTCCAGCGACTTGAACTCCTTGAACTCCACGCCGTAGACCTCCTTCAGGCCCACCACCCCGACCTCCCGCTTCTTCACCTCGGGCGCCGCGCCGATGACCAGCTCGCCGTTCCGCTTCTTCAGGTCGGCGAGGGAGACCAGACCGTACTTCTCGGCCGTCCGCCGGGTGACGACGAAGGCGTCCGAGTCCTCGGCCATGCCGTACGCCAGCACCTGCAGGCCGCTGGGGAGCGCCATGGTCAGGGCGTTCTGCATCTCGCCCTCCTCCGTCGCCGTCGCCTTGGGGGCGACGTAGTGCAGCAGGGCGCCCTGGTACTCGGGGAGCAGGTCGATGTCGCCGCCCTTCAGGGCGGGGATGAGGATCTCGCGGGTGCCGAGGTTGGGGCGGACGGTCACCTTCACCCCGGCCGCTTCCAGCACGGCGGCGTACAGGTACCCGAGCACCTGGTTCTCGGTGAAGTTGGCGGTGCCGATGGTGATGCCGTCCTTGCTGGAGCCACCGCCACCGGAGGTCGTGCCCTGGCCTTCGAGCGAGGTGATGCCGCTGGAGCAGGCGGCGAGGGCGGGGACGGAGGCCGCTGCGAAGAGGCCGCCGAGGAGCGTGCGTCGGTTCATCGGAAGGTTCATGGAGAGGTCCCTAGGCGGTGCGGGTGGGGGTCCCCCCGCTCGAGCGAAGCCGAGAGTGGGGGAGGAAGAGGAAGCGTTGGAGGCCGGAGAGCAGCAGATCCAGGGCTACGGCGACCACGGCGACCAGCACCGCGCCGCCGAGCACCTGCACGAGGTCGCGCTGGGCGAGGCCGTCGAAGACGTAGCGGCCCAGGCCGCCGAAGGAGACGTACGCGGCGATGGTCGCCGTGGCCACGACCTGGATCAGGGCCAGACGCAGGCCCGTCATGACCAGGGGGAGCGCGAGGGGGAGTTCCACCTGGAACAGGACCTGGTGGCCGCGCATGCCCTGCCCGCGTGCCGCGTCCTTCACGTCCGGGTCCACGGCCGTCATCCCCGCGTAGGTGTTGGTGACGATCGCCGGGACCGCGAGGGCGACCAGGGCGACGTAGACCGGGAGCATGGACAGGCCGCCGGCCAGGAAGACCAGCACGACCAGGCCGACGGTCGGCAGTGCGCGGCCGAAGGACGCGAGGTTGATCGCGAGGAAGGCGCCCTTGCCGGTGTGGCCGATCAGCAGGCCGAGGGGGAGGCCGATCGCGGCCGCGATGAGCGTGGCGAGGAGGGAGTACTGGAGGTGTTCGGCCAGGCGATGGCCGATGCCGTCCGGGCCGGACCACTGCTCGCCGCTGACCAGCCAGTCGCCGAGGTTCTTGAAGAGTTCGTACATGTCAGGCTCGCCGCCTCCGCCACGGGGTCAGGACGTACTGGAGGGCGACCAGCAGGGCGTCCGCGACCACGGCCAGGAGCAGCGTGAGGACCACTCCGACGATCACCGGGGTCGGGAAGTTGCGCTGGAAGCCGTCGGTGAAGAGCTGGCCGAGGCCGCCGTCGCCGATGTAGGTCGCGACCGAGACCAGGGAGATGGACATGACGGTCGCGATCCGGACACCGGCCATGATCACGGGGAGCGCGAGCGGGAACTCGACGGTGAGGAGCGTGCGCAGGGGGCGCGTGCCCATCGCCTTCGCGGCCTCCTTCACCTTCACGGGGACCGAGTCGAGGCCCTCGACGGTGTTCCGCAGCAGGACGACCAGGGTGTAGACCGTCAGGCCGATCACGGTCGTGGTGCGGGTGAGGCCGCTGACCGGGAGCAGCAGCACGAAGATCGCGATCGACGGGATCGTGAACAGGACGTTCGAGAGGCCGAGCAGGAAGCCGCGCAGGGGGCGGACCCGGTGGGCGACCACCGCGAGGGGCAGCGAGATGAGGACGCCCAGGAAGACGGCGGTGAGCGCGGCCTGGAGGTGGGAGAGCGTCAGGGTGGTGAGGTCGTCGGTGTGGTCGGCTGTCCACGACCAGTCGATGGTCATGCCGCCACCCGTGCGTCGGTGTGGGCCTGGCCCGCGTGCTCGTGGATGTCGTCGCGGGACGATACGCCGGTGAGGACGCCGTCCGCGTCGACGCGGGCCACCAGGCCGGTGGGGGAGGCGATGGACTCGTTGAGCGCGGCGAGCAGGGAGTCGCCGTCCGTCAGCGGTCGTACGGGGATCTCGGCGTCCTTCGACGCCCAGTGCACGGGCTTGTTCGCCGCGTCGAGTACGAGGCTCCAGTCGCCCCCCTCCGGCGCCGGGCCCTGCGGGACGTCCGCGAGCGTCTTCAGCGACAGCAGCTTCAGGCCGCGCTCGGCGCCGAGGAAGTCGGCCACGAAGTCGTCGGCGGGGCGGGCGAGGAGCTCGGCGGGGGAGGCGCACTGGACGAGGTGGCCACCGGTGCGGAAGATCGCGATCTGGTCGCCGAGCCGTACGGCTTCGTCGATGTCGTGCGTGACGAAGACGATGGTCTTGCTCAGCTCCTTCTGGAGGCGCAGGAGTTCGTCCTGGAGCTGGGTGCGCACTACGGGGTCGACCGCGCCGAACGGCTCGTCCATCAGCAGTACGGGCGGGTCGGCGGCGAGCGCGCGGGCCACGCCGACGCGTTGCTGCTGGCCGCCGGAGAGCTGGTGCGGGTAACGCTTGCCGGCGTCGCCGCTCAGGCCGACGGTCTCGAGGAGTTCCGCCGCGCGGGCGCGGGCCTTCTTCCGGCCGTGTCCCAGCAGCAGCGGGACGGTGGCGATGTTGTCGAGCACCGTGCGGTGCGGGAACAGGCCCGCCTGCTGGATGACGTACCCGATGGAGCGGCGCAGCTCGGCGGCGTCCTGGCGGGTGACGTCCTTGCCGCCGACCCGGATGGTGCCGGAGGTCGGTTCCACCATCCGGTTGATCATCCGCAGGGTGGTCGTCTTGCCGCAACCGGAGGATCCCACCAGGACGGTCACCCCGCCCTCCGGCACCTCCAGGGAGAGATCATGGACTGCTGTCGTGCCGTTGGGGAAGCGCTTGTGGACCGCGTCGAACTGGATCATGAGATGTCCCTTGCCCGGCTGTATAACGTCATGCAGAGTTCTCGGTAGGTGAATAAGTTGTCAACGGGTTGGTGTAAATCCGAAGTAACGGCTGACTGAAGGGCGAGATCGGATGTCCGGGTTGAGGGGAGTTTGGGCTTGATGTCGTCTCGGATCGTGGACGCGCTGAGTGTGGTGTCTTCTGGACACACCGGCCTGGTCGTCCTCGACGGGATCGGGCTCGGCGTCGAGGATGTCGTACGCCTCGCCGACGGGACCGCGCGCCCGGTGCCCGCGACCGACGCGATGAAGCGCGCCGAGGAGTCCTGGGACGCCGCCCGCCTCATCGCCGCGACCGGGCGCGTCTACGGCCGCTCCACCGGCGTGGGCGCCAACCGGAACGAGGACGTGCCCACCGAGGCCGCCGCCGAGCACGGCCTGCGTCTGCTGCGCAGCCACGCCGGTGCCATCGGCGAGGAACTGCCCGCCCGGCAGGTGCGGGCCATGCTCGCCGTACGCGCCAACCAGTTGCTGGCCGGCGGCGCGGGCCTGCGCCCCAGCGTCATCACGGCCCTGTGCGACGCCCTGGAGAACGGCGCCCACCCGGTGGTGAACGAGTTCGGCTCCGTCGGCACCGGCGACCTCGCGGCGCTCGCGCAGACCGGCCTCGCACTGGCCGGCGAGCATCCCTGGCGCGGCTCCGGCGCCCCCGAGGCGCAGCCGCTCGACAACAACGACGCCCTCGCGTTCATCAGCAGCAACGCCCTCACCCTCGGCCAGGCGGCCCTCGCCCTGCATGAGCTGCGCGGCCTCGTCGCCGCCACCCAGGTCGTCGCCGCCCTGTCCCTGCTCGCCGTCGACGGCTCCCACGAGGCGTACGCCGCACCCGTGCACACCGCCCGACCGCACCGGGGCAGCACCGAAGTCGCCCGCCGGATGCGGGAGTTGATCGGCGCCGAGGACCGGCCGACCCCGCCGCTGGGCCGCATCCAGGACCCGTACGGCTTCCGCTGCCTGCCCCAGATCCACGGCCCCGCGCACGACGCCGCCGATGCCCTGGAGGAGGTGCTCGCGGTCGAGATCAACGCGGCCGCCGAGAACCCCCTCATCTCCCCCGAGGACATGGCCGCCTACCACCACGGCGGCTTCTACCAGGCCCAACTCGCCCTCGCCCTGGACCACTTCAGGCTGGCGCTGACCCAGGTGGCCCGGCTGTCGACGTCCCGCCTGTCCACCCTGAACGAGCCCGCCTACACCCGCCTGAAGCCCTTCCTCGCCGACGCCGAGCCCGCCTCGTCCGGCGTGATGATCCTGGAGTACGCCGCCGCGGCCGCCCTCGGTGACCTGCGCGCCTTCTCCGCTCCCGCCTCGCTCGGCCACGCTGTACTCTCCCGGGGCGTGGAGGAGCAGGCGAGCTTCGCCTCGCTCGCCGCGCGGCAGACACTGCGCGCGTGCGGCGCGTACCGTCTCGTCGTCGGCTGTGAACTCGTCGCCGCCGTACGGGCGTTGCGCCAGCGCGGCCTCAGGCCCGACCCTGAGCTTCCGGTCGGCCGGGCGCTGGAGCTGGCCGAGTCGGTGCTCGACGACGACCTGGCCGACCGGCCGCTCACCGACGACGTGGCGGCGGCGGCGGCACTGCTGGACCGGTTCACGGAGATCTGGAGGGGGAGCGCGGCATGAGCGCGGACAGGAACACGGGCGGGGCGGACAGCCCCGCCTCACGACTCCAGGCGCTCTTCGAAGGGCACCGGCTGACCCCGACCCAGCGGCGCATCGCGCACAGCATGGTGCGACGGGCCGCCGACGTGCCGTTCCTGTCCAGCGTGGAACTGGCCGAGCTGGCCGGGGTCAGCCAGCCGTCCGTGACCCGCTTCGCCGTCGCCCTCGGCTTCGACGGCTACCCGGCGCTGCGCAGGCATCTGCGCGAGGTCGCGCCCGTCGAGCCGGCGGCGGACACCGGCTCGTACAACGAGTACCAGCAGGCCGTCGAGGCCGAGATCGAGAACCTGCGGCACCTGGCCGAGCTGCTGGCCGACCCGCGACCGGTGCAGAAGGCGGGACGCCTGCTCGCCGCCTCGCGCCCGCTGCCGGTGCTGGGCCTGCGGGCGGCCGCCTCCCAGGCGTACGGCTTCGCGTACTTCGCCGCCAAGGTCCACCCGGACGTCCGGCTGCTGCACGAGGGCGGCACCATGATCCACGACCGTATCGACGCCGCCGTACGGGCCGGGGCGACGACCCTGCTCTGCTTCGCGCTGCCCCGGCATCCGCGCGAGGTCGTGGACACCCTGGCGTATGCCAAGGAGTCCGGGCTCACGGTGGTGACGGTGGCCGACTCCGCCTTCGCGCCGGTCGCCAAGGTGTCCGACCTGCTGCTGCCCGCCGCCGTCGGCACGGGCCTCGCCTTCGACACGGCCTGCGCGCCGATGCTGCTGGGCCGGGTCCTGCTGGAGGCGATGTGCGACGACCTGCCGGACGCGCAGGCGCGGCTGGAGGAGTTCGACGCGCGGGCGGCGACTCGGGGGCTGTTCGTGGAGTGAGCCTGAGGTTTCTTAAGGCTTGTCTCACATTCGTTCACTAATCTGCCGCCCGACACGACTGTGCCAGGACGACGAGGAGGCGGAACGTGGCACGCGGAGGTCAGGGACTGGCTCGGGTGGCTGTCGTCGTACGGGCTGGGGCGGCGCCGCTGTGGTGGCTCGGGGTGTTCGCGGCGGGCATCGGCGTGCTGGCGCCGGGGCTGACCGGACGCCGGATCGGGGTGCTGGCGGGGGCCGCGCTGTTCATCGTCGCTGTGGCGGCGGTGCCGTACGTACGCCGCGGGCGCTACACCGCTCTCACCCGCTCGGCCGCCCGCGCCGGCAAGCACGACGTGCTCCAGGACCGCGCCGTGGCCGTGCGCAACTGGCGCCGGGGCCACCGCTGGTGGCTGCTGCTGGCGTTCCTCGCCGCGCTGGGCAGCGCGTTCGCCGTGCCGGCGGCGGGCGGGATGCTGCTGGCGGGGTGCGGGGCGGGGCTGCGGCTCAAGGCCGCGTGGCTCGGGCGGCGGGAGCGGGACGGGAACGCCCTGCTGTGGGTGCGCGTGGACTGGCTCGACCGACGGGGTGGCCGGCCGGCGGGCAAGGCGGTCAAGGCCTACCGCAGTACGGGCATCGCCGCGGGCGACGCGGCCCCGGGTGGGGCCCGCCGCCGCACCGCGGCGCTCGTGTAGGTCAGACCTCGAGGTCCTGCTCGATCTTCTTCAACTGGTGCCGGGCCATCGCCAGGTTGGCCCGCTTGCCGTCGAGGACCAGGTAGAGGAAGAGGCCGTTGCCTCCGCGCCCGGTGATCAGCCGGATCAGGTGGTACTGGTCGGTCAGCGTGATCAGGATGTCCTCGATGCCGCCCTTGAGGCCGAGGTGCTCCATCGTGCGCATCTTCGCGCGGACGACGTCGGTGTTGCCGGCGGCGGCGACGTTGAGGTCGAAGCCCTTGCTGCCGCCCAGCGTGCCGAGCGCCATCCCGCTGGTGTAGTCGACGAGCGCGACCCCGGTCGCGCCCTCGATGGAGGCGAGGCATTCCTTCAGCGTGGTCTCGGTGTTGGCCATGAGGTGTGGTCCTCTCAACTCTCGGTAGTGGTCCGCGCGTCGGCGGTGGTGCTACGTGCGGAACGTGCGGTTCTCGTGCGGGTGGGCATGGGTTTGGCGGCCTCCTTCGCGGAGCTCTTGGCAGGGCCGTTGCGCACCGGCTTCACCTCCGCGTCGACGAGCTCCCCGATGCGGGCAGCGGCACGACGGCCCTCCAGGTGCAGCCGGCCGACGTTGACGCCGTCCTGGGCGAGCAGCGTCAGCACGGCGGTGCGGCCCGCGGCATACGTCGCGACATAGCCGTCCGTCCCGCGCAGGAGCAGTTCGCGGAAGTCGCCCCGGCCGGTCGCGTCCGTCACCCGGATCGCGACGCCGAGTGCGGCGGCGGTGAGCGCGGCGAGTCCGTCCGGCTCTACGCCCGGGGTGTCGTGGGCGAGGACGAGGCCGTCCACGCCGGCCGCGAGCGCTCCGGTCAGCTGCGGCACCCGGGCTCTGAGCCGGCGGAACTCGTCGAGTATCGGGGCCTGGGCCGCCATCGGGTGTCTCCTCTCGGCGTCCTCGTCGGGTTTGCGGTCAAAGGGCCTCCAGCGCATCCCTGACCCTCTTCAGCAGCGCGATGTAGGGATCGGCGGCGTCGGGTGGGTGGTCGGCCACGGGCGACGGCTGCGAGGACACCAGCCCTGCCGCGGCCAGCCGCCGGATGTGCACCAGCGTGTGAAACGCCGGTCTGCCCAGCTCCCGCGCGATGTCCGCGGCCCTGCGAACGCCGTCCACCCGTTCCAGTACGGCGGCCTGCCGGGGCGGGACCGCGGGGGGCGCGACCGGGTCGGCGCGGATCAGGGGCGCGGCGTCCGTCGCCGGGTCGGGCCAGATGCGGCGCAGTAGGGCACGGCGGCGCAGCGTCTCGCGCTCCAGGTCGGCGACCGGCACGGGATGCAGGGAGGCGAGCCAGTGCGCGGCGCCGTAGCGGAAGCGGCCGGGCGTGCTGCTGGGGGCGAGGGCGAAGTACGCCGCGTCGTACAGCGCGCTCACCTGGGCCAGCTCCAACGCGCCCGGGGTGACGCCGTGCTCCAGGAGCCGCCCCTCGTCGGCGCTGTCCTCGGCGTCCCGCCAGGTCGCGGCGTCGAGGGCGCCGTGCGCTGTGAGGAGCACCCCGAGGCCGGGGGCGAGCGGGCTCTCGGCGTGCACGACCCGGCCCTCGACCAGGTGCAGCGTGCCGTGCTCGCGGGCCAGGACGCCGGTGGCCCGCTCCTCGGCGAGCCGGGTCAGCATGGGCGAGACGCAGCCCGGGCTGCGCTCACCGGCCGACGTCCGGTCCCGGACCGGCAGCCGGGGTGGCGGCGTGGTTCCGACCATGGTCATGCCAGCACCAGCCGCTCGGCCATCTCGCCCAGCCGGATGCGGGCCAGCGCGAGGTTGCCGTCCGCGCGGGCCAGCCACAGGTACAGCACCACGCTGCTGTCGAAGGTCGTCGGCACGAACCGCAGCACGTGGTAGCTGTCCCGGTTGCTGAGGATCACGTCCTCGACGGGCGGGTCCGCCGCGCCGGCGCCGTCGTCGGGCCCGAACGTATGCTGCTCGGCGGCGAGCCGCGCCAGCTCCGCCGCCTCGGCGGCCGCCGTCTCGTGGTCGCCGCCCGGAGGGTCGCCCACGGTGCCCAGGGCCAGCCCGCTGGTCCAGTCGACCAGCGCGGCGCCCCGCGCACCGGGCAGCCGCATCGTCTCCAGCAAGCACTCGTCGATTCCGGGCACCGTCGCTCCCCTCCCGCCTGGGGTTCGGCTGAGTGACGGCCAAACTACGCAACGTGTGTGCGGCGAGTGAGTGTTCGGGCATTTTCCAGTGGAACATGCGCCGAGTGGCTAAGGTGGGTCAACTGAGCCCGTTTTCACGTCAGTTGATCGCGTATGGCGTACTGATCCGCGTCGGCCTACGTCAACGGCGCTTCGGCGCGGGCAGGGTGGTGAGCGACGTCGCGTGCGCCCCTCCTGATTCGGCCACGATCTCGTCGAGCGACTGCGGCTCCCGCACCGTCGCGAAGGCGATGCCCCCGGCGTCGTCCGGCGCGAATCCGTAGATGCCGGGCCGGGCAAGCGAGTTGTAGGCGTAGTGGTGCGCGAAGTAGTACGCCCCCGTGTCCAGCGCCGCCGCGAAGTCCCCCTGCTCCAGCAACGGCAGCGCGGCCCCGGCGGCCAGCAGGTCGCCCGAGAAGCAGGCCGGCCCGGCCACGTCCTGCACCACGGCCGGACCCACCTTCGGGCGCCCCTTCCCGTCGTACGCGGCGATCCGCAGCGGCCAGCTCCCCGGCACGTACACCGTCCGCGTCGCGACCTGCACGCCCGCGTGCGTCACCGCCACCGGACGCCCACCCGCGCTCTTGGCGTACTCGACCCGCGCCACGACCGTCCCGTGCTTGGCCAGCAGCGAGCGCCCGAACTCGGTGACCAGCCCGTACCGCCCGTCGAACAGTCCCGGCACGGCCTCGCTCAGCAGCCGCGCGTACTGCGCGTACGTCGGCGCCGTCGCGTCCGACGCGAAGTTCACCGGCAGCCCGCCCCCGATGTCGACCGTGTCGATCTGTCGCCGGCCGATCCGCCGGTTGATCTCCTCGGCGAGCGCGTACGTCTCCGCGACGCCCTGGGTCATGAGCGACAGCGGGATGCCCTGTGAGCCGGTGTGCGCGTGCAGCCGGGTCAGCCACGGACGGTCCGTGTACGCGCGGATCACCCACTCCCGCGCGCCCTCGTCCCGCAGCGCCACCCCGAACTTCGAGGTCGCCGTCGCCGTGGACGTCGCCTCGATGGAACCCCCGCCGAGCTGCGGATTCACCCGGATCCCGAGCGGGGAGCGACTGGTGGCGGACCTCATCAGACCGTCGATGCGGTCCAGCTCCTGCGGGTTGTCCGCGTTGACCGCGATGCCCAGCGTCAGCGCCTCGCGCAGCTCCGCGGGTGTCTTGGCGGGCGAGTCCAGGACCGTCATCTCCGGGCTCAGCCCCGCCGCCCGCGCCAGCGCCAGCTCACCCGGGCTGGCCACCTCCGCGCCGATGCCCTCCTCGCGCAGCAGCCGCAGCACCGGCACCAGCGGGGTCGCCTTCACCGCGAAGGCGTGCAGCACGGGCGTGCCCGGCGCCGTCACCGCGGCGAACGCCGCCCGCAGTGCCGCCGCCGACTCCCGGATGCCGGTCACGTCGAGCAGCCCGACGATGGGGGAGGCGGGCCCGAGCAGCCCCTGCTCCACGGCGGCGCGCACCGCCTCGTCCCGCCGGACGGCCCGGTCGGCGTCCCACGCCGGAATCTCGGTCCCGTTCTCCACTCGGTTGCTCACAACATCCCCCGTCATGTCGTTGCACGAGCCCATGCATCCAGCCAAACACCCGCGACGCGCGAGCGCTGGCGCACGAACGTATTGACTAGTTCTATTCAGGCGGCCAGGATGTGAATATCCACCTCAACAGTTCGCAGTCACAGTCCGCTGGGAGGCAGACCATGTCAGGACCCCGCCCCGTCCGAGCGCCGCGCGGTACGGAACTGAGTGCCCTGGGATGGCAGCAGGAAGCCGCCCTGCGCATGCTGCAGAACAACCTCGACCCCGAGGTCGCCGAGCACCCCGACAAGCTCGTCGTCTACGGCGGCACCGGCAAGGCGGCCCGCGACTGGCGCTCCTTCGACGCGATGGTCCGCACGCTGAAGGGCTTGAAGCAGGACGAGACCATGCTCGTCCAGTCCGGCCGCCCGGTCGGCGTCATGCAGACCCACGAGTGGGCCCCGCGCGTCCTCATCGCCAACTCCAACCTCGTCGGCGACTGGGCCAACTGGGAGGAGTTCCGCCGGCTGGAGCAGCTCGGGCTGACCATGTACGGCCAGATGACGGCCGGCTCCTGGATCTACATCGGCACCCAGGGCATCCTCCAGGGCACCTACGAGACGTTCGCCGCCGTCGCCGCGAAGAAGTTCAACGGGACCCTCGCCGGGACGATCACCCTCACCGCCGGTCTCGGCGGCATGGGCGGCGCCCAGCCGCTCGCCGTGACCATGAACGACGGCGTCGCGATCTGTATCGACTGCGACCCGCGCGCCATCGAGCGCCGCATCGAGCACCGCTACCTGGACGTGAGGGCCGACTCGCTCGACCAGGCGTTGCAGCTCGCCACCGAGGCCCGCGACGCCCGCCGTCCCCTCTCCATCGGCGTCCTCGGCAACGCCGCCGAGCTCGTCCCCCAGCTCCTCGCGATGGGCGCGCCCATCGACATCGTGACCGACCAGACGTCCGCCCACGACCCGCTCTCGTACCTGCCGCTCGGCGTCGACTTCGACGAGATGGCGTCCTACGCCGCCAAGGACCCGGCGGGCTTCACGACCCGGGCGCGGGAGTCGATGGCACGGCACGTCGAGGCCATGGTCGGCTTCATGGACGCCGGTGCCGAGGTCTTCGACTACGGCAACTCGATCCGTGGCGAGGCCCAACTCGCCGGGTACGACCGGGCGTTCGCCTTCCCCGGTTTCGTCCCGGCCTACATCCGCCCCCTCTTCTGCGAGGGCAAGGGCCCCTTCCGCTGGGCGGCCCTCTCCGGTGACCCCGCCGACATCGCCAAGACCGACAAGGCGATCCTCGACCTCTTCCCGGAGAACGAGTCCCTCGCCCGCTGGATCAAGATGGCCGGCGAGCGGGTGCACTTCCAGGGGCTGCCCGCGCGCATCTGCTGGCTCGGTTACGGGGAGCGGGACAAGGCCGGCGAGCGCTTCAACGACATGGTGGCGAGCGGCGAGCTTGCCGCGCCGCTGGCCATCGGGCGCGACCACCTCGACTGCGGTTCCGTCGCCTCTCCGTACCGCGAGACCGAGGCCATGCTCGACGGGTCGGACGCGATTGCCGACTGGCCGCTGCTGAACGCGATGGTGAATGTGGCCTCCGGTGCGTCTTGGGTGTCCATCCACCACGGTGGTGGCGTGGGGATGGGGCGGTCCATCCACGCCGGGCAGGTGACGGTGGCCGACGGCACGAAGCTGGGCGGGGAGAAGATCCGCCGGGTGCTGACGAACGATCCCGGGATGGGTGTCATCCGGCACGTGGACGCCGGTTACGACATCGCGGAGTCCGTCGCCGACGAGCGCAACGTCCGTGTTCCGATGCGCGAAGGTGACGACGCGTGACCTTCCACAGCATGTGGGCGGAGCTGCTGCCGCTGGGCCGCAGCTCCGCCTCCGGCGGCTACCGCCGCTTCGCCTGGAGCGGAGCCGACCTCGACTGCCGGGCCTGGTTCAAGGAGCAGGCCGAGGCGCGCGGGCTTGCCTACGAGGTGGACCGGAACGGGAACCAGTGGGCCTGGGTCGGGGACCCCGCCGCCGGGGACGCCGTGGTCACCGGGTCGCATCTCGACTCCGTGCCGGACGGGGGCGCCTTCGACGGGCCCCTCGGTGTCGTGTCCTCCTTCGCCGCGCTCGATGAACTGCGCGGCCGGGGCGTGGACTTCGCGAAGCCCCTCGCCATCGTGAACTTCGGCGATGAAGAGGGGGCCCGGTTCGGGCTCGCCTGTGTCGGGTCGCGGCTCACCGCCGGGCAGCTCAGCGTCGAGAACGCGCACCGGCTGACCGACGGGGACGGCGTCAGCCTGCCCCAGGCCATGGAGGCCGCCGGATACGACCCCGACACCATCGGTGCCGACCCCGAGCGGCTGGCCCGCATCGGTGCCTTCGTCGAGCTGCACGTCGAGCAGGGCCGGGCGCTGGACCTGTCCGGCGACCGCGTCGGCATCGCCAGCGCCATCTGGCCGCACGGCCGGTGGCGGTTCGACTTCCGGGGCGAGGCCAACCACGCGGGGACCACGCGGCTCGTGGACCGGCGTGACCCCATGCTGTCGTACGCCGAGACGGTGCTGGCCGCCCGCCGGGAGGCCGAACTCGCCGGTGCCGTCGCCACCTTCGGCAAGATCGCCGTCGAGCCCAACGGCGTCAACGCCATCCCCTCCCTGGTGCGCGGCTGGCTCGACTCCCGGGCCGAGGACCAGACGAGCCTCGACCGGGTGGTCGGCGGCATCGAGAAGGCCGCCCGGGAGTACGCCCAGGCGCACGGCATCGACCTCGACGTCGTCCGGGAGTCCTTCACGCCCGTCGTCGAGTTCGACCACGCCCTGCGTGACGAACTGGGTCGCATCCTCGGCAAGGAAACCGACCTCACCGTCCCCGTCCTGGGCACCGGTGCCGGACACGACGCCGGAATCCTGTCCGGGAGCATCCCGACCGCCATGCTGTTCGTACGCAACCCCACGGGCGTCTCGCACTCCCCGGCCGAGTTCGCAGCCGAGGACGACTGCGTGGCCGGGGTCCTCGCACTCGCCGACGTACTGGAAGGGCTGGCCTGCAGGTGACCTCGAAGACCTACTGGCTGGAGCACGCCTGGCTCGACACCCACGTCGAGCCGGGCGTCGCCCTGACCGTGTCCACAGGCGGCTCCGCCGCGGGGCAGGACGGCCGCATCACCGCCGTCCGGACCGACGTCCCCGCCCCACCCCCCGGCGCCGAGATCCTCCGAGGGCTCACGCTCCCCGGACTGGCCAACGCCCACTCGCACGCCTTCCACCGTGCCCTGCGCGGCACCGTCCAGGTCGGCTCCGGCACCTTCTGGACCTGGCGCGAGGTCATGTACGCCACGGCCGCCCGGCTCACCCCGGAGACCTACCACGCCCTTGCCCGCGCCGTGTACGCCGAGATGGCGCTGGCCGGGATCACCGCGGTCGGCGAGTTCCACTACGTCCACCACGCGCCGGGCGGCACCCGGTACACCGACCCGAACGCCATGGGCGAGGCCCTCGTCGCGGCCGCCGCCGAAGCCGGTATCCGCATCACCCTCCTCGACACCGCCTATCTCTCCTCCGGCTTCGGACAGCCGCCCAACACCCACCAGCTCCGCTTCTCCGACGGCGACGCGGAGGCCTGGGCCGAACGCTGTTCAGTTCTCAAGGAACAGGATCACGCGCGGATCGGTGCGGCCGTCCACTCCGTACGGGCCGTGCCCGCCGACCAGTTGGAGACCGTGGCGCGGTGGGCCGAGGAGCGGCGGGCCCCGCTCCATGTGCACCTGTCCGAGCAGACGGCCGAGAACGAGGCGTGCCTGGAAGTCCACGGCTGCACCCCGACCCAGCTCCTCGCCCTGCACGGCGTGCTCGGGCCCCGCACCACCGGCGTCCACAACACCCACCTCACCGCCGAGGACATCTCCCTGATCGGCGGCAGCGGCACCGGCACCTGCATGTGCCCGACCACCGAACGGGACCTCGCCGACGGCATCGGGCCGGCCGTCGCCCTGCAGAACGAGGGCTCCCCGCTCTCCCTCGGCTCCGACAGCCACGCCGTGATCGACCTGCTCGAAGAGGCGCGCGCGATGGAGCTCAACGAGCGTCTGCGCACCCGCACCCGAGGTCACTGGACGGCGGCGGCCCTCCTGCGGGCGGCCTCCGCCGACGGCCACGCGGCCCTCGGCTGGGACGACGTGGGCACCCTGGAGCCGGGCGCTCGCGCCGACTTCGCGACGATCGCGCTGGACTCGGTCAGGACGGCAGGGCCGCTTCCGCGGCTCGGGGCCGAGACGGCCGTATTCGCCGCGTCGGCAGCAGACGTGTCGCATACCGTCGTGGCAGGTCGGCACGTCGTACGGGACGGGGTCCACACCCTCGTACCGGATGTGCCGAAAGCCCTCGCTGACGCCGTCGAAGCCCTGCGCGGATGACGGCGGGCCGCGCGCCTGTGCGGCCCGACCCGGCCTCCGCCTCCGCCCCGGAACCCGACCCCACCGCCGACCAGGCAACCAAGGACGCCATGAGCAACGCGACGACCGTCAGCCCCGCCCACTCCGCGAGCACCGCAAGCACGCTCATCACCAACATCGCCGCCCTGGTCACCAACGACCCCTCCCTCGGTGACAATTCCCCCCTCGGACTGATCCAGGACGCGGCCGTCGTCATCGAAGGCGACCGCGTCGTGTGGACCGGTGATCAAAGCAAAGCACCCGCCACTGACAATCGGGTCGACGCAGGCGGCCGGGCGGTCATCCCGGGCTTCGTCGACTCCCACTCGCACCTCGTCTTCGCGGGCGACCGGACGCAGGAGTTCAACGCCCGGATGTCGGGGCGGCCGTACAGCGCGGGCGGCATCCGTACGACCGTCGCCGCCACCCGCGCCGCGAGCGACGAGGAACTCGAAGCCAACCTCACCCGTTACCTCACCGAGGCCCTTCGCCAGGGCACGACGACCTTCGAGACGAAGTCCGGCTACGGCCTGACCACCCACGACGAATCCCGCGCCCTGCGCATCGCCGCCGCCCACACCGACGAGGTCACCTACCTCGGCGCCCACATCGTCTCGCCGGACTACGCGGACGACCCGGCGTCGTACGTCGCCCTCGTCACCGGCGAGATGCTCGACGCCTGTGCGCCGTACGCCCGTTGGATCGACGTCTTCTGCGAGAAGGGCGCCTTCGACGGCGACCAGGCCCGCGCGATCCTCACCGCCGGCAAGGCCAAGGGCCTGCACCCCCGCGTCCACGCCAACCAGCTCTCCTACGGCCCCGGCGTCCAACTGGCCGTAGAACTGGACGCCGCCAGCGCCGACCACTGCACCCACCTCACGGACGCCGACGTCGACGCCCTCGCCAACAGCCGTACGGTCGCCACCCTCCTCCCCGGCGCCGAGTTCTCCACCCGCGCCCAGTGGCCCGACGCCCGCCGCCTCCTCGACGCGGGCGTCACCGTCGCCCTCTCCACCGACTGCAACCCGGGCTCGTCCTTCACCTCCTCCGTCCCCTTCTGCGTCGCGCTCGCGGTACGGGACATGGGAATGACCCCGGACGAGGCGGTGTGGTCGGCCACGGCGGGCGGCGCGGCGGCCCTGCGCCGGGACGACATCGGCCGCCTGACCCCGGGTGCCCGCGCGGACCTGCTCCTCCTCGACGCGCCGAGCCACGTCCACCTGGCCTACCGGCCGGGCGTTCCGCTGGTCAGCGGGGTGTGGCGGCGGGGACTGCGGGTCGTCTGATCAGGAGGCCCCGGCCAGCCACCGCTGATCCTCCCGCCCCGCCTCCGGCTCCAGGGACAGCCATGTGTCGCCGCCCGGTGTGAGCGCGTGGTCCGGGGCGATGCCAGGACGGATCACCCCGCGGGAATCCACCGCGAACCTCAGGTTCTGCCCGTTGCTTCCATGGACGGAGTCGCACGTCCAGATCCCGACACCCCGGTACGTCGAGCCCCGGCTGTCCAGGCAGTAGTCGGGGTAGGCGTACGACTGCAGCACGCCGCGTTCGGAGTCGACCCGCCACCGCTGGTCGCGCGAGGACGTGCAGGTGGCCGTGACGACGTCCGTGCCGTTCTCCGGGGCGCCGTCGATGTCCAGGCACAGCCTCGAGCCGACGTTCACGACCTGGGCGTAGGTACTGCCAGGCGGGTACGTGGGGGAGGGCGTCGGCTTCGGGCGCGCCGTCTTCGTCGGCGTCGAACTCCTCGTGGGCGCAGGAGACTCGGAGCTCCGCGACGGCGACGGCGACGGTGAGGACGAGCGCGAGGGCGAGGGCGAAGAGGCCGACGGCGTCGCCGACACCGTGGCCGTCACCGTCACCGCCACCGGCGGCGCACTCACCGCGGTGCCGACCGAACCCACCGGATCCTGCGACGACGACGAACCGCCCTGCGCCACCAGGAAGAGCACCAGCGGCAGCAACGCCACCCCGGCCGCCGCCGACACCAGCACGACCCGGCCACGGTCCGGCGGCCAACCCCGCTCAGGCCACCCCCGCTTCGGCCGACTCCTGTCCACCGCAGCGCCGGAGACCGCCCGATCTCCTGCCCCAACCCCCGCATACGCCGCCCCGCCCCACGGCAGCAGCCCCTCCGCCAACGCCGTGCGCGGCGCGTCCCGCAGGGCCGACAGCTCCTCGTACGCGGTCGTGCAATGCGGGCAGCGCGCCATGTGGGCGTGCAGGTCGGCGCTGTCACGAGGGCTGTCCGGACGTACCGACTCCTCGATGAGACGGCCGAAGTCGGGGCAGTCGACGTCGTCGGAGGCGGCGAGGCGGGTGCGCAGGCAGGCGCGGGCCAGCTGCTGCAGCGCCGGGTCGATGCCGTACGTCACGTCCTCGCGGGTGAGGCCCAGGAGAGCGGCCGTCCGCTCCACCGGCTCCCGTTCCACCACGCCGTACCAGAGCAGCCCCTGGGTGCGCGACGACAGTGTCTGGAACGCCGTGAGCATGGGCGGGACCGGGCCGGACGGGCCCGTCGTGTTCAGCACGAGCAGCAGGCCCGCGTCGAGACCGGCGGCGCGCTCGTCCGTGGCCCATGTCCCGGCCGACCGGGCGGTCAGCAGCAGGAGCCGGTGCCGCCAGGGCAGACCCGGGTCGACGCCGCGCGCCGTCTGACGGGCCGCCAGTGTGAACGCCTGGGCCGCCAACTGCCGTGCCGTGGAGGCGTTCGGGGTGCACAGGCGCGCGTAGGCGAGCACGGGGGCATGGTGGCGCGCACGGAGTTCCTGGAGCGCCGCGTATGCGGTGGCCGTGTCGGCGCGCAGCAGTTCGGTGAGGCGTGCGTCGGACGCGCCCGTGTGGATCCCCTCACCACGGTCCCCACCGTCATCGGCCCGAGCCATCCGCCTGCCTCCTTGCAGCCGTGCGACCCGTCCGGAGTCCTGACCTACCGACGGGTATGACGGCTCATAGTGGAGGAAGTGAAGCCATGGGGAAAGGGTTTCTGGGGGTAACCATGTGCGACCCGTGGGCTGAGCAACCCGTGGGCTGACCCGTCGGCGCCGGCGACAGTCGACGCGAACGCACTGTGCCCGGTGTCCTGCCGACCGAATTCGGCGGGGCACCGGGCACAGTGCACGTCAGCGGGAAGGAGACGCCGCTCCTCGACGCGTCATTCCTCGACCGTCAGCCCCTTCCGGAGCCGGATCAATGTGCGCGACAGCAGCCGCGACACATGCATCTGCGAGATTCCCAGTTCGTCGCCGATCTCCGACTGGGTCATACCCGCGACGAACCGCAAGGAGAGGATCTTCCGGTCCCGGGGCGGGAGTTCCGCGATGAGCGGCTTCAACGACTCGACGTACTCGATGCCTTCGATGCCGTGGTCCTCGTAGCCGATCCGGTCGGCCAGCGCGCCCTCGGCGTCGTCCTCCTCGGGCTGGGCGTCCAGCGACGAGGCGGTGTACGCGTTCGACGCGGCCATGCCCTCGACGACCTCGTCGTTGGTCAGACCGAGGCGCTCCGCCAGTTCCGCCACCGTCGGTGCGCGGTCCAGCTTCTGGGCCAGCTCGTCGCCGGCCTTGGCCAGGTCGAGCCGCAGTTCCTGCAGTCGGCGCGGCACCCGCACCGACCACGACGTGTCGCGGAAGAAACGCTTGATCTCGCCGACGATGGTCGGCATCGCGAAGGTGGGGAACTCCACGCCACGGCTGAGCTCGAAGCGGTCGATCGCCTTGATCAGGCCGATGGTGCCGACCTGGATGATGTCCTCCATCGGCTCGCTGCGCGAGCGGAAGCGGGAGGCGGCGAACTTGACCAGGGCGAGGTTGAGTTCGACGAGCGTGTTGCGGACGTACGAGTATTCGT
Source organism: Streptomyces bicolor (assembly GCF_000719285.1). GTDB lineage: Bacteria > Actinomycetota > Actinomycetes > Streptomycetales > Streptomycetaceae > Streptomyces > Streptomyces bicolor. The sequence goes on along the minus strand of NZ_JOFS01000025.1, from coordinate 68,439 downwards.
GGGTCCCTTCCTCCAGCGACTCCAGCCGCTCGAAGAGGGTCTTGGACAGGGCCCGCGCGTCCACCGGCCCCACCTCGTCGAAGGGAGGGATGTCCGGAAGCCCGGCGAGGACGTCGTCCTGCTCGAATTGCTCGAAGGCCTGTTCGGAACCTACGTCGCTGCTGCGCTCGATGGGATCCAGATGTTCCGGTCGGGGTGCCGACGTCGCGTTCGGGGTATGCGATGCGTCGAGCCGGGGTGACATGATGTCCTCCATCGTTCTCGGCATATGGCTGCCGAAGCCTGTGCGTGCACTGCGGTGTGCGGCGCCTCCAAAGCCGGCCGAGTCGGTTACGTGTCTCTACTAGCCCTACCCGCTTTCGTGAGCCCACCGCAAGTGCGCTCTGTTCCGAAATGTCCGTTTCTGGGTGGATGTTCGGGTGTTGGAGGGCGTAGGGAAGGCGTAGTGTTCGAGAGCGTCAGTCAGCAGTCACGACGTCGGGAGTGAGACACGGCATGGACCGCGGGACCGTCGGCAGCGCACAGTCTGGCCGACTTCTGGTCGAGGTGCGGGAAGAGGGTTCCAGCGCCGTCGTGACCCCGGCGGGTGAGTTGGATCACCACACGGCCGATTTGTTGCGTGAGCCACTCGAGGACTGCCTCGACAAGGGCTTCAGCCGGCTGGTCGTCGACTGCTCGCGGCTGGAGTTCTGTGACTCCACGGGGCTGAACGTGCTGCTCGGTGCGCGCCTCAAGGCGGAAGCCGCCGGCGGTGGGGTGCATCTCGCGGGCATGTTGCCCGCCGTTGCGCGTGTGTTCGAGATCACGGGGGCATCGGCGGTCTTCACGCTCCACGACTCGCTCGACGCCGCCCTGGCCGACGGGGTCGACCAGGCCGACAAGCCGGGCTGACCTCCCCCGCCCCTCCCTGCATCGGACGTCACATCATTTGTGCCGAATACGGGGGTGTTCCCTCGGCCCGGTCGGGCAGGAGACACCCTGAACCTGTCGGCTGTGATGTCGGCCACCGGGGGCGTGGGGACTGTGACCGACGTATCAGGCAAGGACCATGTACTGAGGTACTGACTCTGCGTACTGACTCGTGAATTGTGTGAACGTTGAACTGCTGAATCGGTGAATCGGTGAGGTGAAGCGCTGATGAGCACCACCCGGCCTTTCTCGCCGGGCGACCGCGGCCATGAGCCCAGCGGCGCTTCCGGGGCGTCCGAGGGGCCTTCCGGGGCATCCGGCGGGCCCGAGTCGTCCGCCGAGCCGCCTGCGGGACCCCAGGTCCGGCGGCTGGACTTCGAGGGCCAGAGCGGGGTCGTCCCGCTCGCCCGCGACTTCGCCCGCCAGGCGCTGTACGCGTGGGGCTGGCTGCCCGCCGCGACCGCCGACCAGCGGGCCGCCGCCGAGGATGTGCTGCTCGTCGTCTCCGAGCTGGTCACCAACGCCTGTCTGCACGCCGAGGGACCGGACGAGATGCGGATCGCCTGCGACAACAAGGTGATCCGCATCGAGGTCTCCGACAAGGGCACGGGCCAGCCGGCGCCCCGCACCCCGCACCGCGCGGGCCGCCCCGGCGGCCACGGCATGTTCATCGTGCAGCGGCTGTGCCTGGACTGGGGGGTCGTACGGACCCCGGGAGTCGGTGGCAAGACGGTGTGGGCGGAGCTGGGCGCACCGGCGTAGGGCGCCCGTCCGGCCGCGGGGGAAAATCGGTTCCCTCCCGCTGACGTGCTCCTTTACCCTCCCTGTAACGCGCTGACGGAGACAAGTAACCCGGGTCCGCGAGCCGAGAGAGCCGCCGATCGCTGTGAAGGCGGCCTCGCGCCCAGGGCGAATCCACTCCCGAGTGCGGGGAGGAAATGCCCCGCCGGCCGGCCCCCGTCATCGGGCCCGAACGAGATCGCCGTACGGCCTTGCGGTCGTCGTACGGCGGTGAAGGCGTGGTGGCACCGCGAGCACCCTCTCGCCCACGCCCCGAGGGACCACCCCGGGGCGGCCCGTGCCGCTCCGGAGGCGAGCCGAGCCGATAAAAGGAGCCGGAGCGCGCATCATGCTCGACGTCACCCTCATCCGAAACCACCCCGAGCAGGTCCGCGACGGCCTGCGCAAACGCGGCCTGGACGCCGACATCCCGGCCTTCCTCGCCCTGGACACCGAGTTCCGTGAGGCCCGTACCGCCGTGGAGCGGCTGCGCGGCGAGCGGCGGCGGATCTCGGCCGAGATCGCCGCACGGCGCCGTACGGACGCACCCGCGGACGAGCTCCGGGGCGAGGCCAGGCTGCTCGCCGACCAACTGGCCGCGGCTGAAGCCGACTTGGCCGAGCTCGCGCAACGGCACCAGGAGTTCCTCGACGGTCTGCCCAACCTCCCGGACGACGACGTCGTCGCGGGCGGCAAGGAGAACAACCAGGTCGTCGGGGCCGTGGGCAGCCCACCCGAGTTCGGCTTCGCCGCCAAGGACCACGTGCGACTCACCCAGGATCTCGGCCTCGTCGACCACAAGCGGGGTACGGCACTCGCCGGCAACGGCTACTGGATCTACCGGGGCGACGGCGCGGCCCTGGAGTGGGCGCTGCTCAACCACTTCCTGGACGCCCATCGCCGGGCGGGCTACGAGTTCGTGCTGCCGCCGCATCTGCTGACCTACGAAGCGGGCTATACGGCGGGCCAGTTCCCGAAGTTCGCCGACGAGGTCTTCCGCACGGACGACGGCCACTTCCTGCTGCCCACCGCCGAGACCGCCCTGGTCAACCTCCATCGCGGCGAGACGCTCGACGAGCGCGAGCTGCCGCGCGGGTATGTGGCCTACACGCCCTGCTACCGCAAGGAGAGCGGCAGCCACCGCACGGCGGAGCGCGGGACGCTGCGGGGCCATCAGTTCAACAAGGTCGAGCTGTTCCAGTTCACCCGGCCGCAGGACTCGGACGCCGCGCACCGGGAACTCCTCGCCCGCGCCGAGGAGCTGGTGGCCGGACTCGGCCTGCACTACCGGGTCACCCAGCTCGCCGCCGGGGACACCAGTCCCGCCCAGGCCAAGACGTACGACGTGGAGGTCTGGCTGCCCAGCCTGGGTGCGTACGCCGAGGTCAGCTCGGTGTCGAACGCCCGCGCCTACCAGGCCCGGCGCGGCGGCATCCGCTACCGCCCGGAGGGCGGAGGCAAGGCGGTCCACGTCCACACCCTCAACGCCTCGGGACTCGCCACCAGCCGCCTGCTGCCCGCGATCCTGGAGCAGCACCAGCGGGCGGACGGGACGGTGGCCGTCCCGGAGGTGCTGCGGCGGTGGGGGCTGCCCGAAGTCCTGCGCCCGGCCTGACCCTGCGTTACCAAGGGTCACCCCCTCCACTCGGTGCACGCCGGATCGCCACAACTCCGGCGTGCACCGTGTCTTCCTTCCTCAGGGCCCCGGGCGTACCTTGACGGCCGATCTGATGTGCCGTCAGGAAAGAGGGGACCGTGTCGAAGCAGAAGCGAACCGCCGCGCTCGCCACCGTCGCGGCCCTGGCCGGATCGGCGGTGCTGATGGCCGCCCCCGCGGCCCGGGCCGAGGTCGTCGACGTCAACTACGCCTGCAAGACGCCGATCGGCGACAAGAGCGCCGTCTCGCCCATCGACATCAAGGGCGTCAAGAGCGGCAGCGGCTACAAGATCACCATGTCGTGGCAGAAGGGCGTCTCGTCCAGCCCGGTCGAGCTGGGCAAGGGCGCGATGAACCCGAGCGCCACCATCAAGCTGGGCGGCACCGACAGCGGCACCATGTCCGTCACCGGGCCCGCCAACCAGGAGGCGATTCCCGCCAACACGCCCATCAAGATCAATGACCTGACGGGCACGTACACCCCGAAGAAGACCGGCAAGGTCACCTTCACCGCGGGCATCCTCACCATCAAGGCGCTCGGCACGACCACCACGTGCACGCCGACCAACAGCCCCGGCCCTTCGCTGACCCTCGACGTGACGGCGGCGGGCGGTGGAGCGGGAAGCGGAGGAACCCAGAGCGGCTCCGGTTCCGGTGACGAGCTGCCGCAGACCGGACCCGAGGACTCCGCCATCGCGCTCGGCACCCTCGGCGGCACGGTCCTGCTCGCGGGCGCGGCGGGTGCGCTGTGGCTCACGCGGAGGGGGCAGACGGTACGCCGCTGACCGGTTTTCGTATCACCGCTGGAGCCGCCGATGTCGTCAGCCGCCCGTGTCCTGTGCCTGTCCCTGCTGCTTCCGCTCGTGCCGGCGGTCGCCCCCGTGGCGGCCGCCGCCGACGGGTGGTCCCTCGCGCCCTCCGGCGGTGGGCGACCGTCCGTCTACGGCGAGGGCCCGGCGGGGACGGTCCTGCAGGACACGGTGTCCGTGACCAACCCGGCCGGCGAACCGCTCACGGTCCGACTGCACGCACCCGGCGTCACGTTCGCGGACGGCACGGTACGCGTCCCCGCCCGCACCCGCGCCGATGTTCCCTTCGCGGTGACCGTCCCGACCGCCGACCGCGCCGTCGAGATCGTCGCCCGCGACACGGACGGCACCGAACGGCGCGTGCGGATGCAACTCCGGGTGACCGTCCCGAAGCTGTCGGCGCTGACCGTCGAGCACGTGACGGTGACCGGCGACCGCATCGCGTACGAACTGGTCAACCGCGGTACGACGCCCCTCGCCCCGAGGCTGGCCGTGCACGCCGACGGCGTCTTCGGCCCTGTCCTCGACCGCGCCCCGCGCACCCTCCCCGTCGGCCTCCCCCCGGGCAGCCGCACCAAGCTCACCGAGCCGTGGCCCGACCGCCCCGCCTTCGACGCGGTCGACGTCCGGCTGACGGTGACGGCGGCGGGCGGCGCGGGCGACACGGCGCAGGTGTCGGCGCGGTTCGTGCCGTGGGGTGCGGTGGCGGGGGCCGTGGGGTGCGCGGGGGCGCTGCTGGGCGCCTTGTTCGCCGTACGACATCGAAGGCGGCGTAAGTCGTACGACGGCGAGGAGCCCGAGGCTGAACGGCTGGACAAACAGGGCGAGTTGACGGGAGCGGGGACGTGAACGGCAGGGTGCGGATGTCAGTGTTGCCGGCCATGGGGGCTGTCGCGGCCGTGCTGTCCGTGCTGGCGCTGCTGTTGGCGCCGACCCCCGCCATGGCCGCCGCTGACCCGCCCACCGTGAAGCTCTCCAAGTCCCAGGCGGGGACCGGCGGTTCGATCACCGTGACCGGCGACGGCTGGCGGCCCAAGGCGCTGCTGATGCTCCTGATCTGCGGTCAGTCAGTGCCGTCGACCGGCGTCACCGGCGGCACCAACTCCTGTGCCAACGCGGACGGCAGGGCCGTGACGACGGACGCCGAGGGGCGGTTCAGCCGTAAGCTGCCGGTGGCCGAGCCGCCCGTGCCGTGCCCGTGCGTCGTGCATGTGGCGACGGTGACCGGGGCGAAGGCCGAGGCGGACGCGATCTTCCAGGTGGCCGGACACGCGGTCGAGCCACTCCCCGCGGAGCCGGCGGGTGGACGCCTGTCGGTCCTCACCGACACCCGCCTCGACGGCTCCAGCGGCCTGCTCACCTGGTTCGGCGCTCCGCCCGCCCGCACCCTCGTCTTCACCGTCGGCAACGTGGGCACCTCGGCAGTGAAGAACCCGGTCTTCCAGGTCGGCACCTCCCACGGCGTGTTCGCCCCTCAGTGGCAGGAACAGCAGTGGCGCGGCACGATCCGGCCGGGCGGAAAGGCTCGCATCGAACTGCCGGTGGAGCTCGCCGCCGGGGCGCACGGCGACTACACGGTCTCCCTGAAGTACGGCGGCAAGGTGATGGCCGAGCAGCCCTGGGGCGTGGGCAGGCCCTGGGGCGTGACGCTGTTCTGGGTCCTGGTCTGCCTGGTCGTGCCGGCGGCGCTGTTCCGCGTCGGGATGGCGGTGGTGGACCGGGTACGGCCCCGGCAGACGTCCCGGCGCCGCGGCTTCCGTATGCCCGAAGTGGCCCTGCGCATCCCGGGGCTGAAGCCCCGGGCGGGGGCGAGGCACGCCTCGCCCGCACCCTCGACCCTGCCGTGGTTCAGCCCGGACAACGACCCGGGCACGGCCGGTCGGCTCTCCGCACCGCACGACAACAGCCCGACGAGTCCTACGACTCCCACCAGGAAGGGACCCCCGTGAGCAAGCGAAGGAGAGTCATACCGGTCGGGCCTCGGAGCCCCAGAAGCCCTCGGAGAGCGACCGCGGCCGGCGCCGCCCTGATGCTCGGCGGCGCGGGCGTGCTGCTCGGCGTGGCGGCGGCGCCCGCGCAGGCCGCCGAGGTGGCGTACGCGACCGAGTGCATCCCGCCCGCGATCTCCGGGCTGCCGCCGGTCCAGGGCACGACCAAGGTGGAGATCACCGCGCCCGCCGAGGCGAAGGTCGGCGACGAGGTGGAGGTCGTCTGGAAGTTCGTCCAGGCGGCGTCCAAGAACCCGAACATCCTGGACCTGGAGGCGAACACGGTCCAGCCGACCGGCACCCTGAAGGCGGCCGGTGCGCAGACGGCGGACGTCGCGATGCAGGGGCCGCGCGAGAACCCGCCGATTCCCAAGAACACCGACATGAAGCTGTCCGACATGAAGGGCAAGCTGAAGCTGACGGCGCCGGGCGAGGTGACGCTGACGCCGGACGCGTACAACATCAACGTCAACAAGCCGATCTCGACGGACACCAAGTGCACGCCGAAGGAGACGGTGAAGCCGGCGGCGACGATCAAGGTGACGGACGCGGGCGGAGGCTCGGGCGGTACGACGGGAGGGTTGCCGACGGTCGTGCCGACGCTGCCGACGGGTGTGCCGACCGATCTGCCCACCGGGCTGCCGACGGGTTCGTCGAGCCCGACGCCCACGGCTCCGACGCCGAGTGAGAGCGAGACGGGCGGCGACACCGGCGGTTCGGACACCGGTGGCGGCAGCGGCGGCGGTGACGGCGGCCAGAGCGACTTCACGGGCAGGGAGGTCGAGATCCCGTACGAGTGCAAGACGCCCATCGGCGACAAGAACGCGACCTCGCCCGTCCAGATCAACGCCAAGAAGAACGGCGGCAGTTTCGATCTGACGGTCCAGTTCAAGAAGTCGGTGATGGACAGCCCCGCCGACATCCCCAAGGACTCGGTCAAGCCGTCCATGGAGGTCGTCCTGGGCGGCGCGGACAAGGGCACGGTCCACGTCGAGGGCCCGACCAACTCCGAGGACATCAAGGCGGGCGACCCGATCGAGATCCCCGACCTCACGGGCACGTACAAGCCGGGCGCGAGCGGCGAGTCGACGCTGTCGCCGGGCGTCCTGACGGTGAAGGCCCTGGGCACGACGACGACCTGTACGCCGACGAAGACCGAGGTGTCCCTGACCCTGGACACGACGGAACAGGCGAGCGGGGCCTCCGGCGGTTCAGCGGGGGGTTCCGCCGGAGGCTCGTCGACGGACGGTGGCTTGGCGGCGACGGGTGCGGAGGAGCACGGCTCGCTGAAGGCGCTGGGGTTGGTGGCGGGGACGGCGCTGCTGCTGGGGGGAGCGGTGTTCACGTTCATGCCCAGGCGGAGCTAGGGCGTTGTGGCGGACCCTGCTCCGGAACATCTCCGAGCAGGGTCCGCGTCTCCTCGTCACATCCTGTGATCCAGCCGTAAATGCGTCCGCATCAGCACGTTCGCGTCGGCCACCGCGCTGTGGTCGTACGCCCTCCGTGCCGCCGCCCGCTTCGCCGCGAGTGCCCGGCAGGACTCACAGCCGTCCACGGGTTTGGGCGAGCGGCTCACGTCGAACGAGGGGTACGGCGACTGCTCGGTCACGGCGCACACCCCTTTCCGACGCTCCAGTGCTCCCGCAACTCCCGTTCGCACGTGTCGGCTTCGGCCGTCCGGCCCGCCTCTCTCGCGGCGTCGCGCTGAGCCAGTAACGCCCCGCACACGTCACAGGCGGGCGGCGGCGGGGGCGCCGCCGTCCATGCCGGACGCGTGGTCACGCCGACCACCGCGCGAGCGCCGTCTCCAACGCACGCAGCACGGCGGGTGTCGGCCGCGCCCAGCCGCCGGGTGGCGTCCAGGCGGCGGAGGAGCGGTTCGGGCGCGTGCGGCGGGGGAGACGGGGGACGCGGGAGAGGGTCGTCGGCGTCATGGCTCACTCCTTGAGGCTCGTTTCCTGGAACGCCTGTGCTGTGCGCAGTCGCTGGATTACGCTGCGTGTTCAGGTGGCAGATACGAGCATGCCGTGCCCGGGACGCGAAAAGGCAGTTGGGACGCGCTAGTTCCACGCTCGGCTCTCCAAATTCCACAAATTCCACATCCGGGCGGAGGGGGAAACAGGGTGCCGCAGCGACGGAGGGTGACGAGTCGCAGCCAGGAGCCGCGACGACGGTTCGCGGAGGAGGTACGGGCGCTGCGCGAGCGGAAAGGGGTCAGTCTGCGGGAACTTGCGGCGGAACTGGGCTGGGACTGGTCGATGCTCGGCAAGCTGGAGCGGGGCCAGACGCTGGGGAGCCCTGAGGTGGCGCAGGCTCTGGACGAGTACTACGGGACGCCGGGGTTGTTGCTGGCGTTGTGGGAGCTGGCGGTCGCAGATCCGGCGCGGTTCAAGGAGCAGTACCGCCGGTACATGCTGCTGGAGGCCGAGGCGGTCAGCTTGTGGCACTTCGCAGTGAGCATCCTGCCGGGCCTGCTTCAGTCGGATGGCTACGCGAGTGAGGTGCTCGCGACGGGCGGTATCAAGGGCGAAGAATTGGCCCAGCAAGTGGAGGCGCGGGTCGGCCGCCGCGCGCTGCTGCTGGGGGAGGATGCGCCGACGTTCCGCAGCATCCTGTCCGAGGCTGTGTTGCGCACGCCGGCGCGGGACGCCAAGGCCTGGCGGGACCAGCTCGAACATCTGGCGGAGGTGGCAGAGCGCCCGCACGTCACGCTCCAAGTGCTGCCGCTGGGGGCCGGGCTGCACGGCTTGGTGGGCACCGCCGTGATGTTCCTGCGGTTGCCCGAGGGGCGAACGGTCGCCTACACCGAGACCGCGTACCACGGCGAACTGGTCGAGGAGAACAGGGAGGTTGAGCGGCTGCAACGTGCGTACGATTCGATGCGCGACCTGGCGCTGTCACCGGCTGAGTCGCTGAAGTTCATCGGGCAGATGCTGGAGGAAGCACCGTGCGATCCATCGACCTGACCGGCGTGACGTGGCGCAAGAGCAGCTACAGCAATCCGGACGGTGGCGAGTGCGTCGAAGTCTCCGACGACCTACTGGCCGGGACCTCGTGGCGCAAGAGCAGCTACAGCAACCCGGACGGCGGCGCGTGCCTCGAAGTCGCCGACAACATCCCCGCCCCCCTCGTCCCCGTCCGCGACTCGAAGACCCCCCACGGCCCCGCCCTGATCCTCCCGGCGACCGCGTGGGCCTCCTTCGTCACGGCCGTACGACGCGGCGAGCTGCCGAACTGAGCTGACCCGCAAAAGCCGGAGGCCGCCGCACCACCCTCGGTGCGACGGCCTCCGTCGGTTCAGCTCAGCCGCAGGCGCTAGCGCACGTTGCCCATCAGCGCGCGGATCTTGCGGCCGGCCACCATGAAGGCCAGACCGGCGGCCACGGCGATGACGGCCCACAGGCTGTAGTAGAGCGCGTCACCCAGCGGAGCGTTGAGCTTGGTGGTCCAGCCGTTGAGGGCGTTGCCCGTCGCGACGGCCAGGAACCACAGTCCCATGATCTGGCCCACGAACTGCTTCGGCGCCAGCTTCGTCGACAGGGACAGGCCCACCGGCGACAGGCACATCTCGCCGAGGGTCTGCACGAGGTAGACGCTCAGCAGCCAGAAGACGGTGACCTTGCCCGTGTCGCTGTTCGCGGCGGCGGCGCCGGCCAGGCCCATGATGGCGAACGAGCCACCGATGAGGAGCATCGCCAGGGCGAACTTCATGGGCGTGCTGGGCTCACGGTTGCGCTTCGCCAGCTTGACCCACACGGCGGCGAAGAGCGGGGCGAGCACGATGACCATGGCCGGGTTGACCGACTGGTACCAGGACGCCGGGAACTCCCAGCCGCCGATCACGCGGTCGGTCTTGCCGTCCGCGAAGATCGTCAGCAGCGAACCGGACTGGTCGTAGATCATCCAGAACAGCACGGCGGTGGCGAAGAACCACGCGAAAGCCCGGATCTTCGGCTTGTCCTCGCCGGCCAGGGCAGGGTTCCGGTACATCGTCACGAAGTAGACGATCGGGACCACGATGCCGAGGACCGCGAGCACGTTGACGATGTGCTCGATGTCGTACGTGCCCAGCGCGATGTCCGCGACCAGCGCGGCGACGGCGATGCCGCCCCACAGCGCGACCTTGCGCAGCGCGGCGCGCTTCTCCTCCGGAGAGGCCGGGGTGCCGGGCCGCTTGCCGATGTCGCCGAGGTGGTGGCCGCCGAGGACGTACTGGATGACGGCGAGGCTCATACCGACACCGGCGACACCGAAGCCGAGGTGCCAGTTGACGTTCTCGCCGAGGTAGCCGACGGCCAGCGGGGCGACCAGGGCACCGATGTTGATCGCCATGTAGAAGAGCGTGAAGCCGGCGTCGCGGCGGGCGCTGGGCTGCCCCTCGTAGAGGCCGCCGACCATCGCGGAGATGTTCGGCTTCAGCAGGCCGGTGCCGATCGCGATCAGGCCGAGACCGCAGAAGAAGGCGATGTCCGAGGGGATCGCCAGCGTGAAGTGACCGAGGGCGATGATGATGCCGCCGACGAGGACGGCCTTGCGGGCGCCCCAGAGGCGGTCCGCGACCCAGCCGCCGGGCATGGCGGCCATGTACACGACCGCGTTGTACACGCCGTAGATCGCGGCGGCCAGGGCTTCCCGGTCCTCCAGGGGGCCGTCGAGGACACCCGCGATCAAGTAGAGGGTGAGGATTGCGCGCATTCCGTACCAGGAAAAGCGCTCCCACATCTCCGTCATGAAGAGCGTGGCCATACCGCGGGGGTGGCCGAAGAAGGTGCGCTCGGAGGGGGTGGCCGAGTCCTTCGTCAGGCTGGACGCCATGGTCGATCCTTGCTGGTCGGGACGCGCTTCGACGTTGGGGGTCGCGCGCCCGGTGGGGGCGGCCGGCTACGGCGGGTAGGGCCGCCCGGCCACGGTCATTCCTTTTGATCCGCACACTGATCCGCACATGAAAGAGACCTTCGGCGTCAACTACCGCCAAAGGTCCCCGCAGTGCTACAGGCGTGGATTCACCATACGGCAGGACACGGGAGGATATGGAAGGACTTGAGAGAGGGATCACAGGTGTCGACGGAACCGCAGGCACCCTTTCCAAGGTCCTTTCCAGGATCGCACTTCGTAGCCATAGGTCTGTACCACGGCGGGCGAAGGTAAGAGACCGGTCAAAGGCCGGTAAGAATCAAGGGCTGCGATCACACCCCAGCTCTTGTCCGGGGCGGACTACCATCAGCTCATGACCCGTGTACTGCTCGCCGAGGACGACGCGTCCATTTCGGAGCCGCTGGCCCGCGCACTGCGCCGGGAAGGGTACGAGGTCGAGGTGCGGGAGGACGGCCCCACCGCACTCGACGCTGGAATGCAGGGCGGTATCGATCTGGTCGTGCTGGACCTCGGTCTGCCCGGCATGGACGGCCTGGAGGTGGCCCGCCGGCTGCGCACCGACGGTCACACCGTGCCGATCCTCATCCTGACCGCCCGCGCCGACGAGGTGGACACCGTTGTCGGCCTGGACGCGGGCGCGGACGACTACGTCACCAAGCCGTTCCGGCTCGCCGAGCTGCTCGCGCGGGTCCGGGCCCTGCTGAGGCGCGGCGCCGCCGAACCGCAGCAGCCGCCCGCCACGCACGGGGTGCGGATCGACGTCGAGTCGCACCGGGCGTGGATGGGGGAGGAGGAGCTCCAGCTCACGGCGAAGGAGTTCGACCTCCTGCGGGTGCTGGTGCGGGACGCCGGGCGGGTGGTCACCCGGGATCAGCTGATGCGGGAGGTCTGGGACACGACCTGGTGGTCGTCGACCAAGACGCTCGACATGCACATCTCGTGGCTGCGCAAGAAACTCGGCGACGACGCGGCGAACCCCCGGTACATCGCCACGGTGCGGGGTGTGGGTTTCCGTTTCGAGAAGAGCTGAGCTGTTGCGGACCGTACGGGCTGAGTACAGATAAGTAGTAAGTAGTAACAGGACATGCGCCGTCGACTGATCCAGTCCACCCTCGCTGTCGTTCTCGTCGTCATCGCCGTCTTCGGCGTGTCACTCGTGATCGTCGAGACGCGGACGATCACCAGCACCGCGCAGGAGCGGGTGGACACCGAGGCGGTGCGGCTGGTCAGCATCGTGGACAGCCGGCTGCTCGGGGACGAGACCGTGGACGCCTCGGTGCTGCGGGAACAGATCCAGGGGGACCGTTACGCCGAGATCCGCATCCCCGGCAAGCCGGTGATCGAGGTGGGCTCCAGGCCGACCGGGGACGTCATCAGCGCCAGGGAGACGGGCGAGGAGGGCGAGACGGTCACCGTGCAGGAGCCGCGGTCGTCGGTGACGCGGGAGGTCGGCCGTACGTTGCTGATCATCGGGGCGGTGGCGCTGCTGGCGGTGATCGCGGCGGTGCTGCTGGCGGTGCGGCAGGCGAACCGCCTGGCCTCCCCGCTCACGGATCTCGCCGAGACCGCGGAACGCCTCGGCTCGGGCGACCCGCGCCCCCGGCACAAGCGGTACGGAGTTCCGGAGCTGGACCGGGTGGCGGACGTCCTGGACTCCTCGGCCGAACGCATCGCGCGGATGCTGACGGCGGAGCGCCGCCTGGCCGCCGACGCCTCCCACCAGCTCCGCACTCCCCTCACGGCACTCTCCATGCGCCTGGAGGAGATCACCCTCACCGACGATCCCGACACGGTGAAGGAGGAGGCGACCATCGCCCTGACGCAGGTGGAACGCCTCACCGACGTCGTCGAACGCCTCCTCACCAACTCCCGCGACCCGCGCAACGGCTCCGCCGTCACCTTCGACCTCGACGAGGTCATCCAGCAGCAGCTGGCGGAGTGGCGGCCGGCGTACCGCAGCGCGGGACGGGCGATCGTGACCTCGGGCAAGCGGCACCTGGAGGCGGTGGGCACGCCGGGCGCGGTGGCCCAGGTCCTGGCGGCCCTGATCGAGAACTCCCTCATGCACGGCGGCGGCACGGTCGCCCTGCGCACCCGCGTCACCGGCAACCAGGCGGTCATCGAGATCACCGACGAGGGCCCGGGCATCCCGGCCGACCTCGGAGCCCGCATCTTCGAGCGCGCCATCAGCGGCCGCAACTCCACGGGCATCGGCCTCGCGGTGGCCCGCGACCTGGCGGAAGCGGACGGCGGCCGCCTGGAAATGCTCCAGACGAAGCCCCCGGTAATCGCCCTGTTCCTGTCCCGCACACCCCCGCCGAAGAAGCCGACGCAGGATTCGGGCCCGACGGTCAGGTAGGCATGCGCTCAGGTAGGCATGCGGGAGGGCTCAACGCCGGGTTCGTACATCTCAGCCCGTCTGGGGGTGCCCCCTACGCCGGGACCTTTCAGCCCACCCGCTGCCCGACCCTCGGCTCACGCGCCGCAGGCTGCCGCGCATCCAGGAACGATTCCGCGCCCGTCACCGCCGCCGTCGGCTCCTCCGCAGGCAACGCCCGGAACACCCACGTCCGATACGACCAGAACCGGAACAGCGTCGCGATCCCGATACCGACGAACTTGAAGACGTTGCTCTGCAACGGGCTGTCCCACCCGAAGCCGTACGTCGCCACGTACAGCACCCCGTTCTCGATCACCAGGCCGACCACGCTGAACAGCAGGAACAGACCCAGTTCCTTCGTACGGCGACTCTTGTCGCGATCGCGGTACGTGAAGTACCGGAAACCGACGTAGTTGAAGATGATCGCGACGACCGTAGCGATGACGCTCGCCCGCACCACCTGCAGGTCGGTCACATGCCGTACCAGGTTGAACACGAGGAGATTGACCAGGAGCCCCGCTCCCCCCACCGCCCCGAACTTGACGGCCTCACGCACCAGCCGGTCGAAGCGCTGCCGAACGGCACTGCGGGGTACCGGAGGCGCCGCATGAAGCCCCGAGGAACCACGTCCCATGGTCGTGAAGGCTCCTGTCGGTCGATTTGTCGGACGGTTTCGTCAACGCAGCCATGCTAACCACCCCCCTCCTCGATTGCCTGTGCGCAACTTCATAGGTCGGGAACAGTTCGGAAAGAGACCTGGAAACCTCGGTAAGGGAGGGCACCTCGGGACGGCCGATACCCTAGGCACGTGACGTTCCCGGTAGTCGGCATGGTCGGCGGGGGCCAGCTCGCTCGTATGACACACGAGGCAGGCATCCCGCTGGGCATCAGGTTCAAGCTCCTCAGTGACACCCCTCAGGATTCCGCGGCGCAGGTCGTCAGCGATGTCGTCATCGGCGACTATCGCGACCTGGACACGCTGCGCGAGTTCGCGCGCGGTTGCGATGTGATCACCTTCGATCACGAACACGTACCCACCGAGCACCTCAGGGCCCTGGAGGCGGACGGCATCCCCGTCCGCCCGGGCCCCGACGCGCTCGTGCACGCCCAGGACAAGGGGGTGATGCGCGCGAAGCTCGACTCGATCGGGGTGCCGTGCCCACGGCACCGGATCGTGAGCGACCCGGCGGACGTGGCCGCCTTCGCGGAGGAGGGCGACGGCTTCCCGGTCGTCCTCAAGACCGTCCGCGGCGGTTACGACGGCAAGGGCGTCTGGGTCGTCGACTCGCCCGAGGAGGCCGCGGACCCGTTCCGCGCCGGCGTCCCGGTGCTCGCCGAGGAGAAGGTCGACTACGTCCGCGAACTCGCCGCGAACGTCGTCCGCTCCCCGCACGGCCAGGCGGTCGCCTACCCCGTGGTCGAGTCCCAGCAGGTGGCCGGCGTCTGCGACACGGTCATAGCGCCCGCACCCGACCTGGACCAGACCCTCGCGCTCAAGGCCGAGGAGCTCGCCCTGACGATCGCCAAGGAACTGGACGTCGTCGGCCACCTCGCCGTCGAGCTGTTCCAGACCCGCGACGGCCGCATCCTCGTCAACGAGCTGGCGATGCGCCCGCACAACTCGGGTCACTGGACCCAGGACGGCGCGATCACGTCCCAGTTCGCCAACCACGTCCGGGCCGTCCTCGACCTCCCCCTCGGCGACCCGCGCCCGCGCGCCAAGTGGACGGTCATGGTCAACGTCCTCGGCGGCGACTACCCCGACATGTACTCCGCGTACCTGCACTGCATGGCCCGCGACCCCCAGCTCAAGATCCACATGTACGGCAAGGACGTGAAGCCCGGCCGCAAGGTCGGTCACGTCAACACCTACGGCGACGACCTGGACGACGTGCTGGAGCGCGCCCGTCACGCTGCCGGCTATCTGAGAGGGACCATCACCGAATGAGCCCGGTTGTAGGCATCGTCATGGGTTCGGACTCCGACTGGCCCGTCATGGAGGCCGCCGCCCAGGCCCTCGACGAGTTCGAGATCGACTACGAGGTCGACGTCGTCTCCGCGCACCGTATGCCGCGCGAGATGGTCACGTACGGCGAGCAGGCGGCCGAGCGCGGGCTGAAGGTGATCATCGCCGGGGCCGGAGGGGCCGCCCATCTGCCGGGCATGCTCGCCTCGGTCACGCCCCTGCCGGTCATCGGCGTCCCGGTCCCGCTGAAGTACCTCGACGGCATGGACTCCCTGCTGTCGATCGTGCAGATGCCGGCCGGCGTGCCCGTCGCCACCGTCTCGGTCGCCGGTGCCCGCAACGCCGGCCTGCTCGCCGCCCGCATCCTCGCCGCCCACGACGAGGACCTGCTGCAGCGGATGCGCGAGTTCCAGCAGGACCTGAACGACCAGGCCACCGAGAAGGGCAAGCGCCTGCGCGCCAAGGTCGAGGGCTCGAACGGCTTCGGCTTCGGCTCCGGGAAGTGACGACGATGACCTCGCTGGAGGCAGCCCGGGAACTCCTGCGCGAGTTCCCGGTCGTCGACGGCCACAACGACCTCCCGTGGGCCCTGCGCCAGCAGGTCCGCTACGACCTCGACGCCCGTGACATCGCCACCGACCAGGCCGCCCATCTGCACACCGACATCCCGCGCCTGCGCGAGGGCGGCGTGGGCGCGCAGTTCTGGTCGGTGTACGTCCGCTCGGACTACGCCGGCGACAAGGCGGTCAGCGCCACCCTCGAACAGATCGACTGTGTACGGCAGTTGATGGCGCGCTACCCGAACGACCTGCGCCCGGCGCTGACGGCCGCGGACATGGAGGCGGCGCGCGCGGAGGGCCGTATCGCCTCCCTCATGGGCGCGGAGGGCGGCCACTCCATCGCCGACTCCCTCGCCACGCTGCGCGCGCTGTACGCGCTCGGCGTCCGCTACATGACCCTCACCCACAACGACAACATCGCGTGGGCCGACTCGGCGACGGACGAGCCGGGGGTCGGCGGCCTGTCCGCCTTCGGCCGCGAGGTGGTCCGGGAGATGAACCGCGAGGGCATGCTGGTCGACCTCTCGCACGTGGCGGCCACGACGATGCGCGACGCGCTCGACACCTCCACCGCCCCGGTGATCTTCTCCCACTCCTCCTCCCGCGCGGTCTGCGACCACCCGCGCAACATCCCCGACGACGTCCTGGAACGCCTCCCCGGCAACGGCGGCATCGCGATGGTGACGTTCGTGCCGAAGTTCGTGCTCCAGGCGGCGGTCGACTGGACGGCCGCGGCCGACGAGAACATGCGCGCCCACGGCTTCCACCACCTCGAGACCACCGCCGAGGCGATGAAGGTGCACCGCGCCTTCGAGGAGAGCAACCCGCGCCCGATCGCCACGGCGTCCACGGTCGCCGACCACCTGGACCACATGCGCGAGGTCGTCGGCGTCGACCACCTCGGCATCGGCGGCGACTACGACGGCACGGCCTTCACCCCCGACGGCCTCAGCGACGTCTCCGGCTACCCCAACCTGCTCGCCGAGCTCCTTGACCGCGGCTGGTCCAAGCCCGACCTGGCCAAGCTGACCTGGCAGAACGCCGTACGGGTACTGGGCGCGGCGGAGGACGTCGCCCGTGACCTTCAGGCCACGCGGGGCCCGTCCAACGCGACCATCGAGGAACTGGACGGACTGGACGGCTGACCGTCGAGGGCGGGGTAGTCGGTGTATCCGGTCGCCCCGCCCGTGTGGGCGCCGCCAAGGGCCTGTGGATGGTGCCGCTCACGGCCGAGCAGGCCGGCCCGTCCGTGCGGGACGTCGCCGATCATCTCGACCATGTGCGAGGGGTCGCGGGCCCGGAGTGCGTCGGGCTGGGCAGCCGTCCACGGCGAAGGTCGCGGAGTTCGACGGCTGGTCAGGGGTGCTCGATCCGGCAGAGGCAGAAGGGGTGGCCTGCGGGGTCGGCGTACACCCGGAAGTCGTCCTTGTCCTCCGCGTGCAGCAACCGCGCGCCCAGCCGCAGCACCTTCTCCTGAGCCGCCTCGACCTCCTCCCAGGTGGCGCCGGCGTCGAAGTCCAGATGGAACTGCTGGGAATTGCGGTCGGCCCGAGGCCACTCCGGCGGGGTGTACCCGGGCGCCGGCTGGAAGGCGAGCCGTGGCCCTCCCGGGATCCGGAGTACGACCCAGTCGGGGTCGTCGTCCTCGGGTGTACCGCCGCCGACATCGGCGTAGAAGCGGGCCAGGGCGCGCGGGTCGGGGCAGTCGATGACGACGGAACGCAGGCTTGCCACGGGGGCCATGGGATCCTCCCGGCGGTCGAGGCGTCAGCAGGCGCACAGGCAGAACGGGTGCCCCGCCGGATCCGCGTAAACCCGGAAGGTCCGCGAGCGGTCCTCGGTGTCCAGCGGCTTCGCGCCCACGGCCAGGATCTCCTTCTCGGCCGCGTCCAGGTCCTCGACCATCAGGTCCAGATGGAACTGCTGCGAGTGATCGGGCGCCGGCCACTTCGGCGGTACGAAGCCGGGGGCGGCCTGGAACGCCAGCGACCGCCCGCCGGGCACCTTCAGGTCCACCCAGTCGCCCTCGCCCTCGATACTGCCGCCGAGCACGCGGGCGTAGAAGTCGGCGAGGGCGCGAGGGTCGGGACAGTCCAGGACGACGGCACCCAGTTCGGCGATGGCCATGGCTTCCTCCTTGAAGTCTTGAGTCTTGGTTACCTGCAGCACGCGGCAACAGGTAACTTCCGTTACCGCATGCTCCCCCATTGCCGGTAACCTCGCAAGGGGAAATGCGGGAGGTAGCGTGCAGCCATGAGTGAGAGATCGCCCGCGCCCGGGGGCCTGGAGCTGGTTCAGTCCCTGGTCAACACGCTGGACATCGAGTCAGGGGCCGACTCGCTGGACACGGTGGAGGGGCGGTTGCGGTTCGGCGTGGCGGAGGAGGACGTGCCGGCGGCGCGTGAGCTGCGGGAGTCTCTGCGGGTGGCGCTGCTCGCGCACGCGGGGCATCCGCCGCATCGTGCGGTGGCGCCGTTGGGGGAGCTGCTGGCGGCGAGTTTGTTGGTGGTCGCGGTCGACGCCGCCGACGGATCGGCGACGCTGGCTCCGGCTGACGAGGGTTCGTTGTTCTCCCGGGTGGCGGCGGCCATTGCCCAGGGGCTGGTCGAGGGGACGTGGGGGCGGCTCAAGGCCTGTGAGGCCGTCGACTGCCACTGGGCGTACTACGACCGCAGTCCTGCGGGGCGTGGACGTTGGTGTTCCATGCAGGTGTGCGGGGCGCGGGCGAAGATGCGGCGGTATCGGGCGAAGTAGCGCCTACCGGGGTGCCGGGTGGTGTCTTCCAGCAGGTGCGGCGCCGTTGGGGCTGGTCGCGCAGTTCCCCGCGCCCCTGAAAAAGAGGGCGTTGCCGTCAAGCCTCCTCTTCGCGGCTCCGCGCTGCCCGTGAGCCCACCAGCAGGAGGCACAGCACCGCGACCCCCGCGACTATGCCGGTCAGGACAAGCAAGGGATCCAGGGGGCGGATCGCCGTCGCGGTGACCTGCGTCTGCGGCAGGGATGTCGTTGTGGGCGTCGGTGACGGCGATGCCGGCCGTGCGGCCGCCGGAGCCGACTTCGGGGGCGTGGACCGTGCGGGCGGGGGCGTCGCGGTGCGCGTCGGTGCCGTCCGGCCAGGCACTGTCGCGTGATGGCCGGAAGACTGGTTCCCCGAAGCCGCCCCCGCCTCCGCGTGCTCGTGCGTCGGCGCGGGCGCCCGAGTCGTCGGCGCCGCCCGGACCACGATCCGGGCCGTCATGTTCGGGTGGACCGTGCAGTAGTAGGCGTACGTCCCCGGCGTGGTGAACGTGAAGCTCCAGGTTCCGCCCTTGTTCAGCATGGGGGAGTGGAAGGCGGCCGGGGCGGACGTGGTCTTCACGTCATGGGGTGCGGTGTCCTGGTTGGTCCAGGTCACCGTGGAGCCGGCCGGGATCGTCAGGGTCCCGGGGCTGTAGGCGTAGCCGCTCATGGCCACCCGGTACGTCGCCGCCGACGCCCGGCCGCCCGGCACCACGAACAGCAGCCCGAGCAGGACGGACAGGGCGAGCACGGCCCCCTGGACCGCTCGCCGGGCCGCCCTCACGCGAACTCCCCGGCGATCAGCAGCCGCAGCCGCGTGGCCGGGCGCAGCCGGCCGAACCGGAAGCCGGTGGCGCGGCGCAGCAGCCGGTACGGCAGCCGGGTCACGCCCACGCCGAGCAGCCGGTCGTCGGAGCGCTCGGCGATCCTCAGCCGTAGCAGTACGGGGAAGTCGGTGCCGTCGGTGCCGTCGATGCCGAGATCGCCGGTCAGCTGGACGGTGCCGGCGGTCGCGTGGGCGTGGTCGAGGGTGAGGGTGCCTTTGAGGTGGGCGTCGTCGAACTCGAAGCGGAGGGTGGGGTGTTCGTCGGTCTCGGGCACCGTGAGCACGGCCTCGGCGAGGGTGAGGCGACGGCGGCGTACGGGCAACGGGCCGCAGAGCGCGGTGAGTTCGACGAGCGAGCGGTCGGGGGCCACCGTGTAGCGGCCGGGGAGCGGCAGCCAGGGGGCCGGGCCGGGGCGCCCGGATGGTGGGGTCGGGTCGGTGGGGAGGGTGACGGTTGTCATCCCGGTCTCCTTGGAAAGCGGTTCCGTCGAAGCGGCGGCGACGGGGACAATGGGGGGAGCGCCGGTCCGGCCGACTGAGCCTCGGCCGGACCGGCGCCCGTCTTCCGTGCGGCGGTGTCAGCAGTTGTTGGTGAGGAAGTCCTCGGTCGGGGCGAGCAGGTGCTCGGCCCACACCGTGTGCATCTGCACGTAGCTGTCGGCGTTCAGCAGATCGGCGACCTGCTGCCCCGGCGACTCCTCCAGGTGCGCCTTGTTGATGTGGTTCAGCAGCACGCTGAGCGTGTCGTCGGCGATCGTGCCGCCGCCCTCGGTGGCGGGCGTCAGGATGCTCTCGATCCACACCGTGTGCGTCTTGATGTACGCGTCCAGCGCGAGGGCGTCCTGCACCTGCTGGCTCGGGGAACGCTCCAGGTGCGCCGCGTTGAGGTGCTGGAGGATCGGCAGCAGCACGTCCTGGACGCTGGTGCACTGCTCGTCGCCGCCGCCGGAGCCACCGCCCGACGTACCGCCGGAGGTGCCCCCCGACGTACCGCCGGACGAACCACCGGACGTGCCGCCGGACGTACCGCCCGTGCTGCCACCCGAACCGGATCCACCGGACGAGCCGCCGCTCGACCCGCCCGAGGAACCGCCGGACGAGCCGCCGGACCCACCGGACGAGCCGCCCGACGAACCGCCGTCGTCGGCCGCCACGACCTTCACCGACGCCACCATGTCCGGGTGCACCGCGCAGTAGTACTCGTACGTCCCCGCCGTGGTGAAGGTGTACGACCACGAGTCGCCCTGCTCCAGCGTCCCCGAGTCGAACTTCTTCGGGCCCTTGGTCGTGGTGACCGTGTGCGGCACGCTGTCGTGGTTGGTCCAGCGGACCGTGTCACCGACCTCGACGACGAGCTGTTTCCCGTCGCCGAACTCGTTGTTCATGATGTCGATCTGGTGGTCGGGTGCCGCATCGGCCGCCGGCCGGTCCGCCGCGGCGGCAGCGGGCGCCTGAGCCGCGCCCGCGTCCGCCGTGGAGGACGCCCCCGACACCGAGCTGCCCGCGGCTGCCTGGAGCAGCCCCAGGCTGAGCACCGCGGTCAGTGCCGCGCCGAGTCCGGCGACCAGCAGACCCCGGTTGCCCGAGGGCGCCCGGCGGCGCGGTGCCGCGTCGCTCTCATTACGTCGTTTCAACGCAACTCCTTTGATTTTCCTGGGAGTTCACTGGCCAGGGTTGGTCGTGACCAGCAGACTCGTCACGGCGAGCACGACGAGGACGAGCCCCGTCTCGGCCGCGACCGAGTAACCGAAGGGCCGCACGGTGGCGGCGTCGCCGCGCAGCAGCACGGCGAGATCGAGGCGGGTGCGTACCCACTGGCGGCTGACCAGGGCGGCGAGCAGGACGATGCCCAGGACGCCCGTCTTGAGCAGCAGCAGATGCCCGTACGAGGTGTGCAGCAGGGCGTCGTACGAGCCCACGACCTGCCACGCCAGCACCAGCCCGGCCGCGACGATGCCCGCCACGCTCACCGCCGCGAGTCGCGAGTAGCCCGGCACCACCGCGGCCAGCTCGGCCGGCCGGCGCCGCGGCAGCACCGACACCCCGAGCATGACCAGCCCGCCGATCCACAGCGAGACGCCGAGCAGATGCACCAGGTCGGCGATCGCACCCCAAGCCGGCTCACCGCCCTCGGAGTTGTGGCCCGCCATGCCGGTCGCCCGCAGCAGCCCGAGACCGACGGCGAGCGCGCCGACCCGCCAGCCGGGGGAGCGGGACGTGCGCGGCCCGCCCTGGAGCAGTGCGCTCAGCACCACCGCCGCGAGCACCCACAGCAGCACCCGGGCGGCGAGCACGACGCCGGGTTCGGTGGTCAGCACGTCCGCGTACGTCCCGGCGCGCAGCGCGTCACGCAGGCCGCCGAGTGCGCCGTACGCCCCCTGGAGACCGATGCTCGAAACCGACGCCAGCAGCCCGCACGCCCAGGCCAGCCCCAGCAGCGCCCGGGCCCGGGGCTCGTGCGCACCGCGTGGCCACAGCAACGTGACAAAGGCGAGGCCGCCGATGAACAGCGCCAGCGACAGGTAGCCGGCCCAGCGGGCGGCGACGAGGCCTTTCCGCACCAGGGGGGACGGTGCGGGCGCGGCCTCGTCGCCGCGGTCCTCGGCGGCGGCGGGCGCGCCGATGCCGAAGTCCAGCCGCCCTGAGGAGGCGTGTCCGTCCCCCTCGTCGACGACCGACCAGACGACGGCCAGGTCACCGTCCGCCGGGCGCCCCAGGGCGGCCCGTACGACCGCGCCCCTGTGGCCCGGCACGAGGGTCACCGGCAGCCGGTCGCCGTCCAGCGTCATCACGCGTACGCCTGCGAGGTCGACGGGCTCGTCGAAGGTGAGGGTGAGGTGATCGGGGGCCCGCTTCAGCTCGGCACCGTTCGCGGGGCTGGAGGTGACCAGCTCGGTGTGGGCGGAGGCGGGCGGGGTGCCGAGGAGGACGTAGAGGAGCGGGGTGAGGGCGAGGAGGACGAGGACGCGGCGCGCGGTCATGGCGTCGCCTCCGGGGAGGGGGTGATGCCGCCGAGGAGGGACGGGAGCGGGGCGAGGCCGATGCAGGGGGAGGGCTGCGCGGTCGGGGATGCCTCGGCCGTCGGGTTGAGGAGGCCGAAGACGGGCTCGGTGAGACCGGTCAGGAGCGGTCGGGCGAGCCGGACCTCGCCGTCCTCGCAGGTCGCGTCGTCGTCGGAGGGCGGGGTGGTGCCCGGCGTGGAGGGAGCGGGGGAGGCGGGGGACGTGGGGTCGGGCGGCGTGGGGGAGGCGCCGTGGCCCGTGTGACCCGCACCCGTGCCGCCGGATGTACCGGTGTGCCCGGTGTGGTCCGGGCCGCCCGCGTCGCCGGGGTAGTGGACGCCGGTGACCGGCAGCGCCCCGGTCCCCGCCGCGCCTCCCGCGTCTGCGCCCGAAGCGTCGCCCGGGGCTCCCGGCGGGGCGGTGCCGTTCGGGGACGTGGGTGCGGTGGCCGCGGGCGGCGGGGCGGCGGTCGGGTCGGAGGCGGTGGCGGGCGCGCCGATCCCCGACGCGTATCCGAGGACGACCACCACGGCGCCGACGAGCGCTCCCGCGACCAGCTCGTCGCGGTGGTCGTGCGGCCACAGGGCTCGGCGGAACAGGGGCATGGTCACTCCTGGCATGGTCTGTTCAAACCAGCGAACGACGACCAGTGGAGTGGCGCGCGGATTCCGCCCGGCTACGCGGCAGTTAAACGGCTGTTGCGGCGCCTCTCTTTCGAGGGGGTCCCCACTGTGAGACCGGATGAGAACGCCGCTATTCCGCGCAATACGACTGTGAAGAATTTGCGCCCGAGCATTTCTTTTCCCTCGCACTACTCGAATAGAATTCGAAGCCGCGTGGGGATTTCAAGGAGAACGGCATATGCCGTTGTGCAGGCTCGCCCCGGGCCCGGCTGCGGGCGTCCGCAACCCGTCCCGCCGTGGGGTGGGCCGTGCGGGCGCGATTTCTTTGCCCGAACGGCCCGCTTTTCTCAGGCCGTCGGCCGCCCCATCGCCCGATACGTCCAGCCGGCCTTCCGCCACACCTCGGAATCGAGCGCATTGCGCCCGTCCAGAACGACCCGCGCCGCCGCGACCTCGCCGAGCGCCGCCGGGTCCAGCTCGCGGAATTCCCGCCATTCGGTGAGATGCAGTACGACATCGGCGCCCCGTACCGCGTCGATCGCGCTGCCGGCATAGCCGAGGGTCGGGAAGAGGCGACGGGCGTTCTCCATGCCCTTGGGGTCGTACACCGTGACCTGGCCGCCCTGGAGATGGATCTGCCCGGCGACATTCAGCGCGGGCGAGTCCCGTACGTCGTCCGAGTCGGGCTTGAAGGTGGCACCGAGCACCGCGACCCGCTTGCCCAGGAAGGGGCCGCCGCCCAGCGCCTGCCGGGCGAGCTCCACCATCTGACCGCGCTGGCGCATGTTGATCGAGTCGATCTCGCGCAGGAAGGTCAGCGCCTGGTCGGCGCCCAGCTCACCGGCGCGGGCCATGAACGCGCGGATGTCCTTGGGCAGACAGCCGCCGCCGAACCCGATCCCGGCCCGCAGGAACTTCTTGCCGATCCGGTCGTCGTGCCCGATGGCCTCCGCGAGCTTGGCGACATCGCCGCCGGCGGCCTCGCACACCTCCGCCATCGCGTTGATGAAGGAGATCTTCGTGGCGAGGAAGGAGTTGGCGGAGGTCTTCACCAGCTCGGCGGTGGGGAAGTCGGTGACGACGAAGGGGGAGCCGTCCGCGATCGGCGTCGCGTACACCTCGCGCAGCAGCTTCTCCGCCCGCTCGCTGCGCACGCCGACCACGATCCGGTCCGGGTGCAGGGTGTCGTCGACGGCGAAGCCCTCGCGCAGGAACTCCGGGTTCCAGGCGAGCTCCACCTCGCCGCCGCCCGGGGCGAGCTCCAGGATGCGGGCCGCGAGCCGGTCCGCGCTGCCCACCGGCACGGTCGACTTGCCGACGACCAGGTTGGGCCCGCGCAGGTGCTTGGCGAGGGACTCGACGGCCGAGTCGACGTAGGACATGTCGCAGGCGTACTCGCCGTGCTTCTGCGGGGTGTTCACGCAGACGAAGTGCACGTCGCCGAACTCGGCGACCTCCGCCCAGTCCATCGTGAAGCGCAGCCGCCCGGTGGAGCCCTCGATGCCGGCGACGTGCTTGCGCAGCAGCTCCTCCAGGCCCGGCTCGAACATGGGGACCTGGCCCCGGCCCAGCATCTCGATCTTCTCGGGCACGACATCGAGCCCCAGCACCTCGAACCCGAGCTCGGCCATGGCCGCGGCGTGGGTGGCGCCGAGATAGCCGGTACCGATCACGGTGATCTTGAGGGCCATGGGGACTCCAGAAAACGGGGACGGGGCGGTGCGGGCCCGAGCATAGTCGGCGGGTCTGACGGGCAGCTTCCCCGCTGTCGCCAAGCTCACGTATCACTCCCGTGAGCCGACCCCTAAAATTTGAGTTACTTAACGGTAATTAGCGCCAGCTTCGCACTTACACACAGCGTCCTTGGAGCGTGAGAGACCTTGGCCGGATCGGCTGACTTCGACCTGTACCGCCCGTCCGAGGAGCACGACATGCTCCGTGACGCCATCCGCTCGCTGGCCGAGGCGAAGATCGCGCCGCACGCCGCCGCGGTGGACGAGGAGGCCCGCTTCCCGCAGGAGGCCCTCGAGGCGCTGGTCGCGAACGACCTGCACGCGGTGCACGTCCCCGAGGAGTACGGCGGCGCGGGCGCCGACGCGCTCGCCACGGTGATCGTGATCGAGGAGGTGGCCCGCGTGTGCGCGTCGTCCTCCCTCATCCCGGCGGTGAACAAGCTGGGCTCGCTCCCGGTGATCCTCTCCGGCTCCGAGGACCTGAAGAAGCGGTACATGGCCCCGCTCGCCAAGGGCGAGGGCATGTTCTCGTACTGCCTCTCCGAGCCGGACGCCGGTTCGGACGCGGCCGGCATGAAGACGAAGGCGGTCCGCGACGGCGACCACTACGTCCTGAACGGCGTGAAGCGCTGGATCACCAACGCGGGCGTCTCCGAGTACTACACGGTGATGGCCGTGACCGACCCCGCCAAGCGCTCGAAGGGCATCTCGGCCTTCGTCGTCGAGAAGTCCGACGAGGGCGTCTCCTTCGGCGCCCCCGAGAAGAAGCTCGGCATCAAGGGCTCCCCGACCCGCGAGGTCTACCTGGACAACGTTCGCATACCGGCGGACCGCATGATCGGCGACGAGGGCACCGGCTTCGCCACCGCGATGAAGACGCTGGACCACACCCGCATCACGATCGCCGCGCAGGCGCTGGGCATCGCGCAGGGCGCGCTGGACTACGCCAAGGGCTACGTCCAGGAGCGCAAGCAGTTCGGCAAGCCGATCGCCGACTTCCAGGGCATCCAGTTCATGCTCGCCGACATGGCCATGAAGATCTCGGCCGCCCGCGCCCTGACCTACCAGGCCGCCGCCGCCTCCGAGCGTGGCGACGCCGACCTCACCTACCAGGGCGCCGCGGCCAAGTGCTTCGCCTCGGACGTGGCGATGGAGGTCACCACGGACGCCGTCCAGCTGCTCGGCGGATACGGCTACACCCGTGACTACCCGGTGGAGCGCATGATGCGTGACGCCAAGATCACGCAGATCTACGAGGGCACCAACCAGGTGCAGCGCATCGTCATGGCGCGCAACCTGCCGTAGCACCAGGGGATTTGACGTCGAAGGGCGCCCGGAGACCCGGGCGCCCTTCACCTGTTCGGCCCCGTGGCCTGGCCTCTGGCGGAACGTGGGGGATCGTGCCGTGCGCGGCATCTGGTGCGGATTGTTCCCGTCCGCCCGATGGCGCCCCGTGCTCGACGGGCGTAGGACGGAAGGGCACGGGGCCCGCCCCGGGCTCCCGCACCCCCCAGGAGGAGCCATGACCCAGCTCGGAAACATGCCCGCGATGAGCAAGGAGATGCAGGCCTGCGTCGACGCGTGCATGTCCTGCCACGTCGTCTGCGAGGAGACGATGAGCTCCTGCATGCAGATGGGCGGTCAGCCGCAGATGCAGATCATGCGGGCGCTCATGGACTGCGCCGAGACGACCCGTATGTGCGCGGACATGATGATGCGCCGCTCGCCCATGTCGGCCGAGATGTGCGCGATGTGCGCCAAGGCCTGTGAGATGTGCGCCGAGGCGTGTATGTCCATGCCGGACGACCCTCAGATGATGCGCTGTGCCGAGGCGTGTCGCCGCTGCGCCGAGACCTGTCGCGCGATGTCGGGCGCCACGATGTGACAACCGCCTGACAGCGCTCGAGGGCACCCGCCGGGGTGCCCTCGAGCGCTGTCACAGGTGCTCAGTTGCCGGAGACGGTCACCGTCTCGTCGTTCTTCAGCTGCTCCACGAGCTGCTTCACCTTCGCCTTGTCCCACTGGAGGTTGCCGTTCGCGGCGTTGCTCGTCGAGAGCGGCATGTTCATCGACTTGCCCTCGCCGCCGCTGACGCTCTTCATCGCCCAGAACATGGACGCCAGGTCGTACAGGCTCATGTCCTTGTCGACGATCAGGGAGTCCAGTCCGGCGCCCATGGTCGGGTACAGCTTGAACGGGTTGAGGACCGTGCTCGGCGTCGCCACCTGGTTGGCCAGCGCCGAGAGGAACTTCTGCTGGTTCTTCGTACGGTCCAGGTCGGAGCCGGGCAGCGCGTACCGGGTGCGGACGAAGGCGAGCGCCTCCTGGCCGTTCAGGGTCTGCTTGCCCTCCTTGAGGTCGGCCCCGGACTTGGAGTCCTTGATGCCGCCCTTCGGGATGTCGATCTCGACGCCGCCGACCGAGTCCACGATGTTCGCGAAGCCCGCGAAGCCGATCTCGACGTAGTGGTCGATGTGCAGCCCGGTGTTGGCCTCGACGGTACGGACGAGCAGTTCGGGGCCGTCCTCGGCGTACGCCGCGTTCAGCTTCACCTGCCGGCCGGTGCCCTCGTAGAACTTCCCGGAGTCCGAGCCCTTGAACGACGGGATCGTGACGTTCGAGTCACGCGGCAGGGAGATCAGGGTGTCGCCGTTGCTGCCGACGTGCAGGATCATCATCGAGTCCGTGCGCTTGCCGTCGGCGGAGCCGGTGTGGAGTTCCTTCTTCTGTTCGTCCGTCATGCCCTCACGGCTGTCGGAGCCGACGATGAGGTAGTTCGTGCCCTCGCCCGCCTCCGGCCGCTCGATGACCTTGGACAGGTCGACCTCGCGGTTGAGCTTGGAGTCGGCCCAGAAGTAGGTGGCGACGGTCGTCACGAGGAGCACCGTCGCGAGCGTTATCGAGGTCAGCTTGATACGCCGCCGCCAGTTCGGCGCGGGCCGCGGCTCGCGCACCCCCGAACCGCCGGAGCCGCCCGAGCCACCGCCGTAGACCTGGCCGGTGTTGTAGCCGCTGTCGTACCCGTCGTCGTGGACGGTGTCGTCGGTGTAGCCGCCGTGGCCCCGGCCGTTCACGTACGACGGCTGCTGAGGCACCCCGCCGTACAGCTGGCCGGGCGGTGCCGCCTGACCGCGGCGGACCTGCCGCATCACGCGCGCGCCCTCGGGCTGTGCGCTCGCGCTGCCGCGTCCGTAACGGTTGCCGCGGTTGTCGTCGGACCATCCCTGGGGCCAGTCATTCATGCGCCCCACTATGCAGGGCACGGCCAGGTGTCTTACAAGGTTCGGCGGAAAATAGGGTCACGGCTGTTGCGAACCCAACACAAAGTCCGCGAATGTCGGGGCCGCATAAGGTGGACGCCATGACAGACCAGGTCACCGCAGCGGAGTCGGGCACTCCGGAAATCCCGGGCAAGCCGACATCCGCGTCCCGCACCACCCTCAGCCACATCATGACCCACGGCGACACCAACCTTCTGGGGACGGTGCACGGCGGTGTGATCATGAAGCTCGTCGACGATGCCGCGGGCGCGGTGGCCGGCCGGCACAGCGGCGGCCCCGCCGTCACCGCGTCCATGGACGAGATGGCCTTCCTGGAGCCGGTCCGCGTCGGTGACCTCGTCCATGTGAAGGCCCAGGTCAATTGGACCGGCCGCACCTCGATGGAGGTCGGCGTACGGGTCCTGGCCGAGCGCTGGAACGAATCGGCACCGGCCACCCAGGTCGGCTCGGCCTACCTGGTGTTCGCGGCGGTGGACGCGGACGGCAAGCCGCGCCGGGTGCCCCCGGTGATACCGGAAACCGAGCGCGACAAGCGGCGCTACCAGGAGGCACAGATCAGGCGGACCCACCGGCTGGCCCGGCGGCGCGCGATCAAGGAACTGCGGGAGAAGCGGGCGGCGGAGGGCTACGAGGACTGAGGTTACGAGGACGGAGGGGCCGAGGACCGAGGGATACGAGGACCGAGGGGCCCGGACCTCCCCGCGGGGCCGACGGGCTCGGACGTGGCTACGAGCACACCGCCTCGTCCCCCCGCACCACGATCGACTCACCCCGCGTCGGGTCCTCGGACCGCACCTTCCGTACCTGCCTGAAGTCCTCCCCGACGGTCACCTTCAGCGTCGGCCCCAGCCCCTTCACCGGCCGCAGCTGGCTCCCGGGCAGCGCGGCCGCGAGGGACTTCGCCGAGCGGTCCCAGCGAGGGTCGTGGGCGACGACCGTCCGCGGCACGGGGCGGCCCTGCGCGTCCACCGGCCGCCCGGTCGTCCGGAACCCGGTCGCCGCCAGCGCCGCGTCGACGCGCTTGCCGATGCCCTCCGTCCGCGTGCCGTTCTCCACCTGGACGTGGATGTCCTGCGGGGCCACCTCCACCGGCACCACCCTGGTCCGCACCCGGTGTGCCGCCAGCGGCTGGTCCTCGCGCAGGGCCCGGAAGAGCCGCTCGGATTTCGCGACGTCCCACTTCACCGTGGAACCGACGCCCTTCACGGGATACGCCATCTGCCGGATGGGCACGGTCGTGAACTCCGACGACGACGGCGAGAAGTTCCGCATCGCCCGCCCGAGGTCGAGCAGCTCACCCGTCCCGAACCCCTTGTCGGCCCGCACCGAGCCCAGCACCGCCCGCGTCACGTCCCGGAAACGCATCGGGTTCAGCAGGATCCCGGACGACGTCGCCCGCTCGATGAGCGCCGCCATGAAGCGCTGCTGCCGCTGCATCCGGCCCAGGTCGGAGCCGCTGTCGATGTGCCGCGCGCGCACGTACTGCAGCGCCTCGCCGCCCATCAGCCGGTGCGTGCCGGCCGGCAGGTCGAGTCCGGTGTACGAGTCCTTCAGCGGCTCCGCGGTGCAGATCTGCACGCCGCCGACCACGTCCACCGTCTTCATGAAGCTGGTGAAGTCGACCTCCAGGTAGTGGTCGATCTTCACATGGGTCATGTGCTCGACCGTGCGCACGGTCAGATTCGGGCCGCCCTCCGCGTACGCCGCGTTGATCTTGATGGGGTGCGCCTTGTGCCCCTCACCGGCGGGCACCTCGGCGTACGAGTCGCGCGGCAGGCTCACCACGCTCGCCCGCTCCCGGTCCTCCGAGATGTGCACGATCATGATCGTGTCGGTGCAGTGACAGGGCGCCCCGCCGAGCCGGTACTTGCGCCGCTCCTCCTCGCTGATGCGGTCGCGGCCGTCCGTGCCGACGAGCAGCACGTTCATCCCGGTACCCGCCTGCGGCCGGTTCTTCATGTCCTTGAAGGGGTCCACGCGCTCGATCTTCGCGTCCAGGCTCGTGACCACCGCGTGCCCGATCCCCGCCGAGGCGAGGACCACGACGGACAGTGTGGTCACCGCCCGCATGGCCCACCGCGGCCTCTTCCGCCTTACCGGCGCGGCCGGCCGCGCCCCACGGCGGGACGGCCGCGAACGGCGCTGCGCGGGGGAGGGAGACTGGCGGGGCGGCGTGGGCATGGGGGAGATACCTCCGCTGTCGCTTGCCCTGGGGGCCGTACGTGGGATCCGTGAGCACCGTAGGCCCATACGATCTCCTGCCCGGTGCAGCGACCCCGGCGGCGCGCAAGGGTGTCCCCCGTTCGCGGTAACGTGAGCCCCCTATGAACGCCAATCCCGACGTGCAGCTCCCCGCCGTGTCCGTCATCATGCCCGTCCTCAACGAGGAGCGGCATCTGCGCGGAGCAGTCCAAGCGATCCTCGCGCAGGAGTACGCCGGCGAGATGGAGGTCGTGATCGCCCTCGGTCCGTCCACGGACCGCACGGACGAGATCGCCGCCGAGCTCGTACGGGACGATCCTCGCGTCCACACCGTCCCGAACCCGACCGGCCGCACGCCCGCCGCCCTCAACGCCGCGATCAAGGCCTCCCGCCACCCGATCGTCGTCCGCGTCGACGGCCACGGCATGCTCTCGCCGAACTACATCGCCACCGCCGTACGGCTCCTGGAGGAGACCGGTGCGCAGAACGTCGGCGGCATCATGCACGCCGAGGGCGAGAACGACTGGGAGCACGCCGTCGCGGCCGCGATGACCTCGAAGATCGGCGTCGGCAACGCCGCCTTCCACACGGGGGGCGATGCGCAGGCCGCCGAGACCGTGTACCTCGGTGTCTTCCGGCGCGAGGCGCTGGAGCAACAGGGCGGCTACAACGAGGAGTTCATCCGCGCCCAGGACTGGGAGCTGAACTTCCGGATCAGGGAGGCGGGCGGGCTCATCTGGTTCTCGCCCGAGCTGAAGGTGTCGTACCGGCCGAGGCCGTCGGTGAAGGCCCTCGCCAAGCAGTACAAGGACTACGGCCGCTGGCGCCATGTCGTCGCCCGCTACCACTCCGGCTCCATCAACCTGCGCTACCTCGCCCCGCCCACGGCCGTGTGCGCGATCGCGGCCGGCCTCGTGCTGGGCGCCCTGGTCACCCCGTGGGCCCTGGTGGTCCCCGGCGGCTACCTCGCGGCCATCACCGCCGGCTCGGTGCCGGCCGGCAAGGGGCTGCCCCTGAAGGCCCGCCTGCAGATCCCCGTCGCCCTCGCCACCATGCACATGTCGTGGGGCTACGGCTTCCTCACCAGCCCGCGATCCCTGGCGCGGAAGGTCATCGCCTCCCGCCGCCCGGCGGTGCTCACCGCCGACTGAGCCCGGTCACCGAGGCCGCCCCCGCCAAGACTGGCGCGGGGCGGCCTTTCGGCGTCGGCCGGGGTTCCGTCACCAGGTGAAGTCCGGGTCCACCTTCATGCACGCCTTGGTGTCGGAGGCGTTCAGCGCGTCCGCCGTCTTCGGCGTCTTGTCGTCCTGCTTCGGGGCCTTGTACGCCGTACCCTCCCGCCAGTCGGCGCCGACGACGAGGGTGACGCCGGAGACGTCCGTGGACTTCTTCACCGCGCTGGTCGGGATGCCGAGGGCCTTGGCGACCCGCTCGGCGTCGCCCTGGAGGTCGGCGGACGGGTAGCGCACCAGCGTCGTCTCCGTGGCCGGGGCCGCCGAGCCGTCCGCCACGGCCTGGGTGAAGCCCTTGTCGGCCAGCAGCCCGGCGACGGTGGTCGCGCGGCCGGAGACCGGGCCGAGGATGTCGGTGCGGGTGCCGTTCTGCACCTGGACGGCTATCTCGCCGTCCGCCGCGGCCGGGTCGGTGGAGGCCTTCTCCTCGGTGGTCTTCTTCTTGTCCTTGCCGTCGAGCGCGATGTCCTCACGCACCAGCCGGAACAGCTTGGTCGCGTCGTCGGTGGGCACCACTCGGCCGGTCTGGATGGTGTCGTACTCGTTGGGCATCGTCGTCATGGTGATGCGCGAGGTCGGCACCTTCTTGAGCTCGCCCGCCAGGTCGTACAGCTTCGCCACCGTGCCCAGGCCCGGGTCGACGGTGAGCGCGTTGGTGGCCGACTCGGCGAGGGAGCGCAGCTTGCCCGGGTTGCTCAGCGTGGCGTTCTCGCGCAGCTGGCGGACCATCGAGTTCATGTACATGTGCTGTGCCTTGGCGCGGGCGAGGTCGCTGCCGTCCTCGAAGCCGTACCGGGTGCGCAGCCACTGCAGGGCCTGCTTGCCCTTGACGTAGGTCGTGCCCTTCTCCAGCTTCAGTCCGGAGCCGTGGCCCTTGCTGTCCCTGGATTCGATGTTCTTGTCGACGCAGACCGGGACGCCGCCGATCGCGTCCGCCATCGACACCACACCCGAGAAGTCGATCATCATGAAGTGGTCGATGTGGATGTCGGTCAGCTTCTCCCACGTCGCCACCGCGCAGCCCGGGCCACCGCGGCCGAGCGAGCGGTTGGTCATCACCCGGTCGAGGGCCTCGTGGACCTCCCCGCTGTCCGGGTCCGTGCACTTGGGGATGTCCACCAGCGTGTCGCGCGGCATGCTGACGACCGACATGTTGGTGCGGTCGGCGGAGACGTGCAGCAGCATCTGGACGTCGGCGAGCGGGGCGGCGCCGAACGTTTCCCTGGCACCGCCGAGTTTCTGGTTCTCCTTGCTGTCGCGTGCGTCCGAGCCGATCAGCAGGATGTTCAGCGGCGTCTGACCGGCCGCGTTCGCCTCGGTCTTGGCGGCGCGGTCCTTGGCGTCGCCGATGTTGAGGTCGTCCTTCTTCAGGTTGCCGTTGAGGTGCTGGTAGTAGAGATATCCGGCACCCGCGGTGCCCAGTATCACCACCGCCAGAACCGTCGCCGACCAGCGCAGCACACGCCGTCTGCGGCGCCTGCTGTCGGTTCCCCGGCCGCCCCTGCGTCCCCCGCCGCCGTGCCGGCCGCCCAGGTCGGCCGGCGTGGCCTGGTCGGCCTTCGGGGCGAGCGACATGGTGTCGTCCACCGCGGGGGCCTCCCCTCGCACACTGCTCTGCGCCAACTCTTCGCCCTTCCCCACCCTTTGCCCGACACGGCATCGCTCCGCGCCGGACCTCCCTGTCCGGTGCGGAGCGCACCATGTCGGACACCCTGTCCGACACCGGTTCGCAACCTGTCAGACCCCTGTGGGTCCGAACCGGGTTGGCCACGTGTCGGCAAAATCCACGCCCGGCACGGCCGCGCGGTGTGCCGGGCGAACGCCGCCTGACACAACCACGTCCTGTGTCAGACCAACGAGTGGCCGGGACAGTTGCGTTCCCGGCCGGAGTTTCGGTGCCGGAGCCCGCGTACCGGCACGGGCCCGGCCACCCCAAGTCGGCGGTGGGGCGGGCCCGTTGAGGCGACGGCTACTTCGCGCACTCGACCTTGTCGGCGGTGGACTTCTCCACGTCCGGCGCCTTGGTCGGAGCGGTCAGGGACACGCCCGCACCCTTGAAGTCCTTGCCCAGCGTCAGTGTCATCGTGGGCAGGCCCTGGGAGTTGGTCACGCTCTTGCCGGGCTTCATCGCGGACCCGGACAGCCCCATGATGGCGGCGAGCCGGCGTGCCTGGTCCGCCTGGTCCGGCGCGTACTCGAGCGTCGTCTTCGCCAGCGTCGCCGGGGCGTTGCCCGCGTTCTCGGACTTGTCCACGCCCTCCTCGGTCTGCAGCCAGGTGAGGGTCTCCTGGGCGCTGCCGGCGGGCGCACCGCCGTTCATGACCTGCACCCGCACCTCGGAGGGGTCGGCCTTGGTGCCCTTGAGCCGGGCGGCCACGGCGGCGGCCTCCTGCCGCTTCTGCTGCTTGACGGCGGTGAAGGAGACGTCGTTGCGGATCGCCTCGAAGACCTCGGGCGCCTTCGTCTCGTTGAGTACGACCGTCGCCTTCACCTTCTCGGCCGGGTTGTCGATCACCGGGATCGTCGTGAAGGTGAGGTTCTTGGTGTTGAGCTTGCCCAGCTCCAGGCCGAGGTCCTTGAGCTTGTCGATGCTGTTCAGGTTGCTGTCGACGGTCAGCGCCTTGGTGCCCGCCTCGGCCAGCTTGATCATCTTCGTCGGGCTGGTGAGCGTGTCGTTGGACTTCAGCTTGCGCATCAGCGCGCTCAGGAACTGCTGCTGGAGCCCGATCCGGCTCAGGTCACCGCCGAAGCCGACCGAGTGCCGGGTACGGACGAAGGCCAGCGCCTGCTCGCCCTCGATCACGTGCTCGCCCTTGGTGAGGTTGAGCTTGGAGTCGGGGTCGTTGATGTCCTTGGCCAGGCACACCTCGACGCCGCCGACGGCCGACGTCAGGGTCTTCACCGCGTTGAAGTCGGCGACCATGAAGTTGTCCGGCTTGATCCCGGTCAGCTCGGTCACGGTCCGCATGGTGCAGCTGGGCGTGCGGCCCTCCTGGCCGAGGCTGGTGTTGAAGCGGACACCGGTCTCGCCCGCGATGACCTTCTGGGTGCCGTCCTCCTGCTCCGTCTGGCAGTCCGGGATGTCGACGATCAGGTCGCGCGGGATGCTGAGCGCGGTCGCGTTCGAGCGGTCCTTCGAGACGTGCAGCAGGATCGTGGTGTCGGCGTGCCCGGCGCTGCCCTTGTCGCCGTAGCTGCCGTTGCCCGCGCCCGTGCGCTTGTCCGTGCCGATGAGCAGGATGTTGATGGCCTTGTCCTTGCTGAAGCCACCGGTGCTCGCGCCGTCGTCGGAGATGGACGTGATGTTGTCGTTGAGGTGCTCGATGTAGAGGTACGCCCCGGCCGCGGCGGCGACGACCACGAACGCCATGATCCCGCCGGTCCAGAGCACGGCCTTCTTCGCCTTGTTCGCCGGCCGGCGACCGCGCCGGCCAGGCGACGGCTCCTCCGGCGCGCCCCGGCGGCGGCGCTGCGGCGGCACCTCACGCCCCGGCGCCGTCCGCGTCTCGCGCCCAGGCGCCGCGGCCCGGTTGCGTACGGCGCCGCCGGCCGTGCCGCCCGCCGCGCCCTGGGCGCTCTTGCCGGCGGCGCGTGCGGCGGCGCCGGTGCGGGAGGCGGCTCTGCGGGGTCCGGGAACCGATGACTGCGGAGCGGAAGGAGTCAGTCGCAGTTCGTATTCGCCGGTGTTCGGATTGAGCACCCACTGGTCTGCGGGGTCGATGTCGTCCGCCCGCCCACGGCCTTGCGCGTCCACGGTTGTCTGAATCCTCCGTCGGGGCCACGCGGCGCCTTCCCCCTCCAAGGCGCTCGGGTCTCTCGGTCAAACAGTGCGCAAGCCTAACTACGGCCGGGTGCACCGGATCGCTCACACTATCCGTCCAGTTCAGCGTCAAGCGACGACGGTGACAAATTCCACGTCCCTACAACTGGGCAATCCGCCCCATTTCTTTGAATTGAGGTTCGTGGACTTGGCGAGCGCTTTACCCGCAGTGGTTCTCGGCGGCGGTGTTGCCGCGGAAGGTGGGCGGCGGGGAAGTGGGGTCGGAGGGTGCGCCGGGCGGCTTGGCGCCGGACTTCCGGTCGTCGCCAGGGGAACTCCTGTGCGATGACTTGCGTGGTGCACCCTGGTGCATTTCGGACGAATCCGCGACTTCCACCGGCGTGTCGGTGCGCAGCCGCTCGAAAAGCCGCTCGGCCGCGGGCTTCACGAGCTGGTCGCGATTGGAGTTGTGGATGTACGACTCCCGGGGAACGGTGAGGAATTGCACGCGTTCGGTGGGGATGTCGCGCACGCCGCGCACGAGTTCGTACAAACCACGCAAGCTGGCCAGGGCGGGGTCGGTGGTCAGGGAGGACGTGGCGGCGTCGAGGACGGGGTAGAGCCGCACCGGGTTCAGCAGTACGTCGTTGCTCTTCACCTTGCTGACCAGCGCGGCGAGGAATCGCTGCTGGCGCTCCATGCGGTCGGTGTCGCTGCCGTCGCCGAGGGTCTTGCGGGCGCGGACGTAGCCGAGGGCCTGTTCGCCGTTGAGGGTCACCTTGCCGGCCGGGAGTCGCAGCTTGGCGGCCTTGTCGTCGATGGGCTCGGTGAGGCAGATCTCGACGCCGTCGAGGGCGTCGATCATCCTCTTGAAGCCGTCGAAGTCGACGACCACATGGTGGTCGACGCGGATGTCGGTGAGCCGCTCCACGGTGCGGACGGTGCAGGCCGAACCGCCCACCTGGAAGGCGTAGTTGAACATCGCGAACATCGGGCCGCTGCGGCTGCCGTCGGATCTCCGGCATCCGGGCACGTCCACCATCAGGTCCCGGGGTATCGAGACGGCGGTGGCGCTGCGGCGGCCGGCGGACAGGTGCAGCAGGATGGTGGTGTCGGAGCGCTCGGTGCCCGAGTCGCGCCCGTAGCGGCGGTTTCCGCTGCCCGCCCGGGAGTCGGACCCGATCAGCAGGATGTTCCGCGCGTCGCGCACGAGTGAGGTGGGGCGCTCCTTCTCGTACCGTTCGAGTTCCGCGGCGGCGGCCTCGTCGGCGGTGATGTTGGAGTCGAGCTTGGTGTAGACGGCCCACCCGGCACCCGCGGCGGCGACGACCACCAACCCGACCCCCACGGCCCCCCGCCGCACCCACCGCCAACGCCGACCCCCTCGCCCACCGCCCGACAGCCCGCCGCCGACAACACCGGACTGTCCGGGGCGTGGGCGCGATATGCCGGTCACGTCTGGCTCCACTCCTCAGGGCGTGCTGCTTGTGGTGTGGGCTGCTGTTACGACCATGACCCGGGTGGGGGGTGAGGGGTGGGTGGTGGTGGGCTGAACGGGTGATGCCGGCCTCCGGCGGTGGAGCGGGCGCAGGCGGCACCCCGTAGCGCCGGGCTGCGCACCCACCCCCGCCCAGCCCCCACACCGGGCACCCCGGGATCAGGCAGTACCGGTTCAGGCAGTACCCGTGCCGTGCCTACCGCGCCGTCGCCGTCACCCGCTCACTCTCGATCCGCTTGGCCAGCGCCTCCTCGCCGAGTGACTCCACATGCCGGCACAGCACCACCGACCCACCGGTCGCGAGCGCCGCGTACAGCCCGGCATTCAGTCCCTCCCATGTGTCGTACGGCAAGGCGGACAGGATCCGTGAGCCCGGCCCCGTAAGCCCCAGCCCCGTCGCCTCGGCCCCCGCCCGTTCGACGACCTCGGCGCCGCTGAACTCCCGTCCGGCGACGATCAGTGCGGGATCCTCGGGGTCGATCGGGGCGTACGGCGCAAAGCGGTCACCCTGGCTCGGCACCTCCACCGCGTAGTCGATGAAACCGGCCGGCGGCTGCGGGAAGCGGCCTCCCAGCGGCCGCAGCGCCAACGCGACACGCTCCCCCCGGCACGCCCGCGCGGCCTCCAGCGAGTCCGGTCCGCTCACGACCACGTCGGCCGCCGCCGGATCCCCGCCGACATCCGCGATCGTGCCCACCGACGAACACGCCAGCAGCCACACCGCCGTCTGCCAGTGCGCGGGCAGCAACAGAGTGACCCGGTCGCCGGGCCCGGCCCCGAGATCGCCCTGGAGCAGATTCGCGGTCTTGGCCACCCAATTGGCGAAGGTGGCCACGGACAATTCGACGCGCTCCCCGGTGGCGTCGTCGTAGAAGGTCACCAGAGGGCGTCCGGGATCCGCGGCAAGCGCGGAACGCAGCAGGTCGGCAGGGGTGCGATCGGTGGCGTTCACCCGCGCAAGGGTACGCGGACCCGCCCCCGCGCACCCCCAGTTGGCCGCACCCGGCCGTCACCGGTTCGAACGAATCGCCGGCCAACGCCCCATCAATTCCCAAATGGACAGGTTTGTATGACGATGTCCACCATCGGGAGCATGCGTGGATTCCTTGCTTCCTCCATCGGTGTCACGTGCGCGGCCGCTCTGGCTCTCCCGCTCACCCCACCCGCCGTCGCGGCGACCGCGAGACCGGCGCACGGCGCGGAAGTGGCCACGAGCGCCGAGACAGTGGCCATGGTGCGCGGGCAGGCAGCGCGTCGTAAGAACGCCGAGCCGTCCGTCCCCGGCAGCACCCAGTCGCTGCCCCTCATCCCCCTCAACGACGACCGCATCCTCGGTGAGCCCGCCGAACAGGGCCTGTCCCGACGGGACGTACCGCACTTCTCCCTCGTCGGCGTCATCTGGGACGACCCGAACGTCGAACTGCACGGCCGCGTCCAGGTCCGCACCCGCTCGGTCGGTACCGGCACCTGGTCGGACTGGCAGGACGTCGAGACGCACAACGCCGACCATGCGGCCGACCCCGACACGGCCGAAAGCTCCTCGGGCCGGGTGCGCGGCTCCACGGCACCGCTGTGGGTCGGGGAGTCCGACGGTGTGGAGGTGCGGGTCACGTCGGAGGCCGCCGTGACCCGGCCCGACAGTCCGGCACCGGGCGCCGGTGACCCGACGCCGACCGCCGGCACCGCCGTCACCTCCCCGCTGCCCGCCGGCCTCCGGCTCGAACTCGTCGATCCCGGCGAGGCGGCGCTCCCACCCGACGACCCCGGCGCGCCCCGCCCGGGATCCCTGACGACCGGGACCGACGAGGCCGCCGAGGCCCTCGGCGTCACCGCCACCGCGGCCGCCGCCGCCTCCGCCGTCAATGTCGAACTCGCCCCCCTCGGCGCCACCGAGATCCCGGAGCTCGGCCGCACCGAGACGGAGGCGGAACTGCAGGTCCTGCGCGGCAGCGAGCTGACGCAGGAGCAGCGGGCGAAGCCGTACATCGGGCCGCGGCCGCGCATCGTCACACGGCGCGGATGGGGCGCGAACGAGGGGCTGCGGGAGAAGGGTTTCGTCTACACGAAGCGCGTGAAGGCGGCCTTCGTGCACCACACGGCGACCGGCTCCAAGTACTGGTGCACGCAGGTTCCCTCGCTCATTCGCGGTATCTACCGCTACCACGTCAAGAGCATGGGCTGGCGCGACGTCGGCTACAACTTCCTCGTCGACAAGTGCGGAAACATCTACGAGGGGCGCGCCGGAGGAGTGGCGAAGCCGGTCCTGGGTGCCCACACTCTCGGTTTCAACACCAACAGCATGGGGATCGCCGTCCTCGGCAGCTACGGCTCCAGCAAGCCGTCCGCCGCCGCGGTGCGCGCCGTCGCCCGGCTCACGGCCTGGAAGCTCGGCCTCTTCGGCGTCAATCCGCGCGGCAAGACATACCTGAAGTCCGCCGGCGGCAACCTCTACCGAAAGGGAACGAACGTACGACTGAACGCGATCTCGGGCCACCGGGACGGCTTCGCCACGGAGTGCCCCGGCCTGCAGCTCTATCGCAAGCTCGGCACGGCCCGTGCCGCGGCGGCCCGCTACCAGGGGCGCTGAGGATCGCCGGAGTTCACTCGGCTGAGCTCACTCGGGGGAGTTCACTCGGGGGAGTGGCGCGCCGACCGGGCGGGAGGCGCAGGGGAAGGCGCGTCGGGGGATACGGGAAGGTGCGCCGGGAGGTGTACGGAAGGGCGTGCCAAGGGGTATATAGGGGCAATTGGGGGCCATGTGGGGGGCGTGCCGGGGGCAACCGCGGGGGTAACGGGGTATGTGCGGGGGCATGTACGGGGAACGGGGCCGCATTCATCGCCGTCGTAGGACAAGTGGCGGAATGCGGAACGATCGCATCGCACCGCCGTCGAGGACGCCACACAACGGTCTGCATACACTGGCCGGCCGAAAGACAGTTCGGCCGGTCCCGGCAGGAAGCAGAGACGACAGGTGACAGAAGCGATCCTCCTGGTCGGCGGCAAGGGCACTCGGCTGCGCCCGCTCACCGTGCACACGCCGAAGCCCATGGTCCCGGCGGCAGGGGTCCCGTTCCTCACACACCAGTTGGCGAGAGCGAGAGCGGCGGGGGTGGAGCACATCGTCCTCGCGACGTCGTACCTGGCCGAGGTCTTCGAGCCGTACTTCGGCGACGGCTCGGCGCTTGGCCTCCATCTGGAGTACGTGACGGAGGAGGAGCCCCTCGGCACGGGCGGCGCGATCCGCAACGTGGCGTCGCGTCTCCACTCCGCGCCGGACGACCCGGTGCTGATCTTCAACGGGGACATCCTGACGGGCCTGGACATCAGGGGCCTGGTCCGCACGCACGAGACGACGGGCGCGGACATCTCGCTCCACCTCACCAAGGTGACCGACCCGAGGGCGTACGGCCTGGTCCCCACCGACGACACGGGCCGGGTGACGGCGTTCCTGGAGAAGCCGCAGACCCCCGAGGAGATCGTCACCGACCAGATCAACGCCGGGGCGTACGTCTTCCGCCGCTCGGTCATCGACACGATCCCGGCGGGCCGCCCGGTGTCGGTGGAGCGCGAGACGTTCCCGGACCTCCTCGCGGCCGGCGCCCACCTCCAGGGCATGGTCGACTCGACGTACTGGCTCGACCTGGGCACGCCCGCGGCCTTCGTCCGCGGCTCCGCCGACCTCGTCCTGGGCCGGGCCCCG
Organism: Streptomyces bicolor; assembly: GCF_000719285.1. Classification (GTDB taxonomy): domain Bacteria; phylum Actinomycetota; class Actinomycetes; order Streptomycetales; family Streptomycetaceae; genus Streptomyces; species Streptomyces bicolor. The sequence continues at coordinate 27,883 of NZ_JOFS01000025.1, read as the reverse complement.
TCCCCCGCGGTCCCCGGCCGCTGCGGCGACCGCCTGGTCCTGCCCACGGCCAGGGTGGCCCCCGACGCCAAGCTGACCGGGGGCACGGTGGTGGGCGAGGGCGCGTTCGTCGCCGAGGGCGCGCGCGTCTTCGGCAGCACGATCCTCCCGGGCGCCGTCATCGAACCCGGCGCCATCATCACCGACTCCCTCATCGGCACCCGCGCCCGCGTAGGCGAACGCTCGGTCCTCACCGGCACGGTCATCGGCGACGGCGCGGTGATCGGCGCCGACAACGAACTGAGGGACGGCGCACGGGTGTGGTGCGACGCCCGAATCCCGGCGGGGGCGGTGCGCTTCTCGCCGGACCTCTGACGCTGCCGCGCGTGTTCCAGCCCGTCCGGCGTTTGAGGACATGGCCCCTTCAGGGCCGAAGCGGGGTCCGGGGCGGCAGCCCCAGCGGGGTCGAAGGGGCAGAGCCCCTGGGATGGGACGGGTAGGGGCGGCGGGGGCGAAACACCGCCGACGGCAACCGCAGCCCGGCCCGCCACCCCGTCACAGCCGCCCGATATCCACCCGAGGCATCTTCGGCGCCCGCCGCCCCGGCACCCGCCCACTCAACAGAATCAACCGAGCCGCCCGATGCCGCTGCCCCGCATACGGCTCCAGCAACTCCAGCATCACGGAGTCATCCGCATCCCGATCCCCGGCAAGCGCAAACCCCACAATCCCCGGCAGATGCAGATCCCCCACGGTCACCGCGTCCGCCGCCCCATGACTGCGCTGCACGACCTCCGCCGACGTCCACGGCCCGATCCCCGGCACAACCTCCAACCGAGCCTGCGCCTGAGCCGGAGACATCCCCACCGCCTCCTCCAGCCGCGCAGCAACCCGCACGGCCCGCAGAATCGTGGACGCCCGCTTGTTGTCGACCCCGGCCCGATGCCACTCCCAGGACGGAATCAGCCTCCAGGTCCCCGCATCCGGCATCACACACATCCGCCCGGGCGCGGGCCCCGGCGCCGGCTCCCCGTACTTCCGTACCAGCAACCGCCACGCCCGATACGCCTCATCGGTCGTGACCTTCTGCTCCAGAACCGACGGAATCAACGACTCCATCACCAGCCCGGTCCGCGTCAGCCGAAGCCCCGGCCGCCGATGCCGAGCCATCGCCACCACCCGATGCCGCGGCACGAACACGGACGGATCGTCGGCGGCGCCGAGCAGCTCCGGCAGCTGCTCCAGCAGCCACTCGGCCCCCGGCCCCCAGGCCTCCCCCCGCACCTCGACCCCCCGGACACCGACCCGCAGCGTCCCGGGCCCGGCCGGCGTACGGCAGGCCCGCCACACGGACCCGTCGGGCATCGCCCGGAACGTCGGATCCCCCGGCCCACGCCGCAAGGGCCCCAGCACCAGCCCGAGATCGAGCGGCCCGTCCGGCACCACCGTCCGTACCTTCCCCGGCACCTTCCCCGGCGCGACAGCCTGCCGAGGCACACCCGCGGGCACACCGACCTGCCCACCGCGCACAGTCGTACGCGTGGGCCGCGGAGTGAAACGTCCTGCCACGAAGAATCCCGGGATGCTAGATACCGACGAGAGCTACGAGCCTAGGCGCTCACACGGCACCCGACAGCGCGTACCGCGAGCCAGGTCCCAGCGGAGCGTCACCGCACCTCGATGAAGGCCTTCGCATCCCGCTCCGCCCGCGGCCTGGGCTCCTCGGCCGGATGCCCGACCGCCACCGCCCCCATCGGATCCCACTCCTCCGGCAGCCCCAGCACGTCCCGCACCACACTCCGGCAGAACATCGTCGACGACACCCACGCCGAGCCCAGCCGCTCCCCGGCCAGCGCGACCAGGAAGTTCTGCACCCCGGCCCCGGCGGCGACGACGAACATCTCCCGCTCGGCCCCGTCCCGCCGCGCGTCGCCGTACGTGTGCGAACCGTCCATCACCAGACACGGCACGACGAGATACGGCGCGTTCCGCAGCACATCCCCGCGCCGCACCCGCTTCGCTATCGACTCCTCGCTCTTGCCGTCCCGCCGCAGATCGGCGATCCACGCATCCCGCATCGCGTCGAGCAGCCGCGTCCGTGACTCCGCCGACTCCAGCAGCACGAACCGCCAGGGCGTGGTGTGATGCGGCGCCGGAGCCGTGACAGCCGCCGCGACCGCTCTTCGTACGGCCCCGGGGTCGACCGGATCGTCCGTGAAGGCCCTTACGGTACGGCGCTGGGTGACCGCCTCCCGTACCGCCTCGGACGTCCCCAGCCGGAACATGTCGTCACGCGCGCCGCGCACCAAGGCCCGCGCCCCCTCCCCGTGTTCCTCGGCCACCGTGTGCGCCAGCCCGCGCACGACGGCGACGGGCAGACCGGCGGCCTTGCCCTTCACCAGATCACCGGCGGCGGCGAGTTCGTCCGCCGTCGCCACGACGGTCGCGCTGAGCGGGTTGCCGTACGCGTCCGTGCCGCCACGCAGATCGTCGAGCACACGCACCCCCGCGGCCCCGATCGCGACGTCGGTGAGCCCGGAGCGCCAGGGCCGTCCGAAGGTGTCGGTGACGACGACCCCGACGTCGACGCCCAGGGCGTCCCGCAGCCCGTCCCGGATCGCCCGCGCGGACGCGTCCGGGTCCTCGGGCAGCAACAGCACGGTTCCGGCGGGTGTGTTGGAGGCGTCGACCCCGGCGGCGGCCATCACCAGCCCCTGCCGGTTCTCGACGATCCGCAGCGTGCCGCGGCGCGCCACCACCCGCACGGTCTCCGCGTCGATGGCGGCCTCCCGGTCGGTCGCCTCGACCATCCGCCCCTCCGCCTTGGACACGATCTTCGAGGTGACCAGGAGCACGTCCCCGTCGGCGAGGCCGGGCTCGGCGGTGGCGATCAGTTTCGCGAGGTCGTCGCCCTGCTGGACCTCGGGGATTCCGGAGACGGCCCAGACCCGGTAGCCGTCGGCAGACACCTCGCTCAAGCGCCCCGCACCTCCTCGGCCAGCGTCAGCGCCTCGCGGGCCATCTGCGCGGTCGCGTCGACGTCGGTCATCATCAGCGGTACGGCACGGCAGCGGATGCCGGCCGCCTCGACCCGCTCCACGGAACCCGCGTCGACGGTGTCGACGAGCCAGCCGTCGAGGAGCCCGGAGCCGTAGTGCTCTGCGACCGCCGCGGCCGTCGACTCCACGCCGACCGCCGCGAGCACCTTGTCGGCCATCCCGCGCACGGGCGCGTCCCCGACGATCGGTGAGAGGCCCACGACCGGCACGCCCGCGTCCGCGATCGCCTCACGGATGCCGGGCACGGCGAGGATGGTGCCGACCGAGACGACCGGGTTGGACGGCGGGAAGAGGACGACGTCCGCCTCGGCGATGGCCTCCAGGACGCCCGGCGCCGGCTTGGCCTGCTCGGCCCCGACCGGCACGATCGCCTCGGCCGGCACCTGGGCCCGCAGCCGTACCCAGTACTCCTGGAAGTGGACGGCCTTGCGCTCGCCGTCCACCTCGACCGCGACATGTGTCTCCACGCGGTCGTCGGTCATGGGGATGAGGCGGACTCCCGGCTTCCACCGGTCGCACAGCGCCTCCGTCACGGCGCTCAGCGGATAACCGGCGCCGATCATCTGCGTCCGCACGATGTGTGTGGCGAAATCCCGGTCGCCGAGCCCGAACCACTCCGGGCCCACGCCGTACGCCGCGAGCTCCTCCTTGAGATGGAAGGTCTCGTCGGCCCGCCCCCAGCCCTGCTCCTCGTTGATGCCGCCGCCCAGCGTGTACATCACCGTGTCGAGGTCCGGGCAGACCTTCAGGCCGAAGAGGTGGATGTCGTCCCCGGTGTTGCCGATGACCGTGATGTCCGCGTCCGGCGCGGCCCGCTTCAGACCGCGCAGGAAACGGGCACCGCCGATGCCGCCTGCCAGAACCACAATGCGCATTCAAACAGTGTGTCAGCCGTCAGGCTGACTCGTTGAGGGGTGGTGGTCGGGTGACGGGTGGGCCAGTGTTGCAGGCGGGTACGACAACGGGTCAGGCAGTCACCGGACGCGGCTCGATACGAGCCTCGCAGGCGGTGGAGGTGTGCATCGGCATCTCGGTCAGGCCCGGGTAGTAGATGTGCAGGCTGACCGCGGGCTCCAGCGCGTCGTTGGCCACCTCGTGCACATAACCCGGCGCGAACACCCGCTGCGCGCCCGCCGCCAACGCGCGCGTGCCGCGCTCCGTGCGCTCGGTCAGCGTGCCGTCCAGGACCGTCAGGACGCCGGAGGACCGGCCGTGGTCGTGCAGTCCGCTGCCCTGCCCGGGGACCCAGGACAGCAGCCACACCTCGTAGCCGGGGCCCGTGCGCAGCCGGTGGTACCAGCGGGTGGTCGCGTCGTACCGGACGAGGTGCTCCCACTGGGAGCGGTCGGCGGCGATGGAGCGGGCCAGGCCGACGAAGTCGGCGACGGTGGCCGGGTGCTCGCGCGGCGCCTGGAGGAGGTGCGGGACTTCGAGGATGTCGCCGGCGATCTGGAGGTCGCTGTCGCTGTTCATGGGGTGTCGTGGTTCCTCAGTGAAAGAAGGTCAGAGGGAACGGCAGCCGAGCATCAGGAAGGACTCGGCCTACAGCTGGAGCAGATGTGGCTCAACAGCTGGGACAGCAACAGCTACAGCGAGCGCGGGCAGCACCGTGGGACCCGGCGGTGCGGGTCGAGGTGAGTGCCGAGTTCGCGTGCATGCCCACAAGGACATCGGTTCATGCCTTCACTGTCAACTCGACGCCCGGCGATGTGGCGCATGTTTCACCTCATCCGGTTCATCTTGGTGGTGAAAGGTTTGTTCTTGGAGTAGCCGGGACACATGGCGCACAACCGGCGCGCGGGCGTCGTTGTGATCCTGTGATCCGACTGTGATCCGGTTCGCTTCTCCGCACGTGTGCAACGAGATCGAACTTCTGGGCGTCCTTTTCCGTACAGGCTCTGCGGAGGGCCGGAGGCCCTCCCGGGGCTCGTCTGCTTGTCAAGGTTTAGGCCGATTTGAACACTTTCCGCTAGGCCTTGGTTCCGCAGAGTGAATAAGGGGCTCAATAGCAGATCTCGGCTTGACTCGCCCGGAGCAGCACACTTGTAATTTCACTCGTGTCGTTCAGCCGAAATCGGTAACGGCAACATCACGGGGACGCGAAAGACAGACGAGGGGCGCACATGACCGAGCTGGTGCAGCAACTGCTGGTCGACGACGCGGACGAGGAACTCGGCTGGCAGGAGCGCGCGCTGTGCGCCCAGACCGACCCCGAGTCCTTCTTCCCCGAGAAGGGCGGCTCCACCCGCGAGGCCAAGAAGGTCTGCCTCGCCTGCGAGGTCCGCTCCGAGTGCCTCGAGTACGCCCTCGCCAACGATGAGCGCTTCGGGATCTGGGGCGGCCTGTCCGAGCGTGAACGCCGCCGGCTGAAGAAGGCCGCCGTCTGACGAAACGGCTCAGAACGGCACGTACAACCGCACGTACATACGCACGTACGGCCCGTCGCGGTGGGTTATCCACAGGCGGCGGGCCGCTCTCATGCCCAGCCGATAGTGTGGTCGCTCGTCCGGGACGCACCGCTGTCCCCTCGGGGCACAGGCGTCCACCGCAGTCCATCGAACCGGGGCCCGTACCTCGATGTCCGTGCACAGCCACCCGGCAGCCCAGCACGACTCCGCTGCCACACCTGAGTTTGCGCGTCATGTGGTGACCGCGGTGCTCGTCTCCCATGACGGCGCCCGCTGGCTGCCCGACGCGCTCGCCGGGCTGCTCGGCCAGGAGCGCCCCGTCCAGTTCGCCGTGGGAGCCGACACCGGCAGCGCGGACCACTCCGCGCAACTGGTCACCGAAGCCCTCGGCGCCGACCGCGTACTGCACCTCGCCCGGCGCACCGGGTTCGGCCAGGCCGTCGAGGAGGCCAACCGCACGGCCCCGGTCCTCACCCCGGACGAGCTGACCTATCTGAAGCGGCCGAGCGGCTGGGACCCCGTCACGCGCACGTGGCGCGACGACGCCTACGACATGCCCGAACTCCCGCACGGGGAGCCGGTGCAGTGGCTGTGGCTCCTGCACGACGACTGCGCCCCCGAACCCGACGCCCTGGCCCAGCTGTTGCGCGTCGTGGAGAACGAGTACGAGCTGGGGCGGGACGACGTGGCCGTCGTCGGCCCCAAACTGCGCGGCTGGTACGACCGCCGGCAGCTCCTCGAGGTCGGCGTCACCATCGCCAACTCCGGCCGCCGCTGGACCGGCCTCGACCGCCGCGAACAGGACCAGGGCCAGCACGACCACGTCCGCTCCGTGCTGTCCGTGTCCACCGCCGGCATGCTCGTCCGGCGGGACATCTTCGAACAACTCGGTGGCTTCGACCGGCGGCTGCCCCTCATGCGCGACGACGTCGACCTGTGCTGGCGCGCCACCGCCGCCGGCCACCGCGTCCTCATCGCCCCCGAAGCAGTCGTACGCCACGCCGAGGCGGCCTCCCGCGAGCGCCGCACCGTCGACTGCGTGGGCCGCACCGCCGCCTCCCCGCACAAGGTCGACAAGGCGGGCGCCGTCTACACCCTGCTGGTCAACAGTCGTACGGCCGTGCTGCCCTGGGTCCTGCTGCGCCTGGTCCTCGGCACGGTCCTGCGCACCCTCGCCTACCTCGTGGGCAAGGTCCCCGGACAGGCCCTCGACGAGATCCGCGGCCTCATGGGCACGTTGCTGCGCCCCGAGCGGATCATCGCCGGGCGGCGCAGGCGCGGGACTCCCGTCATCGACAAGGGCGAGCTACGGGCGCTGTTCCCGCCGCCCGGCGCGACCGTGCGGGCAACCGTCGAACAGGTCGCGAGCAGCGTCGTGGGCCGCTCCGACCCCGAGGTGGCCTCCGGAGCGGGCCGGCACGGCGGCGCGATCGAGTCCGGGCCCGGCGGCGACGACGCCGACTTCATGGAGATAGAGCAGTTCGCGCGCCTCAAGCGCATCGCCCGCAACCCCGGCCCGATGCTCTTCCTGGTGCTGCTGTTCGTCTCGCTGATCGCCTGCCGCGAACTCCTCGGCGGCGGCGCCCTCGCGGGTGGCGCGCTGCTGCCCGCCCCGGCCGACTCCGCCGAACTGTGGTCCCGTTACCTGGACGCCTGGCATCCGGTCGGCGCCGGTGGCACCCCGTCCGCGCCGCCGTATCTCGCGATCGTGGCGATGCTCGCCTCCACCCTGCTCGGCTCGACCGGGCTCGCGGTCACGATCCTGCTGGTCTGCTCCGTGCCGCTGGCCGGGTTCACCGCCTACTTCGCCTCCCGTCCGCTCGTCGAGTCCCGCCTCCTGCGCGCGTGGGCGGCCGTCGTCTACGCCTTCCTGCCCGCCGCCACCGGCGCCCTCGCCGGCGGCCGCATCGGCACTGCCGTACTCGCCGTCCTGCTGCCGCTCATCGCGCGCGCCGGCGTCGCGGCGAGCGGCCTGGCGAACAGTTCCGGTGCGCGCGGCAGTTGGCGCGCGACCTGGGCGTACGCACTGCTGCTCACGATCGCCACGGCCTTCACGCCGATCGTGTGGCCGATCGCGCTGGTGCTCGGGCTCGGCCTGCTGGCGGTGCGGCGCACCGAGATCACCGCGTACGGCCTGCGCTTCCTCGCCCAGTTCGGGGTGCCCCTGCTGGTGCTCGCGCCCTGGTCGCTGTCGCTGCTTCCGTTCGGCTTCTTCCAGGAGGCCGGTCTGGAGTACGGCTCCACGGCCGCATCCGCCCTGGCCCTGCTCGGCGCCAGCCCCGGCGGGCCCGGCACGGTCAACGGACTGATGCTGGTCGGCGTCGTACTGGCCGCGCTGGCCGCCCTGATGCGCTCCGAGCGCCAGTTCGGCATCTGGACCGCCTGGGCGGTCGCCCTGGTCGGCCTCGTCTTCGCGGTCCTCTCCAACAGCTCCACCTGGGCCGGCCCCGCGACCCTCGTCTACGGCATCGCCCTCCTGGCCGCCGCGCTGCTCGGCGCCGACGGGGCACGCTCGCGCGTGGCCGAGCAGAGCTTCGGCTGGCGCCAGCCGGTCGCCGCGCTGGTCGCCTTCGCCGCGGCCGCCGGCCCGCTGCTCGTCGCCGCCGGCTGGATGATCCGCGGTGCCGACGGACCGCTGGAGCGGCGCGACCCCGTACAGGTGCCCGCGTTCGTCGCCGAGGACGCCGGCAACCGCGACCAGGCCCGCACCCTCGTCCTCGACAGCGAGTCCGCGGCCCAGGTCGGCTACATGCTCGTCCGCGGCTCCGGCGCGCGTCTCGGCGACGCCGAACTCGCCGCCGCCGGCGGGGAGAACGCCAAGCTCGACAAGATCGTCGCCAACCTCGTCGCCGGCTCCGGCGCCGACCAGGCCGACCAACTGGGCGCCTTCGCGGTGCGCTACGTCCTCGTCCTCAAGGGCGCGCCTCGCGACGTCACGCGCGTGCTGGACGCCACGCCGGGGCTGGAGCGGCTGAGCGAGCAGAACGGCAGTGCGCTGTGGCGGGTCGACCGGCAGGTGTCGCGGGCGGCCATCGTCTCCGGGGCCGATTCGGGATCCGGCTCGGCCGAGCCCCAGCCCGTCGCCGCCGGGCCCGTCGAGATCCACACCACCATTCCCGCCGGCGCCGACGGACGCGTCCTGCGCCTCGCCGACAGCGCCGGCGACGGCTGGACGGCCACCCTGGACGGCCGGCCGCTCACCCCGACGACGGTCGACGGCTGGGCCCAGGGCTTCGAGCTCCCCTCCGACGGCGGCAGGCTGGACGTCACCTACGACGACCCGATCGGCCACACCGCCTGGCTGTGGGCCCAGGGCTTCCTCGCCCTCGTCCTCGTGGTGATGGCCCTGCCCGGACGCCGCCGTGACATCGACGACGATCTGCCCGAGGAGCAGGCCGTCCCGGCCGAGGCCATGGCCGGCGAGGGACGGCGCGCCCGTCGCCTCCGCGCCCAGGCCGAGACCGAAGGGACCGGTCAGGAAGGGGAGTTCCCGTCTCCTCCTGCTGAGGAGGCCGCCCCGGCGATTCCCCAGCAGCAGTCCTACGGCGACTGGGACACGCCCAATTACGCGGGCTCCGAGTACGGCGGCTACAGCGGCGAGCAGTACCCGGACGGCCGGCAGTACCCGGCGGGCGGCGCCTACGACCAGACCTATCAGGCGGACCCGTACCAGGGCGGCCAGTACGACCCGTACGCGTACGGCGGGCAGTCCCAGGCGGGTGCGTACGACACCTCCTACGACGCCTCGTACGACCAGACGTACCAGCAGGGTTACGACGCCACGTACGACCCGGCGCAGCCGCATCCGCACGGCAGTGAGCGTTCCGACGGGAGCCAGCAGTGAACCGCACGACCCTGTCCCTGATCGCCGGTGTCACGGCCCTCGCGGCCATAACCGGGGTCGCGGCGCTCACCACGCCGCACGCGTCCGGGACGAACACCGCCAAGGCGGCCGCCGAGCTGCCCGTGGAGCGTTCGAGCCTGGTGTGTCCGGCGCCGAGCACCTCGGACCTCGCCGAGACGACGTACACGTCGTTCACACCCGTCACGAAGGGGACGGGGAGCGACGGGAAGGCGGAACTGCGGTCCGGGGCGAAGGCGTCGGGCGGCGCGACGGACGCCAAGGGCGAGAAGGCCGACGCGACGGGCAAGGCCGACAAGCCCGTCCTGGCGGCCAAGGAGCCGGGTACGCCGGTCACCGAGGACGTGTCCGGCGCGGACTCGCCGGCGCTCATCGGGAGCGCCGACGGGAAGTTCGCGCCCGGCTGGACCGTGCAGGAGAGCACGGAGGTCGCGGCGGGCACGGGGCGTGGGCTGCAGGGCGTCAACTGCACCGCGCCGGACACCGAGTTCTGGTTCCCGGGAGCCAGCACCGCGGCCGACCGTACGGACTACGTCCATCTGACCAACCCCGACGACTCCGCCGCCGTCGTCGACATCGAGCTGTACGGCAAGGACGGTGCCCTGGAGACCACGGTGGGGGAGGAGATCACGGTTCAGCCGCGCTCCGACGAGCCGATCCTGCTGTCGACGCTCACCAGTGAGAAGCTGGAGAACGTGACCGTGCACGTGAGTGTGCGCAGCGGCCGGGTGGGTGCCTCGGTGCAGGCGCTGGACGACAAGCTCGGCGGGGACTGGCTGGCCGCGTCCGCCGATCCCGCGGGGAGCCTGGTGGTCCCCGGTATCCCGAAGGACGCCAAGGCCGTACGGCTGGTCGCCTTCACGCCGGGCGACGCGGATGCGGACCTGAAGGTACGGCTCGCCTCGCCGTCCGGGCAGATCACGCCCGCGGGGAACGAGACGTTGCACGTCAAGGCCGGTATGACCAGCGCGGTGGACCTCGGGGAAGTCATGCGGGGCGAGGCGGGTTCGCTGGTGCTGACGCCCACGGATCATGCGGTGCCGGTGGTCGCGGCGGTGCGGGTGGTCCGCGGGGAGGGCGCCAAGCAGGAGACCGCCTTCATCCCGGCGAGCCGACCGATCGGCACGCGCGCGACGGTGGTCGACAACAGGGCGAAGGGCACGACACTGTCCCTCACGGCGCCGTTCCGCTCGGCCGAGATCAAGGTCACGGCGTCCGCGGGCAGCGAGGGCGGCACGGCGTCCTCAAAGACGTACACGATCAAGTCCGGGACCACACAGGACGTGGAGCTACCGGTGCCGAGCGGCTTGAAGGGCACGTACGCACTGACGGTGGAGACCGTGGCGGGCGGCCCGGTGTACGGGGCTCGGATGCTCGCGGTGACCTCGGAGGGCGTACCCGGCTTCACGGTGCAGACACTGCCGGACGACCGGGGGATGGTGGCGGTGCCGGAGGCGGCCGAGGACCTGTCGGTCCTGCAGAAGTAGGCAGCCGCCGCAGCCTGCCCAGCCTGCGGGCAGTCGTGCCGCTGGGGCGGCACCTCACGGCCGACCGCATCGGTCCTCGCCGTGACGCCGACGCCGTCAGTCCTCCCCGTACCGCGGGTCCACCGTCTCCGGCGTCAGTCCCAACAGCTCGGCCACCTGCTCCACGACCACCTCATGCACCAGCGCAGCCCGCTCGTCCCGCCCCTTGGTACGGATCTCCACGGGCCGCCGGTAGATGACAACCCGCGCCGGCCGCCCCTCGCGCGCAGGGATCGTCCCGCCGAGAGGAACCGCCTCGTCGTTCCAAGTGCGGCCAGGGCCGTCCAACCGAGGCACCTCGAGGACCAGGAAATCGATGTCGGCGAGCTGCGGCCACCGGCGCTCGAGGCGTTCCACGGAGTCCTGCACGAGGTCGGCGAAGGCGTCGGCACGGCTCGCAGCGAGGGGGACCTGGGGTGGTGCGATCGGGCCGCGCATGCCCCGCCCGTGACGATCACGGCGACGGGGCCCGGGGCCGACGGCACGGGGCGGTACAGGGGTGTCCATCACTGGTGAAGGGTAGTCCTCGCGACGGGTGCGTGTCCGAGCGGCGTGTGGTGGCCGGGGCGGTGTCCGTCCGCTGGTACGGCATGTCGGCAGATGACCATTCCAGCCAAGGTTGGGCTCGATTCCGCTTCTCTCCGAGACCGGCGAGCTCGAGGTAATTGTTGGGGTTTGTAGCGAGTGGTGACCGGTTCGGAACGCGTTCGGGATCTCGGACTCGGGCTTCCGCGCAGGTCAGTGCCGTGGGACGGAAGGGGTGTGTGGGGTGTTTCACAGCACGACACGGGGGAGTGGCCTGGGGGAGAGTCGTCGCGGCCCGCTCAAGAGTGCGGTACCGTCCAACGTCGTGAGCCCTGTACGTCGCTGTTCGCGCACCGCTTGCGGCCGTCCCGCCGTAGCGACGCTGACGTACGTCTACGCCGACTCGACGGCGGTCCTCGGCCCGCTCGCCACCTACGCCGAACCGCACTGCTACGACCTGTGCGCCGAGCACTCCGAGCGCCTCACCGCCCCGCGCGGGTGGGAGGTAGTGCGCTTGCTGGACGGCTCGGCTCCGGCCCGCCCGAGCGGCGATGACCTGGAAGCGCTTGCCAACGCCGTGCGTGAGGCGGCTCGTCCGCAGGAGCGGGCGGCCCAGGCCGGTGGCGGCGGGGCGCGCGGCGCCGACCCGATGGAGGTCGCGCGGCGGGGGCATCTGCGAGTGCTGCGGTCACCCGACAACTGACGGGCGGCTTCCCCTCTTTGTGGGTCCTCCCTTTGTGGGGGCCTTCCCCTTGGGGGTCCTTGCTTGTGCCTGTGCGGCCCTTCCTCGCGCATCCGTTTCGTTGAGTGATGCACAGGCATTGACGCGCGCTTGGCGCGGACACGACCATTCCGTTATACCGGAACGAGAAATCGCTTTCCGCATGACGGAATCTGGGGATGCGCCCGTGTACGTCCAGGAACTGGAACCCGTCGCAGGCTCGCTCGGCCTGTCCGCGCTCGTTGCCGCACTGCCGCTGGTGATCGTCCTCGTCCTGCTGGGCGGGGTCCGGATGAAGGCGCATCTGGCGGGGCTCACGGGGCTCCTGGCGGCCGTACTGGTCGCATCCTGTGGATCGTCGTCAACGCGCTGTGGGTGTACCGGATGACCGGCGGTCGTCGCGTTGGTCGCCAACACCGCGCCCGTGGCCTTCGGGGCGATGGGCACACCGGTGGTGACACTGGCTCAGGTCACCGGACTTCCGCTGGACGACGTTGCCTCCGTGGTGGGGCGTCAGACGCCCTTGCTGGCCCTGGCCGTGCCGCTCGTGCTGGTCGGGCTCGTGGACGGGCGGCGTGGGCTGCGGGAGACCTGGGTGCCCGCCGTGGTGTGCGGAGTCGCCTTCGCCGTCGCACAGTTCGCCGCCTCGAACTATGTCTCCGCGCATCTCGCCGACATCGGCGCCGCGTTGGCCGGTGCGGGCGCCCTGGTCGCCGTACCGCGCGCGCGTGCCCGCTGCCGACGCCGTACGCGCCTCCGTGCTGACCGGGGCGCGGAGCGAGGAGCTGGGGCGTTGACTGCGCCCGCACCTAGCGTGGTCGACACCCCGTACAACCGGGTCCACCGGACGCATCCGGAGTTGTGCCTTCAGGGGCTCGCGCGCTGGGGCGGCCAACTTGGCATCGCTGCCACGGAGTTGAGTCAACTCCCACTCGATCGAGTGAACAGCGCCGACGTGGCTGGCGTTCCTGTCACCGGTGCTCAGCTGGTTCGGGGTGGCCGTGTCCGGGGTCGGACACCTCGGCCAACGCGCTGTTCGGCGCCCTGCAGGTGACGGCCGCTCGGGAATCGGGGCTGGCGCCGGAACTCCTGGCCGCCGCCAACAGTTCAGGTGGTGTGCTCGGCAAGATGATCTCGCCGCAGAACCTCACCATCGGGTGCGCGGCCGTGGGGCTCGCGGGCCGGGAGGGCGACCTGCTGCGGCGGGTGCTGCCGTGGAGTCTGGGCCTGCTGCTGGTGATGTGCCTGATCGTGGTCGGACAGAGTTCACCGGTGCTGGACTGGATGCTGCCCTGACGTCCGCGCTGACCTTGAGGTTACGGCTCGGGGTCCACTCAGTGGGCACACAGCGCACTGTCAGTGCGGGCGGGTAGTTTGTGGTGACCGACAGGACTTTCAGGAGGGTTGGCCGTGGCCGCTGATCTGTCACAGCTCGTGAAGGCGTACGACGTCCGCGGGGTCGTCCCCGACCAGTGGGACGAGCCGCTGGCCGAGCTCTTCGGGGCCGCCTTCGTCCAGGTGACCGCCGCGAGCGCGATCGTGATCGGGCACGACATGCGGCCCTCGTCGCCCGGTCTGTCCCGCGCCTTCGCGCGCGGAGCCGCGGCCCAGGGCGTCGACGTCACCGAGATCGGCCTGTGCTCCACCGACCAGCTGTACTACGCCTCGGGCGCGCTGAACCTGCCGGGCGCGATGTTCACGGCCTCGCACAACCCAGCCCAGTACAACGGCATCAAGATGTGCCGCGCCGGTGCCGCCCCGGTCGGCCAGGACACCGGCCTCGCGCAGATCCGCGAACTGGTCGAGGGCTGGTCCGAGTCGGGCGCCCCGGAACCGGCCGCGCGGACGGGCACGATCACACAGCGCGACACGTTGGAGGACTACGCGGCCCACCTCCGCTCCCTCGTCGACCTGACCTCCATCCGCCCCCTGAAGGTCGTCGTCGACGCGGGCAACGGCATGGGCGGGCACACGGTGCCGACGGTCTTCGCCGGCCTCCCCCTCACGCTCGTCCCGATGTACTTCGAACTGGACGGCACCTTCCCCAACCACGAGGCCAACCCCCTGGACCCGGCGAACATCGTGGACCTCCAGAAGCGGGTCCGCGAAGAATCGGCCGACCTCGGCATCGCCTTCGACGGCGACGCCGACCGCTGCTTCGTCGTCGACGAGCACGGCGCCCCGGTCTCCCCGTCCGCCATCACCGCCCTGGTCGCCTCGCGCGAGCTCGCCAAGCACGGCGGCAAGGGCACGATCATCCACAACCTGATCACGTCCTGGTCGGTGCCGGAAGTCGTCGAGGAGAACGGCGGCACCCCGGTCCGCACCCGCGTCGGCCACTCCTTCATCAAGGCCGAGATGGCCAGGACCGGCGCGATCTTCGGCGGCGAGCACTCCGCCCACTACTACTTCAAGGACTTCTGGAACGCCGACACGGGCATGCTGGCCGCCCTCCACGTCCTCGCGGCCCTCGGCGGCCAGGAGGGCCCCCTCTCGTCGCTGGTCGCCCAGTACGACCGCTACGCCGGCTCCGGCGAGATCAACTCCACGGTCGCCGACCAGGCGGGCCGCCTGGCAGCCATCAAGGCCGCATACGAGGGCCAGGAGGGCGTGGAACTGGACGAACTCGACGGCCTGACCGTCACGGCCGCCGACTGGTGGTTCAACGTCCGCCCGTCCAACACGGAACCCCTGCTCCGCCTGAACGCGGAGGCGCGGGACGAGGCGACGATGGCGAAGGTGCGGGACGAGGCGTTGGGGATCATCAGAGGCTGAGCCCAAGCAAGCTCACCTCTAGGCGCCGGTCCGCACCGCCCAGCCCGTCCGGCGTTCGAGGACGAGGCCCTTTAGGGGCCGAAGCGGGGGTCTGGGGGCGGCAGCCCCCAGAAGGGACCGGGGTCGAAGGGACGGCACCCCTTCAGGATGGGACGGGTAGGGGCGGCGGCGGGGGCGAGAAAACCAAACGCGCACCCCCACCCGCCCCCCAGACCCCCTCCCCCGCCCAACCCCGGCACCCCGCCCCCACCGGCGGTACGCTGACCAGGCACATCCGCACACACGCACGTACCGCACCCAACCACCCCAGAAGGGACCCCTCATGCCCCTGGAAGCCGCCCTCCTGGAGATCCTCGCCTGCCCGGCCTGCCACGCCCCCCTCAAGGAGCAGGACGCCGAGCTGATCTGCACCGGCCAGGACTGCGGCCTGGCGTACCCCGTCCGCGACGGCATCCCCGTCCTGCTCGTGGACGAGGCCCGCCGCCCCGCATGACGCGAGGCGAAGGCCACCGGCGTACGGAGGCCACCGGCGTAAGGACGCCAAGGTCACCGTCGTAGAGGCGCCATGACCACCGGCATGAACACGCCCCAGCCACCGGCGCGGATACGCCACGGCCACCCTCGCAAAGACGCCACAACCACTGGCCGGACGCCACAGTCACCGAAGCGAAGACGACCGGCCACCGCAACCCGCACCCACGAACCGGCACTCGCAAACCGCTACCAGCACCTGTTAAACGGGCACCCGCACCCACATCCGCAAACCGGCGGCACAACCCCCACCCCAAGCAAACCCACTCCAAAGCCGCCCGCCACCGAGCACCCCCCGGCGAACACACCCGCGCAAGACACCCGCCCCGCCCCACAAGACCCGGCGATCGGAGGCTGTCGCCCATGCTCGACGAATCGCTGCTCGACGCGCCGGAGGCGCTCGCCGAGGCCGACCACCGCGCCCTGCTCCGCGGCGCGGCCGAGGCAGGCGCCCGCGTCCGCACCGCCGCCCGGCACGCCGCCGAGGCCGGCGTCAACGACCTCAAGCCCGACGGCCGCCCCCGCGCCATCCTGATCGCGGGCCCCGGCGCCGCCGCCACCTGCGTCGCCGATCTCCTCGGCACACTCGCCGGCGCCACCAGCCCGGTCACCCGACTGGCTCCTTCCGGCGTCGCCCCCGCGGCGGGCGCCCTGCGCTGGGAGCTGCCGGGCTGGGCCGGTTCCGTGGACCTGGTGCTGATCGCCACCCCCGACGGCAGCGAACCCGGCCTGAGCCTCCTCGCCGAGCAGGCGTACCGCCGCGGCTGCACGGTCGTCGCCGTGGCCCCCGCCCGTTCCCCGCTCACCGAAGCGGTGCACGACAACCACGGCCTGTTCGTCCCGATGGCGACCGCCCCCTACGAGCAGGACACACCCCTCGCCGCCTCCGCCCCCGGCGTCCTGTGGGCGCTGCTCACCCCGCTCCTGGCGCTCCTGGACCGCACCGGCCTGCTCGCCGCCCCGCCCGAGGCCCTCGAGAAGATCGCCGACCGCCTCGACCACATCGCCGAACGCTGCGGCCCCGCCATCGCGACGTACAGCAACCCCGCCAAGACCCTGGCGGCCGAACTCGCCGACGCGCTTCCCCTGATCTGGACCGAGGGCGTCTCCGCCGGCCCGGCCGGCCGCCGTTTCGCCGCCGCGCTCGCCGAGCTCTCCGGCCACCCCGCTCTCGTCGCCGAACTGCCCGAGGCACTCGCCTCGCACAGCGCCCTGCTCGCCGGCCGGCTCGCCGCGAGCGCCGACCCGGACGACTTCTTCCGCGACCGCGTGGAGGAGACACCGGCACTGCACGCGCGCGTGCTGCTGCTGCGCGACCGCCCGATCGGCGGAATCACCGCCGCGCCCGCCGCCCGCGACCTGGCCCTGAGCCATGACACGCCGATCAGCGAACTGGAGCCGGAGGCCGGCGGCGAACTCGAGACGCTCGCGGAACTGATCGCCATCACGGATTTCGCCGCCGTTTACCTGGCGCTCGCCTCGGGAGCCTGATCTATCCCAGGGCGCCCTGGCAGCCGTACGCACAAGGAACCGGCAGTCGTACACAAGGCGAACCCGCGTCCTACCCGAAGAGAACCCACGCCGTCCGCACAGAGAGCAGGCAGACAACCGCATGGACCGCCTCGACAACACCGTCCGCCCCTACGCCTGGGGTTCCACCACCGCGATCCCGAAGCTCCTCGGAGTCGAGCCGACCGGCGAACCGCAGGCGGAGATGTGGATGGGCGCACACCCGGGCGCACCCTCGCGCACCGCGCGCGGGACGCTCGTCGAGGTCATCGAGGCCGACCCGGAGCGCGAGCTCGGCGCCGCGGCCGTGGCGAAGTTCGGCCCCCGCCTGCCCTTCCTCCTCAAGATCCTCGCCGCCGGCGCCCCGCTCTCCCTCCAGGTGCACCCCAACCTGGAGCAGGCCAAGGAGGGTTACGAGGACGAGGAGCGGCGCAACATCCCCGTGGACGCGGGCCACCGCAACTACAAGGACGCCAACCACAAGCCCGAACTGATCTGCGCGCTCACCGAGTTCGACGGCCTGTGCGGCTTCCGCGACCCCGTCGAGGCCGCCGACCTGCTCGACGGCCTCGGTGTCGACTCCCTCAAGCCGTACGTCGACCTGCTGCACGCGCACCCCGAGGACGCGGCCCTGCGCGAGGTGCTCACCGCGATCCTCACCGCCGACCCGGACGACATGGCAAGCACCGTCGCCGAGGCCGCGGCCGCCTGCTCCCGCCTCGGCGGCGCCTACGCCCCGTACGCCGACATCGCCCACCACTACCCCGGCGACTCCGGCGTCATCGCCGCGATGCTCCTCAACTACGTCCGCCTGCAGCCCGGCGAGGCCCTGTACCTCGGCGCCGGCATCCCGCACGCCTACCTCAACGGCCTCGGCGTCGAGATCATGGCCAACTCCGACAACGTCCTGCGCTGCGGCCTCACCCCCAAGCACGTCGACGTCCCCGAACTCCTGCGCATCGTCCGCTTCGAAGCGAGTGACCCGGGTGTGCTGCGCCCGGAGGCGTCCCCGGACGGCGAGGAGGTCTACGAGACCCCGATCGACGAGTTCCGCCTGTCCCGGTACGTCCTCCCGGAGGGCACCGCCGCCCACGACCTCACGCGCGCGACCCCGCAGATCCTGCTGTGCACCGCGGGTTCCGTCCGCGCGGGGGAGCACGAACTGACGCCCGGCGGCTCCGTCTTCGTCCCGGCGGGCGAAAAGGCCGAAGTGTCCGGGGCCGGTACGGTCTTCCGGGCCACGGTCGTCGCCTGACCGAGGCCATCCGACGACCCGGCGCGCCGTTGTCGGACCGGGCTGCAACAATGGCCCACCGGCAAAGGACGGGCAAAGCCGAAGACGGACGAAGCCTGCGGCAGACGACGGGCGAAGCCTCTGACACAGCGCCCGTTGACAGGCGACGTCCTGCACGGCGTACGCACGCATACGAAGGCGAAGGGACAACGCGACACATGAGCGCGTCAGGCGGTACCAAGGCGATCGTGGCGGCACTCGCCGCCAACCTCGCGATCGCGGCATCGAAGTTCGTGGCGTTCGCGTTCAGCGGTTCGTCGTCGATGCTCGCCGAGGGCGTGCACTCGCTCGCCGACTCCGGCAACCAGGCCCTGCTGCTGGTCGGCGGCAAGAAGGCGCAGCGCGAGGCGACCCCGCAGCACCCCTTCGGTTACGGCCGCGAGCGTTACATCTACGCCTTCCTCGTCTCGATCATCCTGTTCTCGGTCGGCGGCATGTTCGCCCTCTACGAGGGCTACGAGAAGATCAAGCACCCGCACGAGATCGAGCACTGGTACTGGCCGGTCGGCGTGCTCGTCTTCGCGATCATCGCCGAGACGTTCTCCTTCCGGACGGCCATCAAGGAGTCCAACGTCCTGCGGGGCAGGAAGTCCTGGAAAGAGTTCGTCCGCCACGCCAAGGCCCCTGAGCTGCCCGTCGTCCTCCTGGAGGACCTCGGCGCGCTGGTCGGCCTGATCCTCGCCCTGGGTGGCGTCGGCCTGGCCCTGATCACCGGCGACGGTGTCTGGGACGGCATCGGCACCATCTGCATCGGCGTCCTGCTCGTCCTGATCGCGGTCGTCCTGGCCATCGAGACCAAGTCGCTGCTGCTCGGCGAGTCCGCGGGTGTCGAGGAGGTCCAGAAGATCGAGGCCGCCGTCGTCGACGGCGAGGCGGTCACCCGCATCATCCACATGCGCACGCTGCACATCGGTCCCGAGGAACTCCTGGTCGCCGCCAAGATCGCCGTCCGGCGCGAGGCCACGGCCGCCGAGATCGCCGCCGCCATCGACGCCGCCGAGGCCCGCATCCGCGAGGCCGTACCGATCGCCCGCGTCATCTACCTCGAGCCCGACATCTACAGCGAGGCCGAGGCAGCCAAGGGCGCCGACCGCGACGCGACGCCCGGGGGACCGGCATCGCATGGTGACGAGCACTGACCCGACTGACACAGAAGGGGCCCGCCGGAATCCCGGCGGGCCCCTCGGCCTTGTCCTGCGGCCGCTTCCTCAGACCTGCACCGCCCATGGCGGCGGGGGCGGCACCATGGCCCGTGCCCTCCGTCGCACGACGAGGGCGGCGATCCCCAGCCCGACGCCGACGAGCACCAGCACCACGCCGAGCACCATCGCCGTTCCGAGTACCGCCGGCACGGTGTAGTCGTCGATCACCCTTCCCCGGATCGCGGACACCGGAAGCGTCCCGCCCTGATCGTCGAGGAAGGCCCGCGAGTCACGCGAGTTCGCGCGGTGGTCGCCCAGCATGAACAGCCGCCCGTCGGGAACCTCCACGTCGTAACGCGCGGGGTACCCGCCGTGCACGTCCCCGCCCTTCACATACGGCTCCTCGAGCGGCTTCCCGTTCACGGTGACGCGCGCACCCGCTCCCTCCCCGGTGCAGCACGCCACGCGGTCGCCGCCCGCGCCGATGACCCGCATCATCACCAGACCGTCGAAGCCGTACCGGTCCGGCGCCGAGAGCAGCACGACATCCCCGGGCCGCACCTCGCTTCCGTCGATCCGCTCGTAGAAGATCCGGTCGCCCGGCCCGTACGTCGGCGTCATGCTGTCGCTCGACACGACGGAGCCACCGAAGGCCTGCCGGGCATAGCCGAGACCGCCAAGCCCCAGCAACAACCCCACCAGCCCCACCACGATGGCTGCGATCCCCAGTCCCCGCCCCTTGCCCGACATCTCGTTCCTCCCCATGCGGCCCATCCGCGGGCGCTGAGAGTAGCGGGCGTCTGTGAACGTGCGATGCGGGCCCGCGCCCCCCGTACGGACACTGACCCGATCGCGTGGTTACCCGGCTTCGCGCGGCTACCCGACTTCGCGCAGTACTCCGAGGACGGACGACGCATCCGACGCGGCCAGCAACCGCTCCCGGAACCCCGCGTCCATCAACTTCCGCGACAGCAGCGCCAGAATCCGCAGATGCTCGTCACCCGCGGCCGCCTCCGGTACGGCGATCATGAACACCAGCCTCGCCTTCGTACCGTCCGGCGAGCCCCACTCGACGCCCTCCGCGGACCGCGCGAAACCGACGACCGGTGCGGTGACCGCATCCGTCTTGGCATGCGGAATCGCGATCTCCTCACCGAGACCCGTGGTCCCCTGCGCCTCCCGCCGCAGCGCGGTCGCCACCAACTCGTCCACATCCGCGACCCTGCCGGTACGCGCGAGCAGCCCCGCCATCTCCCGGATCGCGGACTCCTTGTCGGCGGCGTCGAGTTCGACCTTCACGGTCCGCTCGGTGAGATAGCCCGAGAGAACCCCGCCCGGAACGTCACCGGCACCGGCGACGTCGACAGCCTCCGGCTCACGTACGCCCCGCTGCGTTACGACGGCCCCGGCACCCGGCACCGCACCGTCGGCACCGGTCCCCGGCGCTCCGACACCCGCCGCCCCGACCAGCGCGGGCGCCGGCGCGGGTCCGGCCGTACCCGTGTCGGCGAACGCCTCCCCACGCCGCCCGCGCTCACGCAGGTCGACCAGGGCGACCGTGGTCAGCGCCGTGACGACCGAGCCGATCACCACGGCCGCGAAGAACATCGGCACGCCGCTCACCGCGCCCAGCACGGCCACGATCGGCCCGCCGTGCGGCACCGCGTCCTCGACGCCCGCGATCCCGGCGATGGCGCCGGCGACCGCGCCGCCCAGCATGTTGGCGGGGATGACCTGCGCGGGTCGCGCCGCGGCGAACGGGATCGCTCCCTCGGATATACCGAAGCAGCCCATGAAGAGCGAGGCGAGCCCCGTCTCCCGCTCCTGCTCGGTGTACAGCCGCTTCCGTATCAGCGTGGCCAGGCCCTGACCCAGCGGCATGACGGGGATCGCGGCCGCGCACATGCCCATGACCGTCTGGTTGCCGGTCGCGATGAGCCCGGCACCGAACAGGAACGCCGTCTTGTTGACCGGCCCGCCCATGTCGAACGCGATCATGAGCCCGAGGATCGCGCCGAGCAGAACGGCGCTGGTGCCCGTCATCCCACTCAGCCAGCTGGTCAGATGCTCGAACACCCAGGAGATCGGCTTGCCGATGACGTAGATGAAGAACAGCCCGAGCGCCGTGGTCGCCACGATCGGGATCACGATGATCGGCATGATCGGCTGCACGAACTTCGGGACCTTGACCCTCTTGATCCACAGCACCAGGTACCCGGCGAGGAAGCCGGTCACGATCGCCCCGATGAAGCCCGCCCCGGCCTTGGAGTCGTACAGCTCACCGGTGTTGGCGATCCAGCCACCGATCATGCCGGGCACGAGGGCGGGGCGGTCCCCGATCGCATACGCGATGTAGCCGGACAGGATCGGCACCATCAGCGTGAAGCCGATGACGCCGATGTTGTTCACGTCCATCCAGAAGGAGTCCTTCGGGATGACCAGACCGCCGGACGGGTCCGTGTGCCCGCCGAGCGAGAGCGAGATCGCGATCAACAGTCCGCCGACCACGACGAACGGGATCATGTAACTGACCCCGTTCATCAACGCCTTGTACCCGACGCTCCGCTCCTTGCCACGGCCGGCCGCGGAGGCCGTGGGGGCGCCCCCTGCCGTGTGCACGGGCGCCGACAGCACCTGCTCGATCAACCGCTCCGGGTGGTGAATGCCCTCCGTCACCCCGACGGTGAGGACCCGCTTGCCCACGAAACGGCTCAGGTCCACGTCCTTGTCCGCGGCGACGATGATGCCGTCGGCGGTTTTGACATCGTTGTCATCGAGAACATTTTCAGCCCCGATGGATCCCTGGGTCTCCACCTTCATGTCGATACCGTGGCTCTCGCCCGCCTGCGCGAGCTTCTCAGCCGCCATGTACGTATGGGCGATGCCGGTCGGGCACGCGGTCACCGCGAGCAGCTTCAACCGCTTCCGCTCGCCACCGCCGCTGCCCGTGGGGGGAGGGCCGGCCGGACTGGTCACATCGATCTCCTAACGCCTTTGTCATGCGGAATCGCCGTCCCGGACGCTCCGCAAGATCGATCAGTTGTTCAGATCTCCTGGGCATCCTGCACCACCTAGCCGCAGGCTCAAAGGCCCGAAGATCCCTAATAATCCCGGTTCGCCGCCTCCTGGCGGCCGTTCGTTGGTGTCCTGTTATCGCTCCCGCCCATCGCCCCCACACTCGACGCCACCCACCCGCCACCACCCCATGAACAAACCTCGCCCCAACCGCCCACAGCCCCTTGATGGCGCGATCCGTACGTAGGCGGACTGGGGCCGCCCGGACCTCCCGGTGTAGCTTGGGACAGAGCCAGACGTCGCTGCTGATGGCGGTCGGGCGGTCCCGACACGGACCGACCGAGGGAGAGAGGGCCTCCGACGGACTGCGCTGCGCGTACGCGGGCATGCCTGTGTCCTCTTCGGGCACCCCGGTTACCGCCGCCGCGCAGACCAGCCGTACCCACCCTCGACCCAACCCCGAGGAGCAGCTCGCAATGACGACTGTCGAGAACCGACAGGACTTCAAGGTCGCCGACCTCTCCCTGGCCGAGTTCGGCCGCAAGGAGATCACCCTCGCCGAGCACGAGATGCCCGGCCTGATGGCGATCCGCAAGGAGTACGCCGAGGCGCAGCCCCTGGCCGGCGCCCGCGTCACCGGCTCCCTGCACATGACCGTGCAGACCGCCGTCCTCATCGAGACCCTGGTCGCCCTGGGCGCCGAGGTCCGCTGGGCGTCCTGCAACATCTTCTCCACCCAGGACCATGCGGCCGCCGCCATCGCCGTCGGCCCGAACGGCACGGTGGACAACCCGCAGGGCGTCCCGGTCTTCGCCTGGAAGGGCGAGACCCTGGAGGAGTACTGGTGGTGCACGGAGCAGGCCCTGACCTGGCCGAACACCCCCACCGGCGGCCCGAACATGATCCTGGACGACGGCGGTGACGCCACCCTCCTCGTCCACAAGGGCGTCGAGTACGAGAAGGACGGCCAGGTCCCGGCCATCGAGACCGCCGAGTCCGACGAGCACCGCGTCATCCTCCAACTGCTCCACCGCACCCTGGGGGAGAACCCCCAGAAGTGGACCCAGCTGGCGTCCGAGATCCGCGGCGTGACCGAGGAGACCACGACCGGCGTCCACCGCCTGTACGAGATGCAGCGCGACGGCACCCTCCTGTTCCCGGCGATCAACGTCAACGATGCCGTCACCAAGTCGAAGTTCGACAACAAGTACGGCTGCCGTCACTCCCTGATCGACGGCATCAACCGCGCCACCGACGTCCTCATCGGCGGCAAGACCGCGGTCGTCTGCGGCTACGGCGACGTGGGCAAGGGCTGCGCGGAGTCCCTGCGCGGGCAGGGCGCCCGCGTGATCGTCACCGAGATCGACCCGATCTGCGCCCTCCAGGCGGCGATGGACGGCTACCAGGTCACGACCCTCGACGAGGTCATCGACAAGGCCGACATCTTCATCACCACGACCGGCAACAAGGACATCATCATGGCCTCGGACATGGCCAAGATGAAGCACCAGGCCATCGTCGGCAACATCGGCCACTTCGACAACGAGATCGACATGGCCGGCCTCGCGAAGATCCCGGGCATCGTCAAGGACGAGGTGAAGCCCCAGGTCCACACCTGGACCTTCCCCGACGGCAAGGTGATCATCGTCCTGTCCGAGGGGCGCCTGCTGAACCTGGGCAACGCCACCGGCCACCCGTCGTTCGTGATGTCCAACTCCTTCGCGGACCAGACGCTGGCCCAGATCGAGCTGTTCACCAAGCCCGACGCCTACCCGACCGGTGTGTATACGCTGCCCAAGCACCTGGACGAGAAGGTCGCCCGCCTCCACCTGGACTCGCTCGGCGTGAAGCTGACGACGCTCCGCCCCGAGCAGGCCGCGTACATCGGCGTCGAGGTCGAGGGCCCGTACAAGCCGGACCACTACCGCTACTGAGCCGAACCGTCACCGGACCGACCAGTCGGCGCCGAACGGTGTGAGCCAGGTTGCCGTGCGACGGAATTCGTACGGCGTACGGCAACCTCCGGCGAGCGCGGTCCGCACGATGGCTCCCGGCGGGCGCGCCCGTGCACTGGCGCGTCCTTCAGCAGCACGTCCTCAGAGGCAGGCCCCCGCACCCCCGTGCCGGGGGCCTGCCCCTTTGGCTCATGCGGCCCGTCGGCCGTGTAACCGGACCAACCCGTCAAGCCCCAGGACCCCGATGCCCCGCGGCCGATATTCGCTCCACGATCCGCACGATCACACCCCCCTCGCAGAAGAGCACTTCCACTGCGCCCCCGGCCCTTCCGGCTGGCGCTACGTCTCCCAGCTGACCACTCCCGCGGGCGATCACAGCGGCTCCGTCGACCTCGCCCTGGACGAACTCGGCCGCCCCATCCGTCTCGAACTCCACGCCGGCGGCTGGCAGGTACGCGGTGCCGCCCTCGACGGCGTCACCTGGGTCCGTACCGACCCCACCGGGGCTCACGCCACCGAAGGCAATGTGCGCGCCCATGCCTTCACCGGCACATCCCCGGCGTTCCTCATCGCCACCACTCGTCTCCTGCGCCTCACCCCTTCCGCCTCGGCAACCCGGGTACGCCTTGTGGCCTTCACGGACCCGGTCCTCGCCCCGCGCACCGTGGACCAGTCCTGGGCCTTGGTGAACAGAGAAACACACGCCACTGACAACACCCCCCTGACCGTGGACGAATACCAGGTCACAGCCCTGGACACGGGCGAGCAGCACGCCGTACACATCGCGGGCGACGTGGTCCTGGCGGCCCCCGGCCTCGAACTGGAGGACCTGGAATCGCCGCCGTCCACGTTCGCTTGAGCGAGGCCGCGCAGATGGGTCGATGGGAGAGCCGGTTGGGGAGCGGACCGAGGAGTCAGGAAGATCGCACGGTCGGGTTGGACCGCGCGACCGCAAGTCCGTCGCGGCGATGCGCTTGGAGGGAGGAGAAGACCTACGCCGGTGGCACGAACCCGGTGGCGGGACCATCGGCCGATGACGCGTCCTGCGGCGCCGGGGCCTGCTCTACGACGTCCTGCGGTACGGGGGAACGATCCACTACCGGTCCCACTCCCAGCTGACCGCCGACCGCAGCAGCCCCCACGCCGTACGCGCCCGGCGGAGGCACAGCGCCGGGTGGGACGACCGGCGGGCCGTACGGACCCGGTGCACCAGCGGCAGGCCCCGCCCCGCTCACCACAGCGCCGGCACCACCCACAGCACCGACACCAGCAGCCGCCCGACCCGACCCCGGCCCGTTCCCGAAGGCGCGCCGAGCCTCTCGCGTCTGCCGTTCCTGCAGAACAGCCGCCAGATACGCGGCCGGCGGCACGCCCTGAGGCGCCGGGGTACCCGTCCGCGCCGCGAGGTCCGTCGCGAGCTGTTCCGCCATCCTCCAACCGACCTGGGGGTCCAGTTGCTGCATGCGCGTCAGGTACTGGCGAATCGCGAGCCACAGCCCATCGGGAACCGCAGACAGATCAAGCCCCGAGAACCGTCCGGCCAACCAGGGCGGAGGCGGGGGAACGAAGCCCGTCCGCGCGAGGGGCACGCGTTCCCGCACGACAAGAGTCCCGGCGAAGACATCACCGAGCCGCCGCCCGCGCGCGGACACCAGTGAAGCGATGACGGCGACGACTCCGAGCGTCATCAGAATCTCGATCACACCGATGAGACCCCGAACCAGCGCGTGCCGGAACCGGATCGGCCCGCCGTCGTCACGAACCACCCGCAGCCCGCACGCCAACTTCCCGAGCGAACGCCCATGGCTGAGCGTCTCCACCGCGATCGGCCCGCCGACCAGCAGTAGGACGAACGTCGCGATCGACAGCGCGGTCTGCGCAGCCTCGTCCAGAGAGGCGGTGGCAGCTACTACGCCAATGGTCACGGCGATATAGGCGATCACGGCCACCGCCAGATCGACCAGGACGGCCAGCGCCCTGCTGGGCAGCTTCGCGGGGCGCAACTCAAGGGCCACCGCCTCACCCGTGACCAGCTCACTCACACCGTCCATCCTTCCCCTGACCTGCCCCTCGAATGGCCAGTCTGCCAAGCTGAGGGCGCATCGCGCCGCAGTACGACAAGCTGACATCCACGACGAGTCGCCGACGAACAGCCGGGGAGCAGGAAAGCAGATGGACCTCGACGTCTTCGTCACCGCCCACCGAGCCGAGTGGGACCGCCTCGAAGCCCTGCTCGGGCGCCAGCGCCGTCTCACCGGCGCAGAGGCCGACGAACTCGTCGCCCTCTACCAGCGCACCGCCACCCACCTCTCCCTGATCCAGTCCAGCGCCCCCGATCCCCAGTTGACGGGCCGGCTCAGCCAGCTGGTGGCACGCGCGCGCAGTGCCGTGACAGGCACACGACGCGCCTCGTGGCGCGACGTCACCCGCTTCCTCGCCCACGGTTTCCCAGCCGCGGTCTACCGTTCGCGCCACTGGTGGGTACCCACAGCACTCCTCTCCACCCTCGTCGCAGCCCTCCTGGGCTGGTGGATCGGCACCCACCCCGAAGTGCAGGCGACCATCGCGGCCCCCAACGAACTTCGCGAGCTCACCCGCCCCGGCGGCCAGTACGAGACGTACTACTCCAGCCACCCCGCGGCCTCCTTCGCCGCCCAGGTCTGGACGAACAACGCCTGGGCCGCCGCCCTCTGCCTGATCCTGGGCGTCTTCCTCGGCCTCCCGGTCCTCTGGATCCTCTTCCAGAACATGCTCAACCTCGCTGTCGGCTTCGGTCTGATGTCCTCGGCGGGACGCCTGGACACCTTCCTCGGCCTTGTCCTGCCGCACGGTCTCCTCGAGCTGACCGCGGTCTTCGTAGCAGCCGGCACCGGCCTGCGCCTTGGCTGGACTCTCATAGACCCCGGCCCCCGCACCCGACGCACAGCCCTCGCCGAGGAAGGCCGAGCCGCGATCGGCATGGCGATAGGCCTCGCTCTGGTCCTCTTCGTCTCGGGTGCCATCGAAGGCTTCGTCACCCCGTCGGGCCTGCCGACATGGGCGCGCATCACCATCGGTGTCGTCGCAGAGCTTGCCTTCCTCGCATACGTCTACGTCCTCGGTGGCCGTGCTGCCCGAGCCGGAGAGACGGGCGACGTCGAGGCGGCCGAGCGCAGCGCTGCCGTTCCAACAGCGGCCTGATGTGCGGACACACCCGTTGAACTGCTAGTCTCCTCTTCGCCCCACAAGAGCCGTTGACACGGAGCGACTGGGGAGGTAGATTTGAACAGTTGCCTGGAGATGGACCTAGTCCAGCCGGGCCGAGTGAGCATCTATCTGCTTCAGTGGAACATCGATTCCCAAGAAGCCCCTCCCGATGATTCGGAAATGAGTGGCCGGTCAGTCCGGTCCGGAACTTCTGATAAAGTCGGAACCGCCGGAAAGGGAAACGCGAAAGCGAGAACCTGGAAAGCGCCGAGGAAATCGGATCGAGAAAAGATCTGATAGAGTCGGAAACGCAAGACCGAAGGGAAGCGCCCGGAGGAAAGCCCGAGAGGGTGAGTACAAAGGAAGCGTCCGTTCCTTGAGAACTCAACAGCGTGC
>NZ_JOFS01000024.1 GCF_000719285.1 Streptomyces bicolor | reverse complement strand
GCGCGTCGACGCGCACGGGCTGCCCGGCGCGCCCGCCCCCGCCCGTCCACATCGCGGGACCCCTGCCAAACCCGTTCGCATACCCACCCCCCTCCTCCCATACGCTTGTCCCGTGACCCCCGTCGAGCTCTCCCGTACCGTGCTGCGCGCGGTGCGTCGTGCTGTCGATGACGGGGAGTTGCAGGTCGCCGTGCCGGAGCGGGCCGTCGTGACGGCTCCCGGGCCCGGTGGCTGTGGCGACTACGCCACCAACATCGCCCTCCAGCTCGCCCGCCCGGCCGGGCAGCCGCCCCTGCGCGTCGCCGAGATCCTCAGGACACGGCTCGCCGACAGCGACGGCGTACGGGACGTAGTCGTCACCGGGCCGGGGTTCATCAACATCAGCCTGGGTGACACCGCGCCCACCGCCCTCGTCGCGGAGATCCTGCGGCGCGGACCGAGATACGGGTTCGCCGACAGGCCCACCGGGCAGGTCGTCCAGCTGCACAGTCCGCACGAGGTACGCGCCGTCGTTGTCATGGCTGTCGTCGCCCGGCTGCTGCGCTCACAGGGCGTCCAGGTCCGCACCAGCTGTGAGGCCCGGCCCGAGGCGGAGTGGGAGACCGTGCTCGGCGTGCGCGTCGACGCGCACGGGCTGCCCGGCGCGCCCGCCCCGCTCGACGTCAACGTACGACCCGTCCCGGCCCCCGCCGACCCCCTCCCGCTCGGCCGCGACGCCGCCCGCTGGGCCCTCCTCCACCCCGCCGCCCACGACCGGCCCCGCATCACCGACGACCACCTCGTCCAGCGCGAGGACAACCCCCTCTTCCGCGTCCGGTACGCCCACGCCCGCACCCGTGGCCTGCGGCGCAACGCCGCCGATCTGGGGTACGGCGCCGAACCCGGCGCCGTACCGGGCACTCGCGAGCTCGACATCGCCCTCGGCGACCACCCCCGGGTCCTCGCCCAAGCGGCAGCGCACCGCACCCCCGACCGTCTCGCCCGGCACCTCGTCACCGTCGCCGATGCCGTCCTCCCCCTGCTGCCCGCCGTCCTCCCCCGAGGCGCGGAGAAACCCTCGGCCGCCCACCGTGCCCGGCTCGCCCTTGCCGAAGCCGCCGGGACGGTGCTGGCCGGTGGCCTGTCCCTGCTCGGCATCGACGCACCCGACCACCTCTGAGAGAGCCGAAGAGAAGAACGATGAGCCGTTCCGCACACCCCGCCGGGCCCCGTCACGCCGACGTCCTCCCCGAGGGCCACTACGCCGCCCCGCCCGCCGACCTCAACGACCTCGACCCCAAGGTGTGGGCCCAGACCGTCGCCCGTAACGCCGAAGGCACCGTCACCGTCGGCGGTATCGACGTGAAGACCCTCGCCGAGGAGCACGGCACCCCCGCCTACATCCTCGACGAGGCCGACTTCCGCGCCCGGGCCCGGGCCTGGCGCGGCGCCTTCGGGGCCGACGCCGACGTCTTCTACGCCGGCAAGGCGTTCCTCTCCCGCGCCGTCGTGCGCTGGCTGCACGAGGAGGGGCTCAACCTCGACGTCTGTTCCGGCGGCGAGCTCACCACGGCCTTGTCCGCCGGTATGCCCGCCGACCGCATCGCCTTCCACGGCAACAACAAGTCCGTGGACGAAATCACCAGGGCCATCGACGCCGGCGTCGGACGGATCGTCCTCGACTCCTTCCAGGAGATCGTGCGGGTCGCGCATGTCGCCCAGTCCCTGGGCAAGCGCCAGCGCGTCCAGATCCGTATCACCGTCGGGGTCGAGGCGCACACGCACGAGTTCATCGCCACCGCCCACGAGGACCAGAAGTTCGGCATTCCGCTCGCCGGGGGGCAGGCCGCCGAGGCCGTGCGGCGGGCGCTTCAGCTCGACGGGCTCGAGCTCATCGGGATTCACAGCCACATCGGGTCG
Source organism: Streptomyces bicolor (assembly GCF_000719285.1). GTDB lineage: Bacteria > Actinomycetota > Actinomycetes > Streptomycetales > Streptomycetaceae > Streptomyces > Streptomyces bicolor. The sequence goes on along the minus strand of NZ_JOFS01000024.1, from coordinate 118,687 downwards.
CAGATCTTCGACATGTCCGGCTTCGAGGTCGCCGCGCACCGCGTCGTCGGGCTGCTCAAGGACATCCGCGACGAGCACGGTGTCGAGCTGCCGGAGATCGACCTCGGGGGTGGGCTCGGGATCGCGTACACGAGTGACGACGACCCCCGTGAGCCCCACGAGATCGCCAAGGCGCTCACCGAGATCGTCACCCGTGAGTGCGAGGCCGCCAAGCTGCGCACTCCCCGTATCTCCGTCGAGCCCGGGCGCGCCATCGTCGGCCCGACCGCCTTCACGCTCTACGAGGTCGGCACCATCAAGCCCCTCGACGGGCTGCGGACGTACGTCTCCGTCGACGGCGGCATGTCCGACAACATCCGTACGGCGTTGTACGACGCGGAGTACAGCGTCGCCCTCGTGTCCCGGACGAGCGAGGCCGAGCCCATGCTCGCGCGCGTCGTCGGCAAGCACTGCGAGAGCGGCGACATCGTCGTGAAGGACGCGTTCCTTCCCGCCGACCTGGCACCGGGTGACCTCATCGCCGTACCGGCCACGGGTGCCTACTGCCGGTCCATGGCCAGCAACTACAACCACGTGCTCCGGCCGCCCGTCGTCGCGGTGAACGACGGTGAGGCCCGGGTGATCGTCCGCCGGGAGACGGAGGAGGACCTCCTGCGTCTCGACGTCGGGTAGTCCCCAACCCCAGGTGGAAGATCTCCTGTCTTCCACCCCTGTACAAATGAAATAGATGTCTCACGATCCGGACGAAGGGCAGAAACTCCCGTCCGGTGAGTGAGACTGGTGCAACCGTAGACGGTATGAGGAAACGAGGTCGGATGATGCGTACGCGTCCGCTGAAGGTGGCGCTGCTGGGCTGTGGAGTTGTCGGCTCAGAGGTGGCGCGCATCATGACGACGCACGCCGACGATCTCGCCGCCCGGATCGGGGCCCCCGTGGAGCTCGCTGGTGTGGCCGTACGGCGGCCCTCCAAGGTCCGTGAGGGCATCGACCCCGTGCTCATCACCACCGACGCCACCGCCCTCGTCAAACGCGGCGACATCGACGTGGTCGTCGAGGTCATCGGGGGTATCGAGCCCGCCCGAACCCTCATCACCACCGCCTTCGAGCACGGCGCGTCCGTCGTGTCCGCCAACAAGGCGCTCCTCGCCCAGGACGGCGCCGCCCTTCACGCGGCGGCGGAGGCGAACGACAAGGACCTCTACTACGAGGCCGCCGTCGCCGGCGCCATCCCGCTGATCCGCCCGCTGCGCGAGTCCCTCGCCGGCGACAAGGTCAACCGGGTGCTCGGCATCGTCAACGGCACGACCAACTTCATCCTCGACAAGATGGACTCGACCGGGGCCGGGTACCAGGAGGCCCTCGACGAGGCCACCGCCCTGGGGTACGCGGAAGCCGACCCCACCGCCGATGTCGAAGGGTTCGACGCCGCCGCCAAGGCCGCCATCCTCGCCGGTATCGCCTTCCACACGCGCGTGCGCCTCGACGACGTCTACCGCGAGGGCATGACCGAGGTGACCGCGGCCGACTTCGCCTCCGCCAAGGAGATGGGCTGCACCATCAAGCTGCTCGCCATCTGTGAGCGGGCCGGGGACGGCCAGTCGGTCACCGCGCGCGTGCACCCCGCCATGATTCCGCTGACCCATCCGCTCGCCTCCGTGCGCGGCGCGTACAACGCCGTGTTCGTGGAGTCGGACGCCTCCGGTCAGCTCATGTTCTACGGCCCGGGCGCGGGCGGTTCCCCGACCGCGTCCGCCGTGCTCGGCGACCTCGTCGCCGTCTGCCGCAACCGGCTCAGCGGGGCAACGGGGCCCGGCGAGTCGGCGTACGCCGCCCTGACCGTGTCGCCGATGGGTGACGTCGTCACGCGCTACCACATCAGCCTCGACGTCGCCGACAAACCGGGCGTTCTCGCCCAGGTGGCGACCGTGTTCGCGGAGCACGGTGTGTCGATCGATACGGTTCGCCAGCAGGGCAAGGACGGCGAGGCCTCCCTCGTCGTCGTCACCCACCGTGCGTCCGACGCGGCCCTCACCGGGACCGTGGAGGCGCTGCGCAAGCTCGACACCGTGCGGGGTGTCGCCAGCATCATGCGGGTTGAAGGAGAGTAACCAGCAATGACCCACCAGTGGCGCGGAATCATCGAGGAGTACCGGGACCGGCTGCCCGTCTCCGACACCACGCCGGTCGTGACGCTCCGCGAGGGCGGCACGCCCCTCGTGCCCGCGCAGGTGCTCTCCGAGCGCACGGGCTGCGAGATCCACCTCAAGGTGGAGGGCGCCAACCCCACCGGGTCCTTCAAGGACCGCGGCATGACCATGGCCATCAGCAAGGCCAAGGAGGAGGGGGCGAAGGCCGTCATCTGCGCCTCCACCGGCAACACCTCCGCCTCCGCCGCCGCCTACGCCGTGCGCGCGGGCATGGTTTCGGCCGTTCTCGTCCCGCAGGGCAAGATCGCGCTCGGCAAGATGGGCCAGGCGCTCGTCCACGGCGCGAAGATCCTCCAGGTCGACGGCAACTTCGACGACTGCCTCACGCTCGCCCGCGACCTGAGCGACAACTACCCCGTGGCGCTGGTCAATTCGGTCAATCCGGTGCGTATCGAGGGGCAGAAGACGGCCTCCTTCGAGATCGTGGACATGCTCGGCGACGCCCCCGACATCCACGTCCTGCCGGTGGGCAACGCGGGCAACATCACCGCGTACTGGAAGGGCTACAAGGAGTACGCCGCCGACGGTGTCTCGAAGCAGACCCCGCGCATGTGGGGTTTCCAGGCCTCCGGCTCGGCGCCCATCGTGCGCGGCGAGGTCGTCAAGGACCCGTCGACCATCGCCACCGCCATCCGCATCGGCAACCCGGCGTCCTGGCAGTTCGCCCTGGCGGCGAAGGAGGAGTCCGGTGGGTTCATCGACGAGGTGACGGACCGTGAAATCCTGCGCGCCTACCGGCTGTTGGCCTCGCAGGAGGGCGTCTTCGTGGAGCCCGCCTCCGCCGCGTCCGTGGCCGGTCTGCTGAAGGCGGCCGAGCAGGGCAAGGTCGACCCGGGCCAGCGCATCGTCTGCACCGTCACCGGCAACGGCCTGAAGGACCCCGACTGGGCCGTCGCCGGCGCCCCGCAGCCGGTCACCGTCCCGGTCGACGCGGCGACGGCGGCCGAGCGGCTCGGGCTGGCGTAAGAGACGGGCGGGCGAACGAGGGCGCCCGCACGCCGTCGTGCGGCGCCGCACCCCGTCGTAGCGGCGCCACACCCCGTCGCAGTAGGCTCGCGTACGCGAGTCAGAGGGCGCTCACCTGGGGAACTTCCCTAGGGGGGGTGCATAGGGGGCTTACGACACGCATCGTGCGCCTCCTGTGCGCCCTATGTCGCCACAGAACCCACCTTCGATAGGCTGTACTGAACCCGCCCGCCGCATATGCCTCCGCATGGGGCACGTGGCCGCGCCGTCTCCGCGGCCCGCAAGCGGCAGGGGGCACGTCCGCCGGCCTCACGGCCGGACGCGGCTCCAGGGTCCGTCGTACGTCATCGAATGTCTTCGACAATCACGCAGCTCAAGGAGAGTCATCGAGCGATGGCCGGTCCAGCCTTCCGCGCCGCCGCCGTCCGGGTGCGCGTCCCCGCCACCAGCGCCAACCTCGGCCCGGGTTTCGACGCCCTCGGCCTGTCGCTGGGGCTCTACGACGACGTCGTCGTCCGGGTGGCCGACTCCGGGCTGCACATCGACATCGCGGGTGAGGGCAGCGAGACGCTCCCGCGTGACGAAAGCCACCTTCTCGTACGGTCCCTGCGCACCGCCTTCGATCTGCTGGGCGGCCAGCCGCGCGGCCTCGAGATCGTCTGCGCCAACCGCATTCCGCACGGCCGGGGGCTCGGCTCCTCCTCGGCCGCCATCAGCGCCGGCATCGTCGCCGCGCGTGCCGTGACCATAGGCGGCGAGGCCAAGCTCGACGACACCGCCCTCCTGGAGCTCGCCACCGAGATCGAGGGCCACCCCGACAACGTCGCGGCCTGTCTGCTCGGCGGATTCACCCTGTCCTGGATGGAGGGCGGCGCCGCACGCGCGATCAGGATGGATCCCGCCGATTCCATCGTTCCGGTGGTTTTCGTGCCCGCAAAGCCGGTCCTCACCGAGACCGCGCGCGGCTTGCTGCCGCGCACCGTGCCGCACGTCGACGCCGCCGCCAACGCGGGCCGTGCCGCCCTGCTCGTCGAGGCCCTGACCAGGCGCCCCGAGCTGCTGCTGCCCGCCACCGAGGACCGTCTGCACCAGGAGTACCGCGCGCCCGCGATGCCGGAGAGCGCGGCGCTGGTGGAGCGGCTGCGGGCCGACGGAGTCCCGGCGGTCATCTCCGGTGCGGGCCCCACCGTTCTGGCGTTGGTCGACGACGACAGCGCCGACAAGGTCGCCCATCTGGCAGGCGACGGCTGGGCCGCGAACCGGCTCGAGCTGGACGCCCAGGGAGCGAGCGTGCTGCCGCTTGCGACCTGACACACGGTTGCCGGATTTCGAGAGGGGGAATGTTTGTTGGATCCGGTAGTGTTAACCTCAAGTCTGCACCCGACCCCACCATGGCGAGGTGCTTCGTGTCCCCGTCCGGGACAGACATTCTTCCGGGAGCCTCCCAAGCCGCACTGTGTTTCGTACGACGTACGCGGGCAGTACCTCGTACGCGGGCGCTGAGCGACTTGCCGGGCACGCTCCGGAACCGGCGCGACCGAGCCGAGTGACACAGACACTGAGTGCCACAGCTCTGGGAAGCGTCATCACCAGATATTTCCTCCGCCACTTTTGGGCGGACCACCGCCCCGGCACGGTCCACACACCAAGGACCGCAGCCGGAGAAGCACAACCGGTCGCCGAGCCAGACAGGCCGACGTCCGCTCCAGGGAAGGACCCTTCGTGAGCGACACCACCGATCTGATGGGCGCACGTGTCGAGGAGACCGCTGCCGCGCCCGCCACGGACGCCTCCGCGCCTGCCACCGGTGCCGGCTCCCGGCGGCGCCGCGGTACCGGCCTCGAGGGCATGGTGCTGGCCGAGCTGCAGCAGGTCGCATCCGGCCTCGGCATCAGGGGCACCGCGCGCATGCGCAAGAGCCAGCTGATCGAGGTCATCAAGGAGGCGCAGGCCGGAGGAGGTGCCGCGGCTCCCAAGGCGGAGGCCGCTACCGAGACCAAGCCCAAGCGCCGCGCCACCTCCAAGGCCCGTACCGGCGAGGACGCCGAGAAGAAGGCGGAGAAGGCGGCTGAGGCCCCCGCCGAGAAGGCCGTGGCCCAGCAGCAGATCGAGATCCCCGGCCAGCCGGCTGGGGGCCCCTCCCGCGCGAGCGCTTCCGAGCGTGGGGGAGAGGACGCGCCGGCCGAGCGCCGCCGTCGCCGCGCCACCGCCGAGGCGGGCGCCCCCGCGGCCGCCCCCGAGACGGTCGCCGCCGAGGCGAAGAGCGAGCCGAAGGCCGAGACGCCCGCGCAGCCGCAGGCGCAGCAGGGCGACGCGAAGAGCGACGCCGACGGTGGCGAGGGCCGCCGCCGCGACCGCCGTGAGCGCGGCCGCGACCGTGACCGCGGCGACCGCGGTGACCGAGGCGACCGCCGCAAGGGTGACGACCAGCAGGGCGGCCAGCGCGGTCAGCAGCAGAACCAGCAGCAGGGCGGCGGCCGTCAGGACCGTGGCCAGCAGCAGGACGACGATGACTTCGAGGGCGGCCGTCGTGGCCGTCGCGGGCGCTACCGCGACCGCCGGGGCCGTCGTGGCCGCGACGAGATGGGCAGCGCGGAGCCGCAGATCAACGAGGACGACGTCCTGATCCCCGTCGCGGGCATCCTGGACATCCTCGACAACTACGCCTTCATCCGTACGTCGGGCTACCTGCCCGGTCCGAACGACGTGTACGTCTCTCTCGCCCAGGTCCGCAAGAACGGCCTGCGCAAGGGTGACCACATCACCGGTGCGGTCCGTCAGCCCAAGGAAGGCGAGCGGCGCGAGAAGTTCAACGCGCTGGTCCGCCTGGACTCCGTCAACGGCATGGCGCCCGAACACGGCCGCGGCCGCCCGGAGTTCAACAAGCTGACCCCGCTCTACCCGCAGGACCGGCTCCGCCTGGAGACCGACCCGGGCGTGCTGACCACCCGCATCATCGACCTCGTGTCGCCGATCGGTAAGGGCCAGCGCGGTCTGATCGTGGCCCCGCCGAAGACCGGTAAGACCATGATCATGCAGGCGATCGCCAACGCGATCACGCACAACAACCCCGAGTGCCACCTGATGGTCGTCCTCGTCGACGAGCGTCCGGAAGAGGTCACCGACATGCAGCGGTCGGTCAAGGGCGAGGTCATCTCCTCGACCTTCGACCGCCCGGCCGAGGACCACACGACGGTCGCCGAGCTCGCCATCGAGCGTGCGAAGCGCCTGGTGGAGCTGGGTCACGACGTGGTCGTGCTGCTCGACTCCATCACGCGTCTGGGTCGTGCCTACAACCTGGCCGCGCCCGCCTCCGGCCGCATCCTGTCCGGTGGTGTCGACTCGACCGCGCTGTACCCGCCGAAGCGCTTCTTCGGTGCCGCGCGGAACATCGAGGACGGTGGCTCGCTCACCATCCTGGCGACGGCTCTCGTCGACACCGGGTCCCGCATGGACGAGGTGATCTTCGAGGAGTTCAAGGGCACCGGCAACATGGAGCTCAAGCTCGACCGGAAGCTCGCCGACAAGCGCATCTTCCCCGCGGTGGACGTGGACGCGTCCGGTACCCGCAAGGAAGAGATCCTGCTCGGCAACGAGGAGCTCGCGGTCGTCTGGAAGCTGCGTCGTGTGCTGCACGCGCTCGACCAGCAGCAGGCGATCGAGCTGCTGCTCGACAAGATGAAGCAGACCAAGTCGAACGTCGAGTTCCTGATGCAGATTCAGAAGACGACGCCGACGCCCGGCAACGGCGACTGACGCAAGTCACCCCATAAAGGCCGCCGTACGTCATTCAGTGACGTACGGCGGCCTTTTGGCGCTGAGAGGACCAGGGGCATCCGTGTGCCCCTCCCTACTCATGCATCCCTGGGGGGACTTTCTTGACCACCACCACGTCCGGCAAGGGTCGTCACAGACGCCGGATACGTTTCGGGCTGCCCATCGCCGCCGCCGGTGTCGCCGCTGCCGTCGCCGCCGCGCTGCTGACCTCGTCCGCGGGGGCCGCGACCGCGCTGCCCAAGCCCACCGTGAAGCCCACCACCAGCTCCGCCTCGCTCGCTGAGCTGGAGCGGCGCGTCGCGGGCGCCGTCGCCGGTGACGACACCGCGGGGGAGACGGCGCGGAAGTCGTCGTACGGCGCGAGTACCAGCAGCTCCTCCGACGACTCCACCGCGAGCCCCATGGTCATCGGCGGCACCACGACCAGCATCACCTCGGCGCCGTGGATGGCGCAGCTCTGGTACTACGACGACCAGGGCACCACCGACGAGGCCGACGACATCGGTTTCTTCTGCGGTGGCGCCGTCGTCGCGCCGACGAAGATCCTCACCGCCGCGCACTGCGTCAAGGGCTACGACTGGTACAACTACGGCGCCGTCATCACCGGCACCGCCCAGCTGCCGACCACTGACGACGCCGGCAACACCGACCTGCACGGCGGCACCGTCACGCTGCCGCACCGGCAGTGGAACCACCCGTCGTACAGCTCGACGACCATCGACAACGACATCGCCGTCGTCACGCTGGCGGGCCCGGTCAAGGCGACGCCGATCCGCATGACGACGTCCGGCGACACCGCCTCGTACGCCGCCGGGACGAGCGCCAAGGTCTACGGCTGGGGCCGGACCAGCTCCACCAGCCAGGACATCTCCGAGACGCTGAAGACGGCCACGCTGCCCATCCAGTCCGACAGCACCTGCACGGGCTACTACGGCAGCGAGTTCATCAAGGGCCACATGGTCTGCGCGGGCAACCCGGCCAGCGGCAGCGACAGCGGCACGACGTCCGCCTGCAACGGCGACTCCGGTGGGCCGCTCGTCGTGAACGGCCGCATCGTCGGTGTCGTCTCCTGGGGTGTGCAGGACTGCGTGGCCGAGGGCGCGTACAGCGTCTTCGCCAAGGTCAGCTCCTACGTCGGTGCCGCCTACCCGCGCGTCGACGACACCAACATCAGCGGTGACCACCGGGCCGACATGTGGCTGCGCAACGCCTCCACGAAGACCGGTTACTCCAAGAACTCCAACGGCACCTCGTTCGCCGCGCGCGAGTCCTGGGGCGACTGGAGCGGCGTGAACGTCGTACTGCAGACGGACCTCGACCGGGACGGCTACCAGGACCTGGTGTTCCGGCGCAGCTCCGACGGGGCCATGTTCTGGTCGCACTACGTGCAGTCCAGCGGTTCCTGGGCGACCAAGACGATCTTCACCAACTGGAAGACCCGCGCCCGCATCGTCGCCCCCGGTGACGTCACCGGCGACTACAAGCCCGACCTGATCTCGGTCGACTCGGGCGGCGCCCTGTGGATCTACCCGGGCAACGGCAACGGCACCTTCGCCAGCCCGGTGAAGTCCGGCACCGGCTTCAACCAGTACAACTCCCTGCGCGGGCACGGCGACTTCACCGGCGACGGCAAGACGGACCTGATCGCGCGCAGCTCGTCCGGCGGCTACATCTATCTGTTCAAGGGCACCGGCAAGGCCGGCACGGGCGCCTTCGCCACCCGGATCAAGGTGCGCACCTGGGCGAGCTACACCGGCTTCGACGCCGTCGGTGACGTCACCGGCGACGGCAAGGCCGACTTCCTGGCCCGCAACTCCTCCGGCACGCTCTACCTGTACCCGGGCACCGGAAAGGCCACCAGCGAGATCTTTGCCACACCGAAGTCCGTCGGCACCGATTACAAGCAGTACGACATCTTCGGCTGAAATCGCAGGTGAGACGGGCATACCCGGTATCACCGCGCACGCACCGTGCCCACCGCTCCCCGGCGGTGGGCACGGTCCGTTGTGCAACCCTTCTCCGAGTTTCCCCGTCTGACCGGACGGGGTCACGATGGTGTGGTACGGGCCAAATGGCCACGCCTGACCCTGAAAGCAGGGGGTAACCGACCGGACGAGAACCGAGGAGCACATGTCCGCCGAGAGCACGCCGGAGCCCGGCATACCGGGTGGTACCGGCACTACAGGTCCGCGTCACCGCGCGAAGGGCCGCCGTCGCAAGCCACGCGACAAACGCAAGGGCCTGCTGATCATGGCCTGGACGGCCGCCGGCATCGTGGTCCTCGGCGGCACCGGCGCCGGGTACCTGTACTTCAAGCTCAACGGCAACCTCAAGAGCGTCGACATCGACCAGGCCCTGGGCACCGACCGGCCCGAGAAGGTCGACAACGGCTCGGAGAACATCCTCGTCCTCGGCTCGGACACCCGCTCCGGCAGCAACAAGAAGGTGGGCGGCGGCACCGACGACGGCAGCGCCCGCTCCGACACGGCGATGATCGTGCACGTCTACGAGGGCCACAAGAAGGCCAGCGTGGTCTCCATCCCGCGCGACACCCTGGTCGACCGCCCCAAGTGCACCGACACGAACGGCACCACGCACGACGCCGCGTCCGGCGTCATGTTCAACGAGTCCTACGGCACGGGCGGGGCCGCCTGCGCGGTGAAGACCGTCGAGTCCCTCACCGGCATCCGGATGGACCACTACCTGGAAGTCGACTTCTCCGGCTTCCAGAAGCTGATCGACGAACTGGGCGGCGTCGAGGTCACCACGACCAAGGACATCAACGACCCCGACAGCCACCTCGATCTCAAGGCCGGCACCCACGAGCTCACCGGCAAGCAGGCCCTCGGCCTGGTCCGCACCCGGCACGGCGTCGGCGACGGCTCGGACCTCGGCCGCATCCAGCTCCAGCAGGCCTTCATCAAGGCACTGATCAACCAGGTCAAGGACATCAACCTCTTCGGCAACCCCAAGCGGCTCTACGACCTGGCCAACACCGCCACCAAGACGGTCACGACCGACTCCGACCTCGGCACGGTCAACTCCCTCATGTCCTTCGCCAACGGCCTCAAGGGCATCAGCTCGAAGAGCATGAACATGGTCACGATGCCGGTCCAGTACGACCCGGCGGACCCGAACCGGGTGATCGTGGCGGAGGCGAAGGCGAAGCTGGTGTGGGCGGCCCTGAAGAACGACAAGGCGATCCCGAAGGCGGCCACGGAGGGCACGGCGAAGGGCGACGCCAACGGCGTGGTGACATCGTCCTGAGCGACGCGGGGCGAGAATCGGGCTGCCCCGGGGCGCCCCTCAGGGCAGACGGTGATCAAGCCGCTACCCCCGCGGGCGAACCCCTACTCACCTTCGGGGAACAAACAACGGCAACCCCCGGTTTTGGGTGATGGCCCCAGTCCTGGCAGACTGGTACGTCGGCCCCGGTTCACGCTCCCGCATCCCGCGGTTGCGACCCGGCGCCCTCCCGAAACTAGGAGACACCTTGAAGCGCGACATCCACCCCGAGTACGTCGAGACGCAGGTCAGCTGCACCTGTGGCGCGTCGTTCACCACCCGTAGCACGATCTCCAGCGGCACCATCCGCGCCGAGGTCTGCTCCGAGTGCCACCCGTTCTACACGGGCAAGCAGAAGATCCTCGACACCGGTGGCCGTGTGGCCCGCTTCGAGGCCCGCTTCGGCAAGGCTGTTGCCGGCTCCAAGAAGTAGCTGGCTCCAATTCGCCGGTCCACGGCCGCGCCCTTCCCAGGCGCGCCGGGACCGGCGTTTTTGGTCGCCCGCCCTTCAACCCCGTACGCACACAGGAGCCCCAAGATGTTCGAGGCCGTCGAGGACCTGGTCGCGGAGCACGCCGACCTGGAGAAGAAGCTCGCCGACCCGTCGGTCCACTCCGACCAGGCGAACGCGCGCAAGCTGAACAAGCGCTACGCCGAACTCACCCCGATCGTCGCCACGTACCGCTCCTGGAAGCAGACCGGCGACGACATCGAGACCGCGCGTGAACTCGGCGCCGACGACCCGGAGTTCGCCGCCGAGGTCAAGGAGCTGGAGAAGCAGCGCGAGGAGCAGACGGAGAAGCTGCGCCTGCTGCTGGTCCCGCGCGACCCGAGTGACGACAAGGACGTCATTCTGGAGATCAAGGCGGGCGCCGGTGGAGACGAGTCCGCGCTCTTCGCCGGGGACCTGCTGCGCATGTACCTGCGCTATGCCGAGCGCGTCGGCTGGAAGACCGAGATCATCGACGCCACCGAGTCCGAGCTCGGCGGCTACAAGGACGTCCAGGTCGCCGTGAAGACGAAGGGCGGGCAGGGCGCCACGGAGCCCGGCCAGGGTGTCTGGGCGCGCCTGAAGTACGAAGGTGGCGTGCACCGCGTGCAGCGCGTGCCCGCGACCGAGTCCCAGGGCCGTATCCACACCTCCGCGGCCGGTGTGCTGGTCACTCCCGAGGCCGAGGAGATCGACGTCGAGATCAACCCGAACGACCTGCGGATCGACGTGTACCGCTCGTCCGGCCCGGGTGGTCAGTCCGTCAACACGACCGACTCCGCGGTGCGCATCACGCACATTCCGACCGGAGTGGTCGCCTCCTGCCAGAACGAGAAGAGCCAGCTGCAGAACAAGGAGCAGGCGATGCGTATCCTGCGCTCCAGGCTGCTCGCGGCGGCGCAGGAGGAGGCGGAGAAGGAAGCCGCCGACGCCCGCCGCAGCCAGGTCCGCACCGTCGACCGCTCCGAGAAGATCCGCACCTACAACTTCCCGGAGAATCGCATCTCGGACCACCGCGTCGGCTTCAAGGCCTACAACCTGGACCAGGTCCTGGACGGCGACCTCGACGCGGTGATCCAGGCCTGCGTCGACGCGGACTCGGCGGCGAAGCTGGCGGCCGCGTAAGGGTGTACAGGACGTAAAGGACGTACGAGTACGACACGGAGGACTTGCGTGCAGCAATCTCTTGGGGGGCGACCCCAAAGCCCCCGCAGCGTGCTGCTCGCGGAGGTGGCACAGGCCACCCAGCGGCTGGCCGATGCCGGCGTGCCCTCACCGCGCACCGACGCGGAGGAGCTCGCCGCGTTCGTGCACGGCGTGAAGCGGGGCGAGCTGCACTCTGTGAAGGACGCGGACTTCGACGCCCGCTACTGGGAGGTCATCGCCCGCCGTGAGCAGCGCGAGCCGCTCCAGCACATCACCGGGCGGGCGTACTTCCGCTATCTCGAACTCCAAGTGGGGCCCGGTGTGTTCGTGCCCCGTCCCGAGACCGAGTCGGTCGTCGGCTGGGCCATAGACGCCGTGCGCGCGATGGACGTCGTCGAGCCCTGCATCGTCGACCTGTGCACCGGCTCCGGCGCCATCGCGCTCGCCCTCGCCCAGGAGGTGCCGCGCTCGCGCGTGCACGCCGTGGAGCTGTCCGAGGACGCCCTGCAGTGGACGCGCAAGAACGTCGAGGGCTCCCGCGTCGACCTGCGTCAGGGCAACGCCCTTGACGCCTTCCCCGACCTCGACGGCCAGGTCGACCTGGTCATCTCCAACCCGCCCTACATCCCGCTCACCGAATGGGAGTACGTCGCTCCCGAGGCGCGGGACTACGATCCCGAACTCGCCCTGTTCTCAGGGGAGGACGGCCTCGACCTCATCCGCGGTCTGGAACGGACCGCACACCGTCTCCTGCGCCCGGGCGGTGTCGTCGTCATCGAGCACGCCGACACCCAGGGCGGCCAGGTGCCGTGGATCTTCACCGAGGAGCGGGGCTGGGCCGACGCGGCCGACCACCCCGACCTCAACAACCGCCCGAGGTTCGCGACCGCCCGCAAGGCGCTGCCGTGACCACCCCCCACACTTCAGTCCCGCAGTACGTGAACGACGTGTACTTCGTGTACGAGGAGGCCCGCTAGACATGGCACGGCGATACGACACCAACGACGCGACCGACCGCACGACGGGTCTGCGCGAAGCCGCGTCCGCCGTCCGCCGTGGCGAGCTCGTGGTCCTCCCGACCGACACGGTGTACGGCATCGGCGCCGACGCGTTCGCCAAGGAGGCCGTCGGCGATCTGCTGGAGGCCAAGGGGCGGGGCCGCAACATGCCCACCCCTGTGCTGATCGGCTCCCCGAACACGCTCCACGGTCTCGTCACCGACTTCTCCGAGCTGGCCTGGGAACTGGTCGACGCGTTCTGGCCGGGCGCGCTGACGCTGGTCGCCAAGCACCAGCCGTCCCTGCAGTGGGACCTGGGCGACACCCGGGGCACGGTTGCCGTGCGCATGCCACTGCACCCGATCGCGATCGAACTGCTCACCGAGGTCGGCCCGATGGCGGTGTCGTCGGCGAACCTGACCGGCCACCCCGCCCCCGAGGACTGTGACGCCGCGCAGGAGATGCTCGGCGACTCGGTCTCCGTCTACCTGGACGGCGGCCCGACCCCCGGCAACGTCCCGTCGTCGATCGTCGACGTCACCCGCGAGGTGCCCCTCCTGCTGCGCGCGGGCGCCATCTCGGCGGACGAGCTGCGAAAGGTCGTACCCGACCTCGAGGTGGCCAATTGACAGCCCCTGAAGCGGGGCGTGGCATAGGCAACGGGGAACGCGCGGCGGAGATCACGACGACCTTCGTGGGACTCCCGCGCGACAGCTTCCGCATCCTCCACGTCAGCACCGGCAACGTGTGCCGCTCGCCGATCACCGAGCGGCTGACCCGTCATTTCGTGAAGCAGCGGCTCGGTGTGCTCGGCGGCGGGCTGATCGTGGAGAGCGCGGGCACCTGGGGCCACGAGGGCGCGCCCATGGAATCGAACGCGGAGACGGTCCTCGCCGACTTCGGCGCGGACGCCTCCGGCTTCACCGGCCGCGAGCTCCTCGACGAGCACGTGATCCGGGCCGACCTGGTCCTGACGGCCACCCGCGACCACCGCGCCCAGGTCATCTCCATGGGCCACTCGGCGGGCCTGCGCACCTTCACGCTCAAGGAGTTCACGCGCCTGGTGCGGGCGATAGACCCGGCGACGCTGCCTCCCCTGGAGGACGGCGTGGTGTTCCGCGCCCGCGCCCTGGTGCGTGCCGCGGCCGCTCTACGCGGGTGGCTTCTTGCGCCGACGGCGGAGGCGGACGAGGTGTATGACCCGTACGGGGCGCCGTTGCCGTTTTTCCGGTCGGTGGGGGACGAGATACACGAGGCGCTGGATCCGGTGGTCACGGCGCTGACCGGGGTGCCGGCGCGGACGTAGGTGGCTGCCCATGGCGGTCGGTACTGGATATGGACGCCAACACCGGGCGTCCCTGACGTCCCCGGCCTACATTGGACGTACGTCAGCGTCGACGCCCCGGAGCCCACCATGACGGTCACCCCTGCCATCGAGGCCGACGTCCTGCGCCGCCAGGACCCTCAGCTCGCCGACATCCTGCTCGGGGAGCTCGACCGGCAGTCGACGACGCTCCAGCTCATCGCCGCCGAGAACTTCACGTCGCCGGCCGTGCTCGCGGCTCTCGGGTCGCCGCTCGCCAACAAGTACGCGGAGGGGTATCCGGGCGCCCGGTACCACGGCGGGTGCGAGATGGTCGACGTCGCCGAGCGGCTCGCCGTGGAGCGTGCCAAGGCGCTGTTCGGGGCCGAGCACGCCAACGTCCAGTCGCACTCGGGCTCTTCGGCCGTCCTCGCCGCGTACGCCGCCCTGCTGCGGCCCGGCGACACCGTCCTCGCCCTCGGACTGCCGTACGGCGGCCACCTCACACACGGCTCGCCCGCCAACTTCTCGGGCAGCTGGTTCGAGTTCGTGCCGTACGGCGTGGATGCCGAGACGGGGCTCATCGACTACGACCAGGTGCGCACGCTCGCCCTCACACACCGCCCCAAGGCGATCGTGTGCGGATCCATCGCCTACCCCCGGCACATCGACTACGCCTTCTTCCGCGAGGTCGCCGACGAGATCGGGGCGTACCTCATCGCCGACGCCGCCCACCCGATCGGGCTCGTCGCCGGGGGAGCGGCGCCGAATCCGGTGCCGTACGCCGATGTGGTCTGCGCCACCACCCACAAGGTGCTCCGCGGCCCGCGCGGCGGCATGGTCCTGTGTGGCTCGGATCTCGCCGAGCGCGTCGACCGCGCCGTCTTCCCGTTCACGCAGGGCGGTGCGCAGATGCACACCATCGCCGCCAAGGCCGTCGCGTTCGGCGAGGCGGCGACACCGGCGTTCACCGCGTACGCCCATCAGGTGGTCGCCAACGCGAGGCGGCTGGCGGCCGCGCTGGCCGCGCAGGGGCTGGTCGTCACCACGGGCGGCACCGACACCCACCTCATCACCGCCGATCCGGCCCCGCTCGGCGTCGACGGTCGCACCGCGCGCGGGCGGCTCGCGGCGGCCGGGATCGTGCTGGACTGCTGCGCGCTGCCGCACGGCGACGCCCGTGGCCTGCGCCTCGGCACGGCGGCCGTGACCACCCAGGGCATGGGCGAGGAGGAGATGACGTGGCTCGCCGCGCTGCTGGCGAGTGTGCTGAGAGCAGAGACCGAAAGCCAGAAGGCCCGTGAAGAAGTGCGGGAGCTGGCCGGTAGATTTCCGCCGTATCCCGGCTGAGGCGGGGTAGACGCACCCGTATACACAGCCACGCGTGCAACCATCGTCGCTACCCGGAAGTCCCCACACATATGCGTCGCGTACGAGTCCGTCGCTAGTGTGTGGGGCTGAGATGGCCAGCGAGACTTGTGGGGAAGCCCGTGCGTGAATACCTGCTGACGCTCTGCGTCACGGCCGCGGTGACGTATCTGCTGACAGGGCCGGTACGTAAGTTCGCGATCGTGGCCGGAGCGATGCCGGAGATCCGGGCGCGTGACGTGCACCGGGAGCCCACTCCGCGGCTCGGCGGGATCGCGATGTTCTTCGGCCTGTGCGCGGGCCTGCTGGTCGCCGACCACCTGACGAACCTCAGCACGGTCTTCGAGAAGTCCAACGAGCCGCGGGCGCTGCTCTCCGGAGCGGCGCTCATCTGGCTCATCGGCGTCTTGGACGACAAGTTCGAGATCGACGCCCTGATCAAGCTGGGTGGCCAGATGATCGCCGCCGGCGTCATGGTCATGCAGGGTCTGACCATCCTGTGGCTGCCCATCCCGGGCGTCGGCTCGGTCGCGCTGACCCAGTGGCAGGGCACCCTGCTCACCGTCGCCCTGGTCGTGATCACCATCAACGCGGTCAACTTCGTCGACGGCCTGGACGGCCTCGCGGCCGGCATGGTGTGCATCGCCTCGGCCGCGTTCTTCCTCTACGCCTACCGCGTCTGGGTGTCGTACGGCATCGAGGCCGCCGCCCCGGCCACCCTGTTCGCGGCGATCCTGATGGGCATGTGCCTGGGCTTCCTGCCGCACAACATGCACCCGGCGCGGATCTTCATGGGCGACTCGGGCTCGATGCTGATCGGGCTGGTGCTGGCGGCGGGGGCCATCTCCATCACCGGCCAGGTCGACCCGGACGCGTTGAAGGTGTTCGCCCAGTCCGAGAGGGAGGCCGTGCACCAGACGGTGCCGGTCTACATCCCGCTGCTGCTGCCGCTGACGATCATCGCGATCCCGGCCGCCGACCTGGTGCTGGCGATCGTCCGCCGCACCTGGCGCGGCCAGTCGCCGTTCGCCGCCGACCGGGGCCATCTGCACCACCGCCTGCTGGAGATCGGCCACTCCCACAGCCGCGCGGTGCTGATCATGTACTTCTGGTCGGCGCTGATCGCCTTCGGCACGCTCGCCTACTCCGTGAACTCGGCGTCCATGTGGATCGTGCTGGGCGTCGTGTTCCTCAGCGCCATCGGCCTGGTACTCCTCCTGTTGCCCCGCTTCACTCCACGCGCCCCGCGCTGGGCGGAGGGCTTCGTGCCGCCGCGCTACCGCCGCCGCGGGGCCGTCGCGGAACCGGCCGCCACCACACCGCAGACCGCCTCCGCCGAGACAGCGGCGGACGCCCCGGCCGGGGCCCGGTCCGAGGGGGAGCCGCGTACGCCGGTCGCCGCCGGGGTCTCGCGGGTCAACGGGGCGACCGCGATCGGCGCCCGTTCGCGTTTGCTGGACCGGGGCAAGGCCGGAACGTCGCGCTGACGACCGGCGTGAGAACACGGTCAAGGTAAGAATCTGACTAGAGCATTGCCAAACCGTGGGAGTGCGATGGGGGTGCGTAGCGCCCCAATACCAGACAAGTCGGCCGGGATTCTGCACAGACGCGCACGGTCACTCTCATGTGTGACGGTGGGCACACCCGCCAGGTAAAGACCTCATCAAATAGTTTGTGATACCGTTCACGAGAACCCCCCGGATAGAGCCGAAGGACCGTAGTGCGACGGTCCATTGGTGTGAGGTCCTCTCTCAGCCCGGGACTACGCTCGTCCATGACGACACCCTGCCCCCACCGTGAAAGCGGAGTTGCCGCCATGCCGTCCAATGACGTCCGGATCCTGCTTCAGGCTGCCGTGCCCACGGCCGCCGTCGGGGCGGTCGCTGCCGTCGTCAGTGGTGTGGTCGTGGGTGGCAAGGGTGCGATCGGTGCCGTCGTCGCGGCGGTGCTCACGATCCTCTTCATGGGCATCGGGCTTTATGTCCTGCAGCGAACCGCCAAATCGCTTCCGCATCTGTTCCAGATGATGGGCCTGATGCTCTACGCGGCGCAGATCCTGCTGCTGTTCATCTTCCTGAGCTTGTTCAGGGACACCACGCTGTTCCACCCCAAGGCCTTCGCGATCACGCTCATCGCCACCACTCTCGCGTGGATCGCCGCTCAGACGCGTGCTCACATGAAGGCCAAGATCCTCTACGTCGAACCCGACTCCTCGGGCGAAAAGCCCGAAAAATCGGGGCACTCGTCGTGAGGGGTAGGGCCGAGATAAGAGCGTGTAAGAAGTCCTGCTATCGTCCGGTGCCAACTGCGGCATCGCGGGCGCGGGCATCTGAGCTGACGCCTGCTCAATCGCGAGGCTCGATGCCCCCTAGCCGCCCTCACACCCGTAACACCAGTCCGGTGCCGATCCGCGGCTGCGCGCCGCGCCGACACAACGAGGTTGCCGTACCCATGCGTCACGCCGAAGGAGCCCGCGGTGAGTGCTGACCAGACCCAGCTCGCCTTTGACTGGAGTTGTCGGATCATGTCCGACAACGGGTGTGGCTTCCCGGCTCCGGGCCTGCACTCGTTCCTCTTCAAGCCGATCGCCACGGTGGGCGGGTTCGAGTTCAACAAGGTGATGCTGCTCGCCCTCATCACCACGCTCCTGGTCATCACCTTCTTCACGCTTGCTTTCAGCAAGGCGAAGGTGGTTCCGGGCAAGCTCCAGATGATCGGCGAGGCCGGCTACGACTTCGTGCGCCGCGGCATCGTCTACGAGACCCTCGGCAAGAAGGAGGGCGAGAAGTACGTCCCCTTCATGGTCTCGCTCTTCTTCTTCATCTGGATCATGAACATCTGGTCCGTGATCCCGCTGGCCCAGTTCCCGGTCTCGTCGATCATCGCGTTCCCGATGGTGCTGGCCGCCATCGTCTGGATCATCTGGGTCTCGGTGACCTTCAAGCGGCACGGCTTCGTCGGCTTCTTCAAGAACGTCACCGGCTACGACAAGTCGCTGGGCGCGGTGCTGCCGCTCGTGATGGTCATCGAGTTCTTCTCGAACCTGCTGGTGCGCCCGTTCACGCACGCGGTCCGACTCTTCGCCAACATGTTCGCTGGCCACCTGATGCTGGTCATGTTCACCGTCGCCTCCTGGTACCTGCTGAACAGCTGGATGATCCCGGCGGCCGGTGTCTCCTTCGTCATGACCATGGTCATGATCCTCTTCGAGCTCTTCGTGCAGGCCGTCCAGGCGTACGTCTTCGTGCTGCTGGCCTGCTCGTACATCCAGGGCGCTCTCGCCGAGCACCACTGAGCCCCGCAGCAGCACAAGCCCCCAAGAACGTCCGGTGGCCAACCCCCGCCGGTCCATGAAAGAGAAGGAAGAATCAGCATGGCTGCCCTTGAGACCCTCGCCGCCGTCGAAGGCAACATCGGTTCCATCGGCTACGGCCTGGCCGCCATCGGCCCCGGCGTCGGCGTCGGCATCATCTTCGGTAACGGCACCCAGGCCCTCGCCCGCCAGCCCGAGGCCGCCGGCCTGATCCGTGCCAACCAGATCCTCGGCTTCGCCTTCTGTGAGGCGCTCGCCCTCATCGGCATCGTCATGCCGTTCGTCTACGGATGATCGAGCCCTGACGAGCCAACCTTTCAACGAAAGGCACTGATGTGATCGCCAACCTGGTACAGCTGGCGGCCGAGGAAGAGCAGAACCCGCTCGTTCCTCCGGGCCCCGAGCTGCTCGTCGGCACCATCGCCTTCGCCATCGTGTTCTTCTTCTTCTGGAAGAAGCTGCTTCCGAACATCAACAAGGTTCTGGAAGAGCGCCGCGAGGCGATCGAAGGTGGTATCGAGAAGGCCGAGGCGGCCCAGGTCGAGGCGCAGAGCGTCCTCGAGCAGTACAAGGCCCAGCTCGCCGAGGCCCGGCACGAGGCCGCGCGTCTGCGCCAGGAGGCGCAGGAGCAGGGCGCCGCGCTCATCGCCGAGATGCGTGCGGAAGGCCAGCGGCAGCGCGAGGAGATCGTCGCCGCCGGTCACGCGCAGATCGAGGCCGACCGCAAGGCCGCGTCCTCCGCGCTGCGCCAGGACGTCGGCAAGCTCGCCACCGACCTGGCGGGCAAGCTCGTCGGTGAGTCCCTCGAGGACCACGCCCGGCAGAGCCGCGTCATCGACCGCTTCCTCGACGAGCTCGAGGAGAAGGCCGAGGCCGGACGATGAACGGAGCGAGCCGCGAGGCCCTGGCAGCCGCACGTGAGCGTCTCGACGCGCTGACGGACAACACGTCCGTCGACGCGACCAAGCTCGCCGACGAGCTGGCCGCCGTTACCGCGCTGCTCGACCGCGAGGTGTCGCTGCGTCGGGTCCTGACCGACCCGGCGCAGGCCGGTGAGGCCAAGGCCGAGCTGGCCCAGCGCCTGCTCGGCGGCCAGGTCGGCGGCGAGACCGCCGACCTGCTGGCCGGCATGGTGCGTTCCCGCTGGTCGCAGTCCCGCGACCTGGCGGACGCGCTGGAGGAGCTGGCGAACACCGCCGACCTCACCGCCGCGCAGCGGGCGGGCACGCTCGACGATGTCGAGGACGAGCTGTTCCGGTTCGGCCGGATCGTCTCCTCCAGCACCGAGCTGCGCGCCGCACTGACCAACCGCGCCGCCGCGGCGTCGGCCAAGGGCGAGCTGCTGCGCAGCCTGCTCGGCGGCCGGGCCAAGGCGACCACCGAGCGTCTGGTGACGCGTCTTGTGACCGCGCCGCGTGGACGTAGCCTGGAGTCGGGACTGGAGTCCCTGTCCAAGCTCGCCGCCGAGCGCCGGGACCGCATGGTGGCCGTGGTCACCTCGGCGGTGCCGCTGAGCGACCAGCAGAAGCAGCGCCTGGGTGCCGCCCTCGCGAAGCTCTACGGCCGCACGATGCACCTGAACCTCGACGTGGACCCCGAGGTCGTCGGCGGAATCCGGGTGCAGGTCGGTGACGAGGTCATCAACGGCTCCCTCGCGGACCGCATCGAGGACGCCGGCCGCCGACTGGCGAGCTAGCAGCAACTTCATAAGCAGTAAGCAGTACGTATCTACGGCCCGGTTGGGTCGTGCAGAGGATTCCTGGGGGTCGCCCCCAGACCCCCAAGTTGAAACTTCGGGCCCAACAAGGAGAGCAGGGAACCCAGATGGCGGAGCTCACGATCCGGCCGGAGGAGATCCGGGACGCGCTGGAGAACTTTGTCCAGTCGTACAAGCCGGACGCGGCCTCGCGCGAGGAGGTCGGTACGGTCACCCTTGCCGGCGACGGCATCGCGAAGGTCGAGGGCCTGCCCTCGGCCATGGCCAACGAACTGCTGAAGTTCGAGGACGGCACCCTCGGCCTCGCCCTCAACCTCGAGGAGCGCGAGATCGGTGCCATCGTCCTCGGTGAGTTCAGCGGCATTGAGGAGGGTCAGCCGGTCTCCCGTACCGGTGAGGTCCTCTCCGTGGCCGTCGGCGAGGGCTACCTCGGCCGTGTCGTCGACCCGCTCGGCAACCCGATCGACGGCCTCGGCGAGATCGAGACCAGCGGTCGTCGTGCCCTTGAGCTGCAGGCCCCCACGGTCATGCAGCGCAAGTCGGTGCACGAGCCGATGGAGACCGGTTACAAGGCCGTCGACGCGATGACCCCGATCGGCCGTGGCCAGCGTCAGCTGATCATCGGTGACCGCCAGACCGGCAAGACCGCCCTGGCCGTCGACACGATCATCAACCAGCGCGACAACTGGCGCACCGGCGACCCGAACAAGCAGGTCCGCTGCATCTACGTCGCCATCGGCCAGAAGGGCTCGACGATCGCGTCGGTCCGCCGCGCGCTGGAGGAGAACGGCGCGCTGGAGTACACGACCATCGTCGCCGCCCCGGCGTCCGACCCGGCCGGCTTCAAGTACCTGGCGCCGTACACCGGTTCGGCCATCGGCCAGCAGTGGATGTACGAGGGCAAGCACGTCCTCATCATCTTCGACGACCTGTCGAAGCAGGCCGACGCCTACCGCGCCGTGTCCCTGCTGCTGCGCCGCCCGCCGGGCCGTGAGGCCTACCCGGGTGACGTCTTCTACCTGCACTCCCGTCTGCTGGAGCGCTGCGCCAAGCTCTCCGACGACATGGGCGCCGGCTCGATGACCGGTCTGCCGATCGTCGAGACCAAGGCCAACGACGTCTCGGCGTTCATCCCGACCAACGTCATCTCCATCACCGACGGCCAGTGCTTCCTGGAGTCGGACCTGTTCAACGCCGGTCAGCGCCCCGCGCTGAACGTCGGTATCTCCGTCTCCCGAGTCGGTGGTTCCGCGCAGCACAAGGCGATGAAGCAGGTTTCGGGTCGTCTGCGCGTAGACCTCGCCCAGTTCCGTGAGCTGGAGGCGTTCGCCGCCTTCGGTTCCGACCTGGACGCCGCGTCGAAGGCGCAGCTGGAGCGCGGTCAGCGCATGGTCGAGCTGCTGAAGCAGGCCCAGTACGAGCCGATGTCCACCGAGGACCAGGTCGTCTCGGTGTGGGCCGGCACCACCGGCAAGATGGACGACGTGCCGGTCGGCGACATCCGCCGCTTCGAGAAGGAGCTCCTGGAGTACCTGCACCGCAAGGAGCAGGGCCTCATGACCTCCATCAAGGAGGGCGGCAAGATGTCCGACGACACGCTCACCGCTGTCGCCGACGCCATCGCGGAGTTCAAGAAGCAGTTCGAGACCGCGGACGGCAAGCTCCTCGGCGAAGAGGCTCCGGCCGCCCCGAAGGCGACCAGCGCCTCCAAGTGACGTAAGGAAGGGACCTGACTCATGGGAGCCCAGCTCCGGGTCTACAAGCGTCGCATCCGATCCGTCACCGCGACCAAGAAGATCACGAAGGCGATGGAGATGATCGCCGCCTCGCGCGTCGTCAAGGCGCAGCGCAAGGTGGCGGCCTCCACGCCCTACGCGACCGAGCTCACCCGCGCGGTCACGGCGGTCGGTACCGGCTCGAACACCAAGCACCCGCTGACCACGCAGGCCGAGACGGTCACGCGGTCCGCGGTGCTGCTCCTGACCAGCGACCGCGGTCTCGCCGGTGCGTTCAACTCCAACGCCATCAAGGCGGCGGAGCAGCTCACCGAGCGCTTGGAGCGCGAGGGCAAGGAGGTCGACGTCTACATCGTCGGCCGCCGTGGTGTGGCGCACTACAACTTCCGTGAGCGCAAGATCGCGGAGTCGTGGAGCGGTTTCACCGACGAGCCCACGTACGCGGACGCCAAGAAGGTCGCGGCTCCGCTGATCGAGGCGATCGAGACGGCGACGGCCGAGGGCGGCGTGGACGAGCTCCACATCGTCTACACCGAGTTCGTGTCGATGATGACCCAGCAGGCGCTCGACGCGCGTCTGCTGCCGCTCAGCCTCGAAGAGGTCGCGCAGGAGGCCGCGCCGAAGGGCGAGATCCTCCCGCTGTACGACTTCGAGCCCTCGGCGGAGGACGTCCTCGACGCCCTGCTGCCGCGCTACGTGGAGAGCCGTATCTACAACGCGCTGCTCCAGTCGGCCGCCTCCAAGCACGCCGCCACGCGGCGCGCGATGAAGTCGGCCACCGACAACGCGGGCGAGCTGATCAACACGCTCTCCCGTCTTGCCAACGCGGCCCGCCAGGCCGAAATCACCCAGGAAATCAGCGAGATCGTCGGTGGCGCGAGCGCCCTCGCCGACGCGACCGCGGGGAGTGACCGATAATGACCACCACTGTTGAGACCGCGACGGCTACGGGCCGCGTCGCCCGGGTCATCGGCCCGGTCGTCGACGTGGAGTTCCCCGTCGACGCGATGCCGGAGATCTACAACGCCCTCCACGTCGAGGTCGCCGACCCGGCGAACGCGGGCGAGAAGAAGATCCTGACCCTGGAGGTCGCCCAGCACCTGGGTGACGGCCTGGTCCGCACCATCTCCATGCAGCCCACCGACGGTCTGGTCCGCCAGGCCCCGGTCACCGACACCGGCGACGGCATCACCGTCCCGGTCGGCGACTTCACCAAGGGCAAGGTGTTCAACACCCTCGGTGAGGTGCTGAACGTCGACGAGAAGTACGACGGCGAGCGCTGGTCCATCCACCGCAAGGCCCCGAACTTCGACGAGCTCGAGTCGAAGACCGAGATGTTCGAGACCGGCGTCAAGGTCATCGACCTGCTGACCCCGTACGTCAAGGGCGGCAAGATCGGTCTGTTCGGCGGCGCCGGCGTCGGCAAGACGGTGCTCATCCAGGAGATGATCTACCGTGTCGCCAACAACCACGACGGTGTGTCGGTGTTCGCCGGTGTCGGTGAGCGCACCCGTGAGGGCAACGACCTCATCGACGAGATGAGCGAGTCCGGCGTCATCGACAAGACCGCGCTGGTCTTCGGTCAGATGGACGAGCCCCCGGGCACCCGTCTGCGCGTCGCGCTGGCCGGCCTGACCATGGCCGAGTACTTCCGTGACGTCCAGAAGCAGGACGTGCTGTTCTTCATCGACAACATCTTCCGCTTCACGCAGGCCGGTTCCGAGGTGTCGACCCTGCTCGGCCGTATGCCCTCCGCGGTGGGTTACCAGCCGAACCTGGCCGACGAGATGGGTCTCCTCCAGGAGCGCATCACCTCGACCCGTGGTCACTCGATCACCTCGATGCAGGCGATCTACGTCCCCGCGGACGACCTGACCGACCCGGCCCCGGCCACCACGTTCGCCCACCTCGACGCGACGACGGTTCTCTCCCGTCCGATCTCCGAGAAGGGCATCTACCCGGCCGTGGACCCGCTGGACTCCACGTCCCGCATCCTGGACCCGCGCTACATCGCGCAGGACCACTACCAGTGCGCCATGCGCGTCAAGGGGATCCTGCAGAAGTACAAGGACCTCCAGGACATCATCGCGATCCTCGGTATCGACGAGCTCAGCGAGGAGGACAAGCTGGTCGTCCAGCGTGCCCGCCGCGTCGAGCGCTTCCTGTCCCAGAACACGCACGTCGCCAAGCAGTTCACCGGTGTGGACGGCTCGGACGTGCCGCTGGACGAGTCGATCGCCGCGTTCAACGCGATCTGCGACGGTGAGTTCGACCACTTCCCGGAGCAGGCGTTCTTCATGTGCGGTGGTCTCGAGGACCTCAAGAAGAACGCGAAGGAACTGGGCGTCTCCTGACGCACCGGTCTTCGTGAGCCATTGAGCTCTTGATGAGGGGGCGGGGGTTCGTCCCGCCCCCTCATCCACGCCTACTAGACTTGTAACCAACACCCGGCCGAACCGCCGGGTGGTGACCCGAGGAGCCACCTTGGCTGCTGAGCTGCACGTCGCGCTGGTCGCCGCCGACCGTGAGGTCTGGTCGGGCCAGGCCACCCTGGTCGTCGCGCGCACCACGTCCGGCGACATCGGCGTCATGCCCGGTCACCAGCCGCTGCTCGGTGTGCTGGAGTCGGGCCCGGTGACCATCCGTACGAGTGAAGGTGGAACCGTGATCGCCGCGGTGCACGGCGGTTTCATCTCGTTCGCGGACAACAAGCTGTCGCTGCTGGCCGAGATCGCCGAGCTGTCGGACGAGATCGACGTCCAGCGCGCGGAGCGGGCACTCGAGCGCGCGAAGTCGGACGACGACGCGTTCGCCGAGCGCCGCGCGGAGGTCCGCCTGCGGGCGGCGACGGCGCGCTGACCCACGGGGTCACCTTCCGGGCCCTTTAGGCTCTGGGGGAGCGCACGCGATGACGTCACTCAGCCGCGGCTGGGACCGGAGCAATCCGGTGCCGGTCGCGGCTGAGGCAGATATGGAAGTTTTTTCCGTTCCGTTACCTAGGAGACGAGGAGGTCGGTGTCGATGGTCCTCGCTCTGACTGTGTGCGGAATCGTTGTCGCCCTCGTGGTGCTGGGGCTGTTCGTCTTCGGCCTGCGCCGCAGGCTCATCCAGCGCTCCGGCGGCACCTTCGACTGTTCCCTGCGCTGGGACGTGCCCGAGAAACCCGACACCAGCGGCAAGGGCTGGAGCTACGGCGTCGCCCGCTACAACGGCGACCGCATCGAGTGGTACCGCGTCTTCTCCTACGCCTACCGCCCGCGCCGCATCCTGGAGCGCTCCGCGATCGAGGTGGCCGGCCGTCGGGTCCCCGAGGGCGAGGAGGAGCTGGCGCTCCTGTCCGACCACGTGATCCTCGTCTGTCTGCACCGGGGCACGCGTCTGGAACTCGCCATGAGCGAAGACGCGCTGACCGGTTTCCTCGCGTGGCTTGAGGCAGCCCCGCCCGGTCAGCGCGTCAATGTCGCCTAGGGGTTCCGAACCCCTTGAACGTCTCTCTGAAATTCCCTACGACAGCCCGCTGTTGATGGCGCTCACCAGCTCGCCGTTGCTGCTGTCACCGCTGAACTCCCAGAAGAACGCGCCGCCGAGGCCCTGGTTCCTGGCCCAGCTCATCTTCCCGGCGATCGTCGACGGGGTGTCGTACGACCACCAGTTGCTGCCGCAGTGCGCGTACGCGGTGCCGGCGACGGTGCCGGTGGCCGGGCAGGAGTTCTTGAGGACCTTGTAGTCCTCGATGCCCGCCTCGTAGGTGCCGGTCGCCGGGCCCGTGGCCGTGCCGCCGGGGGCGGACTGGGTGACGCCGGTCCAGCCGCGGCCGTAGAAACCGATGCCGAGCAGCAGCTTGCTCGCCGGGACGCCCTTCGCCTTGAGCTTGGCTATGGCGGCGGCGGAGTTGAAGCCCTCCTTCGGGATGCCGGAGTACGACGTGAGCGGCGAGTGCGGGGCGGTGGGGCCCGTCTTGTCCCAGGCGCCGAAGTAGTCGTACGTCATCACGTTGTACCAGTCGAGGTACTGGGCGGCGCCGCCGTAGTCGGCCGCGTCGATCTTGCCGCCGGACGAGGCGTCGGCGGTGATGGCGGCGGTGACCAGGTAATTCGAGCCGAACTCGGCACGCAGTGCCTGGGAGAGGTTCCTGAAGGCCGCGGCGCCGGAGGTGTCGCAGGTCAGGCCGCAGGCGTTCGGGTACTCCCAGTCGATGTCGATGCCGTCGAAGACGTCGGCCCAGCGCGGGTCCTCGACCACGGCCTTGCAGGACTTGGCGAACGCGGCGGCGTTGGCCGCGGCCTGGCCGAAGCCGCCGGAGTAGGTCCAGCCGCCGAAGGAGTACAGCACCTTGATGTGCGGGTACTTCGCCTTCAGCTGGCGGAGCTGGTTGAAGTTGCCGCGCAGCGGCTGGTCCCAGGTGTCGGCGGCGCCGCTGACGGACTGGTCGGCGGTGTAGGCCTTGTCGTAGGCGGCGTAGGTGTCGTCGACGACGCACTTGCCGTCCTTGACGTTGCCGAACGCGTAGTTGATGTGCGTGATCTTCGAGGCGGAGCCGGACGTCACCAGGTTCTTGACGTGGTAGTTGCGGCCGTAGACGCCCCACTCGGTGAAGTAGCCGAGCTTGACCTTGCCACCGGTGGGCGGCGGTTCCGTGGTGCCGCCGGTGGTGCGCACCGCGCGGGCGCCGCTGACCGGGCCGGTCTGGTCGGCGGTGTCGCGGGCCTGGACGGCGTAGGAGTAGTCGGTGCCGGCGGTCAGGCCGGAGTCCGTGTACGAGGTGGTCGTCACGGTCGCGACCTTGGCGCCGTCCCGCAGGACGTCGTAGTTCTTGACGCCCTTGTCGTCGGTGGCGGCGGACCAGCTGAGCTTCACCGAGGTGTTGGTGATGTCGGAGGCGGTGGGGGTGCCGGGGGCGGACGGTGGGTTGTCGCCCGGGACGCTGCCGCCGTCGCAGCTGCCTCCGTTCAGCTTGCAGTTGGCCGGGGCGCCGGCGCCGGTGCCGTTGAAGCCGAAGGTGACGGAGGCGCCGGGGGCGAGGGAGCCGTTCCAGGACTTGTTCCTGGCGGTCCAGTGGGTGCCGGAGGAGGTGACGTCGGCGTCCCAGGCGGAGGTGACGGAGGTGCCGGAGGGGAAGTCCCACTCGACGGTCCAGGAGCTGATGGTGGTGTCGCCGGTGTTCTTGACGGTCCACTTGCCCTCGAAGCCGGAGCCCCAGTCCTGGGTCTTGGCGTAGGTGGCGGTGGCGGACGTCGCGGCCTCGGCGGGGCTCGCGAGGCCGACGAGACCGGCCAGGGGGAGCAGCAGGGTCGCGAACCCTGCCGCGGCTCTGTGTCTGAAGCGCATGTCGCGCCTCCTTGTTGGGGAGTTGTGGGGCATGACTGAGCCTCACGCCCATTCATGGTGCGGTGAGAATAGAAAGGTCTGGACCACAGGTCAATAGGTCTGGACCAGTAGTCCCCTTGCTCCCCGTTGTTCCTGCTAGATCCCCAACTCCTGCGCCAGTACGGCCGCTTGGACCCGGCTGCGCAGCTCCAGCTTCCCCAGCAGCCGGCTGACGTGCGTCTTGACCGTCGCCTCGGCCATGTCGAGCCGGGTCGCGATGTCGGCGTTGGACAGGCCCTTCCCGAGGCAGGCCAGAACCTCGCGCTCGCGGCGCGTGAGGGAGTCCAGGACGGACGGGTCGGCCGTCCCCCGGATGGGCTTCGCGGCGAACTCGGCGATCAGGCGCCGGGTGACGGCCGGGGCGATCAGGCCCTCCCCGCGCGCCACCGTCCGGACCGCCTCGACCAGGTCCTTCGCCTCCGTGTTCTTCAGCAGGAACCCCGCGGCCCCGGCCCGCAACGCCCCGAACACATACTCGTCGAGGTCGAATGTGGTGAGCACGAGGACGTCGGCGAGCCGCTCGGCGACCACCTGCCGGGTCGCGGAAACCCCGTCGAGCCGCGGCATCTGAACGTCCATCAGCACCAGGTCGGGCCGCAGCTCGCGGGCCATCGCCACGGCCTGCTCGCCGTCCGCCGCCTCGCCGACCACCTCGATGTCGGGCGCGCTGCGCAGGATGAGGACGAGCCCGGCGCGCACGGCCGACTGGTCCTCGGCGACCAGGACGCGGATCATGTCCCGTCTCCGTTCACTCTCTGTCTCCTTCGGTCAGGGGAAGCGTGGCGCGTACGGTCCAGAGCTTGCCGTGGCCGGAGGCCGGGTCCTGAACGGGCCCGGCCTCGAACTCGCCGCCCAGCAGCGCGACCCGCTCGTGCATGCCGACCAGGCCGGCACCCGAGCCCGGTGCGCGGGGACCGTCGCGGTCCCCGAAGGGGCTGCTCACGGCGACGGCGAGACAGCGGTCCCGCTGGACCAGCTCGACGGTGACCCGGCCGGGGGAGGCGTGCTTGAGCGCGTTGGTCAGCGACTCCTGGACGATGCGGTAGGCGGCGAGCGCGACCGGGGCGGGGACGGTGCCGTGGGTGGCGTCGAGGGTGACGTCGAGGCCGTTGGTGCGGGCGCCCTCGACCAGGGCGCCGAGCCCGTCGAGCGTGGGGGCCGCGACCGGCGTGGTGTCGCCGCTGGAGTCGCGCAGGATGCCGATGAGCCGGCGCATCTCCGCGAGCCCTTCGACGCTGTTCTCCCGGATGACCGAGAGCGCCTCCCGGGAGGTCTTCGGGTCGTCGAGGGAGAGCGCGGCGGTGGAGTGGATGGCGATCGCGGAGAGGTGGTTGGCGACCATGTCGTGCAACTCGCGTGCCATGCGGGAGCGTTCCGCGGTGACGGCCTGGGCGCGGTCCTTCTCGGCGAGCAGCGCGGTCTGCTCGGCGCGCAGCCGGGCGGCCTCGGCGGCGTCGCGGTGGTTGCGCACGACCCAGCCGGTGAGGGCCGGCATCAGTCCGACCAGGCCGATGACCACGCCGACCAGCAGTGCCTCGGGCACCCGCCACACCGCGACGGGCACCACCGTGCCGGCCACCGTGAGCAGCCCGGAGATCCACGGGACGCGACGCGCGGTGGCCGGCGGCCCGTACACCACGGCCGCGTACACGAGGTCGGTGAACATCAGGACCGTGACCAGGTTGCCCTGGGTGAGGGTGTCCACGGTCAGCGTGACCCAGCCCACCAGCAGTGCCGTGCGCGGCAAGGTGCTGCGCATCACCTCGCAGCCGGCGGTCACGACGAGCGGCACCAGGATCGGCCAGCGGCCGTCGAGGAGCACGATCGGCTCGTCGGCGGACCGGGCCCCGATGCCCACGCCCCACAGCAGCAGGCCCCCGAGCAGTCCGGCGAGCCCGACGCACACGTCGAAGGTGCTCGGGCGGGGCGGTCGTACGGCCATGTCCCCATCCAACACGGGCCGGGCGCTCGGCGCCTGATTCCGGGGAAGGGTCGTGGACTGCATCTTTCGATGTACCGCGACTTCATCCTTCGATGTACGGCGAGTTCGTCACCGCCGACGACGAGAGCGGCCGGTCCCGACGGGAGCCTGGAAAGGTGACCGAAGGGAGCAAGTTGTGATCGTCGCCCTCATCATCGGCTGCGAGGTCGGCTTCTGGGTGCTGCTGGCGCTGGGACTCGCCGTCCGTTACGTGCTGAAGTGGCGCCGGACGAGCGTGGTGCTGCTGTTGTGCGAGCCGGTGCTGGAGCTGGTCCTGTTCGCCGCCACGGCGATCGACCTGCGGAACGGCGCCGAGCCGGGCTGGGAGCACGGCCTCGCGGCGCTCTACATCGGCTACACCGTGGCCTTCGGCTACCGCACCATCCGCTGGCTCGACGGCCACGCGGCCCATCGCCTGGGCGGCGGGCCGCCCCCGGTGAAACCGCCGCGCTACGGCCGCGCCCGCGCCCGCCACGAGGCCGGGCTGTGGCTGCGGGCGGTGTACGGCGGCGCGGTGGCGCTGGCCCTGCTCCAGCTCGCCGTCTGGTACGTCGGTGACTCCGGTGACGTCAGCTCCCTGCGCGCCTTCCAGTGGGTGGCGATCCGCACGGTCGGCATCTACGGCCTGGTCGCCCTGGGGTACTGGATCTGGCCGCCCAAGGAGCCCGCCGCGCCGGTCGCGGAACACCGGCCCATGACGTCGAAGGAGGGAGCCCAGCGATGAACAAGGCGACGAAGGACCTGCTGGAAGGAGTCGTCACCTTCCTGATCGGCCTGCCCTTGTGGCTGTTCACCGAGGACGTGGAAGTCCCGGTCGTCACCCTGACGAAGGTCGGTCTGGTGATGATGTGCGTCGGCGGCGCGCTGGTCGCGACGGGCCTGTACCGGCGGCTGCGGGAGAGCGGTTAGCGCTCCCCGCCCGGCACCCACAGCACGTCACCCACGTCCTTGTTGGCCGTCCGGGCCAGGATGAACAGCAGGTCCGACAGCCGGTTGAGGTAGGTCGCCGTCAGCGGGTTCATCGTCTCGCCGTGGACCTCCAGTGCCGCCCAGGTCGAGCGCTCGGCCCGGCGTACCACCGTGCAGGCCTGGTGCAGCAGCGCCGCTCCCGGCGTACCGCCCGGCAGGATGAAGGACCGCAGCTTCTCCAACTGCTCGTTGAAGCGGTCGCAGTCCGCCTCCAGTCGGTCGACATAGAACTGCTCGACCCTGAGCGGCGGGAACTCCGGGTTCTCCACCACCGGCGTCGACAGGTCCGCGCCCACGTCGAACAGGTCGTTCTGCACCCGGGTGAGCACTTTGACGATCTCCTCGTCCAGGTTCCCCAGCGCGATCGCCGTCCCGAGGACCGCGTTCGCCTCGTTGGCGTCCGCGTACGCGGAGATCCGCAGATCGGTCTTGGCGACCCGGCTCATGTCGCCGAGGGCGGTGGTGCCCTTGTCGCCGGTCCTGGTGTAGATGCGCGTCAGATTGACCATACGGCCAATCTAGACGCTGCCCTCCGAACCGCAGGCACCCCTTCTTTCGTACGTTCATTCTTATGTCGCACCCGTGTCCCGGATGGTCGGGTGTCGTTGGTGGGAAGAGGCGTCAATCCGCGTGGACGCGCAAGGCATTGGCCGTCGGACGGGACGTCGTGACGGGCATCTCACGCCGTGAGACCGTGACTCGCGTTACTAACCGGTCACACAGTGCCTCACGGACGCTAAGGTCCGCCGAAGAGGCAATCGTAAACAGCGTGTAAGCGCACGCGCAGTCATGCTGCCGTGATTCAAAGGGGAGTCGTCAGTGGCACGGAAGCTCGCCGTCATCGGGGCCGGACTCATGGGTTCCGGCATCGCCCAGGTCTCCGCTCAGGCGGGCTGGGACGTGGTCCTGCGTGACGTCACCGATGAGGCGCTCAAGCGTGGCACCGACGGCATCAAGGCCTCGTACGACAAGTTCGTCAGCAAGGGCAGGCTGGAGGCGCACGACGCCGACGCCGCTCTCGCCCGCATCACCGCGACCACCGACCTGGACGCCGCCGCCGACGCGGACGTCGTCGTCGAAGCGGTCTTCGAGAAGCTCGAGGTCAAGCACGAGATCTTCCGCACGCTCGACAAGATCGTGCGTGAGGACACCGTGCTCGCCTCCAACACCTCCGCCATCCCGATCACCAAGATCGCGGCGGCCACCGAGCACCCGGAGCGGGTCGTCGGTGTGCACTTCTTCTCGCCGGTGCCGATGATGCAGCTCGTCGAGCTCGTCCGCGGGTACAAGACGAGCGACGAAACCCTCGCCACCGCGCGGGAGTTCGCCGAGTCCGTCGGCAAGACCTGCATCGTCGTCAACCGGGACGTCGCCGGCTTCGTCACCACCCGGCTCATCTCGGCGCTCGTCGTCGAGGCCACCAAGCTCTACGAGTCGGGCGTCGCCACCGCCGAGGACATCGACCTCGCCTGCAAGCTGGGCTTCGGCCACGCCATGGGCCCGCTGGCCACGGCGGACCTCACCGGCGTCGACATCCTGCTGCACGCCACCAGCAACATCTACACCGAGTCCCAGGACGAGAAGTTCGCCCCGCCGGAGCTGATGCGCCGGATGGTGGACGCCGGTGACATCGGCCGCAAGAGCGGGCAAGGCTTTTACAGCTACTGAGCACTCGTAAAGCACCGCACATCCCCTGAGCGCATCACGCGATGGGGTGAATTCGGTATCGGTTCGCTTACAGACGGCAACCTCCGGCCGCCCAACGCAGTCAGAGGTTGCATCACCGGCCACAGCGAAGACTCATAGCGAACACAGCCACAGGCAATCAGGGCACAGACACAGACACGCATCGCGGAGCACGAACGCACGCTTGGGGAGCGCATATGCACATCAGGGGCGACCACGCCGAACTGGTCGTCGGGGGCGTCCTCGACGTCCGCAGCGCGGCGGACGCCCGTACGGTCCTGCACTCGGCCGTCGACGACGGAGTCGGCGACCTCGTGCTCGACCTGTCCGAGCTGGACTCCTGGGACGCCACCGGACTCGGGGTGATCATGGGGGCCCACCGGCGGGCCGGCCGCTGCGGCCGGCGCCTGGTGCTGCGCGGCGTGCCGCCGCAGATGCAGCGCCTGCTGGTGGCCACCCGGCTGCACCGGATCCTGGCGATCGAGGGCGGCATCGGGGTGGAGTCACTGCCCCGGGTGTGACACCGCGATCGGGCGGGACGCTGCTTAGAAGTGAGGCGCCCGGCACGGGTGGGGCGGGACAGTCGGGCGTTCCGGCTGCGAAGCGCACGTCGTGCACAATTCTCACGAGACTGTGACGTCTCGGACGGCGCGGTACCCCGATCTGTCGTAGATACTGTGCGAAGGTTTAGGGTTCGGCTGCCCGCCGACTAGACAAACCCTTTCGAGCGGGCCCGGACCAGAAGCGACAGCGCGGTGTGCAAAGGCCGGGAGGGGCCCGGGGCCTGTCACCGGAGACAGGGCCTACAGCACACGACGCTTTTGGGGGGCTTGAACCTATGGACCCGAACAACCGGGGACCCGAGGAGTACGGCCATGACGCCGGCGGCCAGTCGTCGCGCCAGCGCCCGCCCCGGGATCCCCTCACCACCGACTTCGGGCAGCACTCGCCCGCACTCGCCCGCACCGTGCAACTGGTCTCGGGTGACTTCCTGCTCACCGTCAATCCCGTCGACGGCAGCGAGATCGAGGCCTGCCCGCCGGCGGAGCGTCCCGCGCGGCCCGGGAAGCTGACCCCGGCCGACCGTGCCGAGGCCGACCGCGCCGCCAGACCGCCCGTCCCGCCCGGCCCGACCCGTCCTGCGCTGCCCCTGCTGGCCCGCCAGGACGAGCGCGAACAGCTCGTCCGGATGCTCGCCCGCGGCCGCTCCGTACGCCTCGTCGGCTCCCCGGGCGCCGGCCGCACCAGCCTTCTCGACCTCGTCGCCGAGGACTGCGCGGACCTCGCCCCCGACGGCGTGGTCCGCCTCACCGGCTTCCACCGCACACCCGCCGACCTGCTGTACGACCTCTTCCACGCCGTCTACAGCGCGCCCCTGCACCGCCCGGGCCGGGACGAACTGCTCACCCTCGTCCGGGAGATCGGCGCCGTCGTCGTCCTGGACGACATCGAGTTCGGCGGCGCCGCGCTCGACGAGCTGCTCGACGCGACCCCCGAGTGCGCGTTCGTCATCGGCGCCACGCCCGATGTACCCGCGCCATCCGTCGACGCCGGCATCGAGGACGTCGTCCTCGGCGGTCTCGGCCGTGCCGAGAGCGTGGAACTGCTGGAGCGCGGCGTCGGCCGGGTCCTCACCGAGGACGAGCTGAACTGGGCCGGCGACCTGTGGTTCGAGTCGGAGGGCCTGCCGCTCCGGTTCGTCCAGGCCGGGGCACTGCTGCGGCAGCGGGACCGGCTGCGGGCCGGCGCGGACGCCGTCGACGAGTACGGCGTCTTCGAGGACGCCCCGCCGGTCGACGCGCCCTTCGACGCGCCGTTCGGCGGCGAGCCCGCCGCCGAGGAGGTGCCGCTGCCGTCGCTCGGCGAGGCGGCGGGGCCCGCACCGCTGCTCGCCTCACGGCTCGGCGCCTCGGCCCGCGCCACCCTGAAGTTCGCCGTCGCGCTCGGCGGCGAGGTGCCGCACCAGGCGCATCTGCCCGCGCTGGTCGGTGACACCCACGCGGACGCCGCGCTGGGCGAGCTGGCCGACTGCGGGCTGGTCTCACCGGTCGGCTCCCGCTACCGCCTGGCCGCCGGTGTGCAGGCCCAGCTGGAGGCCGCCGGATACGCCGAGGACGTCCAGGGCGGCGCCCTCACCGCCGCCCGGCACTACACCTGGTGGGCCGGGCACCCCTCGGTCACGCCGGAGCGGGTGTGCGCCGAGGCCGACGCCGTGCTCGCCGCGCTGGGCGTGCTGGTGCCTGCGACCACGCCGCCCGACGAGGGCGAGGAGAGCCCGACCGTGCAGCTGGCGCGCACGGCCGCCCCCGCGTTCGCCGCGGGGCTGCACTGGAGCGCCTGGGAGCGGGCGCTGCGGGCCGGCGCCGAGGCCGCGCGCCTGGCCGGTGACGTCTCCGAGCAGGCCTACTTCCACCACGAGTTGGGCATCCACGCGCTCTGCGGGGACCGGCTGGACCGGGCCCGCGCCGAGCTGGAGACGGCCATCGGACTGCGCGGCGCCCTCGCCGACAAGCGCGGCACGGTCGCGGGCCGGCGCGCCCTCGCGCTGGTCTCGGACCGCTCCGGTACGACGCCGGGGGTGGCCGCGTTCGCCGCCACGGCGGGCGAGGAGGTGCCGGACGCGCGATCCGAGGAGTCGCAGTCGCCGCCCGGCGGAGTGCCGACCGCGTTCCCGCCGGCCGGGGACACCACGACGCTGGTCACCCACCAGGCGTCCGCGCCGTCGTCCCCGACGGCCTCGCACAAGGGCCGTGGCGGTGTCAGGAACTTCGCCAAGCGCAACCTCGTCGCGGCCGGGGCGGGCGCGCTGCTCGTGGCCGTCCTCGGCACGGTGGTGACGCTGGGGGCGACCTCCGACAACGACCCGGGCGCCCCGGCCGACCAGGTCGGCGTCAACCCCTCCGCCAGCCAGGGGATCGGCGACGACAGCCTGGGCGCGGACAAGGCGGAGGGCGACGACGGGGAGAACTCCGGCGACACGGGTACGGCGACTAGCCGGCCGACGGATCCGGGGCCTGATGGCACCCTCGGCACATCGGACGACCCGACGCCGACGGACGATCCGACGAAGCCGTCGGACGATCCGAGTGGAACGAACAGTTCCGGCGGTGGTGCGACGACTTCTCCGACGAAGCCGCCGTCCCCCACGTCGCCGCCGCCGTCCTCGTCGAGGCCGCCGACTCCGACGACTCGACCGACCTCGCCGTCGCCCACGCCTACGCCGACCGGGAGCACGTCGCCCACGCCGACGGAGGAGCCGACGACGACGGAACCGACGACCTCGGACTCGGCCAGCGGCCCGGCCTCCAGCGCCCCGGCGAGCACCTCGGCAAGCGCGCCGGAGACAAGCCAGGCAGGTTCACCGAGCAGCGGCACAGACTCCGTAATCTGACGCCCCGATCAGGACAAGAGGGCCGGGTCCATCCGATGGACCCGGCCCTCACTGTCGTAGAAGAGTCGAGAACGGCCGATAGCGGTCAGGAACAGCCGCTCAGAACAGCCGCAACTTGTCGTCCTCGATCCCCCGCATCGCGTCGTAGTCCAGAACCTGGCACCCGATCCCGCGGTCCGTCGCCAGGACCCGGGCCTGCGGCTTGATCTCCTGGGCCGCGAAGATGCCGCGAACCGGCGCGAGATGGGGATCGCGGTTCAACAGCTCCAGGTAGCGCGTCAGTTGCTCCACGCCGTCGATCTCGCCCCGGCGCTTGATCTCGACCGCGACCGTCTGGCCCTCGGCGTCCCGGCACAGGATGTCGACCGGGCCGATCGCGGTCATGTACTCGCGTCGGATGAGCGTGTAGCCCTCGCCCAGCGTCTCGATGCGGTCGGCGAGGAGTTCCTGGAGGTGCGCTTCCACGCCGTCCTTGATCAGGCCGGGATCCACGCCCAGTTCGTGCGAGGAGTCATGGAGGATCTCCTCCATCGTGATGATCAGCTTCTCGCCCGCTTTGTTGGTGACCGTCCAGACGTGCTGCTGCTCGCCGTCGCCCTCCTTCAGCGTGCAGGGCGGCGACATCCAGTTGAGGGGCTTGTAGGCCCGGTCGTCCGCGTGGATCGAGACGCTGCCGTCCGCCTTGACCAGGATCAGACGGGGCGCCGAGGGCAGATGGGCGGTGAGCCGGCCCGCGTAGTCGACGGAGCATCGGGCAATGACGAGACGCATGGTCGGCAACGCTACTCGACGGGTCGCGGTGGACGCGATTCGCCCTGGGGGAGTCCGTATGACCCCGGACTGCCCCTGTTCATTTCTGGCCGATTGTGTGCCTAACGGGGACCGCCCATGTACGCAATCTCCTGGTGCCGTCACCGTCCGTTGCCTACCGTATTAAACGGGAGGTCGCGACGTGTGTACACAGCGTGTCCGATATCGCGAACTTCCCTATCTGTCCGGCAACCCCTGCTGCGGTGGGGGTGCGAGAGGAGAACCCATGTCGCTCGACGTCTCACCGGCCCTACTCGAACAGGCCGAGCGAGGCGAGGTCGACGAAGCCGCCTTCGTCGACTGCGTCCGGACCTCCCTGCCCTATGCATGGGAGATGATCAGCTCCCTGGTGGCCCAGCTGAAGGTCGACGGCGGCTCGTTCGCCGACAACCAGACGCCCCCGCCGGACGAGCAGGCACGTGGCCAGCTGCTGCGTGCGCTTGCGAGTGACGCGATACGCGGCGCGCTGCAGCGGCACTTCGGGGTGCGACTGGCCTTCCAGAACTGCCACCGGGTGGCGGTGTTCCCGCTTGACGGCTCGGTCGACGAGTCGCTCGCCCGCTTCACCTCGGTCCGCAGTCAGGTGCTGAACCAGTCCCCGGAATTCCGGGACTGCTGACGCAGTGAGCCGATTGCTTGCCGCTCCTTACGCGGGAGGTGCATTCAGTACGGGGGCGGCAAGCCCTCCTGGCGGCCCAGGCGTTCAGGTGCGACGCGGCCGTGCGTCCTCGGCGAGGCGGTTCAGCCGAGGTGCGGCAGTACTTCGGCACCAAGTCGCCGTACGTTCTCCTCGGTCGCCGCCAGGTCGCCCGAACCCTCGACGAGCAGGGCGAAGCGGGAGATGCCGGTGCGTTCGCTGGTCGCCGCAAGGCGGTCGGCGCACAGGCGCGGAGTGCCCACCGGGTGCAGCCCGCAGAGCAGTTCGGTGTAGGCGAGCGGGTCGCGCATCGCGCGATGGCGGCCGTCCACCGTCACATGGGCCTCCAGGCCCTGCCGCAGCCAGCCCGGCATCGCCTTCGTGAGGGCCTCGACCGCGTCCGTGCGGCGGTCCGCGATCTGGCAGACACCGGCCGACACATGGGCCGCGCCATGGATCTCGTCCGCCGGCCGCCCGGCCGCGCGGGCGTGCTCCCGCCACAGGGCGACCATCTCGGCCTTCTCCTCGTCGCCCACGTGCATCCCGAGCAGCATGGGCAGCCCGCGCTCGGCCGCGAGACGCACGCTCCGGGGTGACGTACACGCGACGACGACCTCGGGCCCCGCCGCCTCCGTGAGGCACTCCGACGGCCTTGGTACGACGGGGACTTCGCGGAAGCCGAACCGCTCGCCGGCGGCCGCGACCGAGGGTTCGCGCAGCCAGCGCAGCAGCAGATCGAGTGATTCCGGGAACCCCTCCTCGTACGCCTTGAGACCCTGGCCGAATACCTCCAGATCGACCCATGGCCCGCCGCGCCCCACGCCCAGCGAGAACCGCCCGCCGGAGGTGATGTGCAGCAGCGCGGCCTGTTCGCCGACGGCCACCGGGTGGGCGGTGGGCAGCACGCTGACCGCCGTGCCGACCCTCAGTCGCCTGGTGCGGCCGAGCAGTAAGGCCGCCAGGGTGATCGCGGACGGACAGGTGCCGTACGGGACGAAGTGGTGCTCGGCGAGCCAGACGGTGTCGAGCCCCGCTTCCTCGGCGACCTCCGCGGAGCGGACCGCTCGGTGCAGCGCCTCCCCGTCGCCCTGTCCCGGGAACCGGGCCGCCAACACGAAACTTCCTACGCGCATTGCTATTTCCTGCTTCCTTGGCTCCGACGCGGAGCTCCCCCACCCGGCATAACCGTCTGACACGTGCCGAGGACACGGCTTGACGAAGAGATTTGCGGATTGTCTGCAGAATGGATCGCCTGGGTGAGGGACTTGTGGGGGTTGGTCCCGTACGGCTACCCCTGTCCGGGCCGCGTAGGCTGGACATGACGTGCATCCTGTATAGCCCCGTGAGGTGTTCCGTGTCCCCGCGTCGCAACCGACCGAATGGCCCCAAGGGCGCCGCCTCGTCCGGGCACGGCGCCGAGGACGACCGTTCCGGCCGTTACGGCGGCTGGCAGTCCACGGAGAGCTGGGGCGGCGAGGACTGGAACGTACGGCACGTGGCGGGCGCGAGCGCGCAGGGCAAGGCGTACCGCTGCCCGGGCTGCGACCAGCTGATCCCGGACGGCGTCCCGCACGTCGTCGCCTGGCCGGACCACTCGGGCGTCGAGGACCGCCGCCACTGGCACAAGGCGTGCTGGAACGCGAAGGACCGCCGCACCACGCGGGTGCAGCGGTCCCGTAACGCGCCGAGGTTCTGAACGCGGACTACACGTCCCGCCTCTCCAACAGCACGTAGGCGCCGGCGAACGCGGCGGCCGTCACGCCGAGCATGATCCACAGCGGGTCCCAGCCGGACGGGCCGGATTCGGAGAGGGACTGCTCGTAGAAGACGCTGAGCTGGTTCGGGATCGAGTACTCGAGCAGGGCCTGCTGCAGGTCCCGCAGCGACTCCGAGAACATGAACATCGCGATGACCAGCGGGGCCAGCAGCACGCCGATCATGATGGTGATCGCGCCCGCCGAGTGCCGGATGATCGAGCCGACGACGAGCGAGAGCAGGCCGAGCAGCGCGATGTAGAACGAGACGCCGACCGTGCCCTTCAGCCACTCCTGGCCGGTGGGCTCCCGCGCGTCCAGCATGGCCACGTCCACGAGGGCGACCAGGACGGCCGACGCCAGCGTCACCACGAAGGCGACCGCGAAGAACACGATCGCCTTCGCCGCCAGCACCCGGGTCCGGCTCGGGCACGCGGTCATCGTGGTGCGGATCATGCCGGTGCCGTACTCCGAGGCCGTGGTCAGCACGCCGAGCGTGATGATGCACATGCTGCCGAGCAGCAGCCCGAAGAAGCCGAAGCCCAGCGGGTTCTGCCCGCGCAGGCTCCCCTCCGACGAGTTGCCGGCGACCAGCGCGGCGGCCGCGAGGCCGATGCCGACGACGAGCAGCACGAACACGCCGAGCGTCCACATCGTGGAACGCACCGACCGGATCTTCGTCCACTCCGAGGCGAGCGCGTGCCCGAGGTGCGTGCGCACGACCGGGATCGGCGAGGTGTAGGTGGCGTACGACGAGCCGGGCGCCGCCTGCCAGTTCGGTGCGGCGGTCTGCGGCATCGGGGGCTGGGGCGTGCTCATCGGGCGTCCTCGGGCTTGGTCGGGGCGACAGGGGCGGAGGGAGCGGCGGCCGGCGCGGGCGGCTGTGCGGGCGCCTGCTGCGGCGCGGGCGCGGCGGCGGCCTGCGGCACGGCGGGCTGTCCCGGAACCGGGCTGGGCGGCGTTTGGGGAGCCTGCTGGGCGTAGGGGTTGGCCGTGCCCGCCTCGGGAGCCGAACCGGGCGCCGCGGGAGCGCCGTAGAGACCGGCGGGCGCCTGGCCCGGCGCGCCCTGCGGCGGGGCGAACGGCTGCCCG
Source organism: Streptomyces bicolor (assembly GCF_000719285.1). Taxonomy (GTDB): domain Bacteria; phylum Actinomycetota; class Actinomycetes; order Streptomycetales; family Streptomycetaceae; genus Streptomyces; species Streptomyces bicolor. Next base: position 78,694 of record NZ_JOFS01000024.1, on the reverse strand, counting down.
CCCTGCTGGGGCGGCGGCGGGGGGTACCAGCCGGGCTGGCCCTGACCCGGGACCGGCATCGGCGGCTGCGCGCCCGGCGGCAGCTGCTGCTGGAGCCCTTCCTTCTGGTCGACCGTGGAGCGGTAGTCGACCGCGCCCTGCGTCATCCGCATGTACGCCTCCTCCAGCGAGGCCTGGTGCGGCGACAGCTCCCACAGCCGTACGTCGGTGTCGTGCGCGATGTCGCTGATGCGGGGGAGCGGCAGCCCGGTCACCCGCAGCGCGCCGTCCTGCTCGGGCAGCACATGGCCGCCCGCCTCGGTGAGCGCGCCGGCCAGCTTCTCGCGCAGCTGCGGCTCGGTGTCGGGGGTGCGGACCCGGGCGAAGCCGGCGGAGTTCGCCGCGATGAAGTCCTTGACGCTCATGTCGGCGAGGAGCTGCCCGCGTCCGATGACGATCAGGTGGTCGGCGGTGAGCGCCATCTCGCTCATGAGGTGCGAGGAGACGAAGACGGTGCGGCCCTCGGCCGCCAGCGACTTCATCAGGTTGCGCACCCAGAGGATGCCCTCGGGGTCGAGGCCGTTGACCGGCTCGTCGAACAGCAGTACCTGCGGGTCGCCGAGCAGCGCGGCGGCGATGCCCAGCCGCTGGCCCATGCCGAGGGAGAAGCCCTTGGAGCGCCGCTTGGCCACGTCCTGGAGGCCGACCACGCCCAGCACCTCGTCCACCCGGCGGGCCGGGATGCCGGACAGCTGGGCGAGGGAGAGCAGGTGGTTGCGGGCCGCGCGGCCGCCGTGCACCGCCTTGGCGTCCAGCAGGGCGCCGACCTGGCGGGGGGCGTTGGGCAGCTTGCGGTAGGGGTAGCCGCCGATCGTCACGCGCCCCGCGGTCGGGTTGTCCAGGCCGAGGATCATCCGCATCGTCGTCGACTTGCCCGACCCGTTGGGGCCCAGGAAGCCGGTGACGGCACCGGGCCGCACCTGGAAGGACAGGTTGTACACAGCGGTCTTGTCGCCGTAGCGCTTGGTCAGGCCGACTGCCTCGATCATGCTCCGCACCCATCGAAAGGTTCAGGACAGCGGGGCACACGCCCCCCGTAAGGGTTAGGAGGATACCGAGGCGCTGACGGTTCCACTCAAGAGCGAGTAAAACCTCGCAACGGCCGTCGCCCTAGGCGTCCCGCTTCTTGAGCGTCACGTACCCGCCCACGATCGCCGCGATCACCCACAGCGCCATGATCCCGAGCCCGCCCCAGGGGCCGTACGGCTTGTCGTCGTCGATCGGGGTGACCACCTGCATGATCCTGCTGCCGGCCTGGTCCGGCAGATACCGGCCGATCTTCTCGGTCGCCGAGACGTTGCCGAGGATGTTGGAGACCAGGAAGAAGAACGGCATCAGGATGCCCAGCGACAGCATCGGTGAGCGCAGCATCGCGGCGACGCCCATCGAGAACATCGCGATCAGGGTCATGTAGAGCCCGCCGCCGATCACCGCGCGCAGCACACCCGGGTCGCCGATCTCCGCCCGATGCTCGCCGAGCATCGCCTGCCCGAGGAAGAAGCTGACGAAGCTGGTGGCCAGGCCCACGGCGAGCGCGAGGCCGGTCGCCACCGCGATCTTGCTGAACAGGAAGGTGCCGCGCTGTGGCACGGCGGCGAGCGAGCTGCGGATCATGCCGGTGCTGTACTCGTTCGACACGACGAGCACCCCGAACACGATCATCGCGAGCTGACCGAGGCTCATCCCGGCGAAGCTGATGAAGGTCGGGTCGAAGGAGAGCCGGTCCCGCTCGGTCATGTTGTCGAACTCGTGCGCCGACAGGCCCGAGATCAGCATGCCGAGCGCGATGGTGATCAGCACGGCGAGCGAGAGCGTCCACACGGTGGAGGCGACGGACCGGATCTTGGTCCACTCGGAGCGGATGACCTGCGTGGTTGCCATGCTCAGCTCCTCCTCCAGCTCTCGCCCCACGCCTGCTGCCCGGGCGGCGCCCCCTGCGCGTGCGCGTGGTATTCCACCGACTCCGCGGTCAGCTGCATGAACGCCTCCTCCAGCGAGGCCTGTTGCGGGCTCAGCTCGTGCAGCACCACGCCGTGCCGCGCCGCCAGCTCCCCGATCTGCTCCGCCTTGCCGCCGTCGACCTCCAGCGAGCCGTTGCCCGTCTCCACGGCCGTGATCCCGGCCGTGTGCAGCACGTCGAGCAGCCGCTCCCGCTGCGGGGTGCGGATCCGGACGTACGACTTGGAGTTCCGCTCGATGAAGTCGGCCATGGTCGTGTCGGCGAGCAGCCGGCCCTGTCCGATGACGACGAGGTGGTCGGCCGTCAGCGCCATCTCGCTCATCAGGTGCGAGGAGACGAAGACCGTACGGCCCTGCGCGGCAAGGGATTTCATCAGGTTGCGGATCCAGTGGATGCCCTCGGGGTCGAGGCCGTTGACCGGCTCGTCGAACATCAGGATCCGCGGATCGCCGAGCAGGGCGCCCGCGATGCCGAGCCGCTGGCCCATGCCCATCGAGAAACCCTTGGTCTTCTTCCGCGCGACCGCCGTGAGCCCCACCGTCTCCAGCACCTCGCGCACCCGGCGCTTGGGAATGCCGTTGCTCTGCGCGAGGCACAGCAGATGGTTGTAGGCGCTGCGCCCGCCGTGCCAGGCCTTGGCCTCCAGCAGGGCGCCGATGTACGTCAGCGGGTCCCTGAGCTGGTGGTAGTGCTTGCCGTCGATGCGGACGTCACCGGCGCTCGGATGGTCGAGGCCGAGGATCATCCGCATCGTCGTGGACTTCCCGGCGCCGTTGGGGCCGAGGAAGCCCGTGACCATGCCTGGTCTGACGGTGAAGGACAGGTTGTTGACCGCCACCTTCTCGCCGTACCGCTTGGTCAGCCCCTCGAGCTCGATCATGCCGCCCACGCTAAAACGGGACAAAGCCCTCTGCCACCCCAGTGGCAGAGGGCTTTGCCAAAATTCAGCAGACGTGCGCCGGATCGTTACCGGGTCTGCTGGGCGGGAACCCCACGGGAGATCGGCTCGTCCTCGGCCGGGGTGCCGGCGGCGGCCACCGCGGCGCCCGTGAGGGTCGCCAGCATCTCGCGGACGTTCGTCAGCTGAGCGTTGATGCTGTCGCGGCGGTTGGTGAGCGCCGCGAGCTCGCGCTCGGATTCCGAACGGATGCGGTCGGCCTTGGCGTTGGCGTCGGCGACGATGTCCTCGGCCTGGCGCTGAGCCGTCTCCACCGTCTGGCGGGCGCGGCGCTCGGCGTCGGTGCGCAGCTTCTCGGCCTCCAGGCGGAGCTGCTCCGCGCGGTGCTCGATCTCCGCGAGGCGCTTCTCGGCCTTGGCCTGACGGGACGCCAGGTCGCGCTCGGACTGCTCGCGGCGCTTGGCGAGGTTCGTCTCGAAGTCGGCGGCGGCCTGCGCGGCCTTGGCGCGGGTCTCCTCGAAGAGGGCGTCGGCCTCCTCGCGCTTGGACTGCGCGTCCTTCTGGGCCTCGGCGCGCAGCTGCGAGGCGTCACTCTTGGCCTTCTCGACGATGCGGACGCCCTCGTCCTCGGCCTTGGCCTTGCGCTCCGCAGCGAACGATTCTGCGTCGTTGCGGACCTGCTGGGCCGCCGACTCGGCGAGCTCGCGGTGCTGCTCGGCCGCGCGACGCGCCTCCTCGCGCAGATCCTTGGCCTCCTCCTCGGCGAGGCGGAGGATCTTCTCGACACGCGCGCCGAGACCCGCGTACGACGGCTCTGCGTCGGTGACGGCGGCCTGGGCGTTCTGCGTCTCGAGGTGGAGCTCCTCGATGCGCTTTTCCAGAGCGGTGATGCGGGCCAGAGCGCTGTCGCGGTCGGAGACGAGCTTCGAGATGCGTTCGTCCACCTGCGCGCGGTCGTACCCACGCCGCACAAGCTCGAAGCCGTAGGGGGAAGTGTCGCTCATGGGGTTCCTGTCAAATGAGACCGGTGAGGTGATAGGTGGAATCCTAGGGGCCGAAGCGGTGTGTCATCGAGCGGATGCGTGTTTGATCTGGAGAATGACACCCCTTTTGGGTGGCTAAACCCAGGACTGCTTGCCAAAGATCTGGTCAAAGGCCCCAGAAAACACCGGAGTCCGGTCTCTTGGCTAGCTGTCCGGCGACTTGCCACCCGAACGGGGGGCGCCCACCGTCGCACCGGCCTTGACCCCGCCGTCCTTGCCCGCGGACGGCGCCTCGAACGACTCCAGCGCCTCCAGGACGTCCTGCACCCGGGAGATCTCGGCGTTGATGTCCTCGCGGCGCCGGACCAGGACCTCCAGCTCGCGCTTGCCCTCCTCGACCGTGCGCTTGGCCTCGCGGATCGCCTCGGCCTTGAGCTCCTCGGCCTCCTTGATCAGCGTGGCCCGCTTCTGCTCGGCCTCCTTCAGCAGACCCTCGGCCTTCTTGACGGCGGCGATCCGGACCTTGCCGGCCTCGGAGTTGGCCTCCGACACCAGCTCCTTGGCCTTCGCCTGCGCCTTGGCCATCTGCTCCTCGGCGGCCTTGATGAGGGTGTCGCAGCGGTCGCCGGTCGACTTCATCGTCTCGGCGATCTCCCGGCGGGCCCGCTCGTGCAGCTCCTCGACCTCGCTCGTGACACGGTCGCGGTGCTCCTCCGCGCGCTCCCGGATCGACGTGGCGTCCCGGCGGGCGCCGACGAGCAGCTCGTCCGCGTCCGTGCGGGCCTTCTCCACCAGCGAGTTGCCCTCGACCGTCGCCTCGGAGACGAGCCGGTCGGCCTCCTTGCGGGCGGCGCCCACCATGGTGTCGGCCTGCGCCTCGGCGTCCGCGGTCGTCTTGTGCGCCTGCGCCTGCGCCTCGGTGAGCAGCTTGTCGGCCTCGGCCGTGGTCTCGGTGATGAGCTTGTCGACCTGCTCGGCCACGTCCTGGCGCCGCTTGTTGGCGTCCTTGCGGGCCTCGTCGAGGGTGCGCTCGGCTTCCGCGCGCGCCGCGTTCACCAGCCGCTCAGCCTCCGCGGCCGCCTCGGCCTTGACGCGCTCGGACTCGCCGCGGACCCGCTCGGCGTGCTGCTGTGCCGACCCGACCGTCTCCGCGGCCTCGGCGCGCAGCCGCTCCGCGTCCGACGTGGCGTCGCCGACCAGCTTCTCGGCCTTGGCGAGCGCGTCGGTGCGCACCCGGTCGGCCTCCGCGACCGTCTCCGACTGCAGCCGCTCCGCCTCCGAACGCGCCTCGGTGATGAGGGTGTCGGCCTGCGTCGCCGCGTCCGAGCGGATCCGGTTGGCGTCCTCGCGGGCGTCCGCCCGGGTGCGCGAGGCGGCCTGCTCGGCCTCGGCGATGGCGTTCGACGCCTCCGTACGCACCCGCTGGGCGTGCTCGGCGGCGTCCGACCGCAGCCGCTCCGCCTCGGCGATGGCCTCCCCGACCGTGCGCTCGGCGAGGGCCTTCGCGGCAGCGGACTCCTCGTTCGCCTCGCGCCGGATGCGGCCCGCGTCCTCGCTGGCCCGCTCCCGCTCGGCGTAGGCGTCGGCACGGACCCGGTCCGCCTCCTCCTGCGCCTCCCGGCGGGTACGGTCCGCCGCGTGCTCGGCGGCGCTGCGCAGCCCGGCGATCTCCTCCTGGGCCTGCTCGTGCAGCCCGGACACGGAGTCGCGGACCTGCTGGGCGTGCTGCTCGGCCGCGGACACCATCTCGGTGGCGCGCCGGTCGGCCTCCTCGACCAGCCGCAGCGCCTCGGCCTGTGCCTCCTCCACCCGGTTGCGGGCGGAGGCCAGCAGCTCCTCGCTCTGCTCGCGGGCCCGCTCGCGCTCCTGGTCGGCCTCCTGGCGGGCGGAGCCGAGGAGTTCCTCGGCCTCGCGGCGGCGCCGGGCGGCCTCCTCCTGGGCGGCGGCCAGCGTCTCGGACGCCTCCGTGGCGAGCCGCTCGGCGGCGGCCTGCGCCTCGGCACGGACCCGGTCGGCGGTGTCCTGCGCCTCCGACTTCAGCCGCTCGGCCTCGGCCGCGGCCTCCGACCTGAGCCGTACGGCGACGGCCTCGCCCTCGGCACGGGACGCGGACGCGTCCGACGCGGCCTCGTTGCGCAGCCGGTCGGCCTCGTCCTCGGCCTGCTGCTGCAGCGTGCGGATCCGCTCGGCGGCCTCCGTGCGCAGCCGGTCGGTCTCCTCGGCGGCCTCGCGCCGGATGCGGGCGGCCTCCTCGCGGGCGTCGGTGAGCGCCTGCTCGGCCGCCGCGAGCCGCTGCTCCGCGTCGGTGTGAAGCCGGGTCAGCTCCTCGGCGGCCTCCGCCCGGCGGGCCTCGACGCCGCGCTCGGTCTCCTCGCGCAGTTCCTGGGCGGCGCGCTCGGCGTCGGCCTTGATGCCCTCGGCCTGCTCGACGACCTCGTCGCGGTGCCGCTCGGCCTCCTGGCGGGTGCGCTGGAGGGTCTCCTCGGCCTGGCGGCGCAGCGTCGTCGCCCGCTCGATGGCCTCGGTGCGGACCTTCTCGCTGTCCGTCGTGGCCTTCTGGCGCAGCTCGTCCGCGTCCTGCTTGGCCTTCGCCAGCAGCTCCTCGGCGGTCTTGGCCGCCTCCTCGATCTGCTGGACGGCCTCCTTGCGGGCCTCCGCGCGGATCTTCTCGCCCTCGGCGACCGCCTCGGAGCGCAGTTGCTCGGCCTCGCCGCGCAGCCGGCGGGCCTCCTCCTGCAGCTCGACCGTCTTGGCGCGGTACTCCTTGGTGTCGTCCTTCGCCGCGCCCTTGAGCTGCTCGGCGATGTCGTGCGCCTCGGCGCGCAGCCGGTCCGCCTCGGCCTCGGCCTCCCGGCGGATCCGCTCGGCCTCCTCGGCCGCGGCCTTGGTGGTTTTCTGGGCGTCCTCCTGCGCCTTGTTGAGGACGTCCTCGGCCGTCTTCGCCGCCTTGGACAGCTGGGTAGCGCTCTCCTCGGCGGTGATCGTGCGGGCCTTCTCGGCGGCCTCGGCGACGATCTTCTCGGCCTCGGCGCGGGCGTCGGCGACGACCTGCTCGGCGTCCGCCTTGGTGGTCTCGGCCTCCTTGGTGGCCTCGCTGACCAGCCGGGCGACCTGCTCCTTCGCCGTACGCATGCGCTGCTCGTTGGCCGACTCGGCGCTGGAGAGCGCCTTCTCGGCGGCCGTCTTCGCCTCGGCGACCAGCTTCTCGGCCTCGGACTGCGCCTTGCGCAGCGCCTCCTCCGCCTCCGCCATGCGCTGCTCGGCGGCCCGGCTGAGTTCGGTGGCCTGCCGGCGGGCCGCGTCCGACTCGGTCGCGGTGGACGTACGGAGCTGCTCGGCGTGGTCGGTGGCTTCCTGAGCCTGCGTGGAGGCGGCGTTCAGCAGGCGCTCGGCGTCCGTACGCGCCCGGCGCAGGATCTGCTCGGCCTCCGCGCGGGCCTCCTCGGCCGCGCTCGTCAGGCGCTGGCGGGCCTCGCTCGTGAGCCGCTCGGCCTCGGCGCGCGCGGCCGCCATGGCCTGCTCGGCCTCGGTGCGCGACTCGTCGAGGAGGCGGCGGGCCTGCTGCTCGGTGCGGGCACGCAGCTGCTCCGCCCAGGCCACGTTCTCGTTGACGTGCGACTCGACGGTCTGCCGGCGCTCGGCCAGCTCCTGGTCGAGCTGCTGGCGGCGGGTCACCGCCTCCTGGTGCAGCTCGGCCTGCAGTCGGGCCGCCTGCTCGGCGTGCTCCTGAAGGATCCGCTGGGTCTGCGCGCGGGCCTGGCTCAGCTCCCGCTCGGCGTCCTGGCGCAGCTGGTCCGCCTGGATCTGGGCGTTCCGCAGCAGCTGTTCGGCCTGATAGCCGATGTCACCGCCGTCGAAGGCGGGCCGGGACATGATGGTGCGCCGCGCCTCGTGCAACTTGGCGCGCAGCACCTCGACCTGGTAGCCGAGGTCCTCGGCGTGCTGGATCGCCTTCTCCCGCTCGGTCTTCAGCCGATCCATCTCGGCCTCGAACCGAGAGAGGTGGTCGACGTCAGCCGCCGGCTCTCGCTCCTGGCGTTCGTAGCCCCGCACTGCGCGGTCCCATCCGTCCCCTGGTCGCAAGTCTCTCCATACGGGCACCGTCCATCCGCCGAACGGGGCCCCCGGGGAATGGTGTCAGATCAACGGCGGAGCACGGGCTGTTGCCCCACCCTCGTCCCCCGAAACCCGGACCCCGGACGGTCCCCCCGTCAGGACGGAGGGGCCGGGTCACCCTGGAGTGAGCGGCGACCGCCCCCAACCCTACCGGCCCATATGTACGAGGGTCAGTGCTCAGGTGACTCAACAGGCGCCGAAGTGACCAGTTCTGTCAGTACGCCGTGGCAATCCTTTGGGTGCAGGAAGGTGATTCGTGACCCCATGGAGCCGCGCCGGGGCTCTTCGTACAGAACGCGTACGCCCTTGTCCTTGATGTCGGCGGCGTCGCCGTCCACATCCGCCGTACCGAAAGCGATGTGGTGGACACCCTCGCCGTTCTTGTCGAGCCACTTGGCGACGGTCGAGTCCGGCCGCGTCGGCTCGAGAAGCTGCAGGTAGGAAGCACCGCCGTCGGAGGTGTCGTTGATCTTGAGCATGGCCTCGCGGACGCCCTGCTCCTCGTTGACCTCGGAGTGGAACACCTCGAAGCCGTATGTGGTCCGGTAGAACTCGACGGTCTTGTCGAGATCGAAACAGGCGATTCCGATGTGGTCGATTCGCGTCAGCATGTTGTTCAGTGGAGCGCTCCCGAGGTGGTTACGCAACGTGCGCGCGATCACACTGACGGCCCGGTGACGGCACGGAGTGCCACTCAGTACATTCGAAGTAAACCCTCGTTCACTCCTCGGCAGTGCAGCCGGAAGGGGATCGCACCTCATGTCTGGAACGAACAGCAGTACCTCGGTGATCGTCGCGGGGGCCCGTACGCCCATGGGACGCTTGCTGGGCTCGCTGAAGTCCTTCTCGGGAGCCGACCTCGGCGGCTTCGCGATCAAGGCCGCCCTCGACCGTGCGGGGATCGGCGGCGACCAGGTGCAGTACGTGATCATGGGCCAGGTGCTGCAGGCCGGCGCCGGCCAGATCCCGGCCCGTCAGGCGGCCGTGAAGGCCGGCATCCCGATGAACGTCCCGGCGCTCACCATCAACAAGGTGTGTCTGTCCGGCCTCGACGCGATCGCGCTCGCGGACCAGCTGATCCGCGCCGGCGAGTTCGACGTGATCGTCGCGGGCGGCCAGGAGTCCATGACCAACGCTCCCCACCTGCTGCCGAAGTCCCGCGAGGGCTTCAAGTACGGCGCGGTGCAGATGCTCGACGCGATGGCGTACGACGGGCTGACCGACGCCTTCGAGAACATCGCCATGGGCGAGTCGACGGAGAAGCACAACACGCGCCTCGGCATCGGCCGTGCGGAGCAGGACGAGATCGCCGCCCTGTCCCACCAGCGCGCGGCCGCCGCGCAGAAGAACGCCATCTTCGAGGCCGAGATCACCCCGGTGGAGATCCCGCAGCGCAAGGGCGACCCGATCCTCTTCAGCAAGGACGAGGGCATCCGCGCGGAGACGACCGCCGAGTCGCTGGGCAGGCTGCGCCCGGCGTTCTCGAAGGAGGGCACCATCACGGCGGGCTCGTCCTCGCAGATCTCCGACGGCGCGGCCGCGGTCGTCGTCATGAGCAAGGCCAAGGCGCAGGAGCTCGGCCTGGACTGGATCGCGGAGATCGGCGCGCACGGCAACGTGGCGGGCCCGGACAACAGCCTTCAGTCCCAGCCCTCCAACGCCATCCTGCACGCCCTGAAGAAGGAGGGCCTGGAGGTCTCCGACCTCGACCTGATCGAGATCAACGAGGCCTTCGCCGCCGTCGCGGTGCAGTCAATGAAGGACCTCGGCGTGTCCACGGAAAAGGTGAACGTCAACGGCGGAGCCATCGCCCTGGGTCACCCGATCGGTATGTCGGGCGCACGCCTCGTGCTGCACCTGGCCCTGGAGCTGAAGCGCCGGGGCGGCGGAGTGGGCGCGGCCGCGCTGTGCGGTGGCGGCGGGCAGGGTGACGCGCTGATCGTGCGGGTACCCAAGGCCTAGCGCGCCTGTTCGGCGGATGAGGCCGGCTGCGAGGAGCGGATCCTTTCAGCCGGGCCCCGCGATGTCGGCATGATCCGCCGGACAGGCCCTGACCGTCGGTACGTGATTCTCGGAACGGAGCTGTGATGCAGGACATCTCCACGCTGGTGGCCCAGGCCAGGGAGGGGCGGCCGCGGGCCGTGGCCCGGCTGATCTCGCTGGTGGAGGGGGCGTCCCCGCAGCTGCGGGAGGTGATGGCGGCGCTGGCCCCGCTGACGGGCAACGCGTATGTCGTGGGGCTCACCGGGTCCCCGGGCGTCGGCAAGTCCACGTCCACCTCCGCCCTGGTGACCGCGTACCGCAAGCAGGGCAAGCGGGTCGGCGTCCTGGCCGTCGACCCGTCCTCGCCCTTCTCGGGCGGCGCCCTGCTCGGCGACCGGGTGCGCATGTCGGACCACGCCTCCGACCCCGGCGTCTACATCCGCTCGATGGCCACCCGCGGCCACCTCGGCGGCCTCGCGTGGGCCGCCCCGCAGGCGATCCGCGTCCTGGACGCTGCGGGCTGCGACGTGATCCTGGTCGAGACGGTCGGCGTCGGCCAGTCGGAGGTCGAGATCGCCTCCCAGGCCGACACGTCGGTGGTGTTGCTGGCCCCGGGGATGGGCGACGGCATCCAGGCGGCGAAGGCGGGCATCCTCGAGATCGGCGACGTGTACGTCGTCAACAAGGCCGACCGCGACGGCGCGGACGCCACGGCGCGCGAGCTGAACCACATGCTGGGGCTCGGCGAGTCACGGGGCCCGGGCGACTGGCGCCCCCCGATCGTCAAGACGGTCGCCGCCCGCGCCGAGGGCGTCGACGAGGTGCTGGAAGCCCTGGAGAAGCACCGCGCCTGGATGGAGGAGCGGGGCGTCCTCGCCGAACGCCGCCGCGCCCGCGCCGCCCGCGAGGTCGAGACCATCGCCGTCACGGCCCTGCGCGAACGCATCGCCGACCTGCACGGCGACCGCCGCCTGGGGACACTGGCGGAGCAGATCGTCGCCGGGGAGCTGGACCCGTACCGGGCGGCGGACGAGCTGGTGGCGGGGCTTACGCGGGGTTGAGGGCGCCTTCATGGGGGCTGCCTTCGCGGGGGCTCCCAAGGGGGCGGCTCGCAGGTGCGGAAGCTGGTGCGACGCGGCGTTCACGGCCCTCACGCGGTCGGTCCCCCATACATTCTTCCTGGTGAACTGCCGTTCGCCGCTGGTATGTTGACCGGCATGTACCTCCTCTTGGCATAGGGAACGCCCCGCCCGCGCACGGTGAACGGCCGCTCGGCCGGGACCGTCGCGGCGATTCGGCGTCCCCTTTTCCGCCTCGAGTCGAGGAACTCCCGTGTCTTCCACGTCTGTCGCGCGGCCTTCGTATGCCGCCGTTCTCCGGATCCCGTACGCCCGCCGCACCTTCGCCGCCGCCCTGCTCGGCAGGCTGTCGTACGGCATCGCCCCGCTGTCCATGATGCTCGCCGTGACCCGGGCCTCCGGGTCGTACGCGGTGGCCGGCATCGTCATGGCGCTGTTCTCCGGCACCAGCGTCTTCCTGTCGCCCGCGCGGGCGGCGCTCATCGACCGGCACGGGCCGCGCCGGGCGCTCGTGCCGATGGTCGCGGTCCACACCGCCCTGCTCGGCCTGTTGACCCTGGTCGTGTGGCACCCGCACGCCGTCTCGCCGCTCGTACTGGGCGCGGTGACCACCGCCGCGGGGGCCAGCACCCCGCCGCTGGGGCCGACCATGCGGGCCGTGTGGGGCCGGATCGCCCCCGACCGGGCGCTGGTGCAGCGCGCCTACAGCCTGGACGCCGTCGCCGAGGAACTGCTCTTCGTCTCGGGCCCGTTGCTGGTCGGCGTGCTCGTCGGGCTCGCTCCGCCGGCGGTCGGGATCGTCGTCGGGGCGGTGCTGATGGCGGTGGGGACCGCGGGGTTCGTGTCGTCGCCCGCGGTGCGGGACGTGCCACCCGGCGCGGCGAAGGCGAGGACGCACGGCAAGGGCCGGCGCCGGGTGCTGCGCGGGCTCGGGCGGCCCGTGGTCGCCGCCGCGGGCGTCGGGCTCGCGCTGGGCGCCGTCGATCTGCTGGTCGTGGCTTTCGCCGAGGGGCGCGGATACGGCGGTGACAGTGTGGCCTGGGTGCTGGCCGCCCTGTCGGCCGGAAGCGCCGTCGGCGGGCTGCTCAACGGGGCCGTCGCATGGCGCACTTCGGCGGCGGCACGGCTGCCGCTCCTCGCGGTGGGCCTGGGGCTGGCGCTGCTCGGTGCGGGGCTGGCTCCGGGGCTCGGCTCACTCGCCTCGGCCACGGCGGTCGCCGGGCTCTTCGTGGCGCCGGCCATCACCACGGCGTATCTCATCGCCGACGAGACCGCCGCGCCCGAGGCACGGGTGCAGGCCGGGGCCTGGATCAACACGGCCGTCAACGCGGGGATCACGGCCGGTGCCGCTTCCGCCGGTGTGCTGGTCGGACGGCTGCCGACGGGGTGGTGCTTCGCGGTGGCCGGTGCGGTGACGCTGCTCTCGGCGGTGCTCGTGGCGAGGGGCGCCACCCGTGACGGGGGCGCCCCTGAGGCGGTGCGGGACGGGGATGCCGCGCGGACGGTCTGACGTCAGTCGTCGTCCCCGGCGCGGTCGTCCTGACCGTCGCGGTCGTCGTGGTCCTGGGTGACCTTGCCCGTCTTGAGGTCGACCTTCCACTCGCCCTTCGTCGTCTCCACGCTCCAGGCGGCGGGGCCGTCGTCGTCCAGGTCGACGTCGGTGACCGTGCCCTGCGCCGCGGCGGCCCGCGCGGCCTCGCGGGCGTCCACGCTCGCGCCCTTCAGGGCGGCGAGGTCGTCGCGGCCGTCGTTGTCATCGTCGTCGTCGCGCTGGGCGCCGAGGACCTTGCCGTTGTCCGCCGAGACCCGGACGTCGTGGTCGGAGCCGTCGCCCTTCACGACGCTCACCTCCCAGACGTTCGAGCCGTTGTCGTCCAGGTCGGCGGCGACGGCCGTGCCCGGCGTGTGCTTCAGCGCGGCGGCGATCGCGTCCGCCGCGCTGACCTCGGCGGTGCGGGCCTGCGTGCGGATCTCGGCGGCGTCGTCCCGGTCGTCGGCGGCGTCGTCCGCCTTGTCCTCCGCGGCGTCCTCCGCGGCGTCCTCCGCGCTGTTGTCCCGGTCGTCGGCCACCCGTACGCTCGACTGCCGCTGTGTGGGCGCGCTTTCGTCGCCACCGACCGCGTAGGCCGCGACGGTGCCGCCCCCGATCAGGGCCGCGGCGGCGACGGTGGCGATGACGATGTTGCGCTTCATCCCGGTTCCTCCAGAGTCGTTCGGTTTCGCATCGGTTCGTTGCGACGCTGATCAATCTGCCGAACCGACGCTGAGAGGAACCTGAAGGCCCCTGAAGAGATCTTCAGCTTCGCTTTGCGAACCTTTCCGCATGCGCCTGTTGATCGTGGAGGACGAAAAGCGGCTCGCCCTGTCGCTCGCCAAGGGCCTGACGGCCGAGGGATACGCCGTGGACGTCGTCCACGACGGCCGGGAAGGGCTGTACCGGGCCTCCGAGGGGTCGTACGACCTCGTGATCCTCGACATCATGCTGCCCGGCATGAACGGCTACCGCGTCTGCGCCGCCCTGCGCGCCGCCGGCCACGACGTGCCGATCCTGATGCTCACCGCGAAGGACGGCGAGTACGACGAGGCGGAGGGGCTGGACACCGGCGCCGACGACTACCTCACCAAGCCGTTCTCGTACGTCGTCCTCGTCGCGCGGGTGAAGGCGCTGCTGCGGCGCGGGGGACAGGGCGCCGGGGCCTCGCCGGTGCACGTCCACGGTGACCTGAAGGTCGACACCGCCGCCCGCCGGGTCTTCCTCGGCGACGACGAAGTGACCCTCACCGCCAAGGAGTTCGCGGTCCTGGAGCAGCTCGTGCTGCGGGCCGGCGAGGTGGTGTCCAAGTCCGAGATCCTGGAGCACGTCTGGGACTTCGCATACGAGGGCGATCCGAACATCGTCGAGGTGTACGTCAGCACCCTGCGGCGCAAGCTGCGCGCCGGGCTCATCCGGACGGTGCGCGGCGCCGGGTACCGGCTGGAGAAGGAACGATGAGAAGGCTCTTCGGCTCGGTCCGGTCGCGGGCCACGCTCGGCGCCACCCTCGTCGTCGCCGTGGCGCTGGTCGCTGCGGGCGCGGCGGTGCTGCTGTCGCTGCGGTCCAACCTGATCGACCAGGCGGGCAACGACGCGGAGCGCACGGCCCAGAACGTCGTCGCCCAGCTCGCCACCGGGAAGGCGTACGACCAGCTGGACATGGACGACGACAGCCCGGTCCAGGTCGTCGACGCCAACGGCACGCTGGTCGCGGCGACCGACGACCTGGAGCGCATCAGCGGCACGGCCACCGACGCCGTGAAGCCGCGGCCGCAGGTCGGAGGCACCGGCAGCACGCCCGCCACCGGAGGCGACGACGACGCCGACGACGCGGACGACGACACCGCCGGGAAGGCCGGCGAGATCGGCGAGGGGACCAAGTTCTCCGACGGCTCCGCGACGATCGACGGCGACACCGCCGACTACCGCTTCGCCGCCGTCCCGGTGGAGGCCGGCGACAGGGGACCGCTCACCGTGTACGCCGGAGGTTCGCTGGACGCCGAGCAGAGCGCCGTGAACACCGCGCTCACCGTCATGCTCATCGGCTTCCCGCTGCTGCTCGCCGTCGTCGCCGGCGTCACCTGGCTGGTCACCCGGCGCGCCCTGCGCCCCGTCGAGGGCATCCGCGCCGAGATGGCCGCGATCACCCAGTCCGAGGACCTCGCGCGCCGTGTGCCGGTGCCGGACACGCACGACGAGGTGGCCAGGCTCGCCCGCACCACCAACGAGACGCTGGCCGCCCTGGAGACCTCCGTGGAGCGCCAGCGCCGTTTCGTCGCCGACGCCTCGCACGAACTGCGCAGCCCGATCGCCTCCCTGCGCACCCAGCTGGAAGTGGGCGCGGCGCACCCCGAGCTGCTGGACCTCGACGGAGCGGTGGAGGACACCGTACGGCTCCAGGGCCTCGCCGCCGACCTGCTGCTCCTTGCCCGCCTGGACGCGGGGGAGCGGCCGAGTGACACGCGGTTCGACCTCGGGGCGCTGGCCCGCGAGGAGGCCGAGGGGCGGGCGAACGTCACTGTTCAGGCGCAGGACGTGGACGTGGCCGGGTCGCGGGGACAGGTGGGCCGGGTGCTCACCAACCTGCTGGACAACGCCGAGCGGCACGCCCGTTCGGCGGTCACCGTGACCGTTCGGCGAGACGGGGGCCGGGGGGCCGGGGAGGGCGCCTGGGCCGTCGTGGCCGTCGCCGACGACGGGGACGGAGTGGCCGAGGCCGACCGGGAGCGGATCTTCGAGCGGTTCGTACGGCTCGACGAGGCCCGCAGCCGCGACGACGGCGGCGCCGGTCTTGGCCTGGCCATCGCCCGCGACGTCGCCGTACGGCACGGCGGAACACTCACCGTGCGCCGGGCACCGGCGGGCGGAGCCCTGTTCGAACTCCGCCTGCCGCAGGCTCGCTAGGGCGGGCCAGGCGCTGGACTCGCCCGGGTTACGGGCGGCCGCGCTGGCCGCGCAGGTGCTCCGCGATGGGCTTGAGGCCCTTGTCGAGCTCTGTCAGGGCCTCGGGGGACAGCAGGTCGATGAAGTGTCTCCGCACGGACGCCACATGGTGCGGCGCGACCTTCTTCATGGTCTCCATGCCGTGGTCGGTGAGGACCGCGTAGAGCCCGCGGCGGTCGGACTCGCAGTTCTCACGCCGGACCAGGTTCGCGTTCTCCATCCGGGTGATCTGGTGGGAGAGGCGGCTCTTGGACTGGAGGGTGGCGGACGCGAGGTCGCTCATCCGCATCCGTACGTCCTCCGACTCGGAGAGATTCACCAGGATCTCGTAGTCGTTCATTGTCAGGCCGAACGGCTGCAGGTCCTTTTCGAGCTGGTACGTCAACAGCCTGTTGACCTCCAGGTGGGTGCGCCAGGCGCACTGCTCCGCATCGGTCAGCCAGCGCGTGGCCGTCTCGGTCTCCATGAATGAAGTCTACCTAAGAAGTTGAAAGGCGAACTAGTGAGGGTTTTCTATGACCCGATCATGTGAAGCCTGTGTGCTCACACGTTCGATGTCACACTCCGCAGACTACCGCTCACAGCCCGAAGCGACGCTGGAGGTCTCCCAGCTGTCCGGGAAGGCGCTGTGCTCCAGCCACTTGTGAAGGGCCTGTGTGCGTCCCGCCGGAACCGGGTACTCCGGCGTCCGGCGGCACCGCCCCCGTGGCCTGCTCGGCCATGAGGGTCTCGGTCGACTGGAGCAGTACGGTGCCGGCTCCGACGAACTCGAACTGATGCTCCTCTCCGGAGGCCCCTCCGAGGCCCGTCAGTGCACGTAGACCGCCCATTACGCCGGTCATGTAGCCATGGTCGTAGTGGTGACACGGCGACGGGCAGTCGGCCCAGCCGACGAGCGCCTGCGGGTCCACCCGGATCGGGGGTTCCATGAACACCACCGGACCGTTAGATGCGGCCACGAACTTCCCGGTTCCGATGAGGGTCAGAAAACCCGGCACAATCGATTGCTTGAGCGCGAGACTTGGCTGAAAAGCGAGCAGGTTGCCCGAGCGAATGGTCAGATTGCCGTCTTCGAGGTCGTACGAGTTCACGTCGAAGGCCCGGTCGGCCAGCAGCATCTTGCCCGAGCCCTCGGCGACGACCCAGTCGCTCGCGTGCAGTGGCGAATGAAAGGACGTACGGACAAGGCGGTCCAGTCGCCCCTGCCCGACGCCGTTGAACTCCATCTGGCCGTAGTAGGCGATCATCTTCCCCTTCTGCAGGAACCACTGGCTCCCCTTGAGCTCCACGCAGAAGGTGTAAGCGTTGACGTTGTCGTCGGAGGGCAGCGTCATGGGGTCGTACACGGTGGGACCCGCGCCCGGGTAGTGGCTCACAGCTTCTCCTCCGACGCCTGGACGTACACCGCACCATTGCCGCTGAGCTCCAGCTGGAAGGCCTCGCCGGAGCCGCGGCCCACCATGTCGCGCCAGCCCAGGGCGGTGGACAGCTTGTTGCGTACGTCACCGTGGTGGGCGACATAGGCCTGGGGGTCGACATGGACGGGGCGCTGCGGGGTGATCGGGATCTCGAAGACGCCGCCGTGCGCCATCACGGCCACCGCCCCGTGCCCCTTGAGGGTGGTCGTGAACAGGCCCTGCCCGCTGATCTGCCCCCGGACCATGCCCATCACCCCGCCCTGCGAGCCGAGGAACATCGTGCCCTGCTGGAGGGTGCCCTCGAAGGCGAGGAGGCGGTCCGCCTCGACGCACAGGGTGTCGCCGGAGAGGTTGATCACCTGGACGTGGTGGCCGCCGTGCCCGAAGAGGACCGTGCCGCTGCCCTCGACGGTCATCAGCGGGGTGTCCTCGTTCGCCACCCGGCGCCCGATCATCGACATGAGGCCGCCCTGGCCGCCGGCCGTGTTCGGGGTGAAGGACACCTCGCCCTGGTAGGCGAGCATCGCGCCGCGCTGGCTGAACAGCCGCTGCCCGGGCATCACCGTGGCCTCGACCATCTTGGAGTTGATCTCGCGGAAGCCCATGTCACACATCCCCCGCGATCGTGTTCCGCTCGCTCGGCTGTACGTACACCAGCCCGTCCCCCTCGAACCGGATCTGGAACGCCTCGCCGCCGCCCTCGCCCATGAGCGTGCGGAACGTCACACCGGACTGGAAGGACTGCCGCAGGTTCCCCTGATGGGCCACATACGCCCCCGGGTCGACGGTCAGCGGGTACTGCGAGCTGACCCGCAGCACCACGGCCGGCCCGTCCGACATGATCGCCGCCTGTCCGTGCCCCTCGACGGTGGTCGTGAACAGCCCGTTGCCCTGGGAGGCGCCGCGCATGCCCGTGAAGGACGTGCCGGTGCGCAAGCCGGCGTCGGTCGCGAGCAGGTTGCTCGACTCGACGTAGAGCTTGTCGCCCTGGAGGCTCACGAGGTTGATCTCGGAGGCGCGGTCCGCGAACCAGCACGTCCCGTGCCCCTTCACCTCCATCATCGTCATCTGCTCGCCGGTGAGGCGCCGGGTCACCATGCCCCTGAGGCCCTCACCGCCGCCGCTCATCTTCTTGAAGGCCATCTGCCCGTCGTACGCGACCATCGAGCCGTTCTTCGCCTTCACGGCGTCCCCGGTCATGTCGACGGCGAGCACCTTGCTGCCCTGAAGTCGGAACATCGCCACGCAGCGAAGGTAACCGCAGGTGCCTGCCGCCAACAGATCCCGTAGGTGGACTTCACCCCTGACGGGACCCCGAGCCACACCCACCCCCCGGCATTTGCCACAATGGGCGAGCGCTTGTGCCCCCGTTCACAAGCTGAGCCGAGCCGACCGACGTCACTCCCACCGAACCCCACCGAAGGTGACCCGTGGACATCAAGACCGCCACCGCCCTCCGCCGCCTCCGTCTCGTCTCGGCCCCAGAGGCGGTGTCGTTCCTGATCCTGCTCGTCTGCTCGGTGCTGAAGCGGACCACCGAGTTCGACGCCGTCCGGCCGATGGGCATGATCCACGGCGTTCTCTTCATCCTGTACGTGATCTTCTGGGCGGACGCCTGGAACCGCACCAAGTGGTCCAAGAAGACGGCGGCGATCTACTTCGTCCTCTCCGTCCTCCCGACCGGCGGCTTCTTTGCCGACCGCAAGCTCAAGCGCGAGGCCGAGGACGCGGTCATCGCCGCCCGCGCCCGCCGGGAAGGCAAGGTCAACGCATGATCGTCGCGTTTTCCGTGACGCCGCTCGGCGTCGGCGAGGACGTGGGGGAGTACGTCGCCGACGCCGTCCGGGTGGTCCGCGAGTCGGGTCTGCCCCACCGCACCGACGCGATGTTCACCTCCGTCGAGGGCGACTGGGACGAGGTCATGGACGTAGTCAAGCGCGCCGTCGCGGTCGTCGAGGAGCGGGCGCCCCGGGTGTCGCTGGTGCTCAAGGCGGACATCAGGCCCGGCGTGACCGACGGTCTCACCTCCAAGGTGGAGACCGTGGAGCGGCATCTGGCCCCATAGGCAGTGGCACGCGCCGGGGCGGACG
Organism: Streptomyces bicolor; assembly: GCF_000719285.1. Lineage (GTDB taxonomy): Bacteria > Actinomycetota > Actinomycetes > Streptomycetales > Streptomycetaceae > Streptomyces > Streptomyces bicolor. The sequence goes on along the minus strand of NZ_JOFS01000024.1, from coordinate 59,652 downwards.
TACGCAAGCCGTACGTCCGCCCCGGCGCGTTGTCGTGTCCAACTCCGTCCGGCGAAGGGGTACTTCGGTTCGCCGCCCGGCCACCGCACGGGGCGAGAACCCTTTGCGAGGGTGAGTCAAGTCGCCGCTGCCGCACACGCCTTCCGACGCGTCCGACCGGCAGATCCCTCAATTGGCCGCTGCGGCTCGCGGAGCCCGGGGCCCTGACCCACGATGAAGGCTCAGGGCCGAACCCGCGTTCGCGCTGGTGGACAGGGACGGCCGCCGCTTGCTCCCGCGAAGGAAGGGTCTGCCGGATGACCACTTCGCCCTACACATCCCAGTCGGCGTTCGACGGCTCCAGGATGCGCGTCACCCTGCTCGTCGATCTCCACGAAGGTGCCCAGCAAGAGTTCCTCGACGCCTACGAGCAGATGCGTGACCGAGTCGCGTCGGTCCCCGGTCACCTCGGTGACCAGTTGTGCCAGTCCCTGGAGAACCCGAACCAGTGGCTCATCACGAGCGAGTGGGCGACCGCCCCGCCGTACCTCGCCTGGGTGAACAGTGAAGAGCACTTCGACACGGTCAAGCCCCTGCAGAAGTGCGTCCGCGAACTGAGGTCGATGCGCTACGGCATCGTCCGCGAGACCGGCGGCGCCCGCCCGGGCATCGGTGGACTGCAGGCGGCCGTGCGGGTCGGCGACGGGGTCACGCGCCACGCCCTGACCTTCACCGTCAAGCCCGGCTCCGAGTCCAAGGTCGCGGAGATCCTCGCCGGGTACGCCCCGCCCCAGGCCCGCGTCGACGACTCCACGAGCCTGCGCCGCACCACCCTGTTCATGCACGGCAACCGGGTCGTGCGCACCGTCGAGGTGGAGGGCGACCTGATGGCGGCCCTGCGCCACGTCTCGCGCCAGCCGGAGGTGCGGGCCGTCGAGGAGGCTCTCAACCCGCATCTGGAACAGCGCCGGGACCTGTCGGACCCCGAGTCCGCGCGGGCCTTCTTCGCCCGCGCCGCCATGCCGCCCGTGCACCACGTGGCACGCGGCGGACCGGAACCGGACGACATCACGCGGCACGCCCTGTACTACCCGGCCCGCCCGGGCTGCGGCATGGCGCTGGCCCGGTTGCTCTCCAAGCAGGACGAGACCGCGGCGGCCGACCCGGCCGGCCCCGTGCACCGCAGCACCGTCTTCCAGCGCGAGGACATCGTCGTCCGTCTCATCGACGTACGGGGTGATCCCGAGACCGACCCGGTCATGGCGCTCGGCATCCATGGCCCGAGGAAGCCCGCCGTGCTGGCCCGTCTGCTGGACGGCGCCGCACTCGGCGTGGCGGGACCGCTCACCGGCGAGCGGGAGGCGACCCGTCTCCTGGCGCACGCCGACATGAGCCTGATCACCGACCGCAGGGCCGCCGAGCAGGCCTGACCGACAGGCCCTGAGGGACCAACACCCCATCGACCGACCTGGAGACAGACCATGGACAAGATGCGCCCGCGCGTCGTGGACATCCGAGAGATCGAGCCCAACCGCAAGCGCGGGGGCGACCTGCGCACGTTGCTCACCCCTGTCACGGTGGGTGCCACGAGCGGGTTCATGGGCCTGGCCATCATGCGGCCCGGCGAACGCATCAGCGAGCACTACCACCCGTACTCCGAGGAGTTCGTGTACGTGGTCGAGGGCAGGCTGGAGGTCGACCTGGACGGAGAAACGTTTCCGCTCCGCTCCGACCAGGGCCTGATGATCCCGATCAACATGCGGCACCGCTTCCGCAACGTCGGTGACGAGGAGGCACGGATGGTCTTCCACCTGGGCCCGCTCGCACCGAAGCCCAGCCTCGGCCATGTCGACACCGAGGCCCCGGAGATCAGCGACGACGTCAAGGCCTACCCGCTCGTCCAGGAGGAGGGCGGGCAGCCCGAACGACCGGGGGTCCTGTCGTGAGCCGGCGGGTGGCGGTCACCGGCATAGGCGTGGTCGCTCCGGGAGGAATCGGGGTGCCCGCGTTCTGGGACCTCCTCTCGAGCGGCCGTACCGCGACACGGGGCATCACTCTCTTCGACCCCGAGGGACTGCGCTCCCGCATCGCCGCCGAGTGCGACTTCGACCCGCTCGCCCGCGGCCTCGACCCCGAGCAGGCCGAACGAGCCGACCGCTACATACAGTTCGCCCTGGTCGCCGCGACCGAGGCCGTCACCGACAGCGGTGTCTGCTTCGCCGAGGAGAACCCCTGGCGCGTGGCCGTGTCCCTGGGCAGCGCGGTGGGCGGCACGACCCGGCTGGAGCACGACTACGTCCTGGTCAGCGAACGGGGCAAACGCTGGGACGTCGACCACCGCGCCGCCGAACCGGAACTGCACCGGGCGTTCTCGCCGAGCACGCTCGCGGCGGACGTCGCCGAACGGTTCGGCGCCCAGGGGCCGGTGCAGACCGTCTCCACCGGCTGCACCTCCGGGCTCGACGCGGTGGGCTACGCCTTCCACACCATCGAGGAGGGCCGCGCCGACATCTGCATCGCCGGGGCGTCGGACTCGCCGATCTCCCCGATCACCATGGCCTGTTTCGACGCCATCAAGGCCACGTCACCCAACAACGACGACCCGGAGCACGCCTCCCGGCCCTTCGACGCCCATCGCGACGGATTCGTCATGGGCGAGGGCGCCGCCGTACTCGTACTGGAGGAACTGGAGCACGCCCGCGCGCGCGGAGCGCACGTCTACTGCGAGATCGGCGGCTACGCCACCTTCGGCAACGCCTACCACATGACCGGTCTGACCGGTGAGGGCCTGGAGATGGCCCGGGCCATCGACGTCGCCCTCGACCACGCGCGCGTGAACCCCACCGACATCGACTACGTCAACGCGCACGGCTCGGGCACCCGGCAGAACGACCGGCACGAGACCGCCGCGGTCAAGAAGTCCCTGGGTGCCCACGCCTACGACACGCCCATGAGCTCGATCAAGTCCATGGTGGGCCATTCGCTCGGCGCGATCGGCGCGATCGAGGTCGTCGCCTGCGTCCTCGCCCTGGCCCGCCAGGTGGTCCCGCCCACGGCGAACTACGAGACCCCGGACCCCGAGTGCGACCTGGACTACGTACCGCGAACCGCACGCTCCCGCCGGCTCGACAACGTGCTCTCCGTGGGCAGCGGCTTCGGCGGGTTCCAGTCCGCGGTGCTTCTGACGGGGCCGAGTGGGAGGAATCGATGAGTGAGAGTGGCATACGTCCCCGGCACACCGCCGTCACGGGCATCGGCGTGGTCGCGCCCAACGGCCAGCACACGGAGACCTACTGGAAGTCCGTCAAGGAAGGAGCGAGCGTCCTCGACCGAATAACCCGGGAGGGCTGCGAGCACCTCCCGCTCCGCGTCGCCGGCGAGGTCCGGGGATTCGACCCGTCGGCGCTCATCGAGGAGACCTTCCTCGTCCAGACCGACCGCTTCACCCACTACGCCCTGGCCGCCGCCGACGCCGCCCTGCAGGACGCAGGGCTGAGCAGCAGCGCCGCCGACTCGCCGTACTCCGTCGGCGTGGTCACCGCGGCCGGCTCCGGCGGCGGCGAGTTCGGGCAGCGGGAACTGCAGAAACTGTGGGGGCAGGGCTCCCGGTTCGTCGGGCCCTACCAGTCCATCGCCTGGTTCTACGCCGCCAGCACCGGCCAGATATCCATCCGCAAGGGCTTCAAGGGCCCCTGCGGGGTGGTGGCCAGCGACGAGGCCGGCGGCCTGGACGCCGTCGCGCTCGCCGCCCAGGCCGTACGGCGGGGAACGGACGTGATCGTGGTCGGGGCGGCCGAGGCGCCGCTCGCCCCCTACTCGGCGGTCTGCCAGCTCGGGTACCGCGAACTCAGCACCGTCGAGGACCCGGCCCGCGCCTACCGCCCCTTCACCTCGGCGGCCTGCGGCTTCGTGCCCGCGGAGGGCGGGGCCGTACTCATCGTCGAGGACCTGGGGCGGGCACAGCGCCGGGGCGCGGCCGTCCGGGCCACGGTGGCGGGTCACGCCGCCACCTTCACCGGCGCCTCGCGCTGGGACCGGTCACGGGAGGGGCTCGCGCAGGCCATCAAGGGCGCGCTCGACGAGGCCGGCTGCGCGCCGGAGGAGGTGGACGTCGTCTTCGCCGACGCGATGGGGGTACCGGAGGCGGACCGCGCCGAGGCGCTCGCCCTCGCCGACGCCCTCGGCCCGCACGGCACCCGAGTGCCCGTCACGGCCCCCAAGGCCGGCATCGGCCGGTCCTACTGCGGGGCACCCCTGCTGGACATCGCCGCCGCGGTGCTCGCCATGGAGCACGGGCAGATTCCCCCGACGCCGGGCGTCTTCGACGTCTGCCACGACATCGATCTGGTGACCTCCACGGCCCGCCCGGCCGAACTGCGCACGGCCCTGATCCTCAGCCGGGGGCTCATGGGCTCCAACTCGGCGCTCGTCCTGCGTCGCGGGCCCGGATCCGCCGCCTAATACGCGTGCCCCCGGCCGACGCCGTGGACGGGCGCCGGCCCGGAGGCACCACCTCCGCACCTGTACGACAAGGAGAACCCGTATGACCACCGAAATAACCCAGTTGACCGTCGAGGAACTGGCCTCGCTGATGAAGAAGGCCGCCGGCGTGACCGTCGACCCGCACGACCTCGCGAGCCGGGCGGACGCCCCCTTCGCCGATTTCGGACTGGACTCGCTCGGCCTCCTCGGCATCGTGGGCGAGCTGGAGAACCGGTACGGCCGGCCGCTGCCCACCGACGCGGAGCGCTGCAAGAGCCCCCGCGCCTTCCTCGACCTCGTCAACGGCGCACTCACGACAGGAGCATGAGGTGGCAGGACACACCGAGAACGAGATCACCATCGCCGCACCCCTCGACCTCGTCTGGGACATGACGAACGACCTGGAGAGGTGGCCCCAGCTGTTCAGCGAGTACGCCTCCTGCGAGGTCCTGTCCCGCGAGGGCGACACCGTGACCTTCCGGCTGACCATGCATCCCGACGAGAACGGCAAGGTGTGGAGCTGGGTCTCGGAACGGACCGCCGACCGCGAGAAGCTCATCGTGCGTGCCCGCAGGGTCGAGACCGGCCCCTTCGAGTACATGAACATCGTGTGGGAGTACGAGGAGACTCCCGACGGCACCCGGATGCACTGGACGCAGGACTTCGCCATGAAGCCCGACGCCCCGGTCGACGACGCCTGGATGACGGACAACATCAACCGCAACTCGCCCATCCAGATGGCCCTCATCCGCGACCGCGTCGAGGAGGCCGCATGCACCACGCGCTGATCGTCGCCAGGATGGCCCCGCAGTCGGCCAAGGACATCGCCGGCGTCTTCGCGAACTCCGACCGCGGCGAACTCCCGCACCTCGTCGGGGTGACCCAGCGGTCCCTGTTCCAGTTCGGCGATGTGTACATGCACTTCATCGAGGCGGAGCAGGACCCGGGGCCCGCCATCGCGAAGGTGGCCGGGCACCCCGAGTTCGTCGACATCAGCAGGCGGCTCGAGGCGTTCGTCAGCCCGTACGACCCGGAGACCTGGCGGAGTCCGAAGGACGCGATGGCGCGGTGCTTCTACCACTGGGAGCGGGACTGAACGAAGAAGGCCGCCGCGCGCGCTGACGAAGCGCGGGCGGCGGCTTTCGTGTCAGCCGGTCATGTGTCAGCCGGTCAGCCGGTCAGCCGGTCACGGGCGGCGAGTGCCGGCATGAGCCGGAGCGCGTTCAGCCGGTTGATGCCTCGGAGGTGGTGCTCCGAGAGACAAGGATCGCTGTCCAGCGCGGGCGTCACCTTGTCGGCGATGACATGGGCGGGGGTGGGCGGCCAGTCGGTGCCGAAGAGGATGCGGGCGGGGTCGACCGTCGCCAGCAGCGTGGGTGTGGCCGAGGGGGACATGGGGCCCGCCGTGTCGAAGTAGAACCGGTGCAGGTAGTCGCGGACCCGGCCGGGATCGATCTCCGGGGTGATCCGCCCTCCGAAGAGTTCCAGTCGGGTGGCCATGTAGGGGAGGAAGCCGCCGCCGTGCGGGAGGATGAAGCTGAGGTTCGGGTAGCGGTCCAGGGTGCCGTTCCTGATGAGGTTGATGGCCGCGCGGGTCGTGTCCATCAGGAAGTCGCACACGAAGGGCGGCATGCCCGGCAGTGCCCCGCCGTCCTTCGCGGCCGGCACCTCCATGGGGTGCGTGCTGATGACGGCGGACCGTTCGTTCAGCTCCTGCAGGAGGCGGTCGTGCGACTTGTCCCCGAGGACCGCGCCGTCCACGCTCGTTCTCGTGCTCACCCCGACGGCACCGAGTTCGTCGATGCCGTACCGGACGCTCCATGACGAGAGTTCCAGGTCGTCGAGGAAGACGGGGGTGAAGAAGGCGAACCGCCCGGGGTTGCTCTCGACGACGTCGGCGGCCGCGCGCAGGGCGACCCGGGCGCTCTCCTGGCGCTGGACACGCGAACGGAACCGGCCGAGCATCGCGACGGTCATGACGGAGGTGCCGATGCCCGTCTTGTCCATGACCTCCAGTGCCGAGTCCAGGTCCCAGCGCGTCCACCAGGGCAGCTTCTCGCGGTTGACCACGCCGTGTTCCTCGGCCCAGTCGAGCCAGGTGGGCGCGGTGAAGTGGTGGTGGACGTCGACGCGTCCGACAGGGGTCATAACAACGTCCTCGATGTGGGTTGGCCGGAAGGCATGGCTTGTTTCAGAAAGGCATGGCTTGTTCAGAAGGGGAGCGGGAGTTCAGTCGCGGCAGAGCACCGTCTGCAGCACGTTCGTCAGGACGCGGTCGGCGTCCGGCATCGCGGCGTCCGCGCGCCAGGCGACGAAGCCGTCCGGGCGGACCAGGACGGCACCGTCCTCGGCCGTGCCGTGCAGCTCAGCCCAGTCGGCGTCCCGTTCGGGGACGAGGTCGTGATCGGCACCCGTTCCCACGAGATACGCCTCGACCGGGACGCCCAGGTTCCGGGATGCCTTCTCCACCGCGCTGCGCCACTTCTGCCCGCCGGACCCGGCGAGCAGCACGTAGGAACGCTCGTACAGATCGAGCGTGGAGATCCGGCCGGCGCCTCGCATGACCCACATATGGGGCGCACGGCTCCCCGGTTCGCCGCCGAGCTGGAAGGAGTCCGGGACGATCGGCTGCTCGGGTGAGGCACCCACCACGGCGTTCGACGCGTACCGGTAGCAGAGGGCGACGGTCAGCAGGTCCGCCGGGTCGTCGTTGCGCCCCGCGTCGGGACTGAATCCCGGGTGCTGCTCGTCGGCCGCCTGGACGCACGCGCGTGTGCCGGTCGCGAGGGCCACGGGCCGGCGTTCCCGCTCGTAGGACTCGAGGAGCGGCAGGCCGGCCCAGCCGCGGATCACCGAGGCCAGCTTCCAGGCGAGGTTGTGGGCGTCCTGGATGCCGGTGTTGGAGCCGAACGCCCCGGTGGGCGGCATCTCGTGGGCCGAGTCGCCGGCCAGGAAGACCCGGCCCGCGCCGTAGCTGTCCGCGACCCGCTTCGAGGCGTGCCAGGGTGCCTTCCCGGTGATCTCGACGTCGATGTCCGTGACGCCGACGGCGGCGCGGATGTGGGCCGCCAGCCTGTCGTCGGTGAAGTCCTCCAGGGCCTCGCCCCGGTCGGGGTACCAGGGAACGTGGATCACCCACCGTTCCTCGTTGTCCACCGGCAGCAGGGCACCCTCGCCCTCGGGGTTGGTGACGTAACAGACGACGAATCGTTTCTCTCCGACGTGGTTCTTCAGCGCCCTGCTCCGGAACGTGACGCTGACGTTGTGGAACAGCTCGCCCGGCCCTGACTGGCCGATCCCGAGCTGACCGCGGATGGGGCTCCGTGGGCCGTCGGCGGCCACCAGGAAGTCGGCGTGCACGGTGTACGTCTCACCGGTGTCCCGGCGCATGATCTGGGCCCGCACGCCGTCCCCGGTGTCCTCGAAGGAGAGCATCTCCGAGCCGAAGCGGATGTCGGCGCCCTGGTCGCGGGCGTAGTTCAGCAGGACGGGCTCGAGATCGTTCTGGCTGCACAGGCACCAGTCCGAGGAGCTGACCCGGGAGATGTCCATGCCGCCGGAGATGTCCCCGATGATCCAGCGGCGCTGCTCCCCGGTGAGGGTGTCCACCTGGAGGATGCCGTCGTTTCCGGCGAGAACACCCGCTGCCTCCCGAATACGGGACTCCAGGCCGGCGGTCCGGAAAATCTCCATGGTGCGTAGATTGTTGCCACGGCCACGCGGGTGCGTCGATGTCCCGGCATGCCGCTCGACGAGCATGTGCTCAATTCCATGGCGCCCCAGGAAAACCGAAGTGGAAAGACCCACCAGGGATCCGCCGACGATGAGAACTGGTACCGATTCCGCTTCGTGTCCACTCACGTCGACGATGTTTACCAGGTCGGCCTCCGGTCCACACGTCGTACGGCGACCCGACCCATTTGGCGCAGTGCCGTTTGCGGCGAGGTGCCGACCGGGAAACTGTGGCACTGACCGACGGAATCCGACCGCCGGAATCCACGCCTACCCGGGGACAGCCATGACGCAAGCGTTCGCATCCGAGGAATCCGAGGCACTGTCGCCCGAAGAAGCCGCGGCCGCGGCCTCGTCGTGCAGCCGGGAGTTCCGCGCCAACCCGCATCCCGTCTACGCCACGCTGCGGGAATCGGCGCCCGTGTGCCCGCTGTCGCCCCCGCACGGCGTGGAGACGTACCTGATCACGCGGTACGACGACGCGCGCGCCGCGCTGGCCGACCCCCGGCTGAGCAAGGACATGTACGGCGCCATCGACGCCTACCACCGCATTTTCGGTGACTCGTCGATCGCGCTGGACGACAACATGCTGTTCTCGGACCCGCCGAAACACACGAGGCTGCGCAGGATCGTCGGCAACACGTTCACTCCGAAAAGGGTGGAATCGCTGCGTCCACGCGTCCAGCAGATCACCGACGAGCTGCTGGACGAATGCTCTACGTCGGGTCCGGTCAATCTCCTCCCGGAGTTCTGTTTCCCGCTGCCGCTGCAGGTGATCTGTGAACTCCTGGGCGTCCCGAAAAACGAGCGCAAACAGGCTCAGGAATGGTCGGCTACGGTCGCGCAGACCGGTTTTGGGCCGGAGGCCAGAAAAGCGCTCGAAATCGCCGAGGGGAATCTGCGCGACTATCTCGTGGACCTCTGCGCGCGCAAGCGGAAGGAGCCGGACTCGGGCCTGCTCAGCGCACTGGTCACGGCCCAGGACCAGGGGGGCTCGCTCAACGACCACGAACTCGTGTCGACGGCGTGGGTGCTCCTCTTCGCGGGCCACAAGACGACGGCGTACCAGATCGGCAACAGCGTCTACCACCTGCTCAGCCGGCCGGACCAGAAGCGGCTGGCACTCCGGGACGCGGCCGCCATGGCCGCGGCCATCGAGGAGATCTTCCGGTTCGAGACCTCCGTGGAGAACTCCACCTTCCGCTGGGCGAAGGAGGACATCGTGATCCGCGACCAGCTCATCCCCAAGGGTGCGCTCGTCCAGATCTCGATCGCCGGGGCCAACCGCGACCCGGAGATGTTCGCCGAGCCCAACGAGATGGACGTCCAGCGCCCGAACGTCCAGGCCACGCATCTCGCCTTCGGCTACGGCCCGCACTACTGCGCCGGCGCACCGCTGGCCCGGCTGGAGATGCAGATCGCGCTCGGCACGCTGTTCAGGCGGTACCCGGACATGGCCCTGGCCGTGGCGCCGGAGGACGCGCGCTGGATGACGGTGCCGTTCCCCGCCTTCCGCGGGCTCGCGGAACTTCCCGTCCTCCTCGACCCGTCCTGACGGAAGCACCCATGGAACGCGTACGCGTCATTCGGCTGCTGAACGTCCAAGAGGGGAAGGAGGCGGACTTCGTGGAGTCCTACCAGGGCGTACGAGAACGCGCCCTGCGCTTCCCCGGCCACCTGGGCGAACAGCTGTGCCGCTCGATCGAGAACCCCACTCAATGGCTGCTCACCAGCGAGTGGGAGAGCCTGGAGTCCGTCAAGCGGTGGCGGTCCGACCCCGATCACCAGGTCCTGGTCGAGCCGATGAACGCCTGCTTGCACGACGACCGGTGGACGGCGGTCTTCCAGGTGCGGGAGACGGCGGAGAAATAGAGGGGGAGACCGAAAGACGAGACAGGGCTGACCGGCATGTGACCGGCCGGTAAGGTCGGTTCCGTGCCGAAGCCGCTCAGTCTTCCCTTCGACCCCATCGCCCGCGCCGACGAACTCTGGAAGCAGCGCTGGGGCAACGTGCCGTCCATGGCCGCCATCACCTCGATCATGCGCGCCCAGCAGATCCTGCTCGCCGAGGTCGACGCGGTGGTCAAGCCGTACGGGCTGACGTTCGCGCGGTACGAGGCGCTGGTGCTGCTCAACTTCTCCAAGGCCGGCGAGCTGCCGATGTCCAAGATCGGCGAGCGGCTCATGGTGCACCCGACGTCGGTGACCAACACCGTCGACCGGCTGGTGAAGTCCGGCCTGGTGGACAAGCGGCCCAACCCGAACGACGGACGCGGCACGCTCGCCTCCATCACCGACAAGGGCCGCGAGGTGGTCGACGCGGCCACCCGCGACCTGATGGCGATGGACTTCGGGCTAGGGGTCTACGACGCCGAGGAGTGCGCGGAGATCTTCGCGATGCTGCGCCCGCTCAGGGTGGCGGCACACGACTTCGAGGAGAGCTGACCCGCGCGACCCCGGGCCCCGGGCAAGTTCTCCCGGAACGGGTGGTTACGCTCGTACGCATGAAAAAGAGCGTCCTGACCCGCTACCGGGTGATGGCCTACGTCACCGCCGTCATGCTGCTCGTGCTGTGCACCTGCATGGTGTTCAAGTACGGCTTCGACATGGGCGAGGACGTCACCTTCGCCGTCTCCCAGGTCCACGGCTTCCTCTACATCATCTACCTGGTGTTCGCCTTCGACCTCGGCTCCAAGGCCAAGTGGTCGTTCGGCAAGCTGCTGTGGGTGCTGCTCTCCGGGACGATTCCGTTCGCCGCGTTCTTCGTCGAGCGCAAGGTCACCCGCACGGTCGAGCCCCTGGTCAGCGGGCCGGAACCGGCCGTCGCCAAGGCCTGACGGAGCCGACGCAACCGCCGTACCGATGTGTGCGGCGGTTCTGCCATCGACATTTACTTGGACGTCCTAGTAAATTCGAGGGTATGGACGCTGACGCCATCGAGGAGGGCCGCCGACGCTGGCAGGCCCGCTACGACGCCGCGCGCAAGCGCACGGCGGATTTCACCACGCTCTCCGGCGATCCCGTGGAGCCGGTGTACGGACCCCGACCCGGGGACAGGTACGAGGGCTTCGAGCGGATCGGGTGGCCCGGGGAGTACCCCTACACGCGGGGCCTCTATCCGACCGGCTACCGAGGGCGGACGTGGACCATCCGGCAGTTCGCCGGGTTCGGGAACGCGGAACAGACCAACGAGCGCTACAAGATGATCCTCGGCAACGGCGGAGGCGGTCTCTCGGTCGCCTTCGACATGCCGACGCTGATGGGCCGCGACTCCGACGACCCGCGCTCACTGGGCGAGGTCGGGCACTGCGGTGTCGCCATCGACTCGGCCGCCGACATGGAGGTCCTGTTCAAGGACATCCCGCTCGGTGACGTGACGACGTCCATGACGATCAGCGGTCCTGCCGTCCCCGTCTTCTGCATGTACCTGGTGGCCGCGGAGCGCCAGGGCGTCGACCCGGGCGTGCTCAACGGCACGCTCCAGACCGACATCTTCAAGGAGTACATCGCCCAGAAGGAGTGGCTCTTCCAGCCCGAGCCGCACCTGCGCCTCATCGGCGACCTCATGGAGTACTGCGCGGCCGGCATCCCCGCCTACAAGCCGCTGTCCGTCTCCGGCTACCACATCCGCGAGGCCGGCGCGACGGCGGCGCAGGAGCTGGCATACACGCTGGCGGACGGGTTCGGGTACGTCGAACTCGGACTCTCGCGCGGCCTGGACGTCGACGTGTTCGCCCCGGGCCTCTCCTTCTTCTTCGACGCGCACGTCGATTTCTTCGAGGAGATCGCCAAGTTCCGCGCCGCGCGGAGGATCTGGGCCCGCTGGATGCGGGACGTCTACGGCGCGCGGTCCGACAAGGCCCAGTGGCTGCGCTTCCACACCCAGACCGCCGGTGTCTCGCTGACCGCCCAGCAGCCGTACAACAACGTGGTGCGTACGGCGGTGGAGGCGCTGGCGGCCGTGCTCGGCGGCACGAACTCGCTGCACACGAACGCGTTGGATGAGACGCTGGCGCTGCCGAGCGAGCAGGCCGCGGAGATCGCGCTGCGCACCCAGCAGGTCCTCATGGAGGAGACCGGCGTCGCCAACGTGGCCGACCCCCTCGGCGGTTCCTGGTACGTCGAGCAGCTGACCGACCGGATCGAGGCCGACGCCGAGAAGATCTTCGACCGGATAAAGGAGCGGGGCCTCAGGGCGCACCCGGACGGGCAGCACCCGATTGGGCCGATCACCTCCGGGATCCTGCGCGGGATCGAGGACGGCTGGTTCACCGGGGAGATCGCGGAGTCCGCGTTCCGGTACCAGCAGGCGCTGGAGAAGGGTGACAAGAGGGTCGTGGGGGTCAACGCCCACACCGGTTCCGTCACCGGCGACCTGGAGATCCTGCGGGTGAGCCACGAGGTGGAGCGCGAGCAGGTGCGGGTGCTGGGCGACCGTAAGGACGCCCGGGACGACGGTGCCGTGCGGGCGGCGCTCGACGCGATGCTCGCCGCCGCGCGCGACGGGGGCAACATGATCGAGCCGATGCTGGACGCGGTGCGGGCCGAGGCGACGCTGGGGGAAATCTGCGGGGTGCTGCGGGAGGAGTGGGGGGTGTACACGGAGCCCGCGGGATTCTGAGCGCGGCGTGTACCCCGTGTAGAACACGATCCATGCCAAGGAACCGTCCGACGTACGTCGAACTGGGTTACTCCGGTGACTTCGGGCTCACCGGTCTGACGCCGCAGCTGTGCTCCCGGGACCGCCGCGCCGCCGGTCTCGCCGTCGACCTCCCGGCCGCGCTCGCGGTCGCGGCCCGGTTGGCGGACGGCTCCGACGGCGAGGAAGCCGTGGAACTGGGGGAGGACGCCCGGCGTCTGCTGGCAGGCCCGTTGCTGGAGGAGGTTCTCCATACGGTGTGGCTGGCCGCGGTCGGCCGGGCTTTCGATCCGGCCGACCACGGCATGGAGATCCGTAGCTGGCTTCGGGCGGTCTCGGACCTGGCCACGGCCCGCCTCCGGCAGAACAAGCGCTCCTACGTCCCGCCACCGGTCCGGCCGCTACGGGATGAGCAGCTGTGCGGGACGGTCGTGGCGGAGATCCGGGCCCTGGCCCCGGCGCTCACCGCCGCGGCCGGGCTCCCGGGCCTCGCCCCGGCCCTGGAGCGGGTGGCCGGCCGCACCGACGCCGACCTCGGCCTCCGGCTCTTCCTTCGCGCCCTGAAGGCGTACGCCGTCCAGGTCCCGAAGGAGCGGTACGACAGGTTCCTCCAGCTCGGCGAGCGGCTCGGGTACCCCGTCGCGCTCATCCGCGACGGCCTCGACGTCGACTGGCCACCCATCGACACGGAACGCCGTGCCACCGACTGGGACTTCGGCCTCTCGAAGCTCGCCGGAAACGCCCACCAGGACTGGCAGCCGAGCACCGCCCGCCGGGAGATCGAGCTGGTGGCGTACGCCGACGAGCCCGGCCAGTCCCCCGGCACGGCGGCGGCCCTCCTCCTGGAGGACGCGCTTCGTCTCCTGCGCTCCCCGCTGTCCGACGACACTCTCACCACCCTGTGGGTGGCCGTCTCGGACGCGGCCCTGCGCACCGACGGCCGCGCGTGGCTACGCCTGGTCGCAGACGTGTGCGAGGAGCGGCTGAGGAAGACCGCCCCGACCTACACCCCCGGAGTTCCGCCCGCTCGCGCGGAGTTCGCGGACCCGGTGTCGCGGGAGCTCCGGGAGACCGCGCTCGCCGTGGCAGACAAGGCCGTCAGCCCTTACTGGCAGCCCCTCCCGGCCGTGGAGGCCATGGCCGCGGTGGAACAGGTCGTGGTCCAGGTCGATCCGGATCTGGGATTCCGGCTGTTCCTCCGCGTCCTGCGGGCGCTGTCCGTACCGCTCACGCGGGGACAGTACGAGCGGTACCGGGCCATCGGCGAACGGTTCGGGTACGGGGAGTACCACGTCGACGAGATCGAGCACCTTGTGGGGTAAGGGGTAGGGCGTCACGCTGTCGCGTCCGCCGTCAGCCCGTTCAGCAGGAGCCCGGCGAAACTCCGCACCCACTCCTCGTCCACCGGCTCCGCGCTCACCAGGGTGCGGTGGACCACGGCACCCGCCACCACGTCGAAGATCAGGTCCGCTGTGCGTGCGGCTTCCTCCGGATCCGTCTCCGGGGGGAGCTCTCCGCGTTTCTGGGCCCGGGAGCGGCCCAGGACGACCAGGTGCTTCTGACGCTCGACGATCGACGCGCGGATGCGTTCGCGCAGCGCGTCGTCCCTGGTCGACTCCGCCACCACCGCCATCAGCCCGCTCCGCGCCTCCGGGCGGGCCAGGATCGCCGCGAACTGCAGGACCACGCCCTCGATGTCGGCGGCCAGGGAGCCGCGGTCGGGGAGTTCCAGTTCGTCGAAGAGCTCCGCCACCGCGTCGACCACCAGCTCGTTCTTGCCGGACCAGCGGCGATAGAGCGTCGTTTTCGCAACCCCGGCGCGCGTTGCCACGTCTCCCAGGGTGAGCCTCGACCAGCCCACCTCGACCAGTGCCTCCCGCGTCGCGGCCAGGATCGCCGTGGCAGCGGCGGCGCTGCGCGGGCGTCCGGGGCGGGTGGCAGGGGTACTGCTCTGCATCCCATGACCATATCCCCGCGATATTGGGGGATTCTGTGATGTGGTGAGGGAGATCACCAAGGCGTGGTGTCCTTGAGGCACTCGGTGCCATTACGCTACGACTCGTAGCGAAAGCTCGCGATGGACGTACGCGAGCGACGACACGCACGACGTGGGGTGGGGACCCCGGCGTCGAAACAGCATCAGGCCCGACCGGCTTTCACGGTGCTTTTCACGTGCACGCGGGGAACGGGGGAGGATAGACGCATGCAGCCACGGAACATGTCCATGAGCGGAGTCGTCGACCTCGCCGCGGTGAAGGCGGCCCAGGAGGCCAAGGCGAAGGCGGAGCAGGCGCGTGCCGAGGCCGCCCGGCAGGGCGGGGGTACCGGCGCCGTGTCGCCGGCCGATCTCGTCATCGACGTCGATGAAGCCGGGTTCGAGCGGGACGTCCTTCAGCGGTCCGCCGAGGTGCCCGTCGTCATCGACTTCTGGGCCGAGTGGTGCCAGCCCTGCAAGCAGCTGAGCCCAGTTCTGGAGCGGCTCGCCGTCGAGTACAACGGCCGCTTCCTCCTCGCCAAGATCGACGTCGACGCCAACCAGATGCTGATGCAGCAGTTCGGCGTGCAGGGCATCCCCGCCGTGTTCGCCGTAGTCGCCGGGCAGGCGCTGCCGCTCTTCCAGGGGGCGGCCGGCGAGGCGCAGATCCGCGAGACGCTCGACCAGCTCGTCGCCGTAGCCGAGCAGCGGTTCGGTCTGACCGGCCTGACGGTCGACCCGGACGCCGAGCCGGGAGGCGCGCAGACCGCTCCCGCCGTGCCCGCCGGTCCGTACGACGCCCTGCTCGAGGCCGCCGTACAGGCGCTGGACGCGGGCGATCTGGGCGGCGCGGTGCAGGCGTACAAGAACGTACTGAGCGAGGACCCGGCGAACTCGGAGGCCAAACTCGGGCTCGCCCAGGCCGAGTTGCTCCAGCGGGTGCAGGGCGCGGACCCGCAGCAGGTACGCAAGGACGCCGCCGACAAGCCCGCCGACGTGACCGCGCAGATCGCCGCCGCCGACCTGGATCTGGTGGGCGGTCATGTGGAGGACGCCTTCGGACGGCTCATCGAGACGGTGCAGCGCACGGTGGGTGACGACCGGGACACCGTACGGATTCGGCTGCTGGAGCTGTTCGAGGTCGTCGGTGGCGAGGATCCGCGGGTGGCGGCGGCGCGCAGGGCGCTGGCGCGCGCTTTGTTCTGACCGGTTCGACGAGCGGGGCGGTGGCCCCGTTCTGACCAGTAGCTAAACGCGTGGGCTCGCGTTGCGCGAGTGAAAGATTTGTCGACAGAGCGCCAGTGCGGCCGTGCTTTACCAAATCTTGGTAATCACGGCCGCAGTTACTTGGGGTAAGTCATGGGCTTCGTTCTGTCAGAGCCTGTCCGGTGATACCTGGATTTGTCCGGTCGCTTGACGCCACCCTGGGTCGCTGTCCGAGACCGACGGGTCGTTGTTCGGTTATCCGGCCGTTACTACTGAGTAACGAAGCCCCTTGTGCGGGCGGCGAGAATGGACCACGATCGGCCACGCTCGGTCCTTTCCCGTACCCCGACAGCCGGTTGGGTCACGGGAGTTCCTGGGTCCCCACCGAGCAGAGTCGGCGGCAGTGGCGCCGGCTCTTGGGCAGGGGGGTCTTCGTCCACCCGGCGAAGCCTGTCCAGCAAGGTTGTGCGTGATGCGTGTCAGGCGCGACCAGTGGTTGTCGCTCGGGGGTGATCGCCGGTGATTCGGGCGCGGTTCGCGCCTTTCGAGTACGGGCGCTCTCCTTCCCGAGGACGTAGCACTTCTCCCATCCCTGCCCGATTGAGCCCTTTTTGAGGGTGGGTCGGGGCAGGCGATGTACGTCCGAGAAGGAGGAAATATGGAGTCCCAGGTGCGTGGCGGGACCAGATGGAAGCGGTTCGCTGTGGTCATGGTGCCCAGCGTCGCCGCGGCCGCGGCGGTGGGTGTCGGGCTTGCGCAGGGTGCGCTGGCTGCCTCGTTCAGCGTTTCCGGCCAGCAGTTCAAGGTGAGCGCCGCAGAACTGCACGGTAACGGCTTTGCTCAGTACGGCGGCATAGACACCGTCTACACCAAGGTCGACGGCAAGGAACAGACCAAGGTTCCGGTCGCGATCTCGTCGTTCGACGACGCGACGATCGAGAAGATGTGCCAGTCGGTCAAGACGGACATCCCCTTGGTGGGGTCGATCTACCTCCGTCTTGAGGCGGGGAACGACCCGAAGAAGCCGGTCTCGGCCGAGAACCTCTACATTGACGTCGCCCAGCTCGACGCCGACGCGGAGTTCGAGGACATCGACATCGGTGTTGCGGTTAAGGACAAGACCCGCGGCCCCGATGTGAAGCAGGGTGAGAGTGTGCTGCCGGGCGGCTTCGCCCAGCAGGCGCGGAAGGCCGACCTCTACAACGTGAAGCAGACGGCGTGGGCGACCACGGCCGGCACCTTCAAGCTGAGCGGTCTGTCGATGAAGCTCGGCACCAACCCCAAGATGGAGTGCTACTGACGGCTTCCGTCACCGGGGTGTTCCGGGGTAGCTGAGCTGCCCCATGGGGCGGGGAAGCCATCGCCTCCCCGCCCCGCCGGCCCGGCCCTCCGGGAGCCGGGCACCCTCACAGACTCAGACTTCCGGCTTCTCCACGCCTACGGCCGAGCCGGTACGTACTTCCACCGGACCCAGGGAGCTATTTCCATGAGTGCCGAGACTCCGGTCCAGAGCGCCGGGACCTTCACCCGGTTGCGTCTGCGATTCCGCGACTGGCGGGGCACCCGGCCGTTCTGGGCAGGCCTGTTCACCCTGCTCGGCGGGGTGCCGATCGCTTACTTCCCGTACGCCACCCTCAAGCTGGGCACCATGTCGCTCACCATGGCGACGACCGCTGGGGCCGGCTCCCTCATCATCGGCATCCTTCTGGTCACCCTGGGACTGACCATGTGGTTCCAGCAGGTGACGCGGGTGTTCGCCGGCGTCGCGGCGATCATCCTCGCTCTGGTGTCCCTGGTGGTCTCCAACATCGGTGGCTTCATCGTCGGCTTCCTGCTGGCGATGATCGGCGGCGCGCTTGCCATCTCCTGGATGCCGGGCAAGGACCGGCTCGATGAGACCACGTCGCAGGACGGTGCGGAAGGGCCCGCGGGCGAGGGCGTCGCGCCCACCGCTCCCGAGGGCACCTTCGAGCCGGGGCAGCCCTACCCGCCGTACGGGACCGCCGACGGTGGCCCCGCGCACGGTGGCGGGAACGGTTTCCGGGCCGAGGACCGCATCGGGGGTGACCGTGTCGGCTGACGAGGCCCCCGGCCAGAGCCCTGTGGCCCCGGCACGGCAGAGAACGGGGCCGCGCCACGCGGCGCCCAAGAAGCCGCTGTTCACGAGGTTGCAGATGCCGGCCGGCAAGGCGATAGCCATGGCCGCCATGCCGACGGCGGTCCTCATGGGAATGGGGTTCACGCCGACGCTCGCCCTCGCTGACGAGAAGTCGCCGACGTCCAACAGCCTGACGGCCGACGAGTACAAGGCGTGTGTGGCGGCCCTGGAGGACGGTGCGTCCGCGTCACCGACCCCGGGGGCCGACGAGTCGACCGACGAGAACGAGACGGCGGAGCCGGCCCCTTCGGCGTCGGACTCCTCGAACTCCTCGGATTCGTCCGGCTCTTCGGACTCTTCGGGTTCCTCGGACTCCTCGGGTGACTCGTCGTCGGATTCAGGTTCCGACGACGCGGCCGAGCCCACGCCGACTCCCTCCCCGAGCACGTCGAGCGAGGCGCAGTCCGGCGACACGGCCACGGCGTCCCCGTCGCCGTCCGAGAGCGGCGGCAACCTGCTGGAGGACATCGGCGACGCGATCTCCGGCATCTTCAATGGCGGCAACCAGGAGACGGCGAGCCCGAGTCCGACGCCGTCCGCGTCGGCGAGCGCGAGCGAGGAGTCGTCGTCCGAGGACGCCGAGAAGGACACGTCCGACCCCGTCAAGGAGACCACCGACAAGGTCACCGACACGGTCGAGGACACCGTGAAGGACACGACCGACACGGCGTCCAACGCGGCGGAGGACGCCACTGAGGCGGCCAAGGAAGCGGCCGACGAGGCCACCGCCTCCCCGAGCCCGTCCGCGAGCTCCACGGAGGTGCCCGAGGGCTGCGAGGCCGCCACGGAGGACGAGGGCGGCATCGACAACAAGATCCTGGTGCCGGACGACCCCTGGTACCTGGAGGCCAGCTCGCTGACGCTGAACGGTGCCGACTACCAGGGCATCGTCGAGGTGAAGACAGCCAGCGGCAAGACCAAGAAGGTGCTGAAGTACGTCATCTCCGACGGCACCGTCATCGGGGACCTGCACCAGATCGTCAAGGACAAGCAGTCCGGCAAGACGCACCACGTGCAGGCGGCCAAGGGCTCCGATTCCACGATCACCGACGGCAAGACGGTGATGTACACCGAGCGTATCTCCGGGAACCTGCTCGGCCTGATCCCGGTGACGTTCGACCCGGAGCACCCGCCGCCGCTGAACATCCCGTGGATCAAATTCACCAACGTGAAGGTCACGCAGGCCGGCCAGTTCGGCGGCACGCTGACCGTTCCGGGGCTGCACCAGTACATCACCGACTGAGCGCCCCACAAAGCCCGTTCGGGAGCCGCACCCGGCTGTGGCCCGGCACTCCGCACAGGAGTGCCGGGCCACAGCCATGCGCGGCTCACAACAGTTTCTTTACGTCTCTCGCACATCCTCCCTAATTCCTGCCCCAAAGTGCCTGATATTGGCTATGGTTGCGCTGCGCATGTTGCGGATTTGACCATCCGTGTCCGCGCGTGACCATCTGCGACCGGGGGAACTGCGTCGTCAAAACGGGGAGGGGGCGGGTTCGCCATGCCGGAGTGGCCCCTCACTGCTCCTTCGAGCCTCATCAGCGAACGTCGGTCCCCTGGTCTCCCTCCGTATGCAGGAAGGGACGCCTCCCTTTGCGCTCCAGACCCCATGGGTTCCCCAGACCGGCGCCGATACTGAAGCGGGCCGGTCTGACCCGGCTCCTCCCGCTCCCCCTCGCCGCTGCGCTTCTCACCGGCCTCGCCGTGAGTCCGAACCTGCTCACCCGGCCCACACCACTCGACGCTGCCCCGGTCGCCGACTCGTACCCCTGGTTCGAGGACACTCCCGCAGAGCAACTGCGCCAGGACCAGTGCCTGATGGCCGACGTCCTGCGTCTCGGCGGTCCGGCCATGGCAGCCACCGCCCAGGACGGTCTCAACCAGAGCGCCGACAAACTGCATGCCCTCGCCGACCGCCAGCACTGGGAGAACACCCCACTGGCAACGGCGTACAAGAGCGACCGGGACGCGGCCGGAAAGGAGCTGGACGCTCTCAACGCCCTGCGTGACAACTGGGCGAAGCCCCTTGCGGGGATGACCAACCCGGCCGGCTTCACCGTCACCGGCTTCCAGTGGCCACCGGACGGCAGCGACGGCAAGCCCGGCTTCTACAGCCAGACCGGCCTGTCCCAGTGGGTCTCCGACCGCTTCTGGCGGGACGAGGCGAGCTTCTACGAGGACCCGACCCCCGCCGCCGACGCGGCGACGCGCAAGGCCGTCAGCGACCTCGGCACCCCCCTCTACGGCAAGGACCCGGACCCGAGTCTGCCGAGCGACCAGTGGAACCGGGCCCTCGCGGAGCGCGACGCCTTCAAGTGGCTGAACGGGGAGTCGATCGACCCCGCCGGAGCCGACGACGCCCGAGTCTTCCTGGCCTCCGGAGGTTTCCCCCGCACCGCCCCGCAGCAGGACAGCCCCGAATACCGCATCGCGGTCGAGGACCTGAAGTCCCGCTTCGCCGCCTGCGCCTGGCGTGACCCGCTCGACCCCGGCAAGGCGCTGAGCTACGTCACCGCCACCGCCGCGGCCGAGTGGCAGCAGGAGATTGCCTCCCAGGCCACGCAGCGCAACCAGATCCTGACCGCCAACAAGGACGCCACCAAGGCGCTCGCCGCCGGCTCGAAGACCCTCGGTGACCTGCTGGGCCAGTCCTGGGTCGCCGACCACCTCGCCCGCTGGCAGGACTACTGGTCGGCCGGCGGTGTCGGTTACATCGGCGACGCGCCGACGACGATCCAGGTGGCCGGCAAGACGGGCATGTGTCTGGACGCCGCGGGCGGCGGCACGGCCAACGGCACCGTCGTCCAGATCTACACCTGCAACGGCTCGGCCGGGCAGCAGTGGCGGGTCGAGGGCGACGACAAGGGCCTGCACCTGCGGAACGTCAAGTCCCTCAAGTGCGTGGACGTCTCCAACAGCAGCTCGGCGAACGGCACGAAGATCCAGCTGTGGACGTGCAACAGCTCTCCGGCGCAGACCTGGGAGTACAACGTCCGCGCCGCCACGCCGCTGAAGAACGTCGGCACGGGCAAGTGCCTGGACCTGGCGACGTACGACAACAGCCAGGACTCCAGGCTGTGGACCTGCTCCGGCGGCACCCCGCAGAAGTTCACCGTCAAGCCGTCCGGCCACACCGGCACCGTCCCGCCCGCCGCCCAGTTCACCAAGGCCAAGGCCGGTATCGCCGGCGCGCAGGCGGCGGCGAAGAAGCAGCTAGAGACCCTGAAGGCGCAGGCCACGGCGGCCCGTCAGGCCGCCACCGCCACCGACACCGCGGTCCAGGCCGCCTATGCCGCCGCCGACAAGAACGGTGCCCCGCGCGGCCGCGGTCTGCTGGTCGGCCAGCAGAAGGCGCAGGTCACCAAGGGTGCGGCGGCCGCGCTGGACGCGATGGTGAAGGCCGGCGAGACCGCCGAGGCCGCCACCCGTGCCTCCGCCGCCGACAGTGACACCATCGCGCAGCGTGCGCTGGCCCAGGCCGCGCAGGCGAAGGCCGAGTTCCGCAAGGAGGCCGCGCACGCCGCCGAGTTGCAGGCGAAGGCGGCGGCGGACGCGGCGAAGGTCCACCGGGACAACGCCAAGAAGGACAAGGAGACCGCCGAGGCCAAGCTCCAGGTCGCGCTCAAGGCCGAGGGCGACGCCAAGGCGGCCGCCGCCGACGCGCACGCCAAGCGGCTCGAGGCGGAGGCCGAGGAGAAGACGGCCAAGGCGGAGAAGGAGACCGCCGCCGCCAAGCAGGCCGAGGCGGCCCAGCACAAGCAGACCGCCCAGGCCGAGGCGACCAACGCGCAGAACGCCAAGGAGAAGGCCGAGGCCGCCGAGCAGACCGCGGTCGCGCGCAAGAACGACGCGGTCAAGGCCCGCGACAACGCCAAGGCCAAGCGCGACGACGCTTGGGAGGCCGAGCAGAAGGCCGACGCCCTGCGCGCCAAGGCCGACGCGAAGGAGGCCTACGCCCAGTCGCTGGACGCCGGCAGCGCGGCCGACGACGCCCGGGCCGCCGCCGACGAGGCCGACCGGCACGCGAGCGACGCCGAGTCGGCGGCCGGCCGGGCCCGCACCGCGGCGAACGCGGCGACCCAGGCCGCGGCCGACGCGGACGCCGCGGCAACCCGCGCCGAGGCGGCAGCCAAGCGCGCCCGCGCCGCATCGGACGCCGCGCAGGCGGCCAAGTTGCGGGCGGACGCCGCGGTGAGGACCGCGACGGCCGCCGTGGCGGACGCGATCGCCGCCGCCCGGCACGCCGCCGACGAGGCCAAGGCCGCCGTGGCCTTGGCCGACGAGGCGCAGGCGCACGCCAAGGACGCCAAGACCCAGGCGAACGCGGCCATGGCGGAGGCCGCCAAGGCCCTGGCCGCCTCGGCGAAGGCCGCGGGCTTCGCGTACGTCACCGCGCAGGCCGCCGTCGACGCGGGCAACGCGGCCGCCCAGGTCGCCAAGCCGGCCAACGACGCGATCCAGCTCGGCTCCCCCTACGTCGACACCGACTCGGCCGCCGGCCTGGTGGTGCTCAGCGGGCAGGCGTCGAAGACGATCGCCGAGCAGCAGAAGGCCGTCGCCGACGCGCACGCCAAGAACGCGCAGGAGGAGGCCGCCACCGCCAAGGCCCTCGCCGCCCAGGCAACGGGCGACGCCAAGCAGGCGTACGTCCACGCGGCGAACGCGGCCGGGCACGCCTCGGACGCCCGTGGCTACGCCAAGGAGGCCCTCGGCTACTCGGCCGACGCCGCCAAGGCCGCCTCGCTGGCATCTGCGTCCCTGGCCCGCACGGTCGAGTACCAGCGCCAGGCCACCGAGGACGCGGCAGCCGCCGACAAGGCGGCCGGGCGCGCCGAGGGTTACGCCGCCGATGCCCGCGCCTCCGCCGACCAGGCCGCCCTCGACGCGGCAGCGGCCCGCGCCGCAGCCGCGGAGGCCGAGCAAGCCGCCAAGGACGCCCGAGCGGCCGCCGACCGCGCCGACGCGGCCGCGACCGAAGCCGAACAGGCGGCGAAGGACGCCGACAAGTACGCCAAGGAGGCCCAGGAGGCGGCCGAGCGCGCGGAGACCAAGGGCAACAACGACCAGATCGCGTCCGGCGCCACCACCGGCGTGGGCAATGTGTTCTACGTCGTCGACCGCCTGGTGCCCGTCGGCGAACCGGAGGTGATCAAGAAGGAGAACTGCGGCGTCATCATCCACGTCGGCGACTGCGTGATCACAGCGGTCATCACCTTCGACGCGTACGTCGACCTGTACCTCTGCACGGCCGAGGACATGCCCGCCACTCAGTTCGGGTGCCCCGCCTCATCCACGGTCTACCTCGGCCCCCAGGTCCTCGAGGGGCAGAAGCATGAGGTCACGCACACCATCTCGATGACCGAGTTCAACGAGGGCATCGACCCCGTCAAGATTCTTCTCGGCGACTTCATCGAGTGCGCCAAGAAGATCGCACCCGGCGGTGAGAGCGGCAGCTGGGCCGCCTGCGGCTGGGCGGCGACCTGGTTCGTCGGCGGCAAGACCCTCAAGGCCATAGCCGACGGGATCCACGCCCTCAACGCCGCGCTGCACACGGGGGTCGGGGTCGCCGACGCCTTCAAGGCGCTGCGCGCCCTGAACCTCGACGCCCGCGCCATGGCGGAGATCGAGGAGACCGTCAGCACGTACCAGGCGATCGCGACGATGTGCCGGACCAACAGCTTCCCGGGCGACACCCAGGTGCTGATGGCCGACGGGACGCACCGGCCGATCCGCGACGTGCGCACCGGGGACCGAGTCCTGGCCGCCGACCCGGAGGCGGACGGCGTCCGTCCGCAGCGGGTCACCGACACCTTCCGCCATGACACCGAGCACCTGGTGGACATCACCGTGAGCGGGGGTGTCCTGACCAGCACGACCGGTCACCGGATGTACGTGGACGGGCGCGGCTGGACCACTGTCTCCGACCTGCGCACCGGTGACCGGCTGGTCACCCCTGACGGGTCGGTCCGCACGGTGACCGCCCTCCTGGACCGGCCCGGTCTGGCTCCCAGCGAGGTGTACGACCTCACCGTCGACGGCCTGCACACCTTCTTCGTCCGCCCGCAGGGCGACCGTGCCACGGACATCCTGGTCCACAACTGCGAGAAGCTGGCATCGGACGAGGGCATAGCCGGGGCGCACACGATCGAGCAGCATGTCTCCGACGCCGCCCGCGCGGGGGCGTGGGACCGGGCCCAGAACATCGGCACCGTGGGAATCTGGAAGGACCAGGCCACCGCTGAGCGGGCCGTCGCCGAGGCGCTGCAGGAGTGGCAGAAGCGGCCCGGCAACGCCCAGAAGCTGCAGAACTGGAAGGACAAGGAGGCGAGGAAGCAGGGGAAGCAGGGGTACATCTTCGTCCCCAAGGACGACCTGCTCCCCAT
The DNA here is from genome assembly GCF_000719285.1 of Streptomyces bicolor. GTDB lineage: Bacteria > Actinomycetota > Actinomycetes > Streptomycetales > Streptomycetaceae > Streptomyces > Streptomyces bicolor. Next base: position 35,098 of record NZ_JOFS01000024.1, on the reverse strand, counting down.
CCCGTGGAGCTTCCAGAACGGGAAGTCCCTCGGAACCGTGTTCAAGAGGGGCGGTCCCAGGACCGGTGAAGCGGCCGGTGACGAGATCCTGATCCAGCTGCGCTACGTGGCGGGTAAGACGCACAAGCCGACGAGGTTCGTGGTCTACACGTCGCATCCGATGCCGAAGAGGTCGTAGCACCCGTCAAAACCGGAGGGCACGGGCACCCCTCACCGGGTGCCCGTGCCCTCGCCCATGTCACAGGAGGCTGACGTGACCAGGCACCGAGAGGTGTACTACGTCGACTACGAGGGAGACTTCGGCCTCACCGGCCTGGCCGGGAGACTGCGCTCCCGGACCGGGCCGCGCCTCGACGCCCTGGCGGTGCAGGCCCTGGCCGAGCGGACGGCCGCCGACGACGAGGACGTCCATCTCGGCAGGGACGTGCGGCTCCTGTTGGAGTCGCCGCTGCCGAGCGAGGTGATCCGCACAGTGTTGCTGGCTGCCGTGCGAGAGCGTGTCGACTTCGCCGAGCACGGCACGGACATGCGCATATGGCTGCACAAGGTCGCCGAGGTGTGCCCGCTGCGCGAACAGCAGGCGACGGAAGGGGAACCGGCCCTCCCGGAGGAGGAGTTGCGCGAGTCCGTCCTGGCCGAGCTCCGGGTGGCTGCCTCCGCGCTGACGGCCGCCGTCGCCGAGCGGAATATCGTGTCCGCCCTGCGGCAGGTCGTCGCCGAGTCCGACGCCGACCTGGGCTTCCGCCTATTCCTGAGTGCCCTCAAGGCCTACGCCGTGACGGTGGACGAGGACCAGTACGACCGGCTGCTGGCCATCGGCGAGCGTCTGGCCTACCCCCTTACCGCCGTGTTCGAAGGGCTGAACGTGAGGTGGCCGCCGCTCGACCCCGGACGGCGGGACTTCGCGTTCGCTTTCGGCCTGCCGGGGCTGTCCCGGATGTTCGACGGGGAGTGGGACAGCTGGCGGTACGAGGGCACGGGCACCCCGAGAGAACACATCGCGCGACTCGCCCGCGCCGACAGTGGTATGACGCCGGGTGCGCAGGCGGCCGTACTGCTGGAGGACGTGACACGACTGCTGGATTCCGCCCTGTCCGACGACACGGTCACGGCCCTGTGGCACACCGCCGCACGGCGCCGGCACGCCGACGACGGGTTCGACGCCGACGGACGGACCTGGCTGCGGGAGATCGCCGCAGTGTGCACGCAGCGGCTGACAGCCGCCGACCCCGCCTACACGCCCTTCGTGTCGCCGCCCCGCACCGACCTGATGGATCCGGTCGTACGGGAGATCCAGGACATCGCCCGCCAGCTGAACCGCGCGACGGGGAGCGACGTGACGGCCGCGACGCTGGACCGGATCGTCACCTCGGTCGACCCCGACCTCGCTTTCCGGCTCCTCCTGCGGCTCGTCGAGGCGTACGACATCCCCGTCACGGCTGCCCAGTACACCCGGTACCAGGCGCTGGGCGAACGACTTGGCTACGCCGAGAACCAGGTCACCGGCGCGGTGGAGGAACTCGTCGAACGCGACTGAGACGCGGAAGAAAGAGAGAACGTTGAGAACCCGGGAAACCGCTGAGGGCGCCCCCCTTCCAAGGAGGGCGCCCTCAGCGCCGTACAGGAGCCTCACCGCGGCCCGGGAGGTCAGTCCCGCGCCCCGCCCCCCAGGTGATGCACCCGAACCATGTTCGTCGTGCCGGGAACCCCAGGCGGCGACCCCGCCGTAATGACCACGATGTCGCCCTCGTTGAACAACCCCATCTTCACGATCTCCTGGTCCACCAGGTCGACCATCTCGTCGGTGCTGTTGACGAACGGCACCACGTGCGGCTCCACGCCCCAGCTGAGCGTCATCTGGTTGCGGGTGCCCTCGTCCGTGGTGAAGGCCACGATCGGCTGGGCGGCGCGATAGCGGCACAGGCGGCGGGCGGTGTCGCCGGACTGGGTGAAGGCGACCAGGCCCTTGCCGCCGAGGAAGTCGGCGATCTCGCAGGCCGCGCGGGCGACGGAACCGCCCTGCGTGCGCGGCTTCTTGCCGGGGACCAGGGGCTGCAGGCCCTTGGACAGCAGCTCCTGCTCGGCGGCGGTGACGATCTTCGACATAGTCTTGACGGTCTCGATCGGGTAGGCGCCGACGGAGGACTCCGCCGACAGCATGACCGCGTCCGCGCCGTCCAGGATCGCGTTGGCCACGTCGGAGGCCTCGGCGCGGGTCGGGCGGGAGTTGGTGATCATCGACTCCATCATCTGGGTCGCCACGATCACCGGCTTGGCGTTGCGCCGGCACAGCTCGATGAGCCGCTTCTGCACCATCGGGACCTTTTCGAGCGGGTACTCGACGGCCAGGTCGCCACGCGCGACCATCACGGCGTCGAACGCGAGCACGACGTCCTCCATGTTCGCCACCGCCTGCGGCTTCTCCACCTTGGCGATGACCGGGACGCGGCGGCCGACCTCGTCCATGACCTTGTGCACGTCCTGCACGTCGTTGGCGTCACGGACGAAGGACAGCGCGACCATGTCGCAGCCCATGTGCAGCGCGAACCGCAGGTCCTCGACGTCCTTCTCGCTCAGCGCCGGCACGTTCACCGCCGCGCCGGGCAGGTTGATGCCCTTGTGGTCGGAGACGACGCCGCCCTCGATGACGATCGTCTTCACCCGCGGACCCTCGACGTCCAGGACCTTCAGCTCGACGTTTCCGTCGTTGATGAGGATCTGGTCGCCGCGCGCGACATCGCCGGGCAGGCCCTTGTACGTGGTCCCGCAGATGGACTTGTCGCCCGGGACGTCCTCGGTCGTGATGACGAACTCGTCACCGCGCTCCAACTCGACCGGGCCCTCGGCGAAGGTCTCCAGACGGATCTTCGGGCCCTGGAGGTCGGCGAGCACACCGATGGCCCGCCCGGTCTCCGCGGAGGCGGCCCGCAGGCGCTCGTAGCGCCCCTGGTGGTCCTCGTGCGTGCCGTGGCTGAAGTTGAAGCGGGCCACGTTCATGCCCGCCTCGATCAGCGCGACGAGCTGTTCATGGGAGTCGACCGCGGGGCCGAGAGTACAAACGATTTTCGAACGGCGCATGGGACGATCCTATCGGTTTGTTTCGCTGCGGAATATTCCGTCTGGTGGAAGATACAAATGAGCTGCGTATTGCTCAGCCGTGTTACTCAGGCGTTGCCCACCAGTGCGTAGGTCTGCGTCGCGATCTCCAGTTCTTCATCCGTCGGTACCACGGCGACCGCCACCCTCGCCCCGGCGGGGGAGATCAGCCGCGGCCCGTCTCCGCGTACGGCGTTCCGCTCTGCGTCCACCACGAGGCCCAGTTGCTCCAGGCCGGCCAGAGCGGCTTCCCGTACCGGCGCCGCGTTCTCGCCGACCCCGGCCGTGAACGCGATGGCGTCCACTGTGCCGAGGACCGCGTAATAGGCGCCTATGTACTTCTTCAGTCGGTGAATGTAGATGTCGAAGGCCAATTGGGCCCGCTCGTCACCTTCGTCGATCCGCCGGCGGATCTCCCGCATGTCGTTGTCGCCGCACAGGCCGATCAATCCGCTCTTCTTGTTGAGAAGAGTGTCGATTTCCTCGATGGACATTTCACCAACCCGTGCCAAATGGAAGATGACGGCCGGGTCCATGTCCCCGGAGCGCGTACCCATCACGAGCCCCTCCAAAGGCGTCAGCCCCATCGAGGTGTCCACGCACTTCCCGCCCCGCACGGCGGACGCGGACGCGCCGTTGCCGAGGTGCAGCACGATCACGTTCACGTCCTCCGGCGCCTTGCCCAGCAGCCTCGCCGTCGCCCGGGAGACGTACGCGTGCGAGGTGCCGTGGAAGCCGTACCGGCGTATCCGGTGCCGGTCGGCGGTCTCGACGTCGATCGCGTAGCGGGCGGCCGACTCCGGCATCGTCGTGTGGAACGCGGTGTCGAACACGGCGACCTGGGGCAGGTCGGGCCGCAGGGCCTGAGCGGTGCGGATGCCGGTGAGGTTGGCCGGATTGTGCAGCGGGGCGACCGGGATCAGCCGCTCGATCTCGGCGAGCACGGCGTCGTCGACGACGGTCGGCTCGGTGAAGTGCTTGCCGCCGTGCACCACGCGGTGGCCGATCGCGGCCAGCTCGGGCGAGTCGAGCCCGAGGCCGTCCTTGGCGAGCTCCGCCGACACGGCCTTCAGGGCGGCGTCGTGGTCGGCGATGGGCTCGGTCCACTCGCGGCTCTCGCCGCCCGCCGCCAGCGGGGTGTGCTTGAGCCTGGAGTGCTGTTCGCCGATGCGCTCGACGAGGCCCACGGCCAGCCGGCTGCTGTCGCGCATGTCGAGGAGCTGGTACTTCACCGACGAGGAGCCGGAGTTGAGGACGAGGACACGGGTCGAGCTCACTGGGCGGTGGCCTTCTCGCTGGGGGACAGGGCGGGGGACTGGGCCTGGATCGCCGTGATGGCGACGGTGTTCACGATGTCCTGGACGAGGGCACCCCGGGACAGGTCGTTGACGGGCTTGCGCAGACCCTGCAGCACCGGCCCGACGGCGATCGCGCCGGCCGAACGCTGCACGGCCTTGTAGGTGTTGTTACCTGTATTGAGGTCCGGGAAGATCAGAACCGTTGCCTGCCCGGCGACCTCCGACCCCGGCAGCTTGGTCTCGGCGACCGACGGCTCCACGGCGGCGTCGTACTGGATCGGCCCCTCGATCTTCAGATCGGGCCGCCGCTCGCGCACCAGCTCGGTCGCCTCACGCACCTTGTCGACGTCGGCCCCCGAACCGGACGTACCCGTCGAGTACGACAGCATCGCGATCCGCGGCTCCACACCGAACCGCTCGGCGGTCGCCGCCGACTGGATGGCGATGTCGGCCAGCTGCTCGGCGTTCGGGTCGGGGTTCACGGCGCAGTCGCCGTAGACGAGGACCTTGTCTGCCAGGCACATGAAGAAGACGGACGACACGATGCCGGCGTCCGGCTTCGTCTTGATGATCTCGAAAGCGGGCCGGATGGTCGCGGCCGTCGAGTGGACGGACCCCGACACCATGCCGTCGGCCAGCCCCTCCTGCACCATCAGCGTCCCGAAGTAGTTCACGTCGCTGACCACGTCGTACGCCAGCTCGACGGTGACGCCCTTGTGGGCGCGGAAGGCGGCGTACCGCTCGGCGAAGGCATCGCGCAGGTCGCTGGTCGCCGGGTCGATCAGCTGGGACTCGCCCAGGTCGATACCGAGGTCGGCGGCCTTCTTGCGGATCTGGTCGACCGGGCCGAGCAGGGTCAGGTCGCAGACCCGGCGCCGCAGCAGCACCTCCGCGGCGTGCAGGACGCGTGGCTCGGTGCCCTCGGGCAGCACGATGCGGCGCATGTTCGAGCGGGCCTGCTCCAGCAGCTTGTGCTCGAACATCATCGGGGTGACCCGGTCGCTGCTCGGCGCCGAGACCCGCCCCAGCAGGTCACCGGTGTCGACGTACCGCTCGAACAGGCCGAGGGCGGTCTCCGCCTTGCGCGGCGTCACCGCGCTCAACTTCCCCTCCAGGGAGAAGAGTTGCTCGGCGGTGGGGAAGCTGTAGCCGGGCACCGAGAGCACCGGGGTGCCCGGGGCGAGGCGGGCGGCCAGGGTGAGGATCTCGTCGCCGGGGCGCTCGTCCAGGGTGAGCAGCACACCGGCGATCGGCGGGGTGCCGGCGCTGTGCGCGGCCAGCGAGCCGACGACCAGGTCGGCGCGGTCGCCCGGGGTGACGACCAGACAGCCCGGGGTCAGGGCGGTCAGGAAGTTCGGCAGCATGGCGCCGCCGAAGACGAAGCCGAGGGCGTCGCGGGCGAGCCCCGAGTCGTCGCCGAGCAGGACCTTCGCGTCGAGGGACTGGGCGATCTGCTGGACGGTCGGCGCGGAGAGGGCGGGCTCGTCCGGGACGACGTAACAGGGCACCGGCAGCCGCGAGTCGAGCCGCTGGGCGATCTCGTCCCGGTCCTCCCGGGCGACCCGGTTGGTGACCATGGCCAGCACGTCGCAGCCGAGTCCCTCGTACGCCCGGTAGGCGTTGCGCGTCTCGGCGAGCACCGACTCGGCGGTCTGCCTGCGCCCGCCCACGACCGGTATCACGGACGCGCCGAACTCGTTGGCGAGCCTGGCGTTGAGGGACAGCTCGTCCGGGAGCTGGGTGTCGGCGTAGTCGGTGCCGAGGACGAGGACGACGTCGTAGTCGCGGGCGACGACATGGAACCGGTCGACGAGCGTGGACACCAGCTCGTCCGTTCCGCGCTCGGCCTGGAGGGCGGACGCCTCGTGGTAGTCCATGCCGTAGACCGTGGCCGGGTCCTGGGACAGGCGGTAGCGGGCGCGCAGCAGCTCGAACAGCCGGTCGGGACTGTGGTGGACCAGCGGCCGGAACACCCCCACCCGGTCGACCTGCCGGGTCAGAAGCTCCATGACCCCCAGTTCGACGACCTGGCGGCCGTCGCCGCGGTCGATGCCGGTCACGTACACGCTGCGCGTCACGCGTGCTCTCCGTTTCGTCTGTGGTCGTCGTCTGTGGTCGTCGTCTGTGGTCGTCGTGTGAGGTCGCAAAATCGCCCAGTGAGGTGAGCGAAACCCTCTTGACAATACCCTTGCCTACGGATAAGGCGCCCGTCAGGTTCGGGGGCCGACACCGTCCTGCCGGACGTGAAACAATCGGATTGGCTCACCGGTATCAACAGCGAGCAGGAGACACAGCACGATGCGTATCGGAGTTCTCACCGCAGGCGGCGACTGCCCCGGCCTGAACGCCGTGATCCGGTCGGTCGTGCACCGGGCCGTCGCACAGTATGGCGACGAGGTGATCGGCTTCGAGGACGGATACGCGGGCCTGCTGGACGGCCACTACCGCAGCCTCGACCTGGAGGCGGTCAGCGGCATCCTGGCCCGTGGCGGCACGATCCTGGGCTCGTCGAGGCTGGAGCGCGACCGGTTGCGCGAGGCGTGCGACAGCGCCCCCGACATCGCCCGCGACTTCGGCATCGACGCGCTGATCCCGATCGGCGGCGAGGGGACCCTGACGGCGGCGCGGATGCTGTCGGACGCGGGTCTGCCCGTGGTCGGCGTCCCCAAGACGATCGACAACGACATCTCCTCGACGGACCGCACCTTCGGCTTCGACACGGCGGTCGGGGTCGCCACGGAGGCCATGGACCGCCTGAAGACGACCGCGGAGTCCCACCAGCGGGTGATGGTGGTGGAGGTAATGGGCCGCCACGCGGGCTGGATCGCGCTGGAGTCCGGCATGGCGGCGGGCGCGCACGGCATCTGCCTCCCGGAGCGCCCGTTCGACCCGGCCGACCTGGTGAAGATGGTCGAGGAGCGCTTCGCGCGCGGCAAGAAGTTCGCGGTGATCTGCGTCGCCGAGGGCGCCCACCCCGCCGACGGCACCATGGACTACGGCAAGGGCGAGATCGACCAGTACGGCCACGAGCGCTTCCAGGGCATCGGCACGGCTCTGGCGTTCGAGCTGGAGCGCCGGCTCGGCAAGGAGGCCAAGCCGGTCATCCTCGGCCACGTCCAGCGCGGCGGCGTACCCACGGCGTACGACCGGGTCCTCGCCACCCGCTTCGGCTGGCACGCGGTGGAGGCGGCGCACCGGGGCGAGTTCGGCAAGATGACCGCGCTGCGCGGCACCGACGTGGTGATGGTGCCGCTGGCGGAGGCGGTCACCGAACTGAAGACGGTGCCGAAGGACCGGATGGACGAGGCCGAGTCGGTCTTCTAGCGGCGGCCGGATCGCCGGCGGCCGCGGCGCTGTTCAGGAGCCCACCCCCTGGACCGTCGCCCAGAAGTGCTCCACGATCCGGTCCAGGAACTCACGGCCGGCCGCGCTGGAGTCGCTGTTGTCGCCGCCCCAGCTGAGGGTGGCGGTCATCTGCCCCTGGTAGTTCTGGTGCAGGTCCTGGAGCGTGTGCTCGAGGACCCGCCGGTCCAGGGGCACCATCTTGCCGACCGGGCGCACGTACGCCTGCCAGCGCGTCGTCACGGCACTGCGCAGCAGGTCGGCGAGTCTCGTGTCGCGGCCCGTGACGGTGATGAAGTCCGGCAGCGACAGACCGAGGACGTCCGCGAGCGCGGCGGACTGGCGGTCGGTGCCGTGCCAGTCGTCGTTCTCCTCCATGTGGAGATACGCGACGACCTCGTGCCCGACGGCACGAGCCACGTCCTCGGGCGCCAGGCCGCGGGCGAGGCGGTGCTCGCGCAGCGTCCGCGGTTTGCCGAGCAGCTCGGCGGGCGAACACCACAGGACGCCCGCGAGGGCGGTGAGCTCGTTGCTGGTGGGGGAGGCCTGCTCGCGCTCCCACGCGATGATCAGGTCCGGGGTGACGTAGGGAAGTCCGTACGAGGCCCGCATGCCGTAGGCGACATGTTCGGGCCCCATGCTGAGGGCGGCCCGGAGTCTGCGGGCGGCGGGGGCGTTGAAGGGGGGAGTGGGCGGGGTCCGGCGGGTGGAGCGGTTGGGGTGGTTCGGCTGGTTCGGCTGGGCTGGGGGTCGACGCACGGGGCACAACGTAGGGCGAACGGGGCGGGGTGACTACGGTCGGTTCAGCCAGGATCACGGATTGTAGGAAGCTACGGCTACTGGCGGGTTCGCCGCTGGCCGAAGATCGTCTGTCGACCGGCCCGGGGCGGCGGCCAGGATGGCGCAAGGTCGTCACGGTGGCGGCCCGGAAGGTGGTGACCGCCGGTGAACGGCAAGCTCAACGGGCATATTCGCGAACGTCTCCTCGCGCCGAACTTCTGGCATCTGGCGACGGTGGACCCCGACGGGATGCCGCAGGTGTCGCCCATGTGGGCGGACATCGAAGACGAGTACGTCATGGTCAACACGTCGATCGGGCGCGTGAAGGTGGACAACCTGCGGCTCAATCCCAACGTTTCCCTCTCGCACCATGAGGTGGAGAACCCGTACGACCGGGCTGAGATCCGGGGCCGGGTCGTGCGGTTCGTGGAGGGCGAGGCGGCGGAGCGGGCGATGGACCGGCTCGCGCAGAAGTACATCGGCGAGGAGCGGTATCCGTGGCTGTTGCCCGGGGAGCGGCGGGTGATGCTGCTGATCGAGCCGGTGCGGGTGCGCAGGGTTGTGGGGGTGGAGGTGTTCCGGGCGGGTGTGCTGCCCGGGAGTTGATCCGCTGTGAGTTGAGGGGCATCCGAGAGCCGAGTGCCGGGTAGCGGGGCGGCGCGTACCGTGTTACCGCGCGAGGGTGCGGAGGCGGTACGGGGGACGGCGTGATGGTCGGTGCGGGCGGTGGGCGGTACGGCGGGGATCATCTTGACTTCGGGGGAGGGGAGTTCAAGGGGACCGTCGTGGTGAAGGGGAGCGTGTACCAGTACGCGGCCGCTCCTACGGCCCTGGATGCGCTGCCGGCGCGCGTGATCGGCTTTACCGGTCGGGGCGATGAACTGACGCGGCTGCTCGACGCGTTCGACCCCGCTGCGGCCGACCGGAGTTCTCGGGCGATGCCGGTGCTGGTCGCCGCGCTGTCCGGGCTCGGCGGTGTCGGCAAGACCGCGCTCGCGGTGGAGGCGGCTCATCTGGCGTGCGCGAAGGGGTGGTTTCCGGGCGGGGTGCTCTTTCTGGATCTGCACGGGTACGACGACGATCCCGTCACGGGGGAGCAGGCGCTGGAGACGCTGCTGCGGGCCCTCGGGGCGGAGCCGGAACGCATTCCGGTGCGGGCGGACGAGCGGGGCGCGCTGTACCGGTCGCTGCTCGCCGAGCGTGGGCGGGAGCGGGGGCCGGTGTTGGTGTTGGCCGACAACGCCTCGTCGCCGGACCAGGTGCGGCCGCTGCTTCCCGGTGATGTACGGCATCGGCTGCTGGTCACCTCGCGCAACAAACTGCCCCAACTGGGGGCGCGCTTACTGGCGTTGGACGAGCTGACGCCGGGGGAGGCGTACGAGCTTCTCGACCGTGCGCTGCGGATCGCGGATCCGGCCGACAGCCGGGTCACCGGCGAGCCCGCGGCCGCGAAGGAAGTCGCCGCTCACTGCGGGCACTTGCCGCTCGCCCTGCAGATCTCGGCGGCCCTGCTGGTGCTGGACCGGGACAAGCCGGTCGCCGAACTGGCCGCCGAGCTCTCCGAGTTCCGTGACCGCCTCGACCACCTCGACGACGGCGAGCGCAGCGTACGCGCCGCCTTCGACCTGTCGTACCGGAGGCTGCTGCCCGAACAGGCCCGGCTGCTGCGCCTGCTGGCCCTCGCGCCCGGTCCCGAGGTGGGCGAGGACGTCGTCAGCATTCTCGCCGGGGCGGGTGCTCTGCCGGCGCGGGGCCTTCAGGCGCTGAACCGTGCGCATCTCGTCGAGCGAGGCAGCGGGCGCCACCGGTGGCGGCTGCACGACCTGGTGCGAGCGTACGGGGTGGGCGTGGTGGCGGCGGACCCGCGTCTGACGGAGGAGGGTGAGGCGGCGCGGGACCGGCTGCTGTGGTACTACGCGGAAGAGGCGCTCGCGGCCCAGTCCCGGCTGCGGTGGTTGCCCGGGCTGGCGGAGCCGGAGGGGTTCGCCACCCGGGCGGAGGCGCTGGACTGGCTGGACTCGGAATGGGCGGGGCTGTTGGGGGCCGTCCAGTGGGCGGCGGAGGAACCGTTCGTGGTCAAAGCCGGAGCGCTGGCCTCATGCCTGTCGACGTATCTGCAGGAACGGCGGCTCTTCGACGACTGGATCGCCGTCGCACGGATCGGACTCGAGGGCGCCCGCAGGGGAGGGAACCTCTACATCGAGGCGTGCGCCTGGACCGACTTCGGCAGCGCGCTGTGGAACGTGGGCCGGGTGGCAGAGGCGATCGAGGCGTTCGAGAACGCCCGTGACCTGTCTCAGGCCGCCGGAAACAGCTCGTACGAGGCCGTCACCTGGACCAATCTCGGTGTCGCCCTGTACGCGGAGGGCCGGGTGGCGGAGGCCGTCGACGCCCAGACTCGCGCCTGTGAGCTGTTCCGGGACACCGGGGACGCCGGGGACCCCGGGAACGCCCAACTGGAGGCCCAGGCATGGGACAACCTCGGCGTCGCCCTGAACGCGGCGGGGCGGCTGCGCGAGGCGATCGACGCCCATGCCAGTGCCCGCGACCGGTACGAGGGGATCGGGGACCGGCGTGGGGAGGGCGTGGCGTGGAACAACATCGCCGGCACCCTGTGGAAGGCACGCAGAAGGGAGGAGGCCATCGAGGCGTACGACATGGCACTCGACATCCTCTGGGAGGCCGAGGACTGGTACCGAGCAGGCCTGATCCTCACCAACTTCGCCCGTGTCATGGAGAGCGCGGGCGAGTCCGAACTGGCCCGATTCCTTTGGCTTCAGGCCGCCGACGTCTACACCTGGGCCCACGCCGACGACCGGGCAGCGCAGGCGCGCCGAGCCGCCGGCTTGCTCACCCCTTGACCGCCCCACCCAACGCAAACCCCCCACCCAGCCGCCGAGCCACCAGCACATAAAGCAGAATCACCGGCGTGGAGTAGATGATCGAGAACGCCGCCAGCTGCCCGTACACCACGGTCCCGCGGTTCCCGAAGAACTCGTTGATGCTCACGGCCGCCGGCATCTGGTCCGGTGTGAGCAGCAGCATGAACGGAACGAAGAAGTTCCCCCACATCATCACGAACGAGAACACCGTCACCACCGCCACCCCCGGCCCCATCAGCGGCAGCACGATCCGCACCAGCGACTGGAGCGACGACGCCCCGTCGGTCCAGGCCGCCTCCTCCAGCTCCTTGGGCACCCCGTCCATGAAGTTCTTCATCAGCCAGATGGCGAACGGCAGTTGAGAGGCGGCGAAGAAGAAGATCGTGCCCTGCATGGTGTCGATCAGGTTCACCCGCACGAACAGGGCGTACACCGGCACCATGATCGCCGTGATCGGCAGGCTCGTCGCGAACAGGACCGTCAGCAGGAACGGGCGGTTGAAACGCGACCGGAACCGCGACAACGGGTAGGCGGCGAGCGCGGCGCAGGCGACGGTCAGGGCCGTACCGCCGCCGCACAGGAGCAGGCTGTTGAGCAGGGGCGTGAAGGTGATGTCCGGGGTCAGGACCGCGTCGAAGTTGTCCAGGGTGAGGCCGTCCGGGAGCTTCACCTGGAGGTTCGGGTGCGTGTCCAGGGAGGAGAGGATCACCCACGCCAGCGGAAGCACGAACGCGGCGGCCACCACGAGGAGGCCCGCGTCGGCGGCCAGACGGTGGGTGGTCCTGCGGGAGGCGAGGGTCCGGGATGTCCGGGGCATGGGCGTCAGACCTCCGTTCGCAGCAGGCGCAGATAGACCACCGAGAACAACGAGCCCACCACCAGGAGCAGCAGGGCGACCGCGGTGCCGTAGCCGATCATGCTCTTCTGGAACGCCTCCTCGTACATGAACAGCGGCAGTGTCTGGCTCTTGCCGCCCGGGCCGCCCCTCGTCATCACCCAGATCAGGCCGAAGACGGACAGGGTCTGGAGTGTGATCAGCATGAGGTTCGTGCCGATGGAACGGCGGATCATCGGGAGGGTGATGTGCCACATACGGCGCCAGCCGCCGGCGCCGTCGACCTCCGCCGCCTCCGTGATCTCCTTGGGGATCTCGTTGAGTGCCGCCGAGTAGACCAGCATCGAGAAGGCGGTGCCGCGCCAGACGTTCGCGAACGACACCGCGAGGATCGGAAGCGTGAACAGCCAGTTCTGGCTGGGGAGTTGAAGCCAGTCCAGGATGGCGTTCAGGGTGCCTTCGCGGCGGAAGAAGGCGTAGAGCAGGAACCCGGCGACGACCTCCGGCAGGACCCAGGCCGTGATGACGATGCCGCCGGTGAGCGTGCGCAGGGGCTTGGAGGCGCGCTGCATCAGCATGGCCAGGCCCAGGCCGAGAGTGTTCTGCCCGATCAGGGCCGAGATGACGGTGAAGGCGAGGGTCAGCCAGACCGCGTTGAGGAACGCCTCGTCGCCGAACGCCGTACGGAAGTTGTCGAAGCCGACGAAGGAGTCCTCGGCCTGGCCGGTGAGCTGGAGGTCGGTGAAGGCGATGTAGGCGCAGTAGGCGATGGGGCCGGCCAGGAAGAGGAGCAGGAGGACTACGGCGGGGGTGACGGGGAGGGCTCGGGCCAGGGTGCGGCGCAGGGGGACGGACGGATGGGCCGGGCGGCGTGCAGCCGGCGGGCCCGAAGGGGTTTTGGTGGCGCTCGGGCCCGCGGCCGCTTGCGGTGCTTCGGCGGTCATGGGCGCTGGTCCTCGCCGTCGTTCACTGCTCGATCACCTGGCCGTCCGTCGCCGACTTCAGCTCCTCGTCATAGCCCTTCGCCGCCTCGTCCACCGACATGTCACCCGTCGTCACACCCTCCATCGCCTCCTGGACCGCGGTGGAGACCTTCGGGTACGCCGGGTAGGCGGGGCGGTAGTGGGTGCTCGCGACGAGATCCGTGAAGAACTTGATGCCGGGTTGGGCATCGACGTAGGCCGGGTCGTCCGCGACGTCCTGCCGTACCGCGATGCCGGAGTTGGCGACGTACCACTTCTGGGCGTTCGCCTTCGTCTGCATCGTCTTGATGAACTCGAAGGCCAGGTCGGGGTTGCCCGCCTTGGCCGGGATCGACCAGGTCCAGCCGCCGGACATGCTCACCTTGCCGGGGGCCTGGCCGTTCTGGGTGGGCATGGCGGCGAGACCGAGCTCGTCGGACCACTCGGGCCATTCGTGGCCGCTGCCCGGGAGCCAGTCCTGCGGGAGCCAGGAGCCGTCGAGAGCGATGGCGAGCTTGCCCTGCGGGAGCCACTCGCCGCGGACGCGGGTCATGACGTTCGGGTCGAGGGCGTCGGAGACGTCCGGGCCGAGTTTCTCCTTGTAGACGGTCTCGACGAAGGAGAGGGAGTCCTTGAAGGCCTGGCTGCCGGCGATCCACTTCTTGGCGGACTTGTCGTACAGGGGGTCCGACGTGCCGCCGTTCGTGCCTGTGCCATCCGTGCCGTAGAGCAGCATCTCGAAGGTCTGCATGGTGGCGGCTTCGCCGACGGGCTTGCCCGTGTAGACGTTGAGGGGGATGACGTCGGGGACCTTCCGTTTGATGGTGCGGGCCGCGTCGAGGACTTCTTCCCAGGTCTTCGGCTGCCAGTCGGTGGGCAGGCCGGCCTTCTTGAAGATGTCCTTGCCGAACCACAGACCCCGGGTGTCGGTGCCGTCCGGGACGCCGTACGTCTTGCCGTCCTCGCCCTTGGCGGCAGACTTCGCCGTGTCGATGAACTGGTCCCAGTCCTTCCACTTGGCGAGGTACGGGTCGAGGGGCTTCAGGTACCCGCTGGTGATGTCCGAGTTGATGAGGAAGGTGTCCTCGTAGACCAGGTCGGGGGCGGTCTTGGGGGAGCGGAGCATCTGCTGGAGCTTGGTGTAGTACTCCGAGTCCGGGGCCTTGATGGGCACGAACTCGACCTTCTTGCCGGGGTTGGCCTTCTCGAACTGCTTCTTGATGTCCGCGAGGTAGGTGTCCATCACCTTGATGGAGTTGTCCGTGGACTGTTTGAAGGAGACCTTGACGGTGTCCGGGTCACTGCCGGATCCGCTGCCGCATGCGGTGAGGGAGGCGGCGGTGAGGACGAGGGCGGTGGTGATCAGGGCGGCGGTGGGGCGCACGGGCATGACCTCCTGCGGGCTCACTTCGTTGTGGCGCGGGGATGGCTGCCCGGTGAACGTAGGTCGCGTGGTCTAGTCAGGTCAATGCGTGTGCGGCCGATTGAGGGGGCGGGGTGGCGTGAGGGTGCGGAGCTACTTCGGTAGCTCCGCGGCGCGGGTGCGGGCTTGGGCGGCTTCGGTGGCGGCGTTGGCGAGGGTGAAGGCGTCGGCGGCCTCGAGGTAGGCGGCGCGCGCCTCGGTGTGGTGGTCGGCGGCCTCACGGGTTACGGCAAGGTTGTAAAGGGTCTGCCCCGCGCCGTACCAGTCCTCGAACTCCCTTCGGAGATCCAGGGACTTGCCGTACGCCACGATCGCGTCCGCGCCCCGGCCCGCCGTCCGCAGGACGATGCCGAGGTTATGCCACGTCATGGCCTCCCGGTGGCGATCTCCGGCTGCCCGGAACAGGTCTCGGGCGCGGGTGTGGGCGTCGATCGCCTCCTCCGCCCGGCCCGTCTCCTGTAGTGCGATGCCGAGGTTGTTCCACGCCATGGCCCCGCTGTAGCGGTCTTCGGTTGCCTGGAACAGGTCGCGGGCGTGGGTGTGGGCGTCGATCGCCTCCCCGGCTCGGCCCGCCTCCTGCAGGGCCAGGCCAAGGTTGTCCCACGCCATGGCCTCGCGGTCGCGGTCTCCGGTTGACTGGTAAAGGTCTCGGGCGCGGGTGTGGGCGTCGATCGCCTCCCCCGCTCGGTCCGCATTCCGCAGGGCGAGGCCGAGGTTGTTCCACGCGCTCGCCTCGTCCAGCCGGTCCCCGGCCCGGTGGGCGGCGTCCAGTGCGGCCTCCGCGACGGCGATCCAGTCGTCGAAATACCGCCGCCAGGGAAGATACTCCGCCAGGCAGCGGGCCAGCCGCACCGCTGTGTCCGCGAACCGCTCCTCCCGCCCCCACCCCACCGCCGCGACCAGACCCGCCCGCTCCCCGTCCAGCCACGCCAGTGCCTGCCCCCGGTCACCGAACCGCTCCGGCTCCTCCATCCCCGGCAACCACCGCAAACGATCACCAGCCGCACTCGCCCACCGCAAGTAGAACCCCAGTACCCGCTCCCGCGCCGCCTCCGCCTCCTCCCGCAACGCCGCATCCCCTGCCACCACACCCGCCCCGTACGCGCGTACCAGGTCATGCACCCGCCACCGCAGGGCGGGAGCCGTCCCGTCGACACACCGCACCGGCGTGACCAGATGAGTGGCAGCCAACTCCTCCAACAGACACAGCGCGGCCTCCAGACCGAGGTCGGCGAGAGCGGCGATCACCTCTGCGCCGGTCTCCGCACCCGGAGCAACGCAGAGCAGACGCAGCAGCCGGGCCTGCTCGGGCGGCAGTCGGCGGTAGGAGGTCTCCAACACAGGACGCACGACGAGCGAGCGGCCGTACAGGTCCGTGCCGGGGCTGCCTTGGTCGAGAACCGTGGTCGGGTCACCGGCGTCACGGATCTCGGTCACCAGAGAGGCGATGTCCCGATGTCGTCGCCGGCGCAGCATTCCCGTCGCGATTTGCAGGGCCAGCGGCAAATTGCCGCAGAGCTCGGACAGTTCGCGAAGCGCCTCGGTTTCGCGCCCCGGGCGTTCATCGCGTTCGTCGGTGTCGCGCAGGGCGCGGGTCACCAAGGCGACCGAATCGTCCGGGGCGAGTGATTCCAGGTCGATGAGGCGCACCGGAAGCGCGTCGGGACGGTCCCGGGAAGTGATGACAACCCGGTGGTGGTCCGTGCCGGGCAGCAGCGGCAGGTACTGGGAAGGATCCGAGGCGTTGTCCAGGAGCAGCAGCATCCTGTCCCGCCGCTCGGCGAGAAGCGCGCGGTACGCGTCGTACTGCCGATCCGTCGTGGGCGGCAGATCCCGGTCCCGCACCCCAAGCGCGTCGAGCAGCGCCAGGACCGCCTGATCAGCCGTGACCGGGTCGTCGTCATACCCACGCAGGTCCACGAAGAGCGTCCCGCCCGGGAACCAGCCCCGCGCACGGGCCCGGTGCGCCGTCTCCACCGCCAGCGCCGTCTTCCCGATGCCGCCCATACCCGTGACGGCGAAGATGAGGAGCGGGAGTGCGGCTGTGTCGTCCCTGTCGGGTGAGAGGTACGGGAGTAGACGCTCCAGGTCCGCCGATCGACCGGTGAAGCCCAGCGGGCGGGGCGGGAGCGTTGCGGTTGCTCGCGGTACCGGGCCGTGAGCGGTGCCCCGGCCGCCTCTACCGTCGCCCGTCGCTCTTGCCGGTGACGGGGCCGTAGAAGGTGCCGCCCCGGAAGTCGATATGGTCTCCGCCGTACGTCGCTCCGCCGTCACCGCGCCGATGGGGACCCTCCTCGGAGTCGGAGGAACCCTTGCGGGGCTGGTGCTTGCGCAGTACCCCCACCGTCACCGCGGCCGCCTGCCCGGCGGCGAGTTCCTGTGAACCCGAGGCGTCCGCCCTGCTCTTGCCCGCGTCGGCGCGGTCGCTGATGCCCCGGATCACCAGTGCGTTCAACTGGCCGTTCAGATGGGCCGCCTGGAGCGCACCGGAGCCCTCCATCTCGATCGCGCCCGCGTCGTTGTAGCTCCGGCGGATGAACCGGGCGATCTTCGACTCGGAGTCCGCCAGGACCACGTCACCCGTGGCGATCGGCATGAAGTGCGCCCGTACGTCGGGCATGTCCCGCACGGCGGAACGGGCCGCCTGTTCCAGCGCATGCGAGCCCGGCAGGGACTTCGGCCGGACCAGGAAACCCTCGGGTGTCTGCTTGCCGCCGTGGATCTCGTACACCTGCGTGCCCACGACGACGTCGCCGATCCCGACGTCGTCCTTCAGGCTGCCGGCGACTCCGACGAAGAGCACGGCCTCGGGATGCAGCCAGCTGATGAGCTGGGTGGTGAGAGCGGCGGCCCGCTCGGCGCCCATGCCCAGCTCGGCGATGGCAACATGCCAGGACGTACTCGGCAGTCGACCCTTCTCGACACGGGTTCCGTCAGGGTGCACGAGCTCCCGTCGCTTCTCCACGTGCGCGCGGATGGCGGCGTATTCGAGGGGGAGTGCGGTCAGGACGAGAACAGTGGGCTGACTCTCCGGCACACTCATAACGTACAGCCGGGGGAAGGGAATCGAGTGCCGGAACAGGACGTCACCGTCGGGCAGTTGCTGCTCGCCGAGTACCAGAGCGTGAAGGACGAGCAGAAGGCGCGCATCGGGTTCCGGGACAACCTGCTCTACGTCACGCTGGCCGTCGTCGCCGCCGTCATCGCCGCGGCCGCCCAGGCCAAGCAGGCGTCGATGCTGCTCGCGCTGCCGCCGGTGTGTGTCGTGCTGGGGTGGACCTACCTCGTGAACGACGAGAAGATCTCCGCGATCGGCAGGTACGTCCGCGAGGATCTCGGGCCGCGGCTTGCGGCGCTGGCCGAACCGGGTGGCGGTTTCCGGGCGTTCGGTTGGGAGACCGCGCACCGGGGGGATGCGCGGCGCCGGTCCCGTAAGGCCGTCCAGCTCCTGGTGGACCTGCTGGCCTTCTGCGCCGTGCCGTTGGCTGCGCTGGTCCTGTTCTGGGCGGACGGTGATTCCGGGCCGCTGCTCGTCGTGCTGTCGGTGGCGGAGGCGTTGGCCGTGGCGGGGCTGGCCTGGCAGGTCGTGTGGTACGCGAAGGGGGCGTGAATTCCAGGCGGTCGAAGCCCGCACCCGGGCCCGCGACCTGCACCAGGCCGCCGGCGACCGTCACCGCGGAGCCGGCGCGTGGTCGGCGAGGGGCAGACACTGGCGATCCTGACCGTCGCCTACGAGGCCGCCGACCACCACACCGAGGCCCGCGCCGCCTGCCTCGAGGCCGCCGACGCCTTCACCCGCGCAAACGCCCCGGCCACAGCAGCCCAACCCGCGCCCGAGCCGCCCCCCTGGACCCTTCCCCCTCCCTCTAACGCCCCTTCTCCACCCCCCGAACCCACCGATAAACCAACTCGGGCCGCCCCACCTGCCCATAAACCGGCGCCCGCTCAGCCCTCCCCGCCTCCACCAGATGCTCCAGATACCGCCGAGCCGTGATCCGAGAAATCCCCACGGCCTCAGCAACCCCCGCCGCGGTGAGCCCCTCCTCCACCTCCCGCAGCGCCCCCGTCACCCGCTCCAAGGTCGGCCCGCTCAACCCCTTCGGCAACGCGGCCGGCCCCGGCGCCCGCAGCGCCGCCAACGCCCGGTCCACCTCGTCCTGCCCGCTCGCCTCCCCCACCGCCGCATGGAACTCGGCGTACCGCACGAGCCGATCCCGCAGCGTCGCGAACGTGAACGGCTTCAGTACGTACTGCACGACCCCCAGCGACACCCCCTCCCGCACCACCGCCAGATCCCGTGCCGACGTCACCGCGATCACATCCGCGTGATGCCCGGCCGCCCGCAACGACCGGGCCAACTGCAACCCGTGCACATCCGGCAGGTGAAGATCCAGCAGCAGCAGATCCACCGGCGTCCGCTCCAGCGCGCGCCGCGCCTCCGCGCCCGTGTGCGCCTTGCCGACCGCGACGAACCCCGGGACCCGCCCGACGTACATCATGTGCGCGTCCGCCGCCACGGGGTCGTCCTCCACGACCAGGACGCGAATCGCCTGTTCGGCCGCCGCCGTCATACGTCACCTCTCGAAACCACCGAGCCCCTGGAAACGGTCCCGTCCGCCGAAGCGACGCCGTCTGCGGAATCAGAGCCCTGCGCCGGCCCGGCCCTCACCTCGGACCCGGTCCCCTCCGCCGAAGCGGCCCCGTCCTCGGAACCCGCGCCCTCCGCGGACCCGGCCCCTCCCCCGGATCCGTCCCCGCCCCCCAACGGCAACCGCACCTCAAACACGGCCCCACCCCCGTCGGCCTCCGCAACCAACAACTCCCCTTCATGCCGCCCCACGGCCTGCCGCACCAGCGCCAACCCCAGCCCCCGACCCCCCGGCCCCGCCGGCTTCGTGGAGAACCCCCGCTGGAACACCGCCTCCGCATGCGTGGGATCCACCCCCGCCCCGGTGTCGGACACCCGCAGCACCAGCTCGCCACCCTCGGCATACGCAGTCACCGTCACCCGCGCCCCCACACTCCCCTGCGCCGCGTCCACCGCGTTGTCGATCAGGTTGCCCAGTATCGTCACCAGGTCCCGCGACGGCAGAGCGTCCGGCAGCAGCCCGTCGTCCAGCCGGCTGTCCTCAGACACCACCAGCTCCACGCCCCGCTCGTTCGCCTGCGCGGTCTTCCCGAGCAGCAGTGCGGCCAGCACCGGCTCGCTCACCGCCGCGACGACCTGATCCGTCAGCGCTTGCGCCAGCTCCAACTCGGCGGTCGCGAACTCCACCGCCTCCTCGGCTCGCCCCAGCTCGATGAGCGATACGACCGTATGCAGACGGTTCGCCGCCTCGTGCGCCTGTGAGCGGAGCGCCTGCGTGAAGCCCCGTTCGGAGTCCAACTCGCCCATCAGGGACTGGAGTTCGGTGACGTCCCGGAGCGTCACCACCGTCCCGCGCCGCTCGCCGCCCGACACCGGGGAGGTGTTGACCACGAGCACCCGTTCCGCCGTCAGATGCACCTCGTCCACCCTCGGCTCGGACGCCAGCAGCGCCCCGGTCAGCGGCGCGGGCAGGCCCAGCTCCGCGACCGAGCGCCCCACCACATCGCCCGCCACCCCCAGCAGCTCCCGCCCACCGTCGTTGATCAACGCCACCCGGTACTGCCCGTCCAGCATCAGCAACCCCTCACGCACCGCATGCAACGCGGCCTGGTGGTAGTCGTGCATCCGGCTCAGCTCGGCCGCGTTCATGCCGTGCGTGTGCCGGCGCAGCCGGGCGTTGATGACGTACGTCCCGATCGCGCCCAGCGCCAGCGCGCCCCCCGCCACCCCGATCAGGGCCGTCAGCTGGTCCTGCACCCGCTTGCTGATCGCCTCGACCCGGATACCCGCGCTGACCAGCCCGACGATGTCCGCCGGGTCCCGCCCACCGTCGTAGATCGGTACGACCGCGCGGACTGAGGGGCCGAGCGTGCCCGTGTACACCTCCGTGAAGGGCTCGCCTCGCAGGGCGCGCTCCGTGTGGCCGCGGAAGTGCTGGCCGATCTGCTCCGGATCGGGGTGCGTCCAGCGGATGCCCTCGGGGTTCATGATCGTGACGAAGTCGACGTCGGCGTCGTGCTGGACACGGAGCGCGTACGGCTGGAGCTCGGCCGTGGGGTCGGCGGTGCGGATCGCCTCCCGTACGGAGGGGGCGTCGGCGATCGACTGGGCCACCGCCATGGCCTGCCGACCCGCCGCCTCCTCGGCCTGGCCGCGGTCGCTGACGTAGGTGAACACCGCGTACCCGGCGACGAGCACCGCTATCAGCACGGCCTGCATGGCGAAGAGCTGGCCGGCCAGGCTGCGGGGGCGCGGAATGGCGGGGATGCGCATGTCGTCAGTCTGCCTCGCTGGCCGATTGTGAACTAAATGAACGGAAGGGTGACCGCCCTCACACGGCAGGAGATAGTCACCGCATCGCTGAATGAAGACACCCCCGCATGACACCCCCGTCCCCGGGGCGGCGTGCCCCTCCCCGGGGCGCGGCACCTGATCAGCGAACCCCCACCCCGGACGTGAGCCGCACGCCGGTGATGCCGACGAAGACGTCAAGGAGGGCAGCCGTGGCCGCCGCCAGTTCCCCCGATACGGCACCTGCCGCACCCGTCACCAAGCGGGACCGCACGCACTACCTCTACATCGCCGTGATCATCGCGGTGGCCCTCGGTATCACCGTGGGTCTGGTCGCACCCGACTTCGCTGTCGAGCTGAAGCCCATCGGCACGGGCTTCGTGAACCTGATCAAGATGATGATCTCGCCGATCATCTTCTGCACGATCGTGCTGGGCATCGGCTCGGTACGGAAGGCCGCCAAGGTCGGTGCCGTCGGCGGTATCGCGATGGTCTACTTCCTGGCGATGTCGCTCGTCGCGCTCGGTATCGGCCTTGTCGTCGGCAACATCCTGGAGCCGGGCACGGGCCTGCAGATCACCGACGCCATCAAGGACGCCGGTCATGAGCAGGTCGACTCGGAGGCCAAGGACACCACCGAGTTCCTGCTCGGCCTCATCCCGACCACGATGGT
This sequence comes from Streptomyces bicolor, assembly GCF_000719285.1. Classification (GTDB taxonomy): domain Bacteria; phylum Actinomycetota; class Actinomycetes; order Streptomycetales; family Streptomycetaceae; genus Streptomyces; species Streptomyces bicolor. The sequence goes on along the minus strand of NZ_JOFS01000024.1, from coordinate 13,428 downwards.
CTCCGCCTTCACCTCGGAGACGGTCCTGCAGACCCTGCTCATCGCGCTGCTCGCCGGCTTCGCGCTGCAGGCCATGGGCTCGGCCGGTGAGCCGATCCTGCGCGGTGTGGAGCACATCCAGCGCCTCGTGTTCCGCATTCTCGCCATGGTGATGTGGGCCGCCCCCGTCGGTGCTTTCGGCGCCATCGCCGCCGTCACCGGCTCCGCGGGTGTCGACGCGCTCAAGAAGCTGGCCATCCTGATGCTGGGCTTCTACGTCACCTGCTTCCTCTTCGTCTTCATCGTGCTCGGCGCGCTGCTGCGGATCGTCGCCGGCCTCAACATCCTCACGCTCTTCAAGTACCTGGGCCGTGAGTTCCTGCTGATCCTGTCGACCTCGTCCTCCGAGTCCGCGCTGCCGCGCCTCATCGCGAAGATGGAGCACCTCGGCGTCAGCAAGCCGGTCGTCGGCATCACCGTCCCGACCGGCTACTCCTTCAACCTCGACGGCACCATGATCTACATGACCATGGCGTCCCTGTTCATCGCCGACGCGATGGGTACGCCGATGTCCATCGGTGAGCAGATCCCGCTGCTGCTGTTCCTGCTGGTCGCTTCGAAGGGCGCGGCCGGTGTGACGGGCGCGGGCCTGGCCACCCTCGCGGGCGGCCTCCAGTCGCACAAGCCCGCCCTGGTGGACGGCATCGGCCTCATCGTCGGCATCGACCGCTTCATGAGCGAGGCCCGTGCCCTGACGAACTTCGCGGGCAACGCCGTCGCCACGGTCCTGATCGGAACCTGGACCAAGGAGATCGACAAGGACAAGGTCAGCCAGGTGCTCGCCGGACAGCTCCCGTTCGACGAGAAGACCCTGCTGGACGACGACGGTCACGGCGGCCCGGCCGCGGAGGCGCCGGAACAGAGCGGCGACAAGGAACTCGCCAAGGCGTAGGCCCGCCCCTGAGGGGGCTCGGCCCTCGCGCCGCCCCAAGGCCTCCGACCCTCTCCTCGCTCCGGACGTCCGGCCCCGCCTGAACCGGGGCCGGGCGTCCGGCATCACACTCCGGGCGGCCGAGTAGCTCCCCCGTCGCTCGGCCGCCCGGTTCACATTGCCAGGCCCACGGATCCGCGATCTCCCGCAGCAGCGTCAGCGCCTCCCGCAACCGCTTCATCCGGCGCTTCCCGAGGTGCTCCTCCCACTCCTCTCGACCTCGGCGACCACCGCGTCGGCGACCTCCTTGGCCGCCCGGGCCTTCTCCGCCCCGCACACCAGCCGGGCCCGACATCGAGTGGACGCGCGGGAGGGCGAGGAGGTCCGCGGCCCGATCGCCGGCCTGCTCCTGGTGTTCACGGGGCGCCCGGAGGGGGCCGGGAGTGGTTCGCGCGCACAGCCACCGCACCGGGGGAGCGAAGGGGCGGGCCCGAGGCGAGGGCCCGCCCCTTCGCGGGCCGTTCACCCCCGCTCACCCAAAACCCTTTGACCCGCCCCTCGCCGGGCCCGCACGCTGGAGGCCCTGATCCGGGCTGACCACCAGGAGGCGGGCATGGCGCAAGAGGCGTCACCCCTCGCACGCGAACATGAGCCGTCACTCCACGCGCCGGACCGTGAGCCGTCTCCGAACGTGCGGGACCGCGAGCCGCCCTCCGTCTCGATCGAGCAAGTGAACGACCTCTTCCACGAGTTCCTCACGGCGGTCAGCCGCGCATCACGCAACGACCAGGAAGACGGCCGCAACCTCAGCACCCGCCTGCAGGCGCACCTGGGCGCCACCCCCACCGACCGCCCCGTCGTCAAGGCGGCCTACGCGCCGTACGACCTGCCCAACGTCCACCTCGCCCTGGAGCGCTGGTTCGCCGCCGATCCCGCCCGCTCCCACGAACTGATCGGCCTGCGCGGTGGGCGGCACCACGGCGACCTCACCCTCGGCGACATCCTCGACGCGGCCGACCGCTACGACCACTTCGTGATCGGCGCCGTCGACTACGCCCACCTCCCCGTCGCGCCGGATACCGAACTGGCCTGCGTCTCCTGCGGGTTCTACCTCGGCCGGGACGGCGACGAACGGTTCGCGGTGCTGCTGCGCGGGCCGCAGGACGAGTACGGGCGCAACAAGGTCGAGGTGGAGGTCCTCGCGCGGGACAAGGAGTTCGCGGACCGTCTGCTCGCCGGGCTCGACACCCTCGTACGCGAACACAACGTCTTCCGCGGCCAGGTCCTCTCCTTCGAGGGCGCCGAGTTCCGGCACGGCCTCGGACCCTTCAGCTTCCACCGCCGCCCCGCCCTCACCCGCGACGACGTCGTCCTGCCCGCCGGCCTCCTGGAACGCCTCGAACGCCAGGTCATGGGCGTCGCCCGGCGCCGCGAGCAACTGCGCGCGGCGGGCCAGCACCTGCGCCGGGGCCTGCTGCTGTACGGCCCGCCCGGCACCGGCAAGACCCACACGATCCGCTATCTGCTCTCCCACCTCCCGCAGTTCACGGTGGTGATCCTGTCCGGCACCAGCATTTCCGCCATCGGCCCCGCCTGCGCCCTGGCCCGGATGCTCCAGCCGGCGCTCGTCGTCCTGGAGGACTGCGACCTGATCGCCGAGGCCCGCGACTACGGCGGTGGCGACCAGCCCCTGCTCTTCCAGGTCCTCAACGAGATGGACGGCCTCGGCGACGACGCCGACGTCGCCTTCCTCCTCACCACCAACCGCGCCGACCTGCTGGAGCCGGCCCTGGCCCAGCGCCCCGGCCGTATCGACCTCGCCGTCGAGATCCCGCTGCCCGACGCCGAGGGCCGCGCCCGCCTCCTCCAGCTCTACGGCGCCGGTCTCGGCCTCGGCAAGGACATCGCCGACGAGGTGGTGGCCCGCACGGAGGGCACGACGGCCTCCTTCACCAAGGAGCTGGTACGGCGCTCCGTACTGATCGCGGCCGAGCGCGAGTCGCCCCGCACGGAACCGGACGACGTCCGCGCCGCCCTCGACGAGCTCCTCTCCGACCACGACCACCTCACTCGCCGCCTGCTCGGGGTGCGGGACGCGGAGACGGGGCCCGACGGGGAGGACATGGGCGTGGAGGCGGAGGGCCGGTAGGGCGAGGGGGAAGCCCTTCTCACTCCTCCACACCGTCCAGCCGTGCCAGCTCCTCCACACCGTCAAGCCGTCGCAGCTCCTCCGCGTCGAGCACCAGCTCAGCCGCGGCCGCCGAGTCCCGTATCGACTCCGGGCGGCTCGCCCCCGGAATCGGGATCACGGCCGGGGACCGCGCCAGCAGCCAGGCCAGGCACACCTGCTGAGGACTGACGCCGTGCGCGTCCGCCACGGCGTGGAACGCACCGAAGCGCCCCTCGCCCTCCGACCGTGACGGCCCGTCCAACGAGCTGCGGGAGATCCCGCCCAGCGGGCTCCACGGCAGGAACGCCAGCCCGAGCTCGGCGCAGAGCCGCAGCTCGGCCTCGCTGTCCCGGACGGCGGGCGAGTACTGGTTCTGCACCGACACCAGCCGGTCGCCGAGGATCCGGTGGGCGCTGCGGATCTCGTCCGCGTCCGTGTTGGAGACGCCGGCCAGGCGGATCTTGCCCTCGTCGAGCAGTTCACGCAGGGCACCGACCGACTCCTCGAACGGGACGGCCGGGTCGGGCTTGTGCAACTGATAGAGCCCGATCGCCTCCACGCCGAGTCGCCGGATCGAGGCCTCGGCGGCGGCCTTGAGGTGGCGGGGGTCGCCGTTGACCGTCCAGCCGCCGTCGGACGGTCTGCCGCGGCCGCCCTTGGTGGCCACCAGAACGCCGTCCGTGTCGCCGCCGTACGCGGCCAGCGCGCGGGCGACCAGGAGTTCGTTGTGGCCGGGCCCGGCGCCCGGCAGATGGTACGAGTCCGCCGTGTCCAGCAGCGTCACCCCCGAGTCCAGGGCGGCGTGCACGGTGGCCAGGGCGCGCTCCTCGTCGGGGCGGCCCTCGAGGGACAGCGGCATCACGCCGAGGCCGATCGCGCTCACGCGGTGAGGGCCCAGAGTGCGGTGGCGCATGTCAGCCGCCGTCCTTTCCAAGGGTCTCGGCGACGGCCTTCGGGAGCCACTGCCGGGCGTGCGTGAAGCGGAAACCGAGCCGCGTGGCACGGGAGTTGTCCATGCCGTAGGAGCGGGTGAAGGCGAACGGGGAGACCTCGCCGACCTCGACCTGCTGGAAGACGGTCCGGCCGTCCAGGATGTGCGCGGCGATCTCGGCGCACAGCTCCTCGGTGGTCAGCGGGCCGTGGGAGGCGGCGTTGACCGGGCCCGTGAAGTCCTGGCCCACCGCCCAGTGCAGGAAGTCGGCGATCTCTTCGACATGGATGTACGTGGCCGGGTGGTTCACCATCGGCACCGCGATCGGCTCGCCGGTCCGGATGCGGTCCGCGTAGTGGGCGATACGGCCCGTGAAGTCGTCGTCCCCGCCCAGCACATGGGCGACGCGCACCGCCGTGTACGGGAAGGCCGGTGCGGCGGCGAAGACGGCCTCCGCCTGCCGCTTGCCCTCGCCGTAGTGGGTGTCGAGGAACTCCGCGTCGTTCCAGGGGAGTTCGAGTTCCACGGCCACGTCCAGCGGGTCCACGTCCGACTCGCGTACGAGGGCGATCGAGTCCTCGTACTCGTACACCTCCACCGTGGACGTCATCACGTAACGACGGGTGCGGCCGGTGAACACCCGGCGAGCGATCTCCGCCTGGCGCGGGGTGTAACAGACCTGGTCGACCACGACGTCGAAGGTCCGCGAACCCAGCGCCGCCGTAAGGGACTTCTCGTCGTTCCGGTCGGCCACAAGGTGATCCACGCCGGGTGATGGCGCCGACGAGCCGCGGTTGAGAACCGTCACCCGGTCTCCGGCGGCCAGCAGTCGCGTGATCAGCCGCTTGCCGAAGTAGCGGCTGCCGCCGATGACCAGTACCTCTCGTGCGTTTCGCATGACCATAATTCTCCGGGCCATTCACCGCGTCCTGAAGGGGAAGACATGGGAGATCCGACCACCGCGCCGAAAGAACCACGGCATCTGCGCCCAACCGCCAACGAAACCCCGGTGGCCTTCGACGCCCTGGACCGGCAGATCCTCGAACTCCTCCAGACCGACGGCCGGATCAAGCTGAGCGAACTGGGCCGCCGGGTGCGGCTCAGCCCGGCGGCCGTCACCGAGCGGGTACGGCGGCTGGAGGCGGCGGGCGCGATCACGGGGTACGGCGCCCAGGTCGCCCCCGCCCGGCTCGGCTACGGCATCCAGGCCTTCATCCGGGTCAACCCGCACGGCGGCTACAACCTCCGGCACCCGCGCACCCTGGAGCTGATCGACCGCCCGGAGATCATCGAGGTCCACCATGTCGTGGGCGAGGACTGCTGGATCCTCAAGGTCGCCGTCGAGGACACGGTCCACCTGGAGGAGATTCTCGAAGAGACCTCGGCGCTGGGCCGCACGACGACGTCGATCGTGCTGTCCTCCCCGGTGCGGACGAAGCCCCTGCTGCCGCGGTTGCCCTGACGTCGGCGTCAAGGCTTACGTTCGTACGCATGCGAATCGGCGAGCTGGCCGCACGGGCCGGGACCACGACGCGCACGTTGCGCTACTACGAGTCGCGGGGGCTGCTGCCCGCGCGGCGCGGCGACAACGGCTACCGGAGGTACGACGAGAGCGACCTGACGTTGCTGCGGCAGATCCGGACGCTTCAGGACTTCGGGTTCGACCTGGAGGAGACCCGGCCGTTCGTGGAGTGTCTGCGGGCCGGGCACCCGGAGGGCGACTCGTGTCCCGCCTCGCTCGCGGTCTACCGGCGCAAGCTGGCGGAACTCGACGCGCTGATCGCCGAGTTGCGGGCCGTGCGGGCACAGATCGGGGTGCGGCTGGCGGCGCTGAGCGAGGGGGAAGAACCGTTGTGCGAACTGGGAGGGCAGGAACTGTGATCAAGGCGGCGGGCGTGGCCGAGGTGACTGACGCGGACTTCGAGGCGGAGGTGATCGGGGCGGAGCTGCCGGTGCTGGTGGAGTTCACCGCGGACTGGTGCCCACCATGCCGGCAGATGGGCCCGGTGCTCACCGCTGTGGCGGTGGAGGAAGGGGAGCGGCTGAAGGTGGTGCAGCTGGACGTGGACACCAACCCGCTGACCACGAACGCGTACAAGGTGCTGTCGATGCCGACGTTCATGGTCTTCCGGGGCGGCGAGCCCGTGAAGTCGATGGTGGGGGCGCGGGCCAAGCGGCGGTTGCTGGAGGAGCTCGCCGACGTGCTCTGACCGGACGCACGACGTGAGCTGACTGACGCCATACGAAGAAATCCCCCGAGCAATTGCGCTCGGGGGATTTCTCTGCATATATTCAATGGTTCGCGACTTCAGTGGAATTGGTCGCGAAGAAGTTCAGTGAGCACAGTATATCCGGGCGGGAGCAGAATTGTCAAACACCGAATTTCAAGACGGTGAAATGCGCCGCGAGCAGGAATTCATCGACGACCTGTACGCGCGCGTGGACGCGCTGCGCGGTGACACCGAGACGTCCGTCACGGACGCGCTCGCCCAGGGCAACACGCCCATGCAGGCCAGGCTGGAGCGCGACATCCTCGTCGCCGAGCGCTCGGGGCTGCTCGCCGCGCTGAACGCCGTGGACGGCTCGCTGTGCTTCGGCCGGATCGACCTCGCCTCGGGTGTCGCCCACCACATCGGCCGCATCGGCCTGCGCACCGACGACGCCGACCGCACGCCCATCCTGATCGACTGGCGCGCCGACGTCGCCCGCCCCTTCTACCTGGCCACCGGCCACACCCCGATGGGGATCAGGCGCAGGCGGCACATCACCACCAGCGGCCGTACCGTCACCGCCCTGCACGACGAGATCCTCGACCTGGGGGACCAGGAGCGGACCGGCCACGAGGACCCGACCGGCGACGCCGTGCTGCTCGCCGCGCTGAACTCCGCGCGCACCGGCCGGATGAACGACATCGTGCAGACCATCCAGGCCGAACAGGACGAGATCATCCGGGCACCCCACCGCGGGGTGCTGGTGGTGGAGGGCGGCCCCGGCACCGGCAAGACGGCGGTCGCCCTGCACCGAGCCGCCTACCTCCTCTACGAACACCGCGAACTGCTCGCCAAGCGCGCGGTCCTGATCGTCGGCCCCAACCCCGCCTTCCTCGGCTACATCGGCGAGGTCCTGCCCTCGCTGGGCGAGACCGGCGTGCTGCTGGCCACGGTCGGCGAGCTGTTCCCCGGTGTTCGCGCGACGGCGACCGACACGCGCGCGGCGGCCGCCGTGAAGGGGCGGGCCGACATGGCGGACGTGCTCGCCGAAGTCGTACGCGACTGGCAGGCGCTGCCCGATCCGGTGATCGCGATCGAGCACGACCGCGAGGTCCTGATGCTCGACGACGACCTGGTGCGGGTCGCCCGCGAACGCACCCGGGCCGCGAAGCTCCCGCACAACGTGGCGCGGGAGTACTTCGAAGGGCACATCCTCAACACGCTCACCGAGCTGTACGCCGAGCGGGTCGGCACCGATCCCTACGACGGCTCCAGTCTGCTGGACCCCGCCGACATCACCCAGATCCGCGACGAGATCGCCGAGAACCCCGAAGTGTGGGCGGCCATCGACCAGCTGTGGCCACGGCTGACCCCGCAGCGCCTGGTCGCCGACTTCCTCGCCGACCCGGTCGGCTACCTCCCCGACGAGGACGCGGCCGCCGTCCGCCGCCCCGTGACGCGGGAGTGGACCGTGGCGGACGTACCGCTGCTGGACGAGGCGGCGGAGCTGCTCGGCGAGGACGACCGGCTGGCGCGGGCGCGCGCCGAGCGCGAGCGGGAGACGCAGGTCGCGTACGCGCAGGGCGTGCTGGACGTCTCGTACGCCTCGCGCACCTACGAGTTCGAGGACAAGGAGGACGAGGACAGCGAGGTCCTCTCCGCGCACGACATCATCGACGCCGAGCGCTTCGCCGAACGTCAGGAGGAGGACGACCACCGCAGTGCCGCCGAGCGCGCGGCGGCCGACCGCACCTGGGCGTTCGGGCACATCATCGTCGACGAGGCGCAGGAACTGTCGCCGATGGCCTGGCGACTGCTCATGCGACGCAGCCCGACCCGCTCGATGACACTGGTGGGCGACCCGGCCCAGACGGCGGAGGAGGCGGGCGTCGGCTCGTGGCAGAAGATCCTCGAGCCGTACGTCGAGGACCGCTGGGAACACACCCGCCTCGGCGTCAACTACCGCACGCCGGCCGAGATCATGGAGCTCGCGGCGGCGGTCGTACGCGCCGAGAACCCCCACTTCGAGCCGCCGAGTTCGGTGCGCTCGACCGGAGTACGGCCCTGGGTACGCGCCACCGACGACCTGCCCGGCGCCGTGGCCAAGGCGGTCGAGGAACTGACCCCGGCCGAGGGCCGCCTCGCGGTCATCGCACCGCGCCATCTGCACCGCAGGCTGGCGGCGGGGCTGGACGGGGTGACGGCGGGGGCGGAGCCCGACCTCACGCAGACCGTCGTGCTGCTCGACCCGCGGCAGTCGAAGGGGCTGGAGTTCGACTCGGTGTTGGTGGTGGAGCCGGGGTTGTACGGCACGAGTGACCTGTATGTGGCGTTGACGCGGGCGACTCAGCGGCTCGGGGTGCTGCACACCGGTCGGCTGCCGCAGGCACTGGTCACGACCTGGAACCGTATTCGACCCCGCCAGGGGGCTCTGCCCCCTGGCGGCGATGGGAATGGGTAGGGGCGGCGGGGCGAGAAACTAGGCCGGGCGCAGCCACACCGTCGCCAGCGGTGGCAACGTCAGCGTGATGCTGGCCGCGCGACCGTGCCAAGGCTGGGCCTCCGGCTTGATCGGGTCGGGATTCGTCACGTCGCTGCCTCCGTACTTCGCCGCGTCGGTGTTCAGCGTCTCGTGCCACGCCGGGACGTCGTCCGGCACCCCGAGGCGGTAGCCGTGCCGCACGACCGGCGACATGTTGGACACGGCCAGCAGCGGAGCCCCCTCCGCGTCGAACCGAAGGAACGCGAAGACGTTGTCGTCGGCCGCGTCCCCGACCACCCACTGGAACCCGGAGGGATCCGCGTCCCGTTGCCACAGCGCCGGCGTGTGCCGGTAGACGGTGTTCAGGTCGCGGACCAGGTCCCGCACCCCACGATGGCCGTGCACGACCTCGTCGTGGGAGATCGGCAGGACGTAGTTCTCGCTGTAGGCGTACACCATCGAGAACGTCATCTCGTTGTGGTGGTACTTGCGGTGGACCGGCTCCTTGGACATGTACTCCAGCGAGTCGTGCATCCAGCCCATGTTCCACTTCAGGCCGAAGCCGAGGCCACCGAAGCCGCCGGGACCGGACACGTGCGTCGGACGTGTCACTCCGTCCCACGCCGTGGACTCCTCCGCGATCGTCACGACGCCGGGCACCCGCCGGTACACCGTCGCGTTCATCTCCTGCAGGAACGCCACCGCGTCCAGGTTCTCCCGGCCCCCGTGCTCGTTCGGCACCCACTGGCCCGGCTCACGCGAGTAGTCCAGGTAGAGCATCGAGGCGACGGCGTCGACCCGCAGCCCGTCGATGTGGAACTCCTCGCACCAGTAAAGCGCGTTGGAGACCAGGAAGTTGCGCACCTCGCGGCGGCCGAAGTCGAACTCCAGCGTGCCCCAGTCCGGGTGCGCGGAGCGCAGGGGGTCCTCGTGTTCGTACAGCGGGCGGCCGTCGAACTCGGCCAGCGCCCAGTCGTCGCGCGGGAAGTGCGCCGGTACCCAGTCCATGAGGACGCCGATGCCGGCCTGGTGCAGGCGGTCGACCAGGTACTTGAAGTCGTCCGGCGTGCCCAGGCGGGCCGTGGGCGCGTAGAAGCCGGTGACCTGGTATCCCCAGCTGCCGCCGAAGGGGTGCTCGGCGACCGGCATCAGCTCGACGTGGGTGAAGCCCAGGTCCTTGACGTACCGGGGGAGCTGCTCGGCGAGTTGACGGTACGTCAGCCCTGGGCGCCAAGAGGCCAGATGGACCTCGTAGACCGAGAACGGCGCCTCGTGCGTCGGCACGGACCCGCGCCGCTCCAGCCACGCCGCGTCACCCCACTCATACCGCGAGGCATGCACGATGGACGACGTGTTGGGCGGGGCCTCGGTGCGGCGGGCCAGCGGGTCCGCGCGCAGGGTCTTCGAGCCGTCGGGCCGGGTGATCTCGAACTTGTACAGCTCGCCCTCGCCGATGCCGGGCACGAACAGCTCCCATACGCCGGTGCCGCCGAGCGAGCGCAGCGGATAGCCGGTGCCGTCCCAGTAGTTGAAGGTGCCGGCCAGGGACACGCCGCGCGCGTTCGGCGCCCACACCGTGAAGCGGGTGCCGGTCACCCCCTGGTGCGTCATCGGTTCGGCGCCGAGCGCCCGCCACAGCTCCTCGTGCCGACCCTCACCGATCAGATGCAGGTCGAGCTCGCCCAGCGCGGGCAGGAAGCGGTACGCGTCCTCGGTCTCCTGCACCGAGCTCTCGTACGCCACGAGCAGCTGGTAGCCCGCCGGCACCTCCCGCAGCGGCAGCAGCCCCGAGAAGAACCCCTCCCCGTCGTCGTGCAGCTCGGCCCGCATGCTTCCCACGACGACGGTCACCGACAGGGCGTACGGCTTGAAAGCCCGGAAGGCGACACCGCCGGGCACGGGGTGCGCGCCGAGGACGGAGTGCGGGTCGTGGTGGGCGCCGGTGAGGAGACGGTCGCGGTCGGCGGCGTCGAGAGCGGGGGAGACGGCGACCTCAACGGGTTCGGGTGACCTCGGGATCGCCTTCTGCGCGGGGATCTTCTTCTGTGCCGCTTTCTGCGCGGGGATCTTCTTGGCGGCGGCCTTCTTGCCGACGGTGCTCTTCGACGCCGTGCTCTTGGCCGCCGTGTTCTTGGCCGCGGTGGTCTTGGCCGCGGTGGTCTTCGCCGTGGCCTTCTTCGCCACGGCCTTCTTCGCGACGGCTTTCTTGGCGGCGGCCTTCTTTGCCGTGGCTTTCTTCGCGGGTGCCTTCTTCGCGGCTGCCTTCTTCGTGGCGGACTTGGACGCCGCCTTTTTCGCCGTCCCCTTCTTCACGGCCTCCGCGGCCTCCGCGGCCTTGGTCGTCGCCTTTTTGACGACGCTCTTCTTCTCGACCGACTGCTCGGCTTCCGAGCTGCTGGAGGGAGTGGTGCGGGGGGTCACGGGCGGGGCCTCCTAGGAGAAGGTGGGGATGGGGGTGTCGGGGGGAATCGGGTGCCGGTGTCCGTGGCAAGGCGGCGTATCGCGGACAGCGGTACCGGGAGCCAGTCGGGGCGGTGGCGGGCCTCGTAGACGACCTCGTAGATCGCCTTGTCGGTCTCGTACGCGCGCAGCAGCACCGGATCCGTCCGCGGATCGGCGCCGCCGACCTGTGCGTATCCGGAGCAGTACGCGGCCCGGCAGGCCTCGGCCCAGCCGGGTATCGGACGGTCGGCCGAGTGGGCCGCGTAGTCGAAGGAGCGCAGCATCCCCGCGACGTCCCGCACCGGCGGCTGCGGCATCCGCCGCTCGGCCAGCGGCTTCGACGGCTCGCCCTCGAAGTCGATGAGCCACCACTGCCCGGAGGGCGAGCGCAGGCACTGCCCGAGGTGCAGGTCGCCGTGGATGCGCTGGGCGGTCCAGGTGCACCCCTCGGCGGCCAGACCGGCCAGCGCCTCGAAGGCGGAGCGCAGGCCGGGCGCGTACGGCCGCAGCGCGGGTACCGCCTGCGCGGCGGCCTGAAGCCGCTCGACCATGCCGTCGACCAGCTGCTGCACCTGCGAATGCCCCAGGGTCACGGTCGGCAGCGTACGGGCAAGCGCGGTGTGCACCTCGGCAGTGGCGCGCCCGAGCGCACGTGCCGCGGCGGCGAAGTCCTCACCCTTGGCCAGTTCACGCAGCGCCAGCTCCCAGCCGTCCGCCGCACCCTGCACGAAGGGCTGGAGCACACCGAGGACGTACGAGTCACCGGCCAGCTCCGCGCGGATCCACGCCGTCGGCGCGGGCACCCGGTCACAGCCCTCGCGGGCCAGGGCCAGCGGGAGCTCCAGGTCGGGATTGACGCCGGGCACGACCCTGCGCAGCAGCTTCAGGATGAACGTATCGCCGTAGACGACCGACGAGTTGGACTGTTCGGAGGTGACCAGGCGCGGCACCAGGCCGGACCGGATCTCCTGGCTCCGGTCGCGTTCGAAGCGCAGGGCGCCGATCCGGGCCCCGGTACGCAGCGCCTCCAGGAGCAGCTCGCAGGGGCGCGGGTCGTACAGGGCGTCGTACACCGTGCGTCCGGCGAGCGGGCCCTCGGCCACATGTCCGATCAGCGCGGGCGCCAGCCGGGGCGGCAGCGCCTCGCGCTCGCCTATGAGGAGCTGGTAGCAGTCCGCGGGCTGCTCGGGGGCGCCCGGCACGGGCACGAGGGGCTGATGGGCGCGCACCAGGAGGTGGTACAGGCCCAGCTTGCCGCCGGGCGGCAGCAGCTCGGTGGCCGCGACCAGCGCGAAACCGGTGACCGGACGCCCCTTGCCCGCGAACCAGCGCTGCCGCGGCAGCCACTCCCGCAACAGTGGATCCAGTGACGCAAGGAGGCCGGGCGGGGTGGTGGTGATACGGGTGACGGCTTCCGACATGGCGTCGCGTCCTTTCCCCGGGTGGTCGGGGTGTTACTCATGCGTGCCCCGGGCGGGGCGGGGGAAACCGCCCCGCCCGGGCTCTCAGGCGGCTTCCCTGCGCAGCCGGAACCAGTAGAAGCCGTGACCGCCGAGCGTCAGCAAGTACGGCAGTTCACCGATGGCCGGGAATCGCACCCCGCCGAACAGCTCCACCGGATGCCTTCCGTTGAACCTGCGCAGGTCCAGTTCCGTCGGCTGGGCGAACCGGGAGAAGTTGTTGACGCACAGGACGAGATCGTCCTCGTATTCACGGAGGAAGGCGATCACGGCCGGATTCGACGACTGGAGTTCGGTGTACGAGCCGAGTCCGAAGGCCGGATTCTGCTTGCGGATCTCGATCATGCGCCGGGTCCAGTGCAGGAGAGAGGACGGCGAGGACATCGACGCCTCGACATTCGTCACCTGATAGCCGTAGACCGGGTCCATGATCGTGGGCAGGAACAGCCGTCCCGGGTCGCTCGACGAGAAGCCGGCGTTGCGGTCCGGGGTCCACTGCATGGGCGTGCGGACGGCGTCGCGGTCGCCGAGCCAGATGTTGTCGCCCATGCCGATCTCGTCGCCGTAGTAGAGGATCGGCGAGCCGGGCAGCGACAGCAGCAGAGCCGTGAACAGCTCGATCTGGTTGCGGTCGTTGTCGAGGAGCGGGGCCAGCCTGCGCCGGATGCCGATGTTGGCGCGCATCCGCGGGTCCTTGGCGTACTCCGCGTACATGTAGTCGCGCTCTTCGTCGGTGACCATTTCGAGGGTCAGCTCGTCGTGGTTGCGCAGGAAGATGCCCCACTGGCAGCGCGAGGGGATGGCCGGGGTCTTGGCGAGGATT
>NZ_JOFS01000023.1 GCF_000719285.1 Streptomyces bicolor | reverse complement strand
CAACCCCCCCCCCGCCCCCCCCCGCCACAACCGGCACGGCCACAACCCCCCACCGCTCCGGCCCCCCGACCCCCACCCCCGGCACCGCCTCCAGCAACGGAAACGGCGGCAGCAGCGGCGCGGGTGCCGAGGACACCGGCCCCACCACATGCCCCACCCCGAGCACGAACCCCGGCCCGAGGGCGTACGACGCCGCCCACACCGCCGCGTTCGGCACGAGCGCCGCGCACAGCAGCAGTACCGCGAACCGCCCCGACCACCCCTCGGTCAGGTGCAGAAAGGACGCCCGCGCCGCCCCGCCGTGCCACACCAGCGAGCCGCCCACCAGTACCGCCCCACCGCCGACGAGCACCGCCGCCCCGGCACCCCCGGCCCGCGCGGCGATGCCGAGCCGGGCGCGCGCCGTCACCCCGGGCACCAGCCGCCGGACCCGCCTCGGCAGCGCGGCCAGCACGCGCTCCGCCCACTCGGGCGGCCGCCCGCACGCCGTCCACACCCCGGCCCCCGCCGCCACCAGCACGACCACCGGCACCCACAGCCCGGTCCAGACCCACTCCGGCCGCAGCTCGCCCCGCCCCGCGTACGCCGCGGCCGCCGCCCCGACCCCGAGGTACCCGAGCACGACACCCGCCCACGCCGTGCGCCCCGGCACCAGCGGCGACCCGTCACCCCCGTCCGCCGCCGCGTCCCGCGCCGCCCGGTGCACCAGCAGCACCGGCAGCAGGAACATCAGCAACGGTGTGACGCCGACCGGCGCGGGAACGCCGGTGAGGGTGTCGGCCCGGACCAGTTCGGCACCGTGCGCCAGCAGCCACAGCACGGCGGCGATCCGCAGCGCGCCCCCCGGCCCACTGTCCGGATACGGCGAGGAGACCCACAGCACCATCACCAGCACCGCGAACCCGCCCAGCCCGAGCCCCGCCGCCACCGCACCGTTCAGAAGGCTTGCGGCCAGCCCTGGCGTTCGGTCGCGCCTGCGCGCGTGCGGGGACGACGGGGTCGTTCGGCGAGCGGTCATCTCGATCACGCCGCCATGCTCCCAACGACACGCGCTTTCCCGTCGTAACAGGCGAACCTCCGATGTGTCGCCCAATATATGTTTATGTACTTTTTCGTACGAAAGGGCGGCCGGTGACATCGCGATCCGCAGCCCCGCTTCCCCCGCCCGGCGAACGCCGACGCCTGCGGGAGGCCTGCTCATTGACGCAGGCTCAGGTCGCGGCACGGGTGGGCGTCAGCCGCGCGACGGTACACGCGTGGGAGCACGGCCGTACGTCACCGCGCGGCCGCAGGAGAGAGGCGTACGCACAACTGCTCGACTCGCTGGCGAAGAAGACGGCGGCTCAGGAACGTACGCGGGAGCCAGAGGTGACAGGACATCAGCAGCTGTCGCGCCCCGTGCCCACCGATCACCCGCACGCCGACGACCCATACGCCGACCCGGCACTCCCCACCCACGAACCCCGGCGCGAACGCCCCCTCACCCCCGCCCAGGCCTTCGACGCGCTGTACGCCTTCTGCGCCCCCGCCCTCGCCCGGCAGACCTACCTGCTCACGGGGCGCCGCGAACTCGCGCGGGAATCGGTGGAGCGTGCCTTCCAACTCGCCTGGCAGCGCTGGCCGGAGGTGGCCCGCGACCGGGACCCGGCGGGCTGGGTGCGGGCGACGGCGTACGACTTCGCCCTCTCCCCCTGGCACCGGTTCCGCCCCCGCTACCGGCACCCGGAACCCCCGCCGGCCGACGCGTCCGACCGCGTCCTGCTCGACGTACTCCTCGAACTGCCACCACCACAGCGCCGCACGCTTCTGCTGTACGACGGTGTCGGCCTCGACCTGCCCGAAACGGCGGCGGAGTCGGAGGCGAGCACTCCGGCGACCGCGCGACGCCTCCTGCACGCCCGCGCCGCGATCGCCGACCGCCTCCCGCCCCTGTCCGACCCGGCCGAACTCCACCGTCGCCTGGCCGAACTGGCCTCCGCGGAGCGCTTGCGCGCGGCCAAGCCGGCGGTGGTACGCGAGATCAGCGAAGGCCGGGCCCGCTTCTGGACCCGCGCGGCCATCGCGTTCACGGTGGCCCTGATCGGCACGACGGCGCTCACGCTGCGAACGGCTCCGACCCAGTACGAGCCACCGGTGCCCCCGGGGCAGACGGTGCTCGGCGTACCGCCGAAGGTGGCGCCGGGGCCGTTGTCGGAGAGGGAGGTGAAACTGCGGGCCAAGTTGAGGTCGGAGGCGCAGAGCGGGCCGGAGCGGCTGGTACCGCAGATGAGGTGAGCGCTGCGGCACCTCGCCGTGGCGGCTACGGCCGTGCCCGGCTGCGGGCCCGTCGTGGCCGGTCGCGCAGTTCCCCGCGCCCCCAGGTCAGCTGCAGTCACGAAACGAGGGTGGGCCCGCCCCCACGCAGGGAACGGGCCCACCAACGCTCAGCTAAGCGCCGTGACTACGACCTTCAGCCACCCAGAATCTCGCGAGCCAGCTTCGCCGTCTCGGTCGGCGTCTTGCCGACCTTGACGCCCGCGGCCTCCAGGGCCTCCTTCTTCGCCTGGGCGGTGCCCGACGAACCGGAGACGATGGCGCCGGCGTGGCCCATGGTCTTGCCCTCGGGCGCGGTGAAGCCCGCGACGTAGCCGACGACCGGCTTGGTCACGTTCTTCGCGATGAAGTCCGCGGCCCGCTCCTCGGCGTCGCCACCGATCTCACCGATCATGACGATCAGGTCGGTCTCGGGGTCGGCCTCGAACGCGGCGAGCGCGTCGATGTGCGTGGTGCCGATGATCGGGTCGCCACCGATGCCGACGGCGGTCGAGAAGCCGATCTCACGCAGCTCGTACATCATCTGGTACGTCAGCGTGCCGGACTTCGACACCAGGCCGATACGGCCCGGCTTGGTGATGTCGCCCGGGATGATGCCGACGTTCGACTGACCCGGGGTGATGATGCCGGGGCAGTTCGGGCCGATGATCCGGGTCTTGTTGCCCTTCTTGCCGGCGTACGCCCAGAACGACGCCGAGTCGTGCACGGCGATGCCCTCGGTGATCACGACGGCCAGCGGGATCTCGGCGTCGATGGCCTCGACGACCGCGTCCTTGGTGAACTTCTCCGGCACGAAGATGACGGAGACGTTGGCGCCGGTGGCCTCGATGGCCTCCTTCACGGTGCCGAAAACGGGTACCTCGGTGCCGTCGAAGTCGACCTTCTGACCGGCCTTGCGCGGGTTGACGCCGCCCACGACGTTGGTGCCGTCGCCCAGCATGAGCTTGGTGTGCTTCATGCCCGTGGCACCGGTCATGCCCTGGACGATGACCTTGCTGTCCTTGTCGAGCCAGATAGCCATGGTGTGTTGTGTCCTCGTCCTGAGTGCTTACTTTGCGGCGTGGGCCAGCTCGGCGGCCTTGTCGGCCGCGCCGTCCATGGTGTCGACGCGCTGCACCAGCGGGTGGTTGGCGTCGGTGAGGATCTGCCGGCCGAGCTCGGCGTTGTTGCCGTCGAGACGGACGACGAGGGGCTTGGTGACCTCCTCGCCACGGTCCTCGAGGAGCTTCAGGGCCTGGACGATGCCGTTGGCGACCTCGTCACAGGCGGTGATGCCACCGAAGACGTTGACGAAGACGGACTTGACGTCCGGGTCGCCGAGGATGATCTCCAGACCGTTGGCCATGACCTGGGCGGAGGCGCCACCGCCGATGTCCAGGAAGTTGGCCGGCTTGACGTTGCCGTGGTTCTCACCGGCGTACGCGACGACGTCCAGGGTGCTCATGACGAGACCCGCGCCGTTGCCGATGATGCCGACCTCACCGTCGAGCTTGACGTAGTTGAGGTTCTTCTCCTTGGCGGCGGCCTCGAGCGGGTTGGCCGCGGCCTTGTCGTGCAGCTCGTCCCAGTCGTGACGGAACTCGGCGTTGTCGTCGAGCGACACCTTGCCGTCGAGGGCGATGACGTCACCGGAGGCGACCTTCGCGAGCGGGTTGACCTCGACGAGGAGGGCGTCCGACTTGATGAAGGTGTCCCACAGCGTGATCAGGACGTTGACGACCTTGTCCGCGACCTCGGCCGGGAACTTGGCGGCCTCGACGATCTCGCGGGCCTTGGCCTCGTCCACGCCGTCGATGGCGTCGATCGCGATCTTGGCGACGGCCTCCGGGCGGGTGGCCGCCACCTCCTCGATCTCCATGCCGCCCTCGACGGAGGCGATGGAGAGGAAGGTGCGGTTGGCACGGTCGAGGAGGAAGGAGACGTAGTACTCCTCCAGGATCTCCGGGGCCGTCTCGGCGATCATGACCTTGTGGACCGTGTGGCCCTTGATGTCCATGCCGAGGATGTCGGTCGCCCGGGCGACGGCCTCGTCCGCGGTCGCGGCGAGCTTGACGCCGCCGGCCTTGCCACGGCCGCCGACCTTCACCTGTGCCTTGACGACGGACTTGCCACCGAGGCGCTCAGTGGCTGCGCGGGCCGCCTCAGGCGTGTCGATGACTTCACCGGCCAGCACCGGTACATCGTGCTTGGCGAAGAGGTCCCTCGCCTGGTACTCGAACAGGTCCACGCGCTTCCGTCCCTATCAGTGATCTCGCGGTTCGTTGGATGCGTGGGCGTGCCGCGAAGGGCAACGTGACGTCCGCTGTCACAAGGGAGGCGCACACGGTGTCCGAGCGCGCGGCATGTCCGTCTCGCAGGTTATCGCTGCTTGCGGAGGGCCCCTAAATCGAGGGTCACACCTGAGCGGTGATACCTGTCACATGATGCCGCGATCAGCAAAGATCTCTGGCACGGCGTGCCGACTGTGAGCAGACGGGAACACACGGGGAAAGGACCTCACCGGGCTGGGGTTGACCCGGTGAGGTCCCCTGAACAGCCCGAAGGGGCACGAATGGGCCGCCCCTGTGGGCTCTGGGCAGGTGATCCCCACCCCAATGGGGATCACCCGGCCCTTCCGCGGGATTCCGGTCGGAACGGCCGACGGTTTTCGGCCGTCCGGGGCCGTCTGCCCCGCGGAGTCGGTCGGTCGCCACGGCGGGCGCGGCTCTCGGATGCGGATGGTGCGTGCCTCCGCGGTCGCGCCCGCCATGGCGGCGGGTGGTGTCGTACGTGGCCTCGCCGGGGGCCGTCGTACGACGTCGAGGGCCGTACGGTCAGATGCCGTACGGGGCCTGGTGGTACAGGTCCTGCGCGTAACCCGGCGTGACCGACTGGCCGACGCCCTGCACGCCGCTGACGGCGTTGCCCGCCAGCGGACCGGCCGAGTCCTGGACCGTGCCGGTCAGGTCCCCGGCGAAGGGCGCGACTTGCCCGGCGACACCGTGGGCGAACGGGTCGACCTCACCGACGACACCGCCCGCGAAGGGCTGGACATCGCCGGCCACGCCGTACGCCAGCGTCGTGGCGCTGCCGCCGACGCCCTGCACGACCGGGCTGACGGTGTCCACGACCTGGTCCACGACGGGCTGCACGGCGCCGGTGACGCCGTACGCGAACGGCTGCGCGTGAGCGGCGACACCCTCGGCGAAGGGGACGGCCTGCCCGGCCACCCCGTACACGAACGGGTCGACCTCACCGACGACACCGCCCGCGAAGGGCTGGACATCGCCGGCCACGCCGTACGCCAGCGCACCCGCGTCCCCGCCGGCCTGTCCGGCGACGGGCACGACGCCGTGCACGGCGGTGCCGGCGACGGGCGGCAGGACGGTGCCGGTGGCGTCCCCGGTGACGTGGCCGGTCAGACCGGTGGCGTACGGGGGTACGTCCGCGGCGACGCCCTGCACGACCGGCTGCACGTCGGCGACCGCGCCGTAGGCGATGGGCTGGACGTCGGCGACGGTGCCGTGGGCGACGTACTGGACATCGCCGACCGCGCCGTGAGCCACCGGCGGCACGTCCTGGACGACCCCGCCGGCGACCGGCTGGACCCCCTGGACGGCACCGGCCGCGACCGGCCGCACACCCGCGACGGCCTGGCCTCCCAGGGACTGGACGTCGGCGACGACGCCGTACGCCAACGCGGTCGCGGCGTCGACCGTGTGCCCGGCGGTCGTGCCGACCCCGGCCACCGCGCCCTGCGCGACCGGCACGACGCCGCCCACCGCCTGGCCGACGACCGGCCGCACGCCGTTCACCGCGCCGCCGGCCACCGACTGGACGCTGTCGACCGCCTGACCGGCGACCGGGGTCACCCCGGCCACGGCGTGCGTGGCGGCGGGTGCGACACCGGCGACGGCGTGCTGGGCGGCCGGGACGACACCGTCGACGGCGCGCCCGGCGACCGGCTGCACGCCGTTCACGGCCTCGGTGGCGAGCGGCGGGACGACCGCGTCCGCGGTCTGCGCGACGACCGGGGTGACCGTGCCGGGGATCGTGCTGACCGTGCCGACCACCCGCTGCTGGACACCGCCGACCGTGCCGGTGACATGGCCGGGGACGGCGGAGACGGAGGCCTCGGCGGCCGACTTGGCCGCGGTGGCCCGGCTGGTGGCGATGGCCGTCGCGTCCGCCGCCTCGCCCTTGGCGTGGGTGACGGCGGCCTGGGCCACGTCCTGCGCACCCGCTCCGGTGCGGCCCGCGCCCGCGACGGCGTACTGCGCCTTCGTCCGTACGACGCCCTCGACGCCCTGCGCCTGCGCACGGGCCGCCGCCTGCGTGCCCTGCAGCTTCGTCTGCGCGGCCGCGAGCGCCTTCTCCAGCTCGGGGGCGAAGGCGGAGAGGGGGCCGAAGAGGTAGTCGATGGCGCCGGGGGCGCCCGGGGTGTCCGGGAGCTGCGGGGCGTCGTGGCGTGCGTCGTCGATGCCGGCGACACCTGCGGAGACGCGGGCTTCGGCCTGCGCCGCGGCCTGCCCCGCCTTGTCCGCGCGGGCGGTCTTGGCGCCGTGAATGGCCTGCGCGGCGCCCTTGACCTTGGTGGCCTTGGAGGCGGTGCCGGCGGTCGGGACGTCGACCTTGGCGTCGACGTAACGGCGGGCCTGATCGGCAGCGCTCGCAGGCGTCGTCGTGGCCGTGTCGGTGACCGTGCCGGCCGTGTTGCCGGCCGAGCCGCCGACGCCGTCGGTGACGCCGGAGACGGTGTCCGTCACGTCGGAGACGACGCCGTTGACGGTGTCGGTCACCCCGCCGAGCAGGCCGGTGGCGTCGGCGCTGTCGGCCGCGTCGGTCGCGTCGGTGGTGGTGTCCGGTACGGAGAGGGTGGAGGCGGGCAGCTCGTCCGCGCTGGCGGCGGTCGAGCCGAGCGCCCAGGCGCCGGTGACACCGGCGGCTATGACGATCGAACGGCGGATGTTCTTGTTCATGCGTGCGTCGGATCCCTAGATCTTGGGGCTCCGAAGGCCACCGGAGAAACGGAGTCGGAAAGAACTCCGCGAGCTCCGGGGCTTCGGACGGTTGGGGACATTCCGGTGCCGGTTCGGTCGCGGTCCGGGGAGTCGGGGACCAGCGGGACCGGGTACGGCTCCGGCGGCTTCCGTCCGGGGGATGTCAGGGGGACATCCGTGAACTGGGCTCCGGACGGGCGGGCAGACCTGTTTCCGCCCCCGCGCGGCAGGTCTACGGCGGGGTGGGTCGGCCTGCTGTCCTACGCGGGGGAAACCGGTATGTCCCCGTGCCTGTCCCGGATCTCGTCCGCGTCGGCACGGGCGGCGGCGCCGGGCACCAGCCGCAACGGCGGCCGCTGGCTCAGCGAGACGGCGTGCGCGTCCCCGTGCCGAGGCGTGTTGTTGTCGCCCGCCGAACGGCTGCCGCCCACACCGCCCGGGTGATCGGCCGGCGCCTGGTGGACGGGTGTGTAGCCGGAGGACGCTGTGCGGTGCGCGTCGCCGGGGGCGGTTGAGGCGTTGGGCACTACGGCACCGGAGCCGGCCCACGGACCGTGGGTGACGGGGGCGGCGGTTCCTCCGGTACGGCCCTTCTCGTCACGTCGGTCACCCGAGGCGGGCGCCGGCGATCCCGGCTGCGGCGTCGTGGTGACGGGCGCGGGCAGGGTCTGGCCGGGGACAGCGGGGACGCTGGGCAGGCCGGGAAGCCCAGGGAAGCCGGGCATGCCGGGCACCTCGAACCCCGGCAGGCTCGGCCAGTCCGGCGACTCCGGCAACGTCGGCAGCACCGGCAACGAGGGCAGCGACGCCGACGGCGGCACCGCCTCGGCCAACCCGTCGGTCACCGACTCGACGACCTTCCCCACCGGCTCTACGACACGATCGGCTACGCCCTGGACGAGGTGGTCGGTCACGGGGCGGACGAGTTCGTCGTCGGTGCTGTGGGGGGCGTCGGTGCCGGGGGTGGCGTCGATGCCGGGGGCGTCTGTGCCGTGGGAGCCGTCGTTCTCGTCGGTGCCGTCGGCGGGGTGCGGGGCCGGGGCGGCAGGGCCTGAGTGCTGGGGAGTTGCCGGGGAGGCGGGGAGTGTCGTCGCCGGGGCCTGCGCATCAGTCCTGGCCGGTTCGCCCGCCAACAGCTCGACCGTGCTCCTCGTCACCGTCCCGACCTCGTCGCCCTCCGGCGCCGAAGGCACAGCCCCGGCGGGGGCGGAGGGCGCCGAAACCGTGGACGTCGATGTGCTCGTCCCCGCCGACACCACGTCAGCCGCATACGCCCGCTCCCCGCAGAGGAGCCCGAGCGCGAACAGCCCGCCCACCAGCAACGCCGCCTGGAGCGCACGCCTCCCGGCCACCCTGCGCACAACACGCAGAGCGGCGAAAGGCAGAACGGCTGACCAGGTCAAAACGGGGTGGTTCCTCCCGTGCGGCGGAATGAAGTACACGTGACGAGCGTGGAGTCGGCGGCGACGCGGTATGGGGCAGCGGGGCGCGGCGCACCGCTGAAAAGGCGCGTCGATCCTCGCACGCCCCTCCGGAGGTCGCGCAAGCCCCCCGCTACCGATGGGTACTCATGTCCGTTTTGCTGGCCCAAGTCGGTCGTCACCAGGTCGACAAATCACCTGCAAATCCTCGCCGTTACCTTCCTCGTTTCCCGCCTCACACGACGTCCTGCATGGGATTCAGCGCGTCGTCCGGCGCCGGCGTCACACGGCGTCCGGCACCGGAATCGGCCGCTTCTCGATGGCCGCCGCCATCACCTCCGGGAACAGGTCGGGCGTGCAGGCGAAGGCCGGTGCGCCCAGCGCCGCGAGCGCGGCCGCGTGTTCCCGGTCGTAGGCGGGTGCCCCCTCGTCCGACAGCGCCAGCAGGGCCACGAACTGCACGCCCGACGCCTTCATCGCCGCGACCCGCTTGAGCATCTCGTTCCGTATGCCTCCCTCGTACAGGTCGCTGATCAGCACCACCACCGTCTCCGCGGGCCGCGTGATCTGCGACTGGCAGTACGCGAGCGCCTGGTTGATGTCCGTGCCGCCGCCGAGCTGTGTGCCGAACAGGACGTCGACCGGATCGTCGAGCTGGTCGGTGAGGTCGACGACGGAGGTGTCGAAGACGACCAGCCGTGTGCTGATGGACCGCATCGACGCGAGCACCGCCCCGAACACCGACGCGTACACCACCGACGCCGCCATCGACCCGGACTGGTCGATGCAGAGGATGACCTCCTTCTTCACGGACTGCGACGCCCGCCCGTACCCGATGAGCCGCTCCGGCACGACCGTCCGGTACTCGGGGAGGTAGTGCTTGAGGTTGGCCGCGATCGTGCGGTTCCAGTCGATGTCGTGGTGGCGTGGCCGGTTGATACGGGCACTGCGGTCCAGAGCACCGGTGAGCGTGGCCCGGGTACGGGTGGCGAGCCGCTTCTCCAGGTCCTCGACGACCTTGCGCACGACGGCCCGTGCCGTCTCCTTGGTGGTCTCCGGCATCGCCCTGTTGAGCGAGAGCAGCGTGCCCACCAGGTGCACGTCCGCCACCACCGCCTCCAGCATCTCCGGCTCCAGGAGCAGCGTGGACAGCCCGAGCCGGTCGATGGCGTCCCGCTGCATGACCTGTACGACGGACGACGGGAAGTACCTCCGGATGTCCCCGAGCCACCGCGCCACGGACGGCGCCGACGCCCCGAGCCCCGCCGAACGGTCCTTCCCCGCCTGCGCCTTGTCCCCCTTGCCGTAGAGCGCGGCCAGCGCCCCGTCCATCGCGGCGTCCCGCCCGGAGAGCGCGCACCCGGTGCCGTCGGCGTCGTCCCCACCCAGCACCATCCGCCACCGCCGCAGTCGCTCCCGCGCCGGGTCCATCGCCTCGCCCGTCATGCTCCTCATGCTCGTCATCGGCACGCTCCCTCACGGGGCCGCTCCCACAAGGGGATCACCGGGACGGTCGTCGTCCTGGGGCCGGCCTTGCGCCGACACCCCGTGCGCTGCGCGGACGGCTCCCTCGCTCCGGCCCGCGCCCTCGGCTCCCTCACTGCGTCGGTCGTCATCCCGTCACCCCCACAAGGTCGTTCTCGCCAAGGCGGTTGTCACCAGGGCTGCTGTTGCCGTGCCTGTTGTTGCCATGCCCGTCGTTGCCATGCCCGTCGTTGCCATGCCCGTCGTTGCCTGGGCTGTCGTCCCCAAGGCCGCCCTCGATGCCCTGCCCCGTTCGCCCGAGCCCCAGCAGCAACCGCACCACCGGCACCACGGCATCCGCCCGCTCGACATCGAGTTCGGCGGCGAAGCCCGGTATGCCGGGGCCGCCGACCCCCGCGCTCCCCCGCTGCCCCGGCCCACGCCGGACCAGTTCCCCCAACGTCCGCCGCACCCCCGGCTCATACGCCGAGAAGGTCCGCCTCAGCAGCGGCAGCACGTCCGTGAACGCGTCCGCCGGCACCCCCGTCAGCCACGCGTCGACCAACCCGAGCAGCCGCTCGTCGTGCACCAGCAGCATCCCGCCGCCGGAACCCCCACCGACGAACCCCTCGATCCACGCGGCCGCGTCCGCCGGCGGCGTCCCCGGCGACAACGCCAGCCCCATCAGCCGCGCCGCCTCGTCCTGCGCCAACTCCCCGTCGTCCAGCAGCAACCGCACGCCCCGCCCTCGGATGACGCCGGGCACGGTGTCCCGCAGGGACAGCACCCGGAGCACCCCATGCCAACGGCTGCGCAGGTCCCCGTGACCGAGGGCGCGCGGCTGGCTGCTCTGGGCGCCGTGCCCTGCCGCAGTTTCCTCGCCTCCGCCGCCATGCCCTGCCGCGGTCCCCTCGCCTCCGCCGCCGTGCTCTGTTGCAGCACCCTGGCCCGAAGCAATGCCTTCGGTCCTCCGCCCCGATCCGGCTGCCGCGCCCCGCGTGCCCTCCCCCGAACCGACCACGTCGCTCAGGAGCCCGACCGCTCCGTGCACCGCGTCCACATGGCGCCGCATCTCCTCGGCCGCGTCCGCGTCCAGGGCGGCGCAGGCCGGGGGCAGGCCGACGAAGACGCGCTCGGCGAGACCCGCGGCGACCTCCGCCAGCGCGCCGGTGTCGGTGCCCCGCACGTCCCCGTACCTCAGGGAGCGGACCAGTGCGGGCATGGCCTGGGCGAGATGGCCGACATCGGCGTCCAGAGCGGCCCGGTCGGCGAGGATCCGCATCACCACCGGCAGCGCGTCCGGCAGTTCGGCCAGCAGGCAGCGCTCGGCGAGTGCGGTGACGTCGACGAGGCCCTGCGCGGCGACGGCGTCCGCCTCCGCTTTGGCGGTCGCCGCGGCGAACACGGTGGTCCCCCACACCCCGGCCTCCGCGACCCGCACGGCCAGCTCGGGCTCCCACCGCAGCCGCCACGTCTCCCGGAACGTCCCCGTGCTGCCCCGCGACGCGGCCGGCTCACCCCACTCCACGCCGAGCAGCCGCAGCCGGTGCAGCAGCCTGCTGCGCTCGGCGTCGTTCTCCTTGCGCAGGTCGAGCTCCAACTCCCGCTCCGCCGCCTCCGGTTTGAGCCGCAGCCGACGCTGGATCCGGTCGAGGTCCCGCTGCAACGGCACCGCCGGCGCAGACCGCGGCACCTCCCCCAGCACGTCCCCCACGACGAGCCGGTCATGCACCAGCGCCAACGGCACGTCCGAGCCGTCGCACATCACCGCCCGCACCGCGTCGGTCGTCTCGCTGAGGCCCGGCAACGGGCGCCCGCGCATCGCCGCGAGCGTCTCGGCCAGTCGTACCGCTTCGATGACATGCGCCGAGGACACGATCCGATCCTCGTCCCGCAGCAACCCGGCCACCTTGGTCATCCACCGCTCGACCGGCCGGTCCGGCGCGCCGAAGAGGTGCCCGTACCACCCCGGCGAGTCGATCCCCGCCCCGTACCCGCTGACCCGAGCCAACCGGCGATACGTCCACGGCACCCAGGTCATGTCCGCCTTGACCTTGGGGAGCCCCTTCAGCAGTGCCTTGTCGGCGCCCACGGTGCTCTTCTGCCGCAGCGCGGGAACATGCCACGCCCCGCACACCACGGCCACGTCGTCCCCGAACTCCCGCTGGGCGGCGCGCACTTGCAGCCGCATGTACGCCTCCCGCACGAGATCCCGCTCATGCCCGCCGCTTCCGTACGCCTCCCGCAACGCCCCCATGGCCTCCTCGAGCCCGAGAAACGGCGCGAACGCGTCCCCGTCCCCCATGCCCCGGTGCTCGACGACGTCCTCCCACCATCGCTCGGGATCGTCGTACCCGGCGGCATCGGCGAGCACGGCGAGCGGGTCGACCCGGACGTCGACACCGGGGCCGTTCCCCTCGGCCCGCTGCCCGGCGGGCTCGCCGGCCTGCCCTCCGGCGCGCTCGCCGGCCCGGTGATGGGCAGGCTCTCCGACCGGTTCCCCGCCAACCTCACCAGACCGTTCCCCGCCAGGCCCTCCGCCAGGTTCGCCACCCCGCTCCCCCGCGCTCCCCCCGGCAGGCTCACTCCCCTCCTTGTGGGCAGGCACCGGCTCCACGTCCTTGCCCCACGCCAACGTGTGCGTGGCCGGCAGGTCGATGAAGCGGGCCGGTACACCTTTCTCCGAGGCCCAGCGGATCGCGACCCACTCCGGGGAGAACTCGGCCAACGGCCAGAAGGCCGAGCGGCCGGGCTCGTCCACGGCGTGGGCGAGGAGGGCGACCGGCGGTCGCATGGCCTCGTCGGCGGCGAGCGGGATGAGGGCGTCCGCCTCGGGCGGTCCCTCGATCAGCACGACCCGCGGCCGAGCGGCCTCCAACGCCGCCCGCACGGCCCGCGCCGACCCGGGCCCGTGATGGCGTACGCCGAGCAGTAGCGGCCCCGGCGACTTCGATGCCGGGACAGGTGCGGCCGAGGTGTCCGAGCATCCCGCCGGCACTTCGCCCGCCAGGTGGGCACCCGCCTCCGCGCCCTCGCTCCCGGCCCTGTCCATGCCCATCACTCCGTCCCCCTCGGTCCCAACCACCCGACGAAGCCGCTGATCGCTCCGTCGTGCTCGCCCCACACCCGACGCATCCCGTCACCCCTCACAGCACGCTCCCCCACTCCTCCACAGCCACCGAACGGCGCCGCCGACCACGCCCTCCTGGTCGAGCCCGTGACCAGGAGGGCGTCGCCACAACTCACCGCCCTGGCCTCATCCGTCCGTCACCGGCCCATCACCGCTCGGCCCCATCCACCCCTCAGGGCCCACCCACCGGACCTCACCCCCCGGCCTCGACTACCCGGCCCCCTCCCCCATCCGGCCCTGTCACCCGACCCGTGGCACCTGGGCCACTGACCCGCCACCGCCACCCGACTTCGATCCGCCGCTCGGGCGGCCCCACCCCAGGTCGTCGCTCTCGCCGTTCACGCACTCACCTCCCGGCACGCCCGGTAGAAGTCCGTCCAACCGTCCCGTTCGCGCACGACCGCCTCCAGGTACTCCTGCCAGATGACCCGGTCGGCCGCCGGATCGCGGACGACGGCGCCGAGGATGCCCGCGGCGATGTCACCGGACCGCAGCACCCCGTCGCCGAAGTGGGCGGCAAGGGCAAGGCCGTTGGTGACGACGGAGATCGCCTCGGCCGTCGACAGCGTCCCGCTCGGCGACTTCAGCTTCGTGCGGCCGTCGGACGTCACCCCGTCGCGCAGCTCACGGAAGACCGTGACGACGCGGCGGATCTCGTCGATGCCGTCGGGCACGACCGGCAGGTCGAGGGAGCGGCCGATCTGGTCGACGCGGCGGGAGACGATGTCCACCTCGGCCTCGACGCTCTCCGGCAGCGGCAGCACGACCGTGTTGAAGCGGCGGCGCAGGGCGCTGGAGAGGTCGTTGACGCCACGGTCGCGGTCGTTGGCGGTGGCGATGAGGTTGAAGCCGCGTACCGCCTGCACCTCCTGCCCCAGCTCCGGTATCGGGAGCGTCTTCTCCGACAGGATCGTGATCAGCGTGTCCTGCACGTCGGCCGGAATGCGGGTCAGCTCCTCGACGCGGGCCGTCATCCCCTCCGCCATGGCCCGCATGACCGGGCTGGGCACGAGGGCGTCCCGGCTCGGCCCGTGGGCGAGCAGTTGCGCGTAGTTCCAGCCGTACCGGATCGCCTCCTCCGGCGTGCCCGCAGTCCCCTGCACCAGCAGCGTCGAGTCGCCACTGACCGCCGCGGCCAGGTGCTCGGACACCCACGTTTTCGCGGTGCCGGGCACGCCGAGCAGGAGCAGGGCGCGGTCGGTGGCGAGCGTGGTGACGGCGACCTCGACGATGCGACGCGGGCCGACGTACTTCGGTGTGATCACCGTGCCGTCCGGCAGAGTGCCGCCGAGCAGATATGTGGCCACGGCCCACGGCGACAGTTTCCAGCGGGCCGGGCGCGGACGGTCGTCCTGCGCGGCCAGCGCGGCGAGTTCATGAGCGAAGGCGTCCTCGGCATGCGGACGCAACGCCTCGGTCGGTTCCGTCTCCCCCGCTTCGACGGACGTCGGTTCTGACATCGGTGCTACGGACACAGGCATGGCGAAGTCCCCCTCCAGCTCGGCTGGTTCAGCCGGTTTCGGATCTGGCATCCACGTTGCACCACGCCACTGACAATGCGTTCCCACCTGCGCAAACGCGCTCGCACGACGGCCGGTGACGCCTTCGTCCGGACCGATTGTCAGTGGTGGGATCTACCTTCGATGGCATGACTCAGCAGGGGGTGCGCTGGACCGCGGACCAGGTGCTGGCACTGGCGCCTGACGTCGCGTCACGCAAGGCGGGAAGCAAACTCGGCGCGGCGGGGCCGTGGTCCGAGGCGGGGAGTGCCGACGAGGGGACGGTGTGGGGACTGTGCAAGGGCAGTGGCAGCAAGCCGTATCAGACGGTCATCGACATCGCGGACGCCTCCGGGCCCGCGTACAAGTGCAGTTGCCCGAGCCGGAAGTTCCCGTGCAAGCACGCGCTCGGGCTGCTGCTGCTCTGGGCGGAAGGCGATGGCGCCGTGCCGCCCGGATCGCCGCCGGACTGGGCGGAGCAGTGGATAAAGGGGAGAAGGCAGCGCACGGAGGAGAAGCGGACAGCGGACGCGTCCGGTTCCTCCTCCGGGTCCGGTGATCCGGAGGCGGCGCGGCGCAGAGCGGAGCGTCGGGCGATGCGGGTCACCGCGGGCGCGACGGAGCTGGAGCAGCGCCTGGCGGACCTGCTCCGCGGCGGCCTGGCCGGAGCGGAGCAGGCGGGGTACGGGCTGTGGGAGGAGACGGCGGCCCGCATGGTCGACGCCCAGGCCCCCGGACTGGCCGCGCGGGTTCGGGAACTGGGGGCGATCCCGGCGTCCGGCCCGGGCTGGCCGGTACGTCTGCTGGAGGAGTGCGCTCTCCTCCACCTCCTCGACCAGGGCTGGCTGGGCCGCGAGCGGCTGCCCAACGGTTTGGCGGACACGGTCCGCTCCCGCATCGGCCTCCCCGCGTCGGCGGACGGGCCGCCGGTGCGGGACCGCTGGCTGGTCCTCGCCCAGTACGACACGGCGGACGTGAAACTGACGACGCGCCGGATATGGCTGCACGGCGCCGACTCCGGCCGTACCGCCCTGCTCCTCTCCTACGGCGCCGCCGGCCGCGCCCCGGAGCTGGCGCTGCCGGTGGGGCTGGCCCTGGAGGCGGAGGTGTCGGCGTATCCGGGCGCCGGGCAGCTGCGGGCCGCCCTGGGTGAGCAGTTCGCACCGCCCGCTCCGGCGGCGATACGGCCACCGGGTGTGACGACGGCCGAGGCGACCGCCCGCTATGGCGAGGCGCTGCGTGACGACCCGTGGCTGGACTCGGTACCGGTGACTCTTGACCGGGTCGT
This sequence comes from Streptomyces bicolor, assembly GCF_000719285.1. Taxonomy (GTDB): domain Bacteria; phylum Actinomycetota; class Actinomycetes; order Streptomycetales; family Streptomycetaceae; genus Streptomyces; species Streptomyces bicolor. The sequence continues at coordinate 101,039 of NZ_JOFS01000023.1, read as the reverse complement.
ACCGACCCCGGACGGCAACTCGTGGCAACTGGCGGACGCCGACGCGGACTCGGCTCTGCCGCTCACTCCGGCCGCCCGTGCCCGCCCCGGCCTGTGGCGCCTGGTCGCGCTGTCGGGCGGAGCCCCGGTCAAGGTGTTCGGCGAGTGCGGCCACCGCGGCTTCACCCCGCTGACGGCCTGGCCGGACGGCGCGGGCGAGGCGGTACAGCTGTGCTGAGCGGCACGCCTCGCGGTAACCGTGGGCAGGACCACCTGCCTCTGCTTCCCATTCGCCAAGCGCCGGGCCGTGCGCGGTTCGGCGACCGTGCGACTGGCCACGAGCAGCTCGCCGCCCCGACCGGACGCCCCACCACCCGGCACACCGACCACCCGACGCGATTCGGCCCACCCCCACTCCACGGCACCCAGCACGAAGGCAGAGAGGAAGGAACCTGATGAACAGCCCCTCCGTTCCCGTGGATTCGCCCGCGCCGGGCGCCTGGGAGGAGCTCGTCACGGCGGCTCTGCTCGGCACGGACCGGCGTACGCCGCCGGGCTGCGCGCCGGGCCGGGAGGCGCCGGTGGCGCTGCTGGACGCGGCGGCCATGGAGACCGTACGGCGGCGAGCCGGGCTGCGCCCGACGCGTGCGGCACCGCGACCGCAGCCGGCTCCCGAGGATCCGCGTCCCGCGCTGCCCTCGGCGGCGGCGCGCAGGCTGGCGATGCTGCTGGCCGACCGTCCGGGCACGGCCGGCGGGGGCCGTAGAGGCACGGCACCTGACCTGATGGAGCTACTGCCGCAGTGGCTCGCGACGGCGAACGACCGTGGTTACGCACCACCCTCTCAGGCGCTGCCCGCGCTTCTGGACGCGGCGCGGGGGCGTACGGATCTGCGGCCGGCGGCGCTGACCTTCGCCGGCCCGCGGGCGGTGTGGCTCGCCAGGCTGAACCCGGACTGGCGCTTCGCCCTGCGCGCGACACCCGGCGGTGGCGCGGCGCTGCCGCATCTCGAGGACGCCGGCGAGGTCCAACAGCTGTGGCAGGAGGGATTGTTCGCCGAGCGGGTCGCCCTGCTCTCCGCGATACGGGCGCGCGAGCCCGTCGCCGCGCGCGAGCTGCTGGCCACGACCTGGGCGACGGAGCGGGCCGAGGACCGGCTGATGTTCCTCGACTCGCTGCGGACCGGGCTGGGCCCGCAGGACGAGCCGTTCCTGGAGCAGGCGCTGGCCGATCGGAGCCGCAATGTCCGGGCGACGGCGGCGGAGTTGCTCTCCGCCCTACCGGGCTCGGCACTCGCCGCGCGGATGGCGGCACGCGCCGAGGCCTGCGTCGCGCTGGACCACACGCAGCAGGCGCCGACGATCGGTGTCGAGGCACCGCACCAGTGCGATGCGGGCATGGAGCGCGACGGGGTCGTGGCCAACGCTCCGGCGGGGCGAGGCGAACGGTCATGGTGGTTCGGGCAGTTGGTGGAGGCGACACCGCTCAGCACCTGGCCGGGGAGGCTGGGTGGTCGTACACCGGAGGAGATCGTGGCGCTGCCGGTGACCGACGACTGGCAGGGCGAGCTGCACGCCGCGTGGTGCCGGGCGGCGGTACGGCAGCGGGACGCCGAGTGGGCGCGGGCTCTCCTGGGGTCGCCCTCGGCCCCCGAGGCGGGCGGTCCGGGTGCGGTGTCCCTGGCCGAGCGGGCGAAGCTGCTCGGCACGCTGGGCGCCGCGGAACGGGCTGAGTGGGTCGCCGGATTCATCGCCACGCACGGTCTGTCGGAGGCGTTTCAGCTGCTCGGGGTGTGCGCGGTGCCGTGGGCGCCGCCGCTCGGGCGAGCGGTGGTCGACGCGCTCAACATCGCGCGGGACGCGGGGAGTTATCCATGGAGCTTCAGTGGAGTGATGGGCCTGGCCGAGCGCTGCCTCGACCCGGCCGAGGCGAGCCGCCTCGACGGCCTGCTGGCGGTGCCGGACGAACCGGAGGATGCGTCGCCGGGGGCCGGAGGGTACTGGGCGGAGGCGTTCCAGCGGTTGGTGACGACGTTGCGGTTGCGGGCGGCAATGATCGAGGAACTGGACCAGGACAGCCCGTCCGGGGTTTGAGGGCGAGGCCGGTTCAGGGCCGAAGCGGGAGTCTGGGGGCGGCAGCCCTCAGGACCGGTCGCCCCCACCCACCCGCACCGGAAATGGGCTCAACCGCCGGAGGCAGCCGGCTGCCGCACATTGGCCCGCACCCAGTCCACGATCGACTGCGTCGTCGCCCCGGGTGTGAAGATCTCCGCGACGCCCTTCTCCTTCAGCGGGGCAATGTCCGCCTCGGGGATGATCCCGCCGCCGAACACGAGGATGTCCTCCGCGTCCCGCTCCTTGAGGAGATCGATCACCGCGGCGAAGAGCGTGTTGTGGGCGCCGGAGAGGATGGACAGGCCGATCGCGTCGGCGTCCTCCTGGATCGCTGTGTCGACGATCTGCTCGGGTGTCTGGTGGAGCCCGGTGTAGATGACCTCCATGCCGGCGTCGCGCAGCGCCCGCGCGATCACCTTGGCCCCCCGATCGTGGCCGTCGAGTCCCGGCTTGGCCACCACCACGCGGATCGGACCGGCTGCCACAACCATCACTGCCTCCATGAAGCGACTACATCCATCCGTACCGACAAGTACCGCTCATGTATGAGTTATGCCGCACACGACGTACATGTCATACATGGTGCGCGTATCGCACTTTTCCGTCGCTCACCGCACCGGACGTGCCACGACGACACGGACGCCCGGGCCACACCGCCCGGGGAAGTGAACGAACGTTATCTCCAGCATCCCGCAACCGGCAGTTTCGCGGTGCAGACCGAGGGGGAAATCACACGGTGGGACACGTTCGCCGCGCACCGTTCCACATATCTGCGGCACACGGGCCGCAGAACGCGGCACAAGCGTCGCAGCGGGACCAAGCGCAACGGGAGCCGCAACGAGGTCGCCGCACCACCGCGCCGCAGGGCCGCGCGACATGGTGGTGCGGCGTATCGACGGTGGCACGAAGGGCACGTAGGGCAGGTAAGGCACGACAGCGGGGAGCCTCGTCGCCACACCGGCAGGGAGCCTCGTCAGGTCATCGGCGCACCATGGCCCACCGGGCCGACCCACGTCACGCGCCTCGCTTGCCCCATGCGTCCTCCGCACACGCCGCCGGCCACCTCCGCCGCGACTTCCCACGAGGGCACACGGGGGCCGGAGCCGTCCTCCTGCGTGCCGCAAGGAGGTCGGCCATGAAGGTCACCGGGGCAGCACTCCCCTTTCTTCCGCTCTGTCGGCGCCTGCTTCCGAGCAGTCTCGCCGGCCTCTCCCTGGCCCTACTGAAGGCGACCGCCCTGGAGCTCGCGATCCTCGCCGGTCACCTGCTCCTGTACCCGTCCGGAATCACCCAGGAGCGCCGGACCACCCCCGCACTCCCCGCACAGGGCTCCCCGGACCCCCGGGGAACCACCCCACTGCCGACGGAGACGAACCCGCCGGTCGTCCTGCTGCACGGCTTCATAGACAACCGCTCGGTCTTCGTCCTGCTGCGCCGCAACCTGGCCCAGCACGGCAGGCACCAGGTCGAGTCGCTCAACTACTCCCCGCTGACCTGCGACATCCGCACCGCCGCCGAACTGCTCGGCCGGCATATAGAGGAGATCTGCGAGCGCACCGGCAGCCGCCAGGTCGACATCGTCGGGCACAGCCTCGGCGGGCTCATAGCGCGTTACTACGTGCAGTGCCTCGGCGGCGACATCAGGGTCCGCGCGCTGGTCACGCTCGGCACACCGCACTCCGGCACCAGCGTCGTCCCGCTGGCCAACGCGCACCCCATAGTGCGTCAGATGCGTCCCGGCTCACCGCTCCTCGATGAACTGGCCCGCCCCGCGCCCGGTTGCCGTACGCACTTCGTGAGCTTCTGGAGCGACCTCGATCACCTGATGGTCCCGCTGGAGACGGCCTGCATCGACCACCCGGACCTGATGGCGCAGAACGTCCGCGTGAGCGGCATCGGCCATCTCGCCCTGCCGGTACACCCCGCCGTGGCGACCGGAATACGGCAGGCCCTCGACTCGGCCGGAACAGGAGCCGAGGCCACCCGGGCCGGCGGCCTGACGGTGGCGTGACCGACACCCCTCAACGGCTCCCCCGGCATCCACTTCAACACCTGAATCACACACGCCGCACAGCCTCGGGACAGCCGAGCGACATCGAACAATCTTCGAACACAAGGCCAAACTCGCGCCCGCAGTCCGCCAAAACACGGCCGAATGCCCGTTTCCTGCGCGCGCGAAACCTGCCGAAGATTGTCGCGCCCGCATACCGCCGGGTACAGTCGCCGCACTGCTCTGGCAGCCCCTGTTGTCGAGGCGAGAGAGAAGTTGGTGAACGATCGTCACCCGTCGGGGACCATGACCTCCCCGGCTCCGGCTTCCGATGCCGCCTCGGCGCAGTACGCGTCGTACGGCGCCCAGGAAGCCCACTACGGTGACTCCACCACGTACGGTGCGTACGACGCCACCGGATTCGACGCCGGCGGCCACACCGCGACCTTCGACGCGGACCCCCTGTTCGGCAGTCTCCCCGGCGAGAGCACGGGCACGTACGACGCCACGCAGTGGTCCACGGGCAGCCAGCACACCCTGAACTACGACGCGTACGCGGCTCAGCACCACGCCACCTACGACTCCGGCGCGTACGACACCACCGCCTGGACGACCGGCCACCAGCAGCTTCCCTTCGTCCCGCACCAGGCCACCGGTCACGACACCTCCGGCCAATGGGATGCGAGCGCCTGGCTCCAGCCCGACCAGTCCGGCGCGCAGGCCGACCAGGGCCAGCAGTGGGAATGGGGTACGCAGACCTTCGACACGGGCACGTACGACGCCACCCAGTGGAACTCCGACGGCGGCGCCACACAGGCGGCCGACGAGTACGAGCAGCCAGCAGAATCCTTCGATCAGCAGGCGACCGCCCACTTCGAGCAGATCGAGCACGGCGTCCCCACGGCGTACGACGACCCCACGGCATACGACCACCCGACCGGCTATGACGGCTCCGCCCAGGACGGCGTCGAGCTGACCGCCTCCGGTGAACTCCCCGACGCGGCCCCGCTCCTCGATGACCAGGAGGAGGGCGCCCCGGTCCCCTCCCCGCGCGCCGCCTCCCGCAGCGGGTCCCGCTCCCGCCGCCGTACGCCCCCCAAGCGCTCCGCGCTGCTGACGGTCGCCGTGCCCTCGGCGTGCGTGATGGGCGTGGCGGGTATCGCCGCCGCCTCCGTCGGCAGCCTGACCGACGACAAGGACACGTCGACGACCGCGTCCGACGCGACCGCCGTGAAGCCGTCCACCGCGAACAACAAGCTGGACACCCAGCTCGAGAGCCTCTCCGCCGGCGCCGACGACTTCGCCGACCGGGCCAGCCGTACGCAGGAGCGCATCGACCTCAAGGCCCAGCAGGCGGCCGAGAAGAAGAGGGCCGCCGAGGAGGCGGCCCGCAAGGAGCGGCTGCGCCCGAAGTTCGCGATTCCGGTCGCCAACCACGGCCTCAGCGCCTACTTCGGCCAGTCCGGCATCAACTGGATGTCCGTGCACACCGGCATCGACTTCCCCGTGTCGTACGGCACGACGGTGATGGCCGCGACCGACGGCACCGTCCGCACACAGTGGAACAGCGCCTACGGCAACATGATGATCGTGACCGCGAAGGACGGCACGGAGACGTGGTACTGCCACCTCTCCAGCTACCGTGTCGCCTCCGGTACGACGGTGAAGGCCGGCGACCCCATCGCGTACTCCGGCAACTCCGGCAACTCGACCGGCCCGCACCTGCACTTCGAGGTCCGCCCGGCCGGTGGTTCGCCGATAGACCCGCTCTCCTGGCTGCGCAGCCACGGCCTGGACCCGACGTAAGGCAGCGCACATAACGCACCCGCTGAACCCCCGCCGTTCCAGCGGGGGTTCACCGCTTGGGCAAGCTAGAGCTTCTCCACCGGCGCATACCGCAGCAGCAGCCGCTTCGGCTTGGTGTCCCCGAAGTCGATCGTCGCCTCGGCGTTCGCGCCCGTGCCCTTGACCGCCATCACGGTGCCGAGTCCGAACTGGTCATGCGTGACCCGGTCCCCGACCGCGAGCTGGACGACCGGCTTCTCCGAGGTCCGCCGTGTGGCGAAGCCGGACGCGCCGGACGCCGACGAGCGCGAGCGGGACGAGGACAGCGAGGCCGCCACGCCTGCCGCGGGACCGGAGGACACGGACGCGGTCGCCCCCGTCCGCTTCCAGTCCACGTGTGCCGCCGGGATCTCCTCCAGGAAGCGGGAGGGCGGGTTGTACGACGGCTGCCCCCACGCGCTCCGCATCGACGAGCGCGTCAGATACAGCCGCTCACGCGCGCGCGTGATGCCGACGTACGCGAGCCGCCGCTCCTCCTCCAGCTCCTTCGTCTGGCCGAGGGCACGCATGTGCGGGAAGACGCCGTCCTCCATGCCGGTGAGGAAGACGACCGGGAACTCAAGGCCCTTGGCGGTGTGCAGGGTCATCAGGGTGATGACGCCGGAGCCGTCCTCCTCCTCGTCGGGGATCTGGTCGGAGTCGGCGACGAGCGCGACCCGCTCCAGGAAGTCCGCGAGCCCGCCGGAGGCCTCGCCCTCACCCGACTCCTGCTCGAACTCCAGGGCCACGGCCGCGAGTTCCTGAAGGTTCTCGATACGGGTCTCGTCCTGGGGGTCCGTGGAAGCCTGCAACTCGGCGAGATAGCCGGTGCGTTCGAGCACCGCCTCCAGGACGGTCGCCGGTCCCGCGCCGGACTCGACGATCGTACGGAGCTCCTCCATCAGCGTGTTGAACCGCTTGACGGCGTTGGTCGACCGCGCGGCCATGCCGTACGCCTCGTCGACGCGGCGCAGCGCCTGCGGGAAGCTGATCTTCTCCCGCTGGGCGAGGGCGTCGATCATCGCCTCGGCGCGGTCACCGATGCCCCGCTTGGGCACGTTCAGAATCCGGCGCAGCGGCACCGAGTCCTCCGGGTTGGCGAGAACCCGCAGGTAGGCCAGGACGTCCCGGACCTCCTTGCGCTCGTAGAACCGAACCCCGCCGACGACCTTGTAGGGCAGCCCGACGCGGATGAACACTTCCTCGAAGACACGGGACTGGGCGTTCGTCCGGTAGAAGACCGCGACATCACCGGCCTTCGCCTCGCCCGCGTCCGTCAGTCGGTCTATCTCGTCGGCGACGAACTGCGCCTCGTCGTGCTCGGTGTCCGCGACATAGCCGGTGATACGGGCGCCCGCGCCCGCGTTGGTCCACAGGTTCTTGGGGCGGCGGGACTCGTTGCGCTCGATGACCGCGTTGGCGGCGGAGAGGATCGTCTGGGTGGAGCGGTAGTTCTGCTCCAGCAGGATGGTCGTCGCGTCCGGGTAGTCCTCCTCGAACTGGAGGATGTTACGAATGGTGGCGCCCCGGAAGGCGTAGATCGACTGGTCGGCGTCACCCACGACACACAGCTCGGCGGGCGGGATGTCGTACTCGCTGGGCGGCACGTCAACGGGGTGCTCGCGGGTGCCGACAAGCTCGCGCACGAGCGCGTACTGGGCGTGGTTGGTGTCCTGGTACTCGTCGACGAGGACATGCCGGAAGCGGCGGCGGTAGTGCTCGGCGACGTCCGGGAAGGCGCGCAGCAGATTGACCGTCGTCATGATCAGGTCGTCGAAGTCGAGGGCGTTGGCCTCCCGCAACCGCGACTGGTACAGGGCGTACGCCTGGGCGAGGGTCTTCTCGAAGCCGTCACTCGCCTGCGCCGCGAAGTCCTCCTCGTCGATCAGCTCGTTCTTCAGGTTGCTGATCTTGGCACTGAAGGACTTGGGCGGGAACCGCTTGGGATCGAGATCGAGATCCCGGCAGACGAGCGCCATCAGCCGCTTGGAGTCGGCGGCGTCGTAGATCGAGAAGGAGGACGTGAACCCGAGCTTCTTGCTCTCCCGCCGCAGGATGCGCACGCACGCGCTGTGGAAGGTCATCACCCACATCGCGTTCGCGCGCGGGCCGACGAGCTGCTCGACGCGCTCCTTCATCTCGCCCGCGGCCTTGTTGGTGAAGGTGATCGCGAGGATCTGCCCCGGATGCACATTCCGCTCGGCCAGCAGGTGGGCGATGCGGTGGGTGAGCACACGCGTCTTGCCGGAGCCGGCGCCGGCCACGATGAGCAGCGGGGTGTCCGAGTGGACGACGGCCGCCCGCTGGTTCTCGTTCAGCCCCTCCAGCAGTGCGGCCGCGTCGATGGCCGGGCGGGGGGCGCCGTCGCGGTAGTACCCGTCCCGGTCCGGAGGCACGTCGAACTTCCCGCCGAACAGATCGTCCGGAACCGGCTCCGGAGCGTGATCGTCCTCGGGCGGAGGCGGGGGTTCTCCCTCGTGGGCCCGCGGGGCCTGGAGGTCCGCCAGGAAGCTGTCGTCAAAGAGGCTGCTCATCGCTCTCCGAGTCTAGGGCGCCCCACTGACAGCCCGCCGCCGCCCCGAGAACATCGCCCGTTTCGAGACCCGGCGAGCTCCCCGCACAGCCCGCCCTCCCCCCTCTCACCCTCCATGACCCGGCCGTCACAATCCGCGACCGAAGACAGACATACGACTCCCCTCGGCCCAAACAACCCCAAGTCACCCCACCGACCCCCCAATCAACCACCGCTGGCGGCAAACAACGACAAGGTCACGAAAATGTATCGGGCATATCGAACATCAACCTTCACAGGGGCCACACGAGTTGGCTACCGTGCCGGACAGGCCGCACGACCCCCACCGGCGAACGTCGCCGGGCCGCGCGGCCTCCGCCGAGTCCGGTACGCCATCGCGCAGCCGGAGCCGGGGACCCACCGACTTCTGGGGTGAATCGGCCCGACTTCCCTCCCGGGAACGGCCGTAGGGCAACCCTTCCGAACCACCCGCCCGAACCCGACAGCTAACCCGGTAGGCGGAGCACGGAAGGAGTCGCCTCCCTTGGCGTCGCACCGCAAGTCGCGTCCCGCGGGTACGCGCGTAGCAGGCATACGGACACCCGCCCTCGCCACGGCGGCCCTCACATCCGTGGCCCTGCTGTCCCAGACGGCCAACGCGAGCCCCTCGACGGACGACAAGCCGAGCCTCGAAGAGGTCGAGAAGAAGGTCGACGACCTCTACCGCCAGGCGGAGTCGGCGACGGAGAAGTACAACGCGGCCAAGGAGAAGACCGCGAAGCAGCGCAAGCGTGTCGACACCCTCCTCGACGACGTCGCCCAGCGCACCCAGGAGCTCAACGAGGCGCGCGAGGAACTGGGTTCCTTCGCGGCCGCCCAGTACCGCACCGGGGCCGCCGCCCCCGACACGGCGACGTTCCTCCTGGCGGACACCCCGCAGGACTACTTCGACCAGACCCAGCTGATGGACCGCCTGACCGGCCGTCAGAAACAGGCGGTCGACGACTACTTCACGCAGCAGTCCGCGACGATGAAGAAGCGCCAGGAGGCCACCCAGAGCCTCGAGACGCTCACCGAGTCGCAGAACGACCTGCAGACCGCCAAGAGCACCGTCCAGACGAAACTGTCCGACGCACGCGAACTCCTCTCCAAGCTGACGGCGGAGGAGAAGGCGCGCCTCGCCGCGATCGAGAAGCGCAAGCAGGAAGAGGCCGCACGCAAGGCTGCGGAGCTGGCCCGCCAGCAAGCCGAGGCAGAGGCCGAGCGCCGGCGCCAGGAGGCCGCCCAGCAGCAGGAGACCACCGAGCCGCCGGCCGACTCCAGCGCCTCGGACTCATCCTCCACGGACTCGTCATACGCCACCAAGGCCGAGAAGGCCCTGGCCTTCGCCCGCTCCCAGGTAGGCAAGCCGTACGTCTGGGGCGCCACCGGCCCCGACTCCTACGACTGCTCCGGCCTCACCCAGGCCGCCTGGAAGGCCGCCGGCGTGGACATCCCCCGCGTCACCTACGACCAGGTCAACGCGGGCACCACGGTCTCCCTCGCCAACGCCCGCCCCGGCGACCTGATCTTCTTCTACGACGATGTCACCCACGTGGGCATCTACATCGGCAACGGCATGATGATCCACGCCCCGAAGCCCGGCGCGTACGTCCGCGAGGAGTCGATCTACTACGACGGAGAGTCGTCGATCCACAGCGTGGTCCGCCCGGCCTGACGCACGCGTGCGCGTGCCCGTCGTCCGTACAGGCGCGCGCACGCGGACTATCGCCTGGGCCCCACGGAGCCGCACCCGCGTACGGCGGGAAGGGGACGTGTCGGGGGGTGTCCGCCCGCAGTGGCCGGCGTCAAGAAACGGCACCTCCCGCCCGACCCCAGCCGCCGGTCCGAGGACGGACACCCCCCGGCGCGGCCCCGACCCACCCACCGACCGCAGGCGCTACGCGCACCCCCAGAGGACAGCGACGGGCCGCCGCAGGCACCCCCGCCCAACCGCCGCAGGCACCCCGCACCCGCGCGTATTTCGCCCCCACGCGCGCGTGCCCCACCAACCCCCCCACCCCGCTCCCTAGCATCGGCGCCATGCCCGCCACCACCGCCCCGACCACCGCAACCAACCCCGCATCCCCCCTCCGCACCTGGTGGTCGCAACGTCCCCCCACAGCCGGCGCAGCCGTCATGGCAACCGGCATCCTCTCGGTGGCCCTGCACCAGACGAACCACGAGACCCTGTCACGCATCGCCCTCACCCTGGCCGGCGCGGCCTGGCTGGCGCTCGCCGGCGACTTCGTCGCACGGCTCCTGTGGGACCGCACCAGGTGGACGAAGGAGGCAGCCACCCCGGCCGCACTGACCGCCATCGCCGCGACGACGGTCCTGGGCACCCGTTTCACCACGCTCGACTGAGAGACCCTCGCCAAGGCCCTCCTCGCCCTGGCGGCCGTCCTCTGGCCAGGCCTCCTCATCGCCGTCGTACGCCACTGGCACCGCCGCATGCCCGGCGCGGTGTTCCTCGGCTGCGTGGCCACCCAGGGCCTCGCCGTCCTGGCCGCGACACTCGCCGCGACCGAGACCTCGGCCTGGCTCGCCCACACGGCACTCGCGCTCTTCTGGCTCGGCCTGCTGCTCTACGCCGTCGCCCTGCCCCGCTTCGACCTGCGCGAAGTGGCCCACGGCGCCGGCGACCACTGGGTGGCGGGCGGCGCCCTCGCCATCTCCGCACTCGCCGGATCGAGGCTCATCGCCGCCGACGGCGCCGACCTGTACCTCTGGAACGACGACGACAGCGGCGTCCTCCGCGCCGTGACCGCCGCTGTCCTGGTACTCGACCTGGCCTGGTACGCCGTCCTGGCCGTCGCCGAGATCGCATGGCCTCGGCCGCACCACGACGTACGCCGCTGGGCAACCGTGTTCCCGATGGGCATGACGGCGGCGGCGACCCTCTCCGTCGCCTCCGCCCTCGACGTGCCGTGGCTCGAGACCCCCGGCGAGGCCCTGCTGTGGATCGCGGTGGCGGCCTGGTCGGTGGTCACCGCCGGCGCGGTTGTGGCCTACAGCCGCCCGTCGTCCGGGGAGGTCACGTCCACAACACGGCGATGAAGACGTTCGCCGTGGTCAGCAGTCCCACCACGCCGAACAGGCTCTTGTCCACCTTCTCCTCGTCCCGCTTCACATACACGAGCCCGAGGATCACGACCAGCAGCGCCAGCTTCACGCCGATCTTGATGTTGTTGACGGACTGATCGTCCGCCTGGTTGAGCCCCACGAGGATCACGCCGGTGACCAGCATGGTCAGCGCACCGTGCAGCATGCCGGGGACGAACCGGGCGGTGCCCTGGCCCATCGCCTTCATCTGGGTGAGGAAACCCCCGAGCAACGCGGCGATGCCGATGATGTGCAGGCCGACGAAGAGATGGATGAGTACGTCCATGGAGCCGGAGCCTAATCACCATCGACCGCCCACCCGACACCACCCCATCCAAGCTCGCCCCCGCCCCTCCGACAACCCACCCCTCCGCCCTTCCACCCGCCACCCTCCGCGCCCTCCTTCCGATCTTGCATATATGCGGCCCATAGCAGCCCGCCGCCCCCGCGAACCCCGAAACCGCCACATCGGTCATCACCCCGCGTGGACCAGACGCCCGTGTCCCGGGATCACGCTCACTTACGGTCATCACCCGGTCCGCTCCCGGCACTTCCGCACAAAGCGTTACCGACCCGTCACACCGAGGTTTAGCGTCCTCCACCAGGTGACCGGCTCCCCACCGCCGCCCGGGCCAGGGGCGGCAGCCGACACCACCGCCGAGAAAGGTCCGGCGGCGGCCCGCTCCCCCTGTGTGGGCCGTCGCCGGGCGCGTAACCGGCCGGTGCGGCCGTACGTCCGCTCCCCCAGGCGCTCGTACGTCCGCCGCTCTCCCGGTCGGCCATAGGTCCGCCGCCCGGCGGACGTGACAGGACGAGGCGGTCGTACGAAAGGACGTGCAGTCCACGTGGCAGCGCACCGAAAGCCCCGTCAGCGCTCGGTCCCCGGCAACACGGCCCGCACGGCATGGACGATCGCGCTGGCGGGCGCGGCGAGCGCGACCGGCTTCGACGGGACCGGACACGCCGAGCCGCAGCTGACGCCGGCGCAGGTCAAGGCGAAGGTGGACAAGCTGTACCAGGAGGCCGAGGTCGCCACCGAGCAGTACAACGGCGCCAAGGAGAAGGCTGACGCGGCCCAGCGGCGGATCAGGACGCTGCAGGACGAGGCCGCACGCAGGACCGAGCAGCTCAACTCCGCGCGGGAGACCCTGGGTTCGATGGCCGCGGCACACTACCGCGACGGCGGCATCGACCCCGCCCTGCAGCTCGCGCTCTCGAACGACCCCGACCGCTACCTCGATGCAGCGGAGTTCGCCGAACGCGCCGGCAACCGGCAGGCGGCCTCCGTCGCCGGCGTCCGCGATCAGCTACGGGAGATCGAGCAGCTGCGCGGCGCCGCCCGCGTCGAACTGACCTCGCTGCAGTCCCGCCAGGCCGAACTGCGACGGCACAAGAACACGATCACCGGCAAACTGGACGCGGCCAGGAGCCTGCTCGCCCGGCTGACCGCCGAGGAGCGCGCCCGGCTCCAGGGCAGCGGTGACCGCGCCGCACGCTCCTCGGCGGGCACCCGCGACGCGCTCACGACCCCCGGTTCCACTGCCGCGCAGGCTCCCAACTCCCGTGCGGCGGCCGCCATTTCATACGCCTACTCCAAGCTCGGCAGCCCTTATGTCTGGGGCGCGACCGGCCCGGACGCCTTCGACTGCTCCGGCCTCACCCAGGCCGCCTACCGCTCGGCCGGCCTCTCCCTGCCTCGCACCACCTACGCCCAGATCGACGCGGGCCGCCGCGTCTCCCGCTCCGAACTGCTCCCGGGCGACCTGGTGTTCTTCTACTCCGGCATCAGCCACGTGGGCCTCTACATCGGCAACGGCCAGATGATCCACGCCCCGAACCCGTCGGCACCGGTCCGGGTCGCCCCGCTCGACGAGATGCCGTTCGCGGGGGCGACGCGGGTGGTGTGAACGAGCGAGCCGGGACCGCAGGCCCCATCCCTCATGGCTAGACCAGGCGCCGTGCCGTGGCCCACCGCGTCAGCTCGTGCCGGTTGGACAACTGGAGCTTCCTCAGGACCGCGGAGACATGGGACTCGACCGTCTTGACGGAGATGTAGAGCTGCTTGGCGATCTCCTTGTACGCGTAGCCACGGGCGATCAGCCGCAGCACTTCCCGCTCGCGCTGGGTGAGTCGGTCGAGGTCCTCGTCGACCGGCGGCGCGTCGGTCGACGCGAACGCGTCCAGGACGAACCCGGCCAGGCGCGGCGAGAACACCGCGTCGCCGTCCTGGACGCGGAAGATGGAGTCGACCAGATCGGTGCCGGTGATGGTCTTGGTCACGTACCCCCGCGCACCGCCGCGGATCACCCCGATCACATCCTCCGCCGCGTCCGAGACGGAGAGCGCCAGGAAGCGGACGGGCTGCTCGGCGTCCGCCATCAACGAGGCGCAGCGGCGCAGGACTTCGACGCCGCCGCCACCCGGGAGGTGCACGTCGAGGAGGACGACCTCGGGCCGGGTCGCGGTGATGACCGTGACCGCCTGGTCGACGTCCGCGGCCTCGCCCACGACCTCGACGCCGGTCTGCTCGGTCCGGCCGATCTCGGCCTGGACTCCCGTACGGAACATGCGGTGGTCGTCGACGAGGACCACGCGCACGTGCCGCTCGCCCCCGCTGCCGCCGGTCGACTCCACGGGCTCGTTGGCCTCGGTCGGGTCGCTCATGACGTCTTCTCCGCCCTCTCCATCTCCAGCTCGACCTCCGTACCGCCGCCGGGTACCGCCCGGAGCCGGGCCGTACCGCCGTTGCGCTCCATGCGGCCGATGATCGATTCTCTAACGCCCATGCGGTCGGCGGGTATCGAATCGAGGTCGAAGCCCGGACCGCGGTCCCGGACGGACACGAAGACGGTCTTCCCCTCCACCTCGGCGTAGACCTGCACGGCGCCGCCCTCGCCACCGTACTTCGCGGCGTTCACCATCGCCTCGCGCGCGGCCTGCATCTGGGCGCCGAGCTTCTCGTCGAGCGGGCAGTCGCCGACGACCACGACCTCTATGGGGACGCCGTGCTTGTCCTCGATCTCGGCGGCGTTGCGCCGGACAGCATCGGCGAGGTTGGTGGGTTCGTCGGCCTCGTCCTTGCCGGTGCCCTCGGGTTTGTAGAGCCAGGTGCGCAGGTCGCGCTCCTGGGCGCGGGCGAGGCGGCGGACCTCGTTCGCGTTCTCCGCGTTGCGCTGGATCAGGGTCAGCGTGTGCAGCACCGAGTCATGGACGTGCGCGGCGACCTCGGCGCGCTCCTGGGCGCGGATGCGCATCAGGCGCTCCTCGGAGAGGTCCTGGGTCATCCGGACCAGATACGGCCCCGCGAGGAGCGTTATGCCGACGAGGACCGCCAGGGCCGCCTGCAGGACGGAGCCGAGGTGGGCGGCGGAGCCCTGCAGGACGAAGATGCCGGAGACGCCTGCGGTGACCAGTACGACGCCGCCCGCGGCGCGCAGCAGAGTGAGGTTGCGCCGACGCCGCCCGACCTCCATCCAGCGCGCCCGGCGTGCGTTGTCCGCCTGACGCCAGACCAGGGCGACGCCCGCGCCGACGAGCACGGCGGGCAGGAGGTAGGCCTTGGCGCCGTTGCCCAGGTCGACGCTGCCGACGAAGACCATCGCCACGACGACCATGAGGAGCAGCGCGACGATCTGCCCCTTGTCCGGCTTGCGGGCGACGAGTCTGCGGCGGCCGTCGGCGGCGGTCTCGGTGGCGAAAGGAGATGGCCGCTGCGCGTCGACACCGCCGACGCCGAGCGGCACGAAGAACCAGAACGCGGCATACAGAAGCGCGCCCAGGCCGTCCGCCATGAACAGGCCGACGAACACGAGCCGCACCCAGATGACGGGCAGCCCGAGATGCCCGGCGAGCCCCCGCGCCACGCCCCCGAGCCAGCGTCCGTCGCTGCTGCGGTAGAGCTTGCGCGGCGGCCGCGGTTCGACGAGTGGCGCTGCTGCGGCTTCCGGCATGCCATCGATGTTCACACGCCCGGCCCACCGGGGCATCAGGGTCGACCCCCGAGACTCCCCTGATCTTCGGAGCCGGCCGCCTCGAACGCTTCCCCCGCCCCTGCCTCAGGGCCGATATCAGGGTCCGACCAGGGTCATTCCGACTCCCGTCGAGCCGACCCGCCCGTCACCATGGACACATGACTGATCACCAGCACGCCGCGGACCCCGTGCCCGAGCCGGACCCCGTGCCCCCCGCGGGCACTCCGTCCGGCCCGGCGCCCGCGAGCGCCGCGGGTGAGGAACCGCGCGCACACGCGGGCGCGGAAACAGAGGCGTCCGCCGAAGCGGGCGTACTCGCCCCGCCGCACAGGTTCCGGCGCGACCGGCGGCACAAGATGCTGGCCGGCGTGTGCGCCGGGCTCGGGCGGCAGTGCGACATGGACCCGGTGATCTTCCGGATCACCCTCGCCGTGCTCTCCGCGACCGGCGGCATCGGCCTCATCTTCTACGGCTTCGCCTGGCTCTTCGTCCCGTACGACGACGAGGACGAGAACGAGGTCCGCAAACTTCTGACGGGCCGAGTGGACGGCCAGGCACTGACGGCCGTGCTGTTCGCACTCGTCGGCTGCGGCGTGTTCCTGACGCTCCTGACCAACGGCAGCGTGCTCGCCTTCGCCGTAGTCCTCTCGATCCTCCTGGCGGGCGCCGGCTACTGGTCCCGGAACCGCGGCGCCCCCGACCCCGACCTGCTCGCGGCCCAGGCCGTCGCCGACGCCCCACCGGAGGCCCAGGCACCACCGGTCCCCGCCGCCTACGGCTCCTGGTGGCGCGACCCCATCGTCAAGGACGGCACCCACGAGGGCGGCACCGGTTACCTCTGGGGCCCTCGCGACTCCCGCGACCGCGACATCGCGGCGGCCGTGAACATCGGCCTCGGCACCAGGTGGAACAGCCGCGAGGACATGCGCGCCCGGAGTCCTCGTCCACCGAAGCAGCGCGGCCCTCGCTGGATCGGCGGCTGGGTGTTCCTGTTCGCCCTGCTCGCCGGTGCCCTGGGCATGAGCGCGACCTGGGAGGACCACGCCCTCGGCACCAGCCTGCAGACCGGCCTGTCCTGCGCGCTGCTCGTCCTCGGCCTGGGCATAGCCGTGAGCGCGTTCCTGGGCCGCACCGGAGCGGGCTCCATATTCCTGGCGATCATCACGGCGGGCCTGCTGGCCGCCTCGGCGGCACTGCCCAAGGACATCAGCACCCACTGGATCGAAAGGAACTGGCGGCCGGCGGCAGTGGCCGACGTCCAGCCGCAGTACGACCTGGGCACCGGCGTCGGCACCCTGGACCTGACCGGGGTGAAGTTCGCCGAGGGCCAGACCGTGACCACCAGAGCCGATGTGGGCGTGGGCGAGCTGAAGGTGATCGTCCCCAAGGACGTGACCGTCAAGGCGAGCATCGACGTAGGAGTGGGAGACATCCAGTTGCCGGGCGACGACGAACGGGACGTGGACGTGGCACCGGGCAAGCACAAGGAGCTGACCCTGACACCGCCCACAGGCACCAAGGCAAGGGGCACGCTCGACCTCGACCTCAGCGTCGGCGTGGGACAGGCGGAGGTGAGCCGTGCTACGTCATGAGTTCCAGCCCGGCAGGCTGGTCGCCGGCGCCTTCCTGACCCTCGCGGGCATCATCTACGCCGGCGACGCGGGCGGCGCCTGGGAGACGCCCTGGTTCGTGGTGATCCCACTGGTCGTGGGCGGCCTGTGCCTGGCGGGCGTAGCGGCGGCGACGACCCGAGGCATACGCAGACGCCGCCGATCACACCAGGGAACCACCACGACACCCCCGGATCCCCAACCGAAGGCACCCTACTGACCCCTGACCGACCAACGGCTCTCCAACGGCCGCGCGGTTGGGGCCGGGAGGCTACCGGTAGCGTCCCGCCCGCTGCCGTCGCCGCGTGCGCAGTGCGGCGTCCACGGAGAACATGGGGGCGCCCGCGAGCACGAGGGGCAGCCAGGCCATCAGATAGGCCAGGTCATTGCCGTAGTAGTACGGATCGGCAGCCCAGCTCACCGTCAACCACAGGCTCAGCGAGATGAGCGCGCCGCCGAGTGCCGCCAGGCGGGCGAGCAGCCCGATGAGCGTGCCGATGCCGACGGCCAGCTCGCCGACGGCGATCGCACGGCCGAAGCCGACGGGGCTCTCCAGTGCCAGGTCGACCAAGTCCGGGATGGCCGCGGAGTCACGAACGGCACGCATCATGTCGCCGATCGACCCCGAACCGGAGTCCTTCAGGAAGGCGCTGTCGGTGAGTTTGTCCAAGCCGGCGTAGATGAAGGTGACGCCGAGGAAGACGCGGAGAGGGAGGAATGCGTAACGGCTGGCGGTGTCCCGCCAGTCCCGGCCGCCGTCGAGATAAGGGGAGTGCGTGTCCGTGTGCATACCGTGAGTCATCGCCCGTAGCCGCCTCTCGCCCGCCGTGCCGTGACCCCTCGAGGAACGATACGTACGCAGCGACTGCGCCGCTCATTCCAGTACCGCCCCGATTTTCCGACGCCCTCCACCTGGAGGAAACCCCGCGTCGACACCGGGCACAGTCGGAAACAATCGATGCCGACCGGCGCTGTGGCTGGGCGGGGGTGGATCGCGCGGCCCGGCGCTGGCGGAGTGCCGCTGCGCCCACCCGTGCCGCCCCAGCGGCACGACTGCCCGCAGCTAGGCGGGCCTGGGAGGGCGTGTACCCCCACGGGCCTGCAGTCGCGTACGGCGGGAAGGGGACGGGCCGGGGGGTGTCCGCCCACAGTGGCCGGCGTCAACACGCAGCCCCTCCCGGCCTAAGTCCAGCCGCCGGTCCGAGGACGGACACCCCCCGGCCCGGCCCCGACCCACAACACGACCGCAGCCGCTACACGCACCCCCACCAAACCCGCACAGGCGCCGCAGGCATCAACGCGCACCCCCACCCCCACCCCCGTCAGTCAGTCACATCAACCACATACCGATTCGTCTCCACCCCCGCCACAGTAACCACCTGCACCTCCACCCGCCCCGGCTCCACATCCGCAGGCACCGGCACCGTCAGCACCGCATCCGTCGGATTGCTGAACCCCCCGGCCACCGGCACCAACGGCACATGCACATGCACCGCCCCGATCCGCACCACCATCCGCGCCAGCCGATCCGCCCCCTGCGCCCCGGGCGGCACAAACCCGGCCCCCCGGATCTCGATGTCGTCCCCCGTACGGATCGGCGCGTCAAGATCCCCGGCCTCCCGGGCCCGCACCACCGACAGAATCACCGGCCGACCCCCCTCCGCATACTTCCCGGCGAGATACGTCGCCGCAGACACCAGCACCACCACCGCCAGCCCCCACGGCAGATCCGGCAACTGATCGGGCCGCCGAGCCAACCGCACCGCCGCGAACAGCAACGCGACCCCGCCGATCACGACGTACTGGATGTCCGCGAACGTCCCCCGCCCCGCGTCATCCGTCAGCAGATCCGCCGCCCGAGGCCGGTCCGCCCGCACCTTCTGCAGCCGCTGCCCGAGCACCCGCACCCCGACCACCCGCCGCACCAGCACCGCGATCGCACACACCACGGCGAGCACGGTCACCGCACCCGCGCCCCGCCCGAGTTCGAGCCCGGCGATCAGCGCATCGCGCTCCCGGTGCCCGGACGCCCCCGCGAGCCGCCCCACCAGCACGAGCACGGCGTACACCACGAACAGCACCCACGCCCCGGCCACCGCACGCGACGTGGAGAGCCGGTTGTCCTCACCGATGACCGGCGCCAGCGCGCCACCCCGCGCCCGGTGGAACCACGACGCCGCGGTGAGCGCCCCGGCCGTCAGCAGCGCCGCCAGCAGCCCGGCCGTACGCGCCGACGTCCACCCCGCGCCGATCGCCGTGAACGCCTGCACGAGCAGCAGCACGACGACCAGCGCCCAGACCACCGTCGCCGTACGAAGCCACAGCCGCGCCAGCCACGCCTCCCCCTCGGC
Source organism: Streptomyces bicolor (assembly GCF_000719285.1). GTDB lineage: Bacteria > Actinomycetota > Actinomycetes > Streptomycetales > Streptomycetaceae > Streptomyces > Streptomyces bicolor. Next base: position 81,544 of record NZ_JOFS01000023.1, on the reverse strand, counting down.
CCGCCCCCGCTCGGCGACCAGTTCCGCGGACTGCGTCAACTCCGCGGAGACCCACTGCCGGGAAGCCGAGGCCGAATGGGCCACGGCAGCCGGCAGCCCCTGCCCCGCGGCGAACTCGTCCCGCTTCAGCAGAAACTCGGCGACCGCCCGCCGATGCCCCGCACGCGCCCCGTGCGGACAGTCCCCACAGGTGCAGCCACCCCCGTGCACGCCCGCTGCCGAGCCGCCCTGCCCAGCCTCCCGCACCGCCACGCCCGACGCCTGCCTTCCCCACAACCTCGCGACCCAGTGGCCTCACGACCACTGACCCGGATGACCAGTAACCCGTCATGGCTTATGACCTCATGGCTTATGACCTCATGGCCTCATCACCTCATGGCCTTATAGCCTCACGGCCCCACCATCGGCAGCCCGTCTCAGATACCGGCCACCAAGCCGGGCCACCCCAGCCTTCCGGCAACCCCCCCGACCGGCACCCGCACCCCGACAACTCCCTTGCGACGACAGCGAATTGTGCCCTACACCCCCCACCCCACTCCCGGCAGGTCCGGTAGGCGCGAGTGAGGACCGGGCCTCCGTGTTGACCCGGCTGCGAGAATTTCCCTATGGCCGAGATCATCCAGCGCGACGGGACCTGGGCCTTCGACGGCACGACGGTCCGGATCACGCCGGGACTCCACCGCTCCGTGCCGCTGTTCCGGCAGACGTACGGTGAGATCACCGTCCCGCTCGAGGCCGTGGCGAGCATCGTCTTCGAACCCGAACGCAAGCGCGGACGGCTGCGGATGCGGCTGCGCGAGGGCGCGGACCCGCTGCTCCAAGCGACCGGCGGCAGGCTGCCGGACACGGCGGATCCGTACCGGCTGACGGTGGACGTTGACCGTGCCGGGGTCGCCGAGTACGTCGCCGAGGAGATCCGCCACGCTCTGCTCCTGGACCAGATCCCCAAGGAACCGACCAAGACCTATCTCCTTCCCGGCCCACCCGTCCCGGTCTCCGTCCGTTCCTCCGACGGCACGGTCTCCTTCGACGGCACCCAGGTGCGGATCGACTGGTCCGACACCTCCGACCGGGTCAAACGGGCGACCGGCCCGCGGATCATCGACGTGGGTGACCTCGTCCAGATCGAGTGGCTGCCCAACTCCGGCTACGAGGACGGCTTCCTGCGCTTCGTGACCCGCGAGACGCTGTTCTCCAAACTGCCGCCGGAGAAGGACCCGTACGCCCTGGATCTGTGGGGCAGCGCCCGCCGCGACCTGCTCACCGCCCTGGTCGCCACCGCGGTCACGGCCCGCATGCCCCATCCTTCAACCCGCACAGGGATCGAGCACGGCGACCGCCCCGACCGCCCCGACCGTCCCGACCGCCCGCAGCCGGCGTCCACCGTCCCGCCCCCGGTCGACCATCACGACGTACTGCTGCGCAGGCTGCGGGAGTTGGGGGAACTTCACCGGGACGGCGTACTCACGGACGAGGAGTTCGCGATGACGAAGGCGGTGGTCCTGCGGGGCTTCTGATACGGCTCAGCTCAACAAGTCGGGCTCACTGCGGCTGACGTCCTGCCACAACGGCTGATAGTTGATCCACGCCACCAGATCCCCACCCAACTGCTCCCACGTGGCCACCGCCAGCCGATGCTCGATCAGCACCGGACGCCCCGCCGCCTTCGCCGTCAGCTGCACCTGGCAGGACCGTTCCATCGACAGGAACCACCAGGCGGCGGCGTCCACCGAGTCCCCGACGGTCAGCAGGCCGTGGTTGCGCAGGACGAGGGCCTTGCGGGAGCCGAGCGCGGCCGCGATCCGGCGGCCCTCCACGGCGTCGACGGCGACCCCCGAGTACGCGTCGTAGAGCGCGTGGTCCTCGTAGAAGGCGCAGCTCTCCTGGGTGATCGGGTCCAGCAACTCGCCCAGCGCCGCGAGCGCGCGCCCGTGCACCGAGTGGCAGTGGGCGACCGCGACGACGTCGGGGCGGGCGGCGTGGACCTGGGAGTGCACAGTGAAGGCGGCCTGGTTCACGTGGTAGCGGCCGTCGATCACCTGCCCCTCGGAGTTGGCGAGGACCAGGTCGCTGACGGTGACGTGCTTGAACGGCATCCCGAACGGGTTCACCCAGAAGCAGTCGCTGAACTCGGGATCGCGCGCGGTGATGTGCCCGGAGACCCCGTCCTCGAACCCCAGCCGCCCGAAGATCCTGAGCGCCCCCGCCAGCCGTTCCTTGCGATGCCGGCGCTCGTCCTCGAGGGACTCGTGCATCGGCGGCATCGCGAACTGCAGCTGATCGGTCGGCAGCGGCGAGGGCGGTACGGGCCCGAGGGGCGTCCCGTGCATGTGTCCTCCAGCACTGGGTTGCTTACGGGGCGGAAGTTACCGTCGGTCAGCGCAGGAGAACAGAGATGTTCTGTAAAGATCCCGCCCGCATCGCGCCCCGCCCTCATCGCGCCCTGATCGCGCCCTCGCTACGCCCCCAAGCCCGCGGAATCCAGACAGCGGATGTCGGATATCCCGGCCACACTCGCCGTATGACAGCGAACTGGGCAACTTTCACCGAGGCGGAACCGGAACTCGCCCGCCGCGCCGAGGAGCGCTTCGGCGCCTTCACCCACCACGTCCTCGCCACCCTCCGCAAGGACGGCTCCCCGCGCACCACGGGCCTGGAGGTCCGCTTCCTGAACGGCGAGCTCTGGCTCGGGATGATGCCGAACTCGCTCAAGGCACTCGATCTGCGCCGTGACCCGCGTTTCGCGCTCCAGGCGAACCCGGGGGAGGGCACCGGAATGGGCGGCGGGGATGTGCGGATCAGCGGACGGGCGGTCGAGGTCGAGGACCCCGAGACCAAGAAGGCGTACACACAAGAGGTGGAACCGCCGGAGCCGTTCCACCTCTTCCGCACCGAGCTGACGGAGGTCGTACGGACCTACGTCGAGGACGACAAGTACCTCGTCGTCCAGATCTGGAAGCCCGGAGAGCCGGTGCGCACTCTCAAGCGGACCTGACCGGCGGGATCACTCCCACTCGATGGTGCCCGGCGGCTTCGACGTCACGTCGAGCACGACCCGGTTGACGTCCCGCACCTCGTTGGTGATCCGGGTCGAGATCCGCGCCAGCACGTCGTACGGCAGCCTCGACCAGTCGGCGGTCATCGCGTCCTCGGACGAGACCGGGCGCAGGACGATCGGGTGGCCGTAGGTCCGGCCGTCGCCCTGCACACCGACGCTTCGGACGTCCGCGAGCAGGACCACCGGGCACTGCCAGATGTCACGGTCGAGACCGGCCGCCGTGAGCTCCTCACGGGCGATGGCGTCGGCATCGCGGAGCAGGTCGAGCCGTTCCTTGGTCACCTCACCGACGATCCGGATGCCCAGGCCGGGCCCCGGGAAGGGCTGGCGCTGGACGATCTCCTCCGGGAGCCCGAGCTCCTGGCCGACCATCCGCACCTCGTCCTTGAACAGCTTGCGCAGCGGCTCGATCAGCTTGAACTCGAGGTCCTCCGGCAGGCCGCCGACGTTGTGGTGGGACTTGATGTTGGCCGTGCCGGTGCCGCCACCGGACTCGACCACATCGGGGTACAGGGTGCCCTGGACGAGGAACTCCACCGCCGGACCCTCGTCCGCGATGATCTCGGCCTGCGCCTGCTCGAAGACCCGGATGAACTCCCGGCCGATGATCTTCCGCTTCTCCTCGGGGTCCGAGACACCCTTCAGAGCCGTCAGGAACCGCTCCTCCGCGTCCACGACCTTCAGCTGTACGCCGGTCGCGGCCACGAAGTCCTTCTCGACCTGCTCGGTCTCGCCCTTGCGCATCAGGCCGTGGTCGACGTACACGCAGGTCAGCTGGGAGCCGATGGCCTTCTGGACCAGCGCCGCCGCCACGGCGGAGTCCACGCCGCCGGACAGCCCGCAGATGGCGCGCCTGTCGCCGACCTGCTCGCGGATGGCCGCGACCTGCTCCTCGATGACGTTCCCGGTGGTCCAGGAGGGCGTGAGCCCGGCACCGCGGTACAGGAAGTGCTCCAGCACCTGCTGGCCGTGCGTGGAGTGCATGACCTCGGGGTGGTACTGGACGCCGTAGAGCTTCTTCTCGTCGTTCTCGAAGGCGGCGACCGGGACGACATCGGTGGAGGCCGTCACGGAGAAGCCCTCGGGGGCGGCGGAGCAGGCGTCGCCGTGCGACATCCATACGTGCTGCTCGGCCGGGGTGCCCTCGAAGAGGGTCGAGGACGACTTCGAGACATGGAGATCGGTACGGCCGTACTCGCGCGCTCCGGTGTTGTCGACCGTCCCGCCCAGGCTCTGCGCCATGAGCTGGAAGCCGTAGCACATGCCGAAGACGGGGACGCCGGCCTCGAAGAGGGCGCGGTCGAGGCGGGGGGCGCCCTCCTCGTACACGGACGAGGGGCCGCCGGAGAGGATGATCGCCGCCGGGTTCTTGGCGAGCATCTCCTGGACCGGCATGGTGCTCGGCACGATCTCGCTGTAGACCCGGGCCTCGCGGACGCGACGGGCGATGAGCTGGGCGTACTGCGCGCCGAAGTCGACGACCAGGACGGTGTCGGGGGCGGCGGCGGGGTTCGCTGATGACACGGGTTGCCTTCCGGCGGTGAGCGAGGTGGGTGTGAGGCCGATTCTACCGGGAGCCGCGGGACCACCTCCGGGGAAAGCCCCGTCTCAGGATGCGAACCGTCTTGGACACCTCCGCGAGGCCCGGCATACTGACCCCATGCTCACGCACGCGACCTTCCTCTTTACCTATGGCACCCGGCCCGCCGGCTGCCATGGTCGTGCTGCTTGAGCAACTGACAAGCGACTTCCCAGGCGCCCCGGGCCGACAAGGTCCGGGGCGCCTGTCGTTTCCGGGCCCTGTCGCTCCGGGGCACCACCCCTTCGACTTCGACGAGGAGCCCCCGCATGACCGCCATCGACGTGACCGGCGCCCGCACCACCGAGGCCGCGGACGTGATCACCGGTGCCCGCGAACGCATCGACGCCCTGGACGACCGGATCATCGGGCTGATCCAGGAACGCATGGCCGTCTCGGCCGTCATCCAGGAGGCGCGGATCACCTCCGGCGGCCGGCGGGTGAACCTGTCCCGCGAGATGGAGGTTCTCAGCCACTACAGCGAGGCGCTGGGCAAGCCGGGCACGTCCCTCGCCATGACGCTGCTCGAACTGTGCCGCGGTCGCATCTGAGTTCGGGGCCCCTCTCACCCGTACGGTGCGTGACGCCTCCCCCACCCCTTCGTTGGTACCGGTGTCCGTGCCAGCCAGGGGCGGGCCCGAAAGAAACCACGCGTGGCTCACTGGAGCGATGAGGCGCACGGATCACGCCGTACGCCGTGGGACCTCGCTCCAGGTAAGTGACCGGACGGCAGGGGACAGCAGCCCGGTCACCCAGGAAGGTCGGCTCCGGGGACGCCCGGGGCCGGCCGGCGGAAAGTGCGGGAAGAACGCACGGAACGCAAGACGGCGTACAAGACCGGGTCAAGCGGTTGCGGCGGCCGGATCCATCCAGCACGATGCGTAGAAACCGCCGGGTTCCGCCGACCCGGCCCCACCGGACAACTGCATTGCCAGAGGTCGAGACCATCCGTGACCAGCGGCGCAACCCCCCGGCGCCGCTCCCCAGGCACCGACGCTGCCCTGACGTCGGTGCTGACGAAAGAAGGGCCCCGCGGCTACTGCCCGCGGGGCCCTTCTCATGCCGTACGGACGACCCACGACCGGCCCGACGGGGCTAGGTGCGCGAGAGCGTGCCGCACTCCGTTCCCGCCTCCGCCCCGTCCAGCTCTCTGCTCCGGTCGTACGGATCCACCACGTCACCGGACGGCTCGGGGCTGGCGGCCAGGTCGGCCTGGAACCTCGGATGGATGAAGCCGTCACCCTGTCGGCAGGCGTCGTTGCCGATTTCGCTGCTGAGGTCGAACAGCCAGATGCGCCGCTCGGTCGCCTGGTACCTGACGGGGTCGACGACCTCCACCCCGATGGCGCGGCGGACGATCGTGCGCGTGACCTCCTGGCCGCCGCCGGCCCGCGCCACCGGGTACACGAAGGTGTAGTCGGCCCGGATCAGCGCCTTTCCGCCCTTGCCCTCGCCCGGTTCGACCGTCATACGGCCGCGCACCTTCACCTCGGTGCCGACGAGCTCGATCTCGTCCGGGTCGAAGCGCGTGAACTTCCACTTGGGGTCGTTCTCGACGGTGGGGCGGCGCAGGCCCGCGCGCAGACGGTCGACGTACTCCTTCGACAGCGGGTCGAGGAGCGCCAGCGCCTCCTTCGGCTCGGCGCCGTACAGCACGTCGCGGTCGAGATTGGAGGCGACGAGGAACTGCTTCGTGAGCCGCAGCGCCGTCTCGATCCGCGCGGCGGAGACCCCGCTGACGGACTTGGCCTTCGGCACCTCGATGGCGTCCGCGCCCCCGGCCCAGCGCTCGGCCGGAGAGCCCGCGAACGGCCGCTTACGGGTGGGCTGACCTGCCACGTCGGCGGGCGCCCCGCTGGGCCGGGTGGTCTCGGCGTTCATCGGTGACGCCGACGGAGCGTCCGCGTCGGCGCCCGAGCCGCCGGGCAGCCAGGACAGCGCGGCGGACGGCTTGAGGGCGATCACGGCCACGGCGACGGCGAGCAGCACGCCGAGCACACTCCACACCTTCCGGCGCCGCGCGGCCCGGCCGTTCATCTCCTGCCGGGCGGGGCCGGTACGCCAGCCGGCGGGGAGTTCCCCGCGGGCGTCCTGCTGCCGCAGGCGTTCGGTGACCATGCGGGCGCGGGCGGAGGGTTCCTTCGGGGCGGCGGCGTGGTCGCGCTCGGCGTCCCGGACGAACTTCTCCCATTCCTCGTCCGGTATGGACGAGGACTCGGACGGCTTGTCGGTCACGGCGGTGTGCGCTTCCTCTCAGCGGGCTGTCGGCCGGCTGAGCGTACGTCAGCTCCTGGCCCCCAGGAGGGCCGTCCCGGACGCGATGCCGGTGTGATGCAGACCACATAAGAATTCCATCAGTGATGGCACAACCATTCACAGCCGTCACCGATCAAACGCTGCGTACCAAGGGCCACACCCGCGCCCCACACGCGGAGGCCTCCCTCCCATTCGCGTGTTGCCATGTCGCAGCACTCCGGACTTTCGAGGTCTTCATGAAGCTTCGCCGCGCCCTGGCCGCCGCAGCCACGACGGCTGTCATCGCGCCGATCGCGCTGCTGTCCGCGCCGACCGCGTTCGCCACCACGGACGACCCGACGTCTGCGCCCACCGAGACGGTGACCGACGCGCCGACCGACACGCCGACCGAGGACGCGACCACGCCGGCCACCGAAGAGCCGACGCCCACCGAGGACGCGACGACCCCGGCCACCGAAGAGCCGACGCCCACCGAGGACGCCACCACGCCGGCCACCGAAGAGCCGACGCCCACCGAGGAGCCCACGACCTCCGCCTCCCCGTCCCCCTCGGAGAGCGCCCCGTCCGACGACGACGAGTCGTGGAACCCGTACGAGGACTGCGAGACCTTCGACCTCGACGACAACCTCCAGGCCGAGATCTCCGGTCTGCCGAGCAAGATCGTCGCGGGTTCGGGCTGGCACAACTTCGAGTTCGTCGCCACGAACAACTCCGACAAGGACCTGGAGAACGTCTGGATCGAGGCGCTCACCGAGTACGCGGACGAGGTCAACGACGAGTCCTCGCTGTACCTGGACCTGGCCGAGATCCAGGTCAAGGAAGACGGCAAGTGGACCAGCAGCTACCAGGACTTCTACAAGGACGAGGACGGCAAGACCGTCTTCACCGGTAGCTTCGTCGCCTCCCTCGACAAGCTGGAGGCGAACTCCTCCGCCAGCCTGGACCTCCGCGTCCGTGTGAAGTCCTCCGCCCCGGCCGGCGCGTCTTTCGCGCTGAGCCAGGCGATCTACGCCGGTGAGGACGCCGCCTGCTACGGCAACGGTGAGTTCTACGAGTTCACCGTCCTCGCCGCGGGCAGCAACCCGGGCAACCCCGGCCCCGCCAAGCCGAACGGTGAGAAGCCGGGCATCGACGGCAACAAGCCGCAGGGCGAGGTCGAGGAGATCACCGGCAACCTGGCCGAGACCGGCTCCAGCTCCAACCTCCCGATCATCGCGACCGTCGGTGGCGTCGCCATCCTCGCCGGTGCGGGCGTCGTGTTCGCCATGAAGCGCCGCAAGGTGGGTGCGGAGGCGTAAGCCTCAGCAGAGCTTGACGCAAGACAGAGAAGGACCTGCGCTCGGAGGGGGGTGCAGGTCCTTCTCTGTTGTTTCGTGAGGCCGTATGGCCTACTTCTTCCGCATGGCCTACTTCTTCGGCGGCACCGCCGGCATCCCGAGGAACGGCAGCCTCAACGCCCCGAACGCCTCCGCCGGGACCGCCGGCGACTTCGGCTCGACCGGTTTCAGGCGTTCGTACGCCGCTCCCTGCGCCGGACGCGGGTCGGCCTCGCCCTTGTTGGGCCAGAACGACATCGCCCGCTCGGCCTGCGCGGTGATTGTCAGGGACGGGTTGACGCCCAGGTTGGCCGAGACCGCCGCACCGTCGACGACCGAGATGCCGGGGTGGCCGTACAGGCGGTGGTACGGGTCGAGCACGCCGGTCTCGGGCGAGTCGCCGATCGGGCAGCCGCCGAGGAAGTGGGCGGTGAGCGGGGTGCCCATCAGCTCGCCGACGTTGGAGCCGGCGAAGCCGTTGATGTCGGCCGCGATGGCCGACGCCGCCTGAGAAGCCGCCTTGATCTGCTTGGGGTTGGGGGACCCGTGGCCCTGGCGGGCGGTGAGCAGGCCCTTGCCGACGCCGTCCGGCTTCAGATACGTCGTCAGCGAGTTGTCCAGCGACTGCATCACCAGGCCGATGATGGTCCGCTCCGACCAGCGGCGGTTGGAGAGGGAGCGGAGGACGAGGAGGGGATGGCGGGCCGCGTTGGCCAGCCAGGCCGCGACCCGCGACGAGCCCTCCGCGTACGGGACCTGCAGGATCGACAGGCCGCCCATCGAGTTGGAGCCCTTGCCGTAGCGGACCGGCTCGATGTGGGTGTTCTCGTCCGGGTGGATCGAGGACGTGATGGCGACCCCGCGCGTGAAGTCCACCTTCGGCTCGCCCGTCGCCTTGCGGTAGCGCCGGTTGTCGGTCTGCGCGCCGACCAGGGCCTCGGAGTTGGTGCGGGTCAGCTCGCCCAGCTTCGGGGAGAGGTACGGCAGTTGACCGCCCGCCTTCATGCGGTGCAGGAGGGTCTGGGTGCCGTACGTGCCCGCCGCGATCACCACCCGGCGGGCCTTGAAGAGCCTGCCCTCGCCGCTCTTCTTCCGACTGCCCCTGCGGTCGGTCGGCAGCGTCGCCACCGCGTAGCCGCCCTGCGAGTCGTCCGTGACGGAGACCACCGTCGTCAGCGGGTGGACGACCGCGCCCGCCTTCTCGGCCAGGTAGAGGTAATTCTCGTTCAGGGTGTTCTTCGCACCGTGCCGGCAACCCGTCATGCACTCACCGCACTCCGTGCACGCCTTGCGCGCCGGGCCCGCCCCGCCGAAGTACGGGTCCGCGACCTCCTGCCCGGGCCTGGCCTTCGCCTTCCCTTCGGCGTCCTTGCCGTCCCCGAAGAACACGCCGACCGGCGCCATGTGGAAGGTGTCGCCGACGCCCATCCGCTCGGCCGCCGCCTTCAGGTGGACGTCGGACGGGGTCATCGTCGGGTTGAGCCGTACGCCGAGCATGCGCTGGGCCTGGTCGTAGTACGGCTTCAACTCCTCCTGCCAGTCGGTGATGTCACGCCACTGCGGGTCGTCGAAGAAGGCCTTCGGCGGTACGTACAGGGTGTTGGCGTAGTTGAGGGAGCCCCCGCCCACCCCCGCGCCGGCCAGGACCATGACGTTGCCCAGCAGGTGGATGCGCTGGATGCCGTACATGCCGAGCCTGGGGGCCCAGAGGTAGTTCTTGAGGTCCCAGGAGTTCTTGGGGAGGGCCTCGCGAGTCCAGCGCCGGCCGGCCTCCAGGACGCCTACGCGGTAGCCCTTCTCGGTGAGACGAAGGGCGGTGACGGAGCCGCCGAAGCCCGATCCGACGACGATCACGTCGTAGTCATAGGTGTCCTGTGGCACGTGCTCTCCTCGTTGAGAACAGGGGATTGGAGAACAGGGGGTTGTTACTTGAAGCGCAGGGCCTTCATCAGCCGCAGACTCCGGCTCATGAACTGCGCGTACTTCTCGTCGTCCATCCCCAGCGACGGCGCCATCGGCAGCAGCCGCTGCTGGGCGACCGTCTGGGCCTCCGTGTACTTGAGGATGCCCTCGGAGCCGTGGCGTCGGCCGAGGCCGGAGTCCTTCATGCCGCCCATGGGCGACTGGACGCTGCCATAGGCGGGGGCGTAGCCCTCGTTGACGTTGACCGTTCCGGTGCGCAGACGGGCGGCGACCTCGCGGCCGCGGCGGCCGTCCTTCGTCCAGACCGACGAGTTGAGGCCGTACGGCGTGGAGTTGGCGAGCTCGATCGCCTCGTCCTCGGTCTTGAAGCGGTAGATGGAGACGACCGGGCCGAAGGTCTCCTCGGAGCAGACGGCCATCGGCGCCTCGACGCCGTCGAGGATGGTCGGCTCGAAGAAGTACGGGCCGATGTCGGGGCGGGCCGTGCCGCCGGCGACGAGTTTCGCGCCCTTGGCGACGGCCTCCTCCACGTGTCGGGTCACCGTCTCCAGCTGGCGCTCGCCGACCAGGGAGCCCATGTCGGCGCCGTAGGCGAGGGACTTGCCCAGCCGCATCGACCTGGTCCGGGCGGCGAAACGCTCGACGAAGGCGTCCGCGATCGACTCGTGGACGTACAGCCGCTCGATGGAGATGCACAGTTGACCGGCGGAGGAGAAGCAGGCGCGGACGGCGCCCGCGGCGGCCTTCTCCACGTCTGCGTCCTCAAGGACCAGCATGGCGTTCTTGCCGCCGAGTTCGAGGGAGACGCCGACCAGACGGGCGGCGGCGCCCTGGGCGACCTCGCGGCCGGTGCGGGTGGAGCCGGTGAAGGAGACGTAGTCGGCGTGCCGGACGACCTCGGGGCCGACGACCGGGCCCTCGCCGAGCACCACCTGGAAGACGTCGGCGGGCAGACCGGCCTCTATGAGCAGGTCACGGGCCCAGAGGGCGGTGAGGCAGGTCTCCGTGTCCGGCTTCATGACGACCGCGTTGCCCGCGACGAACGCCGGGAGCGCGTCACCGACGGACAGCTCCAGGGGGTAGTTCCACGGGGCGATCTGGCCCACGACGCCACGCGGGTGGCGCAGTTCGGTGACCTTCGTGAGCGTGGGCATGGCGCCCGTGTGCCGCTTCGGCCTGAGGTAGGCGGGTGCCTTGCGCCCGTAGTGGCGGGCCGCGACGGCTACGGCCTGCACCTCCTCGTGGGCGTGCAGGCGCGCCTTGCCGGTCTCCAGCTGGATGAGGTCGAGAACCTCGGCCTGGCGTTCGAGCACCAGGTCGTGGAAACGGAGCAGGACGGCGGCGCGCTGCCGCACCGGAACCCGGGCCCAGACGGCCTGTGCCTTACGGGCCGCCTCGTAGGCCTTCCGCACGTCCTCGGGTGTGGATTCGGGCAGGTCGGCCAGCTTCTCGCCGGTGAACGGCGTGTGGTTGGCGGTACGGCCGGAACCGACCACGCCCTTGGTGAGCTGGGCCACCAGCTCGGGGGTGACCACGTCGGCAGCGGTGCGGGCGCCCTCCGGGGCGGGGGCGAGGGGGTTCGTGCCGGTCTTGGCCGGGGCCTGCGCGTCCGTCATGAGCCGCAGGGTATGCCGGAGCGGGGGCTTTGTGTACCCGTCGGTAACGCGGATTCACCGAGTGCTCACATGCCGCCAGTGACCACTGGCAACAAACGCGCTGATCAGGGCGTTGCCGAGACAGCGAAGAATCGGTGCCGAGTCACTCGATCTCGAGTCGGTCACGGGCGCCCTTGAAGACCGCGGTGCCCTTCTTCTCTTCGGGGGTGCCCTTGGGCATGTCGACGCGGAGTTCGTACATGCGGCTGTCGTCGGTGAGGACGAACAGTTCCATGGTCCGGATCAGGGTGCCCGAGTCGTCGTAGGTGGTGTCGGCGAGGACGGCGTCGTAGCCCTGGAGGCTGGTGTCCGTGTACTGGGTACTGGCCTTTCCGTACAGCTTCCAGTCCTTCGCGTGCTGTTCCGCCTGGCCCTTGGGGGAGGCCGGAGCCTTGTCCCACTGGGTGAGGCGGACATGGATCTCGTCCTTGGCGTAGATCACGAGGCGGGGCTGGTAGCTCGCGGTGCCCTGCCGGGCGAACTCCTTGTAGTCCTTGGGGACCGAGAACACGGCGTTCATGGCCTTCTCGTGGTGCTCGGTCCAGGTGCCGCCGGTGGGAGTCGGGGACGGCCCCGGGGTCAGGGGGGCCGAGGTGTGGTCGGGGTCCATCTCCTTGCGGTCGTCGCCCTTGTCGGTGAGGAAGGAGGAGGTGGTGAACCAGGTGCCGGCCACGAGAAGGACACCGAGGACGGCTACCGGAACGGGGTGGAGCCAGGGGCGGCGCTTGGGCTGGGAGGGGGCGGCCGTCGAGGCGGTCGCCGGTTCCGGGGGCGCTTCAGTGGTCGGTTCGGGCGTGGGCTCGAGGTCGGGCGTCGGCTCGGACTCGGGTCGCGGTTCGGGTTCGAAATCGGGGCCAGTATCGGGATCGGGATCGGGTCGCGGTCCGGAGTCCGGCTCGGGACCCGGCTCACCCGCCACTACCGACGCCGCCGGACCTCCCAGCCGTACCGTCCCCTCGTCCTCCGCGAACTCCCGCAGCCCAGAGGCGTCCTGGGGCTCCGCACCGGCCTCTCCCCCGGCGGGCTCCGGCACCGGCCACCCCTCCGACACCGCCTCCAGAACAGCCCCTGCCTCCTCCGCGCCGGGCCGCAGCTCGGGGTCCTTCGCCAGCAGCCGTACGATCAACGGCCCCAGCGGCCCGGCCTGTTTCGGCTCGGGCGGATCGGCGGCGATGATCGCGGCGAGCGTGGACTCCAGGGTCGTACGGCGAAAGGGCGACCAGCCCTCCACGGCGGCGTACAGGAGCACGCCCAGCGACCACAGGTCGGAGGCGGGTCCGGCACCCCGGCCGGACATCCGCTCGGGGGCGATAAACTCCAGGGAGCCGATGAACTCGCCGCTGACGGTGAGGGATTCCTCGCCCTGGATGTGGGCGATGCCGAAGTCGGTGAGGACGACGCGGCGATGGCGGTGTCCCCGCTTGAGCGAGTTGGCGATCGGGGGAGGGCCGAGCAGGACGTTGGCGGGCTTGACGTCTCGGTGCACGATGCCGACGTCGTGCGCGGCGCGCAGGGCGCCGAGGACGGCCAGGCCGATGTGGGCGGTCTCGGCGGGCCCGAGCGGGCCACGCTGGAGGACCTCGTGCAGGGACTCGCCGCGGACCAGCTCCATGACGATCCAGGGCAGTCCGTCCTCGACGACGACGTCGTGGATGGAGACGGCGGCGGGGTGGTCGACGCGGGCGGCGGCGCGGGCCTCACGGTGGAGCCGGTGGGCCGCCCGCTGATGGGCGGCGTCCTCGGGGTCGCCGGGCAACCGCGGCTGCTTGACGGCGACTTCGCGCTCCACCAGTTGGTCGAGAGCCCGCCACACGGTGCCCATGCCGCCGGAGCCGATGCGCTCGACCAGCCGGTAACGCCCGCCGATCACACGCCCCTTGTGGCCGGAGCCTCCCCCGTCGTTGGTCATGTGCCATGACTACCTTGCGGGGTGGGGACTTGGCCAGTTCAGAGCTTGCCGATGTCCACGTTCTCGATCACGGTCCTCGCCACCTCACGTCCGCGCTCCGTGAAGTCGCCCTTGCCCGGGTAGCTGATCGTGACCTTGTACATGTCGCCCGCCGTGCTCTTGTAGTAGAAGATCTTCAGCTCGCGGGGGCGCGGGTTCTGGCTGTCGGTCGTTTTGTACACGACCGTGTTCTCGGCCGACTGTCTGCCCTGGTACTGGGTCACCTTCGGGTCCGTCTGGGGCGCTTCGGGCATGGACAAGTCGTAGCTGCCCTGGTCCTTGAACTCCTCGTTGTCCGCGTACATCTCGGCCGCCGCGGAGTTCTTGATCTCGTTCGAGGCGTCCTCGGACTTCCTCTTCAGTTCTACGCCGATCAAGATGCCGCCGCTCCAGTCGGAGTAGGTGACCCAGTTCTTGTCGGTGTCGTCGGCGTCCGGCTTGCCGACCTGGTAGGTGGCGGGCACCTGCAGTGTCACGCCCAGCGTCGGGTGGGCCCGTTTCGTCCAGCCGTCGGGCAGAGGCCCCGCGAACGGATCCGCGATCAGGAGATACGCCGCCACCGCGCCCGCGACGACCGCCGCACCGATCCCGAGCAGCGCCTTGCGGCCGAGCCGGACACCGCCCTTGCCGCCGTCCTCGGCGATCCGCACGACCTGGGTGGCGACCGGCTCCGGCGGGTTGGCCGCCTGTTCCAGCAGCGCACGCGTCTGCGCGGCGTTCGGGCGGCGCGCCGGGTCCTTCTGGAGCAGACCGTTGATGGCCTCGGCGAGCGGGCCCTGCGCGGCGGCGGGCGGCGCGGGTACGGCGTTGAGGACCGACTGGAGGGTCGCGGGGGTGTTGGTGCGGCGGAACGGGGAGACGCCCTCCGTCGCCGCGTACAGGACGACGCCCAGGGACCACAGGTCGCTCGCGGGTCCCGGCCGCTGGCCCAGCACCCGCTCGGGCGCGATGTACTCGGGCGAGCCGACGAAGCCGCCGGTGTCGGTGAGGTTGGTCTCGCCCTCGATCTGGGCGATGCCGAAGTCGGTGAGGACGACGCGGTCATGGCGGCCGAGGAGGACGTTGTCCGGCTTCACGTCGCGGTGCAGGATGCCCGCCGCGTGGGCGGCCTCCAGCGCGCCGAGCACCTCGAGGCCGATTCTCGCCGCTTCACGCGCCCCGAGCGTGCCCTCCTGCAGAGCGCTGCCCAGCGAACGGCCCTGCACCAGCTCCATCACGATCCACGGCCGCTCGTCCACGACGGCCACGTCATGCACGTTCACGACCGCCGGATGATCGAGCCTGGCCGCGGCGCGTGCCTCGCGGCGCATCCGCTCGAAGGCGTTGGCACGTTCGCGTTCGGGAAGGTGATCAGGTACGCGGGGCTCCTTGACGGCGACCTCGCGGTCCACCGTCTCGTCCTTGGCCCGCCAGACGGTACCCATGCCACCGTGCCCGAGCTTGGCGAGCAGCCGGTAGCGGCCGGCTATCAGGCGACCGGTGCCGGGGTCCGGGGCCGGGGGCTGGGAGGGCTCGGCGGACCGGGGCGGCGCGGCGGACTGGGCGGCCGCGGCGGGGTGGGGTGCAGCCGGGGGCTGGGACGGCGGGGCGGGCTGGGCGGGCGTGCCCTGCTGCGGTACGACCTGGGTGGGTGCCGCGTACGGGTTGTCCGGGTGCGGCACAGGCGCCGACGGGTTCGGCTGCGGTGGTTGCAGGCCAAAACTCGTCGGCTCGTCGGACCGGTAAGGGGCTCCCCCGTTGCTGCTCATACGTCCATCCATATCGCGGCAAGCGCTTCGGCAGCCAGCGGGAACGCTTTCCGGTCACAGAGCCGTGACTCAGGCCGCAACTTATCTCCGCTTTATACGGGGTTGGTGGGTGTGGGGGTGAGCGTCGGGACGGGTGTCGGGGTCCGGCTGGGCGAGGGGGAGGCGCTGGACGTGCTGGGTGTGCCGGTGACGCCGGGTTTGGTGGACGTGCCGGTGACGCTGGGCTCGCCAGAAGGGCGGGCCGTACCGGGAGAAGTCCCCGGCGCCGAAGTCGTCGGCACGACACCCCCGTCCCCGCCCCCGTTGACCAGCAGCGCCGCCGCCGACACCCCCGCCACCGCCATCGCGGCGACCAGCACCACGGTGGCCAGCACGCTGCGCTTCGAGTACTGCCGCTCCGCCCTGCCGAACCGTTTCGGCACCAGCCCCCGGCGCGGCGCGACCCCCGTCTCCAGGAACTCGCGCAGCATCCGCTCGGCCTCGGCCGCTTCCAGCCGCCGCCCCGGATCGCGCTCCAACAGCCCCTGTACGACGGGCAGGATGGGCGCCGCCTGCGCGGGCGGACGGATCTCGTCGGACACCACGGCGAGCACGATGCCGCTCAACGAGTCGCGCCGGAACGGCGATTCGCCGCTCAACGCCTCGCACAGCAATGCGCCCAGCGACCACAGATCGGCGGCGGGTCCGGTCCGGGCCCCGGACATCCGCTCGGGCGCGGTGTACTCCGGCGAGCCGACGAAGGCCCCGGACTCGGTGAGCGTGCTGGCGCCCGGCACATGGGCGATGCCGAAGTCGGTGAGGACGACACGGTCGGTGCCGTTCTCGATGAGCACGTTGTCCGGTTTGATGTCACGGTGCAGCACACCGGCCGCATGAGCCGTGCGCAGCGCGCTCAGCAGGGCCACCCCGATCCGGGCGGCCTCCGGCGCGTCGACGGGCCCGTGCGCCGTGATCCGGTCGGCGAGGGAGTCGCCGTCGATCAACTCCATGACGATGTACGGACGTTCGCCGTCCTCCACGACGTCGTGTACGACGATGACGTGCGGGTGGCTGAGCTGCGCGACCGCCTGGGCCTCGCGGAACGTGCGCTCGCGCCGGCGCCGGGCGTCGGCCGCGGTGAGCGTCTCGTCGAGGGGGAGCTCCTTGACGGCCACCTGCCGGCCGAGCAACTGGTCGGTCGCCCGCCATACGACGCCCATGCCGCCGCGACCGAGCCTCGCCTCGAGGCGGTAGCGCCCCGCGATCACACGGAAGTTGGCCCCCTCGGTCCCCATGCGCCCCATCATGCCGCACCGGACTGATCGACTCCGGGATGCCGATCGGCCAACTATGCAAAGCCGCAAAGGCGCCGCAACGCCGCAAAGGACGTCAGGAACCGCTCGCCTGCCAGCCCTTCAGCACCGCTGTGAACTGCTCGCGCGTGGCCGTCCAGTCCGACGCGGGCGAGGACATGTAGATCGCGTACTCCGTGCCGTCACGGTCGATGTACGCCTGGTCGATGGCACGGCGCGGCCCGGCGACGTAGGGCGGGTCCTTGGCCAGCGCGGTCCACGTGTACTCCCACAGGGAGCCCTCGCGGTCGCGGTAGAGGTTCTTCTCCAGGGACACCGTCTTGTAGTCGACCAGCTTCTCGCCCACCTGATACTCCAGGTCGCGCTGGTGGTCGTAGGCGTTCGCGAACTGGGGCGAGGTGTCGACGGCGATGCGGACGAAGTGCACGCCGCCGTCGGGCGTGTAGTCGACCTGCTGGAGACCGTCGACCTCCTTGCCGACCACCTCCCGCTTCCAGTCCTTGCCGGGCAGATAGAGGCTGAAGCCGAGCGGGTCGTCGACGCGGACCCAGGAGGCGGGCACGCCGCCCTCCGGCCTCTGGTCGTCCGTCGCCGAGGCACTCGGGGACGGCGTGCTGGTCGAATCGGACGCACCGAGGCCGCCCGGCCCCCACTGCTGCAGCACCACCGCGGTGCCCCCGCCGACGATCGCGGCGAGCGCGATGACGAGGGCGAGCGTGCGCAGCCGACGGCGCTTGGACGGCCGGGCGGGCGCGGCGCTCGCGGGGGCGCCTGTCGTGTCGTACGGCTGTCCGAACGTGGTCGGACCGGTCGCCGGGGGATACGGCGTGCCCGTCGGCGTCGCCTGCCCGGTGTGCACCGTCGTACCGCTCGGCATGGCCCCGGCGTACTCGGGTCCGGTCTGCGTCTCCGGTTCGTACCGGGTGTGCTGTGTCGGCACGAACGCCTGCGCCGCGGTCGGGCGGCGCCCCTCCGCCGCCTCGGCCAGCATCTGCTCGGCTTCCGCCGCGCCGGGCCGGGTGGCCGGATCCTTGCGCAGCAGGGCGGCGATCACGGGCCCGAGCGGGCCGGCGTGCCGCGGCTCGGCGGCGTCCTCCTCGACCACCGCCTGCATGGTGCCGAGCGGCGAGGTGCGGCGGAACGGCGAGCGGCCCTCCACCGCCGTGTACAGCGTCGCGCCGAGTGCCCACAGGTCGGAGGCGGGACCCGGGTCATGGCCGCGGACCCGCTCGGGGGCGAGGTAGTCGACCGAGCCGACGACCTCGCCGGTGCGGGTGATGGTGGTGTCGCCCTCGATCTGGGCGATGCCGAAGTCGGTCAGCAGGACGCGGCCGTCCTCGGCGGAGATCAGTACGTTGCCGGGCTTGATGTCGCGGTGCAGGACGCCCGCGGAGTGTGCGGCGCGAAGGGCCCGCAGCACCCACAGGCCGATGCGGGCGGCCTCGGCCGGTTCGAGCCGCCCGCGCTCCTTGACCGCGTCGGCCAGCGAGTGCCCCTCGACCAGCTCCATCACGATCCACGGCCGCCCGTCGTGCTCCAGCACGTCGTGCACGGTGACCACGGCGGAGTGGTTGATGCGCGCGGCGGCGCGCGCCTCGGCGCGGGTGCGGGCGAGCAGCCGCTCCTGGTCGCTCTCGGAGACGTAGAGCGCGGCGGTCAGCTCCTTGATCGCGACGGCCCGATGCAGCACCTCGTCGTGGGCACGCCAGACCCGGCCCATACCGCCGCTGCCGATCGCGTCGGCGAGCCGGTAGCGCCCCGAAACGAGCTGGCCCTGCATCTGGTTCACGTTGCCCCGCAATGCTCTTGACAAGGTCAGACTAAGGACCGGCCGACGGGACCGGAACCACAGGGGTGCCAAGGAGACCGCACTGTGATGGTTCTCGCTTTCGGTGCCCGGAAGCAACCGTTACGCAGGGTTCACGGCCTGAGTCAGCCGGTGACCTGGTACGTCACCGAGGCCTGCTCGAACAGCCGCGTCACCTCGTCCCGCTCGGCCTCCGGTCCGCGTACCTGCACCACGTGGTACCGCCCGTCGACCAGGATCGCGAGGTTGCGCACGAACAGCTCACGCCCCTGGTCGTCGGTCCAGGTGAACTGTCCCTCGGCCATGACCCGCTCGCCGACCTGGATCGTCTTGAGCCCGCTGGAGGAGGCCCAGCTGGAGTCGCGGTACGGCTGCAGCTCCCGCTCGTGCTCCCGCTGGTAGACCATCGGGTCGCTGCCGTACTCGTCCGCGGTGTCCCGTCCGGGTACGACGATGAGATCGAAGTCGCCGTGCGAGTACACGACCTGCCCACGCCCGTTCTCCGGCGTGCGGTTCCACCCGTTGGCGACGGCGACCTGGAACCCGGCCGCGTCCTCGCGCAGGGTGAAACCGTCGGGGACCTCGGGGTCGTTGGTCTGGGTCTCGTTGGAACCGGCCGATTCCGAGGGGCTGTTGCCGGATTCCGGTGAGGTCTGGTCGGGCCGTGGCTCACTGCTCGCCTCGGCGGACTGCTCGGGCGCCGCCGGATCGGCCTGGCCCGCGGCGCCGGTGCGATCGGCGTCGGCCGTGGCGCCGTTGCCCTGGTCGGCCTTCGGCATGAACAGCATGGCGTACGCGATCGCCGCGGCCATGCCCAGCAGGACGAGCAGCAGCAGCGTACGGCCGAGCCGCCGCGGCGAACGCGCCTCCTGCTTGGCCCGCTTGTGCCGCCCGTGATGGGCGGGCAGCCCCGCCCGTCGCCGGCGCACCAGCTCGCCCCGTCGCCGCACGATCGGCAGCCGGTTCGGGTCGGCCGGCGGGACGGCGACGACATGCACACCGGCTTCCGGCTCCGGCGCGGACCGCACGAGGGACCGCAGCCAGCCCCTCAGCTCCTCGAAGTCGAGCCGCTCGGTGGGGTCCTGACGCAGCAACGACTCCACGACCGGCCGCAGCGGCCCGCACTCCTCGGCGAAGGCGGGCGGCTCCGCGCACACCAGCTGCACCAGCTCGGCCGTCGACTCCTCCGGATACGGCGCGTGTCCCTGCACGGCCCGGAAGAGCAGCGCCCCGAGCGCCCACAGGTCGGTCGCGGGCCCGATGGGCGCGGCCAACTGCCAGTTCTCGTGCACCGGCCCGGCCTGCTCCGGCGCCCACCGCTCGGTCACCGGCCCGACGACAGCCATGCGCGCCTGCCGGGCCCGCTCCGCGGCGAGCGCGGTGGTGGGGCCGCGGTGGGTCGGGGTGCGGGAGACGAGGTCGTCCCAGCGAGCCGGCGACTGGGCGGAGTTGAGGACGGGTGGCTTGGGTGCGCCGGGAGCGGAAGGGGGGGCCGGAGTGGTGGGGGCGGGAATGCCCGGGGTGGCGGAGCCCATTGCGGTGTGGGCGGAGCCCGTGGCTTCGGGGGTGAAGGCCGCGACGCCGGGAGTGGAACCCGCGACTCCGGGAGTGGAACCCTGCGCGGGGACGCCGCCCAGGCCGGGGACGCCGCCCAGGCCGGGCCGGCCACCCGGGCCCGCCGGCGGAAGCGCCGTACGGTCACGGCCCTCGTCCGTCGGCGCACCGCCGGCCGCCCCGCTGCGGGGCGCGGCGCCGTGCCAGGGTGTGGCCTGCACACCGTACGGGTCGGCGATCTGGCCCGGAGGCGTGGCGATGGCGTTGCCGGAGGGGTACGGCTGCTGCGCCGATCCGTTGGCCAGGGCAGCGGGGCCGCCCTCGGGCGCCGAGCGGGCCCCGGGCAGCGCCGGCCGTCCGTTCTGCTGTGACTCCTGCACGCGGGCCGCCGCACGGGCCCCCGCCCGATACGCGGCGATCGCTCCGGCCCGCGCGGCCCTGATGTCCCCGCCGGTCTCCAGGGTGCCGCGCGGCGCCGCACCAGCTCCCCCTGGCCGTGGGCCCGCATCGGCCCCGGGCACCGGCAACCCTCCGGCGGCCCGCGCCTCGATCGCGGCCCGCCGCGCGGCCTCGGGATCCACGCCACCGGCACCGGGCCCGCCGACCCCGCTCAGGGAACCGGAACCGCCGCCCGCGCCGTCACCCGCGAATCGGCCGGAACCGGCTGGGCCACCCGCGCCGTCGAACCCGCCGCCCGACGCCGGACCAGCACCGAACGCCCCGGCCCCGGGCCCGCCGTCACCGTCCTCGACCGGCACCGGGTCATAGCCGCACAGCGCCTCCTCCGCGGCCCCGACCGCGAGCCCGGTCAGCATCACCCGGCCGTCGTCGCAGACGAGGACGGTGCGCGCGGTGATGTTCCGGTGGACCCAGCCATGAGCGTGCAGCACCCGCAGCGCCATGAGGACGTCGGAGGCGACCTCGGCCGCCCGGTACGGCGTCAACGGCTGCTCGGCGAGCAACGCGGCCAGCGGACGCGCGGCCACCAACTCGCTCACTACCCACAGCGACCCACCGTCCGCGAACACGTCGAAGACCTGGTCCAGCCGCGGATGGTCGGGGATCCGCGCCGCGGCCTGCGCCGCCTCCACCGCCCGCCGCACGGCGGGATCACTCGGCCGGCGCGTGCTCGAACGCCCCGTGGACCGTCGCCCGGCCCCGCGGTTCCTCGTGTCCCGTGCGGTGAACCCGTCGGGCAGCCCCTCGGCGTCGAGCACCTCCGCCTCGACGACCTCCGGCAACGGCACCTGCCGGACGAGGACTTCCTGCCCGCTGTAGGTGTCGAAGGCCCGGCTCTCGGTGAGTTCGTACTCGTCGGAAGGCGGCAGCGGCAGGCGGTACCGGTCGGCGAGCACCCGACCCGCATAGTCGTCCACGTTGCCTCCCCCGGCCGCCCGATTGGTCATTCCCGCTCGCCCTGCGTCCCATTCCGGGCGCACGACTGCAAGCGTTCGGTCCGCAGTCATTCACGATACGTGCCGGAGGCAACCCGCAAAGAGGGGTTGCCGGATCTCACGGCTCAAACCCGGCCGTGGCAACCCCGAACCGAGACCCGTTCAGTTCACGACTTCGGCTGGAACGAATCCGCCAGCGTTCGCCAAGTGTCCTTGCGCAGATCACTGTCCCAGTTCGCACTTTTCGCGGTGTACATCAGCGCATATCCGAGTTGGTCGTTCACGACGAACCCCCGGTCGATCGTCCGGTACTTCGTCCCGCCCTCGACATAGGTGAACTCCCAGTCGGCCGTGTTCCAACCGCGGTAGTCCACTGCCTCTATCCGGATCTTCTTGTACTGGGAGCGCTCCATGTACCCTTCCTGGTTCTCCCAGTCCGCCACCGGGTCGTCCTGCGGCGTGGTCGTCCAGGCGACGAGGAGCTTCTGCCCGTCGGGCCCGGTGAACCGGTCCCCCGCCGACCCCGTGGACTGGTACTTCCATCCCTCGGGCAGCCCGATCGAGTACCCCTGGCTCCCCTTGTGGGTCGACGCGACCGCGCTGTCGCTCCCGGAGCCCGCCTCGGCCCCGCTCCCGCCGGTCGCGCCCGGCGTACTCCCGGCCTCGGCCCCGGACCCCTTCCCCGTGGTCGCGGACGCAGACGCGGACGCGGCACCGTCCGTACGCGTACCGCCGTTCTTGTCTTCCTTGGTGTCGGCCTTCGCGCCGGCACTGGCCGAAGCCTTGGCGGCCCCGCCACCGCTCGCCGACGCCTTCGAGTCGCCGTCACCACCGAAGACGACGGCCAGCACCACACCGATCACGCCGAGCGCCAGGACCACGGCGATGATCACCAGCGTCCGCTTCGGCACCACATCGGTCAGCGGCGCCCTGGGCACGGGCCGCGGCGGCAGATCCGGCGGCGTCATCACGGGCCAGCCCGAACTCCGCCCCTCACCCTGCCCGTTCGCCGCCTTCCCGTCCCGCTCGCCGACACCGGCACCGGCACCGGAGCGGGCGGTGGCACTGGCACCAGCACCGGCAGCCGACTTGGACCCGGCACCGGACGACCCGCCCGAGGTCCCCGCCCCGGCCCACGCCTTGACCCCGTCCACTCCCGTGGGCGGCTCACCGGCCGCGCCCTCGCGACCCTGTGCGCCGGTCTCCGGAACGGCCGTCTCACTCCCGGACTTGGCACGAGCCGCAGCCGCCCCGGCCGCCCCCGCGCCCACCGCGGCCTTCCGCACGGACCGCAGCGCCCCGCGCAACCGCTCCCCGGCCTCCTCGCCCCGCTTGCCCCCGGACCCGGCGCCCGCACCCGAACGCCCCTTCCTGGCCGGCGCATCGGGCTGCGGCGGCAACGGCACGACCTTCGTCGCGTCCATCGGCTCCGGCTCGTCCTTGGGCTCGGGCGCATGGATGACGGCGTTGAGCATCGCCCGCGCACCGGCGTCGTCGAGCCGCTTGGCGGGGTCCTTGGTGAGCAGGCCGTAGATGACGTCCCTCAGCGGACCCGCGTTCTTCGGCTCCTCCATCGGCTCGGTCATCACCGCCGTGAGCGTGGCGATCGCGGAGCCCTTGTCGTACGGCGGCACACCCTCGACCGACGCGTACAACAGCCCGCCCAGCGACCAGAGGTCGGCCGCCGGGCCCGGCTTGTGGCCGCGGGCCCGCTCCGGGGAGATGTAGGAGGGCGCGCCGACGAGCATGCCGGTCGAGGTGATGGACGGGTCGCCCTCCACCTGGGCGATGCCGAAGTCGGTGAGCACGACGCGGTTGGTGTCGGACTCCAGCAGGACGTTCGACGGCTTCACGTCACGGTGCAGGATGCCCTCGCGGTGCGCGGACCGCAGCACGTCGAGGATGGCCAGGCCGACCTCGGCCGCCCGCTTGGGCTCCAGGAGGCCGTCCTCACGGATGACCTCGGCGAGCGACTTGCCCTCGACGAGCTCCATCACGATCCACGGCCGGTCGTCCTCCTCGACGACGTCGAACACCGTCACCGCGCTGTTGTTGCGGATCCGGGCGATCGCCTTTGCCTCACGCAACGTACGCGTGATCAGCCGCCGCTTCTCCTCCTCGTCGATGTTCGACGGGAACCGCAACTCCTTGACGGCGACCGTCCGCCCCAGGGTCTCGTCCTCGGCACGCCACACCGTGCCCATGCCGCCCCGGCCGAGCACGCCGCCCAGCCGGTACCGCCCCGCGAGGAGACGCTCGCGGTTGTCCTGACGAGTGTCCTGACGAGATGTCCCCGCCCGCTCCGCCTCCGACATGCGTCCCCTCATACAACCCGCCCTGACAGAGGCTCCATTGTCTCTCACCCGACAAGTGCCCCACGCCCAGGGTGCCTCTCGTACCGCGACACCGCCGCACGGCCCGAACCTTCCACCCCCGGCGCACCCGAGCCCCGCTGAATCGCACGTTCCGCCACCCGGCATGATGAGCCGCGGCAAGGGAAGGAACCCGCAATGGCACGACCGGCGACGCCGCTGTTTCGGACGCTACTGGGCGTTTCCGTCTCCCTGTCCCTCCTCGGTCTGGTGTCCGCCGCACTGCTCGGTCTGGCCCCCATGGCCTCGTCGGCGCCCTCGACACGGGCGTCGAGCACCCTCCTTCCGCTGCTCCTCACCCGGGGCAAGGCCCCCGCCGCGGCCCTGCTGGCCCACGAGGCGACCGGCAGCCGCTACGCCCAGGCCGGCCAGGGCATCGCCGTCACCGACCACTTCCGCGCCGGCAGCATCACGAAGAGCTTCATCGCGACGGTCGTCCTGCAACTGGCCGCCGAAGGACAGCTGTCCCTGGCCGACACGGTGGAGCGGCATCTGCCGGGGCTGGTGCGCGGGGCGGGCAACGACGGGCGCGCGCTGACCCTTCGTTCCCTGCTGACCCACACCAGCGGTCTGTACGACTTCACCGCCGAGACCGGGGGCACCGTCCCCGTCACACCGCTTCAGGCCGTGCGCATCGCACTCACCCACCCCCCTGCCGAACGCGGCAGATACTCCTACTCGAACACCAACTACGTCCTGCTCGGCCTGGTCATCGAGCAGGTGACCGGCCGCTCCTACGCCACCGAGGCCGAGCGCCGCATCATCGCTCCACTGGGGCTGACCGGCACCTCCTTCCCTGGATCCCGCATCTCTCTCCCCTTCCCACACGGCCCCGCCTACGCCACCGACGGGACCGACGTCACCGAGCTGGACCCGAGGGTGGCCGGCGCCGCGGGCGAGCTGGTGACCACGCTCGCCGACCTCGACCGCTTCTACTCCGCACTGCTCGGCGGCCGACTGCTGCCCCCGCGCGGGCTGCGCGAGATGCTCGACACCCGTGCCGCGCATGGCTCGTACGGCATGGGGCTCATTCCCGTGAAGTTGCCGTGCGGCACCGTCGTATGGGGGCACAACGGGCGCATCTCCGGCAGCTACGTGCGCTCCGCGGCCACCGTCGGCGGTCGTCGCGTCCTGACCTTCCGGGTGAACACGACGGCGATCGCAGATCCCGGTCTCGAACCCCGGCTGCTCGCCGCCGAGTTCTGCCCTCGCACCTGAGAGAACGGCCGGGGTTCGAGCAGAGATCCCAACATCCGCCACCCGTTCGGGTGACGTTCCGTCGCGGCGGCGCGCTACAGGGGCACGATGTCCGGCGCCCCCAACCGCGCCGCGTCCGCCGTCAGGTCGTCCGGCTGCCGCTGCGACTCCCGCTCGGCCTCCACCCGCTTCTCGTAGTGCTCGACCTCGCGCTCGATCTGGTCCTTGTCCCAGCCCAGCACCGGCGCCATCAGCTCGGCCGCCTCGCGGGCGCACCTGGTCCCCCGGTCGAATGTCTCGATCGAGATGCGCGTCCGCCGCGTCAGCACGTCGTCCAGATGCCGCGCCCCTTCGTGCGAGGCGGCGTACACGATCTCGGCGCGCAGATAGTCGTCGGCGGAGTGCAGCGGCTCGCCCAGCGCGGGATCGGCGGCGATGAGTTCGAGCACCTCCTCGGCCAGCGACCCGTAGCGGTTCAACAGGTGTTCCACCCGCACGACATGAATCCCTGTCCGCGCCGCGATCCGCGCCCGCGCGTTCCACAACGCCCGGTATCCCTCGGCACCCAGCAGCGGAATGTCCTCCGTCACGCACTCGGCGACCCGCATGTCGAGCCCGTGTACGGCCGCGTCCACCGCGTCCTTGGCCATCACCCGGTACGTCGTGTACTTGCCGCCGGCCACGACGACGAGCCCGGGCACGGGGTGCGCCACGGTGTGCTCGCGCGACAGCTTGCTGGTGGCGTCCGACTCGCCCGCGAGCAGGGGCCGCAGTCCGGCGTACACGCCCTCGACGTCGTCACGGGTCAGGGGCACCGCGAGCACCGAGTTCACGTGTTCCAGCAGGTAGTCGATGTCGGCGCTGGACGCGGCCGGGTGTGCCTTGTCGAGGTCCCAGTCGGTGTCGGTCGTGCCGACGATCCAGTGCCGGCCCCAGGGAATGACGAACAGCACGGACTTCTCGGTGCGCAGGATCAGACCCGTCGTGGAGTGGATGCGGTCCTTGGGGACGACCAGGTGGATGCCTTTGGACGCACGGACATGGAACTGCCCGCGCTCACCCACCATCGACTGGGTGTCGTCGGTCCACACACCGGTGGCGTTGACGATCTGCTTGGCGCGGATCTCGTACTCCCCGCCCGCCTCGACATCCTGCACCCGGGCGCCGACGACGCGTTCGCCCTCGCGCAGGAACCCGGTCACACGCGCACGGTTCGCCGCATTCGCGCCGTAGGCCGCCGCCGTACGGACGAGGGTGGCCACATAGCGGGCGTCGTCCATCTGCGCGTCGTAGTACTGCAGGGCGCCGACCAGCGCGTCCCTCTTCAGGGCGGGGGCGACCTGCAGGGCGCGACGGCGGCTCAGGTGGCGGTGCAGGGGCAGGCCGCGGCCGTGGGTGCGGGCCATCGACATGACGTCGTAGAGCAGGACACCACAGCCCGCGTACAGGCGCTCCCAGCCCTTGTACTGCAGCGGGTACAGGAACGGAACCGGCTTCACCAGATGCGGAGCCAGCCGCTCCACCAGCAGCCCGCGCTCCTTCAGCGCCTCCCGTACGAGCGCGAAGTCGAGCATTTCCAGATAGCGCAGGCCGCCGTGAATCAGTTTGCTGGACCTGCTGGACGTGCCCGAGGCCCAGTCACGGGCCTCGACCAGGCCGGTGGACAGTCCGCGGGTCACCGCGTCGAGGGCGGTGCCCGCACCCACGACACCGCCGCCCACGACCAGTAGGTCCAGCTCGCGCTCGGCCATTGCCGCCAGTGACTCGGCGCGCTCCGCCGGCCCCAGTGTCGCTGTCCTCACCGCTGCCTCCCGCTCATCGGTCGGTCAGGCCGCACCCGTCGGGCGAAGCCCGGTTCGTACCCCCCCTGCCCAAATTCTGACCGGCTTGCCCGACTTCAGCCACCACTCGCCCCCAGCCTGTGGACAACACACAAGGAAACGCGATCATTCAATCCCGCAAATCGGTCATATTTACTCCTAGTCTGACATTGCGCCCCCTCGTTCTGTCCACAGGGCTTGCGCACCTGCCCCGCCTCGGTTATTGGGAAGGACGGCCCACTCCATGCCCGCAGATCTCGCCGTCATCGGACTGGGCCCGTACGGCCTGCCGCTGGCCAAGGCCGCCGTCGCCGCCGGCATCCACACGCTCGGTTACCGGATCGGGTCCGAGGCCGTCTCCCTCAGCCCCGCCGAACTGCGCCGGATGCTCTCGGGGGGCTTCCGGCACGCCACCAACCCCGCCGAGCTCGGCCGGGTACGCACCGCCGTCATCTGCCCGCCGACCCCGCGGGGCGCGGACGGCGGCCTCGACCTGAGCCAGCTGGAGACGGCCGCCCGCAGCCTGGCCGCACAGCTGCGCCCGCACACCACCGTCATCCTGGAGTCGCCCGTACCGCCGGGCACCACCGAGAACGTCCTGCGTCCGCTCCTCGAGGAGGGCTCGGGTCTGCGCGCCGGCCGCGACTTCCACCTGGCCTACTCCCCCAGCCGCGTCGACCCCGGCAACCGCCACTTCACGCCCGCCAACACCCCCAAGGTGATCGGCGGCCTCACGCCCGCGTGCACCGAGTCGGCCGCCGCCTTCTACGGCCGTCTCACCGACAAGGTGGTACGCGCGCGTGGCCTGCGCGAGGCGGAGACCGTGCAGGTCCTCGAGACCAACTTCCGGCACGTCAACATCGCCCTCGTCAACGAAATGGCCGTCCTCTGCCACGACTTGGGCGTCGACATCTGGGACGTCATCCGCTGCGCGGAGACCAAACCGTTCGGCTTCCATGCCTTCCGCCCCGGCCCCGGCGTCGGCGGCCACGCCGTCCCGCAGGACCTCACCGGCCCCGCCGGCCGCACCCTGCGCATGGTCGAACTGGCCGAACAGGTCAACAGCCAGATGCCCCGTTACGTCGTCCAGCGCGCCGCCACCCTCCTCAACGAGCACGGCAAATCCGTACGCGCCGCCCGCATCCTCCTGCTCGGCGTCACCTACAAGCCCGATCTCGCCGACCAGCAGTCCACGCCCGCCCACGAGGTCGCGATCCGCCTGCTGGAGCTGGGCGCCTGCATCAGCTTCCACGACCCGTACGTCCCGTCCTGGAGCGTCCTGGACCGGCCGGTGCCGCGCGCCGACGCGCTGTACGAGGCCGTTGCGGAGGCCGACCTGACGATTCTGCTTCAGCAGCACCGGACGTATGACTTGCAGGGGCTGTCGGTGAAGGCGCAGCTGTTGCTGGACACGCGGGGGGCGGCGCCTACGGGGGCGGCGCATCGGTTGTGAACGGGGGCGCGTGGGGTGCGTGAGCCGCCGGGGTTGGTGGCGTGGGGGATTCTGCGCCGTTACCGTGTGGAGCAGGTGGAGCCCATGCAGCGGGTAATGCAGTACTGCTTAGGTTCCGAACGGAATACGGGTGTCCGCCCCCAGTCTCTGTGGGGGCGGCCGCTCACTGATCCACCAAAGGGTGGAGCCCACTGCAGTGGGATGCAGCGGGCTCCTAGCTGATTCACGGGTGTCCGCCCCTAAGCTCTCTGGGGGCGGCCGCTCACCAGCTGTTAATCCACAAGACGCACCTCCTCCGGAACTTCACCAGCCGAAGCCGAAGTCGATCCCAGCGGGTGGGGCTTGCGGTGACGGCCCATGGGCGCGCCCCCTTCCACGATGCCGCCCATATCCCGGTAGGCGGTCCGTCTGGAGCTCGGGCCGGGCCCCGAGGGCCGGGGTCCGGAACATCTCCTTGGAAGGGGGCGCCCCGAAGAGCTCGGGTCGCCGATCAGTGACACTACCGACTCCCCTCGCCCGTTCAGCCCACATTCGCCCCAAACGCAACCACGCGCCCCCTCCCCCACAACACGCCCCCACCCAGCCCCACTTGGGCACACAAAAGGGCCGGTCACCCCACCCGGAGTGACCGGCCCTTCGCTGCCGTATCTGCCGTGGACGTGCCGGCTACCGCTGGTGCTGCGAATCCGCCACCGCGACCTCGACCCGCTGGAACTCCTTCAGCTCGCTGTACCCGGTCGTGGCCATGGCCCGCCGCAGCGCCCCGAAGAAGTTCATCGAACCGTCGGGCGTGTGCGACGGCCCCGTCAGCACCTCCTCGATGGTGCCGACCGTGCCCAGGTGCACCTTCTTGCCGCGCGGCAGCTCCTCGTTCACGGCCTCCATGCCCCAGTGGTGGCCCCGGCCCGGCGCGTCCGTGGCACGCGCGAGCGGGGAGCCCATCATCACGGCGTCCGCACCGCAGGCGATCGCCTTCGGCAGGTCGCCGGACCAGCCCACACCACCGTCCGCGATCACGTGCACGTACCGGCCGCCCGACTCGTCCATGTAGTCCCGGCGGGCCGCCGCCACGTCCGCGACCGCCGTCGCCATCGGCACCCGGATGCCCAGCACGTTGCGCGTGGTGTGCGCGGCGCCGCCGCCGAAGCCGACGAGCACGCCCGCGGCACCCGTCCGCATCAGGTGCAGGGCCGCCGTGTACGTGGCGCAGCCGCCGACGATCACCGGGACGTCGAGCTCGTAGATGAACTGCTTCAGGTTCAGCGGCTCGTGCGAGGACGAGACGTGCTCCGCCGAGACCGTGGTGCCGCGGATGACGAAGATGTCCACGCCCGCGTCGACGACCGCCTTGGAGAACTGGGCCGTGCGCTGCGGGGAGAGCGCGGCGGCCGTGACCACGCCCGAGTCGCGCACCTCCTTGATGCGCTGCCCGATCAGCTCCTCCTTGATCGGAGCGGCGTAGATCTCCTGGAGGCGGCGCGTCGCGGCCTCCGTGGGCAGCTCGGCGATCTCGTCGAGGAGCGGCTGCGGGTCCTCGTACCGCGTCCACAGGCCCTCGAGGTTCAGCACGCCGAGGCCGCCGAGCTCGCCGATGCGGATCGCGGTGGCCGGGGAGACGACCGAGTCCATGGGGGCGGCCAGGAACGGCAGCTCGAAGCGGTAGGCGTCGATCTGCCAGGCGATCGAGACCTCCTTCGGGTCCCGCGTACGGCGGCTGGGGACGACGGCGATGTCGTCGAAGGCGTACGCCCGGCGGCCGCGCTTGCCGCGCCCGATCTCGATCTCAGTCACGTCTGTGGCCTTTCCCTGATGCGTTTCAGCGTCTTCCAGTATCGCCGACGGGCACGACAAGGGCGGCCCCGGTGCTCCCGGGACCGCCCCATCAGGCGTGCTGCCTACTTACGGCTGTAGTTCGGCGCCTCGACCGTCATCTGGATGTCGTGCGGGTGGCTCTCCTTCAGGCCCGCCGAGGTGATCCGGACGAAACGGCCCTTGGACTCCATCTCCTCGATGGTGGCCGCGCCCACGTAGCCCATGGTCTGGCGAAGGCCGCCGACGAGCTGGTGAAGGACGTTGGCCAGCGGACCGCGGTAGGGCACCTGGCCCTCGACGCCCTCGGGCACGAGCTTGTCGTCGGAGGCGACTTCCCCTTGGAAGTAGCGGTCCTTCGAGTACGACCTGGCCTGGCCGCGGGACTGCATGGCGCCCAGCGAACCCATGCCGCGGTACGACTTGAACTGCTTGCCGTTGATGAAGAGCAGCTCGCCCGGCGACTCCTCGCAGCCCGCGAGCAGGCTGCCCAGCATGACGGTGTCGGCGCCGGCGGCGAGCGCCTTGCCGATGTCGCCGGAGTACTGCAGGCCGCCGTCGCCGATCAGCGGGATGCCGGCCGGGCGGGCGGCGAGGGAGGCCTCGTAGATGGCGGTGACCTGCGGGACGCCGATACCGGCGACCACACGGGTCGTACAGATGGAACCGGGGCCCACACCCACCTTGATGCCGTCGACACCGGCGTCGATGAGGGCCTGCGCGCCGTCGCGCGTGGCGACGTTCCCGCCGATCACGTCGACGGAGACGCTCGACTTGATCTTCGCCATCCAGCTGAGGGCATTGCTGTTGTGACCGTGCGAGGTGTCGACGACCAGGAAGTCCACACCGGCCTCGGCGAGCGCCTGGGCGCGCTCCAGGGCCTCGGGGCTGGCGCCCACGGCGGCACCGACGAGCAGGCGGCCCTCGGAGTCCTTGGCGGCGTTCGGGTACTTCTCCGCCTTGACGAAGTCCTTGACGGTGATGAGGCCCTTGAGGACGCCCGCCTCGTCGACCAGGGGAAGCTTCTCGATCTTGTGGCGTCGCAGCAGCTCCATGGCGTCGCTGCCGGAGATGCCGACGTTGCCCGTGACCAGCGGCATCGGGGTCATGACCTCGCGCACCTGTCGGGAGCGGTCGGTCTCGAAGGCCATGTCGCGGTTGGTGACGATGCCGAGCAGCTTGCCGGCCGGGTCGGTGACGGGGACACCGCTGATCCGGAACTTGGCGCACAGGGCGTCGGCCTCGGCGAGCGTCGCCTCGGGGTGCACCGTGATGGGGTCCGTGACCATGCCGGACTCGGACCGCTTGACCAGGTCGACCTGGTTGACCTGGTCCTCGACGGAGAGGTTGCGGTGCAGCACGCCGACGCCGCCCAGCCGGGCCATCGCGATCGCCATGCGGGACTCGGTCACCTTGTCCATCGCCGCCGAGAGGAGCGGGATGTTGACCCGGACGTTGCGGGAGATGCGGGACGAGGTGTCGACCGCGTTGGGCAGCACCTCGGATGCGCCCGGCAGCAGCAGCACGTCGTCGTAGGTCAGCCCGAGTGTCGCGAATTTACCGGGCACTCCGTCGACGTTGGCAGTCATGACACCTTCCCCAAATGGCCTTGATCGGTGCGGATGTCCATGCTAACGGGAAGCACGGCTCGCAAATTCCACGGTTCTGTATGGCTCCGGGCTTCGTATGTTCGTACGGAACCGAGGAGAAGCCTGTTCATTTGGGGGCGCACTCAAGGGAGCACGGCCGGAGCACTACTGCTCGGCCAGCGCTCGCAGCCTGCTCAGCGCCCTGTGCTGGGCCACCCGTACCGCGCCGGGTGACATTCCCAACATCTGACCCGTCTCCTCCGCGGTCAACCCCACCGCGATCCTCAGCAGCAACAGCTCCCGCTGGTTCTCGGGCAGGTTGGCCAGCAGCTTCTTGGCCCATTCGGCGTCGCTGCTCAGCAGCGCCCGCTCCTCCGGGCCGAGGGAGTCGTCCGGCCGCTCCGGCATCTCGTCCGACGGAACCGCCGTGGACCCCGGGTGCCGCATCGCGGCCCGCTGCAGGTCGGCCACCTTGTGCGCGGCGATGGCGAAGACGAACGCCTCGAAGGGCCGGCCGGTGTCCTTGTAGCGCGGCAGCGCGAGCAGGACGGCGACGCAGACCTCCTGGGCGAGGTCCTCGACGAAGTGCCGGGCGTCGCCCGGCAGGCGGGACAGCCTGGTGCGGCAGTAGCGCAGCGCCAGGGGGTGGACATGCGCGAGCAGATCGTGCGTGGCCTGCTCGTCCCCGTCCACGGCGCGATGGACGAGTGCACCGATCGCCCCTGCGGCTTTGGCCGCCTCGTCGTCGCGCATCGGTCCATGGTGCCTTGCGGCCGTACGGTCCGTGGCATCGCGCCCGATGTTGTGCACCGAAGCGTTATGAGCAGGTGCGCCGGCACTCATCCGCTGCGCCCTCCCCTTCCGCTCGACCGACTCGTCCCCGAGAGACTCCACACCTCAAGGATGCGGCATCCGCGCCGAAACGAGCAGCGGGCACCCGGCGGGCCCCGTCGCCACCCCCGCTCACCTCGCGGTAAACGCGTCGGCCCGCCCTTGGAAAAGCAACCCCGCCCACCACTCGGCGGGCGGGGATCCCCGTGCCCCCGCTGAGGCTCACCTACCGGACCAGGCCCCACCGGAAGCCGAGCGCCACCGCGTGGGCCCGGTCCGAAGCGCCGAGCTTCTTGAACAGGCGCCGGGCGTGCGTCTTCACGGTGTCCTCGGACAGGAACAACTCGCGACCGATCTCCGCGTTGGAACGGCCGTGGCTCATGCCCTCGAGCACCTGGATCTCACGCGCCGTGAGCGTCGGCGCGGCGCCCATCTCGGCGGAGCGCAGTCGACGCGGGGCAAGCCGCCAGGTCGGGTCGGCCAGCGCCTGCGTCACCGTGGCGCGCAACTCCGCGCGCGAGGCGTCCTTGTGCAGATAGCCGCGGGCACCGGCGGCGACCGCGAGGGCCACGCCGTCCAGGTCCTCGGCGACGGTGAGCATGATGATGCGCGCACCGGGGTCGGCGGACAGCAGCCGCCGCACGGTCTCGACGCCGCCCAGACCGGGCATGCGTACGTCCATCAGAATCAGGTCCGAGCGGTCGGCGCCCCAGCGGCGGAGGACTTCCTCGCCGTTGGCCGCCGTCGTCACGCGCTCGACGCCGGGCACGGTCGCGACCGCGCGGCGGAGCGCCTCTCGGGCAAGCGGGGAGTCGTCGCAGACGAGGACGGATGTCATGGCCGCCCTCCGCAGCTGATGCACGTCACCTTGAGCCTCCAGGCTGGTACGAAATCGTCACCTGTGCGGTCGACGCCCTCGGACGCCTGCCCGAGCGCTTGTTACTTCAACCGCCTCCGCCCTCTCAACGACGGTCACTCGAAAGAGTTACGGGGCCATATGCCGTCTTCGGCACTCTACGTGAGGGGGCGGACACGGTGCAGACATGAAGGGCGGACCCACAACGTTTCATCACAACCCATGCCCCATTCAGCCCTTTTTCTTCCCGTTTCTTGGCGTTTGGGGCTAGATTCGCAATGAGTCATATTTTCATCTCCTTAGATCGTAGATGTACGGTCGTGGACACCGTATCCGCCAAGAACGGCTACAAGGGGTCACGCAATGGCAGATTTCTCCCGCCTTCCCGGACCGAACGCGGACCTGTGGGACTGGCAGCTCCTGGCCGCCTGTCGCGGGGTGGACAGCTCGCTCTTCTTTCATCCGGAGGGTGAGCGCGGTGCGGCTCGGAGTGCTCGCGAGAACTCGGCCAAGGAGGTCTGCATGAGGTGCCCGGTGCGCGCGCAGTGCGCGGCGCATGCGCTGGCGGTGCGCGAACCGTACGGCGTCTGGGGCGGCTTGACCGAGGACGAGCGCGAGGAACTCATGGGGCGGGCGCGCAACCGGCTGGTCGCGGCGTCGACGACCAGCGGGGAGACCGGCCCGAACAGCTGAAGGAACGTTTCTGCAATCGGGGCACGCGCACGCGTGCCCTTCTCTTCGCCCGCGTCTGCGGCCTTCTTTCCGCCTCCGCGCCACGCGCGCGTGGCCTTCTTTCCGGTGCCGGCTATCGCGCGGCGGCCCGCGCCAGTTGCTCCAGCGTCGCCGCCACGGCCGGCACCTGTGCCAGGTCGGGCAGGGTGAGCGCGACGATCTCCCGCCGCACCGCCGGTTCCAGCGTCACCATGCGTGCCCCTCGCGGCCGTACGGACTCGACGGCGAGCTGGGGCAGGACGGCCACGCCCAGGCCGGCGCCCACGAGGCCGACCACCGCCGGATAGTCGTCCGTGGCGAAGTCGATGCGGGGCGTGAAGCCGGCGCTCTCGCACACCTCGATCAATTGGCCCCGGCAGCGCGGGCATCCGGCGATCCACGGCTCGGCGGCGAGTTCCCCGATGGCGATGGAACCCGACGGCGCGGTGCGGGCGAGCCGGTGACGTTCGGGGACGAGGGCGACGAGCCGGTCGGTCAGCAGCGGGCGTACGACGAGGTCGTCCCACTCGTCTTCCTGAGCCGCGCCCTCGTACCGGAAGGCGAGGGCCACGTCGCAGTCGCCCTCGCGCAGCAGCTCGACGGACTGCGGCGGTTCGGCCTCCTCAAGGGAGACGCGGGTGCCCGGGTGTGCGGCACGCAGCGCGGCGAGGGCGGTCGGGACGAGGGTGGAGCTGCCGCTGGGAAAGGAGACGAGGCGGACGCGCCCGGCGCGCAGCCCGGCGATGGCGGCGACCTCCTCCTCGGCGGCGGTGAGTCCCGCCAGGATCCCGGCGGCGTGCCGCACCAGCGCCTCGCCGGCCTGGGTCAGCCGCATCTCGCGACCGCTGCGGATCAGCAGGGGCGTGCCGACGGACGCCTCCAGGGCCTTCATCTGCTGGCTGACGGCGGGCTGGGTGCAGCCCAGTTCGCGCCCCGCCGCCGAGAAGGAACCGCTGGCGGCGACGGCGCGCAGCACACGGAGATGACGAGCCTCGATCACAGGTCGAGCATAAGCCAGCCTTGGACATGTCGCCGAATAACGCATGGACGCTTTGACACCGGTCGCCTACCGTGCGGGCCATGAAGCTTCTGTCTGTGAACCTGGGTCGCCGGAAGTACGTGCCGTACACGGACCACCCGGAAGGCTTGACCGGGATAGACAAGCGGCCCGTGGAGGGGCCGGTACGGGTGGCGGCGCCCGGGCCGAAGGGGATCGGCGCGAGCGGGCTGGCCGGGGATGCCGTGTGCAGCACCCTGCACCACGGCGGCGACGACCAGGCCGTGTACGCGGTGGCGCGTGAGGACCTCGACGACTGGGAGCGTGAGCTGGGTCGGCCGCTGGCGAACGG
Source organism: Streptomyces bicolor (assembly GCF_000719285.1). Classification (GTDB taxonomy): domain Bacteria; phylum Actinomycetota; class Actinomycetes; order Streptomycetales; family Streptomycetaceae; genus Streptomyces; species Streptomyces bicolor. Next base: position 46,027 of record NZ_JOFS01000023.1, on the reverse strand, counting down.
CGGGTTCGGCGAGAACCTCACGACGGAGGGCGTGGACGTCTCCAACGCGCTGATCGGCGAGCGCTGGCGGATCGGTTCCGAGGTGGTGCTGGAGGTCACCAGCGGGCGGATTCCCTGTCGCACCTTCCAGGGCCATGTGGGTGAGAAGCAGTGGGTGAAGCGGTTCACGGCCAAGGGGGCGCCAGGTGCGTATCTGCGGGTGATCGAGCCGGGTGAGGTCCGGGCGGGCGACGCGCTGCGGATCGTCCGTCGCCCGGATCACGACGTGACGGTGGCGCTGCAGTTCCGGGCGGTCACGACGGAGCGGACGCTGCTGCCGCGGCTGCTGGCGGCGGGGGACGCACTGCATCCGGAGTCGTTGGAGGCGGCTCGGAAGTACGCGGCGAAGTACGGAGTCTGAGGGATCGTCACGTGGGGGAGGTGACGGGTGCTCATGGCCGAGGTGTCTTCGCCGGGGCTTCACTGATCGGCGGGGCCTGTGCAGTAAAACGGATGCTCCCGGTCCGGGTCACTAATCTTGGGCCATGACAACGGCATTGATTACGGGATCGACCGCGGGCATCGGCGCCGCTTTCGCGCGGCGGCTGGCGGCTGACGGGCACGACCTCGTCCTGGTGGCCCGGGACACCAAGCGGCTGCGGGAGCAGGCGACCGAGCTGCACGACCGGCACGGCATCGAGGCGGAGGTGCTGACGGCCGACCTCGCGGAGGACACCGGCATCGAGACCGTCGCCGCCCGCCTCGGCGACCGCCGGAACCCCGTCGACCTGCTGATCAACAACGCCGGTTTCGGCAACAAGGGCCGCTATCTCGAGGTCCCCATGGCCGACGAGCTGAAGATGCTCAAGGTGCACTGCGAGGCGGTTCTGCGGCTGACGTCGGCCGCGACGGAGGCGATGCGGGAGCGGGGCCGGGGCGGTGTCGTGAACGTCGCCTCCGTGGCGGCCTTCCTGCCGCGCGGGACGTACGGCGCGTCCAAGGCGTGGGTGGTGCAGTTCACCCAGGGGGCGGCGCGTGACCTGGCCGGGAGCGGGGTGCGGTTGATGGCGCTGTGCCCGGGGTTCGTGCGGACCGAGTTCCATGAGCGGGCCGGGATGGGGACGGACAACATTCCCGGGTGGATGTGGCTCGACGCGGACAAGCTGGTGGCGGCGGCGCTCGACGACCTGGCGCGCGGGAAGGCCGTGTCGATTCCGGATCCTCGGTACAAGGCGTTGATGGGGCTGGTGAAGATGGCGCCGAGGGGGGTGCTCGGCGGGATCAGTTCGAAGACGGGGCGGAAGTACGGGCCGCAGTGAGCCGCTGCGGAATGCGACTCGGCCGCGCAGAGGCAGCGAGGGCCCTCAACTCGCTGTCACGGCCGGGCAGTTCCAGGGACGCGAGAAGCGGCGCACCTGTTCCCGGTGAGCCGAGCGCATCACCGGCGCCGGCCTGACCCGGCCGTGCTCCCGTGCCGGAGCCCCAACAGGCACGGCGCCCTTCCCGCGAGCACAATGGTGCTGTCCAGCCGCACCCAGGAAAGCCGGGAGGCGACGACGTCATGACCTTCGTACAGCTCATCGACTGCAGGACCAGCCGCTTCGACGAGATGAACCGGCTGATGGACAGGTGGGTCGAGCAGACCAAGGGGAAGCGGACGGCGACGCACGACATCATCGGGAAGGACCGGTCCGACTCGGCGCACTTCATCGAGATCGTGGAGTTTCCGTCGTACGAGGACGCGATGCGCAATTCCAACCTCCCCGAGACCGATCGGATCTTCCAGGAGATGGTCGCGCTCTGTGACGAGACGCCGACGTTCACCGATCTCGACGTGGTCCGGGACGAACAGCTGAACGTCCTGGCGGCGCGCGCCTTCTTCGCGGACATGGGGAAGATGGCGCCGGAGAGCATCGGGGAGCACCTCACCGACGACTACGTGGATCACGATCCGTCGTATCCGGAGCCCGTGCAGGGTGTCGCCGGGGTACGGGAGCAGTACGCGGGGTGGCGTGCCGCCTTCGACTTCACGTTCCGGATCGACGATCAGATGGCCCAGGACGACCAGGTGTGCACCCGGTGGATGTGGGTGGCCCGGCACAAGGGTGAGTTCCTGGGGATTCCCGCCACCGGGCAGGACGTGGCCATGCAGGGCATGACCTGGCAGCGGTTCCGGGACGGCAGGATCTGCGAGAGCCACTGGCTCTACGACCGGGCGGGGCTGTTGGAGCAGCTGGGGGTACTCGGTCAGTGACCCGGCCGCGGGAAGGCCGGTGAATCGCCCGCGAAGGGAGAAGCCCCCCGCTGCGACAGCAGCGGGGGGCTTCTTCAGGTGGTGCGTGCCTCAGTGGGCGTGCCCGTGGCCGTGGCCACCGGCGGCCGCCGGCTCTTCCTCTTCCTTCTTCTCGACGACCAGGGTCTCGGTCGTCAGGAGCAGGGAGGCGATGGAGGCGGCGTTCTCCAGGGCGGAGCGGGTGACCTTGACCGGGTCGATGACGCCGGCCTTGACCAGGTCGCCGTACTCGCCGGTCGCGGCGTTGTAGCCGTTGCCCTTCTCCAGCTCGGCCACCTTGGAGACGATGACGTAGCCCTCGAGACCGGCGTTCTCGGCGATCCAGCGCAGCGGCTCGACGGCGGCCTTGCGGACCACGGAGACACCGGTGGCCTCGTCGCCGGTCTTGTCGAGGTTGCCCTCGAGGACCTTCACGGCGTGGACCAGAGCGGAGCCACCACCGGAGACGATGCCCTCCTCGACCGCGGCGCGGGTCGCGGAGATCGCGTCCTCCAGGCGGTGCTTCTTCTCCTTCAGCTCCACCTCGGTGGCGGCGCCGACCTTGATCACGCACACGCCGCCGGCCAGCTTCGCGAGGCGCTCCTGGAGCTTCTCGCGGTCCCAGTCGGAGTCGGTGTTCTCGATCTCGGCCTTGATCTGGGCGACGCGGCCCTGGACGTCGTCGGACTTGCCGGCGCCGTCGACGATGGTCGTGTCGTCCTTGGTGACCGTCACGCGGCGGGCGGAGCCCAGCACGTCCAGACCGGCCTGGTCGAGCTTGAGGCCGACCTCCTCGGAGATGACCGTGGCGCCGGTGAGGACCGCCATGTCCTGCAGCATCGCCTTGCGGCGGTCACCGAAGCCGGGGGCCTTGACCGCGACCGCGTTGAAGGTGCCGCGGATCTTGTTGACGACCAGGGTCGACAGGGCCTCGCCCTCGACGTCCTCGGCGATGATCAGCAGCGGCTTGGAGGCACCGGCCTGGATGACCTTCTCGAGCAGCGGCAGCAGGTCCTGGATGGAGGAGATCTTGCCCTGGTTGATGAGGATGTACGGGTCCTCCAGGACGGCCTCCATGCGCTCCTGGTCCGTCACGAAGTACGGCGACAGGTAGCCCTTGTCGAAGGCCATGCCCTCGGTGAAGTCCAGCTCCAGACCGAAGGTGTTGGACTCCTCGACGGTGATGACACCGTCCTTGCCGACCTTGTCCATCGCCTCGGCGATGAGCTCGCCGACCTGCTGGTCCTGGGCGGACAGCGCGGCCACGGCGGCGATGTCGGACTTCTCGTCGATCGGGCGCGCCGACGCGAGGAGGTCCTCGGAGACGGCGGCGACGGCCGCGTCGATGCCCTTCTTCAGCAGCGCCGGGGAAGCACCCGCGGCCACGTTCTTCAGGCCCTCGCGCACCAGCGCCTGGGCGAGCACGGTGGCGGTGGTCGTACCGTCACCCGCGATGTCGTTGGTCTTGGTCGCCACCTCCTTCACCAGCTGCGCGCCGAGGTTCTCGTACGGGTCCTCGATCTCGACCTCACGGGCGATCGTGACACCGTCGTTGGTGATGGTGGGGGCGCCGAACTTCTTGTCGATGACGACGTTGCGGCCCTTGGGGCCGATCGTCACCTTGACCGTGTCGGCCAGCTTGTTGACGCCGCGCTCGAGGGCGCGACGGGCGTCCTCGTCGAACTTCAGGATCTTCGCCATGACAGCGGGAGCCCTCTCGGAATCTGTGGGTTCAAAAAGACACTGCGCCCCGGGCGCCCGGCTTCTTATGTGGTCGCGGGGGCCAGGGGCGCAGCTGGAAGCAAAATGCTCGAGGTGGTCTTACTTCTCGATGACCGCGAGCACGTCGCGGGACGAGAGGACGAGGTACTCCTCGCCGTTGTACTTCACCTCGGTGCCGCCGTACTTGCTGTACAGCACGATGTCGCCGACCTTCACGTCGAGCGGAAGGCGCTCGCCGTTCTCGAAGCGACCCGGGCCCACGGCGAGGATGACGCCCTCCTGGGGCTTCTCCTTCGCGGTGTCCGGGATGACCAGGCCAGAAGCCGTGGTCTGCTCGGCGTCCAGCGGCTGGACCACGATGCGGTCCTCGAGCGGCTTGATGGCAACCTTGGAGCTGGCGGTCGTCACGATCCGACCTCCCCCTTCGGAGATCTCACGGGGTTAACTGTCTGAGGTGGCGACCAGGTCGATCCGTCGTCGCGGGTGCCGGACCTGCCCGTCGCGTTGTTGGCACTCTCCAGGGGGGAGTGCCAGACCTGAGACTATGACCGTGATTAGCACTCGGTCAAGCGGAGTGCCAATGCGCTGGGCCGGCTGAGCCGCGTTTCGGTGACCGGCGTTGCCGTGGCCCTCCTGGGGGCTGCGCCCCCAGACCCCCGCTTTCGGCCCTGAACGGGCCTCGTCCTCAAACGCCGGACGGGCTGAGATGCGTGACCAGCGCTGAAAAGTTCCCTCAGACGTAGTCCTCCAACCGGCCCACCGTCAGCCCCCGCCCCTGGATCTCCCGCAGCAGCCTCGTCGTCCGCTCCCTCAAACTCAGCCCGGTCGGTTCACCCGAAGGGACGGAGACGATGTCGCCGGCGCGCAGCCGATCGGGGCCCTTCGCGTACGTCAGCTCGCCGTCGCCCTCCATCGCGGCCCGCCACAGCACGACGGCCGCGATGCCGCAGTCGGCGGCCGCGCGGAGCGTGGTGGCGTCGTACGTGCCGTAGGGCGGGCGGAAGAGCTGGGGGCGGATGCCGAAGCGGGCGCGGAGCTTGTTCTGCTGGCCGCAGATCTCGGCGCGCTGGCCCGCGTACGGCAGTCCGCGCAGGGCGGCGTGGTCGAGGGTGTGGTTCTGGATCGACGCGCCCACCGAGCGCAGCCGCGCGAAGTGGCCGTAGCCCGGGCCGACCACGCTGTCCGTGAGGAACATGCTGACGGGCAGCCGCAGTTCACGGACCATGTCGACGAAGCGGGGATCCTTCTCGGCGCCGTCGTCGTAGGTGAGGAAGACGACCTGGTCGCGGGTGGGGACGCGGTCCACGACGGGCAGCGCGCCGCCCGCGCGTGACGCCGGGCGCCGGGTGGGCGGGGACGGGGGCGCGGGCAGTGGGGCGGTCAGGCCCCAGCGGCGGTACGGCTGTGCCCTGGGCGTCGGGTCCTTCGCCGGCCGTGCGTCGTGTGCCGACGTCCCGCTCGGCCGTGCGGCTCGGTCGGGGGCGACCGGCCCGGCCGCCTCGGCGCATCCGGCGAGCAGGGCGTACGCCATGACGACGGACGCCAGTGCCCGCACCCCCAGGACCGGCGCCGACCTCACAGGTAGTCCTCCAGCCGGGCCACCGCATACCCCTCGGCCGTCACCTTGTTCAGGAATCGGCGGATCATGTCGGGCATTGTGCCCTTCCAGTCCTCCCTGCCCCGGAAGTGAGTGAGGACGATGTCACCCGGACGGATCTTCCGGTCCCACTCTCGGTAGTCCCAGCGGTCGACGAAGACCTCCTCGTTCCACAGGGGGACGTACCGGATGCCGCAGCGCTTGGCGGCGCGCAGGGTGTTCCTGTCGTAGTTGCCGAAGGGCGGGCGGAAGAGCAGCGGGCGCTTGCCGTAGCGCTCCTCGATCACCTCCTGCATTCCGCAGATCTCGCGCTTCTGGCGGAGGTAGGACAGGGCGGGGAGGTAGGGGTGGTGGAGGGTGTGGTTGTTCAGGACCACGCCGTTCGCCTGCATCCGCTCGAAGTAGCCGTAGTCCTCCTTGATCAGGTAGTCGCTGAGGAAGGCGGTGTACGGCACCTGCAGGTCGCTCATCATCCGCAGGAAGGCCGGGTCCTTCTCGGCGCCGTCGTCGATGGTGAGGAAGACGACCTTCTGCTTGGTGGGGACGGTGGTGAAGACCGGCGGGAGGCCCAGCTCCTCGTGCCCGTCGACCTCGAAGCCCGCGCGGGTGGTGATCGCCGGCTTCCTCGCCGGGGGCGGCGGGGGCGTGAGCGGGACTCCGGCCAGACGCCAGTGTTTCGCGGCGGCGACCCGGGCGGCTTGGGCGGACCGGAACTTCTTGGGCGGGGCGTCCTTGGCGTGCGGCCCCTTGGCCAGGGGTTCCTTGGCCTGAGGCCCCTTGGCGTGCGGGGCCTCCAGGGGCTGCCGGCTCGGGGAGGGGAGTGCGGACTGGGATCCGCCGTCGCCGGGCGGCGCACAGCCTGCGGCGATGGCGGCGACGGCGAGGAGAGCGATCCCGCCACGCGCTACATGGCCACACCCTGCAGCTCCACCATTGCGGCGACTTTTGTCATTTTGTCCTACTACTCGCATGGAGCCGGATCCTCGCAGCCACCCGCCCCGAAGCCGGGCCGACACCGCCGCCGGGGGACGGACCATCCACCGACTGGCCCACAGGGAGCGGACGAGCAAGCGTGAGCGAACAGCCCACCGGCTGGCCGACAATGACCCGGTGAACGACCTCGCCTCCTTCTCCGCCCTCCTCACCCCCGAGGGCCGCGCCCTCCTCGACGCCGTGCGCGACACCGAACCCGCCGACGAACTCGCCGTCGCCACCCGGCTGCGCCGCGAGCACCCCGCCGAGCTGGTGTCGGCCGCGCTCGGGCAGGCGCGGTTGCGGCAGCGGGCGGTGGCGAAGTTCGGGGCGGCGGACGCGGGCCGGATGTTCTTCACGCCGAACGGGGTCGAGCAGTCGACGCGGGCGAGCGTCGCGGCGTATCGGGCCGGGCGGATGACGGAGCTGGGGGTCGGCTCGGTCGCCGACCTGTGCTGCGGGATCGGGGGTGACGCGATCGCGCTCGCGCGGGCGGGGGTCCGGGTGCTGGCGGTGGACCGGGATCCGGTGACGGTGGCGGTGGCGCGGGCGAATGTCGAGGCGCTGGGGCTCGGGGATCTGGTCGAGGTGCGGGAGGCGGATGTCGTCGGGGTGGACACGGGCGGCTACGACGCCGTGTTCGTCGATCCGGCGCGGCGAGGTGGCCGCGGGAGGATCTTCGATCCCGAGGCGTATTCACCGCCGTTGTCCTGGGCCGTGGAGGCGGCGCGGAAGGCGCCACGCGCCGCGCTGAAGATCGCGCCGGGCGTTCCCCATGAGGCGATCCCGGACGACGCCGAGGCCGAGTGGATCTCGGACGGTGGTGATGTGAAGGAGGCGGTGCTGTGGTTCGGGACGGAGCCGGGGGCGGTGCGGGCAACGCTGTTGCCCGGCCCGCGCTCGTTGCTGTCCCAGCAGCTCAGCGACCCTGAAGTCCGGCCCGTCGGACGGTACTTGTACGAACCCGACGGCGCCGTCATCCGCGCGCACCTGGTCGCCGAGGTCGCTCGGCAGTTGGACGGCGGGCTGATCGACGCGACCATCGCGTACGTCACGGCGGACGAGCTGCGGCCGACGCCGTACGCGACGGCGTACGAGATCACCGACCAACTGCCCTTCAACGTCAAGAAGCTGAAGGCGCTGCTGCGTGAGCGGGCGGTCGGCACGCTGACCGTGAAGAAGCGGGGGTCGGCCGTCGAGCCGGAGGAGCTGCGGAAGAAGGTCAGGCCTCAGGGGCCCCATTCGGCGACGGTGTTCCTGACGCGGGTGGCGGGTGCGCCGACGATGCTGGTGGGCCGGCCGGCCTGAGTCACCAGGTCTTCGCCGCCCGGCGCAGCAACAGTTCCCGCTCCCGCTCGTTCCGCGTCAGCTCCGCCGCCCGCTCGAACTCCGCCCGCGCATCGGCCGTACGGCCGAGACGGAGCAGCAGATCGCCGCGCACACTCGGCAGCAAGTGGTAGTCGCGGAGGGCGGGTTCGGAGGCGATCGTGTCGACGATCCGCAGGGCGGGCTCCGGGCCCTCGGCCATCGAGACGGCGACCGCGCGGTTCAGCTCGACCACGGGGGAAGGGGCCCGGGCGGCGAGGAGGCCGTACAGGGTGGCGATGGTCTTCCAGTCCGTCTCCTCGTAGCGGTACGCGTGCGCGTGGCAGGCCGCGATGGCCGCCTGGAGGGCGTACGGGCCCAGGGCGCCGGTGGCCGTGGCGTCCGCGCGGGCCAGCGCCCTGATACCGCGGGCGATGAGCATGCGGTTCCAGCGGGTGCGGTTCTGGTCCTTGAGGAGGACCGGTTCCCCGGACGGGCCGGTGCGGGCCGCCGTACGGGAGGCCTGGAACTCCAGGAGCGCGGTCAGGCCGTGCACCTCCGGCTCCTTCGGCATCAGCCCGGACAGCACGCGGGCCAGGCGCAGCGCGTCCTCGCACAGGGCCGGGCGCAGCCAGTCGTCGCCGGCCGTGGCGGCGTAGCCCTCGTTGAAGATCAGGTAGATGACCTCCAGGACCGAGCCGAGGCGGGCCTCGCGGTCGGGGCCGTACGGGACCTCGAAGGCGATGTTCTGCGTGGCGAGCGTGCGCTTGGCGCGGACGATGCGCTGGGCGACCGTCGGTTCCGGGGTCAGGAACGCCCGGGCGATCTCCGGTGTCGTCAGACCGCCGAGCAGGCGGAGCGTGAGGGCGATCCGGGCCTGCGGCGACAGGACCGGGTGGCAGGCGGTGAAGACCAGGCGGAGCAGGTCGTCGTCGATGTCCTCGGGGTCGGACGGCTCCTCGGGCGGCGCGGTCGTCTCCAGGTCGCGGCCGATCTCCGCGAGCTTGCGGGCGTAGTTCTCGCGGCGCCGGATCAGGTCGACGGCGCGGTGCCTGGCGGTGGCCATGAGCCAGGCGCCGGGGTTGTCTGGGACGCCGTCCCGGGGCCACTGCTCCAACGCGGCGACCAGCGCGTCCTGCGCGAGCTCCTCGGCGATGCCGACGTCGCGGACCAGGCGGGTGACGGCGGCGATGACGCGGGGGGACTCGATGCGGAAGACGGTCTCGACGGTCGCCGTCGTGTCCACGGTTCCGCGTCGGTCGTCGGTGGGCTGCGAGGTCACAGCCCACCATGCAACACCCCTGCGGCCGTGGATCCAAGGAGGGCAGGTCAGCCCTCGACGATCTCCCGCACCTCACAGGTGACCTGCCATTCCTCCCCGTGGACCTTCAGGAACCGCGAGGCCCACTCCAGCGCCTCGGCCTTGTCCTTGCACTGCATGATCGCGTAGCCGCCGATGACTTCCTTGGACTCGGTGAAGGGCCCGTCGGTGACGGAGGTCTTCGCCCCGTCCCAGTGCACGCGGGTGCCCTGCGCCGACGGGGTGAGGCCGGCGTTGTCGAGCATCACGCCGGCCTTGGTGATCTCCTCCAGCAACTCCCCCATGCGCTGCATCAGCTCGGGGCTGGGGCCCTCGGCGGGCGCGGTGGACTCGTCGATCCGGACGAGCGACAGGTAGCGCGGCATGGTGACTCCTCAGGGTCGGTGACCGGGTCCTTCCCGGCCTCTCACCCTTGCGTCGATCAGCACACCCCTGGATCGACACGCCCTCAGGATTTCTTCGAAGGTTTTTTCTCAGCGCAGGGACTCCCACAGGCTCCCCGCCTCCGGCTCCTCGGCGACCACCCGGTTGCGGTCCGAAGGCGCCGGCACCACCGGCATCGTCACCGTCCGCACGGCGTCCGACGACAGGCCGCTCAGGCTCTGTCCGAGGCTCATCAGCTCGCTCAGCGAGTCCAGTCCCGTGTCCGTCGTGAGGCTGCCCGTCACCGCGTCGGCGACGCGGTAGAGCTGGGCCGGGTCGGTGAGGAGGGACGTGGCGGAGATCTGGTCCAGGAGGGCCTTCACCAGCTTCTGCTGCAGGCCGATGCGGCCGAGGTCACTGCCGTCGCCTATACCGTGCCGGGTGCGGGCCAGGGCAAGTGCCCGCTCCCCGTCCAGGTGATGCGTGCCTGCCTCCAGTCGGAGGTGGCTGTCCTCGTCGTCGATGTCCTCGTCCGTGGTGACCGTGACACCGCCCAGCGCGTCCACCAGCTTCGCGAAGCCCGAGAAGTCGATCTCGATGTAGTGGTCCATGCGGATGTTCGTGATCGACTCGACCGTCTTCACCGCGCAGACGGGGCCGCCGATCGCGTACGCGCTGTTGAACATCGCGTTGTGGGCCACCTCCGTCGAGCCACCCGACGACAGGGGGCAGGACGGCCGGGTGACGAGGGTGTCGCGCGGGATGCTGACGACCGTCGCCTCGGTGCGGCCGGCGTCGAGGTGGACGACCATCGCCGTGTCCGAGCGGGCACCCGTGCTGCTGCCGCCGCCCAGTTCCTGGTTCTCCTCGCCCCTGCGCGAGTCCGAGCCCAGGACCAGGATGTTCAGGGACCCGGTGGGCAGGGGGGACGCGGACGCCGAGGACTGCGGTGCCGTCATCGCCCTCGGTGGGCGGTTGTCGCCGAGGGCGCTGTTGATGTCGACGCTCGTGATGTTGTCGTTCAGCTGCCAGTAGGCCCAGCCGGCCGTCCCCACGCCCAGCACCAGCGCGCCCACCAGGACGAAGCCGGCGGTCTTCAGCGCCCTCGACCGCCGGCCCGTTCGTCTGCCGTCGTCCCCGTTCTCGTCTCGTCCAGTCACAGAGAGGAACGTAAGTCCGAATTATTACGGCCAGGAACGTCAGACCGGGTTTTCTTCGGAAATTCTCAGACTTCCCCGAAGGTCACCGAACTGCCGTCGGGAACCGTCCCGTTGTACGAGGCGTTACGCCGGTTTCGGTGCGAGATGGTGAGGGCCTGGGCGATGCCAGAGATCTCATTGCGGGGCCCCGAAAGTTTCGGTCGAACAACCGATTGGCTTCGGTGAAGTGTGAGACGCCCCGCAACACCCGTCAAGAGAGCAACAGGCCGCTCCTGCTAAACCGCTGGAGGCTCCCCCGTACTGCTGCGCACCACCAGACTCGTCGCCAGCTCCACCCGAGTCGCCGCCGGCGCTCCCTCCTCCCGCGCCAGGTCGAGGACCAGCTTCGCCGCCGCTTCCGCCATCTCCATCAGCGGCTGCCGTACGGTCGTCAGCGGTGGTCCCACCAGGCGGGTGACCGGCAGATCGTCGAAGCCGACCACGCTCAGGTCCTCCGGAATCCGCAGCCCCAGCTCGCGCGCGGCCTCGTACAGCCCGAGCGCCTGGAGGTCGTTGCCGGTGAAGACGGCGGTCGGCCGGTCCGGGCGGCGCAGCAGTTCCAGGCCCTGCCGGTAGCCGGTCTCGTGATGGAAGTCGCCGGGCCGGATCAGGTCCTGGTCGACCGGGAGCCCCGCCGTTTCCAGGGCCGCGCGGTAGCCGTCGATGCGGGCGCGGCTGCACATCATCCGGGACGGCCCGGTGATCGCACCGATCCTGCGGTGCCCCAGCTCGACCAGGTGCCGGGTGGCGGCGAGGCCGCCCTGCCAGTTGGTGGCCCCGATGGACGGCACGTCGGCGCCCGGGTCGCCCGCCGGGTCCATCACCACGAAGGGGATCGAGCGGCTGGTCAGCAGGGCACGCTGGGACTCGTCCAGGCCGGACAGCACGAGGATGACGCCGTGCGGGCGGCGGGCGGCGACCTGGTCGGCCCAGGTCCGGCCGGGGGTCAGCCGCCCCGCGCTCTCGCTCAGCACCACGCTCAGGCCGGCGTCCCGGGCGACGTTCTCCACACCCCGGATGACCTCCATCGCCCACGCGCTCTCCAGCTCGTGGAAGACCAGGTCGATCAAGGGGGAGCGGCTGGCCTCGGCGCGGCGGCGCCGGTAGCCGTGGGCGCGCAGCAGTCCCTCGACACGGGTGCGGGTGGCCGGGGCGACGTCGGCACGGCCGTTGAGGACCTTCGAAACAGTCGGCGCGGAGACACCGGCCTCGCGGGCGATCTCGGCGAGCGTCGCGGTCTGCGCGGACCGGCCGGTCGTCGATGCCGCGGTCGCGGTCGTCCGGGGTTTCGACGTCGCCGACCGGTTCACCGACTCGGTCGACCGGCTTTCCGAATCTGTCGTCCGGGTTTCAACGGGCTCACGGGCTGTCATGGCGGCGATCGTATCCCTGCGCGGCCTCTTGACGAACCCTTCTCGCCACCCCTAAGTTCCCGGAACATTCGAGGTGAATAACGAAACATTCGCGAGTGGGCCATCGCCCCGACAGGAGTTTCATGACCACCGCCCCCTGGCGCGACCCCGCCCTGCCCGCCGCCGCCCGCGTCGACGACCTCCTCCCCCGGATGACCCTGGAGGAGAAGACCGCCCAGCTGTACGGCGTGTGGGTGGGCGCCGCCACGGACGGCGAGGCACGGGCCGAGGGAGTCGCCCCGCACCAGCACGACATGACCGTCGACTACGACTGGGCCGAGCTGATCACCCACGGCCTCGGCCAGCTCACCCGCTCCTTCGGCACCGCCCCCGTGGACCCGGCGCTGGGCGCGCAGGCACTGGCCCGCGCCCAGCGCCGCATCGCCGAGGCGGGCCGCTTCGGCATCCCGGCGGTGGCCCACGAGGAGTGCCTGGCGGGCTTCACGGCATGGCGGGCCACCGCCTACCCGGTACCGCTGGCCTGGGGGGCGTCGTTCGATCCGCCGCTCATCGAGGAGATGGCCCGGCACATCGGCCGCGACCTGCGCGCGGTCGGCGTGCACCAGGGCCTCGCGCCGGTCCTGGACGTCGTACGCGATCCGCGCTGGGGCCGGGTCGAGGAGACCGTCGGCGAGGACCCGTACCTGACCGGCACGATCGGCGCGGCCTACGTCCGGGGCCTGGAGTCGGCCGGGGTCGTCGCGACGCTCAAGCACTTCGCCGGGTACGCGTCCTCGGCGGGCGCGCGCAACCTGGCGCCGGTACGGGCGGGCGTCCGGGAGTTCGCGGACGTCACCCTCCCTCCGTTCGAGATGGCGCTGCGCGAGGGCGGGGCGCGGTCGGTGATGGCGGCGTACAACGAGACGGACGGCGTGCCGGCCTCGGCGGACCCGGCACTGCTGACCGAACTCCTCCGCGAGCAGTGGGGTTTCACGGGGACGGTCGTGGCCGACTACTTCGGCATCGGCTTCCTTGAGACCCTGCACCGCGTGGCGGGCAGCCCGGCACAGGCGGCGCACGCGGCCCTGGCGGCCGGTATCGACGTGGAGCTGCCGACCGTGAAGTGCTACGGGAAACCGCTGGTGGAGGCGGTCCGGGCGGGCGAGGTCCCGGAGGAGCTGGTGGACCGGGCAGCCCGCCGGGTGCTCCTCCAGAAGTGCGAGCTGGGCCTCCTGGACGAGGACTGGAACCCGGAGCCGCCCACGGAGCGCCTCGACCTGGACTCCCCCGCGAACCGCGCCCTGGCCCGCCGGGTGGCCGAGGAGTCGGTGGTCCTGCTGGACAACCCGGACGGTGTCCTGCCGCTGCCCCCCGACGCCCGTATCGCGGTCGTCGGCCCGCGCGCGGCGGACGCCCTGGCGATGCTGGGCTGCTACTCCTTCCCCTCCCACGTCCTCACGCACCACCCCGAGGTGCCGATGGGCATCGAGATCCCGACGGTCCTGGAGGCGCTGCGCACCGAACTTCCCGACGCCAAGGTGACGTTCGCCGACGGCTGCGGGGTCTCGGACCCGGACACGGCGGGCTTCGAGGAGGCCGTGGCACGGGCCTCGGAGGCGGATGTGTGCCTGGCGGTACTGGGCGACCGGGCGGGGTTGTTCGGGCGGGGCACGTCGGGCGAGGGCTGCGATGTGACGGACCTCCAACTACCGGGAGTGCAAGGCGAGTTGCTGGACAGGCTGGTGGCGACCGGCGTCCCGGTGGTCCTGGTCCTCCTCACCGGCCGCCCGTACGCGCTGGGCCGCTGGCACGGGCGACTGGCCGCCGTCGTCCAGGCGTTCTTCCCGGGGGAGGAGGGCGGCCCGGCAGTCGCGGGAGTGCTGTCGGGCCGCGTCAACCCGTCGGGGCGACTGCCGGTGAGCGTGCCGCGGGTGCCCGGGGGGCAGCCGTGGACGTACCTCCAGCCGCCGCTGGGGCTGGCGGGGGAGGTGAGCAACCTGGATCCGACGCCGTTGTACGCGTTCGGGCACGGGCGGTCGTACACGTCGTTCGCGTGGGAGGCCACGGGGGACGGGGCTGCGGAGGCCGGGGACGCGGAGATCGGCACGGACGGCTCGTACGACATGGCGGTGACCGTCCGCAACACGGGCGACCGCGCGGGCGCGGAGGTCGTGCAGCTGTACCTGCACGACCCGGTGGCGTCGGTGACCCGCCCGGACGTACGGCTGATCGGCTATCAGCGCGTGGAGTTGGCGCCCGGCGAGGCGGCGCGGGTGACCTTCCGGTTCCACACGGATCTCTCGGCGTTCACCGACCGTTCAGGGCGGCGGGTGGTTGAGCCGGGTGCCCTCGAACTACGGTTGGCGGCGTCCAGCGCGGACGTGCGCCACACGGCACGACTGAACCTCACGGGCCCTGTCCGGGTCCTCGGCCCCGACCGGCGGCTCCTCTGTGCGACGGAGGTGTCGGGGGTGGAGTAGCCTCCGCGCCCGAAGGCGACGGGGGAGCCATGGACAGGTTGCTTCACCACGAACTGCGGGCCGCCTTCTCGGTGCTCGCCTCCACTGCCGTCAGCGTGACGGTGGCGTTCCTCGTTCGCGGCTTCCCTTCGGTGGAACCCCGCACGCTGGGGTTCTTCGCCCTCCTGCTCGCCTGGCTCGTGGTCTGGAATCTCCTCAAGATGACCAGGATCAAGGGCTTCAGTGAGGTACGACGGTTCGAGAAGGCGGTCTCCGTCGAGGACACCCGCGCGGTGCTGCCTGCCCATGCCTCCCTGCGCGACAGCTGGTTCAGCCGAGGCCTGTTCTTCCGGTACTTCGTGCCCACGCTGCCCGTGGCCGTGTTCTGGTGGCCGTGGGTGGCCGTGTTCCCCCTGATGTCGGCACTTGACTGGCTGGGCGAGGCCGCGACGGTCGCCCGCTGGGAGCGCGGGAACGGCCTGCTGCTGTGGCGGGGCCACGTCGAGAGCAGGCCGTGGGAACTGTCGGTCAGTCGGCGCCGACCGACTCGAACCGCCAGCGATGCACCGCCCGGGTCACCAACTCCGCCGTCGGCTCCGGGACTTCCGGAAGATCGGCATCGTACGGAGCGTTCCACCACGTGATCACCAGCACCCGGTCCTGGGGCGCCCGGAAGGTCTCCCGGCGCAGGGGCCGGCGCGGCAGCTCCTGAGCCCGGGCCCAGGCCAGCAGCTCCTCGCCCCGCCCGGGAACCGCCCGCGCCTCCCACATGAGCGCGACCGTCACGAGTACAGGTTCTCCTTGCTGACCTCGTGCACATGGTCGTGACCGTGCCCGTGCCCGTGGCCCTGGCTCTCGTCCCCGAAACTCCCCGGCACATGAGGATCCGTCACCGGCAACGAGGAGTCCGCCGACAGGTCCCAGCTGGACGCCGACCGGCCCCGCGCTACCATCTCCGCGCCCAGTGCCGCCACCATCGCCCCGTTGTCCGTGCACAGCTTCGGCCGGGGCACCCGCAGCCGGATGCCGGCCGCCTCGCACCGCTCCTGGGCCAGTGCCCGCAGCCGGGAGTTCGCGGCCACGCCGCCGCCGATCATCAGGTGGTCGACGCCCTCGTCCTTGCAGGCGCGGACGGCCTTGCGGGTCAGCACGTCCACGACCGCCTCCTGGAAGGAGGCCGCGACATCGCGCACCGGAACCTCCTCGCCCGCCGCCCGCTTGGCCTCGATCCAGCGGGCGACCGCCGTCTTCAGGCCGGAGAAGGAGAAGTCGTACGCCGGGTCACGCGGCCCGGTCAGACCGCGCGGGAACGCGATCGCGTCCGGGTCGCCCTCGCGCGCGTACCGGTCGATGACCGGACCGCCGGGGAAGCCGAGGTTCAGCACCCGGGCGATCTTGTCGAAGGCCTCGCCCGCCGCGTCGTCGATCGTCGCGCCCATCGGGCGGACGTCGGAGGTGATGTCGGAGGACAGCAGCAACGAGCTGTGCCCGCCGGACACCAGCAGCGCCATCGTCGGCTCCGGCAGCGCGCCGTGCTCCAGCTGGTCCACGCAGATGTGCGAGGCCAGGTGGTTGACGCCGTAGAGCGGCTTGCCCAGCGCGTACGCGTACGCCTTCGCCGCCGATACGCCGACCAGCAGCGCGCCCGCCAGACCGGGACCGGCGGTCACCGCGATGCCGTCCAGGTCGCGGGCGCTCACCCCGGCCTCCTTCAGCGCGCGGTCGATGGTCGGGACCATCGCCTCCAGGTGCGCCCGGGAGGCGACCTCCGGCACGACGCCGCCGAAGCGGGCGTGCTCGTCGACGCTGGAGGCGACGGCGTCGGCGAGCAGCGTGGTGCCGCGGACGATGCCGACGCCGGTCTCGTCGCAGGACGTCTCGATGCCGAGGACGAGGGGTTCGTCAGTCATTGGTCTCGGTTCCTTGTACGGAAGGTGAACCCGCGGCGGAGCCGCTGTTGGATTTGGTGGTCAGTCGCATCACCAGCGCGTCGATGTTCCCCGGCTGGTAGTAGCCGCGCCGGAAGCCGATCGCCTCGAAGCCGTAGCGCTCGTAGAGCTTCTGCGCGCGGACGTTGTCCACGCGGCACTCCAGCAGCACCTCGGCGCACTCGAAGTCGCTCGCGGCGCGCAGCAGTTCGGTGAGGAGACGGCCGCCGAGCCCCGTGCCCCAGTGGTCACGGGCGACGGCGATGGTCTGGATGTCGGCGAGGTCCCCTGAGGACGCGAGGCCGGCGTATCCCACGACCCGGTCGGGCCCCTCGGCGACGACATAGCGCCGGGTCGCCTCGGGCCCGCGCGCATGGGCCAGTTCGGACCAGAACATGCCCCGGGACCAGGCGTCCTCGGGGAACAGGTCCTTCTCCAGCTCCAGCACGGAGTCGATGTCCCACCAGCGCATCTCGCGCAGCACGGGACCGGAGGGAGTGGCGGAAGGGGTCACGGGCTCGGTCACTTGGGGGTGACCACCTTGTAGTTCTTGGGGACCTGGGCGTCGGGCCGGCGCAGGTACAGCGGCCGGGGCGCGGGGAGTTCCTCGCCCGCCGCGAGCCTCTCGGCGGCCAGACCCGCGAGGGCGGCCGCCGACACGTGCTCGGGTTCGTGGGCGCTGGGGAAGGTGTCGGGGTACAGCAGCGCGCCCGCGCCGACGGCGGGCAGTCCTGCCACCTGGTCGGCGATGTCGGCGGGCCGGTCGACGGCCGGGTCGGTCAGGCGGGTGCGGGAGTCGGCGTACCGCGCCCAGTAGACCTCCTTGCGCCGGGCGTCGGTCGCGACGACGAAGGGACCCTTCTCGATGTCGGCGGCGTAGGCGAGTCCGTCCAGCGTGCACACGCCGTGCACGGGGACGCCGAGGACCAGCCCGAAGGTGTCGGCGGTCATCAGACCGACGCGCAGTCCGGTGTAGGGGCCGGGTCCGAGGCCCACGACGATGCCGGTGACGGCGTCGAGTTTCACACCGGCCTCGGCGAGGACCCGGTCGACGGCCGGCAGCAGCAGCTCGCCGTGCCGGCGCGCGTCCACCTGGCTCGACGAGGCGATGACGTCCGTACCGTCGTGCAGCGCGACGGTGACGGCGGGGGTGGCGGTATCCAGAGCGAGCAAGAGCACGCAAACAGCCTACGGCGCTCGCGGCTCGGGAAGCGCCGCCCCGGTCGGGCGTCCGGCGACTGCTACGGTCGAGCGAAAGCGCGACGTACGACCGAACAACCGAGGTGGGCGACGGTGGCAAGCAGCAGCGCCGGATTCGTGGCGGGGCTCACCCTGGCAGCCCTCGCGTCCGTCGGCTTCCTCGCCTACCAGGCCGCGGCGAGCGTCCCGGACGGCCTGGGCAGGCCGCACGCGACGAACTCACCCGACGTGGGTACCGCCCAGACGCCCGACGGCCGCAAGGACCCCACCGCGCTGCCCGCCGGGTCCGGTACGGGTGTGCGGGTCGTGTACTCGGTGGGCGGCGAGCGAGTGTGGCTGGTCGGTGAGGGCGACAAGGTCAAGCGCACGTTCCGCGTCTCCCCCGGAACGGTCGACCCCGCGCCGGGCGTCTACTCGGTGACGTCCCGCTCCAACTCGATCACCGGCACCGACGGCACCCCCGTCGAGCACGTCGTCCGCTTCACCGAGGTGGAGGACATCACCATCGGCTTCAGCGCCGCCGTGGACGGCGCGACCCCGGTGCCCGCCCCGACGGCGAAGACGGGCGGCATCCGCGAGTCCCGCGCAGACGGCAACGCGATGTGGGAGTTCGCAACAATCGGCCGCCTGGTGGCAGTAATCCCCTGAACAGACCGGGCAACGGTCACGGCAACGCCGCAAGGGGCGCGGGGCTGTACTGAATATGCGGCTCCGCCGCGTGAGCGCGACCAGCCCCCACGGCGCCGCAGACGCACAACGACACCATCCCGGCACAACCCAGCGGCACCACCAGCGGAGCTAAGCCGCTTCGCGATGCCCGTGCCCAGCAGCCCCCCGCTCCACCTCCGGCTCAGGAGCACGCGGAGGCGTCGAGATCACCTTCGCGGCGGCACCGGCCGCCAGCAGATCACGCATGGACACCCCGGCGACAACCTGCGGCCGCTGCTGGACCTTGTTCTCTGAAGCCGGCATGGACGCCTCCTGGGGCCGGGGGCGGACGTAGTTAGGTACACCTAACTACGGACTGGATACCATGTGACCACGGGCAAGACCACGAACGCAATATCTTGCCGACGTCTTGTCGGAATGTTCATGCGAGCCGACCCCGCTCCGGCCCCCGCCCCGCAGGGCCCCCGTTCAGGCGGACAGCACGCTCAGATCCACCGCGGCCCAGCGCTCCCCGAGCCCGGTGACGGTCACGTGCCGCACCTCGTCCGTCGTATCGCCCACCGCCCGGTGGATCACGACCTGCAACCGCTCCTCGGTCAGCTCCTCGACCTTGCCCTCGCCCCACTCCACGACGATCACCGACTCGGGCAGCGAGACGTCGAGGTCGAGGTCCTCCATCTCGTCCAGGCCGCCGGACAGCCGGTAGGCGTCGACATGGACGAGCGGCGGCCCGTCGACCAGGGAGGGGTGCACACGGGCGATCACGAAGGTCGGGGACGTGACCGCGCCCCTCACCCCCATCCCCTCGCCGAGCCCCCGGGTCAGCGTCGTCTTGCCCGCGCCGAGCTCCCCGCTGAGCATCAGGAGGTCGCCCGCGCGCAGCAGCTTGGCGAGGCGGCGGCCCAGTTCCCGCATCTGTTCGGGAGAAGTGACGGTGAGCTCGATGTCACCCGCGTTGCGCGGTGCTGCTGGTGCTTCCATAGCCACTTACGGTAGCCCCTGCGGGCACGGCACCCGCCCGGGTGAGCAGGTCGGCCAGCCGGTCGGTGACCACTTCCGGATGCTCCAGCATCACCAGGTGCCCGGCGTCCGGCACCAGGACCAGCTCGGCCTCCGGCAGCAGGTCGGCGATCGCCTCGCTGTGCTCGCTGGGCGTGACGAGGTCGCCCACCCCGGCCAGGACGAGCACCGGCATGTCGGTGAAGAGGGCGAGCGCCTCGGTCTTGTCGTGGTCGGCGAAGGCCGGGTAGAACTCCGCGACCACGTCGATCGGCGTTCCCTCGATCATCCGCTCGGCGAACCGGGCGACGGCCGGGTCGACGTCCCGGGACGAGAACGAGTACCGCTTGATGATCCCCGCGAACAGGTCGGCGGTGGCCCGGCGGCCCTTCTCCACCAGCTCGGCCCGCTGCCCCAGCGCCCTGAGTACGCCCGGCAGCACCCGCCGAATGGCATTCACCCCGGCGACGGGCAGCCCGAAGTTGACCTCGCCGAGATTCCCGGACGACGTGCCGACGAAGGCGGTGGCGACGACCCGGTCGCGGATCAGCTCCGGGAACTGGTCGGCCAGCGCCATCACCGTCATCCCGCCCATGGAGTGCCCGACCAGCACGAGCGGCCCCTCCGGCGCGGCCGCGTCGATGACGGCCTTGAGGTCGCGCCCGAGCTGCTCGATGTCGACGTGGATGCCGTCCTGCGTCTGGGCCACGCCCCGCCCGGACCGGCCGTGGCTGCGCTGGTCCCAGTGCACGGTGCGTACGACGCCCCGCAGCGCTGCGCGCTGGAAGTGCCAGGAGTCCTGGCTGAGGCAGTAGCCGTGGCTGAAGACGACGGTGACGGGGGCCGGTGCCTTGCGGCCGAAGAGCCGTCGCCGGCGCGGGGTGAGGGCGGGGGCGGCCTCGGGGTCGATGTCGTCGACCTCGTAGTACAGCTCCGTGCCGTCGTCGGCCTGCGCCTTGCCGGGTGTGCCGCGCAGCGAGCCGTACGGTCCCGCCGAGTCGAGGGCGAGCCGGGCCTTCTGCCGCATGCCGCGGCCCACCGTCATCCGCTCTATGGCGACGCCGGCCGCGGCGCCCGCCGCGATCACGCCTATCGCCGCACCGGCGATACCGGTCGCCCTGCGCCAGTTCGCGGCCGCCCCCGTGGCGGAGGCGACGGCCGCGACGGCCTCCGCGCTGCTCTCGCTCACGTACCGCTCCTCTTCGCTGGGTCGGGTGGTGCCTGTGTGACGTGGATGATGCTGTGTGGCGTAGGTGATCGATGGTGCCGGTGTTCGGTTCGGTGTGCCCTACGGGTTACCCGTCTCGTTCCTCATTCACATAGACGCACTCCTATGGACGCATGCCCGCGCACGCATTCCTAGGACCACAATCACGTAGACATACCGCGTGGCAGCACCACGGGGCCGCGTCACCTGACCGCATCACAGCGAACGCATCACATGGACGCATCCCTATAGACGCGGGGAACGCGCGTTCCGATCCGGGTGACGATTTCGTACGCGATGGTCCCCGCGGCCTGCGCCCAGTCCTCGGCGGTGGGCTCACCGCGGTCGCCGGGCCCGAACAGGACGGCCTCCGCGCCCGGCTCGGGCTCGTCCCCGCCCAGGTCGACGACGAACTGGTCCATGGCGATCCGTCCGGCGACCGTCCGCCACTTGCCGCCGACCAGCACGGGCCCGGCGCCGGAGGCGTGCCGCGGGACGCCGTCGGCGTAGCCGAGGGGGACGAGGCCGAGGGTGGTCTCGCCGGGGGTGGTGTAGCGGTGCCCGTAGCTGACGCCGTGGCCGCCCGGCACATGCTTGACCAGCGCCAGGGATGCCGAGAGCGTCATCACCGGCCGCAGCCCGAAGTCGGCGGGGCTGCCGAGCTCGGGGCTGGGCGAGATGCCGTAGGTCGCGATCCCGGTGCGCACCAGGTCGAAGTGGCTGTCCGGGAGGGTGAGGGTGGCGGGCGAGTTGGCGATGTGCCGCACCTCGGGGCGCACGCCCCGCTCCTCGGCGTACGACACCATCTCCCGGAAGCGGTCCAGCTGGGCGGCGATGGAGGGATGCCCGGGCTCGTCGGCGCACGCGAAGTGGGACCACAGCCCGGTGATCCGGATCAGCCCGTCGGCCTCGGCCCGCAGGGCCTCGCGGACCAGCTCGGCCCAGTCGTCACCCGGCTGGCAGCCGCCCCGCCCGAGCCCGGTGTCGGCCTTGAGCTGCACGCGCGCGGCGGCGCCGGCCCGTCCGGCGGCCTCGGTGACCTCCCGAAGGGCCCACATCCCGCTCACGGAGACGTCGAGATCGGCCTCGATGGCCTCCCGCCAGGGCCCGCCCGGCGTCCACAGCCAGCACATGATCCGTACGCCGTCCAGCCCGGCGGCCCGCAGCACCAGGGCCTCCTCGGGCGTGGCCGTACCCAGCCACTGGGCGCCCGCCTCGACGGCCGCGCGGGCGCACCGCACCGCCCCGTGGCCGTACGCGTCCGACTTCACGACGGCCATCAGGGCCGCGCCGGGCGCGAGGGCGCGCAGGGTCCGCACGTTGGCCCGCAGGGCGGCCAGATCGATCTCGGCGCGGGCGCGCAGGGGGGCGGTTCGCAGGGCTGTTGTTTCTGTCATCGCGCCCCCAGTGTCTCAGAGGGGTCCGACAACGCCGCCGCGCCGGACCCCTGACCTACTCCTCCAGCCGGTGGCCCCACACGTACACCCGGTCGCGGTTCTTCAACAGCCCCCACAGCCTCCGGGCGTCGTCCAGGGTCATGTTGACGCAGCCCATGGAGCCCACGGCGGTGTGGAGGTTGCCGTAGACGCCGTGGAAGGCCTGGCCGCCGCTGAAGAACTGGGAGTAGGGCATGGGGCTCTTGTAGAGCGACGACACGTGGTTCTTGTGCCGCCAGTAGATCGCGTGCCACCCGGTCCGCGTCCCGTACCCCTCCCGTCCGCTGCGGATGGGCACCGGCCCGAACACGACCCCCTTGCCCTTCTGCACCCAGGTCAGCTGCCGGTCGAGATCGACACAGGCGACCCGGTACGCCCGCACCGGGCACTTCTTCTCGGCGTTCGGGTTCTTACGGGCGGAGACGAGCTGCATGGTGGCCCATGTCACAGGCCCGGCGAACCCGCTGGCGGGCTCGATCCTGTGCTTGGTCTGGAAGGCGCGGATGGCCCGGCAGTCGGCGACCGACTGCTCCCCGTCCACCTCCAGCTTCAGCCACCGCTCGACCCGCCGCTGGTGCGGCCCCGTCCGCTCACTGCACTCCACCTCCTCGGTGGCCTCCTCACGAGGGACGTACTCCACGGGGTCGAACGCCCCCTCCGCCGCGTCCTGCGGCTCGACGGCGTCCTCCTCGGGGCTGGGTGTGTACACCTCGGGCGGCAGCGCCTGGTCGGGCGTGTCGGTCTGCCCGGGCGCGAACGGGTTCAGGGGGATGCCGGGCACGAGTTCGGCCTGCGGGTCGGAGGCCGGGGGCGTGGGATCGGCCTGCGGGGCGGGAGTCGGAGGTGCGAGGTCGCCTTGCGGGTCGGAAGCCGGGGCGAGGTCGGCCTGCGGGTCGGAAACCGGCGCGAGGTCGGCTTGCGAGTCGGAAACCGGGTCGGCCTGCGTTGCGGGAGCCGAGGGTGCGAGGTCGGCCTGCGGGTCGGAAACCGGGGCCGCCGGGTCGAAATGCGGTCCGGAAGCCGGGGGCGCCGGGTCGGCCTTGGCGCTGCCGACGGGCAGCAAGGTGGCCGCAGCGAGCACCAAGGCGATGCTCCGACATGCGATACGTCCGCTCATCATGCGCACAGGGAAGCGTGGGGGCCCGCGGTGCGAGGGGTGCCGCGCGGCGGGGTCACTCTTTTGAGCACCCGTCTTTCGAGGCCCCATAGGGTGCTGGGCATGAGCATCATCGGGGTCGGAATCGACGTGGCCGAGATCGACAGGTTCGGGGCGGCACTGGAGCGCACCCCCGGACTGGCCGAACGGCTGTTCCTGGACAGCGAGTTGCTTCTGCCCAGCGGCGAACGCCGGGGCGTCGCCTCGCTCGCGGCCCGCTTCGCGGCCAAGGAGGCCCTCGCGAAGGCGCTGGGCGCACCGGCGGGCCTGCTCTGGACGGACGCGGAGGTCTTCGTCGAGGACAGCGGCCGGCCACGCCTGCGGGTCACGGGGACGGTGGCGGCCCGGGCGGCCGAACTGGGCGTACGGTCCTGGCATGTGTCGCTGAGCCATGACGCCGGGGTGGCGTCGGCGGTGGTGGTGGCGGAGGGCTGAGCCCCCGCCACCGGGCGGGCCCGCGTCAGCAGATGGACTGGCTGGTGTTCACCCGCGTGATGTTCCGGAACGTGGTGTTCTCACCGCACGGACTCTCCCTGATGGCCGAGTTGGTCACGGTCAGGTTCTGCACGGTGATGTCCCGGTTGTTCGGGAACTCGGACCGGGCCGCGAGCCGAAGCTCACCGCCACCACTGATCGTCCCGCTCCGGGCGGCGAGGTTGACGTTGTAGCAGTTCTCGATCAGCACCGAGTTGTTGCCGGTGTTGTTGATGGTCACCCGGTCGATGACGGCCCCACCGCTCTCGGACACGCAGAACACCCCGCGCCCGCCGCCGCGCGCGATGACCTCGCCCACCCGGATGTTGGTCGGGTAGGAACTGCCCACGCGCCCGTTGCGGTTGGCCATACGGAACGCGGCGTATCCGGTGCCCGTGCCGGCGTTTTCGGCGTCGACCTTGGTGACGGTGGCGTTGATGGTCTGGTTGAACAACAACCCCGACTCGCCGACATTGCGCGCGGTGACCGTCCCGATGGTGATGCCGTCGACGCCGTACGTCTCCACGGCGTGGCTGGAGGCCCCGGAGACGTACACGTTGTCGATCCGGACGTTCCGCGTCCACTGGCTGGTGTCCCCGCGGTTGTCGATCCGCACGCCCAGCCCCGCCGAGAGCCGCATGTCGATCTGCCCGAGAACGACGTTCTGGACGTTCCGCATGAAGACGCCGTACAGCGGGCTGCCGGTGAGGTTCAGGTGCTGGACCTCCACGTCCCGGGTGCCGCGGGAGTAGACGGGCGCCTGGTCGCCGGAGCCGCTGCCGGTGACGTTGATGGTGCCGCAGACGTCGAGCACGGTGTAGCTGGGCAGGGAGATGCGCGACCCGGCGGACATGGCTCCCGAACCCCGCACCACCACCCGCTCCTTGGCGGTACGCCCGGAGGTGAGGCTGTTCACGGCGGCCTGAACGGCGGCCCGCATGTCACCGCCCGCGTAGACGGTGCTGTTGCCGCGCCGCGCGGTCCAGGTGCCGCCGCTGAGCACGGCTTCGGCCTGGTAGGAGCCTTCGCCGCAGGCGGCGGCGACGGCGGGGGTCGGGGCGGTGAGGGTGCCGGCGGCGGCGAGGAGAGCGGTGGCGCAGGCGGCGGTGAGGAGGGCGGCTTTGCGTCCCATGGGGGCTTCCTCTCATCGAACCGATCCCGTCGAAGCGATGTGGTCGCGGCGATCCCGTCACGGCGATCCCGTCGAAGCGATCTCGTCTCGAAGCGATCTCATCGAACCCAATTCGACTGAATCGATTCATCCTGTGGGGGCCGGTGAGTTTGACAAAGGGGCGGCAAAGCGTCAATGGATGCGACGAGGTTCGCCCCGTACGGGAGACTCGGTCACATGCGGACTGCGTACAGCGTGGAGACGGTAAGGGCGGCCGAACGGGAGCTGATGGCGCGGCTTCCGGACGGCGCGCTGATGCAGCGGGCGGCGGCCGGACTCGCCGCCGCCTGCGCGGATCTGCTGGGCCGGGTGTACGGCAGCCGGGTCGTCCTGCTGGTCGGCAGCGGCGACAACGGCGGCGACGCCCTGTACGCCGGGGCCAGACTGGCCAGGCGCGGGGCGGGAGTCACGGCGGTGCTGCTGACGCCCGAGCGGGCGCACGCGGGAGGGCTGGTGGCGCTTCGGCGCACGGGCGGCCGGGCCGTCGGCATCGACACGGCCGAGGAGTTGATCGAGCGGGCGGACCTGGTGGTCGACGGAATCGTCGGCATCGGCGGCAAGGGCGGGCTGCGTCCCGAGGCGGCACCGCTGGCGCACGCGGCCGCTCGCTCCAGGGCCGCCGTGGTCGCCGTGGACCTGCCGAGCGGCGTCGACGTGGACACGGGCGAGGTACGCGGCACGGCGATGCGCGCCGACCTGACCGTCACCTTCGGCACGCACAAGCCGGGGCTGCTGATCGATCCGGCGCGGGAGTACGCCGGGGTGGTGCGGCTGGTGGACATCGGGCTGGCGCTGCCGAACGACGCGGTCGAGCTGGAGGCTCTGCAACACGCGGACGTGGCACGGCTGTTGCCGCTGCCGGCGGCGGAGACCGACAAGTACCGGCGAGGGGTCGTGGGCATCGCGGCGGGTTCGTCGAGGTACCCGGGCGCCGCCGTGCTCGCGGTCGCGGGGGCGCTGCGGGGTGGGGCGGGGGCCGTACGGTACGTCGGCCCGGCCGGGGACGCGGTGATCACCCGGTTCCCCGAGACGCTGGTGTCGGACCGGGGACCGAAGAAGGCGGGCCGCGTGCAGGCCTGGGTGGTCGGCCCGGGCGCCGGGGACGACGCGGCGACGGTGGCGGAGGTGCTGGCGACGGACGTACCGGTACTGCTCGACGCGGACGGCCTGCGGCTGGCGGACGCCGAGTCGGTCCGTGACCGCACGGCACCGACCCTGATGACCCCGCACGCCGGGGAGGCGGCGGCGCTGCTCGGGGTGGCGCGGGAGGAGGTCGAGGGTGCTCGGCTGGCTGCCGTACGGGAGTTGGCGGGGCGCTATGCGGCGACCGTGCTGTTGAAGGGGTCGACGACGCTGGTGGCGGAGGCGGGTGGCGCGGGCGCCGTGCGGGTGAATCCGACGGGAACCGGGTGGCTGGCCACGGCAGGCAGCGGGGACGTGCTGTCAGGGTTGGCGGGATCGCTGCTGGCGGCGGGCCTTTCGCCGGTGGACGCGGCGAGCGTCGCGGCGTATCTGCACGGCCTGTCGGCGAGGTTCGCGGCGGATGGGGCGCCGGTTGGGGCGCACGATGTGGCGGAGGGGATTCCGGGGGCTTGGCGGGATGTGCGGGCGGGTCAGTGAACGCGGGGTCACTGTTGTCGACACCGACCCCGATGATGCTCATCCGGGCACTCTACGATCCACCCGGCGCCCCGCTGCCTGCCTTCCCGACGACCGGATCGGACTTGCGCGCCGGGGTGACGGCCCGGTCCAGGAAGCGGGTGAGCAGATCCGCGTCGGGCCACAGGTCGAGAGCCCGGAGAACGTGGTTGTCGATGACGACATCGCGCCTGTCCAGGACACGCAGTACCGCTGCGGACCACGCCGCGAGATACCCCGCGGCAAAGCCGGCGGCCCAGCGCGCGACATGCTCCGGATCTCTGCAGTACACCTGAGTCAGGTCCTCAAGGCGGAGAAGTCCCTGCCGTCTGAGGTCGTGCAGCCCTGACAAGTAGTCACCAGCCTCCTCGTCCACCTCGTCCGGGAAAATGCCCAGCGCGAGGCAGGCGGTAGCGAGCCGGAGAAGGTTGAACAGCTCTGGCGAGCCATCCTGCTGCACCCCTTGCTGATCAGCCAAGGCTCAGGCCTCTTCAGAGCTGGTCTCCGGAACCTCCGGGTCCTCGGCGAACAGATCCTCTGCCCGCTCGACCGTGCGGGAACGCTCCAGCCATGCGTCCATGCGGTCGAGATCGGTGCAGGTCGTGATCCGCTCGCGCACACTGTCCGGTACGGGGATGCCGCGCACCTCCAGCACGGACAGGATCCCCTTGGCCTCGCCTTCGGCCTTGCCTTCGGCCTTGCCTTCCAGGTAGGCCGTCTCACGGACCGTTCCGCGGCCGGGGAAGTAGCTGACGAACGTCGACATGATTGCCTTCCATTTCTCTCCGGCTGGAGACTTACCCAGGGTGACTTCGAGGAAGTCGAAAAAGTACTTGGCGGTGTCAGGACCGGTTTCCAGGAGTTCCTGAAGGGTGCTGCCGATGGCCTCCAGTATGGCGCCGCATTCGGGGCTGCGGGCGTGCGCCAAGGCGGAGAGCGCGGCCAGTGGGAGGCTCTTCGCCACGGTCCGGGCATCGGTGATCACCGGCAGGTTGTCCGGCCCGGCGACCAGCGGATACATCCGAAGAGCCGTCCAGCCGCGCGTGCCGCAGTCGAAAGGACCGGTCGCCCACTTGGCCGTGGCTCTGTCCTGACAGACGACGAGAAGCAACACGGGCAGCTTGTACTTCGCCTGGAGGTAGCCGATGTAGTACGCCCAACTCCACTCCTTGCCCGCGACCTTGCCGGACTGCGCCTCGACGGCCAGCAGGAAGTGTTCGCCGTCGGACGGGCCGATGCGCAGCACGGTGTCCACGCGACGTTCCAGCGGCTTGGTCTCCGTCACGTCCGTGGTGACGGCGTCCACGGTCGCCTTCTCGGATAACGGGACGCCAAGCACCCCGAAGACGGGAGCCAGGATGTCGGGCCGCTCCTGGAAGATCCGGTGCATGCCCTCGTGAGCTGATGTGACCATGTGCGCAACCTTTCGAGAAGCGAGTAAACGTTCACGCCGCCGAAGTCAGCTCGCACCACACGTACTTGCCCCGGTTGCCGTCTCTGGTCAGGGGCTGCCAACCCCAGAGGTCGGCGCATGCCCTGACGAGCGCCAGCCCTCGCCCTTCCTCGGCCTCCCCGAGTCGCTCCAACTCCCCCGGCGGCTCCGGCGGTTCGGGATCCGCGTCCCACGCCCCGATCCGCAACACCCCGGCGGACCAACGAACCCGCAGGGCAGCCGGCCCTTTCGTGTGGCGTACGGCGTTGGCGACCAGCTCGGTCGCGAGAAGCTCGGCGGTGTCCGCGAGGCGGATCAGGCCGTGCATGGTGAGGATCAGCCGGAGGGTGCGGCGGGAGACGGTGACGGCTCGGACGTCGTTCGGGATGTACAGCGTGTACTCCCAGGGTTCGGTTCCGGGCATGCGTGAACTCCCTTGATTTGGAGGGGATTTGCGCGGTGTCATTGCCGCGGCCGTCATGGCAGGACGGAGCGGTGCACTTCCGCAGCGTGCGCGTCGCATCACCGACGGTAGACCTAAGATTTCATCCAGAGCAAGCCGATCGCGTAATCTGACCCCCGAACGAGTCGCGCCCGCAGGCGCGTTGGAAGAGGAGCAGTTGATGGTCCTGAGGCGCGAACCCACGGCACGTCAGATGCGCCTAGCGGTCGAACTGCGCAGACTTCGCGACGCGGCAGGCCTCAAGGCCCGCGAGGCAGCAGCGCTGCTCGGCGTGAGTTCGGTCCAGATCAGCCACATCGAATCCGGCCTCACCGGGGTGAGCGAGGAGCGGCTGCGCCGTCTCGCGTCCCACTACGCCTGCACAGACGATGAGTTCATCGAAGCCCTGGTGGCGATTGCCACCGATCGGACACAGGGCTGGTGGGAGGAGTACCGCGGACTACTACCCACACCGTTCCTGGACCTGTCGGAGCTGGACCACCACGCCGTGTTCCAGCAGGACGTAGCGATCCTGTATGTGCCCGGCCTGCTCCAGACGGAGGACTACGCCCGCGCGGTCTTCTCCTCCAGGCTGCCAGAACTCACCGCCGAGGAACTTGAACTGCGGGTCCGCCACCGAATGGCACGTCAGCGCAAGGTCACCTTCCCCCACAAGGTCGTGATCCACGAGGCCGCACTACGAATCAGGGTCGGCGACCGCGCTGCCACGCGGGTTCAACTCACCCAACTCCTAGAGCTTTCCGACGCGGACCGCATCACCTTGCGCGTCATCCCCTTCGACCTGGACGGCTTCGCCCGAGCCTCAAGCACGATGACATACGTGGGTGGCCCCGTACCCAAGCTCGACACGGTCGCGCGCGACGCGCCTCACGGTTCGGTCTTCCTCGATTCCGAGGCCCAGCTCAACTCCTATCGAACGCGCTTCCGTAAAGTAGAAGCTGTGTCACTCGAACCGGACCGGTCGCGCGACTTCATCCACCGGCTGACGAAAGAGCTGTGAGGCACCCATGGACAAGTGGCGCAAGTCGTCCTACTCCGGCGAGGGCGACGGCAACAACTGCGTTGAAATCGCGACCTCGGCCTCCCACATAGCCGTCCGCGACTCAAAGGCCCCTGTCAGGGCCACCCTCACCTTCCAAACCGCAGCCTTCACCCTCTTCATACAAGCCCTCAGCACCCCGACGATCACCACGCCCCCCTCCCCCAGTAATCTTCCCGCTGACCAGTGATCCGCGTTTCCACGCGGAGCGCTATGCACGAAACGGGAGGACACAGCTTTGAAGTTGAAGGCTCTGGGCACCGCGCTGACCACCGCGGCCCTCATAGGTACGGCCCTCACCGGCGCCGTAGCCACCGCCGGCACCGCTGCCGCGGCGACGAAGCCGGACTGCAGCAGCTCGCTCGTCAACGTCAAGCCCAAAGAATCCGTCAACCTCCGCAGCGAGCCCAAGACGAGCGCCACGGCCGTCGGCGTCTGGGGCAAGGGCAAGCCGGGCGGGGTCTGCTTCGGCGACCGCAAGCCCGTCAAGGGCGGCTCCTACACGGCCTGCGGCAAGACGAGCGACAAGTGGTACTACGGCGGCCCCAACAGCACCAGCGTGGAGGGCTGGGTCCCGGCGACCTGCCTGCCCATCTGATCGCTGACCGCCTGACCAGCTGATCAAGAGGGGCGAACGGCACGCAGCCGTTCGCCCCTTTCATGCGCCAGGGCCCCCAGCGCAGCTCACTCCACCGTCACCGACTTCGCCAGGTTCCGAGGCTGATCCACCTCGTTCCCCCGGGCGGTGGCCAGCTCACACGCGAACACCTGCAGCGGCACCGTGGCCACCAACGGCTGCAGCAAGGTCGGCGTGGCCGGGATCCAGATCAAGTGATCCGCATACGGCACCACCGCCTCGTCCCCTTCCTCCGCGATGACGATGGTCCGCGCACCCCGAGCCCGGATCTCCTGGATGTTGGACACGATCTTGTCGTGCAGAACGGACCGCCCCCGAGGCGAGGGCACGACCACGACAACCGGCAGATCGTCCTCGATCAATGCGATCGGCCCGTGCTTCAACTCCCCCGCCGCAAACCCCTCGGCATGCATGTAGGCGAGTTCCTTCAGCTTGAGCGCGCCCTCGAGGGCGACCGGATATCCCACATGCCGCCCCAGGAACAGCACCGTGTTCTTCGAGGCCAGCGACCGTGCCAGCTCCCGCACCGGCTCCATGGTCTCCAGCACCCGCTCGACCTCGCACGAGATCCGCGACAGATCCCGGATGACCGCCCCGATCTCGTCGCCCCACTTGGTGCCCCGCACCTGGCCCAGGTAGAGCGCCACGAGATAACAGGCCACCAACTGCGTCAGGAACGCCTTCGTCGAAGCGACCGCAACCTCCGGCCCGGCATGCGTGTACAGCACCGCATCCGACTCACGCGGAATCGTGGAGCCGTTCGTGTTGCAGATCGCCAGCACCCTGGCCCCCTGCTCACGGGCATGCCGTAGCGCCATGAGGGTGTCCATGGTCTCGCCGGACTGGGAGATGGCGATGACGAGGGTCTGCTGATCGAGGATCGGATCCCGGTACCGGAACTCACTGGCCAGCTCCACCTCGCAGGGGATCCGCGTCCAGTGCTCGATGGCGTACTTGGCGATGAGCCCGGCGTGGAAGGCCGTACCGCAGGCGACGATGACGACCTTGTCGACTTCCCGCAGCGCGGAGGCGCTGATCCGCACCTCGTCCAGCGTCAGTGAGCCGGCCGCGTCGATGCGCCCCAGCAACGTATCGGCGACCGCCTTGGGCTGCTCGGCGATCTCCTTGAGCATGAAGTAGTCATAGCCCCCCTTTTCCGCGGCCGAGGCGTCCCAGTCGACGTGGTACGACCGCACATCCGCCGGCGACCCGTCGAACCCGGTGACGGTCACCCCGTCCCGCCGCAGCTCGACGACCTGGTCCTGCCCCAGCTCGATCGCCGACCGCGTGTGGGCGATGAACGCGGCGACGTCCGAGGCGAGAAAGGCCTCACCCTCCCCGACGCCCACCACGAGCGGCGAGTTCCGACGCGCACCGACGACCACATCGGGCTCGTCGGCATGCACCGCGACGAGCGTGAACGCCCCCTCCAGCCGCCGGCACACCAGCCGCATCGCCTCGGCCAGATCGGCACAGACCGAGAACTCCTCGGCAAGCAGATGCGCCACAACCTCGGTGTCGGTCTCGGAGGCCAGTTCGTGCCCCCGCTCCTCCAACTCGGCCCGCAGCCCGGCGAAGTTCTCGATGATCCCGTTGTGCACGACGGCAACCCGCCCGGCGTTGTCGAGATGCGGATGAGCGTTGGCATCCGTGGGCCCCCCATGCGTGGCCCACCGTGTGTGCCCGATCCCCGTGGTCCCGGTCGGCAACGGCCGCTCGGCCAGCTCCTTCTCTAGGTTCCCCAGCTTCCCGGCCTTCTTGGCCGCCGCGAGCCCCCCATCGGCCAGCACGGCGACGCCCGCCGAGTCGTAACCCCGGTACTCCAGCCTCTTCAGCCCGGCCGTGACAATCTCAAGCCCCGACTGCGACCCCACGTATCCCACGATTCCGCACATGCGCGGCAGCCTACGACCGAAACGGCGCCCGAAAGGGCCGCAGCGTGCCCGAAATCGGAAATTCCCACTGGGGTACGAAACCCACTTGAACCGCCACCAGCGGCTTCAGGGACCTCCGAAGTCCCGGTCGTCGACGACGCAACGGTCGTCACGGCGTCATGGCCGGCGGTCAGACCCGAGGGCGGTACCCGTGGAAGTCCGGGTACCGCCCTCGGGGGTGTGCTCAGCAGTCAGTCCGCATGCGGCATGAACTGGAGAGAGCCGTCATCGACGACCGACTCGTTGTAGCCGAACCTCTCGCCCAGCTCGCGGTACCGCCGGTGCTGGGACTCGCTGATCGGAATCAGGTACGCCTTGAGGACCCGCAGGAAGAGCCTGAACCCGAGGTCGGGGTCAACCTCGATGACGACCCGCTCCAGCGCCGGAACCACGTCCGGCACCCTTCGGTAGGGGTGGCCGGCAGTGGCGCGCTCCAGCTCCGGTGCGATCGCTCGCAACTCGGCAAGGACCGCTTCCCTCAGTTCCGGATCGCACGCGAGCGCTGGAGGGAGAGCATCGAATCGCGGGTCGTCCCGACGGATCCTTTCCTTGCAGACGTCCACGATCTGGCGAAGCCAGTCCCGACCGTCGATCCATCGCCCATCTGGAACGAATTCCTGGTTGCCCACGGCCGCGCACCACAGAATGTCGATCACTCTGGTGGGCAGCGGCGACTCCAGCAGCTTGCCGGCGTCCTCCAGGAGGGTGGGGGCGTACGCGCCCTCCTCCCAGTCCGCGGCGGCCACGAGGATCTCAAGCGGCGTCATCTGCCCCGCCCACGGGCTGCCGAACCACTTGGTGAGGCCGCTGAACCCGAAATCGATCCAGATGTCCTTGCGCTCCATTGCTATGCGGCTCTCATTCCGGGTGCGACGTGTAGACCATGTAGCCAGGCTTGTGTTTGGACCTCTTCAGTGTGATGGAAACCGAGTTGCCGGCCGGACGGCTCGCGCCAGTGTGGCTGTAGACGGTCCCGAGCGAGCCCGGGTTGTCCAGCTGGACCTTGAACGACTTGAGGTGCAGCGGGCTCTCCGAGTTGACCGGAGTCCTTTTCATCCATGTCTCCAGCTCGCTCCGGTGACCGGCGTACCACTTGGCGAAGGCCGCGTCCACGGCAGCCTGGGCGGTGTCGAGGTCGGTCCAGACCGAGGTTTCCCCCGGGCCGTTGGGGTTGCGCCTCAGTTCGTCCCTGGCCTTGTCGACGGCCCTCCTGGGAGTGATGTCCACATGGTCGGCGATCGTGTGTCCGCCCCGGTCGTTCTCGTGCAGCCTGAGGTCCAGGCAGTTGTGGACGAGCACGTCCTGGGGCCGCTTACCCGAGGTGCGCACGAAGAACGTGTGAAGGTCGTCGACGGTGAGGTCGTGGACCGCGCGCGGAGCCAGGCCCGAACGGTCCCAGAGGGCCGTCACCGCCCGGACGGAGCCGTCCGGAGTGCGCAGCCGGTCGCCCACGCGCAGTTCGGAGACCACCGTCCACCCGCGGTCCATCACGTAGAACTTGTGACCCGCCGTGCTGGTCAGCAAGCCGCCGTCGGCGACAGTGATATCCACCAACCGCTGGGTGTCGTGCTGGAAGGTGTTGGTGACCCTCCGGGCCCGCAGTTCCCCAGAGGCCGGATCCGTGGCCTTGACCAGATCCCCGATCGCTACCTGGCTGATGGGCCTGTAGGAACCGTCCGCCATCAGCACCGGGGTGGTGCCTGGGAAACTGTTGCGCGTGCAGGCCGTGAACGCGTCCTCGTAGGCGTTCACCGAGCGCTCGATCACGGCGAGGGACGCGGGGTCCAGGTCGAGTGCCTTGAGAGCCTTGTAGGCGTCGGCGACGCCGGTGCCGGTCTTCATAGCGGCGTCCAGTGCGTGGATCGCTTCGGTGATCTTCGTGAACGCCTTGCCGGGGATGAAGTTGCTCAGGGCCCAGGCGCAGCCGCCGGCGCTGCCGTGCCAGCAGTCGACGAAGTCCTGGACCAGGACCGCCTTGATGATCTTGTAGGTGAGGGTCTGCTGGATGAGTTCCAGCTTGGAGAAGTACTGGGTGACGTCCTTCTTCAGACCTGGGATGCGCTTGCTCTCGATGAGCAGCGTGTCCGCCGACGGGCAGCCGCTGGCGCCGGCTGTTGTGTCGGGGTTGGTGCAGAGGAAGAAGTCGACCACCGCGCTGAAGGTGACCGTGAACGTGGTGGTGCAGCCTTCGAAGCCGATCTCGATGACGCAGGGGTCGTGCTGCTTGGCGTCGGTGATCTCGATGCTGTCCTCGTCGACGACGTACCACGTGCCGCCGACTCCGGTGCCCGCGCCGGTCGAGACCTGCTTGTTCGCGGCGTTGCGTGCCGCTTCCTCGGCTGCCTTCTGTGCTTCCTTGGCGTACTTCAGTGCGTCCTTGGCGGCTTGTTCGGCTTCGGTGGCGGCGGCGTCGGCACGGTCGGCGGCCGCTCGTGCGTCCTTGGCGGACTGCTCGGCCGCGGCTGCGGCGTCGCGGGCGGCCTCGGCGTCGAGGGCGGCCTGGTCGGCGGAGGCGCGGGCGTCCTTGGCGTGGCCTTCAGCGCGGCCGGCTGCCTTGTCGGCGGCGGCCGCGTCTTCGGTGGCCTGGCGCTGGTATTCGACGGTGCGGGCCAGTGACGCCGATGCCTTGGAGGCTGCCTTCGCCGCGTCGGCCGCGTAGCCAAGGGCCTCCTTCGCGTAGCCGCGGGCGTCCGCCGCATGCCCGGCGGCGTTGGCGGCGTGCTGATAGGCGGCCTTGGCGTCCCCCGTCGCCTGGTCGGCGAGGTTCTTGGCCGCGGCTGCCTCCGCCTGGGCGTTCTTGGCGTGGGCGTCGGCCACGGCCTGCTGCTGGTCGGCGATCGACTTCGACGCCTGCCCGGTCAGCACCACCAGGCCGGCGGCCGAGTCGGTGTCGACGTACGGCGAGCCGAGCTCGATCGCGTCGTTGGCCGGCTTGGCGACCTGGGCGGCGGCGGTGCCCGCGTCGACGGCGGCCTGGGCGGTGACGTGGGCGAAGCCGGCGGCCTTCGCCGAGGCGGCCAGGGCCTTGGCGGCTTCCTTGTTCGCCTCGTCGGCGTGCCCCTTGGCGGTCTTGGCCTCCTTCTCCGCCTCGTCCGCCAGCTCGACGGCCGCCTTGGCCGCGGAGGAGGCGTGCTGAGAGGCCTGGATGGCGTCGGCCACGGCGCTGGTCGAGGTCTTCACCGCGGCGTCGGCCCTCAGCTTGGCGGCCTGGGCGGCGTCCGCGTTCGAGCGGGCCCGCTTGGCGGCGGCTTCGGCGCGGGTGGCCGCGGCGTCCGCCTCGGCTGCCGCCTGGGTGGCCGCATCCGCCTCGCCCCGGGCGCGGCCGGCAGCTGCCTCGGCGTCATCCGCGTGTGCGGAAGCCGCGTCCGCTGCCGCCCTGGACTCCTTCGCGTTGCTGTCGGACTCGTGGGCCTGGGCGTACGCCTCCGTCGCGTCCGCCTTCGCACGGGAGGCATCCGCCTTCTGCTCTGCGTCCCACGCGTCGTCCCGCAGGTCGCGGGCCTTGTCGCGGGACTTGACCGCGTCATTCTTCCGCGCGACAGCGGTCGCCTCCGCGGCCTCGGCCTTGTCCTTGGCGTCCTTCGCGTTCTCCGCCTCGGCCTGCGCGTTCTTCTTGTGCTGGTTGGCCTCGGCCTGCTTGGCGGCGGCGGTCTCCTTCTCCGCCTTGGCCGTCTTCTCCTCCGCCTCCGCCGCGAGCCGCTTGGCGTGCGCGTCGGCGGCAGCCGCCTTCGCGTCCGCTTCCGCCTTCAGCGCGACGGCGAGCTTCGCCTCCGCCGTCTCCTTGTCCTTCTTGGCATCGTCGCGATGCAGCCTGGCCGCATCCGCCGCGGACTTCGCCTGCAACTCGGCCTGTTGCGCGGCCTCTTTGCGGAACTCTGCCTTCGACTGCGCGGCCTGCGCGAGCGCGCGCTGGGCGATCGTCTTGCTGTCACCCGCGGAAGCCCTGGTCGCGGCCTCGGCTGTCTCGGCGGCCTTGACCATCGCCGTCAGCGCCGCCACGGACCCCTTGGTGACCTGCGCCTTCTGCTGACCGACGAGGAGCCCACGGCCCCGCGGCGCACCAGCGGCATCCGCGATACCGTACGCGGCTTGCTGGGCTGTATCGGACCCCGTGGCCGCCTTCTTGGCGCTTTCCAGTTGTGTCCTGAGCGCGGCCAGGTGCTTCTTCGCCGCCGCCTGAGCGTCGGTGACGACCTTCTTCGCCTTGTCGAACTCCGGCTTCTCCGGGTACAAGGCGCTGTCCGTGCCCTGGTGACCGGACGGCTTGATCCGGAACTTCTGCGAGCCGGCGTTCTTGCAGTCCCACAGCCGCGCGTCCGTGCTCTTGGTGAACGCGCTCAGGTCTACGCACTTGCCGGTGGTCACGCTCTTCAGGGGCGCGCTGGCACGGACGTCGCCCTTCCACGACTGCCCCTTGGACTTGTAGCAGTCATAAATCTGGATCTTCGTGCCGTTCGCCGACGCGTTCCCGGCCACGTCCAGGCACTTCTGCGAGCCGACATTGCGCAGGTGCAGGTCGTCCTCGGTGCCCTCGAGCGTCCACTGTTGGGCCGCGCCGCCGTTGCAGGTGTAGATCTGCACCGGCGTGCCGTTGGTCTTGCCGCCGCCGGCGACGTCCAGGCAGCTGCCCGCCGCGCCCGGCACCTCGATCGTGACGTGGCTGTCACCGATCCAGCCCAACCCACCGGCGGACCAGTAGTCCTGCCAGCGAGTGGCGTAGTCCGCGAGCCACGACTGACCGAGGACCTGACCGAGGGTGAATGTGCCCTCCTGCAACGCCTTCGTGGCGGTGACGTTGGCGGCGAGGATCTGCTGCCGCTGGGTGGCCTGCGCGGCGATCTCCTGCTGCCACTCGGCGGACGCCTGCGCCGCCTCCTTGCCGAGCACCCGGTTCGGGTCGATCGGGGCGGCCCACGCACATGACGCGAAGCGCGCCTTCAAGTCCTCGACCGCGATGCGGAACTCCGGGGTGTCCGGGGCCGGAGCCGTGCGGGGGAAGCCGCCGGAGGACAGGAAGATGCGGGCGTCATCGGCGGACAGCCGGGGAACGAACAGCTCGTTGGGCTCGATGTTCCCGGAGTTCTTCTTCCACAGCTTCCACGCCTGCTGCTCCTCCGGTGTGCCCCCGGTGGTGTACAGCCGGTCGCCGATTGCGAGCGCGGCAGCCTTCGTCTTGTCGTCCGCGGGAGGCGAGGGATCGTAGTACGGGGCCGGGAACATCAAGTCGACCGACTTGTGGTACGACTGCCACAGCCACGGCATCAGGCCGATCTTGTCGTAGATCTCGTTCTCTCCGCGTGGTTCGTCAGGGTAGGAGCTCAGTCCGCTGACGGCGCTGGACCACGCGCGCTCCTGGTCGTTGGCCTTCTTGACCCACTGGTCGCTGCTGGCGCTGTCCGCGTCGTAGGCCTGGTGCAACGGGGTCTTGTTGTCGAAGAGGTCCCGCTTGACCTTCTGGTGGAGCTGGTCGGGCGGCAGCCCGAGAGCGTTCTGCGCGAGGGCGAACAGGTTGGGCCCGCCCTTGCGCAGGGCACCAGCGGCCACACACTGATCCTCGCGCAGCTGCTCGGCCGCCTTGGTGTCGAAGCCGTCGTACGAGTCACTCGTCGCGCCCACGGGCTGTACCGCGTCCCGGCCGAGCTGGCCGGGCTGGACGGCCAGGCCTCCGAAGACGGCCAGGGCGGCGACGGACGTGACTGCGGAGCTGAACGTCGCGGATATTCGTGATCTGGAGTTGAACAACCCCGGTCTGAATCGCAAAGAGGCATCCTTCAGAGCAAGCGAAGGCAGGCGAGGGAGACCGCCCGAAGGGGCGGTGGGATACGCAGGGGGTCAGCCCGCCGTCCCGGCGCGGAAGCAGAGGCAGCAGACAGCAGCGACAAAGCAGGCGTTCACAACGAGCCGGCATCGCGGCATGACGAACCATTCCTCCCCGTGACGGCACTGTCCCCCCGGCCGCCGAATGACATGCGCGCATCATGAAGGGATGGTCAAGGCCCCTCGGGATGCGCGGCGTTCAACTTAGCCACAGGCCGGCAGGACGCGGCAAGGGCCGACCTCGCGGTCCGGACTGCGGTACGCCACCTCACTTGCACGGCGCGGCACACCCAAACGCCGTGCTCACACCAGGAGTTGCATGTGTGAGGCATGTGAAGAAAGAGTGCAGGCGGCGAACATTCTCCGTCACAAAATGGCCGGAAGTCGCCCGCCCGTCGACATGCGCGGTCGTACTGCAACGCAGCAGGCGGGCCCCGGCCGGGCCGACAGACGCGGCTCCGTCACCGCAGGGGAACGACCAAGGAGGGCGTGCCACGCTGCGATTCCCGGCGCACGCGCCAAGTCACGTCTTCGCCCGATAAGCCCGCATGGCCAACGGATAGAACACCAACGCGATCCCCGCGGCCCACACCAACGACCACAACACCGGCTCAGCCACGGGCCCACCCAGCAACAGCCCCCGGAACGCATCGGACAGATGCGTCACCGGATTCACGTCACTCCACGCCTGCAACCACCCCGGCATCGTGTCCACCATCACGAACGCACTGCTGGTGAAGGTGATCGGGAAGATGATCGTGAACGCGAAGGCCTGCACCTTCTCCGCGTCCCCGGCGAGCATCCCGATCAGCACCGCGCTCCACGACACGGCCGCCGCGAACACGACCACGAGCAGTGTTCCGAGCAGGAAACCGTCGAGGCCGCCGGTGACCCGGAAGCCGAGCAGCAGGCCGAGGCCGATCATCAGCAGCAGAGCCCACACATGCTTGGCCAGGTCCGCGGTGATGCGGCCGATGAGCGGGGCGGAGCGGGCTATCGGCAGGCTGCGCAGCCGGTCGAAGACGCCCTTGGTGAGGTCGGTGTTGAGCGCCATGGCCGTGTACATGGTCATGAACAGGGTGTTCTGGACGATGATCCCGGGCAGCGCGTACTTCAGATACGCCTCCGGTGACCCGGCCATCTGCCCGCCCAGCACGTACGTGAAGAGGAACACGAACATGATGGGCGTGATGCTGTAGTCCACCAGCTCGAGCGGGTTGTGCTTGACGGCTACCAGGCTCCGCCACGCCATCGTGAACGTCTGCCGCAGCCCGTCGAGCGGCCGTACGCGACCCGACTTGGTGATCGGGGCCGTGACGGTCGTCGTCGTGGCGGTCATGACCGGCTCACCGCCTCCTCCAGATCGCTCTCCTCCCGGACAGCCGCGCCACCGTTCCCCTCGGGCGAGCCCGGCTCGGCACGATGGCCGGTCAGGGCCAGGAAGACCTCGTCCAGCGAGGAGCGGCGCAGCGCCAGCTCCCCCACCGCGATCCCCTCACGGTCCAGCGCCCGCACGACGGACGGCATCAGCTCGGGATCCTTCACCGGCGCGGTGATCATCTCGCCCTCGATCCGGGCCTCCGCCCCGGCGGCCCCCGCCACCAGCAGATGCGCCCGCGCGAGGTCCTGCCCCAGCACCGGCCGCAGCTCCAGCACCTG
Organism: Streptomyces bicolor; assembly: GCF_000719285.1. Classification (GTDB taxonomy): domain Bacteria; phylum Actinomycetota; class Actinomycetes; order Streptomycetales; family Streptomycetaceae; genus Streptomyces; species Streptomyces bicolor. Next base: position 6,627 of record NZ_JOFS01000023.1, on the reverse strand, counting down.
CCCGCCGACCTGTGACTTCAACTGGTCGGGCGTACCCTCGGCGATCACCCGGCCCTTGTCGATCACCACGATGTCGTCGGCGAGCACATCGGCCTCGTTCAGATACTGCGTGGTCAGCAGGGCCGTCGCCCCGTCCGCGACCAGGCCCCGCAGCAGGTCCCACAGTTCACCGCGGCTGTGCGGATCGAGGCCGGTCGTCGGCTCGTCGAGGAAGAGGATGCTGGGCCGGCCCACCAGGCTGGCCGCGAGGTCCAGACGCCTGCGCATACCCCCGGAGAAGGTCTTCACGGCCCGCCCGGCCGCGAACGTCAGCTGAAACCGCTCCAGCAGCTCGGCCGCGCGCGCCTTGGCATCCCGGCGCGGCAGCCCCAGCAGGCGCCCGATGAGCAGCAGGTTCTCCGTGCCGGTCAGGTTCTCGTCCACCGCCGCGTACTGCCCGGTCAAACCGACCATGGCGCGTACGACCCCGGCCTCCCTGACCACATCGCGCCCCGCCACATGGGCCCGGCCGCCGTCCGGCCTGAGCAGCGTCGCGAAGATCCGCACCGCGGTCGTCTTCCCCGCGCCGTTGGGCCCCAGCAGCCCGAGCACCGAGCCCCTACGGGCCCCCAGGTCGACCCCTGCCAGTGCCTCGGTCTCCTTGAACCGCTTGACCAGGCCTTCCGCCTCGATCGCATACGTCATGGGTGACCCCCTCGGGGTTGGTGGACCCCGGCTTGAGCCCACCCTCCCCACAACTGTGACGCACGCCACTGACATTCCCCGCCTTGCCCGGATTTCTCCCGGAAACGTCGGCGCGTGACCGATCCCACGCCGCCGCCTGTTCGTACTCCCGTAACAATGGACTGTGATCTCTCCGGTCTCCTCGATGCCCCGGAGCGCCCACCGGCAACGCCCGGAGGCGACTCCCTACGTCGACCTCACCCGCGCCGAGTGGAGCGCGCTGCGCGACAAGACCCCGCTGCCGCTCACCGCGGAGGAGGTCGAGAAGCTGCGCGGCCTCGGTGACGTCATCGACCTCGACGAGGTCCGCGACATCTACCTCCCGCTCTCCCGGCTCCTCAACCTCTACGTCGGCGCCACGGACGGCCTCAGAGGCGCGCTGAACACCTTCCTCGGCGAACAGGGCTCCCAGTCCGGCACCCCGTTCGTCATAGGGGTCGCCGGCTCGGTCGCCGTGGGCAAGTCCACGGTCGCCCGTCTCCTGCAGGCCCTGCTCTCCCGCTGGCCCGAGCACCCACGCGTCGAGCTGGTCACCACGGACGGGTTCCTCCTGCCCACCAAGGAGCTGGAGGCCCGGGGCCTGATGTCACGCAAGGGCTTCCCCGAGTCGTTCGACCGCCGCGCGCTCACCCGCTTCGTCGCCGACATCAAGGCCGGCAAGGACGAGGTCACGGCCCCGGTCTACTCCCACCTGATCTACGACATCGTCCCGGACAAGAAGCTCACGGTCCGCCGCCCCGACATCCTGATCGTCGAGGGCCTGAACGTCCTCCAGCCCGCCCTCCCGGGCAAGGACGGCCGCACCCGGGTCGGCCTCGCCGACTACTTCGACTTCAGCGTGTACGTCGACGCCCGCACCGAGGACATCGAGCACTGGTACCTCAACCGCTTCAAGCGGCTGCGCGAGACCGCCTTCCAGAACCCCTCCTCCTACTTCCGCAAGTACACCCAGGTCTCCGAGGAGGAGGCCCTCGACTACGCCCGCACGATGTGGCGCACCATCAACAAGCCCAACCTGGTCGAGAACATCGCCCCCACCCGCGGCCGAGCCACCCTCGTCGTACGCAAGGGCCCCGACCACAAGGTGCAGCGGCTGAGCCTGCGCAAGCTGTAGGCCCGTAACGCGCGTCTGTTAGAAAGCCGTCATGCTGCATCTGCGCCTGATCACGCCAACCCACAAGACGGACGACGTGGTCCGCCTGATCGAGAAGACGGTCGGCACCACGCACCTGGTCGTGCTGCCGGGCGCCGCCCGCAATCCGGCCGGGGACGTCGTGCTCTGCGACGTGGCGCGCGAGGCGGGTGACGAACTCCTCAGCAAGCTGCAGGAATTGGGCCTCGACACGCACGGCTCGATCGCCGTCGAGAACATCGATCTGTCACTGTCCAAACGTGCCGATCAGGCCGAGGCGGATGCTCCCGGCGAGGCTGCGGACGCGGTGCTCTGGGAGCATCTGACCGACGCGACGCACGAGGAGTCCACCCTCTCCATCACCTATCTCGCCTTCATCACGCTCGCCACCATGATCGCGGCCTGCGGTGTGGTGCTCGACAACGCGATCCTGATCGTGGGTGCGATGGCGGTCGGCCCGGAGTTCGGTCCGCTGGCAGGGATCTGCACGGCCGTTGTACAGCGGGCGCCACGCCTGGCACTGCGGTCACTGATCGCCCTCCTGGTCGGCTTCGCCGTGGCGATGGCGGCAACGGTGGGCTTCAGCTACTTCATGGACGCCGTCGGCCTGTTCACCGAGGCCAAGCTGGAGGCCGACCGGCCCAATACCGGCTTCATCTATGCCCCCGACTGGTTCTCCTTCGTCGTGGCGGTCCTCGCCGGCGCCGCCGGCACTCTCTCCCTGACGTCCGCCAAGTCCGGCGCCCTGGTCGGAGTCGCCATCTCGGTCACGACCGTCCCGGCGGCCGCCAACGCGGCCGTGGCCCTGATCTACGACGACGCCAAGCAGACCTGGCTCTCGACGGGCCAACTGCTGCTCAACCTCCTCGGCATCATCCTCGCCGGCACACTCACGCTGCTGGCCCAGAAGTGGCTGTGGGCCAGGCAGCGCGAGCGTACGGCGAAGGTGAGCGGTCTCTAGTACCGCACCTCGCAGTTCGCGTTGATGTTGTCACCGACGTCGCGGAACACGACGTCGGTGCCTCCGCCGCAGTTAACGGGTTCCGCGAGCACGCCGTCGCTCACGCCGATCGTGTCGTTGCCGCCGCCGGTCGTCACGGAGTCGAAACCCGGGCCGGCATCGACGAGGGTACGGAGCCCGATGCTCCCCCCGTTGTAAGTGTCGTTCCCGTCACCCAGCCCGACCGACAGCCGAGTGCTGGTGGTGACGACGCCGCAGTCGACGGTGGTGGGGGAGGACGTCGGACTGCAACCCGATCCCGCGGCGATGCCCGTGGTGTCCGTGAGGATCAGACGTCCGGCGGTGGTGACGGTGGCCGTCACCTGGTTCGCCACACCGCCACGCGCGCTGAGGTAGACGCTGCCGAACAGACGGAATGCCGTGGAACCGGGGGTCTGCGCCGCGGCCGGGCTCGCGGCCGCGGTGACGACGAGACCAGCGGCGAGGGCCGGACCAACCGCGCGCTTCAGGGTGCTGCTCACGATCTTCATGCAGTGCTTCTCTCTTTCGTCGAGGCAGGGCGCCGGACAGAGCCCCCCTCGACGAAAGTGAAACAATCAGTTATCGGGCATGCACTCTTTGTTACGTACGTTCGAGTGACGTACTCCAGTGGCCTAACCCAGCGCCGACTTCACGGCATCCGCCAGCCGCCCGGCAACGGACCGGGCCTGGTCGATGTCAGCGGCCTCGACCATCACCCGCACCAACGGCTCGGTCCCCGACGGCCGCAGCAACACCCGCCCCGTGGACCCGAGTTCCCGCTCGGCCTCGGTGACCGCCGCCGCCAGCTCCGCCGACGTCTTCACCCGTGACTTGTCGACGTCCGGCACATTGATCAGCACCTGCGGCAGCCGCTCCATGACCGAGGCGAGGTCCTTGAGCGTACGGCCGGTCTCGGCGACCCGCGCCGCCAGCAGCAGCCCGGTCAGTGTGCCGTCACCGGTCGTGGCGTGGTCGAGGATGATGACGTGCCCGGACTGCTCGCCGCCCAGGGCGTACCCGTGCTCCTTCATCTCCTCCAGCACATACCGGTCACCGACCGCGGTCTGCACCAGCGCGATGCCCTCGCGCTCCATGGCCAGCTTGAAGCCCAGGTTGGACATCACGGTCGCGACCACGGTCTCGGCCCGCAGCGCGGACCGCTCACGCATGGCCAGCGCGAGCACGGCCAGGATCTGGTCCCCGTCCACCTCCGCACCGCTGTGGTCCACGGCGAGGCAACGGTCGGCGTCGCCGTCGTGCGCGATACCGAGATCGGCACCCTGCTCGACGACGGCGGCCTTCAGCTTCTCCAGATGGGTGGACCCGCAACCGTCGTTGATGTTGAGCCCGTCCGGCTCGGCCCCGATCGTGACGACCTCGGCCCCGGCCCGCGAGAAGGCCTCGGGCGAGACGCCCGCCGCGGCGCCGTGCGCCTCGTCGAGGACGATCTTCAGCCCGTCCAGCCGGTTGGGCAGTACGCCGAGGAGGTGGCCGACGTATTCGTCGAACCCCTGGTCGTACGACCGCACACGCCCGACGGCCGCACCGGTCGGCCGCTCCCACGGCTCACCGTGCCGATGCTCGTCGTAGACGGCCTCGATACGGTCCTCCAGCTCATCGGCGAGCTTGTGGCCACCGCGGGCGAAGAACTTGATGCCGTTGTCGGGCATGGCGTTGTGGCTGGCGGAGAGCATGACGCCGAGGTCGGCGCCGAGCGAGCCGGTGAGAAAGGCGACGGCGGGCGTCGGCAGCACACCGACCCGCAGCACATCGACACCCGCACTCGCCAGACCGGCCACCACGGCGGCCTCCAGGAACTCCCCGGACGCACGCGGGTCCCGCCCGACCACCGCCGTCGGCCGGTGGCCCTCGAAGGTGCCCGCCTCGGCCAGTACGTGCGCCGCCGCCACGGACAGACCGAGCGCCATCTCGGCCGTCAGATCCGCGTTGGCGACGCCGCGCACGCCGTCCGTGCCGAAGAGTCGTCCCACTTGTCCTCCTGAGGAAACATCAGTTCCGAAAGCGGAGCCGGCGCTCACTGTGTCGCTGTGTCGCCGGGGGCTCCCGCCTCCAGGCATTCCATGCCTGGGCATCGGATCACACAAGCCTTTGAACGTCTTGTGCCGTTATACGCCCGAGCCCGTGGATAAAACGAACGCCCCGGCGGCACTGTGCGTGCCGCCGGGGCGTTCGGAGTACCGGAGTACGAGCAGAGGCAGCTTGCGCTTAGCGCTTGCTGTACTGCGGGGCCTTGCGGGCCTTCTTCAGACCGGCCTTCTTGCGCTCGACCGCACGGTCGTCGCGCTTGAGGAAGCCGGCCTTCTTCAGCGGGCCGCGGTTGTTGTCGACGTCGGCCTCGTTCAGCGCACGGGCGACACCGAGACGGAGCGCACCGGCCTGACCGGAGACACCGCCACCGGCGATGCGGGCGACGACGTCGTAGCGACCTTCGAGCTCAAGAACCTTGAACGGCTCGTTGACCTCCTGCTGGTGCACCTTGTTGGGGAAGTAGTCCTCGAGCGTACGCCCGTTGATCTTCCACTTGCCGGTGCCCGGCACAATGCGAACGCGCGCGATGGCGTTCTTACGACGACCCAGGCCGGCGGCGGGCTGGGGCTCACCGAAGCGCGAGGCGAGGGACTCGGAGGTGTACTCACCCTCCACCGGAACCTCGGACTCGGTGGTGTAGCTGTCGATGTCAAGCTCTTCGAGCGGCTGCTCGGCAGTGGTCTCGGCCACGATTCTCCTCAGATTCTCTTCAGTCTTAGGGGGTGGCCGGACTTACTGCGCGACCTGGGTGATCTCGTACGGCTGCGGCTGCTGCGCGCCGTGCGGGTGCTGGTCACCCTTGTAGACCTTCAGCTTCGAGAGCATCTGACGGCCCAGAGTGTTCTTGGGGAGCATGCCCTTGACGGCCTTCTCGATGGCCTTCTCGGGGTTCTTGTCGAGGAGCTCGTCGTAACGGACGGAGCGCAGACCACCCGGGTAACCGGAGTGGCGGTACGCCATCTTCTGGGTCCGCTTGTTGCCGGACAGGTGCACCTTGTCGGCGTTGATGATGATGACGAAGTCACCGGTGTCGACGTGGGGCGCGTAGATCGGCTTGTGCTTGCCCCGCAGGATGGAGGCGGCGGTGCTGGCGAGACGGCCCAGGACGACGTCCTGAGCGTCAATGACGTGCCACTGGCGCGTCACATCGCCGGGCTTGGGGCTGTACGTACGCACGGTTCGTAGCCTTCGCTTCGAGTGAATGGTCCTGAACAGGTCACCGAAACGATCACGACAGCCTGGACCGCACGGCGGCGACGCATACCGCGTACGTGGGGTCGCTGGTCATCGGCCCGGTGGACCGGTGTAAGGGCCCGTCCCGTGAGAATGAGCAAGCCAATACACAACGAACATGCAGGATACCTGCGGCGCCTTGGCCGGGTCAAAACGGGTTGCGTGCCGCGCCTTGGCCGGGTGATCGCCCGCGGGCCCCCTGCCGTCCTGCCCCCAGGGTAAACGCCCCGCCCGGGCTGCCGCCCCAGACCCCGCTTCGGCCCTGAGGGGCCTCGTCCTCAAACGCCGGACGGGCTGCCGGAACGGGAGGAGTGCTCGATCGACGCCGGAGGGTGACCGCGGATTGCCCGCGGCGGCCACCGCGCCGACTGACGACTCCCCCCGCCCGCACGGCGCACCCCCACCTCGCCACTCCAAACCCCGAGGAACGGCGACCACCAACCCAACCGACGAATGCCCCCACCCCTCACTCCCCGCTCCAGCCCCTCCGCGCTCCTCCATCCCGGCC
>NZ_JOFS01000022.1 GCF_000719285.1 Streptomyces bicolor | reverse complement strand
GCCATCACCTGGCTCGCACCCTTGGCCGTGCACCCACCGGGACCGAGAGGTCACAACCCTACCCAGGGCTGCAGAAGGGATGGTCCTCTAATGAGCACCCGGGAACTGCCCGGGCCCGGCAGGGGCGAGCGGGTCGCGGACTGGTTCGACGGGCGGCTCGGCATCCACTCCCTGGGCCGGAAGTATCTGCGCAAGGTGTTCCCGGACCACTGGTCCTTCCTGCTGGGCGAGATATGCCTGTACAGCTTCGCCGTACTGATCCTCACGGGCGTGTACCTCACCTTCTTCTTCCACCCGTCGATGAACGAAGTGACGTACCACGGCAGTTACCTCCCGCTGAACGGCGTCCGCATGTCCGAGGCGTACGCCTCCACGCTCGATATCAGCTTCGACGTTCGGGGCGGACTGCTGATGCGGCAGCTGCACCACTGGTCGGCGCTGGTCTTCGTCGCCGGGATGCTCACGCACATGATGCGGCACTTCTTCACGGGGTCGTTCCGCAAGCCCCGGGAGATCAACTGGCTGTTCGGCTGGACTCTGCTGTTCCTCGGCATGTTCGAGGGCCTGTTCGGCTATTCGCTGCCGGACGACCTGCTGTCGGGCACGGGCCTGCGGTTCGTGAACGGCGCCCTGCTCTCCGTGCCGATCGTGGGGACGTATCTGTCGATGTTCCTGTTCGGCGGAGAGTTCCCGGGCGACGACATCGTGGCCCGCTTCTACTCGCTGCACATCCTGGTGATCCCCGGCATCATGGCGGCGCTGGTCGTCGCGCACCTCCTGCTGGTCGTGTACCACAAGCACACCCAGTTCGCGGGCCCCGGGCGGACCGAGCGCAATGTCGTCGGCGCCCCGTTCATGCCGGTGTACCTGGCGAAGGCGGGCGGCTTCTTCTTCCTGGTCTTCGGCGCGCTCGCCGTGATGGCGGCCGTGGCGACGATCAACCCTGTCTGGTCGTACGGCCCTTACCGCGCCGACCAGGTCTCCACCGGCGCCCAGCCCGACTGGTACCTGGGCTTCGCCGAGGGGCTGGTCAGGATCATGCCGGGCTGGGAGATCACGTTGTGGGGTCACACTCTGGTCCTCGGGGTGCTGATCCCGGTCGTGGTCTTCCCGCTCCTGCTGGTCTTCATCGGCGTGTATCCCTTCCTGGAGGCCCGGGTCACCGGCGACAAGCGCGAGCACCATCTCCTCGACCGCCCCCGCAACCGCCCCGTCCGCACCGGGATCGGCGCGGCCTGGATCAGCCTCTATCTGATCCTCCTCGCGGGCGGCGGCAACGACATCCTGGCCACCCGCCTCCATCTGTCGATCAACACGGTGACCTGGGCGATCCGCATCGCAACGCTGTTCGTCCCGGTGGCCGTGTTCGTCGTCACCCGCCGCGTCTGCCTTGGCCTGCAACTCCGCGACAAGGAACGGGTGGTGCACGGCCGGGAGACGGGCGTGATCAAGCGGCTTCCGCACGGAGAGTACGTCGAGGTGCACGCACCACTGAGCCAGGCCGAACTCCATACGCTGACCGCCCACGAGCGGCCCGGCGAGCTCGTCGAGCACGAACCGTAGGGGAACCGGAAGCGACCATCGGGCGAACGACATGTACCGGGGCCGTCTCGACCCGACGGCCCCCTACAACTCCTGGCGCGGTCCCGCTGTCAGACCCCATACCGACACCAAAGGTGCTCCGGGGACGACAACAGCTCACACCACCAACGGAGTTCACGTGTACATGCGCTCAACGGCCGCCCGACCGACCGCCGTCACCGCTCTCGCCCTGGCCGCCACCGCGATCCTCGTGCCGCCCGCCCACGCGGCGGACGGCGACGACTACCGGGTGACCCTCACCAGCAGCACCGCCACCACCGACTACACCAACCGCACGGTCGACCTGACCGGCACCCTCACCCGCGCCGACGGCACTCCCGTCACCCACGCACCGGTCCGGCTCGAGGAATCGGTGCTGTTCGACACCTGGAACCCGTGGGGAGACCCCATCGACCCGACCGAGTGGGAGACCCGCGACCTGGGCACCGTCCACACGGACGACGAGGGCCACTTCACCCTGGAGGACGTCCCCGCGGACCGCGTGGACGCCAAACCCAGCCCCTACCTCTTCCCGCGCCACCGGGTGATGTTCCGGGCCGTCTACGACACCGACCCCACCGACTTCCACATGGCCTTCGCCGACACCACGGTCAAGGTGAAGCCGGTCACCAGCGCCATCACCTACCGGGTCAACAAGACCAAGGTGCGCGTGGGCGACACCCTCGTCGTCAAGGGCAGAATCGCCTGGCCCGCCGGGCACGGCCCGATCGCGGGCACCCGGGTGTTCCTGCGGACGTACTTCGAGAGCGCCTACAACGCACAGACCACCACCGACGCCCGCGGCGACTTCACCGTCCGCGCCGAGATCCGGAACTACGACAACGAGTTCGTGATCTTCTCCGCGCCCAAGGACTACTACATAGCGGGGGCGAGCAAGGACCTCCCGGTCAAGAACATCACCCGGTAGCGCCCGGCACAGGGGAGGCCCGCTGCCGCACCCGTCGGCAGCGGGCCTCCCGTCCCTTCTCAGCCGGCCGTCATCCCTGGCCGGCCACGAAGGAGGCCATCCGGGCCAGGGCCGAGTTCCAGTTGATCGTGTGCTCGTTCGTCGACCAGGACTGGATGTCGTCGATGTAGCAGAACTGACCGACGCATCCCTGGAGTTTGCTCTGTGCGTAGGGGTCCTGGATGCTCGAGTTCGGCCCGCCGGCGAGCGTGCCGGCCGGCGGGTTCGGCTGGTTCGGATCGAGCTGGTGGGCGTACCAACGGGCGTGCTGGTTCTGGGAGTTGACCTCGCCGTAGCCGGTCACGTACGAGATGTTCAGCGCGTTGCGGCCGAAGAGGTAGTCCATGCTCTGCACGGCCGCGTCACGGTACTTGGAGGCACCCGTGATGTCGTACGCCGTGGCGATGACGACGGCGTTGTGCAGGACCTGGTGGTTGGAGCCCCAGTCGTAGAGGTTGCCCTCGGGGGCGTACGGCATCCCGTACGGCTGTGCCTTCAGCGTGGCCAGGTAGCGGTCCGCGCCCTTGACGACCGACTGGCGCACCTTGTCCCGGCCGGGCAGCTTGCTCGGCACGGTGGCGAGGTCCAGCCGGGCGGCCGCCGCCGTCCTGGCCCAGTCGTAGCCGAGCGGACCGAAGATGTCGGCCGTATGGACCGGGGAGTTGAGGACGTGGTCCGAGAACTCCTTTTCACCGGTGCTGAGATACAGCTCGGCGGCCGCCCAGTAGAACTCGTCGGTGACGTTGTTGTCGGCGTACGCGCCGCCGCCGACGCCGTCGCTCTCGGAGGCGTACCGGTCGGGGTGCGCGAGTGCCGCCGACCACGCCTTGCGGGCGGCCGCCAGAGTCTTCGCCGCGAACTCCTTGTCGTACGGCTTGTACAGGCGCGCCGCCTGCGCGGCCGTCGCCGCCAGATTCAGGGTCGCCGCGGTGGACGGCGGGTGCAGTTCGCGCTTCTGCGGGTCGTCGTGCGGCATCAGCGGCAGGCCCGTCCACTGCTCGTCGTGGATCTTGTGGTGGGCCATGCCGGCCAGCGGCTGCCCCGTGGGCACCTGCATCTTCAGCAGGAAGTCCAGCTCCCAGCGGACCTCGTCCAGGATGTCCGGCACTTTGTTGCCGCTCTCCGGGATGGCGAGCGTGCCGTCGCCGAGCTTCTCCGACTCCCCGGTGCGGGCGAGCAGTTCGCGTTCGTACGTGCTCAGCAGCTCCCACACGGAGATGCCGCCGTTGACGACGTACTTGCCGTGGTCGCCCGCGTCGTACCAGCCCCCGGTGACGTCCAGCCTGTAGTCGCACACTCCCGGCTGGCAGGGCACCGCTCCGTCGCCCTGGTTGGGCGCGACGTCGACGTGTCCGGCGGGGCGGGCGTAGCCCGGGCGCAGGTCGTCGCGGATCGCGATGCCGCTGCGCTGTGTGTAGTAGTACTTCACGGCGTCGAGCCGCAGCCGCTCGTAGGCGGCCGTGCCGATGTCGAAGGGGCGGCTCGCCTCCCCGTCGGCGACCAGTGTGAGGTTTTTGCCCTGCTTGCGGTAGGCGCCGAAATCGATGGAGTGGACGTTCTGCGCGGAGGAGGCGTCGGTGCCGCGCGGCACCGTCCAGCCCCGCGCGACCACAGCACCGTCAGCGCTCTTCAGCTGCCAGGGCAGCCGCTCGGTGGCGTCGGTGACCAGCGTGGCCTTCTTCGGTCCGGCGGGCACATAGGCGACCTGGTTCACCCGCACCCGTGGCCCGGTGTCGGGTTCGTACACCTCGGGTGGCACTCCGCCCAGCAGCGAGGCGTTGTCCATGCAGAAGCGCCACGGGTCGGTGCTGCCGCCGAGTTGGAAGGCGACCTGGCCCTGCGGGGTGTCGACGGGCGAGGTGAAGGTGTACGCGTACGAGTTCCCGGAGACGCTCAGCTCCGGCGTCACCTCGAACCAGGTGTCGTACGGCGCCGCCGACTGGCCGACGATCGCCCGCACGACATGCGCCTCGGGCGAGGCGTTGGCGGTGAAGGAGAAGCGGTACGACTCCCCCTTCACCAGCGTGATGTCGTTCTGGCCGACGGCGGCGTCCCAGCGGTTGGTGGTACCGCCGGGAACGTCGGCGCACAGCCGCCCGTCGGACAGACCCGCGGTGACGTTGCTGGTCGCCCACCACGGCTCGGTCGTGGTGTCGAACGTCCCGTTCTTGAGCTGCTCGACCTCCTCGGCGCCGGCCGATGCGGCCGGGAATGCGGTGAGTCCGGCCGCCAGCAGGGCCGTCAGGGACAACAGGATGGTTCTGCGTCGTTTCACGTCTGGGCTCCTCGGGAGAGGTGCGGGTGACGCTCCCGGTGGGAGCGCTCCCAGATGCGGACGCAGCCATGCTTGTCGGCGACCTGACACTCCGTCAACGGTCCGGACGTAACGCTTCGCTGGGATTGCCGCGATCGGTCGCCTTCCCGGTCGAAGGTCCGGGCACGTCCGAAGTCCACCGAGACCCAGTCCTCGGAGCGGGCTCCGTCGAAGGCGGGCAGCAGGGCCGTGGCCGCCTTGAGGAAGCCGTTGGACCAGCCGGTGGCCGGGTCGCCGTCGAGCATGGCCGCCGGGAGGGTGTCCGGTCGTCCGGAGTAACTGGCGTCCGCGTACGGGTAGTTCGGGGGCGTGGGGTGATCGGGCTCGACCACCCCGGCCGGGGTGAGCGCGCCTGCCTCGCGGGAATCGTCCGTACGCTCACGCTGCCCGGCCGCAGGCCCGAGCACCATCTCGGTGGCGTCCTTCGCGCCCCACTCGTCGAAGAACCGGAGCCCTTGTCTTGCTGTAGGCGCCGTTGAGGTGGAAGCCCTCGTCCGGGTCTTCAGGGTGTAGCGGTGCTGCAGGGTGGCGAAATCCCACAACTTCGGCTCGGAGACCGTGAGTTCGTGCGTCTCGGTGGCCTTGTCGGTGACGGCTGTCGTGGAGGACGTGCGGGCCACGGTACGGCCACGGGGATCGACGATCCGCGAGACGATCTCGACGTCCGTGCCACTTGCGGAGGCGTTCACCACCGAGGTCCGCACCCGTACGGCGTCCCGCTCCTCGGTGACCTCGGGCGTGGTGACGTACATCCCCCAGCGCTCCACGTGCACCGGCTCGGTGACGACGAGGCGGGCCTCGCGGTAGATGCCGCTGCCCGAGTACCAGCGGCTGCTGGGGAGGCGGTTGTGCACCTTGACCGCGAGCACGTTCTCGGTGCGGCCGTCGGTGTGCACCAGGTCGGTGAGGCCCAAGGCGAAGCACCAGCCGTCGCGCAGCGCGGCCGCGCGGCGGCCGACCCCCGCACCCGCGGCCCGGGCGAGTTCCGCGGCCTGTGCGGTGGGGTGCTCAGCGGCGCTCCGGTCGCCGGGGCGGCCGTGGAGGCGAGAAGTAACGATCTTCGAGTGACTGCCATGGCGACTCTCCCGCATCAGAGCCCAGAAGTACTCACAACTGATCGTGAACAAACGGCTTCTGACGGGACGTCACGCGGGGCAGTCAAGAGTGCACCAAGGGGGTTCCGATACGTGCGAGACGCCGAAGCACTAGGCTGGAGCACAAGTCACACGCTTGATCACCGTGAGTGTGCGCGATGGAGTGGCGGCGACCATGAGCCCGGAGTACCCGTTCGACGAGGCCGCGACGGCCCGGGCGGTCATCGACGACAGCGGCTTGCTCGTCGAGTGGAACGCCGGGGCGGAGCGATTGCTGGGTCACCCGGCCGCCGAGGTCCTGGGGCGCCCCGCCGTGGATCTGCTGGCCGACGACGGGCACAGCGCCGCCGGCGCCCCCGAGGGCGAGCGTTGGGACGGCATCCTCAGCCTCCGCCATCGCGACGGCCGCGAGGTGGCGGTGTGGCTGCTCGCCCACCGGGTGCGGCCGCCGGACGCCGGGCCCGACCGCTGGCTCGTGGTCACGCCGATCGAGGGGGACGGCCCACGGCTGCCCGGCGATCCGCTGGACAACGTCGGGCTCCTGGAATCCCCCTGCGCCATCGCCATTTACGACGAGCGGCTCCGGCTGCGCAGGATCAACTCCGTCATGGCGGAGGTGCTCAGCCTCTCCGAGGAGCACGTACGAGGCCTGCGGGCGCCCGAGCTGACCGGCAGAGCGCAGAGCTACGACATCGAGCGGCAGCTCCTGCGCGTGCTCACCACGGGCCGGGGCACCGACGTTCGGACGTACGTCCCCGTCGGCGGGGACCGTATGTACGCCTGGCTGGCCCGCATGGCTCCGATCACCGACGCCAAGGGGCGGGTGCGCGGTGTGTCCGTCGCCGCGCACGACTTCACCGACCAGTATCTGGCCCAGGAGCGGCTGCAGTTGGTGAACGAGGCCAGCGTGCGCATCGGCAGCACCCTGGACGTCGCCCGCACGGCCCAGGAGCTGGCGGACGTCTGCGTCCCCGCCCTCGCCGACTTCGTGAGCGTCGACCTGCTGGACCCTCCGGAGCACGGCGGCGAACTGCCCACCGGCAGACTGACGGCCCCGGTCACCCTGCGCCGGGCCGCCCACCGGTCCGTCGACCACGACACCCCCGAAGCCGTGGTCAAGCCGGGGAACGTGGACGTGTATCCGGCACCGTCACCCCAGGCCGACGCGCTGCTGGCGGGACACGCCATCGTGGCCTCGACGGCGACCGGCGACCTCGGGCAGTGGCTCTCCTGGGACCCGGCACGCGCCGAGCGGATCCAGGAGTACGGCATCCACACCACCATGGCCGTGCCGGTCCAGGCGCGCGGCACCACCCTCGGCGTCGCCGTGCTCACCCGGTTCAGGAACCCCGAGCCGTTCACGCCCGACGACGTGCTGCTGGCCGAGGAGATCACCGCACGGGCGGCCGTCTGCATCGACAACGCCCGCCGCTACTCCCGCGAACGAGAGACCGCCCTCGCCCTGCAACGCAGCCTGCTCCCCCGGTCCCTGCCGCACACCGCCGCGCTCGAAGCGGCCTCCCGCTATCTCCCGGCGGCGCGGTCGGGGGTGGGCGGCGACTGGTTCGACGTGATCCCGCTGTCGGGGCTGCGGGTCGCGATGGTCGTCGGGGACGTCGTCGGGCACGGCATCCAGGCCTCGGCCACCATGGGCCGGCTGCGCACCGCCGTACGCACCCTCGCCGACATCGATCTCGCGCCCGACGAGCTGCTGACCCACCTCGACGACCTGGTCGTCCGCCTCTCCGAGGAGACGGGCAACGAGGACAGCCCCGGCGAGGTCGGCGCCACTTGTCTGTACGCGGTGTACGACCCGGTCTCCCGGCGCTGCACGCTGGCCCGGGCCGGGCACCCCTCGCCGGTCATGATCCCGCCGGGCGGCGAGCCTCGGGAGATCGAACTGCCCGCCGGGCCGCCGCTGGGCCTGGGCGGGCTGCCGTTCGAGTCCGCCGAGATCGAACTGCGCGAGGGCACCGTGCTCTCCTTCTACACGGACGGCCTCATCGAGACGCGTGAACGCGACGTCGACGCCGGCCACATGCTCCTGTGCGAGGCGCTGGCGGCCCGTTCCGACTCGCTGGACGAGACCTGCGACCACGTCCTGCGCGCCCTGCTCCCGCCGGGTGGCGCCGCCGACGACGTGGCGCTGCTGCTGGCCCGTACCCAGGGGCTTCCCCCTTCCCGGGTCGCGACCTGGGACATCCCCGCGGACCCGGCGCTCGTCGCGCCCATCCGCAAGCAGGTCGTCGACCAGCTCGGGTCCTGGAACCTGAGCGAGGCGTCGTTCACCGCCGAGCTGGTGGTGAGCGAGCTGGTCACCAACGCCATCCGCTACGGCATCCGGCCCATCCGGCTCCGGCTGATCCACGACGCGGCCACACTGATCTGCGAGGTCTCCGACAACAGCCACACGGCACCGCATCTGCGCCGCGCCAAGACCTTCGACGAGGGCGGCCGCGGGCTGCTGCTGGTCGCCCAGCTCACCCAGCGCTGGGGCAGCCGGCACACGGCGGACGGCAAGACGATCTGGGCGGAGATCGGGCTCGTCGACGAGGGCTGAGACGAGCGCTGGCACTCGTGTGAGCACGCGTGTGAGTACTCAGCGGGAAAACGGGGAGTCGTCACAGACATGGGACGCACACGGGCATTCCACTCCGCGCACCGCGTACAGCGGGTCCGCAGGGCGACTCCCCTGGTGAGCGCCGTCGCGTTGCTGAGCCTTGCCGCGGCATGCGGCAGCGGCGCCGACGCCGGCGGTGCCGTGCGGACACCGGCCGGCACGAGCAGCGGTACGGCCACGGTCGATACGGGGAGTCCCGCGGCCGAGCCGGACACGACCGGACCGGGCACCGCCGACACCGGCAGTCCCGTGACCCAGTCGGCCGCCGCGGCCCCGCGCTGCCACACCTCCGAGCTGCGCGCGAAGATCGGCCGTCCCAGTCCCGGTGCGGGGCAACGGAACTTCCCGATCGTGCTGACCAACACGACCGACCGCACCTGCAGCGTGCGCGGCTATCCCGGTGCCGCCTTCGTGGACGCGTCCGGCAGGCAGCTCGGACCGGACCCGAAGCGCTCCCCCGACACACCGACGACCGTGACGCTGGCCCCGGGCCGGAGCGCATGGGCCGGGCTGACCTACGCCAGCCCGGAGATCAGCGGAGCCCGGACCGCCGTGCCGGAGGCGCTGCTCGTGACGCCGCCCGACGAGCGGGACCCGCTCAAGGTGGCCTGGACGGCCGGTGAGGTGCCCGTGGCCGGCAACGAGTCCTCGGTGTTCCTGACGGTGCTCCAGCCCGGCACGGGCGGCTGATCCCCGGTCAGCGGCGACCGCCACCGCCGTATCCGCCGCCATACCCACCGGCGCCCCCGTACCCGCCGGAACCCCCGTACCCGCCGCCGGACCAGCCGTACTGGCCGTCCCCATCCCCGGAGCAGTAGGACGGGTAGGAGGAGCACACGTCGGTCGGGTACGGGCTCGTGGACGTCGGCTGTGAGGCCGACGGGGTCGAGGACGGCGTCGGAGTGGGGGTCGGGCTCTTCGACGACTTGGTGGTGGGGGTCGGCGCCGGTGTGCTCGGCGTGTCGTCCGTGATCTCCTCGCCCCAGTTGACCACCTCCATCTGGAGCTCCGTCCGGGAGGTGTCGAACACCCAGTGCTGCGCGTCGCCGTCGTCGTCGCGGGTCTTGAGGACCAGGGCTCCCGAGCCGTCGGTGGCGGCGGGGCTGAGGGCCAGGTCCTGGTCGAAGCGCGGCACCAGGGTGCCCTGGAGGGTGAAGTCGTAACGGACGTTCTTGTTCTCGGAGTCGGAGGCTGCCTTGCACGGGGCCAGCCGGACCGAGTAGCCGAGATGCGAGTCGAGACAGAGGTCGGGGTCGGCGGCGCTGCGCATCAGTCCGTCGGTCTCGTACGACCACTGCTGGTCGGGCTCCGCGGAGCACTTGGTGAGTGCGGTCTCCGCGTTCTCCTGGGCCTTCCCGCCGACGATGCCGACGCACAGCCCGGACCCGATGTTGTACAGCCGGCCCCGCAGATCACCCTTCGCGGCCTCGGCCGCGCCCGCCCAGGACGGATTGCCGGTGGTGGAGCCCCGGTCGGCGTCAGGCGTCTCGGTGGGGCGGTCGCCCGCGGCCGGGGCGGGGTCGTCTCCGGAACCGACCGCGGCCCAGACGACGAGCGGAAGGACGACGAGCGCGCTGACGGTTGCGACGGCCGCGGTGAGGTTGCGCCGCCGTGCGGCACGGCGGGCGGCCTTGAGGGCCGAACGGCGGGAGCAGGTGCGGGTCTCGCCGGTGGGCGCTGTGGAAGCCGATGCGGCGGCGGTGCCCGAGGCGGCCCGGCGGGCGGCCCGGCGGGAGCTTCGGGGGCCCGGCTCCGCGGGCGAGGAGACCATGTCCGCGGCGGCGAAGGGCTCGCCTGTGGTGGGGGCCGTCCCTGCCACAGGGGTGAACGGCTCTCCTCCGGGGGCGAAGACCTCGGCGGCGAGCGGCGGCGTCGACGGCGGGGGCGGAGGGACTGGGACCGGGCCCGCCCCCGGGGCGACCTCTCCGGCAGGGGCCGGGGCGTCTCCCGCAGGGGTGAAGGCGTCCCCGTCGGCGAAGAAGGACTCGCCCGCGATCTCCGGCACCCGCGTCGGCGGCCGCACCTCCGCCGGCGTGTCGGCCGGTCTCGTTCTCGACTCCAGATAGGCACCCGCGCCCCAGCCGAGCACCGCCTCGGCCAGCGCGACACCGAGCCCCGCGTTGAAGAAGTTCAGCTGCTCGGCTCCGTCGCTGCAGTGCGCGCACCGGTTCAGGTGCTCGCCCAGGTCGGGGTCGATGTCGACGCCGCCGCGCCGGTAGGTGACGTCCAGCATCCGCAGATAGCGTCGGCACTCCTGCTCGGGGGCGAGTTC
Source organism: Streptomyces bicolor (assembly GCF_000719285.1). Taxonomy (GTDB): domain Bacteria; phylum Actinomycetota; class Actinomycetes; order Streptomycetales; family Streptomycetaceae; genus Streptomyces; species Streptomyces bicolor. The sequence continues at coordinate 107,866 of NZ_JOFS01000022.1, read as the reverse complement.
GCGGTGGACCTGGAGGCATTCCTCGCGCAACCGCTCGCAGGCCCGGCCCAGTTCGACGCGGGCGCACTCCTCGTCGAGGCCGAGGAGTCCGGCCGGTACGGCCAGCGGCTCGGCCTCGACCTCGGTGTGCCACAGCAGACAGCGGGCGGACTGGGGAAGCCGCTGGAAGGCCCCGGTCAGCAGTCGGCGGTTGGCCGGCGGCAGCAGCCGGGCGGCGGCGCGCTCCGCGCCGGCCGAGTCGGAGCGCAGCTCGGGGTGGAGCAGCTCGCGGCTGCGGTCGTTGTCCCACTCGGCCGCGATGCGCCGCACGGTGACGAGCAGTTGGGGGCGCCACGCGGCCGTCGGTCCGGTCTGCCGCAGCGTTTCGCCGAAAAGGCGGGTGAATGCCGCGGTGGTGAGCATTCCCGCGGAACGGGCATCCACGGTGCACAGCCGCGCGTAGGCGAAGCCCGCTTCCCAGTGCCGGTCGAGGAGTTCACCGACCGGATGGAGCGCCGGTGCCGCCCCTGTCCACCTCTTGAGTTCGGCGCTCAGTTGAGCGTCCGTCACTTCAAAGCGGGCGTCGCGAGGGGAATTCGACAGGCCAGCGTCATGCACGACGGCATTCCTCCGGAGGGCATGCGGCAAAGAAGGTCCATACCAAGGGGTATGCTCCGTGCACAGCTCTTGTGAACCGTGGGGCATGTGGGAGCGAAGCACACCTTTGCACAGGTCAGGGACAGGGAACAAGCCATTCCGGGTTTTTGCGGATTGCGCGCTGGACAGGCTTCATTTGACGATCGGTCAATAGTCGGCGGAACTCATTGCACGGTATCCACGGCGCAATCGGAAATGGTATTCACTGAGCGACGCCACGGCCCCCACCCAAACCATTGACGCGCCACACTCCCGCCTTTTTGCCTGGTCATACGTGCACACCTGCCTTCACCGGACTTTCACAGCTCACTCGCCAACCATTGAACCGGTCGCCCGGTACGCACCGGGCGGCATCCCGTACCGTTCCCGGAACACCCGGTTGAAGTGAAACGGGCTGACGAACCCCGAGGCGGCTGCCACACGCTCCACGGACAGGTCGCTGCTCTCCAGCAGCCGGGCGGCGTGTCGCAGACGCGCCTCGCGCAGCGCGCGCATCGGCGACTGCCCGGTCTGCCGGGTGAAGAGGTACGCGAACCGCGAGGGCGAGAGCGCGACATGCCCGGCGAGCGAGCGAACGGTGTGCGGGGCAGCCGGGTCGGCGGCGATCAGCGCCTGCGCACGGCTCACCCGCGTGTCGACACCTGGGCGAGGCTGCGGCGCCCGCGCGGTGCCGGCGGTGAGCAGGACGACCTCCTCCAGTGAGCACAGGGCGAGTTCGCGAGCCGCGGTGCCGTGCGCCACGGCGACGGGCTCTTCCCCGGGCGCCACGGTGACTGGCTCGTCCTCCAGTGCCGCGGTGACCGGCTCATCCCCCAGTGCCACGTCGGGTGGCGCCTCCGTCCCCGTCCAGCGGGCGTCGGCGAGCATCCGACGGAACGCCGCCTCGACGCGGCCGTGCACCGCGGCCGGCGTCGGCGTGACGACGAACATCCCCTCGCCGGTGTCGTACGGAAGCAGCCAGGGCCGCCAGGAGGGGCGGGCCTGGCAGTGCACCCACCAGAACTCCCAGTGGCGTGCGCCCGGTTCGACCCCGTAGCGGTGCGGGACGCCGGGCGCGAGAACCACCAGGTCCCCCGCGCCGGCCCGCGTCTCGGCGCCTCCGTGGCGGAGTCGGCCCTGCCCGCCGGTCGTCCACGTGAACAGCCAGCTGTCCGCGCCGCGCGGCCGTTCGATCCGGTAGCCCGGCGGCTGGTCGAAATGTCCGACGACCACCAGACCCGGCGGCGGGGCGGGTACGCCGGGCGCAGCAGTCCCGGGCAATTCGTCAGCGCTCACTGTCATCCTCCTGTGGTGCGTGTCGGCCTAGCGTTGCGGGGCGAGGACACCTGACCGAGGAGTGGACGCATGACAGCCACGGACATCAGCGCCACCGGCGCACCCATTCTGCCCGCGGCCGGTCTCCGGCAGTTCCGCGAGGACGGCTTCACGGTCGTACGCGGGCTGTTCGGGTCCGACGAGATCGACCGGCTCTGCGCCCGGTTCGCGGCGCTGCACGCGGCCGGGCCGGTGCCGGGCCACTTCGAGCCGCGCCCGTCGGACGGCGATCCGCTGAGCGCGTACCCGCGGGTGATGCACCCGCACGAGATCGACGAGCGGGCCCTCCGCGTGCTGCTCGATCCGCGGCTGCGCGGTGTGCTGGAGGCGGTGCTCGGTGAGGAGGTGCTGGCGGCGCAGAGCATGTTCTACTTCAAGCCGCCGGGGGCGCGGGGGCAGGCGCTGCACCAGGACAACTTCTATCTGCGGGTGGAGCCGGGGACGTGTGTGGCGGCGTGGATCGCCTGCGATGTGATCGACCGGGACAACGGGGGGCTCGAAGTCGTCCCCGGCACGCATGAGATGGATCTGTTCTGCCCGGAGTTGGCAGACTCTGACGTGTCGTTCGCTCGGGAGTACGTCGAGCCTCCGGCCGGGCTGGCGGCTGTTCCCGTCGACATGGAGCCGGGGGATGTTCTGTTCTTCAACGGGAGTCTGGTGCACGGGTCGCAGCCGAACCGTACGAAGGATCGTTTTCGCCGGTCGTTCATCGGTCACTATGTGGGGCGTTCGGCTGAGCGGATCGGGGCGTATTACCGGACGCTCTCGATGAGTGGCGACCGTGTGCCGTTGGCCGAGAGTGAGGGGGCGGGCCCGTGCGGGAGCGAGTTCGCGCCGTACGGGCCGCACTGAGCATGACCGCAAGGATCAGTGACCGATGATCGGATGCGGCGTGTAGGGCTGCTGGAGCTCCTCGAGCTCCTTCTCCGTGAGCTCGAGTTCGACCGCCGCCGCCGCGTCCTCTATGTGGTGCGGCTTGGCGGCTCCGATGATCGGGGCCGCCACCGTGTTCTGGTGCAGGAGCCAGGCCAGGGCGATCTGGGCGCGCGGGACTCCGCGTTCGTTGGCGACGCGGGTCACAGCGTCCACAACTACCCGGTCGCTGTCGACGTACAGCCGACTGCCGAAGTCGTCGCCCGCGCTGCGTTCGGTGACCGTGCCCCAGTCGCGGGTGAGCCGGCCCCTCGCCAGCGGGCTCCAGGGGAGCACGCCGACGCCCTGGTCCGCGCAGAGTGGCAGCATCTCGCGCTCCTCCTCGCGGTAGAGGAGGTTGTAGTAGTTCTGCATCGAGACGAACTTGGTCCAGCCGTGCCGCTCGGCCGTGTACTGCATCTTGGAGAACTGCCAGGCGTACATCGAACTCGCCCCGATGTAGCGCACTTTGCCCGCCTTGACCAGGTCGTGCAGGGCCTCCATGGTCTCCTCGACCGGGGTGTGCGGGTCGAAGCGGTGGATCTGGTACAGGTCGACGTAGTCGGTGCCGAGGCGGGCGAGGCTGTGGTCGATCTCCGTCATGATGGCCTTGCGGGAGAGGCCGGCGCCGTTGGGGCCGGGCCGCATCCGGCCGTTCACCTTCGTCGCGAGCACGATCTCGTCGCGGCGGGCGAAGTCGCGCAGTGCCTTGCCGACGATCTCCTCGCTGGTGCCGTCGGAGTAGACGTTGGCGGTGTCGAAGAAGGTGATCCCGGCGTCCAGCGCCTGCCGGATCAGCGGCCGCGACGCCTCCTCGTCGAGGGTCCACTCGTGCACGCCGCGGTCGGGGAGCCCGTAGGTCATGCAGCCCAGACAGATCCGCGACACGTCCAGGCCCGTCGAACCGAGCTTCACGTACTGCATCGTTGCTGCTCCTGCCTTCGGGGTGGGTTCCAGGGGGAGCGTACGTGGTCTCGTCCGCCGACCCCTGCTTTCACGCCGCGCTCCGCGAATCAAGCCGGATCAGCAGCACACCGGGCGTGCGCGGCAGGGTTCACGCTGGACGCGCCCCGCTCCGGCCACTATGTGCTGGTCGTCCACTACGCGCACAACAATCGGCGCGACAACGGCCATGCGGCGGTGACCCGGGACCCCTTTGTCGGGGGCCGGGTCACCGCTCCAGCAGGTCCAGGGCCCGCTCCCAGCCGAACTCCTCGCCGTCCGCGCCCTGGTACGGGTAGCCGAACCGCACGCCCATCCCCCGCAGCCGTATCAGGCTGTCCTGGTAGGCGGGATGGCCGGCGAGCGCGTCGGAGACGCAGGTCAGGACGCCGATCGGGATGCCCTGGCCGGATGCCTCGCACAGCGTCGCCACGGCGAGGGTGTCGGCGATGCCGGCCGCCCACTTGTTGATCGTGTTGAAGGTGGCCGGGGCGACCACGACCGCGTCCGGCTCCGGGAAGGGCCGCGGCTCGCCCGGGCGGCGCCAGGCGGAGCGGATCGGACAGCCGGTCTGGGCCTCGACGGCGGCCGTGTCGAAGAAGCCGTTCATGGCGGTCGGTGTCGCGATGACCCCGACGTGCCACTCCCGTTCCTGTGCGGCCGTGATCAGCTTGCCGACGTCCGCGGCGACGCCGGCGCCGCAGACCACGACGTAGAGGAAGGGCGGTGTCTCGTCCTGTTCGGTCACGCCGGAACCCTACTGAAGGGGGAAGGACAGCCCTCGCTCGGACTCGGGGCGCGACCCCGGGATCCGGCGCTCCTTCTCCTCGATCGGCACGTCGTTGATGCTCGCCTCACGCCGGGTCATCAGCCCGTGCTCGTCGAACTCCCACAGCTCGTTGCCGTACGCCCGCCACCACTGGCCCTCGGCGTCCCGGCACTCGTACTGGAAGCGGACCGCGATGCGGTTGCCGTCGAAGGCCCACAGGTCCTTGCGCAGCGCGTACTCCCGCTCCCGGGCCCACTTCGCGGTGAGGAACTCGGCGATCTCGGCGCGGCCGGTGACGAAGGTGTCCCGGTTGCGCCACACCGAGTCCTCGGAGTAGGCGAGGGCGACCCTGTGCGGGTCGCGGGTGTTCCACGCGTCCTCGGCGGCCTGCACCTTCTGTGCGGCGGTCTCGCGGGTGAACGGCGGCAGGGGCGGGCGGTCGGTCATGTCGTCCTCCGGGGCCGAAATGGTGGCGGCAGCAGGGGAGAACGTGCGTTCTCCAGCATGACTGCTACCGTAGGAGAACGCTCGTTCTCGCGTCAAGGAGAGGTCGTACATGGACAGCGCAACCGCCCGGGAGCAGGCACTGGACGCCGCGGAGAGCCTGTTCTACGGGCGCGGCATCCAGTCCGTCGGCATGGACGACATCCGGGGCGCGTCCGGGGTCTCGCTCAAGCGGCTCTATCAGCTCTTCCCGGCGAAGGAGCACCTGGTCGAGGCGTATCTGGAGCGGCGCGACGTGCGCTGGCGCGGGCGGCTCGCCGAGTACGTGGAGCGGCAGCCGGATCCCGAACGGCGGATCCTGGCCGTCTTCGACTGGCTGGAGGAGTGGTTCGGCGAGGCGGACTTCCGCGGGTGCGCCTGGATCAACTCGTACGGCGAGTTGGGCGCCCGGTCGGAGCGGGTCGCGGAGCAGGTGCGGGCGCACAAGCGCGCGTTCCGTGACTATCTCGCCTCGCTGGTGGCCGGGGCCGGGCTGCCCGACGCGCTGACCGGTCCGCTGTATCTGCTGGCCGAGGGCGCCATGGTCACCGCGGGGATAACGGGCGGTACGCGACCGGCGACCGAGGCGCGGGAGGCGGCGCGGTCGCTGGTGGCGGCGCGCTGAGGGCGGGCCCCGGTGGCCGTGAGCCGGCCACCGGGGTCGAGAGACGGACCCTCCGTCAGCTCCCCGCGTCCGACACGGTGATGGCGCTCACCGGGCAGGCCCGGGCGGCCTCCCGCACCATCGGGTCGCCGCCGCCGTCCTCCCGGCCCGGGAGCAGGGCGCTGAAACCGTCGTCGTCCTGGGTGAAGACGGACGGGGCGGCCAGGGCGCACTGGCCGGCGCCGATACAGCGGTCATGGTCGATGTCGATGTGGATATGTTCTGATTCGTGCGTTTCGTTGTGCATGACCGGAGCCTCTTACCAGGTCACGGGGAGTTCCAGCATCCCCTGGATCGTGTCGCCGGGTTTGAAGGGGATTTCCTCCGCAGGGACGGCAAGGCGCAGGGTGGGCAGCCTCTCGAAGAGGGTGTGCAGGGCGATCTCCATCTCGGCGCGGGCCAGGTTCTGGCCGAGGCACTGGTGGATGCCGAAACCGAAGGCGACGTGGTGACGGGCCGGACGGTGCCAGTCCAGGGTGTCCGGGTCGGCGTACACGGCCTCGTCGCGGTTGATGACCGACGTCGAGAAGACCACACCGTCACCCGCCCGGATTGTCTCGCCGGCCACCTCGATGTCCTCGACGGCGACCCGCAGCAGCCCGTCAGCGATCGACAGCATCCGCATGAGCTCGTCGACCGCGGCGGGCAGCAGCCCCGGGTCGGCGCGCAACTCGGCCAGGCTGTCGGGGTGCTGGAGGAGCGTGTAGGTACCGAGGGAGATCATGTTGGCGGTCGTCTCGTGGCCGGCGACCAGCAAGATGATCGCCATGGCGATGAGCTCCTCCCGGTCCAGCTCACCGTCGCGCAGCCGCTCGCGGACGAGTTCACCCAGGACGCCGTCGGACACCTCCGCCTGCTTCTGCTTGCGGTCGATCAGCTCCTCGAAGTAGCTCTCCATACGGGCGCGCGCGTCCATGGAGTCGGCGGCCGTCGGCCCGCGCAGCAGCCGGCGGGACTGGCCCTCGAAGAACTCGTGGTCCGCGTAGGGGACGCCGAGCAGGGCGCAGATCACCATCGACGGCACGGGCAGGGCGAACGCGCTCACCAGCTCGGCGGGCGGCCCCTGGGCGACCATCGCGTCGATCCGCTCGTCCACGATCTGCTGGATCCGCGGGCGCAGTTCGGCAGCGCGCTTGAGGGTGAAGCTGGGGATCATCATCCGCCGCTGGACGCGGTGTTCGGGGTCGTCGACGCCGAGCAGCGCGGTCTTCCGGCGGCGGATCTCCGCGAACCGGGCGTTGGTCGCGGGGAATTCGGGACGGTTGGGATCGGTGGACAGGCGCGGGTCGGCCAGCAGGGTGCGGGCGAGGGTGTGCCCGGTGACCATCCATACGAGACGGCCGTCGTAGAGCCGCACGCGGGCCAACGGGCGGGTGTCGCGCAGCGGGTCGTAGGCCGTGGGTGGGTGGTACGGACAGGTGCGGTTCTGGGGGAAGGCGACGGTATGCGATTCCGTCATGTCCGTCATGGAAGACCTCGCAGACGAAGGGTGCGTCGTGCCGATCTTCATTAGATGCCTGGGGCATCTACAGCGGGATGCCAAGTTCGGCCAGATCAGGCGTATGGGCAATCTGGCCGGGGATGGTCGCACAGAGCTTCGGTCACGCCGACGTCGCTCCGCCCTCGGGGGCGTCCGGCCTGCTCTGTGGAGACAGCGGAGAAATTCGCTTGTCGGCGGGCGCCCGCCACCCGCAGAATCCGGCCATGCCTACGACCATCGCCTTCCTGCCGCTGACCGTCGCCGTTCCCGCCGCGCGGTCCCAGCAGCAGTCCGGCCGACCGTGGAGGCCCACGCTTCCCACGTCGTGACCGCCGCGCTCGTCGCGGGACTGCTCGCGGGCTACGGCATCGCCGTCCCGGTCGGCGCGGTCGCGACCTACCTCGTCTCCCTCACCGCCCGTACGTCCCTGCGGACCGGGGTCTGCGCCGCGCTCGGCGTCGCGACCGCCGACTGGCTCTACGCCCTGGTGGCCACCCTCGGCGGCTCCGCTCTCGCCGCCGCGCTGCGTCCGGTCCTGGTGCCGCTGCGCTGGGCCTCCGCCCTGGTGCTGGCGGTCCTCGCGGTACGAGGCGCGGTCATCGCCGTACGCCACTACCGCGGCCACCGGATCGCCACCCGCTCCACTCCCCCGCCCCCGAGCCCGGCCCGCGCCTACCTGACGCTGCTGGGCATCACCCTGCTCAACCCCACCACCGTGATCTACTTCGCGGCCCTCGTCCTCGGCACCCATGCGACCGACGCCGTACGGCCCCTGGAACAGGGCGTGTTCGTGCTGGCCGCGTTCGCGGCGTCGGCCAGCTGGCAGCTGCTGCTCGCCGGGGGCGGGGCGCTGCTGGGACGGGTACTGACGGGGAACCGGGGGCGGTTGGTCACGGCGCTGGTGTCGAGCGCGGTGATCCTGGCGCTGGCCGTGCGGATGCTGGTGCGGTAGGCGGCAGGATGATTCTCGCGCGTGCCGGTGTTGAGGACCGTGTCAGTCAGGACCACGACACGACGATGGGACCGATGCCATGCCTCTCGAGGGCGAGTACGAGCCCAGCCCGACCAAGTGGGTACGTGACCAGGTGGAGTTGTACGAGAGCTCCGGCGGCACCGAGGGCACGACCCTCATGAACACGGGGATGCCCGTCATCCTGCTCACGACCCGCGGTGCCCGGAGCGGCAAGCTCCGCAAGACGCCCCTGATGCGCGTCGAGCACGAGGGGCGCTACGCCGCGGTGGCCTCGCTCGGCGGTGCGCCCAAGCACCCCGTCTGGTACCACAACGTCAAGGCCGACCCCCGTGTCGAGCTCCGGGACGGCACTGAGCTGCGGGACATGAAGGCCCGCGAGGTCACCGGCGCGGAGAAGGACGAGTGGTGGGAGCGGGCCGTCGCGGCGTACCCGCCCTACGCGGACTACCAGGAGAAGACGGACCGGGTGATCCCGGTCTTCGTGCTGGAGCCGGTCGACGAGGACTGACCGGCGTTCCGGAGGGAGCCGGCCGCGCCTTCGGAAACTTTTTCTTCCCGGGGACGCATGAACCGGCGACCGCCGGGCACACGTGCGTCAGGCCCCGCCGCGTTCCCCCGTCGCGGCGGGGCTTCCCTGCGCCTCGCGGGCGGAGCGCTCCGTCACGTCGAGGAAGATCTGGTCCGCCTCGGCGACGGCGCGGCCGATGGACCGCTTGATGCGCACGGCGACCTCCTCCACCCGTTCGCTGTCGATCCCGGGCACGAGATCGACCCGGGCCGCCACCAGAGCCGTCTCCAGGCCCGTCTTCATCGTGAAGAGCGCCTCCACGCTGTCGATCTCCGGCTGCGCCTCCAGCAGGGCACGGATCGCGGCGTCGGTCTCCGGGGCGGCGGCCTCCCCGATCAGCTGGTCGCGGGCCTCACGCCCCAGCCGGTAGGCGACGTACACGAGGAGCGCGCCGATCGCGAACGAGGCGGACGCCTCCCAGACGACGTGCCCGGTCACCATGTGCAGCGCCATGCCCGTGAAGGCGAGGGTCACGCCGAGCACCGCCGTGGCGTCCTCGGCGACGACCGTGCGCAGGGCGGGGTCGCGCAGACCGTCCACGAGTCCGCCCTGCCGGCGCACCTGATGCAGGGCCCGCACCAGGGAGGCTCCCTCGGCGGCGAAGGCGACGCCGAGCACGATCATGCCCGCCGCGTAGCCGCCGAACTGCTCCTGGGCGCCGGCGTGCAGCGCCTCGAAGCCCTGGAAGAAGGAGAAGCAGCCGCCCATCACGAAGATGCCGACGGCCGCGAGCAGCGACCAGAAGAAGCGTTCCTTGCCGTAGCCGAAGGGGTGGCGTGCGTCGGCGGGACGGCGGCTGCGGCGCAGCGAGGCCAGCAGGAAGATCTCGTTCATGCCGTCCGCCACGGAGTGCGCCGCCTCCGACAGCAGAGCCGGCGAGTTCGCGAGGAGTCCGCCGACCGTCTTGGCGAGGGCGATCACGAGGTTGGCCGCGAGGGCCACGAGGACGGTGACCTGCGTCCTGCGGTCCGTCCTGGGTGCTTCCGTCGTCCTGCTCATCGAATCCGATTGCCCGGGTCGACGCGGATCACTCCGTGCCGTCGGCGGAAATCGGGGGACTCGGTGTGCCTGGGAAACCGGTGTACGGCAGGGAGGAGCGCGATGATGAGCGGCGGGGGCAACACCGCTTACGGCAGGAAGTCGTTCCAGCGGTCGAGGGCCCACTTCACGGACCGGATCACCGCGGACGGCCGGGACAGCTGGCCGGTGGCGGCGGGCCGCTACCGTCTGGTGGTCAGCCGTGCCTGCCCGTGGGCGAGCCGGGCGGTGATCTCCCGGCGGCTGCTCGGCCTGGAGGACGCCCTGTCGCTGGCGATCGCCGACCCGATCCAGGACGACCGCAGCTGGCGCTTCACCCTGGACCCCGACGGCCGCGACCCGGTGCTCGGCATCCGCTTCCTCAGCGAGGCCTACGACCGGCGGGAGACCGACTACCCGGGCGGTGTCAGCGTCCCCGCGATCGTGGACGTGCCCAGCGGCAGGCTGGTCACCAACGACTACCAGCGGATCACGCTCGACCTCGCCACCGAGTGGACGGCCCTGCACCGCGAGGGGGCGCCCGATCTCTACCCGAAGGCGCTGCGGGACGAGATCGACGCCGTCATGGCGGACGTCTACGAGGACGTCAACAACGGTGTGTACCGGGCGGGGTTCGCCACCGGGCAGGAGGAGTACGAGGAGGCGTACGGGCGGCTCTTCCGGCGGCTGGAGCTGCTGGCGGAGCGGCTGGCCGGGCGGCGTTATCTGGTCGGCGACACGATCACCGAGGCGGACATCCGGCTGTTCACCACGCTGGTCCGCTTCGACGCCGTCTATCACGGCCACTTCAAGTGCAACCGCTGGAAGCTGACGGAGAACAAGGTGCTGTGGGCGTACGTCCGCGACCTCTGCCAGACGCCCGGATTCGGTGACACCGTCGACTTCGACCACATCAAGCGGCACTACTACCGGGTGCACAGCGGCATCAACCCGACCGGCATCGTCCCCCTCGGGCCGGATCTGTCGGGCTGGCTGACCCCGCACCACCGCCAGGAGCTGGGCGGCAGGCCGTTCGGCGACGGCACGCCGCCCGGGCCGGTTCCGCAGGCCGAGGACGTCCCTGCTCGGGGGCGGCCCTGACATCAAGGAGGCGCACGTGGCCAAGAGGACCAAGAAGAAGCTGAAGCTCCCCCTCGCCTACAAGCCCATGGGATTCGCGCTCGGCTGGTCGAGTGGCTGGCTGGCGGGGCTCGCCTTCCGCAAGACCTGGATGGCGATACGGCACGAGGAGGACGCCCCCGACGCACTGGACCGGGACCGCGGCTGGGGGGAGATCCTGCTGGCGGCCGCGGTCCAGGGCGCCCTGTTCGCGGTGGCCCGAAGCCTGGCCGACCGTACGGGCGCGAAGGCCATCGAACGCTCCACGGGCGTGTGGCCGGTCAGCGAGAAGGGCGGGCGGGACTGAGGGCCCGTAGGCGAGACCGACCGAATCGGGGGAGGCTCAACCCTGCTTCGGCGCCGTAGGGGCGACCAGGCGCAAGGTGAAGGAGTGACCGGACGGGTCGGCGTAGCCGCGTTCCTCGTAGGGGCCCGCCGCCTCCTTCGCCTCCAGGGGCCGCCCGCCGAGCCCGACGATCACGCGCTCCGCCTCGTCCAGGTCCGTCACGACGAAGTCCAGGTGAGCCTGGAGGGAGTTCTCGGGGCGGGGCCAGCTCGGCGGCGTCGCGTTCACGTCGCGACGGAACGCGAGCCGGGTACCGTCGGCGCCCCTGATCTCCACGCGGTTGGCGGTCGCCTCCGTCTGCTCGGCCTCCAGCAGTTCCCGGTAGAACACGGCGAGCTTCTCCGGCTCGGCACAGTCGAGCACCACGAATCCTGCTTTCACCAGCGACATGGCTCCTCCGAAGGGTCCGGGGCGCGGGGCGACCTGCCTCGCCACCCTGTACCTCACGGGTGTCCCGACCGGTCTGTTTCAGTCCGCCACCAGCCACTTCCCGTCCGCCATCAGCTCGCGCCCGGCCAGCTCGTCGGCCTCGCGCCAGGCCTGCACCCGCTGTGGCCGGACACGGAAGTACAGGTAGGGCGTGCTGAGTTGACGTGGATCGAAGCCGGTCCGGGCCGCGAAGCGGTCGGCCTCTCCCTCGGCCAGCTGGGCCGTGGTGAGCGTGTCCACCGTGCCCTCGATCATGACGACGTCGCGGGTCGGTCCGACACCGAGGCGCGCTCTGCCGGTCGTCCGCAGGTTACGGCCCGTCGGGCTGTTGGCCGGCGTGGCCAGCAGCAGGGTCGAGCCGTCCCACAGGAAGGAGAGCGGGACGAGATACGGCACACCCCCGTCGACCTCAGCCGTGGCGACCCACACGTCCTCGTCGTGCTCCAGTCGGTGCAGGGTGTCCTGCTTGCGCTGCTTGGCGGGACGTGCGGGCGGACGCGTCATCGCTGAACGGCCTCCTCATGGGGCGGTGTTGACGGATGTGCCCATTGTGGCCGTCCGGGGGCCGGCCCGTGCACGGATTTCCGCCAGCCGAGCCGCCGCGGCGGCGAGCAGCAGGTCCAGGGCGCCCGGGTAGGAGCTGTGCGGCATGTCCGCCACGAGATGGCGGGCGGTGGCGGCGATGTGTGGGTGGGTGTCCGCGGGCAGCCGGGCGTACGTGGACCGCCAGACGGCCGCCTCCGCGTCACGCGCGGCCTTCGGCATCGCCAGGCTCGCCGAGTCGAGGGCGCCGTAGGCGAGGGCCTGGTCGACGAACACGTGGTAGAGCCGCACCGCCTCGGCGTCGGGGAAACCGGCGCCGAGCAGCACACCGAGGATGGTCTCGACGGCCTGGATCTCGTACGCCCGCCCGGTCACCCGGTACGAGCTGAGCACGGCCGCCCGGGGGTGCGCGAGGGCCCCGGCGTGCATCCGCAGGCCGAGGTCGCGCAGGTCGGCGCGCCAGTCGCCGGTGGGACGCCAGGTGCGCAGCGTACGGCCGATGAGTTCGTCGGCGATGGCGAGCATCAGGTCGTCGGTGTGCCGGAAGTACCGGTACAGCGAGCTCGGGTCGGCGCCGAGCGCGCGACCGAGGCGGCGCACCGAGAGGGCGTCGGCGCCGTGCTCCTCGATGAGCCGCAGGGCCGTCTCCACGATCAGTCCCTCGGACAGCATGACGCCCTGCTTGGTGGGGCGCCTGCGCTGCCGGGCGGCCGGCGGGACGACGCGCTCGCTCATGGACTGCCTCCCTCGGGGACGGTGCCCGCACCTTATGACAACACCGTTGACCTGTTAACCCCTCGGACAGTTTCATGTCCGCTCATCGGGGCCGCCCAGGCCCCCGGTGCGAGCGGAGACCGGCCATGTCCGACAAGCAGCCCTACAGCGTCGACCCTCCCGCGCGCCCCGCGTTGCGCAAGTCCCTCGGTGTCCTCGACGGCGTCGCGATCGCCGCGTCCAGCACGGCCGCGACCACCAGCATCGGCATCGGGCTCGGGGTCACGGCCGGCGTGGTCGGCCTGCATCTGCCGGCGATCATGCTGCTGGCGTTCCTGCCGGTCCTCGGCATCGCGAGCGCCTACACCCGGCTGAACCGGGTCGAGCCGAACGCGGGCAACGGCTATGTGTGGGTGGGCCGTTCCCTCACTCCGTGGCTCGGGTTCATGGTCGGCTGGGTGAACATCGTGGCGGTGGTGGCGTTCCTCGCCTACACCACCGCGGTCACCGGCTCGGCACTGCTCCAACTGGCGGGGGACGCCGGGCTGCACCGGGTGGGCGGGTTCGCGCTGGACCCGGGTTCCACCGCACAGACCACGGCGGTCGGCATCCTGGTCCTGGTGGCGGTCACGCTGACGGCCGTGACCGGCATCCGCACGGCCGCGCGGCTGCAGGCTGGGCTGCTGGTCTTCGAGTACGTCGTCCTGCTGGGCTTCTGCGGATACGGCATCGTCACCGGCCCACACGACTTCAGCCTGAGCTGGTTCGACCCGTTCGCGATCCCGTCGCCGACGGCACTGGCGCAGGGCATGTTGCTGTCGGTGTTCTGCTACTGGGGATTCGAGTCGGCGTTCAGCGTGAACGAGGAGGTCCGCGACCCGCGTGACGCGTCCCGGGCCGGGATCACCACCCTGTTCACCATGCTGGCGTTGTTCCTGCTCGGCTCGGTCGCCTTCCAGCGCGTCCTGTCCGAGGAGGAGTTGGTGGGGCACGGCGCCGAGGGCCTCGCCTTCTTCGGCGAGCGGCTGGCCTCCCAGCCCTGGGCGGCGCTCCCCCTGATCGCCCTGATGTTCTCGGCCGTGGCCTCGCTCCAGGCCGGGGTGATCCCGACGGCCAGGGCGATGTTCGCGATGAGCCGGGACCGTACGCTCGGACCGGTGTGGTCCAAGGTCAGCCCCCGGTACGGGACTCCGGCGGCCGGAACGGTGCTGATCGGCACACTGGCCGCGATGGTCGCGGCGCTCGCGCTGGTCATCCCGCGCCTGGCCGACATGATCATGGCGACGGTGAGCGCCGTGGGCATCGTCGTCGCCCTGTCCTACGCCCTCACGGCCATCGCGGCGGCGGTGCGGTTCCGCGCGCTGCTGCGCGAGGACTGGCGGCAGGGCGTGCGCGCGGTCGTCCTGCCCGCGCTGAGCGCGGCGGTGCTGCTCGGCCTCGGCGGCTACCTCGGCTGGTCCTTCTACACCTCCGCCGACCACTTCGAAGTCAGCGCGGACAACGGGTGGTTCCTGCTGTTCGCTCCCCTGGCGGTGATCGCGTCCGGCTTCGTCGCCGCCGCGTGGGCCAGATGGGTGCGCCGCTCACCGTACTTCCACACCGGCAAGGGCACCGACGCCGACGCGCCCCAGCTCCTCACCACATCCCGCTGACCCGACCAGGAAACGGACCATGCACGCAGATCTCCTCTTCACCGGCGGCCCCGTCCTCACCCCCGAGGGCCGCACCGCGACCGCCGTGGCCGTCACCGGCGACCGCATCACGGCCGTAGGACGACAGGAGGTGCACGACCTCGCCGGACCGCGGACCGAGGTGGTGGACCTCGCCGGGCGGCTGCTGCTGCCCGGGTTCCAGGACGCGCACGTGCACCCGGTGCCGGCCGGGCTTGAGCTCACCCAGTGCGACCTGACGGGGGCGAAGACGGCCGACGAGACGCTCGCCGCGGTGCGGGCGTACGCCGCCGCGCACCCCGAGCGGGAGTGGATCACCGGCGGCGGCTGGTCGATGGAGGCCTTCGAGGGCGGTACACCGACAAAGGAGCTGCTGGACGCCGTGGTGCCCGACCGGCCGGTGTACCTGCCCAACCGCGATCACCACGGCGCCTGGGTCAACAGCCGCGCCCTCGCCCTCGCGGGCATCACGCGCGACACGCCCGACCCGGCCGACGGACGCATCGACCGGGACGCCTCCGGCGAGCCGAGCGGGACGTTGCAGGAGGGCGCGATGCAGTTGGTGGGGCGGCTCACCCCGCCCGCCACGCGGGCCGACCGGGTGGTGGCGCTGCTGCACGCCCAGCGGCATCTGCACGCGCTCGGGATCACGGCCTGGCAGGACGCGCTGGTCGGGGAGTTCCTCGGCATGGACGACCCCTCGGAGGCGTACCTGGCCGCCGCTCGGGACGGCTCGCTCACCGCGCGTGTCGTCGGCGCGCTGTGGTGGGACCGCGAGCGCGGCGCCGAGCAGATTCCCGAACTGGTCGAGCGGCGGGCCGCGTTGAGCCACGGCCGGTTCCGGGCGGGCAGTGTCAAGCTGATGCTGGACGGCGTCGCCGAGACCGGCACCGCGGCACTGCTGGATCCCTACCTCGACAAGTGCGGCTGCGCCACCGCCAACCGGGGCACGGCCTTCATCGACGCAGGGCAACTGCCCAAGTTCGTCACCGAGTTGGACGCGCTCGGCTTCCAGTGCCACTTCCACGCCCTCGGCGACCGGGCCGTACGCGACGCGCTCGACGCGATCGAGGCCGCGCGCGGCGCCAACGGACCCAGCGACACGCGGCCCCATCTGGCACATCTCCAGGTCGTCCAGCCCGGCGACGTGCCGCGCTTCGCCCGGCTCGGGGCCACGGCGAACATCCAGCCGCTGTGGGCGGCGCACGAACCACAGATGGACGAGCTGACCATCCCCTTCCTGGGGCCCGAACGGGCCGCGTGGCAGTACCCGTTCGGCGCACTGCTGCGCTCCGGCGCCCGGCTCGCGGCGGGCAGCGACTGGCCGGTGAGCAGCCCCGATCCGCTGCAGGGGATCCATGTGGCGGTCAACCGCGTGACACCGGACGGCGGCGACACGCCGGTGTTCCTGCCCGGCGAACGGATCGGACTCGCCGAGGCGTTGACCGCGTACACGGCGGGCTCGGCCTATGTGAACCACCTAGACGACACGGGCGAGATTCGTGCAGGAGCGCTGGCGGATCTCGTGGTCCTGGACCGCGATCCGTTCGACGCGCCGGTCGACGCGATCACCGAGACGCGTGTAGCTCTCACTTATGTCGGGGGCGCGCGAGTATACGCAGCTCAAGAGGCCTGAGCAGTAACGGAGATCACGGTCCGGTTACGCGTAGATCATTTACGCTCTGGGCAGTCTCGTACCGCTTCCCGGTTCAACTTTCGTATCGCGAAACCCAGTTCGAGTGAGCGGGCGGTCACGGTGACCGCCCGCACGCAGGGGCGGGGGACTTTTTGCTGCCGTCTCCCGGGCCGATCGATTCCGTTGCCAGGACCACAGCTTGAAGGGAGACCGGTGTGAAATCTCGAGTCGTAGGCGGTGGTCCGGAGACATCCACCCACAGCTTGATCCCGGCGCAGCCAAGCGGCCGGCCTCAGCCGGCGGAGGCGGGGAACGCCCTGGTCCGCCTCTTCGCGAAACACATCAATGGATGCACGGATGAGTTCCGAGATAGCCAGAACGCCGCTCAGCAGCGGCTGGACGCACTTGGATCCCCCCGCGCCGGCACCATGCTGCATGTGGAGGGAGCCCTCCAGCTCGCCCCGCGCGCCTTCCTCCCGCCCGACGAGGAGGGCCACGCCAGGTTGAGGCGACTCGACGCCGGCCTGCGCGTGATCGAAGCGGCCTTCCCCCAGGTCAGCACCGATATCGAGATCTGCCGACTCACTTGCACGATGCTCGAAGGGGCCTGGCGGAGCCGGGCACTCTCCGCGCCGCGCGAGGAGGAGCAGACAGCCGTCTGCGCCTGCTCTCTGTGCCGTCGGCTGCCCATGCCGCCCGAACGCACGCCGGCCGACTACGGTTGGCGGCAGAGCGCCGGTCGTCCCCTCACCGTCAAGACCTGGCCGTACCACCGGGAGCTCGACAGCGTCCTGACCGGTGGATGGGTCCTCGCCCGGCAGATGAACGACCTTGAACGAGACCTTGGCTACCGCCACCGCTTCGAGGACGACATCCTGCTCTTCCACGAATACAAACGCGTGATCGACACCATAGACACCACGCACCTCACCCAGCTCATCGAACGCCGCTTGGCCGAGAATTTCAGCACCAACACCGCACGGGCCCTGGTCTGCGGACTCTACGCAGCCCATAAGCGATCCGTGGACGAGTACTGGCTCCGACAGCACCACGCGGGCAGCGTCGTACTCCCCCAGACCAACCCGCTCAGCCAGAGCACCTACTCGGTCCTGCAGATGATGGACTGCCTCTTCTGGCACGTCTCACCCGACACCGAACTCTGGCAGGAAGAACACCTCGCCTCCCTGCTGCTGTGCCGCGTCATCGACGACATGACCGACGTACGAGTCGACGCCCTCACCGGCGAGATCAGCAACTTCTGGCTCGCCGACATGCCCACCCACACCAAGGCCCTCTACGCTGCCTGCGCCATCGCCATGGTCAAGTACGGCTGCATGCCCGAAGCGCATCCCCCGATGTGGAACACCTGGCTGATGCCCAGCACCATCGTCTGGTTGGGGCTCACGGGCCGCCACGGCTTGTGGTTCGACGGCATCACCCAGGGCCTCCCCCCGGCCCACGAGTGCCCGCTGTGCGACCTTCAGCCCAACGCATGCACCGGCATCCTCACCCACGGCACCACCCTCACCATCAGCCCGCGGCCCACCGCGCCGGCTCTGAGCGCCCGGACCGCCGAGCTGTCCGCACGCTGCCGAGCCCAATACCCCGGGGCATGGCCCCTCTTCGACGCCGAGCTCCTTGCCTTCGAAGCACTGCACGGCCCCTGGCACGGCAACACCGACAGCACATGGGAGATCCTGCGGCGCACGTACATCGCCGCCCTGGAGGCATCCGGCGCAGCAGCGTCCACGGCACGCGCTCGTGAGGTCCAACAAGACTCCGGCGCAGCCGGATCCGAGTTCTTCTACGCCCTGCACGACCCTGAGACCGGGAGGGAGGACACCGCACTGCTCGCCTACATGTTCGGCTGCGCCCACCCGCATTTCCTCTGGAACGCCACGGGACACCGTCCCACGGACCTCGCAGGCGACTGGCTCGACGGCTGACGCATCAATCCTGCTCCGTGTGAGCTGACGCCGCTGCCCGGCCGGGCAGCGGCGTCTTCAGGGCCTACACCTCGAACTCGACCGGCAGCCTGTCCAGCAGGGACATCCATGTGGACGCGGTCGAGGTGAGCTCCTCCGGCGGCACGGCCAGACGCAGGCCGGGCAGACGGTGCAGCAGTACGTCCACCGCGATCTCGATGATGGACATCCCGATGTTCTGCCCGGGGCACTCGTGCGGGCCCGCGCCGAACGCCAGGTGCGCCTGGTTGCCCTGCACCGAGACACCCGAATCGGGCCGGATCTCGGGGTCCAGGTTGCCCGGGGCGAGACCGAGCACGAGCAGGTCGCCCTCCTCGATGCGGTGCCCGCCCAGTTCGACGTCGCTGGCGGCGAAGCGCCCCGGCAGGACGGCCAGCGGCGGAGAGTTCCACATGGCCTCCTCCACCACCGCCGAGATGTCCAGCTGACCGCTGATCAGCCCGGAGAGCCGGGAGACGTCGGTCAGGACCAGCTCCAGCACCCGGGCCAGCAAGTTGGTCGTGACGTGCGCGGCGATCAGCACCGCGCGCAGGTGGGCCACGACCTCGTCGTGGTCGAGCCCCGCGTGATGCTCCAGCAGACCGGTGGCGAGGTCGGAGCCGGGTTCGGACCGCCTGCGCTCGGCGAGTTCACCGAAGATCTCCCTGATCACGCCGTCGTGCATGACGGCGTCCTCGCCGCCCTTCATCACCTGGGCGCAGGACTCGACCAGGCGACGCCCCTCCGACTCGGCAAGCCCCAGAACGCGGGCGATCACGAGCATCGGCAGATAGTCGGCGTAGTCCGCCACCAGATCCGCGCGGCCCAAGTCCGCGAACGCGTCGATCTGCTTGTTGGCGAAGTGCGTGGCGTGGCGCCGGACACCGCGGCCGGCGGCGGACTGCAGCCCGTCGCTGACGGCACCGCGCAGTCGGCGGTGAGCCTCGCCGTCCTGGGACACACAGTCGGGGCGCCAGGCGAGCATCGGAACCAGCGGAGAGTTGTCCGCGATCCGGCCCTCCCGCCAGTCCCGCCAGATCCGCGCGTCCCGGGGGAAGTGCAGGGGATTGTCGAGGACTCGCCGGCTGTCCCGGTAGCCCAGTACCAGCCAGGCGGGGATGTCGCCCTCCAGCAGCACCGGAGCCACGGAGCCGTGCTCCTTGCGCAGCCGCTCGTAGATGCCGCGCGGGTCGGTCGCCGCCTCCGGCCCGTACAGCCGGGTTAGCTCGGTGTCATGGCCGAAGGGGCAACCGCGGGGCGTATCGGGATCGTTTAAGGGCTGGGCGTTCATCGGGACTCCAGTGGGACGGCGGAGCGTTCCTTCAGGTGCCGTATCAGGGCGACGAGGACGTCACGGCTGGAAGCCCGGTCACGGGCGTCGCAGGCCACGATCGGCGTGTGCGGGGAGATGTCGAGGGCGTCCCGGACCTCCTCGAGCGGGTACTCCTTGGAGTCGGGGAAGACGTTCAGCGCGACGACGAACGGGACGTTCTGCCGTTCCATCTCCTCGATGGCCCGGAAGCTGGAGGCGAGCCGGCGGGTGTCCACCAGGACGACCGCGCCGAGCGCCCCTTTGAACAGGCCGTTCCACAGGAACCAGAAGCGCTCCTGGCCGGGCGTGCCGAACAGGTAGAGCATCAGGGTGTCGTTGAGGCTGATCTTGCCGAAGTCCAGGCTTACGGTGGTCTCCGTCTTGTCGGCGACGCCGATGAGCCGGTCGACGTCGGCGCTGGCCTCGGTGAGGGTCTCCTCGGTGGTGAGCGGCTTGATGTCGCTCACCGAGCGGACCATGGTGGTCTTCCCCGTGCCGAAGCCACCGGCGATCATCACCTTCACCGAGCGGGTGCCCCCGCCACCCGGCCCGCCGGGACGGTCAAAGCCTTTGAAGTCCACTGAGTACCTCCTCAAGGAGCGCGAGGTCGGGCCCGCTGCCGGCGCCGTGCGCCGGGATGGGATCACGGGCTTCGACGTGGCCTGCCTCCAGCAGATCCGTCAGCAGCACCGCGAGAATGTTGAAGGGCAATCCGAGGTGGGCGCCGAGTTCGGCCGCCGACAGCGGATCGCGGCAGCGCCGTAGGATCTCCTCGTGCTCGTGCTGAAAGCCCGGTGCGGGGGCGGTGCGGGAGACGATGAGGGTCGCCACGTCGAGACTCGACGCCGAACCGCCCGGTCCGCTACGCCCCTTCGTCAGAACGTAGTAGCGCTCGAGACCGGACGGATTCGTGGGCCGGCGGGGAGCACTCATCCAGAGTGCTCCTCCAGGCGCGGAGTGGTGCCGAGCAACTCGCCCATCCTGCGTGCCAGGTCCCTCATCTGATGGCCGAGCAGCCCCTGGTCGAGGCCTTCCCGGGCGAGGACGCCGAGATAGGTCTCCACGCCCGCCCGTACGACGAACAGATGGCCGCCGTCGACCTCGATCATCGCCAGCCGGAGCTGCCCCGCGTACTTGGGGAACTGCTCGGCGACCGGCTGGGCCAGCGCCTGCAGTCCGGCCACCACGGCCGCGAATCGGTCCACGTCGTCGGGGTCCTCGGCACCGTAGGAGGTGATGGCCTTGCCGTCGCTGGAGGCCACGAGGGCGAAGTTGATCTCCTGGATGCTCTCCACCAGATCCCGGAGCGCCCAGCTCACGTCGGTTCCCTGTTGCGTCATCGACTAGTCGCTCTCTTCGGTGCGGTGCTGCTCGGTGGACTCGCGGCCGTCGGCCGTCGCGCCTTCCTCGCCGGGCTCGCGGCCCGCGGTGGCGAAGGCGGCCAGGCCGGCGAAGGACGCGTCGGGCGGAACGGCGACGACGGTGGTCGTGTCCTCGCTCCGCTCCGGGCGCTCGGCCGGCTCGTGGCGTGCCGCCTCGTGCCGCTTGCTGCGGCGCCGGGGCAGGCCACCTGGTGTGGTGTCCACGGCATCGGCGGTGTCGGCCGGGGCCGCTTCCGCCACGTGCTGCTCGCGGGCCGGGGCGGTCGCGGCGGCCTGTGCCGTCGGGGCGGGCGCCGCCGGGGTGGCGGTGGCCGCGGGCAGCGGGCTGAAGTACTTGTGCGGGACCACGACGACCACCGAGGTGCCGAGCCAGGGCGAGTCCGCGAAGGTGACGCGGATGCCGTAGCGGCGGGCGAGGATGCCGACGACGCGCAGGCCGATGTTGGCGTCCTCCGAGATGCCGCCGAGGCCCGCGCCGGGCGCGGTGCCGGTGAGGGCGTGCTCGGCCTCGCGCTTCTTCTCCTCGCTCAGGCCCTTGCCGGAGTCCTGGATCTCGATGCCGACGCCGTTGGGGACCTCCTTGCCGGAGACGACCACCGGCTCGGTGGGCGGCGAGTAGCGGGCCGCGTTGTCCAGCAGGTGGGCGAAGATCAGCGTGAGGTGGTCCACGAGGCCGCCGTCGACGCCGAGTTCGGGCAGGTGGCGTACGTCGATCCGGTGGAAGTCCTTGATCCGGCCGATGCCGCCGCGGACCACGCTGAGCAGGCGCTGCGGTTCCTGCCACTGCCGGCCGGGCCGGTCCGAGCCGCCGAGCACGCTGATGCTGGCGGCGAGACAGTCGGCGGGGCCGATCGCCTGGTCGAGCTCCATCAGGCCCCGGGCGACGGCCGGCAGCCTGCCGTGTTCGCCCTGCATCTCGTGCAGTCGGCCACGGAGCTTGCTGGTGAGCACGTGGATGCGGTTGCCGATGCTGATCACGGCCTGCTCGGCTGAGGTCGAGCGGTTGAACTCCTCCTCCACGCCGATCAGGGAGGTCCGCAGGGCCTTGCGCAGGCTCGCCTGGAGTTCGGCGCTGACCTTCGCGCACTGGTTGACGGTCGGCAGGACGTCGTCGATCGCGTCACCCTCGCGCAGTCGGCGCATCGCCTCGGGCAACTGCTCGTCGGCGAGTCGGGTGACGGCGGCCAGCTGGTGGGCCAGCTGCTCCTGCCACACCTCGGCCTGGTCGGCGAGCTGGGCCTCGTAGGACTGGGCCTGGGCGGCGATCCGCTCCTCGTAGGAGGCGCTCTGCTCCGCGAGCCGCTCCTCGTACGCCCGCGCGTGCTCGGCCAGTTGGGCCTCGTAGGCACCGGACTGCTCGGCGAGGCGGCTCTCCAGAGCGGTGCGCTCGGCACTGAACTTCCGTTCCAGACCGGCCACATGCTGCTGCCACTGCTGCGAGTGCTCGGCCTGCGAGGTGCGGAACTCGCCCTCGGACCTGGTCAGCTGTGCCCGGGTACGCAGCAGGAGGCGTACACATACGGCGCCGGCCGCGGTCGCCGCGACACCTGCGACGCCGGCGGTTATTCGCTCCGAGCTCATGAACGTGGCGGCAACCGTCCCACCTCCTAAAGCCAGGGGCATCAGCCACCAGCTGTACCAGGCGACGGGGGGCCGCGCCGCCGACGGCGGAGTGGCGAGTTCCATCTGCATCCTTCGAGCGAGGCAACGATCGATCAAGGGGGGGTGTGCAAGGCGATCGCACTCATGAGTACGCACCGCGAGACGACCGATCGGGAGCAAGTCCCGACCGAGTCAACTCGCAGCGCCGATCGGGAGCCTATCGGGTTTGAATGCCAAAGGATCAACCGCGCAGGTTGACGGAAGTGAGGGTTCCATCACTCTCCGCCAGGGGCACGTACATCGACAAATCCCCTTACTGACCTGCACATTCGGAGAAATCGACGTGGCCGGAAGGGCTCACTTGCAGCCCACGCCGTCCTTCACCCGGGGCCAGGCCTCGACACCGTCGGGAGTACGGACGTACGCCGTCGACTTGTCGTCGGTCAGCCACAACCGCCGGTCGCCGAGCCGGTATCCGGTGTCGCGCGCGCCATCGGGCATGGGTACGTCGCCGTCGTACACGGCGTTCAGCATGCAGAACAGGTCCCGGCCGCCCTCCTCGTGCTCGATGACCCGGAACGTTCCTACCGCGCGGCAGCCGCCTGGAATGTACGCCGGTACGCCTGCGGGGACACCCCGATCGCCGCGTGCAGGTGCTGGCGCAGGGAGGCGCCCGTGGCGAAGCCGACCTGGCCGGCGATCTGGTCGACCGACAGGTCGCTGGACTCCAGCAGATGCCGGGCGCGGGCGACGCGCTGCTGGATCAGCCAGCGGCCGGGGCTGAGGCCGACCTCGTCGTTGAAGCGGCGGGCGAAGGTGCGCAGGCTCATCCGGGCGTGGGCGGCGAGGTCGGCCAGCGTGAGGGGCTCGTCGAGGTGCTCCAGGGCCCAGGCGCGGGTGGCGGCGGTGCTCGCGGCTCCGCTCTCCGGCACCGGCTGCTCGATGTACTGGGCCTGGCCTCCGTCCCGGAACGGGGGGACGACGCAGCGCCGGGCCACCGCGTTGGCCAGCTCGTGGCCGTGGTCGACGCGGACGATGTGCAGACAGACGTCGACACCGGAGGCGGCGCCGGCCGAGGTGAGGATCCGGCCGTCGTGGACGAACAGGACATCCGGATCCAGGTCGACGTGCGGGTACCGGCGCCGGAACGGTTCGGTCACCTGCCAGTGCGTGGTGGCCCGGCGGCCGTCGAGGAGGCCGGCCGCGGCGAGGACGAAGGCGGCGGTGCAGATCGACACGATGCGTGCGTCCGGGCGGATCAGCGCGAGCGCCGCGGCGACCTCGGCGGACAGCTCCGTGGGGATGTAGGGGACGGCCATGGAGGCGACCACCACGGTGTCGGCCGTGGAGAGTATCTCCGGCCCGTGCTGGACACCGATGGTGAAGTCGGCGTTGCTGCGCACCGGTTGGCCGTCGACGCTGCACGTCAGCACCTCGTACCGACCGTCGGCCGCGCCGAAGATCCGGCTGGGGATGCCCAGCTCGAAGGGGTAGACGCCGTCCAGGGCCAGCACCACGACCCGTTCCACCTGCCGATCACCTCGCATAGCGCGCATGGCACGATTCTATCGAAGGTTGGCAATCATGCCATTTTCCTGCGCGGCGGCTCCCGGCAGGCTGGTTCACCATGAGCACTGTGAACACGATGCGAGCCATCAGCCAGGACGTCCTCGGCGGCCCCGAGGTCCTCAAGGAAGCAGAACTGGAGCGCCCGGCCCCGCGCCCGAATGAGGTACTGGTGCGCGTCCGCGCCGCCGGGGTCAACCCGACCGACTGGAAGCACCGCGCTACCGGCGGCTTCCTGGGCGAGCCGCCCTTCGTCCTGGGCTGGGACGTCTCCGGCGTCGTCGAGGCGGTCGGCATCGGCGTCGCCCGGTTCAAGCCCGGCGACGAGGTCTTCGGGATGCTGTCCTACCCCTTCGGCCACGGCTCGCACGCCGAGTACGTCACCGCACCGGCCCGCGTCTTCGCGCACAAGCCGGCCTCGATCGACCACACGCAGGCCGGCGCGCTGCCGCTGGTCTCACTCACCGCCTGGCAGGCCCTCGTGGAGTACGCCGACCTGCAGCCGGGGCAGCGGGTGCTGGTCCACGCGGCGGCCGGCGGGGTCGGGCACGTGGCCGTGCAGATCGCCAAGGCGCGGGGCGCGTATGTGATCGGCACGGCGAGCGCGGGCAAGCACGAGTTCTTGCGCGGCCTGGGCGCCGACGAGCTGATCGACTACCGGGAGACGGACTTCGCCGAGGCCGTCAAGGACGTGGACGTGGT
Organism: Streptomyces bicolor; assembly: GCF_000719285.1. Taxonomy (GTDB): domain Bacteria; phylum Actinomycetota; class Actinomycetes; order Streptomycetales; family Streptomycetaceae; genus Streptomyces; species Streptomyces bicolor. The sequence goes on along the minus strand of NZ_JOFS01000022.1, from coordinate 83,123 downwards.
GCTGGACACCCTGGGTGGCGAGACGTCCGTGCGCTCGCTGAGGGTGCTGCGCCCCGGCGGCCTCGTCGCCTCGATCCTGCCGGTCGGGTCGGAGGAGTTCTACGAGGAGGCGGAGCGGCTCGGCGTACGGGCCGTGCGGATGCTCGTGGACGCCGACCGCGCCGATCTGCGGGCGATCGCGGACCTGGTCGAGAAGGGCGCCTTGCGCGCCGAGATCGCGGGGACGTTCCCGCTGGCCGATGCCGCCGAGGCGCATGCGCTGGGCGACACCGGCCGGACGACGGGGAAGCTGGTCCTGACGGTCGACTGAGTCGGGAGTCGGGCGGCTCAGAACGTCAGCACGGGTTTGATCGCCTTGCCCGCGCCCATGTCCCGTACCGCCTGGTCGATGTCCGCGAACGGATAGGTGCTGATCAGGCGGTGCAGGGGCAGCCGCCCCTCCTTCACCAGCCGGACCAGGGCGGGGATGAACGTCTGGGTCTCGGCGTCGCCGAGGGTGAGGCCGACGACCTGCTTGCCGCCGAGCAGCCCGTTGACGTCCAGGGCGACTTCGGTGCCGAACGGCGGGGCGCCGACGACGACCAGGGTGCCGCGGGCGGCGAGCGCGTCGACGCCCTGGCGCAGGACGCCGACGTTGCCGGTGGTCTCCACGACGCCGTCCGCGCCCTGGCCGCCGGTGATCCCGGCGAGCGCCTCGCCGAGGTCCGCCTCGGCGGCGTTGACGGTGTGGGTGGCGCCCAACTCCGTTGCCAGCGACAGGCGTTCGCCGACGCGGTCGACGGCGACGATGTTGGTGGCGGGGGTGAGCGCGGCGGCCATGACGGCGGACAGGCCGACGGCTCCGGCGCCGAGGACGACGACCGTGCTGCCGGTGACCGGCTTCAGGACGTTCCAGACGGCGCCGACTCCGGTCTGCACGCCGCAGCCCAGCGGGGCGATCGAGGCCAGCGGTACCTCCGGGTCGACCTTCACCAGGCTGCGCTCGTCCACCAGCGCCCGCTCGGCGAAGGAGGACTGCCCGAAGAAGTGGCCGCCGAGCGGCTCGCCGTCCCGGCTGATGGTGCTGCTGCCGTCGGCCCGGCGCCCGCCGATGAGGTTCAGCGGCAGCCAGGTCGCGCAGTACGCGGGGTGCCCGCCCCGGCAGTTGCGGCAGTCGCCGCACGAGGTGAAGGACAGCACGACGTGATCGCCCGGCGCGACGCCGGTCACGGACGGGCCGACGGCCTCGACGACGCCCGCGCCCTCATGGCCGAGGACGCCGGGGAGCGGGAAGGGCAGTCCACCACTCGCCACGCCGAGGTCCGTGTGACACAGGCCGGTCGCGACCATGCGGACGACGGCCTCGTGCGGTCCGGGCTCGTCGAGCTGCACATCGGAGAGGGTGAAGGGTGCTCCGCCGGACTCGACGACGGCGGCACGGGTGGGGATGGTCATCGAACGGATCTCCTTGGCGGTGCGCTCAGTCGAGCGAGACGACGACGGACTTGGTGGTGGTGTAGGCGTCGAGGGCCTCGGGCCCGTACTCGCGGCCGAAGCCGGAGTCCTTGACGCCGCCGAAGGGGACCGCCGGGTCGAGCATCGCCCAGTCGTTGACCCAGACGATGCCGGCCTGCAGCCGGTCGGCGACGCGGTGGGCGCGGGCCAGGTTGCCGGTCTGGACGCCCGAGGCCAGGCCGTACGGCGTGGAGTTGGCGAACTCGACGGCCTCGTCCTCGGAGTCGAAGGGCTGCACGGTGAGAACCGGGCCGAAGATCTCCTCCTGGATCACGCGGGAGTCGTTCGGCAGGTCGGCGATCACGGTGGGCTTGTAGTAGTAGCCGCCGTCGAGGTCGAGCCGCTCACCGCCGCAGACGATGCGGCCGCCCTCCTTGCGGGCCAGGTCGACGTACTCCTCGACCTTGCGCAGATGCCGCTCCCCCGCCATCGGTCCGACGACGGTCTCGGACTTGCGCGGGTCACCGAGCGGCACGCCGGGCACGGCGTCGGCGAGGATGCCGAGCAGGGTGCTGTAGACCGGCCGGGCCACCAGCAGCCGTGGGCCGCCCATGCAGAACTGCCCGGTGTTGAAGACGAACCCCTTGATGATCGCGCCGACGGCCTTCTCCAGATCGGCGTCCTGGAAGACGATGTGGGCCGCGTTGCCGCCGAGCTCCATGGTGACGGGCTTGAGCGACTCACCGGCCATGCCCGCGACCTTCCGGCCGACCGCGGTCGAGCCGGTGAAGGCGACCTTGTCCACGCCGGAGTGCCGCAGCAGCGCCTCGCCGGCCGCGGGGCCGCCGGTGACGACGTTGACCACGCCGTCCGGGACGCCGGCCCGCTTGAAGAGGTCGGCCATGTACAGCGCGCTGAGCGGGGTCTCCTCGGCCGGCTTGTGCACCACCGTGTTACCGGCCGCCAGCGCCGGGGCGATCTTCGAGCCGGCCAGGATCAGGGGAAAGTTGTACGGCGTGATCGCCGCGACCACGCCGATCGGCCGGCGCCGGACATAGGCGAGGGCGTTCATGGAGGTGTCGCGGACGGAGCCGTCCAGGGCGTGGGCGAGGGCGGCGAAGTGCTCGTAGTCGTTGGCCGCGTTGGTCACGTCCACGGCGTGGGCGAGCGTGATCGGCTTGCCGACGTCGCGGCTCTCCAACTCGGCGATGGTGTCGGCGTTCTCCCGGATCAGCTCGGCGACCCGGTGCAGCACCCGGCCACGCTCACGGCCGCTCAGCCCGGACCATGCACTGTCGTCGAAGGCGTCCCGCGCGGCCCGTACGGCGGCGTCCACGTCGGCGGCACCGGCATCCGCGACCGTGGTGACGACCGCGCCCCGGGACGGGTCGACCACCTCGGTGCGCGCTCCGTCGGCGGCCTCGCGCCACTGGCCCCCGATGAACAACCGACCGGGTTCGATCTCGAAGGTGGTCATCGCCACTCCTCAGCCTCATCGCCAAGATTTCAACAAACAGGATTCCTGTTGGTCCGCAGTCTCATTACAGACAGGTTTCCTGTCAATGCTCTACGCTGAACTCATGCTCGACACCCAGGTAACCAAGGCACCTCCCTCGCTTCTCTACATGGTGAAGCAGGTGGAGCTCGTCGTGCGCTCCCACCTGGACGAACTGGTCAAGCCGTCCGGGATCACCGCGCTGCAGTACACGGCACTCACCGTGCTGCAGCGGCACGACGGACTGTCGGCCGCCCAGCTGGCCCGCGACTCGTTCGTCACGGCGCAGTCGATCGCCGACCTGGTACGCAGCCTGGAGACCCGCGGACTCGTCCGCCGGGAGCGCAATCCGCGCAACCGCAGGGAGCTGCTGATCCTGCTGACCGACACGGGCCGCGAGCTGCTCGCGCGGCACGAGGGGGCCGTGCGGGAGCTGGAGGAGCGGATGGTGCGCGACCTCACGGCCCATCAGACCGAGCAGTTCCGCCAGGCACTCTCCAAGGCCTGGCACGCGCTGTCATAGCCGTGTCCCGCACATATCTCGAATCCCCTGGCGCAATTCGAAGACATATGTCAATCGAACATGCTCAGATTCGCTCAATCGAGGGTAACTTGCAGTGCGGGGACTGGATTTGGGCAGCCCGCCGCGGGTGAGCAGGTTGGAGGCGATGTCGTCGTGCAGCAGGAACCTGCGCCGTTCAGCCGGCATCTGCGCGTCCACCGGCACCGGGACCACACGGTGCTGGAGTTCCGCGGTGAGATCGACATCGCGGCGGCGGTGGAGCTGGCCCCGTACCTGGACCGGGTGACGACGCATCCCGATGCGCGGATCGTGATCGATCTCAGGAGCGTCGAGTTCTTCGACTGCTCCGGGCTGCGCCTGCTGTACCGCGCCCGCAGCCGGGTGCTCGACCACGGCGGGCAGCTGCACCTGGTGTGCACCCACCCGCTGACCCTGCGCGTCCTCAGGATCACCGGCCTGTCCCGGCTGCTCCCTCCGCATCCGACGCCGGACGCGGCCCTCGACCAGTCCGAGACCGCGTCCGGCACGTTATGACGCCGCCAGGCCCAGTTCACAGTTGCGGGACAACCTCTTGCCCTCGCCACCTGCGGCCTATTCGGTTCCCGGCGCGTCGAACAGGGCGCTGACGGACTCCCCGTTGTGAATGCGGCGCACGGCCTCGGCGAGCGCGGGGCCGATGGACAGGATCCGCAGCTTCTCGGTGCGCTCCTCCGCCGGGACCGGCACGGTGTTGGTGCACACGATCTCCAGGACGTCGGGCTGCTCGCCGATCCGCTTCAGCGCCCCGGACGCGAACAGTCCGTGCGTACAGGCGACCCGGATCGACCGCGGCCCCATCTCCCGCAGCCGGTCGAGGAGTTCCAGGACCGTGCTGCCCTTGGCGATCTCGTCGTCCAGGATGATGACGTCCCGCCCGGTCACGTCACCGATGACCGAGCTGATGCTGACCCGGTCGTCGGCGAACCGCTGCTTTGCGCCGGCGGCCACCTGGGCGCCGATCATCCGGGCGAAAGCGGCGGCCTCCTTGGCGTTGCCGAGGTCCGGCGAGACGACGGTCGTACGGGAGAGGTCGTACTGCCGGAAGTGCGCGGCGAGTTCGCGCAGCGCGTGCAGGTGGTCGACCGGCACCGTGAAGAAGCCGTGCACCTGGGGCGCGTGCAGGGTCATGGCGAGGACACGGCTCGCGCCGGCCGCCACCATCAGGTCGGCGACGAGCCGGCCGCCGAGGGAGATGCGGGGCGCGTCCTTCTTGTCGGAACGGGCGTAGGAATAGTGCGGCATGACGACGGTGATCCGGCGGGCGGACGCCCCGCGCGCGGCGTCGCACATCAGCAGCAGCTCGACGAGGTGTTCCTGGACCGGGCGGACCAGCGGCTGGATCAGGAAGACGTCCCGCTCCCGGCAGTTGGCCTGGAGTTGCACCTCCAGGCAGTCGTTGGCGAACCGGCTGACCCGGGTGGGGCTGAGCGGCACCCCCAGATGAGAGCAGACCTCCGCCGCAAGTTCGGGGTGGGCACTACCGCTGAACACGGCGATCTCTCGCACGATCCGCTCCTCGCCTGATCTTTCCGGGGTGGCGGACTCATGCTACTGACCTGGGAAGAAACGTTGCGGCTCGGGCGTGGACGCGGGATGTGGCGATTGCCTCACCACGACACGGGCAACCGGCGCGGGCTCCGCGTCATCTGGCCCTCCCGCCATTCGATGGTCTCGGGGGTGAACTCGGCGCGCAGGCCCGGGAAACGGGCGGCGAGGCGGTGCAGGCCGAGTTCGAGCTCCAGCCGGGCCAGCCAGGCGCCGAGGCAGTGGTGCGGACCCGCCCCGAAGGCGATGCTGGGTGAGGTCAGGGGGGCGAAGAGGTCGGGTTCGCCGGGCGGGAAGACCTCCGGGTCGCGGCCGGCGGAGTTGGTCTGGACGGCGACCACACTGCCCGCCGGGATCATCACACCACCGACCTCGGTGTCCTCGACGGCACGGCGGATCAGCCCCGGCAGGACGCGGCCCTCGCTGAGCGGTACGGTCCGCAGCAGTTGCTCGGCCGCGGTGGCCGCCGCCTCCCCGTCCTCGGAGAGCCCCTTCCAGGCCGCCTGCCCGTCGGTGAGGAGATAGACGACGGCGTTGCCGAGCGCCGTCATGGTGGTCTCGTGCCCGGCGACGACCAGTCCGCAGACCAGGCTGACCAGCCGGCGCTCGTCGATGCCGAGGTCGTCCCCCGCCACGACCAGCCCGCTCACCAGGTCGTCACCCGGTGACGCCCGCCGCTCGGCCACCAGTTCCCCGGCGAACGCCCCGAACTCCCGCATGGCCAGCGCGACTTCCTCGGCCGTGTGGGCGCCGCCGGACAGGGCGTGGTCGGCCCAGTGCCGGATGCGGTCGCGGTCCACGTGCTCCAGCCCCATCAGACGGCAGATCACCGAGACGGGCAGCGGACGCGTGAACCCCTCGACGATGTCGGCGGGGCGGCTCTGTTCGGCGAGGTCGTCGAGAAGCGCCTCGACCACGGAGGCGACCCAGGGACGCCAGTGGGCGATCGCCCGGGGAGTGAAAGCCCGCTGCACCGTGCCGCGCAGCCGCTGATGGGCGGCGCCGTCCTGGTTGAGGAGCCCGTCGGGGGCGTCCAGCAGGTTCGGTACGACCAGGAGGGGCGGGGCGTCGGGGGAGTGCAGCGAGCTCCGGTCGAACCGGGGGTCCATGAGCACCTGCCGGGCCTCGGCGTACCGGGTCACGATCCACACCGGGGTGCCGGTGGCGAGGGTGCCGAGCCGGGGCGGTCCGGGCTCGGGGAGGCTGATGCGGTGCATGGGGCGAAGCGGCCGGGACGTGCTGTCTGCGCTCATCCGGGTCTCCAGACGCGCCGGTACGGACAGTTCCCCACGCTAGTGCGCCGTCCCCGCTCCAGTCAGGGGCCGCAATCGGCCAACGGACAGGTCCAGCAAGGGATTTGGGGGTACTTGGTTGAACAGGGAAGGAGGAACGTCGACATGACGACCCCCATCAAGCGCATCAACAAGAGCATGCCCGGCTGGGCCAAGGCGGTGAGCGCGCTCATCCTGGTGCTCGTCGTCCTGTTCGCCGGGATCCGGCTGAGCGTGATCCCCGGCCTCAAGGACCTGTTCGGCACCGAGACCAACGACCGCTCGGGTCCGGCTCTGCTCCAGTCCATCCAGGACATGAGCCGCTACGACGCCGCCACCGGCAACTTCCAGATCGTCGTCGATCTGGAGAAGGACGCCAAGTTCCTGCCCGACGCGATCCGCGGCACACGCACGCTGTACGTCGGCGCGGGCACCGTGGACGCGTACGTCGACCTCGGGAAGGTCGGCGAGGACGACGTGACGGTCAACGACGACCGTACGTCCGCCACGCTCCGCCTCCCGCACGCCGCCCTCGGCAAACCGTCCCTGGACCCCGACCGCTCCTACGCCGTCTCCAAGGAGCGCGGTCTCCTCGACCGCCTCGGCGACCTCTTCTCGGACAACCCGAACGGCGAACAGGCCGTACAGAAGCTGGCGGTGCGGCACATCGGCGACGCGGCCGAGCAGAGCGGGCTGACGGCACGTGCCGAGTCCAACACCACCGACATGCTGGAGGGACTGCTCCACTCCCTCGGCTTCAAGGAGGTGAAGGTGACGTACGGGGCCTGACTCCCTGACGGACCGGGCGCGGCACGGCGGGCATCTCGACGCGGTACCGGGGTAATCCCCCTACTACGAAGGGAAGTTGAAGACTGGAGGATCGCATGGCCCGTGGAACCCCACGTTCGCGTGCCGCGTTACGCCCCGGCACTTCCAAGACCGCAGGCACTTCCAGGAGCGCAGGCGCCACCAAGGCCTCAGGCACCGCCAAGGCCACGGGCGCCGCCAAGTCGGCAGGGGGGACAAAGGTCACGGACGGCATCAAGAAATCCTGGCGCCGTGTCAGGTCCGAGCGCGAACGCGGCGTCAAGTCCAAACGCGGCACCAAGCCCGGGCCCGGCACCAAGCCACGGTCCGGCGGCAAGGCGCCTCGCGCCCCGCGGTCCGAGCGGCACCCCCTGCGCTTGCTGGCCCGCCTCCTGGCGGTGCTGTGCGCCTTCGCGCTCATGGTCGCCTTCGCCGTCGTACTGGCGAAGCTCACCCTGGAGCCCTCACCCGCGTCGGAGGCCCTGACCCACACCAACCTGCGTCCGGGCCGCTCCCTGCGGGCCTATCTGGACCAGCCCGAACTGCGGGACGCCGTCCGGCAGATCGGCGGGAATCTGCTGCTCGGCGTGCCGTTCGGCATCCTGGTCCCCGTCCTGGCGCCACGGACGCGCGGAGTCCTGCGCGTGCTGCTGCTGACGGCGACCGTCATGCTTCTGGTCGAGTTCGCGCAGGGCGCGCTGGTGACGGGGCGCGCCTTCGACATCGACGACGTCATCCTCAACACCACCGGAGCGCTGATCGGCTACCTGCTGCTGGGGCGCCGACTGAGCAGGGCGGTGCACGCCAAGGAGCGTCGTTCCTGACGACTGAATCCGGACGCCGGCCCGTGACCTGTGACCTGTGACCCCTAGTGCAGCACCAACTGGACGATGGCCACGGTTCCGACCACCACGATGAGGGCACGCAGCACAGCGGGGCGCAACCGGCGGCCCGTCGTGGCTCCGAGATGGCCGCCGGCCGCGGACCCGATCGCGAGGAGGGCGACGGCCGTCCAGTCGAAGTCCGCGACGACCAGGAAGAACAGTGCGGCCACGGAGTTGACCACGGCGACGAGCACGTTCTTGACGGCGGTGAGGCGTCGCAGGTCGTCGTCGAGGAGCATGCCCATCAGGGCGACGTAGATGATGCCTTGGGCGGCCGAGAAGTAGCCACCGTAGACGCTGGCCAGGGTCAGTCCGGTGAGCAGCAGGGGGCCGCCGTCGGGGTGTGCGGATCTTCCCTTCCGCGCGCGGCGCGTGCGCAGCCTCCTGCTGATCAGCGGCTGGAGGACGACCAGTACCAGGGCGAGCCCCACCAGGGCCGGCACGATGCGTTCGAACGCCGAGGCGGGCAGGGCGAGCAGCAGCGCGGCACCGGTGAGTCCGCCGAGCAGGGCGCCGGCGCTCCACTTCAGGATGCGCCGGCGCTGACCGCTCAGCTCCCGGCGATACCCGATGGCGCCGCTGATCGAACCGGGGATCAGGCCGAGCGCGTTGGAGACCGTGGCGGTGACGGGCGGCAGGCCGGTCGCGAGCAGGACCGGGAACGTGATCAGCGTCCCCGAGCCGACGACGGCGTTGACCGCGCCGGCGGCGATGCCCGCGCCCAGGACGGCGAGCAGCTCACCGATGTGTGCGGCGTTCATGGAGGGCAGCCTAGGAACCGAACACTTCGGCGGCGGACGAATCATGCCGGGCGGCACGGAGGGTCCCGGGTCCCCGTGCCCGACGACCGGAACCGCGGTCAGCTCCCCCCGCCCCCGCCAACTTCTGGTCTGTACCAAGGTATTGACGCCCGCTTATCTCACTCCTTAAATCAAGTGGCGACACCTTCACCCCCCACCTCGGCCGGCGCCCTGGCATCGGGCCGCCGTACGGAAGGGAGCACGATGGCCTCCCCACGCCTGCTCCGCACGTGTCTGCTCGCCGCTCTGTCCGCCGTCCTGGTCGCGTCCGCCGCGATCGGCCCCGCGCAGGCGGAAGCGCCGGACGTCACGGCCGCGGCGGTGGCGTTCTCCGACAGCTTCGACGGGCCCGCCGGCGCCGCGGTCGACTCGTCGAAGTGGCAGATCCAGACCGGCGACAACGTCAACAACCACGAGCGGCAGTACTACACGTCGGGCAACAAGAACGCGGCGCTGGACGGCCAGGGCCACCTGGTGATCACGGCCCGGCGTGAGAATCCGGCCAACTACCAGTGCTGGTACGGCACATGTCAGTACACCTCGGCACGGCTGAACACCGCCGGGAAGTTCCATGCCCAGTACGGGCATGTCGAGGCGCGGATCAAGGTGCCGCGCGGGCAGGGCATGTGGCCGGCGTTCTGGATGCTGGGCACGCCGGTCAACTGGCCGGACTCGGGCGAGATCGACATCATGGAGAACGTCGGCTTCGAACCCTCGACCGTCCACGGCACCATCCACGGCCCCGGCTACTCCGGGTCAGGCGGCATAGGCGCCGCCTACTCCCTCCCGAACGGGCAGGCCTTCGCGGACGCCTTCCACACCTTCGCCGTCGACTGGGCGCCCGACTCCATCACCTGGTCCGTCGACGGGAACGTCTACCAGCGGCGCACACCCGCCGACCTGGGTGGCAGGCAGTGGGTGTTCAACAAGCCGTTCTTCCTGATCCTGAACCTCGCGGTCGGCGGCTACTGGCCCGGCGACCCGGACGGCTCGACGGTCTTCCCGCAGCAGCTGGTCGTGGACCACGTCTCGGTGACGACCGGCGACTCCCCCACCGGCGGCCCGGTCCGCGGGCTGGCCGGAAAGTGCCTGGACGTGGCCGGGGCGAGCTCCGCCAACGGCACGCCCGTACAGCTCTACGACTGCAACGGCACCGCCGCCCAGCAGTGGACCGTGGCCTCGGACGGCACGCTGCGCGCGCTCGGCAAGTGCCTGGACGCCACCGGCAACGGCACCGCGGACGGCACGACGGTCCAGCTGTGGGAGTGCACCGGCGGCCCCAACCAGAGATGGACCGTCACCGCCGCGCGCGACATCGTCAACCCTCAAGCCGACAAGTGCCTGGACGTGACCGGCAACAACCCGGCCAACGGCACCCGGCTGCAGCTGTGGACCTGCACGGGCGCGGCCAACCAGAAATGGACGGTCGGCTGAGCCGACCGGCCCGGCCGTTCAGACCCAGGGCCTAGTGGAGATGCCAGGTGAACTTGTCGCCGCCCACCCAGCGGACCACTTCCGGGTCGTCCAGGTCGTGGACCGTGATACCGAAGGCGGCGGCGTACTCCAGGACGTCGGTGACGGTCTTCGCCTCACCGACGACCATGCCGTCGATCTCCATGATGCGGAACGGTGGTGTACCGGGCTGAACTCCGAGCACCATGATCCGCGGGTGAGAGATGTGCGGGCTCGAGATTTCGGTCATGCATAGAGCGTAGAGCGCAACCCGCGTCAACGGACCCTTGAGGTCAAACCGGTCCTTCCGGTCAGACCCGCAGCAGTTCGAGAACAGCCGCCTCGACGGCCCCCTGGGTGGCCGGGCGCCCGAAGTCGCCGTGCTCGCCGAGCCGGGTGAGCGCGGCGGCGACGGTCTCGCCCTGTTCGAAGAGCTCGAAGACGCGGGGGTCGATGTAGGAGGCGCGGCACACGGCGGGTGTGTTGCCCAGGTAGTGGCTGACCTCGCGGACCGTCCGGCTCATCTGCCGGCGCCTGGCGGCGGGGGTGTCCCGGGCGTCGCGGGTGGTGACGGCGAGCGCGACGGCGGCCAGGACCGTCGCATGCCAGGTGCGGAAGTCCTTGGCGGTGATCTCGGTTCCGGACAGCCGGCGCAATGCTTCGTTCAGGTCGTCGCCGTGCAGCTCGCGCCAGGCTCCCCGCTCCCAGTACACGAGCAGCCGCTCGCCGCCGCGCGGGCGGCGCAGCAGGGCGCGTACGACGGAGTGCGCCTGCGCGTCGACGAGTGCCCGCACGACCTCGGTGCCGCCCTTGGCCGGATAGCTGAAGGTGATCTCGTCGCGGCCGCAGGTGACGTGCTCGCGCAGCATCGTCGTCAGGCCGTAGGTCTCGCTCTCCCGGGTGTGCCGGTCACTGCCGATCCGGAAGAAGCCCAGGTCGAGCAGGCGGACGGCACAGGCCGTGACCCGCTCCCGGCTCAGGCCGCGCCCGGCGAGATCGAGAGCGACCTTGGCGCGCAGCCCGGGCAGGGTGCGCGCCACCTGCCGCACGTGCTCGTGCTTGGCCTGCTCCTGTTGGGTGCGGAACTGCTCGTGGTAGAGGTACTGGCGGCGTCCGGCGTCGTCGGTGCCGACGGCCTGGAGGTGGCCGTTGGGCCAGGGGCAGATCCATACGTCGCGCCACGCGGGTGGGATGCTCAGGGCACGGATGCGGACCAGGTGAGCGGGGTCGGTGAGGGGTCTGCCGTCCAGGTCCCGGTAGCGGAAGCCGCGGCCGCAGCGGACGCGGGTGAAGCCCGGGCCCGCGCAGGAGCTGGTGCGCAGTCTCATGGCAGGCGCATCACGGCCACCCGGGTGTGCGGTGCTGAAAGAAGGGCATCACGGGCCTCTTCGCCGGCGCGGACGGGGACGACGCCCGTAGTACCCCGGGGGTGTACCGCCAAACCGTCCGCCGTTGTGCGCGGGCGGCGGCACCGGGGAACCCTGGAGGTGGAGGTGGCGATGGATCCCGTCGACGCGCTGAACCGGATCGCCTTCCTGCTGGAGCGGTCCCTGGCGCCGACGTATCGCGTACGCGCCTTCCGCACGGCCGCCCGGGTGCTGGCCGGGCTGCCCGCGGACGAGGTGCGGGCGCGGGCGGAGGCCGGGACGCTGGAGTCACTGCGGGGTGTCGGCCCGAAGACTGCCCAGGTGGTGCGCGAGGCGCTGGCCGGTCAGGTGCCGGCCTATCTGACGGACTTGGAGGGCCGCCCCGCGGTCGCGCCGCCCGAGAGCGGCCGGGAGTTGTGGGAGCGGTTGCGCGGGGACTGCCATCTGCACTCCGACTGGTCGGACGGCGGCAGCCCGATCGAGGAGATGGGCCGCACGGCGGCCGAGCTGGGACATGAGTGGGCGGTGCTCACCGACCACTCGCCGCGGCTGACCGTCGCCCGCGGTCTGTCCCCCGACCGGCTGCGCGAGCAGCTGGAGGTGGTGGCCGGGCTGAACGCGACGTGGGCGCCGTTCCGGCTGCTCACCGGCATCGAGTGCGACATCCTCGAGGACGGCACGCTCGACCAGGAGCCCGAGCTGCTGGAGCGGCTCGACGTCGTGGTGGTGTCCGTGCACTCCAAGCTGCGGATGGAAGCGGCTGCCATGACCCGCCGGATGGTCGCCGCCGTACGCGACCCGCACGCGGACATCCTCGGCCACTGCACCGGCAGGCTGATCACCGGGCGGGGCCGGCCGGAGTCCGAGTTCGACGCGGACGAGGTGTTCGCCGCGTGCGCCGAGTCCGGTACGGCGGTGGAGATCAACAGCCGGCCCGAGCGGCTGGACCCTCCCCGTCGACTGCTGCGCCGGGCCCTGGCGGCGGGCGTGCTGTTCTCCATCGACACCGACGCGCACGCGCCCGGGCAGCTCGACTGGCAGCGGTACGGCTGTGCGCGGGCGCAGGAGTGCGGGGTGCCCGCCGAGCGGGTGATCACCACCTGGCCGTTGGACCAGTTGCTGGACTGGACTCGGGAGAAGTGAGCCTTCGGGAGGGGCGTGATGCAGATCACCGCATATCGCGGCAAACCCAGGAACACCCGCCAGTAGTTTCCCGTTGAACCAGCCGTGGGTGCGGATGGGACAGTGTCCCCGGGCCTCACCTTTTGCCCACAGGGACGATCGTTCGGCTGAAGCCCTGTGGAGCCTTTCGCCGAGAGGCGACCGCCATCCGCGCCCACACCTCAGACCGCCCCGATCGGAACTCCCCCGTCCGGTCGGGGCTCTCCTTTTGTCGCTGAACCTCGAGTGGTCGCTTGACTTCGAGAGCGCTCCAATTCGTAGCGTTCCCGACATGAGCACTGCACAGCACAAGATCGGCTCCGGTTTCGACGCGACGAGCACCGCCGACGACGTCCTTGAGGGCATCGACCTGACCGGAAAGCTGGCGATCGTCACCGGCGGCTACTCCGGCATCGGTCTGGAGACCACCCGGGCCCTCACCAGGGCCGGCGCCCGCGTCGTCGTCCCCGCGCGCCGCCCGGACAGTGCGCGTGCGGCACTGGAGGGCGTGCCCGGCGTCGAGGTGGACGAGCTGGACCTCGGCGACCTGGAGAGCGTCCGCGGCTTCGCTGAGAGGTTCCTCGCCTCCCACCGCACCGCCGACTTCGTCATCAACGGCGCCGGCGTCATGGCGTGCCCCCAGACGCGGGTCGGGCCCGGCTGGGAAGCCCAGTTCGCGATCAACCACCTCGGTCACTTCGCCCTGGTCAACCGGCTGTGGCCGGCCCTGGTACCGGGCGGCACGCGGGTCGTCGCCGTGTCCTCAGGCGGACACCATCTGACCGGCGTGCGCTGGGACGACGTCCACTGGCAGCGGGGCTACGACAAATGGGCGGCGTACGGCCAGGCCAAGACCGCGAACGTGCTGTTCGCCGTACACCTGGACCGGCTCGGCAGGAGCTCCGGCGTCCGCGCCTTCGCCCTGCACCCCGGCGCCATCCTCACGCCGCTCCAGCGGCACATGGCCAAGGAGGAGATGGTGGAGCGCGGCTGGATCGACGAGAACGGCACCCCACTGAACCCCGAGGGCTTCAAGAACCCGCGGCAGGGCGCGGCCACGCAGGTCTGGGCGGCGACCTCGCCCCAGCTGGCCGGACTGGGCGGCGTGTACCTGCAGGACTGCGAGGTGGCGGAGCCCGCTCCGGCAGACGGTGCGATGCGCGGGGTGAAGGACTGGGCCGTCGACCCGGAGCAGGCGGCCCGCCTGTGGGAGCTGTCGGCCGGGCTGACGGGCGTGAACGCGTTCGCCGCGTAGCAGGCGTCCGGGGCGTGCGAGCGCCTCGAAACGGGTACCCGGAGGCCCCTGTCCCCCTTCCCGAGAGGAGCCGCAGGTGAGCAGCCAACCGGACCACAGGATCGTGGTGACCGGCGCCACCGGGAACGTCGGTACGAGCGTGGTGCGACTCCTCTCGGAGGATCCGGAGGTCGGTTCCGTCCTGGGGCTGGCCCGCAGGGCTCCGGAGTGGTCGCCGCCGAAGACGGACTGGGCGACTGTCGACCTGGCCTCCGAGCAGACCGATCTGCCAGGACTCTTCGAGGGCGCCACCGCCGTCATCCACCTGGCCTGGGCGTTCCAGCCCACGCACGATCCGGCGGTGACCTGGCGGACGAACGTGCTGGGCGGCATCCGCGTGTTCGAGGCGGCGGCCGCGGCGAAGGTGCCGACGCTGGTGCACGCGTCGTCGGTCGGCGCGTACTCGCCGGGCCCGAAGGACGACGCCGTGGACGAGTCATGGCCCACGCACGGCTGGCCCGATGCCGCGTACTGCCGGGAGAAGGCCTACCTGGAACGTACTCTGGACACCTTCGAGGGCCTGCACCCTTCGGTCCGCGTGGTGCGGATGCGGCCGGCCTTCCTGTTCAAACGGGAGTCGGCCAGCGAGCAGCGCCGCATCTTCGGCGGCCGCTTCCTGCCTGGGCCGCTGGCGCGTCCCGAACTGCTGCCGTTCCTGCCCGACATTCCGGGACTGCGGGTTCAGGCCCTGCACACCGACGACGCGGCCAGGGCGTATCACCTCGCCGTGAAGTCCGACGTCCGTGGCGCCTTCAATCTCGCGGCGGAACCACCGCTCGACGCCGAAGTGCTGGGCGAGATGTTCGGCGCCCGCCCGCTGCGCCTCCCGCGCACGGCGGCCCGCTCGGCGATCGCCGCCGCCTGGGGGCTGCACCTGCTGCCCGCCTCGCCGCACCTCTTCGACGCGGTCCTCAGGCTGCCCCTGATGGACTGCGCTCGCGCCCGTACGGAACTGGGCTGGAGCCCGGAACGCCAGGCGACCGAGGTGCTGGAGGAGTTCCTGCAAGGCCTCCAGCACGGCGCTGGGGCACCGACGGAACCCATGCGGGGCCGCAAGGTGGGCTGACCCCGCCGAGGAAGCTGTCTCAGCCGGTCGGTTCCTCGGGTACCGGGTGTTCCGGGTGGACCGTGCCCGACTGCGGCGCCCCCTGTCGGCCCGTGCCCGCCTCGTCCGTGTCGGGGACGTCGTCCGCTTCGGTGGCGTCGTCCACGGGCTCGACCGGCACCTCCCACGGGTCCTCTCCCGTGTCCGTCTGCTGGTCCGGCATGTCCCTCGGTACCGGCTCGCCGGTCCGGTCCGGCGCCTCGCGACCGTTGTCGGCCATGGTGCACCTCCCTGGCGTCGTCCGAGCGTCCCGCGAGTACCGCCTGGTCCACCGGCGAAACGTCACGGCGCCACCGGCTCGATGAGGGCGGAGCCCCGGGCCGGCGACGGATCCTCGGGCGCCGGACCGGCGCGCCGGCCGCCGCGTGCGAAGAAGTCGGCCAGCGGCAGGATCGCGGCACCGACGGTGACCGCGTCCGGGCCGAGTCCGCCCAGGCCGACGGTGACCTTCCGGGCCGGATGCCGCAGGGCGTACGCGGCCGCGTGCCGGCGTACGGCGGGCAGGAACCGGGCGCCGAGCTGGAGACCCGCCCAGCCGCCGATCAGGATGCGCTCGGGCTGGAAGAGGTTGATCAGGTCGGACAGACCGGCGCCCACGTACTCGGCCGTCTCCTCCAGTACGGCGAGCGCCCCGGGGTCGGCCGCATCGCCCTCGGTGGGATACGCGGCGGCCAGCATCGCCGCCAGCGCGGTCTCCTCGTCGGCGCCCTCCGGCCCGCTCCCGCCGGCCTCTTCGCGCCAGCGTTCCAGCAGCGCCTCGGCGCCCGCGTACGCCTCCAGGCAGCCGAGCGCACCGCACCGGCAGCGGCGCCCCCTGACCCGTACCGTCAGATGGCCCCACTCCACCGCCCGCCCGTGCTCCACCTCGGGGGTGACCAGACAGGCGCCGACCCCGGAGCCGAAGAGCACGACGATCGCGCTGCGGGCGCCGCGGCCGCCGCCGAACCACATCTCGGCCTGGCCGAGGGTCCTGGCGCCGTTGTCGATGAAGTACCGGACGGTGTCGGGGAGTTGGGAGCCGTCGCGCAGGAGCCGCTCCAGCGGCACCGCGTCCCAGCCGATCGTCTGCCCGTGCACCACGGCACCGGTCCCCGGCGTGTGTTCGACGATGCCGGGGACGCCGACGCCGACGCCGAGGAGCCGCTCGGGTCCGATGCCGGCACCCGCGAGCACCTCGGCGACGCCGTCGCGCACATGGCCGACGATGCCGTCCACCTCGTACCGCGCCTGCGCCAAGGGCCGTTCGGTGCGGGCGAGTTCGGTGAGCGTGAGGTCGAACAGTCCGATCCGTACCCGGGTCTCACCGACATCGACGCCGATCATGTGGCCGCTGCCGGGCGCCACGCGCAGCAGGATGCGGGGGCGGCCGCCGTCGGAGTCGACGCTGCCGGCCTCCTCGACCAGGCCGTCGGCGATCAGCTCGGCGACGACATTGCTGACGGAACCGGAGCTGAGCCCGGTCGCCGGGCCGAGTTCGAAGCGGCTGAGGGGACCGTCGAAGTAGAGGCGCTGCAGTACGGCCGTACGGTTTCCCCGCCGGAGGTCCCGTACCGTGCGCCCGTTCCGCCCCGCCATGCGGCTCCCTTCGGACCAGCTCTGTTCCACCCCGTTCGAACCGCCCTCATTGTGACCTACGCCGTGAGGTCCTCGATCTCGGCCAGCCCTGCCAGGAGCTCCGGGGCGACCCGCTCCTGGACCCAGCGCTCCTGTGCGGCGCCGACCGCCCGCGGGATCGTCTCCGTGAGCATGATCAGGTAGAGGTAGCAGCGGTAGAGGGCCAGGCGCAGGCGGGCCGGTACGTCGAAGTCGGCGCGCCCTCCGGGCTCCCGGTACCCCGCCAGGAACGCCTCGTCCGTCTTGATGTCCCCGAGCAGCGCCAGGGAGACGAAGTCGGCCAGCGGGTCGCCCCAGAACATGCGCTCGCCGTCGATGAGGCCACCGATCCGGGCCTCCCCCGACGCACGGTCGACCAGGATGTTGCCCTGCCACAGGTCGAAGTGGACCAGACACGGGACGGTGACCTCGTCCAGCGCGTCGTAGCCGGCCCGGAGCGTGCGCGCGATGTCGTCCGCGGGGCGCGGCAGCCGGGCGCCGTAGCGGCGGGCGTCGTCGAGGACGGCGTCGAGCATCCCGGTGAACGCCGTGCGCCAGTCGGGGGCGAGCGGGCCGAGGGCACCGGACGGATAGCCGAAGCCGGGCCCGGTCACGGTGTGCAGACGGGCGACCTGCCGGCCCAGCTCGGCGCGCAGGGCGGTCCGTTCGGTGTCGGTGAGCGAGCCGTTCCAGGGATCGCCGGGGCAGGCGGTCATCAGCAGGTTGCTGCCCATGGCCACGACACGCGGCGCGGGCACGTCCACCGTTGCCGCCGCACGATAGAACTCCGCCTCGGACACGAGGAGTTCGCTCTCATGGGTCAGGCCCGGGACGGTCGGCGCGGGCGGCACCTTGAGTACATACCGGCGGCCGTCGGTGAGCAGCAGTTCCTCGACCGTGTTGTACGTGCCGCCCGACATCGGCCGCAGGTGGGCGAGGTGTCCCGGCGGTATCCCCGCCGCCTCCAGAGCCTGCCGGGCCCGTGCCCAGGAGTCCGTCACCGTGCGCCCACCCCACCCCTTCGGTCAGCCGGCCGCGTACACGTCCTCCACATAACGGCCGTCCGCGATCAACCCGTCGAGCCACCGCCCGGCCGCCGCACCGTCCGCGCCGGGCGTGCTCTCCCGGTACAGCCTACGAAATGCCTCCCGCACGCCCGGCGCCATCCGGGAACCGTCCCGCCAGTGACGTGCGCTCGGGCGGGCAAGCGTCGGCGTCGGCGAGCGCGGTGAGCCGACCGGTGGTTCGGGCAACCACCACCTACGTCGCCTGCCGGCACGGTGGGGCGCGGCGATCCGTACCGAACTGGTCACCCGCGCCTAAGCGCTGGGCGTGCTCGCCGCCGGCGTGTGGCCGCCGACGCCGGCTGCCTCGGACGAGCCGGAGCAGGCGGTGCCCGCGCCTTCCGGGGCGCCGAAGCGGGCGAGCGTGTGCCACACCATCTTCAGGTCCTGGAGCTCATGGCGCCCGCTGCGCGCGGCGTCCCCGATGACGCGCGGATCGATGCGGTCGCCGTCGGCGATCCGGGCGCCCAGGTCGGCGTACTCCTGGCCGCGGTAGTCCGCGTGGCGGCGCAGTTCCGGCACGCTGAGCCGGTAGCCCGGGTGCCACTCGACGGGGCAGGGCAGCAGGCGAGCCGCCGTTTCGACGGGTGTGCCGCGGTAACAGACGTCCAGAACGACAGCCTCCACATCCCGGGCGAGGACGACCCCGCCGTGGATCTGTACCTCGATGTAGTCGTTGAGGGCGTCCCGCTCGTCGGCCTCGGCGAGCGCGACGAGATGCTGGGCCGCGGCGACTCCGAAGTCGGTCGGTTCGGCGGCGCTGTCGGGGTAGCAGAAGGTGGCGCGGGCGAGCGCCGCGCCGGTCAGCCGGAAGTGCGAGGAGCCGAACCGCGGGGCGGCGCCGACCACTTGGCGCCGGAAGTTCAGGGCGCCGTACACGGGCCGCTCGTGTGCGGTCGCGTCGTCGTAGGCCCCGCCGAAGATCCGGCTCTCCCAGCGCCAGCGGTCGCCTCCGGGGTGGGCGGTGAGGCCGCCGTTGCTGGTGCCGGTGACGAACTGGGAGTGGTAGGCGCCGTCCTCCGCCAGCGCGCGCAGGATCGGCACGCCCCGCACCAGCCGGTCCGGGTGGAAGTTGAGGGTCATGCGCCCGTCGGGGTCGACGGCCGGCCCCTTGGCGGAGGCCGCGACATGCCGCAGTGCTGCCTCGGCCCGTGGTGACCCGGTGAGGCCGAAATTCACTGGCTCCCCCTCAGCTTGCTGCCTAATCTAGGCCCTAACCTAGTGCCCCTAGGTTCTACCGATCAACGACCGGCAAGCCCTTGGAGACTCCCATGAGGTCACTCACCGAGCAGGACATCCGCAACTCCTTTATCAACTGCTCGAAAGGAGAGGCCAAGCGCCTGTCCGTGCCCCGCGATCTCGACGAACGCCCTTGGGACGATCTCGACTTCCTCGGCTGGCGGGATCCGGGGGCGCCCGATCGCAGCTATCTGGTGACCGAGAGGGAGGGGCGCCTCATGGGCGTCACCCTCCGCTTCCCCTCCTCGCAGCGCGGCTTTCTGCACCGCAGCATGTGCTCCCTGTGCCTGACGACGCATCTGGGCGGTGGCGTTTCCCTGATGACCGCGCGCAAGGCGGGTGCGGCGGGCCGCGAGGGCAACTCGGTCGGCGTGTACATGTGCACCGACCTCGCCTGTTCCCTTTATGTCCGCGGCAAGAAGGTCCCGGACTCCGGGGCCCGTTTCGAGGAGAGCCTGACGCTGGAGGAGCAGATCGCCCGGACGACCGGCAATCTCACCGCGTTCCTCGACAAGCTGTACGTCTGAGGGCGGCGGCGCCCTCACCGGTCCCGCAGCGTCGACGCCTCCACTCGGTGGAGATGGATCAGGACGTCGTAGTTGCGGGCGAGCGCGATGTCGTGCGGGCCGTCCGGGTACGCGGTGCCGATGCTCCGCGTCGGCCGTGCCCGCCGAAGCCAGCCGTCGGCCGGTGCTCCGACGGACCGCAGGTCGAGCAGGTGGTCGCGGTACCGCACCCGGTCCAGGGTCCGCTCGTTGCCGGCCGGGTCCGCCGGACCCAGCGTCCAGCGGCGGATGAGCTCGTCGTCCGGGCCAGTGGCGTTGAAGGAGCCGCGATCGAAGGTCAGGCCGACGCTCACATAGCCCGCGCCGAGGCTCTCCCGCAGGAACGCGCCCTGCACCTTCGGGTTCGCGGCGGGCTCCTCCGGCACATAGCCGACGTGGTTGTTGTGCGCCGACAGCAGCACCTTGGTGCCGGTGTGCCGCTGCCACCACACCACGTTGGCGGCCATCGCCCCGTCGCGGTAGCGCATGGCCGCGGCGATCTGCGCGGGGTCCTCGAAGTCGAAGGCGTACTGCCGGGCGGTCTGGTCAATCACCCTCGCCTGCTGGAGGGCCAGGTCGTACGCCTGGCGGCGGTCGGAACCAGGGGCCCGCCCCGCCAGCAGCCGAAGCGCCTCCCCCGTGCGCTCCGCCCGCTCCTCACGCTCGGCGTACGGCAGCCGCAGGTACTGCTCGATGTACGCGCCGGTCTGCACGGTCGGCCGCAGTCCGCGGTACAGCTCGGCGAGGCGGGCGCTCAGCTCGGGGCGGGCACCGGCCGCGTACGCCTCGACGGCGTCGTACAGCTCGGGCCCGGTCCAGGCGATGTCGTCGGCCATGAAGCGAACGGGGTCATCGGGATGCCGCACGTTGTACGCCCGCATCCACTCGACGAGCCGCAGATAGTCCGTGTTGTTCCACCACAGGTAGTCGCGCTGGAACTCCTCGCGCATGACGCGCCGGGGGTCGCCCTTGCCGTGCACCACGTAGTCGTTGAGGCGCGCACCCGTGCTCCAGGGGGCCTCCAGGGCGAAGGTGCGAAAGCCCTTCTCCTCGACGAGGTGGCGGAAGACTCGGTCCTTGAGGGCGAAGAAGTCGTGCGAGCCGTGGGTGGCCTCGCCCAGGCCGACGACCCGGGCCTGGCCGATCATCCGGTCCAGGGGCCGCAGATCGCCGGTGTCGCCGCCCGGTTCGACGGTCCTCAGCGGGTGCGCGGCGCGGTCCAGTGACTCGACGACCGTAGTGGAGGATGATGCCGCCGTTGCCGGGATGCCGGTCGTCAGGGCGGCGAGGATGATGAACAGGGTCAGCAGTAGTCCGGTCCGATGCCGATTCATGATCCAAGGCTTGCGCTCCGGGCGGACGGGAACCATACGGCGGTCCTCCGTCCCCGGGTGCGGACAACCTCGGGGTGACGGCGGGGGTTTTCTTCAGTCCCGGACCGATCGGAGCCGTGGATCCGGCCGATCGAAGCGCAGGCCCGGGCCGATGACCGCCCGGCCGCGCGCGGGTGTCCACGATCACCACACCGCCCCCTTGCCGTACTCCCGCCGCTGCGATCACTCTGGGGTCTCTTGCGGACCGTTACGGTCCGCAAGCTGTGTGTTGGAGGCATCTGTGGAAAGGGAACAGCGCAAGGATGCGAGAGGCACGTGAGGGAACGGCGTTCCAGGAGCGGCTCGGGAAGCTGCGCCGGGATCCCGTGGTGGTCCAGACGCTGCGGTCGGCGGCCGCGGCGACGATCGCCTACGTCATCGCGCTGCGCCTGAGTCCGGAGCAGGCCCCGCTCACCGCGCCCCTGACCGCGCTGCTGGTCGTCCAGGTCACCCTGTACGCCACGCTCACCAACGGCATCCGCCGGGTGAACTCCGTGGTGGCCGGCGTCGTGGTCGCCATCGCCTTCAGCCTCCTGGTCGGCCTGACCTGGTGGAGCCTGGCGCTGCTGATCGTCGCCTCGCTGGCGGTCGGCCATCTGGTGCGGGTCGACGAGTACGTACCCGAAGTGGCGATCAGCGCGATGCTGGTCCTCGGCGTCACGACCGTCGGGGACACGGCGTGGGCGCGGATCCTGGAGACGCTGATCGGCGCGGTGGTCGGGCTCGGCTTCAATCTGCTCCTGGCGCCGCCGGTGTGGGTGGACGAGGCCGGTGAGTCGCTGGAGGGACTGGCCCGCCGGCTGCGGCAGTTGATGCTGCGCATCGGTGAGGAGGCCGCCGGACGCCAACCGTTCGAGCAGGCCGCGGCCCGGCTGCACGAGGCGCGCCGGCTCGACCACGACATCGTCGAGGTGGACGCGGCGCTCAGGCAGGCCGAGGACAGTCTGCGGCTCAATCCACGCGTGCGCGACAGCGTGCTGCACCGGGTCGTGCTGCGCACCGGACTGGACACGCTGGAGATCTGCACGGTCGTGCTGCGGGTGCTCGCCCGCACGTTCACCGACCTCGCGAAGGAGCGTGAGCCGGAGCCGCTGTTCGCGAAGGAGACGGGCGCCGTCGTCGACCAGTTGCTGTCCGAGATCGCCGACGCGATCGTCAGCTTCTCGGTCCTGGTCACCACCCACGTCAGCAGCAACGCGGACGCGGCGGAGACCCGGCTGTCCGCGGAGTTGCGCACGGCATCGGGCACCCGCGACAAGCTCGCCCTGCTGCTGCGCGAGGAGGCCGAGCGCGAGAGCCGGCACTGGCAGTTGCTCGGCGCCGTCCTGACCGAGGTGAACCGCATCCTCGACGAGCTCGACACCGAGCACCGCTCGCGTCGCCTGCTGGAGGAGCTGGACCGGGTGTCGCAGGAGCAGCGCGCGCGGATGCCGCGGCTGACCCGGCTGCGCGAGCGCATGGGCGTTCAGGAGCAGCTGTGGCGGAACCGGACCGGGATGGGCGGACGTTCTCGGTAGGGGACGCCGGGTCCGGGCCGGCGCCTGGAGCGAGGGAGCGGGCCGATGACCGACACGACCGTGCGGATCGACGGGAACACACTGCGGCTGCCCGGCGGTGTGGCGGTGCGGTTCATCCGTACCCTGCGGCTGCCGGAGTCGGGCACGCATCCGCTGCCCCCGGGGCTCGGCGAGTTCCCGATCCGGCGGGTGGCGGACCACCCGGACACGGTTCCGCAGGCGTGGCGGGCGCACGGCGGGGTGATGCTGCCGGTGTTTCTGCGCGAGGCGATGTGGCTCAGCTTCGGCGGCACCACGCAGCCGGCGGCCCTCCAGGTCGGGGTGGGCAAGGTGTGCGCGGTCTCGGGGAAACCGTGGAGCGACCGGCTGTCCCGCAAACCGCAGAACTACGTCGTGCTGCCCCGCCAGCCCTGGCTGGACGGCATCAACTCCGGGAAGGGCACGGTCCGCCAGTTCGTGGCGGTGCCGCTGGGGCTGGGCGCGACCGTCGAGGGGCAGGTCACCGGCGAGGAGGTCTGGGGCGGCGTACAGCTGCAGTCGTTCCCGCTGAAGGAGCCCCGGCTGGCCGAGTGGCGTGAGCAGGAGCGGCGCCGGGCCGAGTCGGCGTGGGCCGGCGCGCCGTCCGGTGGCTTCGGTGCCGCGATACCCATGGCGGCACCGGCTCCCCAGGGCGCGGGCCCGGCGCCCGCCGCGGCTCCGGCGGGCCTGCGGTCCCGGGCCGCCGCGGCGATGGGCCTGGGCGTCGGCGGCTCGATGCGGCAGGAGGTCTACGAGGACGACCGCCCACTCTCGGACTGGGAGGACCGCCCCGGCGGCCGGGTCTTCGTCCATCTGGTGACGCCTCCGGAGTGGCGCCGCATCACCGGTGAGGCTCCCCCGCCGTCGCCGGTGGACCGGGCCGCGTACACGCGCGCGGGGCTGCCCTGGTTCGACTACTACGACCAGGACGCCGAGGACCTCGCTCCCGCGGACACGCTGGAAGCGGTGAAGCCGGTCGGTGACTGGCTCGGTGACGACCACGAGCCGTGGCAGGCGCCGACGCCGGGCCAGGTGAAGCCGCTGAAAGATGCGCCGGGCAAGCCGGTGCAGGACGGGGACTGGTAGGCGGCGCGAGGCGCTCAGGTCCCGGCATAAAGAGCCACCCCCGTCGTATTGCACCCTGCGCAACGTTCGTTGCTCTTCTTGTGCTCGGCGGGTGATCCACGCCAAGGTTGCTGTCGCGACCACGACGACCGACGACCTGAGGTGTGGACATGGGCAGTGGTGGGCTGAGCAGGCGCCGATTCGTCGGAACCCTCGCGGGGTCGGCCGCCGGCGTCACGGTCCCGGCGACCACGGCGTGCGACGACGCGCCCGCGCCGGCGGACACGGCCGGCAGCGCGGCCTCCGAGGCGACGACACCCGGCCCGCGTCAGAGCGCCCGGACCGAGAGCCGCGAGCCGTCCGGCCCGCGTCCCCTCTACCTCGGCACCTACACCTCCGTCGAGGGCGGCGGCCAGGGCATCGGCCTCGCCACGTACGACCCGGTCACGGGCCGTGTCACCGGCACCGGGACGATCACCGGCGTCGACGATCCCTCGTATCTGGCCCTGCACCCGGACGGCCGGACGCTGTACGCGGTCAACGAGCGCGAGGACGGTGCCGTGACCGCCGTGCGCGTCGCCGACCGAAAGGTTCTGGGGAGCCGCAGCACGGGCGGGGCGGCGCCCTGCCATCTGTCGGTGCATCCGAGCGGACGCTGGCTGCTGAGCGCCAACTACGGCACCGGAAGCGTGGCCGTGCACCCGATCGACGCCTCGGGCGCGCTCGGTGAGCGCACCGGCCTGGTCACGCACTCCAGTCCGGCGCCCGGGCCGGGCCAGGAGAGCCCGCACGCCCACCAGTTCATCACCAGCCCCGACGGCCGCCATGTGCTCGCCGTCGACCTGGGCACCGACACGGTGTACACGTACCGCCTCGACGAGAAGGCGGGCACGCTGACCGAGGTCGCGCGGGCGCAGACCGAGCCGGGGGCGGGCCCGCGTCATCTGACGTTCCACCCGGGCGGGCGGTACGCGTATCTGGCCAACGAGGTCGACAACAGCGTCACTGTCTGCACGTACGACCCAGGCACGGGCAGGCTGACCATCGGCGCGGAGCAGGACACGGGCACGGGCTCCGGCACCAGCTATCCCGCGCAGATCGTGGTGACCCCGAACGGCCGCTACGCCTATCTCGCCAACCGGGGCCACAACAGCCTCGCGCGCTACGCGGTGGAGGCGGACGGCGCCCGGCTCAAGCTGCTCGACACGGTGCCGGTGTTCGGGGACTTCCCGCGGCAGATCGCCCTCTCGCCGGAGGGCACGCTGCTGTTCGCGGCGAACCAGCGGTCGAGCACCGTCAGCGTCTTCCGGGTCGACGAGGACAGCGGTGAACTGCGGCCGGCCGGCGAGCCGTTCGCGTCACCCGTCGCCGTCTGTGCGCTGCCGCTGTAGGGCGCGGGGGCAGGAGGCGGCGCTGGCCTGGGCGAGCAGGATGTGCATGCGCTCGGTGAGCTGTCCGACGTCGTCGGCGGGCCGGTGG
Organism: Streptomyces bicolor; assembly: GCF_000719285.1. Taxonomy (GTDB): domain Bacteria; phylum Actinomycetota; class Actinomycetes; order Streptomycetales; family Streptomycetaceae; genus Streptomyces; species Streptomyces bicolor. The sequence goes on along the minus strand of NZ_JOFS01000022.1, from coordinate 58,053 downwards.
AACGGCAGTCGTACGTCGGCCTGGGCGCGGGCACGCTCGATGCGCAGGGTCAGTCCGTGCCGGTCGACGGCGAGGGGCTGGACGCGGACGGCGCCGTGCAGGCTGTCGGAGTCGACGAGGCGGGTGAGCCGCTCGACGGCGTCCGGGTGGCAGTCGGCGAGGTGGGTGAGCAGCCGGGCCTCGGCGGTGGACAGCGGGTCGGGTGCGGCGGCGGCGAACTCCTCGAGGTCGACGACCACGGCACCGGACGGCTGCCGCAGCACCGCCCGCGTCGCGTGGAAGGCGAGTCTGCCCTCCTCGGGGGCGAACCAGCCGGACAGCCAGAGCCGGGAACGGATCCGCCCCCGCACCGGCACGGGCGCGACGTCGGCGAACTCCAGGACGGCGGACGGCTCTCCGCGGGGGGCGCAGATCGCCGCCGTGACGAGCACACTGTCCTCCGGCACGTCCAGCAGGACGCGGCCGTCCTCGGTCACGGTGTGCGCGCCGACCAGCTCGTCGCGGCAGCCTTCCGCGGTCACCGCGCAGGACCACGCGGCGGCGAGCACCGACCGGGCGCGTTCCGCCGCGGAAGGCGCGGCCGCCCAGGTTTGGCTGTCAGCCATCCCATACCTCCTTAGGTAAGCCTTGCCTAACCTATCGAAGATCGGGCCGCACGCCAACCAGCCCTCGCGATCCTGTGCGATCTCTTTGGAGGCGTCCGGGGTGTTCAGGCCGAGATGACACCCAGCAGAGCGCGGGCGCACAGGTCGCGCACCTGCTCCCGGGACAGCTCCGAACCCCTCAGCCACTCCAGACACACGGCGGTCGTGAACGCCAGCCAGCCCCGCACGGCGAGTCCGACGTCGGGCCGCTTCTCGAAGACCGGGCCGAACTCGGGATCCGCCGCCATCGCCGCCAGGATCTGCTTCTCCTGCGCGGCCAGGGCTCGCTGATAGACCTTGCGCACCGCCTGGTCACCGGCCGCGTCGGCGCGATGGAAGGCGCGGTAGCCGTGGGCGTGGGCCTGCACATACTCCAGATAGGTATCGAGCCCCGCGGCGAGTTGCTCGCGCACCGGGACCCCGGGCACGGCGGCCGTCATCCGCAGCATGCGCTCGCTCTCCCGCTCGACGACGGCCGCGAAGAAGTCCCGCTTCGTCGGGAAGTAGTGGTACAGCAACCCTCGCGAAACGCCTGCGATCTCGGCGACCTGCTCGATCCACACGTCGTCGTACGGACTCTCCGAGAACAGCCTCGCCCCGACGGTGAGGAGCTGCTCGCGGCGCTCCTCGGTGCTGAGCCTGCGGCGTGCGCGCTCGCCCTGGTTCGCGGCCATGCCCGCACTTTACTTGACGTGGATTCAACAGCGGGACCAGACTGGGCGCGTTATTGAACCGACGTACAACGAGCTCAACCTGCCGCTGGATCAAGGGAGATCGCGTCATGGTGGGGACTACGACCGGGAACGGACTCCCGAAGGGATTCCGCAGCGCCGAGCAGGGCTGGCCGGAGCTGCACCGCATACCGCATCCTCCGCACCGGCTCCCCCTGCTCGGCGATGTGCTCGGCGCCAGCAGGCGTACGCCGCTCCAGGATTCCCTGCGACACGCCCGGCAGTTGGGGCCGATCTTCCGGCGCAGGGCGTTCAACAGGGAGTTCGTGTTCGTGTGGGGCGCCGATCTCACGGCGGACATGGCGGATGAGTCCCGCTTCGCCAAGCACGTCGGGCTCGGGGTCGCCAATCTGCGCCCGGTCGCCGGGGACGGCCTGTTCACGGCGTACAACCACGAGCCGAACTGGCAGTTGGCGCACGACGTGCTCGCGCCGGGGTTCAGCCGGGAGGCCATGGCGGGCTACCACCCGATGATGCTGGACGTCGCCGACCGGCTCATGGCCCACTGGGACCGCGAGCTCGCGGCGGGCCGGTCGGTGGACGTGCCCGGCGACATGACCAAGCTGACCCTGGAGACCATCGCGCGTACCGGGTTCGGGCACGACTTCGGCTCCTTCGAGCGGGACCGGCCGCACCCGTTCGTCACGGCGATGGTGGGCACGCTCACCTACGCCCAGCGCCTGAACTCCGTACCGGCGCCTTCCTTGCTACGGCGATCCGCGCGCCGCAACGAGGCCGACATCGCCTACCTCAACCGCACGGTCGACGACCTGGTCCGCGCCCGCACGGCGAACGGTCCCGGCGACGGGGACCTGCTGGACCGCATGCTGGAGACGGCCCACCCGGAGACGGGCGAGCGACTGTCCGCGCAGAACGTCCGCCGACAGGTGATCACCTTCCTGGTCGCCGGTCATGAGACGACCTCGGGGGCGCTGTCCTTCGCCCTGCACTACCTCTCCCGCCATCCGGACGTCGCGGCCCGCGCCCGAGACGAGGTGGACCGTGTCTGGGGCGACGCGGAGGCGCCCGCGTACGACCAGGTGGCAAGGTTGCGGTATGTGCGCCGCATACTCGACGAGTCCCTGCGGCTGTGGCCGACGGCGCCCGCCTTCGCCCGGGAGGCCCGCGAGGACACCGTGCTCGGCGGGGTCCATCCCATGCGGCGGGGCGCCTGGGCGCTGGTGCTCACGGCGATGCTGCACCGCGATCCACAGGTGTGGGGCGCGGACGCCGGGCGGTTCGACCCGGACCGCTTCGAGGCGGGGGCCGTGCGGACGCGACCGCCGCACACCTTCAAGCCGTTCGGGACGGGAGCGCGGGCCTGCATCGGGCGCCAGTTCGCGCTGCACGAGGCCACGCTGGTGCTGGGGCTGCTGCTGCGCCGGTACGAGTTCCGCGGCGACCCCGCCTATCGGCTCCGGGTGACGGAGCGACTGACGCTGATGCCGGAGGGGCTGCGGCTGGGCCTGGAACGGCGGGCCACGCCTGCGCCTGGACCACCCGTCCCGTCCGGCACCGCTGAGGGCGCGCCCTCAGACCTCCGCTGTCCAGTGCACCGGGCGGCCGACTGAGCCGGGCAGCCGGGTGCCCGCACTGCCCCGGGCCGCGTTCAGCTGGGGCTGGGTCAGGAAGAAGGCGCCGGTCAGGTCGGCGTCGGTGAGGTCGGTGTCGCGCAGGTCGGCGCCGATGAGGTCCGCCCCGCGCAGGTCGGCGCCGGTCAAGTCGGCGGCGATCAGGTAGGCACCGCGCAGGTTCGCGCCGCGCAGGTCGGCGCCCTTGAGCCGGGCGCCGATCAGGTCCGCGCCCCGGCGGTCCTTCTTGCGGCCGCGCACGCCTGCCCGCGCCAGCTCGCTGGTCCTCAGCAGGAGGGCGTTGACGTCCTGACGGTGAGCTGCCACGTCCAGTGCGCCGAGCTCCTCCGGGGACCGGCGCGTGAGCTCCTCGGTCGTCTCCAGGAGGCCGCGCAGCTCGGCGTGCAGAGGGCGGGCGGCGGGCAGGGTGAGGGCCTCGGTCAGGTACCAGAGCAGTTCGTGGAGCTGGCGGACGACCGGGAAGACGTCGAACATCCGGCGGGCGTGGTCGCGTGAGCCCCTGCGCCAGTCCTGGCCCGCGAAGGTGACCTGCGAGACCTTCTGTCCGGCGCCGAAGCAGTCGTAGACCGTGCAGCCGGTGAAGCCGCTCTGCCGGAGCCGGGCGTGGATGCCGCAGCGGTGGTCGTCCTGGAGGTTCCGGCAGGGCGTCCCGGCCGCCTTGTCGACCGCGAAGTCGGCGGAGGCGGCGAAGGGAAGGGCGACGCAGCACAGCCCGAAGCAGTTCGCGCAGTCTCCGCGCAGGTCGATGAGGTCGCCGGGGTGATCTTGCATGACGTCCAGCCTAATGTCCGGCCCGGAACGAAAACTCACCGACGCGTTTCCGGCGCTGTGGGGGTCCTCTCATACAGCGGAAAACAAACTCGGCTACCACTGATAGACGAGCCGACGAAAGCAGGAGCACGCCCGCATCGAGCAATCCGGGAGAGACGTCATGTGCAGCCACCAGCCCCCGTGCCCGAACGCCGAGAGCCCGGACCATCACGCCGCCGTGATCGTGTCGGCCCACCCCGAACAGGGCTGGAGCCTGCTGTGCAACGGCACCATCGTCTTCGACGACACCGGTGAGCTGCTGCCGGACGGGCGGGCCGTGGACCCGCACCGGGTCCACGGCCCGCTGGCCGTCGCCGCCTGACTCAGCCGGCGAGGTCCGTCAGGTCGAGACCGGCCAGCCGCTCGGGGTCCGCCAGGATGTACATCTCGGTGATCCGGCCGTCGGAGATGGTGACGCCCATGACCGACTGCGGCTTCCCTTCGGGGGCGTTGAGGATCCCGACCGTGCCGTTGACGAGCACGAATCGGATGAACTGCGTGGGCTGCGCCAACTGCCGGAACAGCATCACCTGTTCGGCCACGGGCTTCGCCCCGCGCACCACCTTGGACGCCGCCACTCCGCCGATCAGCGGCCCGGAGTCGGCCCGCAGCACGACGTCGGGGTCGAGGACCGCGAGCAGCGCCTCGAAGTCCCCCGCGCGGGACGCCGCCATGAAGGCGTCGAGGACCTGCCGCTGTCTGCCGAGGTCCGGCTCGGCAGACGGCGTGGCTCCCCGCACCCTGCGCCGGGCGCGGCTGGCCAGCTGGCGGGTCGCGGCCGAGGAGCGTTCCACGATCGGCGCGATCTCGTCGAAGGGCACCGCGAACATGTCGTGCAGCACAAACGCGATCCGCTCGGCCGGCTCCAGCGTCTCCAGCACCACCAGCAGGGCCAGGCCCACCGAGTCGGCCTGGAGCACCTCCTGTTCCGGGTCGATCTGCGACAGCGGCCGGATCACCGGGTCCGGGACGAAGGTGTCGTCCAGCGGTTCCTCATGCCGTCTCGTGCGTGAGCGCAGCATGTCCAGGCAGACCCGGCCGGTGACCGTGGTCAGCCAGCCGCCGAGGTTCTGGATCTCGTCCGGGTCCGTGCGGCTGAGCTTGATCCAGCTCTCCTGGACGGCGTCGTCCGCCTCGGACAGGGAGCCCAGCATGCGGTAGGCGACGGCCTTCAGATGGCCGCGATGCTCCTCGAACCGGTCGGCCGGCGCCGGCGTGCCCGTCATCTGCTCCCCCTCGTCTGTTGAATCATCTGCTGAACAGCTCGAAGGCCACCGCGGGTTTCCCGCCGAACCGCTCCCCCATGGCTTCCGCGTGCTGGGTCAGGAAGCCGCGGACGTACGTCTCGGGATCCTCGTCCGTCAACGCCTCGATGTACGCGCGGTGTTCGAGCAGCGAGCGCACCGCGCGCTCCAGACCGGGCGTCGCGTCCACCGCGTGCGTGGGCGTGCTGGAACCGGCGACGGCGACCCACCGGACGCCGTTCCACGGTTCGAGGCCCTGCTCGGTGAGCTCGGGGAAGATCCAGCGGTTGCCCGCGTCACCGGCCGCGTCCAGCGTGGCACGGCCCACCGCCACATGGTCCGGCGTGTTCCAGGCGACGCCGCCCCAGGTGTCCCGGTGGTTGAGCGTGATCACCAGCTCGGGACGGTGCCGGCGGATGGCGGCGGCGATGTCGCGGCGCAGCGCGGTGCCGTACTCGATCACGCCGTCCTTGTGGTCGAGGAACTCCACCGCCGACACGCCCACGACCGCCGCGCTGGCCCGCTGCTCGCGCTCGCGCAGCGGGCCGCACGTCGCGGGGTCGAGCGTGTCGATGCCGGCCTCGCCGCGCGACGCGAGGACGTAGGCGACCTCGCGGCCGGCGTCGGTCCAGGCGGCGATCGCCGCCGAGCAGCCGTACTCGAGGTCGTCCGGGTGCGCGACGACGGCGAGCGCACGCTGCCAGTCGTCGGGCATGGGCTTCAGCTGAGTGATCGTCGGCTCGGTCATGCCCGCACACTAACGCGTGACACTGACATCACGCCTCGTCACGGGTGAGGGCGAGCAGCCGGTCCAGGACACGGGGGCCGCCGGCCCGTACACCGTCGTGCTCGAACTCGTCGGTGACCCAGGTGCGCAGGCCGCGGATGGCACGGGCGGTGGCCAGGGAGTGGGCGGTGTCGACGTACATGTCGTCGTGGTAGACGGCCGCCGCGACCGGTACCTCGTTGGCGGCGAGGCGCGCGGAGTCGTACAGGGGCGTCCAGTCGGTGCGGGCGGCGAGGAGTTCGGCGGTCTCGCGCAGCGGGCGCAGGGCCGGGTCGCAGTCGAACATCCAGGGGTGGATGGTCTCGCCGGTGAACAGCAGCGGTCCGTCGCCCGCGAGGGTCTTGGCCGCGTCGAACTGCGGGAACTCGGCGCGCACGCGCTCGGCGGACCAGGCGGTGGGGCGGGCGTCCTGGCCGTAGATCGCCTCGTGGACGAGGGCGTACAGCGGGTGGCTCGCGTACGACAGCAGGCCCTGGACCTCCTCCTGGAACGCGTCCGAGAGGGCCGGACCCTGCGGGGTGCGGACGAAGGCGTCCTCCAGGAGGTAGTGCAGACGGTGGCTGCCCTCGCTGCCGCCGAGGACGATGCCGAGGGACTGGAATGCCTCGGCGGTGAGGCGGTAGCCGTTGGGCAGGACCACGTCGTTGGAGATGAGGTGGTCGGCGATACGGCGGGCGCGCTCGACGTCCTGCGGGTAACGGACGTAGTGCGCGGCGACCTTGCGCTCGATGCGCGGGTAGGCCGCGCGGTAGACGTCGTCGGCGTGGGCGTCGAGGGAGGGAAGGCCGCCGGTGATGACGGCGGCGGTCAGGCCCTCGGGGGCGGTGGAGAGGTAGTTGACCGTGCAGAAGCCGCCGAAGCTCTGGCCGAGGACGGTCCAGGGGGCGCCGCCGGTGACGTCGCGGCGGATCGCCTCGCAGTCGCGGACGATCGAGTCGGCGCGGAAGTGCGTGAGGTAGTCGGCCTGTTGGGCGGGGGCGCCACGCAGCGGGAGGGTCTGGCGGTTGGCGGGCGTGGAGTGGCCGGTGCCGCGCTGGTCGAGGAGCAGGACGCGGTACTCCTTCAGCGCGCGGCCGAGCCAGGCGCCCTGGCCGACGAAGCGGTTCGCGCCGAAGCCGGGGCCGCCCTGGAGATAGACCAGCCACGGCAGGTCCTGGTGCGCCTTGTCGCTCGCGACGACCTCACGGGCGTAGAGCTCGATCGTCTCCCCCGTCGGGGCGTCGTGGTCGAGGGGCACGGTGAAGTGGCGGTCGGTGAGGACGACGCCGGGCTGGCGGTAGCTGACGGTCAACAGGGCTCCCGGGACGGAGGGTTTTCGGGCCGCGCCCCAGTTCAGCACATGTTCGTCCGCCAACCGAGCCCCGGGATCATGAAATCGTACTGAATGGCGGATCAGCGGGTCCGGAGGCCGGCCCTCCTCCGGGTCAGCGGGCGGACAGGCTGGACCGGCGTACCACCAGCTCGGGCTGGAGGACGACCCGCCGGTGCTCGTGCTTCTTCGCGCCGGTCTCCTCCTCCGTCTCCTCCAGGAGCATCTCCGCCGCGAGGGTGCCCATGGTGACCGCGGGCTGCCGTACGGAGGTGAGGGGGACGGCCGCGGCGGCGGCGAACTCGATGTCGTCGTAGCCGACGATCGCGAGGTCGTCGGGGACGCCGACGCCGGCGGCGTACATGGCCTGCAGGACGCCGAGGGCGAGCAGGTCGTTGGCGCAGAAGACGGCGGTGGGGCGCTCGGCGAGGCCGAGCAGGCGGGCGCCGGCGTCCCGGCCCGCGGCGACGTCGAGCCGTTCGGTGGGCAGTTCGCGCAGGTTCTCGGGGCCGAGGCCGGCCTCCTCGAGCGCGTTCAGGGCGCCGGTGCGGCGGTCGCGGACCTGGTTGAGGCCGGGCGGGCCGCTGACGTACGCGATGGAGCGGTGCCCGGCGTCGACGAGGTGACGTACCGCGAGCGCGCCGCCCGCGACGTCGTCGACGGAGACCGAGCACTCGGTGGTGCCCTCGGCGACCCGGTCGACCAGGACGAAGGGGATGTTGTGCCGCCGGAACGTCTCGATGTTGCGGCCGGTGGCGTCGGCCGGGGTCAGCAGCACGCCCCTCACCCGCTGCTCGGCGAAGAGCGACAGGTAGTCGGCCTCCTCGCTCGCGCTCTGCCCGCTGTTGCAGACCATCACGCCGAGCCCGGCCTCGCGCGCGGCCCGCTCGGCGCCGCGCGCCACGTCCACGAAGAAGGGGTTGCCCATGTCGAGCACGAGCAACCCCATGATCCGGCTGCGGCCCGCGCGCAGCTGGCGCGCGGACTCACTGCGGACATAGCCCAGCCGGTCTATCGCGGACTGCACGCGCGCGCGGGTCTCCGTCGCGACCGTGTCCGGACGGTTGATGACGTTCGAGACCGTTCCGACGGAGACTCCGGCGGCGCGGGCGACGTCCTTGATACCCACCGACTGGGTCATCGGTCAGGGACCTCCAGAGAGACGTTGTTGCAGCGTGGGGCGGCGCAGGGCACATTACCGTCAAGCCGCCCACAACGGCTGCGATCAGGCAGGCAGGCGGAAGTTGAGGTTACGCAGCGCCGAGGGCGTCGTACCGCTGGACTTCTCCTGGTACATGATCGACAGGAAGTTGTCCTGTGCGATGCGCGTCTCGTCGATGACGACCTCGCCGAAGGCGTTCAGCCCGGCCGTGACCCCGTCGTACAGGACCGACCAGTCCGCGTAACCCGAAGCCTTGGAGGCCCCGGCGATGCGGCAGAACGGGAAGATCGCGTACGCGTTGTCGTACTTGTCCAGGATCAGCTTGGTGCGCTGGCTGGAGTTCAGCGGGACCGGGATCTCGGTCTTCTGCCAGGTGCCCGAGGAGTTCTTGCGGACGTGGAAGGCGCGCCCGTTGGCGGTGCGGTCGGCGACGTAGTTCGTGGTGCACTGACCGAACCGGCCGGGGACGTAGGAGATGATCGCGTGCGGCAGGCCGGCGGAGTCGGTGAACTGGCTCTCCTGGTTCATCAGGGAGTGGTCCGGGTTGAGCGGGTCGATGACGAGCCCGCCGTCGGTGACGGCGACCTTGTCGGAGCCGCCGGTGGTGCCGACGACGGTACCGGCGTTGTTGCGCCAGGTGCGGCCGCGGTCGTCCGAGTAGACGTAGCCGGTGTCGTGGTTGGTGATGCCGCCGCCGTTGCACATCACGGCGCCGTTCTGCTCACGCCAGGTGAAGAACGAGTGCAGCCGGCCGTTCTTGTCGTAGTCGATGCCGTGCAGGTACATGTTGCGGGCCGTGGAGGAGCCGTGCTCGCTGGTGTACGTGCCGGTGGAGCTGCTCCACTCGCCGAGGTTGGTCCAGGTCGAACCGTCGTACTCGGCGAGGGCGTTGCGGCCGTTGCCGGAGATGGCGACGCGGTAGCTGAGCTGCAGCCTGCCCTCGGGGGTGGAGATGAACTGCGGGTAGGTGAACTGCGAGGTGAGGGCCAGCCCGTCCAGGGTGGACTGGGGTGCGCCGAAGCGGCTCGCGGTCCAGCTCAGCCCGGCCGGGTTGTCCATCAGCCCCGCGACCGACTTGACGTAGGTGAAGCCGTCGCTGTGCGAGTCCATGTTGAGGTGGAGGCGGCCGTCGATCTTGGAGACGCCCATGGATATGACGTTGTGGGAGTCGTTGTACCGGAGCGTGTGGCCGACCTTGACCGTGGACCAGGTGCTGGAGCCGAGGACGCGGCGGCCCACGACGGCGTTGCGGTCGGCGGTGTACCAGACGGCGTACTGGTAGCCCTTGTAGGTCAGCAGCCCGTTCTTCTGGAAGGCGTTGTTGTTGACCAGGCCGTCGTACGACACGAAGAAGAGGGCCTGCGTGTCGAGGGTGGTGGTGCCGGTCAGAGTGAGGGACGGACCGGGGTCGGCGGCTCGGGCGATGCCGGCGGAGAGGGCGGGGGTCATCACGGCTCCGGCGAGGGCGGCGCCCAGCAGGGTGCGTCTCTTCATCTCGGGGGACTCCATTGTCGGCGAGGTGCGGGGAGGGGTGATACGGCGGGGGTCAGGCGAGGTGGAAGACCTCGGTGAGAGGCTTCATCGCCTCGTCGGGGCGGGCGCCGTCGAGGGACTCGAAGAACTCGCCCATGTCGGCCTGCCAGCGGGCGTTGACCTCGGTGGCCTCCATACCGGCCTTGGCGGCCTCGAAGTCCTCGGTCTCCAGATAGCCGACGAGCAGACCGTCGTCGCGCAGGAAGAGGGAGTAGTTGTGCCAGCCGGTGGCCGAGAGCGCTTCGAGCATCTCCGGCCACACGGCCGCGTGGCGTTCGCGGTACTCGGCGATCCGGTCCTCGCGGACCTTGAGGAGGAAACAGACGCGCTGCATGAAGTACCGCTCCCTCGATCAGAAGTTGTACTGGTCGATGTTCTTGACGTCGAAGACGGTCGGCTTGCCGAGGCTGATCACGCCGTCCTTGCCGATGGTGTACGTGGTGTCGCCGGCCTTGAAGGTCTCGCCCTCCTTGCCGGTGATCTGGCCGGAGACCAGGGCGACGGCGGCACGGGCGGCGAGGTCACCGAGCTTCGCCGGGTCCCACAGCTCGAACGCCTCGACGGTGCCGTTCTTGACGTACTTGCGCATGTCGTTCGGGGTGCCGAGGCCGGTCAGCTTGACCTTGCCCTTGTACTTGGAGCCCGACAGGTACTGGGCGGCGGCCTTGATGCCGACGGTGGTCGGGGAGATGATCCCCTTGAGGTTCGGGTACTCCTGGAGCAGGCCCTGGGTCTGCTGGAAGGACTTCTGGGCGTCGTCGTCACCGTAGGCGACCTTGACGAGCTTGATGTCCTTGTACTTGGGGTCCTCGAGCTCCTTCTTCATGAAGTCGATCCAGATGTTCTGGTTCGTCGCGGTCTGCGCGGCGGACAGGATCGCGATCTCGCCCTTGTAGTCGATCTGCTCGGCGAGCAGCTGCACCTCGGTGCGGCCGAGGTCCTCGGCGGAGGCCTGCGAGACGAAGGCGTTGCGGCAGTCGGCGGTGGTGTCGGAGTCGTAGGTGACGACCTTGATGCCGTTCTTCATGGCCTGCTTGAGCGCGGTGCACAGGGCGCCCGGGTCCTGCGCGGACACGGCCATCGCGTCGACCTGCTGCTGGGTGAGCGTGTTGACGTACGACACCTGCCCGGCGGTGTCGGTCGCGCTGGACGGCCCGACCTCCTTGTAGCTGGAGCCCAGCTCCTTCAGGGCCGCCTCGCCGCCCTTGTCGGCGGAGGTGAAGTACGGGTTGTTGACCTGCTTGGGCAGGAAGCCGACGGTCAGCCCCTTCTTCAGCTCGGCGTTCGGGTCGGCCTTGCCGGCGGTGGCAGCGGAGGCGCCCTCGCTCTTGACGTCCTCCTTGGTGGTGCCGCCGCAGGCGGTGAGGGCCAGGGCGAGGGAAGTGACGGCGGCGAGGCCGGCGGAGGCACGGCGGAGGGATGACTTGCGCATGGCAATGGTCCTTTACGAGGAAGGGCTGAATTACGAGGTCGGAGTCGAGGCGGCTCTGCGGCCCGCCCTCGCTACGGAGATCTGCCGTGCGACCCGGGGGCCGAGCACGGACAGGACGAGCAGGACGCCGGTGACGACGATCTGCGACTGGGCGGAGACGTCCTGGAGGCTCATCACGTTCTGCAGCGCGCCGAGCAGGAAGACTCCCGCGATCGCGCCGCCGAGCGTGCCCTTGCCGCCGTCGAAGTCGATGCCGCCGAGCAACACGGCCGCCACGACGGAGAGTTCGAGGCCCGTGGCGTTGTCGTAGCGGGCGCTGGCGTAGTGCAGCGCCCAGAAGATGCCGGTGAGGGAGGCCATCAGGCCCGTCACCGTGAACAGGATCAGCTTCTGCCGCTTGACGCGGATACCGGCGAACCGCGCGGCCTCCTCGCTCGCACCGGTCGCGAAGATCGACCGCCCGAACGGGGTGGCGTGCAGCGCGACCACGGCGATGGCGAGCAGGACCAGGAAGGGCAGGAAGGCGTACGGGATGAAGGTGTCCCCGATGCGTCCGGCCGCGAAGTCCAGGTACTGGGTCGGGAAGTCGGTCACCGCGTCCGAGCCGAGCACGATCTGTGCGATGCCCCGGTAGGCGGCGAGGGTGCCGATGGTGACAGCGAGGGACGGCAGTCCCAGCCTGGTCACCAGCAGACCGTTGATCAGTCCGCACACCACACCGAGCACCAGGCAGATCGGGATGATCGTCTCGATCGTCATGCCCTGGTTCCACAGGGCGCCCATCACGGCACCGGAGAGACCGGCGGTGGAGGCGACCGAGAGATCGATCTCCCCCGAGACGACCAGGAGCGTCATGGGCAGGGCGATCAAGGCGATCGGAAGGGTGTTGCCGATCAGGAACGACAGGTTGAGCGCGTTTCCGAAACCGTCGACCGTTCCGAAGGACAGCAGCAGCACGACGATCAGCAGCGCGCCGACGACCGTGTCCCAGCGGATGGCTCGGCTCAGGGAGAAGTCAGCCATGGCGGGCGTTCCTCTTCTTCAGGGCGGAGGCCACGCGCAGTGCGACGATCCGGTCGACCGCGATGGCGAGGAGGAGCAGGATGCCGTTGATGGCGAGCACCCAGACGGAGCTGACGCCGAGCGCGGGCAGCACGCTGTTGATGGAGGTCAGCAGCAGCGCGCCGAGCGCCGCGCCGTAGACGCTGCCCGAGCCGCCGGTGAAGACGACGCCGCCGATCACGACCGCGCTGACGACGGTGAGTTCGTAGCCGTTGCCGGTCCCGGAGTCGACGTTGCCGAACCGGGCCAGGTACAGCGCGCCCGCGAGTCCGGCCAGCGCTCCGCAGAAGGTGTACGCGGCGAGGATCCGCTTGCGCACCGGGATGCCGGCGAGGCGGGCGGCCTCCGGGTTGGAGCCGAGGGCGTACAGCTCGCGGCCGCTGCCGAAGTGCTTGAGGTAGTAGGCGGTAGCCACCAGTACGGCGATGGCGATCAGCGCCAGCCACGGCACGACGGAGATGCCGCCGGAGCCGAAGTCGACGAAGCCGTCCGGGAGGTCGGCCGCCGTGATCTGCCGGGAGCCGACCCAGATGGAGTCGATGCCGCGGATGATGTAGAGCGTGCCGAGGGTGACGACGAGCGCGGGCACCTGGCCGAGGCTGACGAGCAGGCCGTTCAGCAGGCCGAAGCCGATGCCCATGAGGATCGCCAGGAGCACGGCGACGACCGGGTTCCCGCCGCCCTGGAGGAACGTACCGGCGGCGAAGGCGCTGATGCCGAGCGTGGAGCCGACCGACAGATCGACGTTCCTGGTGATGACCACGAGGGACTGGCCCGTGGCGACCAGCACGAGGATCGTCGCGTTCAGCAGCAGGTCCTTGATGCCCTGCTCGGTGAGGAACTCGCTGTTGCCCAGCTGGGTGACGACGATCATCACCACGAAGACGACCAGGATGGCGAGTTCGCGCATCTTGAAGACGCGGTCGACGAGGCGGGTGCCGCTGGACTTGGGTACGTCGGTCACGGGAGCCTCTTGGGGAGTGGTCACCGTCATGCGGCGGCCCTCCCGGTGGCTGCGGCCATCACGGTTTCCTCGGTGGCTTCGGAGCGTGGGATCTCGGCGGTGAGGCGGCCCTCGTGCATCACCAGCACGCGGTCGGCCATGCCGAGGATCTCGGGCAGGTCGGAGGAGATCATCAGGACGGCCACACCGTCGGCGGCCAGCTCGCTGAGCAGCCGGTGCACCTCGGCCTTCGTGCCGACGTCGATGCCTCGGGTGGGCTCGTCGACGATCAGCACCTTGGGGCCGGTGGCGAGCCACTTGGCGAGGACGACCTTCTGCTGGTTGCCGCCGGACAAGGTGGAGACGGCGTCGGCGATCCGGGCGTACTTGACCTGGAGCTTGACGGCCCAGTCGAGGGAGCGGCTGCGCTCGGCGCCGCGGTCCATCAGACCTGCCTTGACGGTCGTCCGCAGTCCGGTGAGGCCGATGTTGCGCTCGATGGACATGTCCATCACCAGGCCCTGGGCGCGCCGGTCCTCGGGGACGAGGGCGAGCCCGGAGGCCATGGCGGTGGACGGGGCGCCGTTGGTCAGTGCCTTGCCGCCGACGGAGACCTCGCCGGCGTCCCAGCGGTCGATGCCGAACACGGCCCGCGCGACTTCGGTGCGGCCCGCGCCGACGAGCCCGGCGAGGCCGACGATCTCTCCGCGCCGTACCTCGAAGGAGACGTCGGTGAAGACGCCCTCGCGGGTCAGCCGGCGCACGCTCAGGGCGACTTCGCCCGGCGTCACGTCCTGCTTGGGGTACAGCTCGTCGAGATCGCGGCCGACCATCCGGCGTACGAGGTCGTCCTCGGTCATGCCGTCCAGCGGCTCGCTGGCGATCCAGGCGCCGTCGCGCAGGGTGGTGACCCGTCGGCAGATCTGGAAGATCTCCTCCAGCCGGTGGGAGATGAACAGGACGGCGGCGCCCTGTTCGCGCAGGGTGCGGACGACCCCGAAGAGACGGGCGACCTCGCTGCCGGTGAGGGCGGCGGTCGGCTCGTCCATGATCAGGACGCGGGCGTCGAAGGAGAGCGCCTTGGCGATCTCGACGATCTGCTGGTCCGCGATGGACAGACCGCGCGCGGGGCGGTCGGGGTCGAGCTCGACGCCGAGCCGCTGCATCAGGGCCAGGGTCGCGGAGTGCGTGGCCTTGTGGTCGATGCGGCCGAGGGCGCGACGCGGCTGGCGGCCCATGAAGATGTTCTCGGCGATCGACAGGTCGGGGAAGAGGGTCGGCTCCTGGTAGATCACGGCGATGCCGGCGTCGCGGGCGTCGCCGGGTCCGTGGAAGACGACCGGCTCACCGTCGAGCAGCACCTTGCCCGCGTCGGGCCGGTACACGCCGGCGAGCGTCTTGATGAGGGTGGACTTGCCCGCGCCGTTCTCGCCGGCGAGGGCGTGCACCTCCCCGGGGAACAGCTCCAGGGAGACGTCCCTCAGGGCGCGGACCGCGCCGAAGGACTTGGAGATGTCCTTGAGCGCCAGAACCGGGGCCGGACCCGTGGTGGACGGGTGGGTCATGGGGGCTCCTCGACGACGCCGGCGGGACGGCCCTCCCGACGTCGTGAAAGGTTTCAACTTGGTTGCCGGGACGTTAGGCACGGACCGCATGTCACGTCAATGGGTCCGTGTCGAAAAGATTTCGATGAACGAAGGTCACGGTCAGGCCACGGGCATCAGCCTTGGTCCTGGGGCTTGACACCCCTCCGGGCGGCTCATACGTTCCCGTCTTGAATCGTTTCACAGCGAAGCGTTTCAGATATCCGTCCAGCTGATCAACCTCCCGACGTCACAGGAGCCCTCAGTGACCGAGCTCGCCGCGGTGAAGGCCGCACTCAAGACCCAGGCCGTCGAAACGCCGTCGTGGGCGTACGGGAACTCGGGGACGCGGTTCAAGGTGTTCGCCCAGTCCGGTGTGCCGCGGACGCCACGGGAGAAGCTGGACGATGCGGCGCAGGTGCACGCGTTCACCGGCGTGGCGCCGACGGTCGCGCTGCACATTCCGTGGGACAAGGTCGACGACTACGCGGCGCTGGCGAAGCACGCGGAGGATCGCGGGGTGAAGCTCGGCGCGATCAACTCCAACACCTTCCAGGACGACGACTACAAACTGGGCAGCATCTGCCATCCCGAGGCCTCGGTGCGGCGGAAGGCTGTTGATCATCTGCTGGAGTGCGTCGACATCATGGACGCGACCGGGTCCCAGGATCTGAAGCTGTGGTTCGCCGACGGGACCAACTACCCCGGGCAGGACGACATCCGGGCACGGCAGGACCGCCTGGCCGAGGGACTGGCCGAGGTGTACGAGCGGCTCGGGGACGGGCAGCGGATGCTGCTGGAGTACAAGTTCTTCGAGCCGGCCTTCTACACCACGGATGTTCCGGACTGGGGGACGGCGTACGCGCACTGCCTGAAGCTCGGTGAGAAGGCTCAGGTTGTTGTCGACACCGGGCATCACGCGCCTGGAACCAACATCGAGTTCATCGTCGCCACGCTGCTGCGGGAGGGGAAGCTCGGTGGGTTCGACTTCAACTCGCGGTTCTATGCGGACGACGACCTGATGGTGGGGGCCGCGGATCCGTTCCAGTTGTTCCGGATCATGTACGAGGTCGTGCGTGGGGGTGGGTTCACTCCTGACGTGGCGTTCATGCTCGATCAGTGCCACAACATCGAGGCGAAGATTCCGGCGATCATCCGGTCCGTGATGAACGTGCAGGAGGCTACGGCGAAGGCGCTGCTGGTTGACCGCGCCGCTTTGGCCGATGCACAGGCTGCCGGTGACGTGCTGGGGGCGAATGCCGTGCTGATGGATGCGTACAACACGGACGTACGGCCGCTTCTTGCCGAGGTGCGGGAAGAGATGGGTCTCGATCCCGACCCCATCGCTGCGTATGCCCGGTCCGGGTGGGCCGAGAAGATCGTGGCTGAGCGGGTTGGTGGGCAGCAGGCTGGTTGGGGGGCGTAAGCGTCTGCCGGGCTCCGTTGTCTTCGGGCTGCGGGCCGTATGTGGCTGGTCGCGCCCACGCGGCGGTAGCCGCACATTCAACACAGCCCCGCGCCCCTGTGGGATCGGCGCTGCGCGCCTGATCCCACCCCCTGCGCCCCTGATGGCGCCTTTGGAAAACGCACCGACTCTTCTTCTAAGGACTGAGAACACATGGCTCCCCATCCCGAAGCCGCCGCCCTCCTCGCCCGCTCCCATCGGCTCGGCTCCGATCCCCGTAACACCAACTACGCCGGCGGCAACGCGTCCGCCAAGGGCACCGACACCGACCCCGTCACCGGCGGTGACGTCGAGCTGATGTGGGTGAAGGGTTCCGGTGGTGACCTCGGCACGCTCACCGAGGCGGGGCTGGCCGTGCTGCGGCTGGACCGTATGCGGGCGCTCGTCGATGTCTACCCGGGCGTCGAGCGCGAGGACGAGATGGTCGCCGCCTTCGACTACTGCCTGCACGGCAAGGGCGGGGCCGCTCCCTCCATCGACACCGCCATGCACGGGCTCGTCGAGGCCGCGCACGTCGATCATCTGCACCCCGACTCCGGTATCGCGCTCGCCTGTGCCGCCGATGGGGAGAAGCTGACCGCCGAGTGTTTCGGTGACACCGTGGTGTGGGTGCCGTGGCGGCGGCCCGGGTTCCAGCTCGGGCTGGACATCGCCGCTGTGAAGGCCGCCAACCCGCAGGCCATCGGGTGCGTTCTCGGCGGGCACGGGATCACCGCCTGGGGTGACACCTCCGAGGAGTGCGAGCGCAACTCGCTGCACATCATCCGGACCGCCGAGGCATTCCTCGCCGAGCGCGGAAAGCCGGAGCCCTTCGGGCCGGTGATCGAGGGCTACGCGGCGCTGGGCGCCGGCGAGCGTCGGGAGCGGGCCGCGGCGCTGGCGCCGGTCATCCGCGCCATCGCCTCGCAGGACCGTCCGCAGGTCGGTCACTTCAACGACTCCGAAGTCGTCCTCGACTTCCTCGCGAGCGCCGAGCACCCGCGTCTGGCGGCCCTGGGCACCTCCTGCCCCGACCACTTCCTGCGGACCAAGGTGCGGCCGCTCGTCCTCGATCTGCCGCCTACCGCTCCCCTCGACGAGGCCATCGCCCGGCTCAAGGAGCTGCACGCCGAGTACCGGGACGAGTACGCGGCCTACTACCAGCGGCATGCCGAGCCCGACTCCCCCGCGATGCGCGGCGCCGACCCGGCGATCGTGCTCGTGCCGGGTGTCGGCATGTTCTCCTTCGGCAAGGACAAGCAGACCGCCCGGGTGGCGGGTGAGTTCTACGTCAACGCCATCAATGTGATGCGCGGGGCGGAGGCCGTGTCCACGTACGCGCCCATCGAGGAGTCCGAGAAGTTCCGGATCGAGTACTGGGCGCTCGAGGAGGCCAAACTTCAGCGGATGCCGAAGCCGAAGGCGCTCGCGACTCGGGTCGCGCTGGTGACGGGCGCGGGTAGCGGGATCGGGAAGGCCATCGCGCACCGGCTCGTCGCCGAGGGGGCGTGTGTGGTCATCGCCGACCTCAACGCCGAGAACGCCGAGGCCGTCGCCCAGGAACTCGGCGGGCCCGACAAGGCCGTCGCCGTGGCTGTCGACGTCACCTCCGAGGAGCAGATCGCCGAAGCCTTCAAGACCGCCGTGCTGGCCTTCGGCGGCGTCGATCTCGTCGTCAACAACGCCGGGATCTCCATCTCCAAGCCGCTGCTGGAGACCTCGGCCAAGGACTGGGACCTCCAGCACGACATCATGGCCCGCGGCTCCTTCCTCGTGTCGCGGGAGGCGGCGCGCGTGATGATCGCGCAGGAGCTGGGTGGCGACATCGTCTACATCGCCTCCAAGAACGCCGTCTTCGCCGGGCCCAACAACATCGCCTACTCCGCCACCAAGGCCGACCAGGCGCACCAGGTGCGACTGCTGGCCGCCGAACTCGGCGAGCACGGCATCCGGGTCAACGGGATCAACCCGGACGGCGTCGTGCGCGGGTCGGGCATCTTCGCCGGTGGGTGGGGGGCCAAGCGGGCCGCCGTGTACGGGGTCGAGGAGGAGAAGCTGGGTGAGTTCTACGCCCAGCGGACCATCCTCAAGCGGGAGGTGCTGCCGGACCACGTCGCGAACGCCGTCTTCGCCCTCACCGGCGGGGACCTGACCCACACCACCGGGCTGCACATCCCGGTCGACGCCGGCGTCGCGGCCGCCTTCCTGCGGTGAGCGCGGACGTGAAGTCGTACGCCGCGGTCGACCTCGGCGCGTCCAGCGGGCGTGTCATGGTCGGCCGCGTCGGCCCCGACAGTCTGGAGCTGACCGAGGCGCACCGGTTCCCGAACCGGCCCGTGCGGGTGCCCGAGGGGCTGCGCTGGGATGTCCTCGGTCTGTATGCGGGGGTCCTGGAGGGGCTGCGGACGGCCGGGCAGGTCGACTCCGTCGGCATCGACAGCTGGGCCGTGGACTACGGCCTGCTGGACGCGGACGGGGCCCTGCTCGGCAATCCCGTGCACTACCGGGACTCCCGGACGGAGGGTGTCGCTGAGAAGGTGTGGGCGACCGTGCCGGCGGAGGAGCTGTACGCCGCGACCGGGTTGCAGTACGCGCCCTTCAACACCCTGTACCAGCTGACCGCTGCCCGCGCATCGGCTCAACTGCCGTACGTCGAACGCCTGTTGCTCATCCCTGACCTCCTGACGTACTGGCTCACCGGCGAGCAGGGCACCGAGCTCACCAACGCCTCCACCACCCAGCTCATCGATCCCCGCACCCGCGACTGGTCGTACGAGATCGCCTCCCGGCTGGGTATCGACCTGTCGTTGTTCGCGCCGCTGCGACAG
This sequence comes from Streptomyces bicolor, assembly GCF_000719285.1. GTDB lineage: Bacteria > Actinomycetota > Actinomycetes > Streptomycetales > Streptomycetaceae > Streptomyces > Streptomyces bicolor. The sequence goes on along the minus strand of NZ_JOFS01000022.1, from coordinate 38,949 downwards.
CCCGGCGATCCGGCGGGCCTCCTGCGACCCGAGGTGCTGGAAGAGACCGGGCTCACCGGTCCGGTGCCGGTGACGGCCGTCGGGTCGCACGACACCGCCTCCGCCGTGGCCGCCGTCCCGGCCGAGGGCGAGCGGTTCGCCTACATCTGCACCGGCACCTGGTCGCTGGCGGGGCTGGAGCTGGGCGCTCCCGTGCTGACCGAGGAGAGCCGGGCCGCCAACTTCACCAATGAGCTGGGGCTGGACGGCACGGTCCGGTATCTGCGGAACATCATGGGGCTGTGGCTGCTCCAGGAGTGTGTACGGGCCTGGGGTGACCCCGACCTGGGCGGGCTGCTGCTCGACGCGTCCAAGGTGCCGGCGCTGCGGTCGGTCGTGGACGCGGGGGACGCGGCGTTCCTGGCGCCCGGGCGGATGCCGGAGCGGATCACCGAGGCGTGCCGGGCGTCGGGGCAGCCGGTGCCCGAGTCGCCCGCCGAGATCACGCGGTGCATCCTCGACTCGCTCGCCCTCGCGCACCGCAGGGCGATCGCGGACGCACAGCGGCTGGCCGACCATCCCGTCGACGTCGTGCATGTCGTCGGCGGCGGCACCCGCAACGCCCTGCTGTGCCAGCTGACCGCCGACGCCTGCGGACTGCCGGTGGTGGCCGGCCCGACCGAGGCCGCCGCCCTCGGGAACGTCCTCGTCCAGACCCGGGCCCACGGGCTGGTCGGCGACCTCGCCGGCGGACGGCGCCTGCTCACCCGTACGCAGCCGCTCACGCGGTACGAGCCGCGGGGGGACGCGGCACGCTGGGACGAGGCGGAGGCCCGGCTCACCCGAAGGTGAATTCCACCCGACGGTGAGCGGGGTCTCCCCCAGGCTCCGCGCCCGCACTACCCTGCACTCATCCGATGATCGATCACAAGGAGCCGCGATGCGTGTCGCCCTGTTCCTGACCTGTGTCAACGACACGCTCTATCCGGACACCGGCCGCGCCGTGGTGAAACTCCTGACCAGGCTGGGGGTCGACGTCGACTTCCCGATGGCGCAGACCTGCTGCGGGCAGGCGCACTACAACACCGGATACCGACACGAGGCCGAGCCGCTGGCCCGGCATTTCTCCGATGTCTTCGGGGAGTACGAGGCGATCGTCACGCCGTCCGGGTCGTGCGGTGCGATGGTGCGCGAGCTGTACCCGCGGATGGGTGAGCGGGCGCGCGCCGAGGGGCGTGGCGACACACTCTCGGCCACGCTGGCGCCGGTGGTGCCGAAGACGTACGAGCTGACGGAGTTCCTGGTGGACATGCTGGGTGTGACCGACGTCGGGGCGTACTACCCCCACAAGGTGACCTACCATCCGACCTGCCACGGGCTGCGTGGGCTGGGGCTGGGCGAGCGGCCCCGGCGGCTGCTCCAGGCCGTCAAGGGGCTGGAGCTGGTCGAGCTGCCCGGTGCCGAGGAGTGCTGCGGGTTCGGCGGCACCTTCGCGCTGAAGAACTCCGACGTCTCGGCCGCGATGGGCGCGGACAAGGTGCGCAACGCGGAGTCGACGGGCGCCGAGGTGCTGTGCGCGGCCGACAACTCCTGCCTGATGCACATCGGCGGCACCATGGCACGGCTCAGCACCGGTATGCGGCCGGTGCACATCGCGGAGATCCTGGCGAGCACGGAGGAGGAACCGGCGGTATGAGCGGGACGTTCGTCGGGATGCCGGCCTTTCCCAAGGCCGCGCACGAGGCCGTGCACGACCAGACCCTGCGGGGCAATCTGCGGCACGCCACGCACACCATCCGCGCCAAGCGGGAGAAGGCCGTCTCGGAGGTGTCCGACTGGGCGGCGCTGCGCGAGGCGGGCAAGCGGATCAAGGATCACACGCTGCGTCATCTCGACCGCTATCTCGTGCAGTTGGAGGAGTCGGTGACGGCGGCCGGCGGCACGGTCCACTGGGCCGCCGACGCCGACGAGGCCAACCGGATCGTGGCCGACCTCGTCAAGGCGACCGGCGAGCCGGAGGTCGTCAAGGTCAAGTCGATGGCCACGCAGGAGATCGGGCTCAACGAAGCTCTGGAGGCCGAGGGCATCCGCGCCTACGAGACCGATCTCGCCGAGCTGATCGTGCAGTTGGGCAAGGACCGGCCCTCGCACATCCTCGTCCCGGCCATCCACCGCAACCGGGGCGAGATCCGGGACATCTTCCGCGGCGAGATGGGCGAATGGGGCCGCCCCGCCCCCGAGGGCCTCACCGACACCCCCGCCGAACTGGCCGAGGCCGCGCGCCTGCACCTGCGCGAGAAGTTCCTGCGGGCCAAGGTCGGTGTCTCCGGCGCCAACTTCATGATCGCCGAGACCGGCACCCTGGTCGTCGTGGAGTCCGAGGGCAACGGGCGCATGTGCCTGACCCTGCCCGAGACGCTGATCTCGGTCGTCGGCATCGAGAAGATCCTGCCCACCTGGCGGGACCTGGAGGTGTTCCTCCAGACGCTCCCCCGCTCCTCCACCGCCGAGCGCATGAACCCGTACACGACCATGTGGACGGGTACGACGGACGGGGACGGGCCGGAGAACTTCCACCTGGTCCTGCTCGACAACGGCCGCACCGACTCGCTCGCCGACGAGGTCGGCCGCCAGGCCCTGCGCTGCATCCGCTGCTCCGCGTGTCTCAATGTGTGCCCGGTGTACGAGCGGGCCGGCGGACACGCCTACGGCTCGGTCTATCCGGGCCCGATCGGCGCCATCCTCAGCCCTCAACTCCGGGGTGTGGGAAGCGAGATCGACGCCTCGCTGCCGTATGCCTCCTCGCTGTGCGGCGCCTGCTACGAGGTGTGCCCGGTCGCCATCGACATCCCCGAGGTGCTGGTGCATCTGCGGGAGCGGGTGGTGGAGGGCGGTGCGGTGACGGAGCGGGGCAACAAGGTGGTACTCAAGCCCGCGAAGGGGCATGCCGCCGAGCGGGCCGCGATGCGGGCGGCACGGTGGGCGTTCAGCCGGCCGGGCGCCCTGCGCGCCGGGCAGCGGCTCGCCTCGCGCACGCGCCGCCTGCATCCGAGGTCGCTGCCTGGACCGGGCAAGGCGTGGAGCGGGAGTCGTGATCTGCCGACGGTGCCCAAGGAGCCGTTCCGGGACTGGTGGCAGCGTACGAACGGCGGGAAGGACGGCGCGAAGTGAGCAGCAGGGAACGGATCCTGGGGCGGGTGCGGCGCGCGCTGGCGGACGCGCAGGACCCACGACAGGACGACACTCCCCCAGTGCCTGAAGGGCCTGGGAGGGACCCCCAGTACGAGCAGGCGGTTCCGCGCGACTATCTGCGGGAGCACGGGGAGCGGAGTGTCGCGGAGACGGTCGATCTGCTGGCCGAGAATCTGGCGGACTACCGGGCGATCGTGCACCGCTGCGCTCCCGCCGATCTCGCGGCGATGATCGCCGGGATGCTCGCGGCGCGGGGCGCGAAGACGGTGCTCGTGCCGCCGGGTCTGGATCCCGGCTGGCTCGCGGCGACGGACGCCGAGCGGATCCCGGACCAAGTGGAGAGCACCCCGCACGAACTGGACCAGGTCGACAGCGTGGTCACCGCGTGTGCGGTGGCCATCGCCGAGACCGGCACCATCGTCCTGGACGGTTCCCCCGACCAGGGCCGCCGCCGCATCACGCTCGTCCCCGACCACCACATCTGTGTCGTACGGGTCCCGGGCCAGGTCGTCTCCTCCGTCCCGCAGGCCCTCGAACGCCTCGACCCGGCCCGCCCGTCGACGTGGATCTCCGGTCCGTCGGCGACCAGCGACATCGAGCTGGACCGGGTCGAAGGGGTGCACGGTCCGCGCACCCTGGAGGTGGTGCTGGTGGAAGGTCAGGCGAGCGCGGACGTCACCTCGTAGCGGCCTGACGGGAGCCGGGCTGCTGTCGGCTCCATAGAACTCCCCAGTCCACAAGGGAGGTTGAAACAGTTCAAAAACGGAATCAGGCGTTTTTGCCCGGCCGCCTCGTCGAGTCGCGGCTCAGGATGCCGAAGGCCCACCGCTCGTTGAAGCCCGCAATGAAGCCGATGGCGCACCAGAAGCCCCAGAACTCGGTGCCCGCCGCGGCCGATCCCGGGCTCCCCGCCGCCGGGCAGATCTCGGTCGTGGTCGCGGGCGGCTCGAACACGGTCACGATGCCGCCGCTGAGCAGGAAGTAGACGGCGAGGGCGAGGATCCAGCCGACGAACACCCGGTACACACCCTCGTGGCGCATGCTCCGGGCCATCTGCCCGGGGACGACGAGGCCCTCCCGCCCGTTGGTCTGCCGGCGCGCCAGCTGGTCCGCGCTCCCCCGCAGCCGTACCAGCACGCTGAGCACGGCCCCGAACGCGCCGACGCCACCGCACACGAACGCGCCCAGCAGGCTCCAGCGATTGGTGCAGTTCAGCGCCACGCCCAGCACGCCGAGCAGGTCGACGCCCCAGAGCAGCGGCACGGCGAGCAGGGCCAGACTGGCGGCCGAGCCCAGGGCGAGACCGATGTTGAGGCCCCGGCTCACGGCGGTCGCGCTGTCCTGCGCCAGCCGGCCCCTCAAGTCGGCGATCTCCTGGTCGAGATACTCGGTCAGATGCTCGTTCGGCTTGGCGTCGCCCAGCCGTGGGTCACTCAGCGCGTTGCCGAGCACCCGGACCACGGTGACCCGCGCCGAGACCCGCGTTCTGCGCTCGAAGGCGCGCTGCGAGGCGCCGTAGAGGAGCTGTAACTGCAGCTGCTGTTCCGGGTACAGATCTCCGAACTGCAGGTACGCACGGTCGAAGCCGCTCGGCACGACCTCGGTCAGCCCTTCGGGCCACAGCTCGGTGTCCGCCCCCTGGACCGACTCCCGCATTTCCCGCCACCAGGTCTGGCAGCGTCCCCCGTTTTCCGTCATGGCCAAACCTGTACCGGGATCGTCCCCTTGCGGGAAAGCCTCCCAAGGCACCAGTCCTGTCACCGATTTCACGGAGCCGCGACCTCCGTCTGCCGTCAGGAGTAGACGATCGGGCAGCCGCGCCGCATCGAGTGCTGGGCGGCGCGCAGATACAACGCCACGTAGAAGGCCGCGTCGAGGTCGTCACTCCACCGTCCCGGCCGGACCGCCGCGGTCCGCTTCGCCTCTCCGTCCAGGAACCATATGGTCAGCTCGAGGTTGTCCGACGTCGCCGGCATCTCGTCGTACGGCAGCTCGACGGCCTCCGCCAGCCGCTCCGCGAGGGCGAGGATCTGCGGGGCACCGGCGACGGTCGTCGTCAGGTCGTAGGCGGACTCGACCGGCAACTCGATCTCCTCGTCGAGAGACACCGGTATGAGCACCGTCCAGCCCAGGAGCAGTTCCTGTTCCGCTCTCGACAGGTGTGCCCGGCACAGCGCGGTGAAGCCGTCCATCGGCGGGACGAGCTTCTCCTCGAAGGCAGTCCCGGAACCCGGAGCGAACGCCGCCTCCTCGGGGACGCTCGTGTACGGCGGAAGCCCACGCCGCTCCAACTCCTCGTTCAGCCCGGCGGCGACATCCCCCCGACCGCCCTCCGCCTCGCCGAACCACTCCTGCGCGCCGACGCTCACCAGATAGATCCCCATGCCCGCAACGTACCGGCCACCACTGACAACACCTCGGCCACCGGCTGCCGACCCCCCGTCGACGGTGTCGCTGAGTACACCCGGCAATACGGGTTCTGCGCCCAATGTGGTCAAGTCCGTTGCTCCGTAGCTTCGTCGGCAGGCACACGGAGTGCCGGACGGAGAGTGATGACGATGTTTCGCGCAGGCTCGCGACGTACGCACGACAAGGGACCCGCCCCCGAGGCGGTCCGGCTGGTCAAGGTCACCAAGACCTACGGTTCGCACGACAGCGCCGTGACCGCTCTGGACGGGGTCACGCTCGGTCTCGGGCGGGGCACCTTCACCGCGGTGATGGGGCCCTCGGGGTCCGGCAAGACCACGCTGCTGCACTGTGCGGCCGGTCTCGACCGGCCCGACAGCGGCATCGTGCGCGTGGACGGCACCGAGCTGACCGGGGGCGGCGAGGCCGAGCTGACGAAGTTCCGGCGCGGCCGGGTCGGGTTCGTGTTCCAGCAGTACAACCTGCTGGAGACACTGACCGTCGCCCAGAACACGGTGCTGCCGCTCAAGCTCGCCGGGCAGCGCGTCGACCGCGGGCGGACCAAGGAGATCCTGACCTCCGTCGGGCTCGGCGACCGCCTCGGGCACCGCCCCGACCAGCTGTCCGGCGGTCAGCGGCAGCGCGTCGCCATCGCCCGCGCCCTGGTGACCGAGCCCCGGGTCGTCTTCGCGGACGAGCCGACGGGCGCCCTGGACACGCGCAGCGCACGCGACGTGCTGCGGTTGCTCCAGCAGGCGGTGCGCGCGCACGGCAGGACCGTGGTCATGGTGACCCACGACCCGGTCGCCGCCTCCTACGCCGACTCGGTGCTGTTCCTGGCGGACGGCCGGCTTGCGGGCCGGCTGGACACGCCGACCCCGGACGCGGTGGCCGAACGCCTCGCGCACCTCGGCGACAACGCGGCGATGGAGGTCTGAGTCATGTTCATGCTGGCCATGCGGTCGATACGGCACCGCCCCGGGCGGTTCCTCGCCACTTTGCTGTGCGCGTTCCTGGGCGCGGCGATCATCATGACGTTCAACTCGATGCACGACACGGCCGCACAGAACGGCGTCGACTCGACCAGCGCGGAGACGCTGTCGACGGCCGCGGGTGTCGTCGGCGGCTACGGCACCCTGCTGGTGTTCTTCGCGGTCGCCTCGGCCCTGACCGTCAACGTCCGCCAGCGCGCCGCCGAGTTGGCGCTGCTGCGCTGCTCCGGGGCGACTCCGGCGCAGCTCAAGCGGATGGTCGTGGGCGAGGCGGTGGTGGTCGGCCTGGTGGGCGCGGCGCTCGCGATCGGTCCGGCGATGCTGGGCGGTCGGATGCTCCTGGAGGTGTTCCAGGACAGCGGCCAGGTCACCGAGTCCGTGGAGCACTCCTTCGGTCCGATCGCGCTCATGACGGGCATCGACATCACGCTGCTCGCGTCGGCGGGCGCCGCCTTCCTCGCCGTACGGCGCGCGACGCGCGGGCACCGGAAGCGGGGCGGGGCACGGAAGTTCCTCGCCTACGCCGCGCTGCTCACCGGTGCGGTGTCGGTCTCCTCCACCTTCGTGTTCTCGGCGACGGACGCGGCCCTGATGGCGCCGCCGGCCTATGGGGCGATCCTGCTGTCGGTGGGGTTCGCGCTGATGGCGCCGCGGCTGCTGGAGGGCGTGCTGGACCGGCTGCCGCTGAGCGGGGCGAGCGGCTGGCTGGCCGTACGGAATCTGCGGGAGCGGGCGGGTCATCTGGCCGGGATCCTGATGTCGCTGATCCTGTTCACAGCCGTGGCCACGGCCACGCTGACCATGCAGGCGGTGGAGAGCGACGCCGTCGAGGCCTCGGGCCTGACGAAGTCGATCGACGCCAAGAACCTCGAGACGCTCAACTTCACGGTCGTCGGCATCATCGTGGTGTTCGTCTGTGTGATGCTGGTCAACTCGCTGTGCGCGGCGACGAGTTACCGGGGCCGGGAGTTCGGGCAGCAGCGCCTGGCCGGGGCGACCCCGGGTCAGGTGCTCGGGACGGTCGGCGCCGAGACCGTGATCCTGACCGTCACCGGAGTCCTGTTCGGGTCGGTGGCCGCGCTGGCCGGGATCGTCCCGTTCACGGTGGTCCGCGGGGACGCCGTGCTGCCGGGTGACGTCTACGGCATCGGGGTCGCCGTCGTCGCGGTCGCGGCGACGGCGACGCTGGGGACGAGCCTGGTCACGGCCCGGCGGATGCTGCGTACGCCCGCCGTCGGGGCGGTCGCGGTGGCGTCATGAGAACGACGTCGCGCGAGGACGGCTGCTTCGGCGGCCGTCCCGGCCGTCCAACACGAGGAAACCGATCGGTCTACCACCTTTCGGTGCACGGAACTCCCGTGACATCATCGCTGAACAAGCGCTTGGACAGTGTTCGGACCGTCCCGGACCGTCGCCGCCGACCTGGAGGCCCCGTTGTTCACATCCGTCGACGATGTCTCCGCACGTCTGGCCGAGACCGGCTATCTCGCCTCGCCCGCCGTCGCCACGACCGTCTTCCTCGCCGACCGCCTCGGCAAGCCCCTCCTGGTGGAGGGCCCGGCCGGCGTCGGCAAGACGGAGCTCGCCAAGGCCGTCGCCGAGGTCGCCGGGGCGCGGCTCGTGCGTCTGCAGTGCTACGAGGGGGTCGACGAGTCCCGCGCGCTGTACGAGTGGAACCACGCCAAGCAGCTCCTGCGCATCAGCGCGGGCCGCGACGAGACCTGGGACGAGACACGCACGGACATCTTCAGCGAGGAGTTCCTGCTCACGCGCCCGCTCCTGACGGCCATCCGGGGCGACGACCCAAAGGTGCTGCTGATCGACGAGACCGACAAGGCGGACGTCGAGGTGGAGGGCCTGCTCCTCGAGGTGCTCAGCGACTTCCAGGTCACGGTCCCCGAGCTGGGCACCATCACCGCGACGCGCCGCCCGTTCGTCGTGCTCACCTCCAACGCGAGCCGCGAACTGTCCGAGGCGCTGCGCCGCCGCTGTCTGTTTCTGCACATCGGCTTCCCGGACGAGGAGCTGGAGCGCCGGATCGTACGACTGAAGGTGCCGGGCCTCGACGAGGCGCTGGCCCGCTCGGTCGTCCGGGTCGTGGGCGCGCTGCGGGCGATGGACCTGCGCAAGGTGCCGTCGGTCGCCGAGACGATCGACTGGGCGCGCACGCTGCTCGCGCTCGGCGCCGACACGCTGGACGAGACGGTCGTACGGGACACGCTCGGCGCTCTCCTCAAGCACCAGGACGACGTCCTGAAGGCGAGTGCCAAGCTCGACCTGGACGCCCTGTGACCACGTCCACGGGCGTCGCCGAGCGGCTGACCTCACTCGTCGGGGCGCTGCGCGCGCACGGCATCCGGGTCGGCACGAGCGAGACGGTGGACGCGGCGCGGGCGATCGAGGTGCTCGGCCTCGCCGACCGGGAGCTGCTGCGCGAGGGGCTGGCGGCGACGCTGTTGCACGGCACCGGCGGGCGGCCGGTGTTCGACCCGGTCTTCGATCTGTACTTCCCTCGCGGTGTCGGCGCGCCGGAGGGGGAGGCGGCCGGGCGTGAGGCCCTGCGCGACCGGCTGGCGGCCGCGCTGGCCGCCAACGACGAGGCGTGGATGCGCCGGTTGGCGGTCGAGGCCGTCGACGGCTTCGGCGGCTACGGTTCCTCGCCGGAGTCGGACGGCTGGTCGTCGTACCAGGCACTCGAACGGCTGCGCCCGCAGACCCTGCTCGCCCGTGTCCGCGACGACGTCCGCGCGCGGGGCGGCAGTTCGGGGTTCACCGACCGGCTGCTGGAGGACGAGATCCGCCGGCGCATCGCGGCGTTCCGGGCGCTCGTGGCCGCGGAGGCGCGGCGCCGGGTCGCCGAGCGGCGCGGCCGGGACGAGATCGCCCGGCGGGCGGTGACGCCGACCGCCGACCGGGTCGACTTCCTGTTCGCCGGGAAGGCCCAACTGGCCGAGCTGCGCAGGGCTGTCCAGCCGCTCGCCCGTAAGCTCGCGACCCGGCTCGCGGCACGCCGCCGTCGCGCCTCCCGGGGGGCGATCGATCTGCGGCGGACCTTGCGGGGTTCGCTGTCGACGGGCGGGGTGCCGATGAAGCCGGTGCTGCGCAGACGGCGTCCCGTGCGCCCCGAACTGGTGCTGCTGTGCGATGTGTCGGGCTCGGTGTCCGGCTTCTCGGACTTCACGATGCTGCTGGTGCAGGCGCTGCACGACCAGTTCAGCAAGGTGCGCGTGTTCGCCTTCGTCAACCGCATCGACGAGGTGACCGGGCTGCTCGAGCACGGCACCGCCGATCCGGAGGGACTCGGCGCCCGCATCGAGGCCGAGGCCACGCTCACCGGGTATCACGGCAGCAGCGACTACGGCATGGCGCTGGGCGAGTTCGCGGAACGGTACGGCGACGCGGTCGGCCCGCGCACGACCGTGTTCGTCCTCGGGGACGCCCGCACCAACATGAGCGACCCGAACCTGGCGGCGGTACGGCAGATCGCCGAACGGGCGCGCCGCGTCTACTGGTTGAATCCCGAGCAGCGCTCCCGCTGGGGCACGGGCGACTCCGCCGCGCCCGCCTACGCCGAGCTGGTCGAGATGCACGAGTGCCGTACCGCCCGGCAGCTCAGCGCGTTGGTGGCGCGGTTGCTGCCGGTGTGATCGAGCAGGCGTGAGCGCGGGCGTGATCAGGCGGCGGCGAGCTGCGGTTTCCTCAGGGCAAGGAGAGGGTGGACCCCGGCGAAAATCAGGGTTCGTCCCCGATGGTCCGGCCGATGGGGTTTTCCTACGCTCGACGAGAGCGGAGGGGGGATCTCATGAAGGCAGTGGTTCAGGACCGGTACGGCTCGGCGGACACGCTGGAGTTCATGGACATCGACCGGCCGGTGCCGGCCGCCGGCGAGGTGCTGGTACGGGTGCACGCGGCCTCGGTCAACGCGTACGACTGGCACTTCATGCGCGGTGACCCGTTGCTGGGCCGCGGCATGATGGGGCTGCGCCGGCCCAGGGCGCGCGTGCGGGGCCGCGACTTCGCCGGCCGGGTGGAGGCGGTGGGCGCGGGGGTCTCGGGGATCGAGCCCGGTGACGAGGTGTACGGGGAGGCCGACGGCGCGTTCGCGGAGTACGTGTGCGCGCTGGACGGCGAGGTCGGCCCGAAGCCGGCCAACCTCACGTTCGAGCAGGCGGCGGCGATACCTCTGGCGGCGAACACCGCCCTGATCGGTCTGCGCGACGTCGCGCGGGTGCGGCCGGGTCAGACGGTCCTGGTGAACGGGGCGTCGGGCGGAGTCGGCACGTTCGCCGTGCAGCTCGGCAAGGCGTTCGGCGCCGAGGTGACGGCGGTGTGCAGCACCCGGAACGTGGAGCTGGTCCGGTCACTCGGTGCGGACCGGGTGATCGACTACACGCAGGAGGACTTCACCCGGGGCGGCAAGCGCTACGACGTGGTCCTGGACCTGGTGGGCAATCGCTCGCTCGGCGAGTTCCGGCGGGTCCTGACACCCACCGGGACGCTCGTGCTCTCCGGTGGCGGGGTGTACGAGGGCGGCAGCTTCGTCGGGCCGATGGGTCTGTTCCTCAAGCGGCGGCTGGTGGCGCCCTTCTCGCGCCACCAGCGGTTGCTCGAAATATCGGCGCTGCAGAGCAAGGCGAACCTCGCGGCGCTTCGGGAGCTGGCCGAGTCCGGGAAGATCGCTCCGGTCGTGGAGCGGACGTATCCACTGAGCGAGGCGGCCGAAGCCATCCGGTACCTGGAGGTGGAGCACGCGCGCGCGAAGGTCGTCGTCACCGTGTGACGTGCCGGCGCCGACCGGTCGGCACTACTTCTGCTTCGCGTACTCCCTCGCCGTCTGCCCCTGGAAGTCGTAGACCACGACCTGTTCGTCGCCCACGACCCAGGCGTCGTGTCCGGGCGAGCAGACGAAGACGTCGCCGGGCCCGACTTCCTGTTCGCCGCCGTCGTCCATGCGGATGTGCATGCGGCCCTGGGCCATGTAGCAGTTGTGATGCATCTGACAGCTCTCGGTGCCCGCGATCGGGCCCACGGACTCCGACCAGCGCCAGCCGGGCTCGAAGGTCGCCACGGCGAAGTCGAGATCCGTCATGTGGACGGCCTCCAGGTGACCGCGGGGGAAATCACGGCGCTCGTCCGGCTTTTCGAGGGGCTTCACTTCCAGCATGACGCACTCCCTTCCGGCCGCGTTTCACCGCGACCGGGGCCGGTCCCCCGGTGGCCCTGAGCACCGCCGTGGGCGGCCGACCCCCTACCACTCCATCGTCCGCCCGGCCATCCGGTGCCGCCATTCGGAGGACGCAGGCTCAGGCCCGCTTCCCGCAGAGCTCGGCGAAGCGCTCGGCGTCGACGTTGCCGCCGGAGATGATCACACCGACCCTGCGCGGAGGGGCGCCCGCCCGGCCGGTGAGCAGCGCGGCGAGCGGGGTGGCACCGCTCGGCTCGACCACGATCTTCAGGCGTTCGAAGGCGAACCGCATGGCGTCCCGGATCTCGTCGTCGCTGACCAGCGCGATCGCGTCGACGAGCCGCCGGTTGACGGAGAAGGTGAGTTCGCCGGGTGTGTGCAGAGCCTGGCCGTCGGCGATGGTGCGCGGCACCGGGATGCTGATGCGCCGCCCCGCCTCCAGGGAGCGCTTGGTGTCGTCGCCGGCCTCCGGTTCGACGCCGATCATCCGGATGTCCGGGTACAGCCCCTTGGCCACCGTGGCGCTGCCGGCCATGAGTCCGCCACCGCCGACAGGAGTCACCAGTGCGTCCAACTCCCCTACCTCTTCGAGGAGTTCGAGGGCGGCCGTGCCCTGCCCGGCGATGACGTGCGGATGCTCGTAGGGCGGGATGAGGGCGAGGCCGCGCTCGGCTGCGAGGGCCTCCCCGATCGCGACGCGGTCGCCGGTGTAGCGGTCGTACGTGACGATCTCGGCGCCGTACCCGACGGTCGCCGCCCGCTTCGACGGCGGGGCGTCCTCGGGCATGACGATCACGGCGCCGGCCCCGAGCTCCCGGGCGGCGAGGGCGACGGCCTGGGCGTGGTTGCCGGACGAGTAGGCGACGACGCCCCGGGCGAGTTGCTCGGGACTGAGCCGCGACGCCGCGTTGTAAGCGCCGCGGAACTTGAAGGCACCGACGCGCTGGAAGTTCTCGCACTTGAGGAAGACCTCGGCACCGACGAGTTCGTCGAGGGTCCGCGAGCGCAGCACCGGGGTGCGGTGCGCGACGCCCTTGAGCCGCGTGGCGGCGTCGCGGACGTCGTCGAGGGTGATCGGCGGGGTGGTGATCGTCACGCGTGTCCTCCAGGGGATGTCTTGTCGGTCGCGGGCTCAGCCCGTCGCTCGATCCGGCGCCGGGTCCGTCGCTCGATCCGGGACCCGATCCGCCGCCGCCCGTGCCTCGGCACGCGCCTGTGACAGATAGCTGTAGGCGGATGCGCGGGAGATGCCGAGCCGTGCCGCGACCTGCTCGATCGCGCGCCGGACGGCGAAGACGCCCCGCTCGTCCAGGCCACGGAACAGCTCCAGGCGCTGGGCGCGGTCGAGAGCGGCCCAGCTGCCGTTCTGCCGGAGCCGGTGAGCGTCGAGGATGGCGTCGACGACGGAGTCGATGTCGTTGCCGAAGGCGGTGACCGGCACGTCGGCCGTGGCGCCGCCGAGACCTGCGAGGGCGCCGAGCAAGGCGTGCGCGTCGCTCACGGCGGTGACGTCCAGGTTCACGCAGAGGGCGCCGAACACGGTTCCCGTGGAATCCCGCAGCACCATGGTGGACGCCTTGACAAGCTTGCCGTTCCGGGTCCGGGTGACGTAGTTCAACTCGTCGCCCGCCTCGTCGCCGCGCGCGAGCAGGCGCATGCCGATCTCGCTCATCGCCCCGCCCACGGCCCGCCCGGTCACCGAACCGGCCACGGCGACCACGGACTCCTCCGGCCGCCGGTAGTCATGCAGGACCACCTCGCACATCGGCCCGAACGTCGCCACGAGCCCGTCCACGACGGGAGTCAGTGCAGCGACGATCGCGTCCCGCTCGGATTCCAGCGCCGGGTCAGCCGTCATCGCACACTCCGATCCGTTCATCGAGTCAGCCCTAGACTACTCGTCCAAAGGCTGTACTCATAGTCCAAGATGCGCACGCCTTCCCGCATCCCGAGGACCGGCACAGACCTTGACGAGCCGCGTGATGTTACCGGTAACATCGAGCCCCATGGCAGCGACGGCGGCGCCCCCGCACCCACGCGTCTTCAGCCCCACCGCCGTGGTCGCCTCCTGCGTCGGTTTCATGCTCATCGGCGCCCTCCAGGCCCTCTATGGCCCGGCGATCCCCGCCTTCCGCGAGGAGTTCGGTCTGTCCCCGTCGGCCGCCGGCCTCGGGCTGAGCGCGCACTTCGTCGGCGGCATGGCCGGCGTGCTGCTCTTCGACCGGCTCTACGGCCGGATCGGCAACCGGCTGATCCTCGGCGCCTCGTATCTGCTGATGGCCGCAGGCGCGGCCGGCTTCGCGCTGGCGCCCGACTGGCCGCTCGCACTGGCCATGGCGCTGCTGGCCGGGCTCGGGTTCGGCGGGATCGACTACGGCCTCAACCAGTTGTTCGCCGTCGGCTTCGGCCACCGCTCGACCGCCATGCTGAACATCCTCAACGCCCACTTCGGCATCGGAGCGATTCTCGGCCCGGTCCTGATCGGCGCGGTGGGCTCAGCGCACTACCCCGCCGTGTTCCTCGGCTTCGCGCTGCTCAACCTGCCACTGCTGCTGTGCCTGCGCGGCGTACGCGACCGGGCCCCGCAGCCGTCCGAGGCGCACGCCGAGTCGTCCGGCGGACAGCTCCTCGGCCGCAGTCTCGGCTCCGTACTCGCCGTGTTCGTCGCGCTGTACGTGCTGCACGTCGGCATCGAGGCCGGAGTCGGCGGCTGGGAGCCGACCCATCTGGAGACCGTCGGCCACGGCGCCGGATTCGCCGCCACCGCGACGTCCGTGTACTGGCTGATGATGACCATGGGCCGCTTCCTGGTCGCCCCGATCGCACTGCGCTTCTCGGCGCAGGCCATCATCACGGTCTCGTGCGCGGGGATGACGGTCTGTCTGCTGCTCGCGGCGATTCCGGGACTGGCCCCGTACGCCTACGCCGGTGTCGGTCTGTTCATCGCGCCGATCTTCCCGACCTGCCTGCCCTGGCTCCATCGGGCCGCCCCGCGGGCCCGTCGGGCCGGCGCACTCGTCATCGCCGCCTCCATGGTCGGCGGCGTGGTGGCGGGCCCTGCGCTCGGCAAGGCCATCGAGTGGTCCGGCGTCCGCAGCGTCCCGCTCCTCCTGGGCGCCGTGTCCGCCCTGTGCCTGGCGGCGACCGTATGGCTGATCCGTGCCACGCGCCCCCGATGACCTGCCTCCCCACCCGTCCGGACCGAAGGGAAGTCTCCAAGCGCTCCCCGGCTGACACGACCTGTACGACGCACCGCGAACAGGCCTTCTGGACGGCTCCCTTGCGGGATCCCGCTCCATGCGCCTGCCTATGCTGAGGACCTGCCGAGGCGGGATGCCACCGCCGTGCCGACGTCGAGAAAACAGCCATCATGACCCGAAGCCCCGCCGCCGGCTCCGCTCCGAGAGGACGCAGCAGACGGGCCTTCGCGGGCGCGCGGCCCGTGATGGACGACGTGGCACGGCTGGCCGGGGTCTCCAAGCAGACCGTCTCCCGGGTCCTCAACGACCATCCGTCGGTGCGGGCGGAGACCCGCGAGGCGGTCCTGACGGCCATGCGGACGCTGGGCTACCGGCCGAGCCGCAGCGCCAGGTCGCTGGCCAGCGGGCGGACCCGGATGGTCGGTGTGATCTCGTTCGACGCGGCCCGTTACGGGCCGGCGAGCATCCTCACCGCGATCAACACCGCGGCCCAGGAGGCCGGTTACCTGCTGAGCTCGATCGCGCTGGACACGGCCGAACCCGACACGGTGGTCGAGGCGGTGAACCGGCTGTCGGCCGAGGGCGCGGACGGCGTGATCGCGATCGCCCCGCAGCTGTGGGTGGGCAAGACCCTCGCGGACACCCCCTTCGACACCCCGCTCGTCGTGCTGGAGAACGGCCTCGACGCCGGCACCCAGCAGGTCACCGGCGACTCCCGGACCGGCGCGCGCAAGGCCGTCGAGCATCTGCTGGGCCTGGGCCACCGCACCGTGTGGCACATCGCGGGCCCGAGCGGCTGGACCTCGGCCGATCACCGGTTGGGCGGCTGGCAGGCCTGTCTGGAGGCGGCCGGCGTCGAGGTCCCGGCCCCGCTGTTCGGCGACTGGAGCGCCGACTGCGGCTATGAGCTGGGACGGCGGTTGGCCCGGCGCCCGGACGTCACGGCCGTGTTCGCCTCCAACGACCAGATGGCCCTCGGCCTGCTGCACGCCCTGCACGAAGCCGGCCGCTCCGTCCCGGGCGACGTCAGTGTCGTGGGATACGACGACATCCCCGAGGCCGCGCACTTCCTGCCCCCGCTGACCACGGTCCGCACGGACTTCGCCGAGATCGGCACGCGTTCGCTGCGCCTGCTGCTGAACCGGCTCGACGGCAGCGAGGAGCCGGCCCGGGTCGACTCACTGGTCCCGGTCGAGCTGGTCGTCCGCCGCAGCAGTGGCCCGGCGCCCGCACCCTGACACCCCTCCCCGCCTCACATCGGCTGGCAGGTCATGCGGGCAACGCCCGCCCGTCGATGGAACCGCACATCGCCGCTTCGATGGCCCCTGGCCATCGCGGCGCTCCGCCGCCCGGGCCAGCGGCCAAGGGGGTTTGGGGAGACCTTGCGTCAGCAGCCCGGCTGACCTCAAGGGGCCGAAAACCAGGGGCGGTTGGCCGCCGGGTGTGTGACCGGCGGCCAACGGCCCCCATCCCCCTTGCCGACGTCCGGTCAGCCGGTCCCGTCGGTCGCCGCCCGCTGCCAGGCCGCGTCCCGCAGCAGCCGCAGCCCGTTCAAGCCGACGAGGACCGTGGAGCCCTCGTGTCCGGCGACGCCGAGCGGCAGTGGCAGGGTGCCGACCAGGTCCCAGGTGACGAGGCCGGCGATGAACACCCCGGCGATGACGAGGTTCTGCACGACCAGCTGCCGGGCGCGGCGGGAGAGGGCGACGGTGGTCGGGACGGCGGCGAGTTCGTCGCGGACGATCACCGCGTCGGCGGTCTCCAGGGCCAGGTCGGAGCCCGCCCGGCCCATGGCGACGCCGATATGGGCGGCGGCCAGCGCGGGCGCGTCGTTGACCCCGTCGCCGACGACCATCACCTTGCGGCCCGCACCCTCCAGCTCCTTCACCGCGCCCATCTTGTCCTGCGGCAGCAGCCCGGCGCGGACGTCCTCGATGCCGGCCTCCGCCGCCAAATGGGCGGCGGCGCGAGGGTTGTCGCCGGTGAGCAGGATCGGGGCGGTGCCGGTGAGCCTGGTGAGGGAGGCGACCGTGCCGGCGGCGTCGGGGCGCAGCCGGTCCGCGATGCCGAGCACTCCGGCGGGAGTGCCGTCGACGACCACGAGGACGGCGGTACGGCCGGACGCCTCCAGTTCCTCGGCCACTTCGACGACCGCGCCGTTGGAGTCGGCGAGCAGCCGGGCCGGCGCGCCGACCTCGACGGTACGGCCCTTGACGACGGCCTTCACGCCGACCCCGGGCGCCGATGTGAAGTCGTGCGCGGTGGGCAGGTCGAGGCGCCGCTCGCGTCCGGCGTCCACCACCGCCCGGGCCAGCGGGTGTTCGCTGGGGTGCTCGGCGGCCGCGGCGAGCGTCAGGAGCTCGTCCTCGTCCAGCCCGGACGCCGGCCGCGGCCGTACGTCGACGACACGTGGCGTGCCCTCGGTGAGGGTGCCGGTCTTGTCGAGGGCGACGGCGTCGACTTGGCCGAGGCGTTCCATCACCACCGCCGACTTCACCAGCACACCGTGCCGGCCGGCGTTGGCGATGGCCGACAGCAGGGGCGGCATGGTGGCCAGGACCACCGCGCAGGGCGAGGCCACGATCATGAAGGTCATGGCGCGGAGCAGGGCCTCGGAGAACGCCTCGCCGAACGCGAGCGGAACCCCGAACACGGCGAGTGTCGCGGCCACCATGCCCAGCGAGTAGCGCTGTTCGACCTTCTCGATGAACAGTTGCGTGGGCGCCTTGGTCTCGGACGCCTCCTCCACCATCCGCACGATCCGGGCGATCACCGAGTCGGAGGCGTCACGTTCGACGCGGACGCGCAGGGCGCCGGTGCCGTTCAGGGTGCCGGCGAAGACCTCGTCGCCGGGCTCCTTCGGCGCGGGGAGCGGTTCGCCGGTGATGCTCGCCTGGTCGACCTCACTGGTTCCGTCCAGCACCCGGCCGTCGGCTCCGACGCGCTCGCCGGGCCGGACGAGAACGGTGTCGCCGACCGTCAACTCCTCGACGGCGACGGCCTGTTCGGTGCCGTCGGCGGCCAGCCGGGTGGCGGTGGCGGGGGCCAGGTCGAGCAGGCCGCGCACCGAGTCGGCGGTGCGGGCGGTGGCGAGGGCTTCGAGGGCGCCCGAGGTCGCGAAGATGACGATCAGCAGGGCGCCGTCCATCACCTGCCCGATCGAGGCAGCGCCGAGCGCGGCGACGACCATCAGCAGATCGACGTCGAGCGTCCGGTCCTTGAGCGCCTTGAGCCCCTCCCAGCCCGGTTCCCAGCCACCGGTGGCATACGCCAGCGCGTACAGCGGGCCCCAGGCCCAGGCGGGTGCCCCGGCGAGCTGTAGGGGCAGCGCGAGCAGGAACAGCGCGGTGGCCGCGACGGCCCAGCGGACCTCCGGCAGCGCGAGGAGCCGGGTACGCCGCCGGGGCACGGACCCGGCGCGCGCGGACGCGGCCCGGCCCGCCGACAGCGGGGTGAGCGTGGAAGTCATGCCTGGCACAATACAGGAACAGATGAACAGCCCTTCATGTCTTCATGTCATGGGCGCTCGGGCGCCCCCGCGGCGAAGGGCCGGTCAGGGTGCGGGGACCTCGTCCAGGAGTTGGGGGCCGTTGTTCTGCACGCTGTTGACGGCGGGCGAGACGGGTCGGGCGTCGAGGTGGCCGTCTGCCGGCGGGGTGAGCAGGGTGCGCAGGTCGTCGGTGCTCTCGTGCCGGGGATCGAGCCAGGCGTCGTAGTGGTCGGGGGTGAGCGCGAGCGGCATGCGGGGGTGGATGCGGCCGGCCGCGTCGGTGGCCTCGGTGGTGATGATGGTGCAGGTCATCAGCCAGGCGGCGGGGTCGTCAGCGTCCTTGACCGCCGGGTCGCGCCAGTACTCGTACAGCCCGGCGAGGGCCATCACCTGCCCGTCCTCCGGGTGGATGTAGTACGGCTGCTTGCGGGCCTTGCCCGACTTGTGGTCCTTGACCTCCTCCCACTCGTAGAAGCCGTCCGCGGGCAGCAGGCAACGGCGTTTGACGAAGGCCTTGCGGAAGGCGGGCTTCTCGTGCACGGTCTCCACGCGCGCGTTGATCAACCGTGCGCCGATCTTCGCGTCCTTCGCCCACGAGGGCACCAGCCCCCATCGCAGCGGCCTCAGCTTGCGGCGCGCCGGAGCGCCCTCGTCGGCGTCGCGCGCGGTGCGCTCCAGGACGGCCCACACCTCGTCGGTCGGGGCCACGTTCCAGCTCGGCGCCAGGGTCTCCTCGGGATACCAGTCGGTGACCTGGAACATCTGGGCGAGGTCCTCCGGGCTACGGGTGGAGGCGTAGCGGCCGCACATACGGCCACTGTGCCACGGCGCGGCGCCTCGGGCCTGACGAGCGTGTCTTCAGCTCGATCGTCCGTCCCGGCCAGGCGTGGCTCGGGTGCGGGAGGTGCGGCGGCCTCGAGGGCCGCACCCCGCGCTGGGATGCGGCCCTCAAGGTGTACCTATGCCTTCCAGCCGCCGTACGGCACGGTGATGAGTTCCATGGCGTGGCCCACCGGGTCCATGAAGTACACGCCACGGCCACCGTCGTTGTGGTTGATCGTGCCGGGCTGCCGCATCTGCGGGTCGGCGTAGTGCTCGATACCGCGCCCGCTGATCCGCACGTACGCCGCGTCGAACTCCTCCTCGGAGATCAGGAAGGCGTAGTGCTGGGGTGTGATGCTCTCCGCGGGGATGGCGGCGAAGTCCAGTGTGACGCCGTTGCTCAGTTCGACGGCGATGAACGGGCCCCACTCCGCGGTGATCTCGAGGTCCAGCAGCTCCGCGAAGAACTCCGCGGACTCCCGGTTGTCCCGGGCATGGACGATCGTGTGGTTCAACTCGACTGACATGGAATGCCTCCGAGGGCATCTCCCGGCACCTCCATGCCTCACCCAGCCGGTGACCGACACGCGATGCCGCCCGTGGATCTTAGTCGAACCGTTGTCCACCGGCAGTCCCTGGCCCGTTTCAGGCGTCACGCGCGAATTCTCGAAGCCGACAGTCGATGTTGTGCATTTTATTGACGGCGACAACCAGGGCGCCTACCTTCGCGGTGTCCTTCCCCCGGTCAAGGGAGACCGCGATGCCCCCGTCCCCCGCCGCATCACCGTCGCCGGCGCCGTCCACGAACCCCGAGCACACCCGCCAACTGCGCCGCGTCGCCCTCTCCGGGCTGCTCGGCACCGCCGTGGAGTTCTACGACTTCCTCGTCTACGGCACGGTCGCCGCCCTCGTCTTCGGCGAGCTCTTCTTCCCCGGCGCCGATCCCGCCGTCGGCACCATCGCCGCGTTCGGCACCTTCGCCGCCGGCTACGTCGCCCGCCCAGTCGGCGGCATCCTCTTCGGGCACTTCGGCGACCGGCTCGGCCGCAAGTCGATGCTGCTGCTCACCATGGGCCTGATGGGCGGCGCCAGCTTCCTCATCGGTCTGCTGCCCACGTACGACACGATCGGCGTCTGGGCACCGGTCCTGCTGATCACCCTGCGCGTCCTCCAGGGCATCGCCATCGGCGGTGAGTGGGGCGGCGCCACCTTGATGGTCGTCGAGCACGCCGGAGAGCGGCGCCGCGGACTGTGGTCCAGCTTCACGCAGATGGGGGCCCCGCTCGGCTCCCTGATCTCCGCGGCCGTCGTCGCTCTCGTCTCGACCCTCCCCAAGGACGAGTTCACGGCCTGGGGCTGGCGCGTACCGTTCCTGCTGAGCGTCGTCCTGCTCGGTGTCGGGCTCTTCGTCCGGCTCAAGGTGGTGGAGAGCCCGCTGTTCGCCGAGGTGAAGAAGGACCGTGCCGAGGCCCGGCTGCCGATCCTCGACGTGCTGCGGCGCCCGCGTCCGGTGCTGCTGGCCTGCTGTGTCGGCATCGGCGCCTTCACCGCCCAGTCACTGCTGACCAGTTACCTCATCGCGTACGCCACCGGAATCGGGTACGCCCGCCCGCAGGTGCTCACCGCGCTCACGGTCTCCGCCGCCGTCGCCCTGGTCGTGCTGCCCTGCGCCTCCACGCTCTCCGACCGCGTCGGCCGCCGCCCGGTCGTCCTCGCCGGAGCCGTCCTGTCGGCCGCGACCGCCTTCCCGGTCCTCGCGCTGGTCGACTCGAAGTCGCCGGGCGCGCTGATCCTGGCCGTCGTCCTCGGCCACGGTATCGCCCAGTCCCTGATGTACGGCCCGCTGGGCGCCCTGTTCAGCGAGATGTTCGGCACCCGGGTCCGCTACACCGGTGCCTCCCTCGGCTACCAGGGCGCCACCCTCGTCGGCGCCGGCTTCTCCCCCATGATCGCCGGAAGTCTGGTCGCGAGCAGCGGCAACAGCACGCCCGTAGCCCTGCTGCTGTGCGGCGGCTCGCTCATCACCGCGCTGACCGTCTGGTTCGTGCGCGAGACCAGTCGTACGTCCATCTCCGGCACCGCCGCCGACCTCCCCGGCACCCCCCACACGGAGGAGATCACCGCATGACGACCAGCACCCGCACGCGCACCGTCGTCGGGGCCGCCCTCCTGCTCGCCGTCACCGCACTCCCCGGCTCGGCCGTCGCCGCCGCCGAGGACCCCACCCACGTGGACGGCCGGCTCCCCTCGGGCGCCACGTACACGATGGACGTGCCCGCGGACTGGAACGGCACGGTCCTCGTATTCAGCCACGGTTACCGGCCGTCCGGCGCCCCCAACCCCGCCCAGAACGCCCCGGACGACACCACCAAGTCCCGGCTGCTCGACCGCGGTTACGCACTGATCGGCTCCTCGTACGCCACCACGGGCTGGGCCGTGACGAACGCCGTCCCCGACCAGCTCGCCACCCTGACCGCCTTCACCGACCGCTTCGGCACGGCCCGCCGCACCATCGCCTGGGGCCAGTCGTACGGCGGCCTGGTCACCACCGCTCTCGCCGAACGCCACCCGGCCCGCATCGACGGCTCGTTGTCGATGTGCGGCCTGGTGCACGGCGGAGTCGCCAACTGGAACAGCACCCTCGACCCGGTCTTCGCGCTCAAGACCCTTCTCGCACCCGACTCCGGCATCCCGCTCACCGGCCTGCCCGACCAGGAGACCGCGACCCGGGCGGCGAACACCCTGACGGCCGCGGTGGACTCGGCGCAGTCGACGCCCGCCGGACGCGCCCGGATCGCGCTGGCCGCCGCCCTGCACAACATCCCCGGCTGGAACGATCCGTCCCAGCCGCGGCCCGCCCCCACCGACTGGGACGCGCAGCAGGCCAACCAGTACACGGCCGTCAAGGGCCTGCTGAAGTTGCCCGCCTTCAGCTGGCGGCAGGAGGCCGAGACCCGGGCGGGCGGCAACATGTCCTGGAACACGGGGGTCGACTACGCGAGGCTGCTCGGCCGGTCCGCCGTCCGCAAGGAGGTCACCGAGCTGTACAAGAAGGCCGGCCTGTCCCTGCGTGCCGACCTCGCCACCCTCAACCGCGCCCCGCGGATCAGCGCCGCCGCCGACGCCGTGGCCTGGATGAGCCGCACCAGCTCCTTCACCGGCCGCCTCACCAAACCGCAGTTCACGATCCACACCACCGGCGACGCCCTGATCCCCGTCCAGGCCGAGAGCGCCCTGCGCCGCGCGGTCACCGCCGCCGGCTCGGGCTCCCTCCTCCGCCAGGCATACGTCGGCAACGCCGGTCACTGCACCTTCAACCCCGCCGAGAACCTCGCCGCGCTGGGCACCCTGGAGGACCGCCTCACCACCGGCACCTGGCCGGGCACCGACCCCGAGTCCCTCAACTCCCGCGCAGCGGCGGCCGACCCCACGACCCCCGCCCGCTACGCGCAGTACCACCCCGCCCCGTACCCGCGCCCGTACGACCTTGCCCACCCCGCCGACGCCGCCCAGTGACGCCGTACGACTGCCTGCCTCACCGCCCTCGGCGGGCAGTCGTAACCTGTCCACCGTGGCGTACAACGACATCCTGGAGACCTCGGACGGCGGCGACATCTCGGAGGCCGCCCCCCAGCCGCGCCCCCAGTCGCTCATGCTCGCCTTCTTCGGGAACCACGTTCTGGAGGAAGGCGACCTGGGCGTCTACTCGGGCAGCATCATCGACGTGCTCGGCCGCGTCGGGGTCGGTGAACAGGCCGTACGCTCCACGCTCACGCGGATGGTCAACCGCGGCCTGCTGATGCGCCAGCGCGAGGGCCGGAAGATGTTCTTCGGTCTGACCCCGCAGGCGACGCGCGTCCTCGAGGACGGCCGTGCCCGCATCTGGCAGCAGGGCGCGGTCAACGACGAGTGGGACGGCTCCTGGACCCTGCTCGGTTTCTCCCTCCCGGACTCCTGGAAACGCCAGCGTCACGACCTGCGCTCCCGGCTCACCTGGGCCGGGTTCGGCGCGCTGTACAGCGGGCTGTGGATCGCCCCGGGGGACGTCGATGTCGCCGCCATCGTCTCGGAACTCGGGCTGGCGGACCACGTCAAGATCTTCCACGCCCGGGCGGACGAGGCCACCGACGTCGGGCTCATGGTCCGCGACACCTGGGACCTGGAGAGCATCGCCGCACGCTACGTCACCTTCGACAAGCGGTGGACCGCCCACCTCGACGCCGGATCCGGGGACGACCCGATCGCCACCCGGCTGCGGCTGGTCAGCGAGTGGCTCTGGACCATCCGCTCGGACCCGAGGCTGCCCGCCCGGCACCTGCCCCCCGACTGGCCGGCCCGCCCCGCCCGGGAGACCTTCCGCCGCGTCGCCGACCAGACCGCACGGCCCGCGCACGAGATGGCCCGCGAACTGCTGGAGACGACCCGTCTTCGGTAGCCCTCGCCCGCTCACCTGCCCAGTCGCCGCCGCCCCACGACGGCGGCGGCGGGAGACCCGATACGTGCGCGAGTTGGTGCATTCACGGCTCCCGGCAGCGGCGAGCTCACGGCCGTGGCCGCTGCGCTTGGTTCCGACAGGGAGGCGTCGACGATGAACCGCTTCGCGCACACACAACTCTGACCGGAGTTGGTGAAGCGCGCCCTCACCGCGGCCGCGGCGGATTTTGCCACGTCGGCGCCGCCGAGGACCACGAAGGCGTCCGAGCCGCCCAGCTCCAGCACGGACTTCTTCGCGGCGGGCCCGGCCGCCGAGCCGGCGGCAGGGCCCGCCCGGTTGCCTCCGGTGAGCGTGACGGCGGCGACACGGTCGTCCCCGACGAGCCTGACGGTCACCTCGCGCACGTCGCCGTCGGCGATGACCGGTGCGGTCATTCGCGGCCGCCTCGCGCCCGAGCTTGTAGGGGGGACGGAGCCCCCACACTTGCGGACAGAAGCTGACCGCAAGTCTCCCTACGGTCGTCCCATGACCCAGACACAGAAGATCCTCGTCACCGGCGCCACCGGGACCGTCGGCCGCCAGGTCGTCGCCGAACTGCTCGCCCGCGGCCACTCGGTCCGTGCCCTCACCCGGGACGCGGCGAAGGCCGACTTCCCGGCCGGCGTCGAGGTCGTCCAGGGAGACCTGACCGAACCCGACACCCTGATGCCGGCCCTGGACGGCGTCACCGGCCTCCACCTGATCACCTTCGGCGGCCCCTACTTCGCACCGCTGGAGACCGGCCCGCGGATCCTGCAGCTGGCCCGTGCGGCCGGCGTGCGCCGGGTCACCGTGCTGCACGGCGGCGGGCCCTCCCTGCTGGAGGACGCTGTGCGGGCGGACGACGGTGTGGAGTGGACCGTACTCATGCCGGTCGAGTTCATGGCGAACGCCCTGGAGTGGGCGGACGGGATCGTGACCTCGGACGAGGTCCGCGAGCCGTTCGTCGCCCGGCTGAGCGCGATGGTCCACGAGGGGGACATCGGCGCCGTCGCCGCGGTCGCGCTCACCGAGGAGGGGCACGGGGGCCAGGAGTACGTGATCACCGGGCCCGAACTGCTCACCGTCGCCGACAAGGTGGCGACGATCGCCGCCGTCCGCGGCCGGGAGATCGCCCTGGTCGAGCTGACCGAGGAGCAGGCCGTCGAGCGGTGGCGGGCGGCGGGCCATCCGGACGATGTGATCGGCTTCCTGCTCGAGGCGTACGGCAACACCCCGGAGGTGGGTCGCACGGTGGTCGACACCGTCGAGAAGATCACCGGCCGATCGGCCCGCACCTTCGGTCAGTGGGCCGCGGAGCATGTGGAGGCCTTCAAGTCACCGTCGGCGGGGGCCACGCCGTAGCGCCGGTGCAGGAGGTGCGACGGACGCGGAGAAGCCCGCAGCACAGGTGCCGCCCGCGTCCGTCGCAGCCCGCAGCACGCGCCCTCCGCGCCCTGCCTGGGCTGGTGGTCAGCGGACGGGGCCGGTCCCGGTAGAGCAGGCGGGTCGGTCCGTCACCAGCGCACGGCGGTGAAATCCACCGGACGCGGGCGGAGTTGCCGGGTGCGTGCCGTCAGCCGGTGCAGCCGCTGGGCCATGTCGTCCGGAGGGAGGCGCCGCCGGTCGCCGTGGCCCGGCAGCAGCCACTCGAAGCGCAGCCGGTCGACCGTACGGGCAAGGGATGCGGCCAGCTCCTCGATGGAGTACCAGGTGACACTCTCGACCACCTCGATGTCCGCTGTCGTTCGTGACCAGTAGAAACTGTCGCCGCTGAAGCAGTACCGCTCGTCGGCGAGGTAGAGCACGCTGCCTCGCGTGTGGCCGGGCAGTGGGAAGGCGGTCACTCCCTCGGCGATCTCGGTCGGGTCGGTACCGCGCAGCACTTGGTCGGCGTCCGGGGCGGCATCCAGATCACCTTCGTGAATCCACAGCCGGGCGCCGAAGTGGTCGGCGTATCGGCGGCCGTGCGCGGCGTGGTCGCGGTGGGTGAGCAGGACATCGGTGACGGGACCCAGCGCCTCGTGACGGGCGGCCAACGAAGTACTCCAGCGCGGCGTGTCGACCATCATCGCGGTGCCGTCCGGGCGGCGTAACAGATAGGAGTTCGCCCCTGCGGTGTGCGGGGAATTGTGCCCGCACAGGTGCACCGTGTCGTCCAAGGCCATCGGGAAGGGGTCCGGTGCCGCACCGAGCCGCCCGCTCGGGGGCCGGATCGACCGGGTGGGGCAGGCGTGCGCGGCGGCGTTGAGCTGACGGACCTCGCTCCGGCCGCGCGGTTGGCGCAGGACGACCGAGCGGCCGTCGACCTCACCGATCAGGCCAGGGGCCAACTGCCGGGCGATATCGCAGTTCGTGCATCGCTCGTCCACCCACCAGCCGCCCTCGAACACTCCGTCACCCATGACTCCACTCCCTCTTCTCACCGCGCCCGCTGACCGGTCGCTCACAGCCAGGGGTATCCGGCGCCGCGCGGAAAGAGCAAGGGCGTCTGGATCTTGTATGTGCGGCACGGCCACGCTCTGACGGGTGTTTTCAGAGCCTTTGAGCCCATTTGCGAATGCCGTGGTTGGGACGCCCGACTGCTCGGGCCCGCCGATGCGGCTCCCCGGATCTCTCCCGATGGGGCGCTCCCGGTCCGCCGATGCGGCTCTCCCGGGAGCGCTATACGCTGCCGGTTTGTGAACGGAATCGATCTTGTCAACGGGATAGTCGGGGCCGTCTGCGGCATCATCCTGGCCATACTGTTCCAACAGCCGCTTCAGGACGGCTGGTTCAGGGCCCGTCGCCGATTCGCCACCGTCGTACGGAGTCTGACGTACCGTGAGGGCGGTGCCCCGCTCTCCACCTGGTCCACCTTCTCGATCGGTCCGCTGCACACGTCGGCACTGGTGGTCGAGGGCGACGGAGAGCAGGCCATCGCGCCGGAGTCGGTCCGGGTCCAGGTGCTGGAGGGCGAGGTGGTCCTCCCGGAGGAGATGGCTGCCTGGCGGGCGGAGGTCGAGGCGGCGGAGGAGCAGGCGGAGACGTCCGGCACGCGCGTGCGTGTCTGGAACGGCCCCAGGTATGCCGTCGAGGGTCTGGAGATCTCCCGCACCGCGCTTGAGGAGCACGCGGACGTCCGGCTACGGCTACGCCCCACGGACTACTTCACGTTCCTCGCGGCGCAGCAGCTCGACCGCCGGTTCGCCGACGGCACCACCCCGCGCGGACGCTACCTCGACCCCGACCGCCCCTTGGACGCCCCCGCCTTCCTGCAGTGCAGCTTCGGTGTGAACGTGGCTGTGGTCACGGCCGATCACCTGCTCGTCGTCAGCCGGCGAGCCGACAACGTCCGGTCCGGGCCCGGCCTGTGGGGCTCCTCGGTGAACGAGGGGCTGTCCCGGCACATCGACTCGGCCGGCCGCAGCGCGCCCGACCTGCACGACGTCGCACGGCGCGGCATGCGCGAGGAGCTCTCCCTGGAGCCGCAGGAGTACACGCTCACGTTGCTGGCCTTCGTCCTGGACATCGAACGACGGCAGTGGAGCGCCCACTTCACCGCACACCTCACCGACCTGACCGGGCAGGCCCTGCGCTCCCGCATCTCGCGCGGCGTCGCCGACCGCTGGGAGCACCAGAGCATCGAGTACGTGCCGTTCCGCCCGGTGGACGTCACCCGTTACGTCCTGCGCCCGGACCGGATTCGCCGCTGGGCCCCGGTCACGCCGGCCCTGTTCCATCTGGCACTGGTGCACACCCACGGCCGCGGCGCCGTGGAACGCGCCGAAGCCCAGACCGTCCGCCGCCTGCGCGCCGAAGGAACACGACTCCCTACGGACCCACCCGTGTCCGGTGCGGCGCCAGAACCTCGCTGACCACCCGCTCTTTCCTGCCCGCCGGCCACAGCCCGACCTCGCCAAGTCGGCCTGGAACAGGCGGCAGCGGGCCGCCGACATCTCCAGCAAATGCGATGGCACCGAGCGCCCGCGGGCGACGAGACTGGGCCGGTGAACACCCTGCCGCCGTCGCCCGGCCCGCTCCCACTGCCGGTAACGGACCCACGTGCCCACAACGTCGTCCTCGACTATCCGGGCATGCACGCCCTGGTCACCGACCTGGTTGTGCCCGGCGAGGCGTCGATGTACGTCATGAGTGCGCTGGAGACCTCCCGCGAGCTCATCCGGCACTCCTACTACCGGTACGAGTTCGCCACCGTCGCCATGGCACATTCCCTGTTCGCCCTGGAGCAGGTCCTTGCCGAACGTCTGGCCGTCGACGCACCACTCCAGGACCTGATCGAACGGGCCACCGGCGCAGGGCTCATCACGGCCGAACTCGCCGCCCGACTCGACAGCCGTTGACATGCCGGGAGCACAGTCCGAGGACCGACTCGCCCGGCTGTGGGAGAAGCATCAGCGCGCGCTGTTCCCTGCAAGCTTCCGTGGCGTGGGCATCGAGGGAGTGGAGCTGATCCTCCTGGACGCCGACGTCGCGGGCCTCGTCCAGAGAGAGCTGAACGGCGGGCTCGACGAGAGTGGCATTGCCGTCCTCTGGGCGTGCATCGCCGACCTCGACAAGATCATGCCGCTGATCAGTGAGGAGTACTGCGCCGCCTACTTCACGGGCCTTCGAGCGATGGCCGGAGTCGCAGCGGCGCGCTACATCCCCACCGCGAGCTGAGAGCCGTGGTCCTCCAGGCCCTCGCCAGGGCCGCCAGGTCCCGCGCTCGCCGCCACGCTCCACTCGCCGCGGCTACGCTGCGGAGTCATCCGTGCCGGGTGAGGAGAAGAGTATGGACTCGTGCAGGCGTCAGTTCCTTGGCAGGACTGCAGCCGTGGTGGCGGGTGTCGCGGCGCCGCTGGCCCTGCCTGGGAGCGCCCTCCCAGCGAGCCACGCCGACCCGGCCCCCGACGCCGGCGCGGACACGGCTACCGCCCCGCGGACCGGCACAGTCGCCGGCACCAGCACTGGCACTGGCGCCAGGCATGAGCGATTCATGTGGCTGGCCATCGCGCAGGCCCGGAGGAACCCCGAGTGGCCGTTCGGCGCGGTGATCGTCCACAACCGCACCGGCGAGGTACTGGCAAGCGGGGTCAACACCGGGGCGGACAGCCCGTTGCTGCACGGCGAGGTGGTCGCCATGAACGACTACGTACGGCGGCACGGCAACCAGGGCTGGGCCGACACCACGCTCTACACGACGGGCGAGCCCTGCTCGATGTGCATGAGCGCGCTGGCATGGGCGAATCTGCGGCGCGTCGTCTGGGCAAGCTCGATCGACGAGATCCGCAGTACCGACATCATCCAAATCGACCTGACCGCACGGGAGGTGGCCGCCGCCGCGCGGTCCTTCTACACCCCCGACCTCCTCCTCGGCGGCGTGTTGGCGAACCACACGAACCGCCTCTTCGAGGAGGCCCGACGCCTGCGAACACCACCGGCAAACGCTCCGTCGGCCGGACCAGGCCGACACTGGACGCCGTACCGGTCGTCCGGCATCCGCCCCGCCGGTCTTTCACCAGTTCATTCCCCTCCGGGCACGCCGCCTCGGCCGCCGCGTCCGTGAGGGTGCCGCGTTCGAGTCACCGCGGTGGGGCGCCGCTCTGGCTTCCTGCGCTCCCGGACGGGGCGGGCCTGGTCGTCGTCAACCCGTCTTCCGAAGCCCAGCCGCAACTGGCCGACCCTGCATGGCAGTTGATCGCGGCCCTGCCGCAGGCGGCGGCGCAGGCGTCCGCGACCGTGTCGACGCCCAGGTCGGCGGCTGGTCTACTCCCTCAACACCCTCAGCCTTGGCGTCTACCCGGAACTCGTGCGGCTGCGCGAGCGATGGGCTCCGCGAATCGGCGGACCACCGGCCACCCTCCTCAGGGCCGCCCGCATTCTGCGCCAGGCCCGTCCCCTCCAGGCCAAGGTGAACGGACGGCGCCGGTCGCTGTGGCTGCTCATCGCCGGAAACGGCGTGCTCCGGAGTGGCGGCATCGCTCCCGTCCGCCGCCACGACTTGGCCGACGGACTGCTCGACATGCGAGTCGCCCACGCCGGCCGCTGCGCCCACAGCCGTCTGCCGGCGGCAGCGTGGGTCGGCCGGCTGACATGACACCGTTCTACGCGGCGGCACGGCCGAAGCGCCTGCTGATCTCCGGCCTGCCCGAGGACGCCTGCAGGGCCTACGACGGCGAGGTGACCGAAGCGCCTCCCGCCCTCCTCCTCGACAAGCTCGACGAGGCACTGACCGTGTACCGCCCGGCACCGGACGATCCTCCCGCCCACTCCCTTGCTGCTCCCATGGACACACTCCGGTGACGCCGCCGCTGCAGTGCCACCTCTTCCTGGGGCGCAGGTTCGGGCTGCAGGAGGCCGTCAGCTACGTCGAGGAGCGACAGCCCGTCGCGCGCGCTGACTGCCTGCAGCCAGGCCAACGCGTCCGCAGCGGAGCAGCCTCCGCGTGCCGCGACCCGTTCGGCGGCCTGGTGGATGCGGTGCCAGCGTGCCGCACGTGTATCCGTTGTCCACACCGGGCGCCGGCAACCCGTGCTCGCGTGCACCTGCCGCCAGCGCAGTAGCGCGTCCAAAGCAACGCCAGCGGCATGTTGCGCATGCTCGATGTGCGGGCCTGTCACCTGCGCCGGATGCGTGTAGTACAGGCACATGACGCCGATCGGCGTGCGGCGTTCGTTCAACGGCAGCGCCAGTACCTGCTCAACGTCGGACACCTCGTCAACCAGGTGTCGGCCGGCACTGGCGTGATGGTCCTGCAAGCCCGAGGCCAAGACCGGCCGCATCTCCAGTGCCGCATTGATCGACGGCCCGTCAGCGAGCGTGAACTGCACGGCCTCGCCCAGCAGGGCAGCTTCATCGGTGGCATGCAGCAGTTGCCAGCGGTCCAAACTCGGAAGAAGCGAGAGAGCCGCTCGCTGCGCCCCCATGCCGTCCGCGAACGCGGTGCACAGTCGGCGTGGCAGAGTGCCTCGCCCCACCGCTGCCGCGACCGAGACGTCATGCACAATCGATGATGTTTCCGGTGTTTCCTCCAGCATCGTCATCATCCTTCAGTCGCGCAGTGATTGCGCGTTGCGAGCGCCCGGAGAGCGGTACGGATGGCCGTACCCGGCGCCCAAGAGGTAACAGTGCGCCTACCACCCGACAGACCATCTCATGTGTCGCTCATCCAACTCGACTGCACTGGCGGTCACTTGGGATGACGACTCCAAATGGCACGAGGCTTTCTGTCGGTGATCGCGCCCACGGATGTGGCGGAGGCCGAAGCCGTACTGATCGTGGTGTCGGAGCTGGTCACCAACGCGGCGGTGCACGCCGGTGGGGTCACTGGCTTTGAGCTGCGGGCGGACCCAGGAACAGTCACGGTGAGTGTCGAGGACGCAAGTCCGGACCCGCCGCGCCCCCGTCGGTCCAAGCGAACCGCTGAATGGGAGCCGGGCGGCTTCGGCTGGCCGCTGACCCAGGAGTTGTCCGCAGACGTAGACGTCTGCACCGGACCGGGGGGGGAAGACCGTGCGGGCTGTTCTGCCTCTGGTGCACTGACCTCGGGGAACAGCACCGCCGCTCCACCGCGGAGCCGCACCAGGATGGGTCCGATGGGCCGCCGCCGATCACGCTCCGCGCACCCGCCAGGGCATGAAAGTGGTGACGCCGGGTAAGCGCGCCACAGGCCGGTCTGCTGGTTGCCAGGAGAGACCGGGGCGACAGGAGGGCTTGTGACAGCCGCGACGCACGTCGAGACAACGACGGATTCCGACACCGAGCTGCCACAGATCACCAACCCGCAGAAGATGGCACCCAACGACGCACGGGCGCTGTCCAAGCTGTTCTTCGACCGGCTTGCGGTGCTCGAGGAGGGAACCCGCGAGTATCAGTACGCGCGCAACACCCTGATCGAGATGAACATGTCGCTGGTGCGGTTTGCCGCCGGCCGCTTCCGTAGCCGCAGCGAGGACATGGAGGACATCGTCCAGGTCGGCACCATCGGTCTGATCAAGGCCATCGACCGGTTCGAGGTCTCCCGCGAGGTCCAGTTCACCAGCTTCGCCGTGCCCTACGTCATGGGCGAGATCAAGCGGTTCTTCCGCGACACCTCTTGGTCCGTGCACGTGCCGCGGCGTCTTCAGGAGGCGCGTACGGAACTCGCCAAGGCCAACGAGGAACTCAGCACTCGCCTTGGCCGCGCCCCCAAGGTCTCAGAACTGGCCTCCTTGATGGACCTCACCGAGGACGAGGTCATCGACGCCCAGATGGCGGCGAACGGCTACACCGCCGCATCCCTGGATGCCGCCATCAGCATCGACGACAACGAGGGCGAGGCGACTCTGTCCGAGTTCATCGGCGAGGAGGACCCCGCCCTCGAACTCGTCGAGGACTTCCATGCGCTCGCGCCCCTCATCGCCGACCTGAATGAACGGGACCGCCGCATCCTCCACATGAGGTTCGTCGAGGAGCTCACCCAGGCGCAGATCGGGACGGAACTCGGCGTCTCCCAGATGCACGTCTCACGCCTCATCACCCGCATTCTGGCCCGCCTGCGCTCGGGCATGCTCTCCCCCGAAGTCGCGAGCTGACCACCCTCGGCCGTCTCACCCCTGTGAGAGGCCGACGCGAGGGAGTCGGACGACGGTCACGAAGAACTCGTCGATCTGGCGGACGGCGGCGATGAACTGGTCCAGGTCGACGGGCTTGGTGACGTAGGCGTTGGCGTGGAGCTTGTAGCTGCGCAGGATGTCTTCCTCCGCGGAGGACGTCGTCAGGACGACCACGGGGATGTGCGACAAGTCAGGGTCGGACTTGATGCGTTCCAGGACCTGTCGGCCGTCGTACTTGGGCAGGTTGAGGTCGAGCAGGATCAGGTCGGGAGACGGGGCCTGTTCGTGCGCGCCGCGCCGGTAGAGGAAGTCGAGCGCCTCCTCGCCGTCGCGGACGACGTGCAGCGTGTTGCCGATCTTGTTGTCCTCGAAGGCTTCCCGGGTCATCAGTACGTCACCGGGGTCGTCCTCGACGAGCAGGACCTCGATGGGCTGGGCGGGGGCGGTCATGCCGGGTTTCCTTCCAGGGCGGTGCCGACAGGGCTCTGCTCGCCGTGCGGGGCGTCTGTAGCCGTGGCGGCTGGGCGAGCGGGCAGGGTGAAGCAGAACCGGGTGCCGTCGGTGTAGGCGGTGTCGATCCAGATGTGACCGCCGTGGAACTCGACGATCTTCTTGCACAGGGCCAGACCGATCCCGGTGCCTGAGTAGGCGTCGCGGCCGTGCAGGCGCTGGAAGATGACGAAGACCTTCTCGCTGAACTCCTCGGGAATCCCTATGCCGTTGTCGGTGACACACAGCCGCCACGCCGCGGCGTCTTCCTCCGCATCGGGGTCCGGCTCGCAGGTGATGCGGACGGCGGGGGTGCGGTCTAGGTGGCGGAACTTGATGGCGTTGCCGATCAGGTTCTGCCAGAGCATGACCATCAAGGTCGGGTCACCTATGACCTCGGGCAATTCCTCGGGGCGTTCGATGCTGACTCCGGACTCCTCAACCGCAGCCGTCAAATTGGCCAGAGCCTTGTCCGCAGCCTGCTCCAACCGAACAGGCAGGTGCGCGTCGTTGACCCGTCCGACGCGGGAGAAGGTCAGCAGATCGTTGATGAGGATCTGCATGCGTCTGGCGCCGTCCACGGCAAAGTCGATGTACTGCGTGGCGCGCTCGTCCAGCTTGTCGCCGTACCGCTTCTCCAGCAGTTGGCAGAAGGAGGCGACCTTGCGCAGCGGTTCTTGCAGGTCGTGGGAGGCGACGTAGGCGAACTGCTCCAACTCGGCGTTGGACCGGAGCAGCTCAGCCGCCTGGGCGTCCAGGTCGGCGGCCTGCTGGGTCAGCTCTTCCTGCTGGCTGCGGGAGGCGGCCAGCTCGGCCACGAGGCGTTGGCGCATTGCTTCGACGTCGCGGGCCATCGCCTGGATGTCGGCAGGGCCTTCTGCGGCGATGGAGTGCTCGAACTCCCCCTCGGCCACACGGCGGGATCCGGTGCGCAGACCGTCCAAGGGACGAGCGACGAGCATGTGCACCAGCACGGCCAGGGCGATGCCGGTGAGGAGGAAGGCAGCGACCATTCCGCCCAGCACCCAGTTCCGCACGGTACGCACGTGCGTCAGCTCGCTCCGGGCCTGCTGCCGGGCCTGGGCGAGGTGGGTGTCCTGGGTGGTGAACAGGGCGCGGATGCGATCGAAAGCTCTCTCGCCTCGTTCGGTGGCGGCCTCGCTCACCGGGCGGGGAGTACCCGGGGTGACACCGGCGACGAGGGGTTCTGCGTAGGTACGCCGCCAGTCGGCCGCCGCGCGTTCGATGGCGTCCAGATCCGCCCGCAGAATCGCCCGTTCGCCGACCAGGGCGCGCAGTCGGGCGGCAGAATCATACTCAGCCCGTTTGCCTTCGGTGTACGGGGCGAGGAACTGCTGGTCGGCGGCCAGGGCATAGCCACGGGCCCCGGTCTCCTGGTTCAGCAGGGCGCTCTGCAGCCGATATGCCTCGGAGCGGGCCGGCTGTATCTGCTCGATCAGCTCGTCCGAGACGTCTGCGGTCCGCGCCAGCAACTCGGCGCCCACCACGGAGCCGGTCACCACCAGAGCGATCATCACGGCCAGAGCCAGATGGAACCAGCCCTGCACCGTCATCCGGCCACCGCGGCGTGCCCTGGGCTGTGCGGAAGGCGCTGTCACGGTCACGGTTCCTCGGTCGCTTCGCGTTGCTGGGCCCACCGCAGGTGCAGCACGGCCACGTCATCGGCCAGGCCACCATAGTGCTCGGCGAGCGCCTCGGCCCTGCTGATGAGTTCGTCGACGAACGCCTCCGCCTTCAGGTCTGCGGCCGAGCGAGCCAGCTCCAGCAGGCCCTCCTCACCCAGCCGTTCACTCCCGGGGCCGGTCCGGCCTTCGAACAGGCCGTCGGTGAACAGCACGATCCCCGCATCGTCCGGCAGCGCCAGTTCCTTCACCGGCCAGCGGGCCATGCCGTCCGGCAGCACCCCCAATGCGGGCCCGCCGGGTACCTCCACCCACTCCACGCCGGCGCCTGCGCGCAGCAGCATCCCCGGGTGGCCGGCGCGCATGACCCGCACCGAGCGCCGGTCCGACAGCAGTTCAAGGCTGGCGAGCGTGGCGAAGATGTGCTCCCCCGTACGCTCGGCGACCAAAACCTCCTGGAGCGTGCTCAGTTGCCGTGCACCGGTGGCTCCGCTGACCACGAGGGTGCGCCAAGCGATCCGCAGGCCCACTCCGAGGGCCGCCTCGTCGGGACCGTGCCCTGACACATCGCCGATCAGCACGTGCACGGTGCCGTCCGGGGTCTGCACCACGTCGTAGAAGTCGCCGCCCAGCAGCGACTGTTCCCGGCCCGGCAGATAACGAGCGACCACGTCCAGGCCATCCGCGTCGTGCAGGAGTGGAGTGGGCAGCAGGCCGCGCTCCAGCCGGGCGTTCTCCTCCGCACGCAGCTGGCCCGCCTGCAACGCGGCAGCGGCATGCTCGGCCTGCTTGCGCTGAATGGCGTACCTGACCGCGCGGCCGAAGAGCTCCGGATCGACGCGCCCCTTGACCAGGTAGTCCTGCGCGCCCGCGGCGACCGCCGCAAGCCCGGTGCCCTCCTCGGCCAGCCCGGTCAGTACCACCACCGCCACGCCGTCCGCGTACCGCTGGATGGCGGCCACCGCCTCCAGCCCCTGGGCGTCGGACAGGTGCAGATCCAGCAGTACGCAGTCCGGGACAGCGGCGGCCACCAGGGTCTGGTGGGCCTCGGCCAGGGAGCGTACCCAGGTCAGCCGCATGCCGGGAGAGCAGTCGGCGACCAGCTCCTCTACGAGAAGGGCGTCCGCCTCGTCGTCCTCGATCAGAAGCACCGACGGTTCTTGCCACGACCAAGCGCCATCGTCATCCGTGCTCGGGCCACTGGACGCACGCACGCCGATCAGTGTCGACGCTCCGACGGATGTGACGGTCGGGCCAGCAGTGGCGAGGCCGCTGGCTTTGCCCGCCTTGGCGGACAGCCCTTGGATGCCGACAAGCCCGTGCTGAGCGGGGAGCATCGGTCCCTGC
This sequence comes from Streptomyces bicolor, assembly GCF_000719285.1. Classification (GTDB taxonomy): domain Bacteria; phylum Actinomycetota; class Actinomycetes; order Streptomycetales; family Streptomycetaceae; genus Streptomyces; species Streptomyces bicolor. The sequence goes on along the minus strand of NZ_JOFS01000022.1, from coordinate 3,175 downwards.
CTCTCCCTCCGTCATAGATCTGCAGAGCCCGTCGGGGCCCCTCATCGCCCAACGACAACAGACGAAGAGTACTGGCAGCCTTCCGCCCTGCCCTCGAAGTACTCACGATCAGTCAGATTCTGGCTGACTACGAAACAGTTGCCCACTGGATCAGGAGACAGACCTGCGATCGACATCGCCACGTCGACGCGCCAGGGCAGCAGCATCAGCACTGCGCCGCACACACCAGCCGTTCGGGTGAACAGGGCGTTTTCCCGAGGAGCAAGGGTAGGCGCGTCACCAGATCAAAGACTCGCCAAGTGGGACGAGCTTGCGACCCACGGCAGTCACGAAGTGACCGACCGGAAGGGGAACATGACGATGGACGACCTTGCGCAGCTGATCCAGAAATCGATGCACCGCCGCCGCTTGACGGCTCAGGCCGTCGCCGAGCAGACCGGCATCCGCACCCCACGAATCAAGGCATTCGCAGAGGACGGCGCCAACGGCCCGATCCACCCCACCGACGACGAACTGAAGGAACTCGCTCGCACCCTCTCACTACCACCATCGGCCGTGCTGGGCGCCGCGCATCCCACGGTCAGGGCGAAGGCGGCTTCAGCAGCGCGGAGACTGAGGCAGCGCACCGGTACTCGTCGGACACTGGCCCGTCGGTCCTACTAGCGTGGCGGCCAACGATCTGGCAGGCGGCCGGGGAGCGGGATCGCCGCAGTTCCGAGCCGGGGAAAGCGGTGGCGTACGAGTGGGCGCTCGGACGCTCCGAGAGTTCCCCGGTGACCGGCCAACGACAGTTAGGGCGGTCCAAAAGTTCGCGCTGCCCAGTCTGCCGCTACTCCCAGCCAACCAAAGGGCCCATGCTGGCCGAGCCCGAAAATCGCTTCGGCGTCTCCTCCTCCACGGTGTGCCGGATCATCCAGCGGCTGGGGCCGCTGCTCGCGATCGAGCCCGTCTCCCGCCAGGCCGATGCCTCACAGCGGCTGTGGATCGTGGACGGCACCCTGGTCCCGGTCCGCGACCGGGGGGTGGGCGCGTCCTCGCGTAATCACCGCTTCTCGGCGAATGTGCAGGTGGCGCTTTCAGCAGTGGGCGTCCGGGGCGTTTGCGGTGCGGGACGCTCAGGCCGGTATTGAGGTAGGCGCCGTCGCCGAGCACCGTCACCCCCTCGCAGGACGCGGCCAGGCCGGAGCGACGCCAGGCGTGTGCGTCCGCGGCGGTGCCCGGCAGCGGACGGGCCGCGGCCACGACCAGTGGGATGTCGGCGTCCACGATGACGGATGAAGAACTACAAGATCCTGCGCGACTGCCGGCAGCGCGGCGACGGTCTCCCCCACGCGGTCGAGGCCGTCGCCCGCATGCACCATCTCGCCCTCGCCGTACGAGCAGACAGGCCCACCGCCTACTTCAGGCTGCCTGGTCGATGCGTTGTGCAACACGCTTCAGTCGCTGTGGACCATCCGCAGCGTCACCGTGCTGCCGCGTCGCAACCTGGTCCCGGCCCCGGGCTCCTGGCTCCACACCTCCACGCGCGCTCCCTGGGCGCCGGTGAAGCGGGGCACGAGGTCCGCGTCGCGGATCGCGTTGCCGGCCGCGTTGCGGGCGAGCCCCGTGACATCGGGGACGGTTGTCTCCTCCAGCGTCGTGTAGATGCTTATGGGCGTGCGCGCCGACAGTGCGCCGAACCACTCGACGCCCTCACGCAGCATGCGCCACTGGAAGCGAGTGACGCCCGTGGCGGCGGGTGCGGTCACCCGGAACGGGAAGGTGACGTGCTCGCCGGGAGCGACAGAGCGGGGCAGCTCGACGCGGGTCAGACCCCAGGTCTGATTGTCCTGGGGACTCTGCGAGCCCAGCCGGTGGGCGCCGGCCGTCGTCCAGGTCTCCGTGCCGACATTGCACATCGTCACGGACACGTCGTAGTCCTGGCCGCGGACCATGGTGGTGGGAACCGTCTGCGAGACGAACAGCGCGTCACGCGCCCGGAAGTCGGAGGCAAACCAGAGGTCGTTGGCGTCGCGCTCGGCGAAGCAGGTGACCTCCTGCTGGCCCATGGTCCAGTCCGGATGCGAATAGCCCTGATGAGAGTGGAGGGCGTGCTCGGTCGGCAGGTGGATCAGGCGGATCTGCCGGCCCGCCTGCCAGGTTCCGCCGCCCTCGATCTCCACCCGCCAGGTGTCGTTGCCGTCACCCTGCCCGCCCTCGCCGAAGCAGGTGACCTCTTGCTGTCCGGTGACAGGGGAGGGGATACCGCCGTGGCTATGCAGGTTCCTTCGGGTGGCCACGTGCTCCAGGCGTACCAGATCACCGTGCGAGACCTGCTGGCCGATGCGGTGGTCCGCCGGTGTTCCGTCAGGGCCCCTGACGATCCAAAGGTCGTTGTCGTCGGCCCCGTCGTAGCAGGTGACCTGTTGCTGGCCCGAGGACCCCGGGTGACCGTACGCATAGGGGTGAGAGTGGAGGTTGAACCAGGTCATGGCGTGCCGTACGCGCAGCGTGGAGCCGTAGCGCACGCTCACGCCCGCAGCCTCCACCAGCACATCCGGAGTGAACTCGCCGAACCACTCGACACCGTCTTGCACCATCCGCCACTGGTGGTGGGCGGGCAATTGCGCGGGCGCGCTCACACGGAAGGCGAAGGTCGCCTCGCCCCAGGTCGGCACCCGGTGCGGTACGTCGACCCGGCCGAGGCCCCATAGTGTGTTGTCCTGCGGATTCTGTGATCCCAGGCGGTAGTTGTGACCTTGCGTCCAGCTCTGGATCCCGGTGTTGCGCAGGGTGACCGCGATGTCGTATCCCTGCCCGGGGACCATCGCGGTGGGCAAGGACTGCGACACGAAGGCGGCGTCCCGCACCGCGAACGGACTCCGGATGCCCTCGACGGTCCACATCTCGGCGTCGATGCCCACGGCACCGTAGCGGATGCGGAAGAAACCGTCCTCACCCCAGTCCTCGCCCCAGCTGTTCTTGCAGATCCAGTAGCCGCCCTCGTCGTCGTAGCCCACGACACAGACACAGTGCCCGCCGACCTCCTCTCCCCACACGTGCCGGTACACACCCTCGGCGTAGGCGAAGAAGTCCTGTTGAAGCTCTCCCCTCCCTTCGCAAGCTCAGGGAGGGGATTCCTGTCTACCTTGCGGCGACAGGCTTGACGGTTTTACCCGCCCTGCGACCGCGCCTT
>NZ_JOFS01000021.1 GCF_000719285.1 Streptomyces bicolor | reverse complement strand
GACCCACACCACCCGCCGATATGACCCGCCCCGCCCGCCGATATGACCCGCCCCACCCGCCGATATGACCCGCCCCACCCACCCTGTCCTGCGCTAACGTCGTCCCACGGGGTATCCAACGCACCCACCCCGGAGGGGACTTCGTGGGGATCGAGAGCGACCAGGTCGTCTACGAGTATCTGAGCCGCGTCGGCGACGTGGCCCAGCAGCGGCAACTGCCGTCGGCCGCCCGCATGCGGCTGGTGTCCGAGCTGCGCGGCGAGATCGACCGGCGCCGTGCCAAGGCCCCGGTCGACAGCCCCGCCGCCGTCCGCCGCATCATCGCCCGCCTCGGCACCCCGGACGAGGTCGTCGCGGCCGCCGGCGGCAAGGCCGCCCCCGCGCCACAGGCACCGGTCGCCTCCGTCCCCGTACAGCCGGAGAAACGGGACGCCGACACGGCCGAGGAGCGCCCCAAGGGCCTGCGCCGCATGGTCCCCCGCCCACGCCCCGCCGAGCCCCCGGCCAAAACGGACGACGCTGCCCCGCCACCCCACCTCGCCAGTACGGCCGACCTAGGAGACAGCGCGACCCAGCCCGACTGGTGGCGGGTCGACAGCAGCCCCTTCGGCCCCGGCGAGGACGTCCCGGGATTCGTCGGCGGCGTGGAGATCCCGGAGATGCTCAGGCGACCGGCGGCGAAAGAGGACCCGCTCCGGAAGAAGGACCCGGCCGAGGAGGAGCCCGCCCCGGCCGCGGTCGAGAAGGCCGAGGCCCCGGAACCGCCGGCGAAATCCCGCCGCCTCCTGCCCCGCCCGACCCTCCCCACCGGCCGCTGGAGCAACCCCCTCCTCCTGCTCGCCGCGGCCCTCCTGGTAGCCGGCGCCATCCTCGGCAACCTCATCGCCCTGCTCGTCGGCTGGCTCATCGCCTGGGCCTCCCGGAGGCTCAGCGACGCCGAGACGAAGTGGGCGGTCATGATCATCCCCGCCCTCTCCCTCACGGCGGGCGTGACCTGGCTGTGGGGCCGCACGAACGGCCGCTGGGGCGACCCGATCGCAGAGGGTCAGGCGAACGCGGCGATCGCGGAGACATGGCCCTGGGTGCTGAGGGGGGCGGCGGTAGCGTCGGCGCTATTCATCGTCTGGCGTTCACAGAAGCAGCGCTAGCACAGAGCCGACGGTGAGCTGCCCGACCTAAGGGGCGCGGGGCTGTGTCGATTTGCGGCTCCGCCGCGTGGGCGCGACAAGCCACGAACAACCCGCAGCCGCCATATGACATGCAGTACCGAGCCATTGGGCGGGCACAATGGCCCATATGGCCTCTTCGCTGACCGTCGGCTTCGACCTCGACATGACCCTCATCGACTCCCGCCCCGGCATCCACGCCTGCTACAAGGCGCTGTCCGAGCGCACGGGGACGTACATCGACGCCGACCTGGCGATCACCCGCCTCGGGCCCCCGCTGGAGGAGGAACTGGTCAACTGGTTCCCGGTGGAGCAGCTCGCGGCGACCGCCGACCTGTACCGCGAGATGTACCCGACGATCGCCATAGCCGCGACCCCCGCCCTGCCCGGCGCCCGCGAGGCGATCGCCGCCGTACGGAACGCGGGCGGCCGGGCGATCGTCGTCACCGCCAAGTACGAGCCGAACGCCAAGCTGCACCTGGAGCACCTCGGCATCCAGCCCGACGCGGTCGTAGGCAACCTGTGGGCCGAGCAGAAGGCGGCGGCCCTGCGCGAGCACGACGCGGCCGTCTACGTCGGCGACCACGAGGGCGACGTACGCGCGGCCCGCGCGGCCGGCACGCTCTCGGTCACCGTGGCGACCGGGCCGTTCAGCGCCGGTCAACTGGGCGCGCTCGGCGCGGACGTGGTGCTCACGGACCTGACCGGGTTCCCGGACTGGCTGACCGGCTACCTCGAGGCGCCCCGCGCCTGACGCCGCCCGGCCGCGATCGACTGGAACACACCGACACCGGCGACGAGGAATCCGACGCCCATCAGCATGCTCAGTCCGAACATGTACGTCGGAAATGGCGTCGTACCGAGCAGGAACGGGGCCACCGTGACCAGAGTGGCCACGGCACCGATGAAGAACACGACCGCACCGGCACGGATCAGTCGGTCACCGGGAGCGGCGGAATTCGTTTGGGTTTTGTCGCGCACCGGACCAGGGTAGTTCCCTGCGCGAGGGAACAACCGGGCGACGTCTTGTCACCCGCCCGGGGACCATTAGCCTTGGTACCGGCGGGTCATGGTCGACCCGCTGTAGTGCTATCAAGAGCCGTTTTCCGAAGCAGTTTTCCGACGAGTACGAGGACGAGGACAGACGTGCCTACCGGCAAGGTCAAGTGGTTCAACAGCGAGAAGGGCTTCGGCTTTCTCTCCCGCGACGACGGCGGTGACGTCTTCGTTCATTCCTCGGTCCTCCCCGCCGGAGTAGACACACTCAAGCCGGGACAGCGAGTGGAGTTCGGGGTGGTCGCCGGTCAGCGCGGTGACCAGGCGCTTTCCGTCACCGTTCTGGATCCGACCCCTTCGGTCGCGGCCGCCACCCGCAAGAAGCCGGACGAGCTGGCGTCGATCGTCCAGGACCTGACGACCCTCCTCGAGAACATCACACCGATGCTCGAGAAGGGCCGCTACCCCGACAAGGCCTCCGGCAAGAAGATCGCCGGCCTGCTGCGGGCGGTCGCCGACCAGCTCGACGTATAGGCGGCTTGCCGACTCAGGGGAAATCCAGCGCATCCGGGCCGAGGGGCGGTACGAGCCCCTCGGCCGCCGCGCGTGTCAGCAGCCCCCGGACCGCCGCATAGCCGTCCACGCCGAGGTCGTGCGTGAACTCGTTGACGTACAGCCCGATGTGCTGGTCGGCGACGGCCGGGTCCATCTCCTGGGCGTGCTCCATGACGTACGGGCGGGAGACCTCGGGCTCGTCCCAGGCGGCGCGTACCGAGGTGCGGATCGAGTCGGCCAGCCGTGTCAGGGCCGCCGCGCCCAGCGACCTCTTCGCGATGATCGCGCCCAGCGGGATCGGCAGCCCGGTGGTGTTCTCCCAGTGCTCGCCCATGTCCGCGAGCTTGTGCAGCCCGTAGTTCTGGTACGTGAAACGCGCCTCGTGGATGACGAGCCCCGCGTCGACCTTCCCGTCCCGCACGGCGGGCATGATCTCGTGGAACGGCAGCACCACGACCTCGCCGACGCCACCGGGGAGCGTGTCGGCGGCCCAGAGCCGGAACAGCAGATACGCCGTCGACTTCTCGCTCGGCACCGCGACCGTACGGCCCGTGAGGTCGACCCCCGCCTCCCGCGTCAGCACCAGCGGGCCACAGCCTCGGCCCAGCGCGCCTCCGCAGGGCAGCAGGGCGTACTCGCCGAGGACGTACGGCAGCACGGCGTACGACACCTTCAGCGCGTCGAACTCGCCGCGCTCGGCCATGCCGTTGGTGATGTCGATGTCGGCGAAGGTGACGTCGAGCGCGGGGGCGCCGGGGACGCGGCCGTGGGCGAGGGCGTCGAAGACGAAGGTGTCGTTCGGGCAGGGGGAGTACGCGATCCGCAGGGGCTCACCGGTGGTCATGTGGGTTCCAACTCTCCAGGACGGGTGCGAGCTTCCCGAAGGCCTCCGTCAGCGCGGCCAGCGCGTCGCCGACGCGCCAGGCGGCGCGGTCGCGGGGGCCGACGGGGTTGGAGACGGCGCGCAGCTCGAGCACCGGCGTGCGGTGGGCCGCGGCGGCCTCGGCGACGCCGAAGCCCTCCATGGCCTCGGCGAGGGCGGTGGGGTGGCGCTCACGCAGCCGGGCGGCACGGACCGCTGTGCCGGTCACGGTGGAGACGGTCAGGACCGCGCCGGGGCGTGCGCCGGTGGCGGTCGCGACTTCTCGTACGAGTGCTTCCGGCGGACGGTGGGTGACGGCACCGAAGCCCAGCTCGGTGACCGGCAGGAAGCCGTCGGGGGTCTCCGCGCCCAGATCGGCGGCCGTGATCTCGTCGGCGACGACGAGGGAGCCGACGGGGGCGTGGGGGGCGAAGCCGCCGGCGATGCCGGTGGAGACGACCAGGCCGTAGGGGGTGCCTTCCAGGGCGGCGGTGGTGAGTGCCGTGGCGGTGGAGGCGGCGGCGAGGGCGGGGCCGACGCCGGCGGCGATCACATCGACGCCGGGCACCGAGAGCGCCTTGGCCACCGCGTCCCGCTCGGCGGGAACCGCGGTGGCCACCAGGACCCGGAGCGCAGCCGTGGTCAGGCGTCCTTCTTCAGCTTGAAGGACCACAGGCCCGTCACGTCCTTCTCGCCCCCCTTGATCGACACCAGCGTCGAGTCGCCGCTGGCGCCGTACTGGGCGTTGAAGAACACGCTGCCCGGGACGGTGCGGTACGTCTTGGTGCTGGAGTCGGTGAGCGGCTGGCCGTTCATGAGGATGGTCCAGCCCTCGTCCGCGATCTCCGGGTCGACACCGAAGCGCACGGTCTCGTCGGGGTCGACCTTGATGGACTCGATGCCCTTGTCCTTCAGGCACTTCGTCAGGTCCTCGGTCTTGAGGGCCTCGCCCTCGCCACCGCAGGTCGCCTCCGAGTGGACGGAGGACGTGCCGACGGTGATGGTGGCCAGCGGCGTCGGCTTGTCGCAGGCCGACAGCACGAGCAGTCCGGCGGAAACGGCGCCGGCGGCGGCGAGCGCGCGGCGGCGTCGCACAACGGATTGCATGGTCATGGGCGAAGGCTATCGGGCGTGGATGACGTGCTCTCCATGTGGGGGGCGGCGTGCCGTACGTCACGCCACCCGTTGCCGGGTGTGGCCGCCGTGCCGGGCCGAGCCGATCAGGCCCTTGACGGTGGTCAGCCAGCCGGTGGCGACGATCGCCGCGCCGACCAGCAGCCCGAACGAGCCCTCCAGGGGCAGCACGATGCCGATCGCGCCGCCGAGCACCCAGGACATCTGCAGCAGCGTCTCCGAGCGCGCGAACGCCGACGTACGCACCAGCTCCGGCACGTCCCGCTGGATCAGCGCGTCCAGCGACAGCTTGGCCAGCGCCTGCGCGAACCCGGCGACCGCCGCCAGGAAGGCCACCAGGACCGCGCCGAAGAAGATCGCGGCCGTGATCGCCACCGCCAGCACGAACCCCACGACCGTCACGATGATGATCTCCGGCGCCCGGGAGCGCAGCCACGCCCCCACCGCCGTTCCGCACGCGTTCCCGACACCGGCCGCGACGGCCACGATCCCCAGGGACACGGCGGCGCTCTGGCCGGACATCGGGTGCTCGCGCAGCAGGAACGCGAGGAAGAAGATCAGGAAGCCGGAGAGACAGCGCAGACCGGCGTTCGCGCCGAGGGCATGGGTGACGGCGATGCCGACCGTGCGCAGCCCGGGGCGCTTCACCGGCTTGAGGTGCGGCCCGTGCAGATGCTGCTCGTCGGCCGCCAGCAGCGCGGTGTCCTCGCCCTTGGCCGAGTCGACCTTGTGCGGCAGGGAGAAGGACAGGAACGTACCGGCGATGAAGATCAGGAAGGCGCCGTAGAGCGGCCAGCGCGGCCCGATCGCCTGGAGCCCCGCGCCGACGGGTGCCGCGATACCGGTGGCGAGCAGTCCGCCGAGGGTGACCCGGGAATTGGCCTTCACGAGGGAGAAGCGGGGTGGGAGCAGGCGGGGCACGACGGCGCTTCTGACGACCCCGTACGCCTTCGAGGCGACCAGCACCCCGAGTGCGGCCGGATACAGCTGCAGATCGCCGCTGACGACGGCGCTGGACAGGACCAGGGCGAGCAGTGCCCGGGCGAGCATGGCGCCGGCCATCGCGGCGCGCCGGCCGTGCGGGAGGCGGTCGAGGAGGGGGCCGATCACGGGCGCGAGGAGCGTGAACGGCGCCATGGTGATGCCGAGGTAGAGCGCGACGCGCCCACGGGCCTCGTCGGTCGGGACGGAGAAGAACACGGTGGAGGCGAGGGCGACGGTGATCATCATGTCCCCGGCGCCGTTCACCCCGTGGAGCTCGATCAGCTTGCCGAGACCGGACTCGCCGGCGCCCTGCGCGTGGGTGGCCTTGCGGATGCCCCGGGCGGGGCCGGTGACCGGGAAGTGCAGGGCACGCCCGACCGCGCGGAGGGAGCCGCCCATCCGGCCCGTTCCGCCACCTCGACTCCGGCCGCCCTTGGCACCACCGATACCGGTGGCACCTTGCGGCGGCCTCGCGGTTGCCACGACGCAATAGTGCCCCGAGATGGGGGTGGGTAGTGCGGTTACGGCGCGTATGGGGGGAAAGCCATGGGCGGATCTCAGGTCGGCGCAAGGTTGGCGAGACCTCTTGGGGAACGTTGGCGCAAGCTCCGCAGGGAGGTTCGCGGAGGGCAACTCTCAGGCCGGAGCCATGGATTCCTCGCTCGCCGCGCACGGTGAAAGGGCCGTCGGTGTAGGCCCAGCGCTCGCGAACAGGTAGCGTGCGTATCTCAGCCATCCCGCACAATGGATGACGTAGGTGCGCCCGAGCGCGATTCGGACGCGGACGTCGACGCGGCCCACAGGTCCGCTCCGTCCGTTCCACCGCCCAAGGCGCCGCACCCGAGAGACGGCGTAGGAGAGAAGCGATACCCGTGAGCGCAGCGACAACGCGAAGCCGCACCCCCGACCGTCTGTGCGCCGAGGCCGTCGACCTCGCCCGCAGTGCCGCCGAGGAGGCCGCCGCGCCCGGCGTCGTGGGCGAGCATGCGGGCCTGGTCTCCGAGGGCGACCGCGTTGTCACGCACTTCTTCGAGTGCAAGGAGCTCGGGTACCGCGGCTGGCGCTGGGCGGTGACGGTGGCCCGGGCGTCCCGCGCGAAGGTCGTCACGCTCGACGAGGTGGTCCTGCTCCCCGGCCCGGACGCCCTCCTCGCTCCCGAGTGGGTGCCGTGGAGCGAGCGCCTGCGCCCCGGCGACATGGGCCCGGGCGACCTGCTCCCCACGGACGCCGAGGACCTGCGCCTGGAGCCCGGCTACTCGGGTGAGGACGAGCCGGTGTCGAGCTCCGCCGTCTCCCACGAGATGGCCGAGCTGGTGGAGGCCGAGGACGCGGAGGTCACGGCGGGCACCCCCGCGAACCTGCCGGTGGTGCCCTCCCGGGGCTCGATCGCCGCGGTCGCCGAGGAGCTCGGCATGCGCCGCGCCCGGGTCCTGTCCCGCTACGGCCTCCACATCGCCGCGGACCGCTGGGAGGAGGCGTACGGCGCCAAGACCCCCATGGCCCAGGCGGCCCCGGCGTCCTGTGTGACCTGCGGCTTCCTGGCGCCCATCGGCGGTTCGCTCGGCCAGGCCTTCGGTGTCTGCGCGAACGAGTTCTCCCCGGCGGACGGCCGGGTCGTGTCCCTGACGTACGGCTGCGGGGGCCACTCCGAGGCCGCGGTCATGCCGAAGCCGCCGCGTCCGGCTCCGCCGGTGATCGACGAGACCCGGGTCGACCCGTTCCCGCTGCGGCCGGCGGCGGATTCCGGGTCGGTGTCGGTCACGGCGGACGAGGACTCGGCGGAGCTCGGTCACTCGTAGCACGCGGTGACGAGTCGGCGACGGCTTCTCTTGCCGGCCGGGGTCAGGGCACGAGGCTCTTGAGGTCGATGTCGATCGAGAAGGGGACGGCGGTCTTCAGACGGTCACGGTGAATTCCGGTAGCCACGTACGCGCCGGTCTTTCCAACTCACTCGCGAACTGCCTTCATCGCCTCGTCGACAACGGCGCTCAGCTCGCGAAGGGCTTCCCACGCGATGGCCGGATCCTCGTGTTCCACGTTGCTCTGCGCCTGGGCGTAGCGAGTGGACAGGTCCGGCCGACGGGCGATCTCGATCTCCTTGGCCCAGATCAGGACCCAGCTCTGGACAGGGCTCAGCGACTGCCACTCGACTGCCTTGGCGAAAGCCTCGTCCTTCATGGCCTGCATCTCTCCAGGCGGCCTGGCGCGACGATGGCAAGAGCAGCACGCAGGGCATCAGGGGTCTGCTCGGGACGCGGGATCAGTTCGTTTCCGTGGTCGGCCTGAGTGCTCATGGTGTCCTCCGGAGGGTGCCCCGGCCAGAGTATCCGGCCGGAGCGCAGGGGACAGGACGCAATGGGCTCAGACGGCGGTGGCAAGGGCAGTGCGGCAGTCACGGCAGGTTCCTGGGGTGGGTGAGCGGAAGGCGCGGTCGCAGCCTTCGCAGGTCTGGAGTGGGTGGCGGACGGTTGGCGGTGGGGTGAACGGGGGTGGGGGCGGTAGTTGGGTGGTGAGGCGGTGGGCCAAGAGGGATGCCGGGCGGCACAAGGGTTCGGGCGGCAGGTCGGTGGTCAGGGCGTGGCGTACGGCCGTGGGGGTTACGTCCCGTTCCAGCCAGGCGGCGACGCCGGGGGCGAGGTGGGCCGTGTCGTGGGCGGAAAGCAATAGGCGGGGGTCGTGGCGGCGGAGGTCCGTGAGGAGGTCGGTGGCCGTTCGGAGGAGGGTGGGCGCCGGGTAAGCGGGTTGCGGTACGGCAGGGAGGGGTCTGCGGGCGGTCGCGGTTCGCTTCTTCCGGGGCGGCGCCGGGTCGTTCTGGGCATGGCTGCGACCGGGCTGGTTGCAGGAGATCGTGCGGGTGACGATGCGGCCGCCGGGGACGCGCTCGCGTTCGCGGCGCAGGTAGCCGTGGGCTTCCAGTTCGCGCAGGGCGGCGGCGATACGGGTCGTGCCCTCGGGGAAGCGGGCGGCGAGCGTCTTGATGCAGACGCGGGCGCCCTTGGGCAGCGACTGGATGTGGACGGCCAGGCCGATCGCGAGGAGTGAGAGCTCCTGGTGCTGGGCCAGGTGATTGCCGATCACCGTGAAGCGGGTGGTGTGGGGGGTGTTCTCGTGGATCAGGCCGCCCCCGGTTCGGGTGTTCTTGGCGGCAAGGCGGGACTGGGCGCGCGAGGGCGCGCTAGGGTTTTGGGTATCCATCGGGAAGGCTGCTACTTCCTTGGTGGTCAGGCCCTCGCACTGGGATTGCCGTCCCGGCGGGGGCCGTTGCATGTCTGCGGTTGTGTTGCGGCGAGCGTAGGCCAGACAACCTGCCTGAAATCCAGCCGAGTTGGTGATATTCACCCTCCCGGGTGAGCGTGCGCTGGGGGAGGGAGGGGTGGGGTTTGGTGGGGTTCCTTTCACCCTCGGATTCCTTTGTGGGTGACCGCCCGTGCCACCGGAGCCCGGGTTCCCGGGTTCCGGTCAGAGGTTCACTTCGGCCCACACCGTCTTGCGCGGCGGCAGCCCCGGCGCGACGCCCCACCGGTTGGCCAGGGCGGCGACGATGGTGAGGCCGCGGCCCGACTCCGCGTCTAGGGCGGGTACTTCGGCGTGCGGTAGGCGGTCCGCGCGGGTGTCGGTGACTTCGATACGGAGGGTGTCGCCGACGACGTACAGGAGTAGCCGGAAGTCGCGTCCGGGGACGCGGCCGTGCGTTGCCGCGTTCGTCGCCAGTTCGGCCACGATGTGCGCCGCCGGGTCCAACGGCAGGCCCCAGCTGCGGAGTTGCTCGGTGGTGAGCAGGCGGGCGAGACGGGCTCCGCGCGGGGTGGGGGACAGCTGCACGCCGAAGTTTCGGATGGGATTGTCGAGTTGGGCCGTGGGGGCGGCGGTTTCTTGATTCACATCACTCAGCGTGGCCGGGCGTGCTTACTGTGAACAGTGACTCAGCGGGTGCGTCAGGTGACTGTCCGGTGATTGTCCGGTCGTGTCCAGGCTGTCGGGACGGGCTTGCGGGTAGGGCGCTGCTGCACCACGGCGGTACGACGGAGGGGTACGGGATGTCGGTCGAGGCGGACACGGGTCGGCTCAAGACGGAGGCGGACGAGCCGGGTTGGGAGGTGGATCCGGACGACGAGTGGGGCGTCGCCGTCATCGCGACCGTCGGGCGGCAACTGAAGCTGCGGCGGGAGGCGGTCGGGATGCGGGCCGGCGAGTTCGGGCGGCGGGTCGGGTACGGCGAGGACTTGGTGTACAAGATCGAGAGTGGGAAGCGGATCCCCAGGCAGGAGTACCTGGACAAGGCCGACGAGGTGTTGGGGGCCGGTGGGCTCATCTCGGCGACGTGGGAGGACGTGAAGAAGGTCCGGTACCCGAAGAAGGTTCGGGCGCTGGGGGAGATGGAGGCCAAGGCGGTCGAGCTCCAGCTCTACGATCCCCTGAACGTCCATGGCCTGTTGCAGACGCCGGAGTACGCACGCGGGCTTCTCCTGATGCGGCGTCCCGCGTACACCGAGGACGAGGTGGAGCGGTTCATCGCGGCGCGCGTGGCCCGCAAGGCCGTATTCGAGCGGGACCCAGCGCCTGAACTCAGCTTCGTACTGGAGGAGTGGACGCTGCGGCGTCCGCTCGGAGGCCGGCTGGCGTTGCGTAGTCAGCTCGAACATCTTCTGGCGGCAGGGCAGCTGCGGAACGTCGAGCTTCAGGTGATGCCGATGGACCGCGAGGAGCACGCTGGACTGGCCGGTGGTATCGAAGTGCTGAAGTTCGACGACGGCTCGGCGGTGGGGCGTTCGCCAGCCATGGTCAACGGCCGCCCGGTCACGGAGCCCAAGCATCTCCGTATCCTTGAACTGCGCTACGGCATCATCCGGGCGCAGGCTCTCACGCCACGTGAGTCCACGGCCTTCATCGAACAACTGCTGGGGGAAACATGATCCGCAACGCCTCGGCCGGGAACGTCTCCGAGCTGGCGTGGTTCAAGAGCAGCTACAGCAGCAGCAGCGAGGGCGACTCCTGCGTCGAGATCGCGGTAGCGCCCCGCACGATCCACGTCCGCGACTCCAAGTACCGCGACACCAGCCCCCGCCTCGCCCTCGCACCGCAGGCATGGTCCGCTTTCGTCACCTACGCCTCCGAGGGCTGATCCCTCGAAAAGGGAATGCAGGCGTTCGAACAGGTGAGGTACGTTCCTGCCTGTTCGAAGGGGGACCAAGTGGCGAAGCTGAACCAGATCATCGCTGTCGAAAAGGGTGTCAAGAGCAAGTCGCTCCAGGACATCACCGCGGCGCACCACAAGGTGCAGAAGCCCGCGCTGCTGGCCGGTATCTCGCGTACGTACCAGCCGAAGGACGAAGAGGGCGAGCAGCTGCCGCCTGAGTCCACGCGGGTGCAGGTGCAGGCGGAGGACGTGCTGCGGGAGATGTCCGCGTCGCTGACCCGGCTTTTCGACGTGACCGCCACGAAGGACTGGGCCAACTGCACGGCGCGCGCCGACGTCACGGTCGACGGGCGGACGATCGTCGCCGACGTACCGGTCAGCTACCTGCTCTTCCTGGAGAAGCAGCTCACCGACCTGCACACCTTCGTGAAGAAGCTTCCCACGCTCGATGCCGCCGAGTCCTGGTCCCACGACCCGTCCACGGACTGGTGGAAGACGGACCCGGTCCGCACGATCCGTACCAAGAAGGTCCCGCGCAACCACGTCAAGGCGGAGGCGACCGACAAGCACCCGGCGCAGGTCGAGGTGTACTACGAGGACGTGCCCATCGGGTACTGGACGACCGTGAAGTTCTCCGGCGCCCTTCCGGCGCGGCGGGTCAATGAACTGGTGGAGCGGGTCGAGAAGCTCCAGCAGGCCGTGAAGTTCGCCCGCGAGGAGGCCAACGGTGCGGAGGTCACCGACCAGCGGGTCGGCGACGCGGTGTTCGGCTACCTGTTCGGCTGAGGCCGGCCACGGGTAGCATCCATGATCGCCCCCGCGTGCGAGCGCGGGGGTGCGCAACAGGCGCGGGCCGGGATTGAGGACCGGTTCGCGCGATGAGCGCAAGCTGACACTGAAGTTCAGCCTGAAGAAGCGGTGACTGCCCAACGGGGCAGAGCAGCCGCGATCAATCTCAGACTCTCGCTCCAGTCTCAGCATCGCCGCCGATCGCCGGATCGACCGAGGCCGGACGAACGCCGTCGGATGCGAGTTCGACTCTCGCCTGCACCTCTTGCGTGGTGCGGTAGTTCAAAGGAAGAACACGACGGCATGATGACTGATCCGTCCTCTTAAACGCCGCCGGCGTGCGCAATTGGGTGGCATCCCCAGGGGCCCGGGAGCTGGATACGACTCCCGGGCTCCGCCACGTTCCGTGTGCGCGGGACCCCTCCCGGGCACCCGCGTGTAGAACGGCCCCATGCGCCTTCGAGGAGGGGTGGCCATGGGACAGGTACGCGAGGGGGCACGGCTGGGGGCTTGGGCCGTCGGCGGGCTCATCGGCCTGGCGGTGTTGTATGTGATCGGGGTGTTCGTCTTCGGCGGCGCGGGATGGATCACCGCCCCGTTCCGCGGTGAGGCGGACAAGCGCGAGAACACTGTCGGCTCGGGCGAGTTCCGGCAGACCACGTACGAGGAGTTCTTCGATCTGTGCGAGGCGGTGCAGAACGCCGAAGGGACGATCCAGGCGCTCCGGGAGGAGCGGAAGACCGCTTCGGAGACTCGCACGACGCAGATCGACCAGTCGATCACCGCGCTGAAGGCCACGCGGATCGAGTCGGTCAACGCCTACAACTCGAAGGCCGCCCAGGAGCACCGCGCGCCCTTCCGCGACAGGGATCTGCCGTACCGGCTGGATACCACCGCCGAGCGCACGACGTG
Organism: Streptomyces bicolor; assembly: GCF_000719285.1. Taxonomy (GTDB): domain Bacteria; phylum Actinomycetota; class Actinomycetes; order Streptomycetales; family Streptomycetaceae; genus Streptomyces; species Streptomyces bicolor. Next base: position 108,083 of record NZ_JOFS01000021.1, on the reverse strand, counting down.
CACCAACTGATCCCCATCTCATCCCGGGAAGAGGGCAGCACCGCATGAAGAAGTTCGCACGCATGGCCCTGGCCACCGTCGTCGCGCCGGTTGTCGGCCTTGCCCTGACGTCCTGCACCGATTCCAGTCAGGACAAGGAGAACAAGGCCAAGCAGGAGAACTACGACCACCTCGTCGCCCAGCAGCCGGCGGGGCGCATGGAGTACTCACCGACCCGCGAAGCGATCAACCAGTGGATCAAGACGTGGGGGAAGCGGGGCAAACTCTCGTACGTCTACATCCAGAACGCCAACGGCGAGTACGGGTACTTCATCATGAAGGGCTTGCCGGTGCCGCGCTGCAAGATGCTCACTCCGACGGAGAGGGTGGAGTCCTCCTCCCACGGCGTCGCGGTCCTCGCACAGCCCGGCATGGACGGCACGTACACGTCGGGTTCCACCTGCAATGCCTACTACGGTTTCGACGCCACGACGGACGCGTACATGGAGTTCACGGTCGGCACGAACCAGTCGTTCTTCTTGTTCGACAAGCCCATGACGATGCCGGAGTACGCCAGCGCCAAGCAGTTGGGGCCGACCTCGGTGAAGGACGTCGAGTAGCAACCCTGAGCGACCGGGGCCGCCCTTGCTATCGCGGCAGTTCCACAGTGATGCGGATCCCGCCGGCGGAGCGCGGGGTGAGGGTGAGCGTCCCGTCGTGTGCGTGGGTGATGGTTTTGACGATGGCCAGGCCGAGACCGACGCCGGCCTGGTCGGTGTGTATGCGCTCGGTGCCGCGCTGGAACGGCTCGGTGAGTGTGGAGACCAGCTGGGGGGTCAGCTTCTCGCCGGTGTTCTCGACCGTGAGCACCGCAGTTCTGGGGCGGACGCCGGTATTGACCCACACGGTGCCCTGCCCGGGCAGGTTGTGGACTATCGCGTTGTGCAGGAGGTTCGTCGTCAGCTGGAGCAGGAGCGCCGGCGATCCGGTCGTGGGGGTGATGTCGCCGCCGGTCTCGATGGTGACGCCGTGCTTCTCCGCGAGGGGGAGGAGTGTCTCGGTGGCTTCTTCCGCCACGAGGGACAGATCGACGGGTTCTCGTGTGAAGGACCGCTGCTCGGCTCGGCTGACCAGGAGCAGTGCCTCGGTGAGGTCGATCGCTCGGGTGTTGACGGCGTGGAGGCGGTCGATGAGCTCGCCGATGTCGCGGTTCGGATCTGCGCGGGCCACGTCGAGCAGCGCCTTCGAGATCGCCAGCGGGGTGCGCAGTTCGTGAGAGGCGTTGGCCGCGAACCGCCGCTGTTCTGCGACGTGCGCTTCGAGCCGCGCGAGCATCGTGTCGAAGGTGTCGGCGAGTTCGCGGAACTCGTCGTTGCGGCCCGGTAGCCGGATCCGGTGGGAGAGCGAACCGTGCGTGGCCCTGCGGGTGGCGTCCGTGATGCGGGTCACGGGGGCGAGCATGCGGCCGGCGAGGATCCAGCCTCCCAGGAGGCCGAACACCAGCAGGAACGCCAGTACCGCGGCCGCCCTCGGGGCGAAGACGTCCAAGAGGGCGGACCGGACGGGAAAGACGCCGTTCGTGGGGTTGTCGTCGTGGCTGATGAGCGTCGCGCGTTCAGGGACGTAACGCAGGAGGAACACCCACACCGCCGCGAGCAGCAGGACGCCGGCGAGCATGAGGAACCCCGCGTAGCTGAGGGTGAGCTTGAGGCGAACGCTCAATCCGGGCGCCCTATCCATGGTCGCCTCCCTCGGGTTCGGGCTCCGGCTGCGTGTCGATGCGGTAGCCGACGCCTGGCACGGTGGCGATGAGCCAGGGTTCGCCGAGTCGTTTGCGCAGAGCCGAGACCGTGATGCGTACGGCATTGGTGAACGGGTCGGCGTTCTCGTCCCACGCGCGTTCCAGAAGTTCCTCGGCGCTGACGACACCGCCTTCGGCGGCGACGAGGACTTCCAGTACGGCGAACTGCTTCCTGGTCAGCGCGACGTAACGCCCGTCCCGGTAGATCTCTCGGCGGAACGGGTCGAGGCGCAGACCGGCGATCTCCCGTACGGGAGGCCTGCTGTGGGCGCGTCTGCGGTCGAGTGCCCTCAGCCTGAGCGCGAGTTCCCGGAGTTCGAAGGGTTTCGTGAGGTAGTCGTCCGCGCCGAGTTCGAATCCGGACGCCTTGTCGTCGAGACGGTCGGCCGCGGTGAGCATGAGGATCGGCATGCCGCTGCGGGAAGCGACGATGCGTTTGGCGATCTCGTCACCGGAGGGTCCGGGGATGTCGCGGTCGAGGACGGCGATGTCGTAGGCGTTGACGCTCAGCAGTTCCAGAGCGGTGTTGCCGTCGCCCGCGATGTCGGCCGCGATCGCTTCCAGGCGCAGGCCGTCGCGGATGGCTTCGGCCAGATAGGGCTCGTCCTCGACAATCAGCACACGCATGCTGTCGAGGCTACGAGCCGGTGCATATCGTCGGCATATCGGAAACCGCATACGTGCCGGCAACACCGCGCTGCCTTGACTGGCGCAATGACTCGAACCCCAGCAACAGGAACGGCACGAACACCGCCCAGTGGGGTAGGCGAGGCCGACGGTGTCGATCGTGGGCCGGACACCGGCCCCGGTGGCCGGCGCGCGGGCGTCCGCCGGGCGATCCGCACCGCCTCCCGGCCGGAGCCCTGGAAGCGCGGCCCGGTGCTCGCGGTCCTGGCGCTGCTCCTCGGCCTGCTCATGCTGCTGCACGCGCAGGTCCCGAACCGGATCGGGAACCTGGGCAGCCTGGTGGCGACCTTTCTGCCGTGGTTCGGCCTGTTCGTCCCGGTGCTGCTCGCCGGAGCGCTCTGGCGCCGCTCCGCCGCCGCGATGGTCGCGCTGCTGCTACCGGTCACGGTGTGGCTGAGTCTCTTCGGCGGGCTGCTCACCGACAAGTCCCACGCGGGCGGCGACCTCACCGTGGCCGGCCACAACGTCGGCGCCGAGAACCCCGACCCGGTCGGGACCGCTCGCGACCTGGCCGCCTCCGGCGCGGACGTGCTGGCCCTGGAGGAGATCACCGCGCAGGCGAAGCCGCTGTACGAGAAGGAGCTGGAGGCGGCGTACCCGTACCACACGGTGCAGGGCACGGTCGGGCTGTGGAGCAAGCTGCCGCTGTCGCACACCCGGCCGGTCGACATCGAACTGGACTACGGGCCACTGGCGGACACCAAGCCGGCCGACGTCAAGCTGACCTACAACCGCGCGCTGCGCACCACGGTGGCCACGGACCAGGGTCCGCTGGCGGTGTACGTCGCCCACCTGGGTTCCGCACGGGTGAATCCGAAGGGAGGCTTTGCGACGGACCACCGGGACCGCGGCGCGCGGGCGCTCGCCGAGGCCGTCGCCGACGAGCGGAACGAGCGGGTGGTGCTGCTCGGCGACCTGAACGGCACGGTTGACGACCGGGCGTTCGCCGGCCTCACCTCGCAACTGCGCTCCGCCCAGGAAGCGGCCGGGGACGGCTTCGGCTTCAGCTGGCCGGCGAAGTTCCCGGTGGTGCGGATCGACCAGATCCTGGTGCGTGGCGTGGAGCCGGAGAGGTCGTGGGTACTGCCGGCCACCGGCAGCGACCACCTGCCGGTGGCGGCCCGCATCAGCTGGTGAACACGGCCCGTGACGCCGGCCCGCACGCTGCTCCGTCGGCGAGGCCCGGCATGCCTGGCCTTCACCGGTATCCGGACCGCCGTGGCGTGGCTCATGGGGCGGGCGTCCGGAGCGCGGCGGGCGGGCGGCGCGTTCACGTCTCCTGGGCGGTACCTTCATCATCACGCCGATGAGGAGAGTCAACGTGAGCAAGTTCGTGCGGCCCGCGGCCGAGGGCGCCGACCCGTTCGGTACGGCCCGTCTGCGTCGCGGAGTGCTGGATGCCTGGGCCACCAGCCCCGCCCGTTTCCGGGAGGACGCCAACGCCGAGGAGGACCTCGTCCTCGGCGGGTACCGGGACCGGCTCGTCGTCGAGCTCGCTCAGAACGCCGCCGACGCCGCGGCCAGGGCGGGAGTGCCCGGACGGCTTCGGCTCACCCTGCGCGACGGGGTGCTCGTCGCCGCCAACACCGGCGCGCCGCTGGACGCCGCCGGCGTCGAGTCGCTCGCCACCCTGCGGGCCTCGGCGAAACGGGACACGGCCTCCATCGGCCGCTTCGGCGTCGGGTTCGCCGCCGTCCTCGCCGTCACCGACGAGCCCGCCGTCGTCGGGCGGCACGGCGGTGTCCGGTGGTCCCTCCCCGAGGCCCGGGAACTGGCCGGCGACACCGCGCGGCACAGCCCGGGGCTGGGTGACGAGATCCGGCGCCGCGACGGACACGTGCCGCTCCTGCGGCTGCCGTTCGCCGCCGAGGGCACCGCCCCGGATCCGTACGACACCGCCGTCATCCTCCCCCTGCGCGACACCGCCGCCGCCGACCTGGCCGAGCGGCTGCTGCACGCCGTCGACGACGCGCTGATCCTCGCCCTCCCGGGGCTCGAGGAGGTCGTGGTCGAGGCCGACGGCGACGAGCCGCGCACGCTGCGCCGCCGGGTCGACGGGCCCTTCACCGTCGTAGAGGACTCGCGTGACGGTGTCACCCACTGGCGTACGGCCGCTGCCCACGGCCCGCTCACGCCCGACCTCCTCGCCGACCGCCCGGTCGAGGAGCGGCTGCGCCCGCACTGGTCGCTCACCTGGGCCGTCCCCGTCAACGCCGCCGACAGCACTCCCGCCCACCCCCGCACGGCCCCCGTGGTCCACGCGCCGACGCCCAGCGACGAAGCCCTCGGCGTCCCCGCCCTCCTCATCGCGTCCTTCCCCCTCGACACCACCCGCCGCCACGCCGCCCCCGGCCCGCTGACCGACTTCCTCGTCCAGCGGGCGGCGGACGCGTACGCCGAGCTGCTCGCCGACTGGCGGCCGGTGAGCGTCGGCATCATCGGGCTCGTGCCCGGGCCGCTCGGCAAGGGCGAACTGGACGGTGCCCTGCGCCAGGCGATCCTCGACCGACTGCCCCGTACCTCGTTCCTGCCGCCCGCCGTCGAGCCGCGCGAGGCCGACTCCGAGCTGCCGGAGTCGCTGCGGCCGCGTGATGCCGAGGTGGTGGAGGGCGCGGGCGCCGACACCGTGCGAGTGCTGGCCGAGGTGCTGCCCACCCTCCTTCCCGCCGGGCTCGAACGGCGCGTGGAACTGCGGACGCTGGGCGTCGCCCGCGTCCCGCTCACCGACGCGATCGACCGTCTCGCCGGGCTGGAGAAGGAGCCGGGCTGGTGGCGGCGGCTCTACGACAGCCTCGCCGGGGTCGACCCGGACCGCCTGTCCGGGCTGCCCGTACCGCTGGCCGACGGCCGCACCACCATCGGCCCCCGTCAGGTCCTGCTCCCCACCTCCGACGGCGCCCCCATCGACGCCGAGATCCTGGCCCGCCTCGGCCTCAAGGTCGCCCACCCGGACGCCGCGCACCCGTTGCTGGAGAAGCTGGGCGCTCTGCCGGCGACCCCCCGGGCCGTCCTCACCACGCCCCAGGTGCGGGCCGCCGTGGCCGCGTCCCTCGACGAGGACGGCGGCGTGAGCTGGGAGGAGGACACTCCCGACGCCGAGGAGCTGGCCGACACCGTGCTCGCGCTGGTGCGGGACGCGGGCCTGGAGCCGGGCGACGAGCCGTGGCTCGGCGCGCTCGCGCTGCCCGACGAGGACGGTGAGCTCGCCCCGGCCGGTGAACTGGTCTTCCCCGGCAGCCCCTTCGCCCAGGTCATGCGGGAGGACGAACTCGCCACCGTAGACGCGGAGTTGGCGGAGAAGTGGGGCGAGGCCCCGCTCGCCGCCTGCGGGGTCCTCGCCAACTTCGCCCTGGTCCGGGCCACGGACGTCGTCCTCGACCCGGACGAACTGGAGCCCCGCGAGGGCGACTTCGCCGAGCCCGACGACGCGGGCCTCCTGGACGCCGTGGACGTCTGGAGCGAGGACATCCTCGACCGCTTCCCGGACACGCCCGTACCGCCGGTCGCCACCGAGCTGATCGCCGTACGCGATCTCGACCTGGTGGACGAGGACAAGTGGCCCCAGGCCCTCGCCCTGCTCGCCCAGCCGCCCCTGCGGGACGCGCTCACCCAGCAGGTGCGGATCCTGCTGCCCGACGGCACGCACGAAGTCGTACGGCCGTACACGGCCTGGTGGCTGCGCGGCCACCCGGTCCTGGACGGCCGCCGCCCCGCCGGCCTCCTCGCCTCCGGCGGCGACCCGCTCCTGCGCGGCCTGTACGACGAGGCCGACGCGACCGGCTTCGACGACGAGCAGGTGCTGCGGGCGCTGGGCGTGCGCACGTCGGTCGCCGCACTGCTCGACGAACCGGGCGGCGCGGCCGAGCTGCTGGACCGCCTGGCCGACCCGGAGCGGGACGTGTCCGCCGCCCAACTGCACGCTCTCTACGGCGCGCTGGCCGAGCTGGACCCCGAGCAGGTGACCCTGCCGGACGAGCTGCGGGCCGTGGTCGACGGACGGGTCGAGGTCGTGGACGCGGCGGACGCGGTGGTCGTCGACTCGCCGGACCTGCTGCCCTTCACCGAGGGCGTGCCGTTGCTGCCGGTACGCCCGTCCCGGGCCGCCGAGCTGGCCGAGCTGTTCCAGGTGCGGCGGCTGAGCGAGTCCGTCACGGGGTCGGTGGACTCCGAGGGCACCGAGCACGACGTACCGGAGTCGGTGCGGGTGCTGCTGGGGGCGCGGACGCCGGAGTCGTACGTCGAACACGAGGAACTCGTCGTGGACGGGGTCGAGATCGACTGGCGGCTCACCGACGACGGGGTTCTCCACGCGGCGACCCTGGAGGGCGTGGCTGCCGGGCTGGCCTGGGCGGCGGGTCAGTGGCCGCGGCGGTTCGAGGTGGCGGCGTTGTTGGAGGATCCGTCGAGGACGGCGGAGCTGGCGCGGGATCGGTGGTTCGACTGAGCCAAGGGGGCCGTCCACTCGGACGGCCCTTTCGGCGTGCCCCGGTGCCCGGATCGAACTCCCCGCTCGCACACAAAATCTCCACGGGCCGTACAACCATCCGGCTTCGTTGAAGATCTGATCACCTGAGTCAACAGACTCCTTGATCGATTGAGCCCCGCGCGACCCCGGACCGTGTGACCGAGGATCGCGGAGCCACTCTCCTTATGGGGAACCCATGCGCATTCGAGCCACCGTGGCCGCCGTCACCGGCGCCCTGGCCCTCTCCTCCCTCGCCGTGCCGGCCGTGCAGGCCGCCGACGGGCCCTCGTACGGCAAGGCGGACATCCGCGAGGCCGTGCAGGCGGCGCCTCACGCGTCCGCCCGCAGCACCTACACCGCCGAGGACGCGGGCACGCCGTACCCCCTGGACCTGACCTTCTCCAACGTCAAGGTCAACAGCGGCAAGCCGATCGTCGTGGGCACCACCAATCCCGTCTCCGTACCGGTGACGTACACGGTCACGCACTCCGCGGACATCGACCTCAACGCCCCGGACTTCTACCTGGACGTGGAGATCTACCGCGGCGCCTCCTACGCCGAGTGGGACAACCTCCTCCTCGGCGACGACTGGCCCGTCTGCACGGCGACCTCGTCCACCACCGCCAACTGCAAGGGCACCATCGACGTCTATCCGGACCTGGAGCTGGAGAACGTCGACGCCACCACGTGGAAGGCCGCCGGCTACGCGTACGACTTCAACGACCAGGACCCGCTCTCCGAGGACATCGACTGGAGCAAGGTCGGCTACGCCGAGCAGGACAACCTGGGGACCACCAAGCTCCAGCGCTTCTCCAAGCTGACGGTCAACGCCTCCCCGGAGCCCGTGAAGAAGGGCAAGACCATCACGGTCACCGGCAAGCTGACCCGCGCCAACTGGGACACCCACAAGTACGCCGGGTACGCCAACCAGTCGGTGAAGCTGCAGTTCCGCAAGAAGGGCTCCAGCACCTACACCACGCTGAAGACCATCAAGACGAACACGTACGGCGACCTGAAGACGACGGTCACCGCGTCCACGGACGGCTACTTCCGCTACCGCTTCGAGGGCACCTCGACCACCCCGGCGGTCAGCGCCACGGGTGACTTCGTCGACGTGCAGTAGGACGCGAAGCGGTAGAGACATTCGTCAGTAGGGCATTCGTCGCGAACTTCCCGCCTGGTGCGGGAAGTTCGTGACGAAGGTCACGGAGATTCCTCGTCGACGGGACAACCGGGAACCCCTGACGGCTATCTGATCACATGGGCCAACAGGCCCCTCGATCACCCGGGCCCCGACGTGACCCGCAATGCAGGGAACGACGACCAGCGGGGCCCCTTTCCGTACCAGGGGAACGCATGCGCATCAGAGCCACCGTGGCCGCCGTCTCCGCTCTCTCCGGCGCCCTGGCCCTCTCCGCCTTCGCCGCGCCGGCCGCCCAGGCCGACACCTCCGTCGACTCCTACCGCGCCGCCGTCGCGAAGATCCGCCAGGCCGCGCAGGCCGCGTCCGGTGGTGACAGGGGCGGCGCCCGGTACGACATGGACGTCACCTTCTCCAACTTCAAGATCGCCAAGGCGATCAAGGTCGGCACGACCAACCACGTCTCCACGACGGTGACGTACACGTTGACCCACGACGCGGACATCGACATCACCGCCGACGACTTCATTACCGACCCCTTCATCTACCGGGGCACCCTTACCTCGCCGGAAGCCACACTCCTCGGCAACAAGCCGGCCAAGTGCACCGCGACCTCCGCGACCACCGCCAACTGCAAGGGCACCATCGACGTCTACCCGGGCGCGGGCGACCACGAGCTCATCAACTCGAACGCCGGTACCTGGCGTGCCGCGGCTGAGGCCACCGCCTTCAACGGCCAAGACCCCGCGGGTGAGAACTACGACCACAGCAAGGTCGGGTATGCCCGCAAGGGCGGCCTCGGCACCACCCTGATGCAGCGCCACTCCAAGCTCACGGTCGACGCCTCCCCCGAGCCCGTGAAGAAGAACAAGACCATCACGATCACCGGCAAGCTCTCCCGCGCCAACTGGGACCGCGGCACGTACAACGGCTACGTGGAGCAGCCCGTCCAGCTGCAGTTCCGCAAGAAGAACAGCGACACCTACACCACGGTGAAGACCATCAAGACGAACGCGACGGGCAACCTCAAGACGACCGTCAAGGCCATCGAGGACGGCTACTTCCGCTACGTCTTCGCGGGCACGACGACGACCCCGGCGGTCAACGCCACGGGCGACTTCGTCGACGTGCAGTAGGGAGACGCCCTACGCAGGGACGCGGCGGTCCACCCACCTCCACATGAACTCCAGGGCGACCGCCGCCCCCGCCGAGATCCCCACCGCGATCCACGGCATCGTCACCCCGACCAGCCGCAGCGCGAAGAACTCCTGCAGCCACGGCACCACCAGCACCAGCAGGAACCCGAGGCCCATCGCCGCCACCAGCCCGAGACGCCACCATGTGTAGGGCCGGGCGATGATCGCCAGCACCCACATGGAGATCAGGAAGAGCGTCAGCGTGGCGACGCTCGTCTCCGCGTCCAGCGCGCCCTCGCCCGCGTAGTGGGTACGGGCGATCAGATACGTCGCGAAGGTCGCCACCGCGGCCACCACCCCGCCCGGGATCGCGTACCGCATGACCCGCCGTACGAAATGGGGTTTCGCCCGTTCCTTGTTCGGCGCGAGGGCCAGGAAGAAGGCCGGGACGCCGATGGTGAGGGTGGAGAGCAGGGTCAGATGGCGGGGCAGGAACGGGTACTCCACCTGCCAGAACACCACCATCAGCGCCAGCAGCACCGAGTAGACCGTCTTGACGAGGAACAGCGTCGCGACGCGCGTGATGTTGCCGATCACCCGGCGGCCCTCCGCCACCACCGACGGCAGCGTGGCGAAGCTGTTGTTCAGCAGCACGATCTGGGCGACCGCACGTGTGGCCTCCGAGCCGGAGCCCATCGCGACCCCGATGTCGGCGTCCTTCAGCGCCAGGACGTCGTTCACGCCGTCGCCGGTCATGGCCACGTTGTGCCCGTGGGACTGGAGCGCGCCCACCATGTCCCGCTTCTGCTGCGGGGTGACCCGCCCGAAGACGGTGGCCTCGTCGAGGGCCGTGGCCATCCCGTCGTTGTCGCGGGGGAGCGTGCGGGCGTCGACCGTCGTACCGGTCAGGCCCAGCTTGCTCGCCACCGCGCCCACGGACACCGCGTTGTCCCCGGAGATCACCTTGGCCCGGACGTTCTGCTCGGCGAAGTAGCGCAGAGTGTCGGCGGCGTCGGGGCGTAGACGCTGTTCCAGTACGACCAGAGCGGCGGGCTTGGCGTCCGCCGCGACGTCGGGATCGTCGAGGTCGCGGCCGGCGCGGGCGAGCAGCAGGACCCGTAGCCCCTGTTCGTTCAACCGATCGGTTTCGGCCAGCGCGGGATCCTCGGCGGACAGGAGCACATCCGGTGCGCCCAGCAGCCATGTACTGGCCTCGCCGTTGCCCTCGCTGAACGTGGCGCCGCTGTACTTGCGGGCGGAGGAGAAGGGCAGGGACTCGGTGCAGCGCCAGTCCTCGGCGTCCGGGTAGGCCTCGATGATGGCCTGGAGGGAGGCGTTCGGGCGGGGGTCGGACTCGCCGAGGGCGCCGAGCACCTGCCGTATGTAGTCCTCGTCGCTGCCGTTGAGGGGGCGCAGTTCGGTGACGTCCATGCCGCCCTCGGTGAGGGTGCCGGTCTTGTCGAGGCAGACCGTGTCCACGCGGGCGAGGCCCTCGATGGCGGGCAGCTCCTGCACCAGGCACTGCTTGCGGCCGAGGCGGATGACGCCGATCGCGAAGGCTACGGAGGTGAGGAGCACCAGCCCTTCCGGGACCATGGGCACGATGCCGCCGACGGTCCTGGCGATCGAGTCGTCGAGCTCGTTCTCCTTGACGAACAGCTGGGTGATGATCAGGCCGATCGCGGCCGGGATCATCATCCACGTCACGTACTTGAGGATCGTGGAGATGCCGGAGCGCAGCTCGGAGTGGACGAGGGTGAAGCGCGAGGCCTCCTCGGCGAGCTGGGCGGCGTAGGCCTCCCGGCCGACCTTGGTGGTCTGGAAGGCGCCGCCGCCGGCGACGACGAAGCTGCCGGAGAGCACCTGGTCGCCCGGCCGTTTGACGACCGGGTCGGCCTCGCCGGTGAGCAGCGACTCGTCGATCTCCAGGCCGTCGGCCTCGACGCACACCCCGTCCACGACGGCCTTGTCGCCCGGCCCGATCTCTATCAGATCGTCCAGCACGATCTCGGACGTACTGACGTCGGCGGCGACCCCGTCCCGCCGTACCGTGGGCCGCGCCTCGCCGATCACGGCGAGCGAGTCGAGGGTCTTCTTCGCCCGCCACTCCTGGATGATCCCGATGCCGGTGTTGGCGAGGATGACGAAGCCGAACAGGCTGTCCTGGATGGGCGCGACGAACAGCATGATCAGCCAGAGCACGCCGATGATCGCGTTGAACCGGGTGAACACGTTGGCGCGGACGATGTCGGTCATCGACCGGCTGCTGCGCACCGGTACGTCGTTGACCTCCCCGCGCGCGACCCGCTCGGCCACCTCGGCGGCGGTGAGCCCGCCCGTCGCCACCGGGGCGCGGGCGGAGTGCACAGGGGTGTCCAGTCCGGCGCCCGCGTCGGTATGCGTCATGCATTCGACGGTACGTGCGGATTTGCGGCTTCACCCGCCGAGTGCGCGGAAGTTCCGACTTGGGGAGGACCGGGTGTCGTGCCCTGGGTGTAGGGGGCGGACCCTGGGGGTCAGTGGCCGGCCCTCAGGACGACTGGGGTTCGCCGGTCGTCTCCCGGGTCTCCGCGGGGGCGGCGGCCGCCCGCTTGATCGCCGCGTCACGCCTGCGGACGTACCAGATGCCGATGAGCCCCAGTCCACCGCCGGCCAGGCAGGTCCACACCCACCAGGTCTGGTCGCGGTCGTCGAACCAGCCGTAGAAGGGCAGCTGTACGACGAAGAGAACGAACCAGAGGATCGTGCCGCCGGTGATGGTGGCGACCACGGGCCCTTCAAGGGGCTCGGGTGCCTCGTGCCTGGGGGTCCACTTCGCCATGGAGGACAGCTTACGAGGCGATCGGATCGACACCGATCTACGCGCGGAGATGGCCGATCCCGGCTTTATATGTTCATACTGAAACGGTTTGTGTCTGACCACTTCTCTTCGTAGGAAACACCAAAAGCATGCCCACCTCGGCCCCCGCCAAGGTCCCCGCCCCTGAACAGCCGGGAGCCGGCCCCGCCTACGGCGCACTCGACCGCTTCTTCAAGATCTCCGAACGCGGCAGCACCCTGCCCCGCGAAATCCGCGGCGGTTTCGCCACCTTCTTCGCGATGGCCTACATCATCGTGCTGAACCCGATCATCCTCGGCAGCGCGAAGGACATGTACGGCAACCAGCTGGACAACGGACAGCTGGTCACCGCGACGGCCGTCACGGCGGCGTTCGCCACGCTGCTGATGGGTGTCATCGGCAACGTGCCGATCGCGCTCGCCGCCGGTCTGGGTGTGAACTCGGTCGTCGCGCTCCAGCTCGCGCCCCGGATGTCCTGGCCGGACGCCATGGGCATGGTCGTGCTGGCCGGCTTCGTGGTCATGCTGCTCGTCGCCACCGGTCTGCGCGAGCGTGTCATGAATGCCGTGCCCTACAGCCTGCGCAAGGCCATCGCCATCGGCATCGGCCTGTTCATCATGCTGATCGGCCTCGTCGACTCCGGCTTCGTCTCCCGCATCCCGGACGTCGCCCAGACCACGGTCCCGCTTCAGCTCGGCGGCGACGGTCACCTCAACGGCTGGCCGGTGCTCGTGTTCATCCTCGGCGCGCTGCTCACCCTCGCGCTGATCGTGCGCAAGGTCCCCGGCGCGATCCTGATCTCGATCGTCGCGATGACCGTACTCGCCGTCGTCATCGAGGCCGTCGCGAAGGTGCCGTCCTGGGGCCTCACGACCCCGAAGTGGCCGGGCAACCCCGTCGCGACCCCCGACTTCGGCCTGATCGGCGAGGTCAGCCTGTTCGGCGGCTTCGAGAAGGTCGGCGCGCTGACCGGCATCCTCTTCGTCTTCACCGTCCTCCTTTCCTGCTTCTTCGACGCCATGGGCACGATCATGGGCGTCAGCGACGAGGCGAAGCTGACCGACGCCCAGGGCCAGATGCCGGGCATCAACAAGGTCCTGTTCGTCGACGGCCTCGCCGTCGCCGCGGGCGGCGCCAGTTCCTCCTCGGCCACCACCGCCTTCGTGGAGTCCACGGCCGGCGTCGGCGAGGGCGCCCGTACTGGCTTCGCGAACGTCGTCACCGGCGGCCTCTTCGGTGTGGCGCTGTTCCTGACGCCCGTCGCCACCATGGTCCCGTCGCAGGCGGCCACCCCGGCCCTGCTCGCGGTCGGCTTCCTGATCCTGGCCAACTCGGTCAAGGAGATCGACTGGGCCGACTACACGATCGCGATCCCGGCCTTCGTGACGATGGTGATGATGCCGTTCACCTACTCGATCACCAACGGCATCGGCATGGGCTTCATCACCTTCGCGGTGCTGCGCCTGGCCGCCGGGCGGGGCCGGGAGGTGCCGGTCGCGATGTACGTCGTGGCGGCGGTCTTCGCCTTCTACTACCTCATGCCGGCGCTGGGGCTGACGTAGGGCCGACTCATGTGAGGCCGTAGAACCAGAGCCAGAACCAGTGCCGCATCCGGCGACGTTGGCCCTGGGCGGTCTGCGACGATGACGCGATGGACGAGGAAGTCATTCCCATTCTCCGCGTCGAGGATGCTGCGGCGGCGGTCGCGTGGTACGAGCGCATTGGTTTCGCCAAGCAGTGGGAACACCGCTTCGAACCGGGCCTTCCCGCGTTCGTCGAGGTCGCCCGAGGCGGGGTGCGGTTGTTCCTGTCGGAGCACGAGGGTGACGCCCGCCCTGACACGTTGGTCTACCTCCGCCTTCGTGATGTCGACGCCATCGCCGCCGAGCTCGGTGTGCGGGCGAAGGACGCTCCGTGGGCGCGGGAGATCGAGGTGCGCGACCCGGATGGCAACCGGCTGCGGATCGGCACGCCGACGGAATGACGCTTGCCGGCAGCGCGTGGCGGGCTCACGTAAGGCCGTAGAACTTCTCGGTCTCCTCGACGGCGGCCTGGAACCGTTCGTCGAAGTCATCGCGGATGAGCGTCCGGACGACATAGTCCTGGACGCTCATTCCTCTTTTCGCGGCATGCTCCCGGAGTCGTTCGAGCAGCTCGTGGTCTATCCGCAGGCTGAGCACGCTGGTCCCCATGAACACGAGGGTCGCGGCACTCTTCGGTGCGGTGTGTCACGTTCCGCTGTCGGATCACCCATATGAGTGATGTGACGATTCAGTGGCGGGAGTCACGGGCATCTGTGCGCGCCCCGGTGGTCCTTAGGGAGGGTAATGAGTTACCCTAAAGAACATGCCGGACCTTACCCATGGCGACAACGCAGCCGCCGTGAACTCTCTTCGCTCCGCCGTGATGCGACTGTCACGTCGGCTCAAGCACCAGCGGGTCGACGAATCGCTGAGCCCCACCGAGATGTCGGTGCTGGGCACCCTCTCCCTCTGCGGAAAGGCCACCCCCGGTGAGCTCGCCCGCAAGGAGCACGTTCAGCCGCCGTCGATGACGCGCATCGTCGCCCTGCTGGAGTCCAAGGGACTGGTCCGGCTGGAGCCGCACCCCGAGGACCGGCGCCAGAAGGTCGTCACGAAGACCGAGCAGGCCGAGGCGATGCTCGAGGAGAGCCGCCGTAAGCGCAACGCCTTCCTGGCCACCCTGGTCGAGGGTCTCGACGAGGACGAGTGGGCGAAACTCCGCGCCGCCGCCCCCGTGCTGGAGAAGCTCGCACATCTGTAAGCCGCGTTCACGAGGAGGCGAACCCTTTTGAGTACGGGACCCGGAGCAGCTTCCGCACCCGCACCGACCACCCCTACCACCGCCGGCCCGCGCAAGTCCTCGATGTTCAGCTCGCTGAAGGTCAGGAACTACCGCCTGTTCTTCCTCGGCCAGGTCGTCTCCAACACCGGCACCTGGATGCAGCGCATCGCCCAGGACTGGCTGGTGCTCAGCCTCACCGGCTCCGCCACCGCCGTCGGCATCACGACGGCCCTGCAGTTCCTGCCGATGCTGCTCTTCGGCCTCTACGGCGGCGTCCTCGTCGACCGCCTGCCCAAGCGCCGTACGCTGCTGGTCACGCAGACCTCGATGGCGGCCACCGGCGTCGCGCTCGCGGTCCTCACCCTCACCGGACACGTCCAGGTCTGGCACGTCTATGTCGCGGCCTTCGCCATCGGCCTCGCCACGGTGGTCGACAACCCCGCCCGCCAGACGTTCGTCAGCGAGATGGTCGGCCCCGACCAGCTCCAGAACGCCGTCAGCCTGAACTCCGCGAACTTCCAGTCCGCCCGTCTGGTCGGCCCCGCCGTCGCCGGTCTGCTGATCACCGGCGTGGGGACGGGCTGGGCGTTCCTCTTCAACGGCCTGTCCTTCGTCGCGCCCATCGCCGGGCTGCTGCTGATGCGGGCGCGTGAGCTGTACGCCGTCGAGCGCGCCCCGCGCGGGAAGGGGCAGCTGCGGGAGGGGCTGCGGTATGTGGCGGGGCGGCCGGAGCTGATCTGGCCGATCGTGCTGGTCGGGTTCGTCGGCACGTTCGCCTTCAACTTTCCCGTGTACATCTCGGCGTTCGCCGCCGACGTCTTCCACGCCGGCGCGGGCTGGTACAGCATGTTCAACACGCTGATGGCGGTCGGCTCGGTGACCGGCGCCCTGCTCGCCGCCCGGCGCGGCACCTCCCGGATGCGGGTGCTGATCGCGGCGGCGGTGCTCTTCGGCACGGTCGAGATCGTGGCGGCGCTGACGCCGTCCCTGTGGCTGTTCGCCCTGCTGATGATCCCGATAGGGCTCTTCGGTATGACGATCAACGTCACCGCGAACACCGGCATCCAGATGGCCACGGACCCGGCCATGCGGGGCCGCGTGATGGCCCTGTACATGATGGTCTTCTTGGGCGGCTCCCCGGTCGGCGCCCCGATCGTCGGCTGGATCACCGACACCTACGGCGCCCGGGTCGGCCTCGCCGTCGGCGGCGCTATCGCGGCGGCCGCGGCCACGGTGATCGGCCTGATCCTGGCGCGGATGGGCGGCCTGCGGCTCTCGGTAGGCTGGCACCGGGGCCACCCGCACGTCCGGTTCGTGCCCCGGCAGCGGCGGGAGGAGGAGCTGGCGACCGTGGCGTAGGCGGTAGGAGAGGGCGTCCGGGTCAGTCGCGGGGGAACTCGTCGGTCTTGAGGGTGAGGCCGACCGGGGTGCTGGTCAGGTCGATGTCCTCGCCGAAGGGGAAGCTGACCTCGCTGTGGTACTCGCCGTCCTTCGGCAGTGTGTGCAGGTGCCACTCCGCGGTGTACGGGTTCACGATCAGGTACACCGGTACTTCGGCGAGGGCGTAGGCGGTCTTCTTGGGGCCGTAGTCGTTGGCGGCGGTGTCCTTGGAGATGACTTCCGCGACGAACTCGACGTCCTCGTACTGCCAGCGGCCCTTGTCGTCCTTCTGTGCGCTCTCGGCGAGAGCCGTCACGTCGGTGGCGAACCCGTTGAGGCGCCCGGGATAGTCGATACGGACGTCGGACTTGATGCGCCTGCGCGGGTACTTGGTGCGCAGCTGCTCGAAGATGTCCGTGATGATGTCCCAGTGGGTGTCCCGCTGCGGCGACATGAAGATGTGCCCCCCGACGATCTCGGTCTTGTATCCCTCGGGGACGGGCATCTTCTCCAGCCACTCGAACAGCATGTCGAGTGTGAGTTCGCCGCTGCTTTCGGCCATCTCGATCCTGTCGTCAAGGACGGTCATCGTGGCGCTCCTCCCCGGCTGCTCCTCGGACGAGTGCAGCCGCGCAGTACAACGATACGCACGGTGACCGGGACACGTGTGGCCATGGTCACTGCCGCCCGCCGGACAGGCCCTGGACCCGCCGCGCCAGCACCTGCCCCGGCCAGTCGTCCTTCCCCAGGTAGGTCTCGGTGCGCACGAAGCCGTTGCTCTCGTAGTAGCGGACGAGCCTGCCGTCGTCGCCCGCGTAGCAGTCCACCCGCAGCAGCGAGACACCCGACCGCCGGGTCACCTCGGCGGCGTGCGCGAGCAGGGCGCCGCCCACGCCGTGGCCCTTGAAGCGGCGGTCGGAGGCGAGCCAGTGGATGTAGCGCTCGGGCTCGCCGGGCGGGGGGAGGTGCGCCAGATAGGGGCCGGGCGAGTGGCCGAGGGTGAGGGTCGCGGCGG
Organism: Streptomyces bicolor; assembly: GCF_000719285.1. Classification (GTDB taxonomy): domain Bacteria; phylum Actinomycetota; class Actinomycetes; order Streptomycetales; family Streptomycetaceae; genus Streptomyces; species Streptomyces bicolor. The sequence goes on along the minus strand of NZ_JOFS01000021.1, from coordinate 90,835 downwards.
GCACGTCGCCGACCTCGGCGATGAAGACGTCACCCTCGTCCACGGCACGGGTCACCGACTCCACGGTCTTCGGGCTCTGCGACAGCGGCTTCGTCCCCCACTGCCCCGGGCGCCCCTGCGCGACCAGCCACTCCACGCAGCTGTCGAGCATGCCGAGTATCGCGGGGATGTCGCCGGGTCCGCCGTCCCGGATGGTGATCTCCATCCCCTCATGGTGCCAGGCTTGATCCCATGAGACTCTTCGCCGCCGTGTTGCCCCCGGAGGACGTGACCCATGAACTGGCCGCCGAAGTCGCCGAGTTGAGGAAGCTGCCCGGCGCGGACCGGCTGCGCTGGACCGGCCGCCCCGGCTGGCACTTCACCCTCGCCTTCTACGGCGAGGTCGACGACGACCTCGTACCCGACCTGTCGGCCCGCCTGGAGCGCGCCGCGCACCGTACGCCGCCCTTCCGGCTGGCGCTCAGCGGCGGCGGTCAGTTCGGGCACGGGCGGGCCCTGTGGGCGGGCGCGGAGGGTGACCTGGCGCCCCTGCGGCTGCTGGCGGACCGCAGCGAGGCGGCGGCGCGCAAGGCCGGGGTGCCGATGGGGGAGCACCGGCGGTACAAGGCCCACCTGACCGTGGCCAGGAGCCGGTCGGCGGTGGACGTACGGCCGTATGTCGCGGCCCTCGACGAGTTCACCAGCCGGGCCTGGACGGTGACCGAGCTGGTGCTCGTGCGGAGCAATCTGCCGAAGTCGGGGGTCGAGGGCGAGCAGCCCCGCTACGAGGCGGTCGCCCGATGGCCGCTCGAGGGGGCCGGTTAGGCTCGATGTCGTGGACCCGAAAACCCGGAACCGGATCATGGCCGGTGCGCTTGTGTTGATGTTTGTCGTGGTGGCGTTGGCGGCGGCGCTCGGTAGGTAGTGCCGAGGAACTGCGGATCGCCGTACGGCTGCGGGGCGTTGTCGGCCGCGGGCCGTCTGTGGCTGGTCGCGCCCACGCGGCGGAGCCGCATGTCGAGACCAGCCCCGCGCCCCCCGGGCGTTGCACTTACCCTGTGTTACCAGGCGAACGCCTCCGGGGACGGCCCCGGGCCTGGGAACACCTCGTCCAGTCCCGCCAGCAGCTCCTCGCTCAGTTCCAGTTCCGCCGCACTCAGTGCGGACTCCAGCTGCTCGGCCGTGCGCGGGCCGACGATCGGGCCGGTCACGCCCGGGCGGGTGAGCAGCCAGGCCAGGGCGGCCTCGCCGGGCTCCAGGCCGTGCTTGTCGAGCAGGTCCTCGTACGCCTGGATCTGCGCCCGTACGGCGGGGTCGGCGAGGACCTCGGCGGCCCGCCCCGAGCTGCGCCGCCCGCCCTCGACCTCCTTCTTGATGACGCCGCCGAGCAGGCCGCCGTGCAGCGGCGACCAGGGAATGACGCCCAGCCCGTAGTCCTGCGCGGCCGGGATGACCTCCATCTCGGCGCGGCGCTCGAAGAGGTTGTAGAGGCACTGCTCGCTGACGAGGCCGATGGTGCCGCCGCGCCGGGCGGCTATCTCGTTGGCCTGGGCGATCTTGTAGCCGGGGAAGTTGGAGGAGCCGGCGTACAGGATCTTGCCCTGCTGGACGAGGACGTCGATGGCCTGCCAGATCTCCTCGAACGGGGTGGCACGGTCGACGTGATGGAACTGGTAGACGTCGATGTAGTCGGTCTTCAGCCGCTTGAGCGATGCATCGACGGCGCGCCGGATGTTCACCGCCGAGAGCTTGTCGTGGTTGGGCCACGCCGCGCCGTCCGGCCCCATGTTGCCGTACACCTTGGTGGCGAGGACGACCTTCTCGCGCCGCTCGCCGCCCTTGGCGAACCAGTTGCCGATGATCGTCTCGGTACGGCCCTTGTTCTCGCCCCAGCCGTACACGTTGGCGGTGTCGAAGAAGTTGATGCCCGCGTCCAGCGCCGCGTCCATGATCGAGTGACTGTCGGCTTCGTCTGTCTGCGGACCGAAGTTCATGGTGCCGAGGACGAGCCTGCTGACCTTGAGTCCCGTGCGTCCGAGCTGCGTGTACTCCATGGATATGCACGCTAACCGCGTGGAGTGCGCTCTAGGCAAGGGATCTTGACGCTAACTGTTGGTTAGTGCTTACCTGTGGGAAGTGTCAGCTTGAACTTTCAATATTGCGCCGGATCTCGCGATCTCGTGGCCCCTGCTTGGAAAGAGAGCCTCATGCCCCCCACCACACCCGTCCGCAAGGCGCTCGTCGCCGTCATGGCCGCCTCGGCCCTGCTCGGCGCCGCCGCCGTGCCCGCCGTGGCGTCCGCGCCGGCCGCCGCCACCGGGCACGTCGCCTTCGGCTACGGCGACTCAGCCCGCCTCGGCTACCAGAAGTCCGTCACCGTCCGCGTCCTCAAGGGCGTGTTCGAGCAGGGCGACACGGAGGTCGTCGACCGGTACGTCCGCCCGGACTACATCCAGCACAACCCGCTCGCGCCGGACGGGGCGGAGACGCTGAAGAACCTGGGCGTCGCCATCCACCAGCAGTTCCCGGACGCCGAGTACGACGTCAAGCGGGTCATCTCCGAGGGCGACCTGGTGCTGGTCCACTCGAACGTGGTGATGACGCCGGGCACGCGGGGCATGGCGGTCGTCGACATCTTCCGCTTCCAGGGCGGGAGGATCGCCGAGCACTGGGACGTGGGCCAGGAGGTGCCCGCGACCACGGCCAACGGCAACGACATGTTCTCGACGGAGAGTTGGCCGCGGACCACCCAGCCGGGGCCGGGGTGGCTGACCGCGTACAACAAGCGGCTCGTCACCAAGGCGTTCGACCAACTGCTCGTTCAGAAGGACCTGTCCGCCGTCGACCGGTACTGGGGGCCCGAGTACCACCAGCACAACCCGGCGATCGCGGACGGTGTGGAGGGCGTCAAGGCCGGGCTGGGCGGGTACTTCGCCGCGTTCCCGCAGCTGAAGGTCACGCCGAAGCGGGTGATCGCCGAGGGCGACCTGGTGGCGGTGCACAGCCACTACGTGAACGCGCCGGGGGAGCGGGGGCAGGCGATCGTGGATCTGTTCCGGGTGCGGGGCGGGAAGATCGTGGAGCACTGGGATGTGATCCAGGATGTGCCGGCCACGTCCGCGAATGACAACGGGATGTTCTAGAGCAGGGAGTTGAGGAAGGTCGTCCAGGTGGTGGGGGCTATCTGGACGGCCTCCGGTCCGTTGTCTGTGGGGGACTTGGAGTCGCGGATGTGGATGGTGGTGGGGGTGAGGGCTACTTCGACGCACTCGCCCTCGCCGTCGCTATAGCTGCTCTTGCTCCAGTGGAGGTCGGTGCTCATAGGTCCTGCGCCACCTTTTCGATCAACTTCGCGGACTCTTCGGGTGAGAGAGCCTGCGCCCGCAGAATGCCATATTTGCCGAACAGGTCCCCCACGTCGGGTTGTTCGCTGACGAAATAGCCTCCTCGATGGCCTTCGACGTAGGCGAGCTGGTGACGATCGGCGGTCTCCAGGAGGCTCATGCGACCGGCGAGCCCCGCGTGGTCGTGCCGGTTGTGTGGCATGACTTGGATCTCGACGTGCCGCAGCTCGCCGATTGCCAAGACATGGTGCAGCTGTTCCTTCAGAGTGGCCGTGCCGCCCAACGGCCGTGTGAGCACTGCCTCTTCAAGTACGTAACTGATGGTCGGGGCGGGCTTGCGCGTGAAGAGCTGTTGGCGCTCCAGACGGGAAGCCACGCGCCTGTCAATCTCCTCGTCGTCCAAGGTCGGGCAGCGGTTCGAGGTGAAGACGGCCCGGGCGTACCCCTCGGTCTGGATCGAATCGGGGATCAGATGGGTCTGGTACACATGCAGGGCCGAGGCCCTCCGCTCCTCAGCCAAGTAGTCCTCGGTCCACGGCCGGAGCCCCTTGTTCCCGAACTCCTTCTCCGCCAGCACCAGCAGTGCACCCTGTGCACCCAGCACCTGGTCCGCGATCTCGACGAACTTCCCCTTCGGCGACCGCTCACCCCGCTCCACCATCGCCACCTGCGACTTGGAGTATCCGACGTGCTTCGCCAACCCCTCCTGCGTCATCCCGGCCCGCTCGCGAAAGAACCTCAGCAGCGCACCGAACGACTCCGACCCTCGATCACCGGAACGCACACGCACCTCCCCAACTGCACAACCCCGCACCACCACCCCAAACCCCTGGTCACAGTATGTAAGCAGCCGGTTGCATTTGCGGCATGAACGAGAAAATCACCAACCCCTGGCTCCCCACCTGGATCCCCGACACCGGTCACGCCCTCCGACACGCGGGCATCCACTTCGACGCCGTACGCATGAAAGGCGCCCAGGCAGAGCGCACCGCCGCCGAACTTCTCCTGCGCACACAATTCGACGCGGGGCCGATCATCCGTGAGCTGACCGGCGAGCGGTACCTGTACTTCCTGTTGCCCCCGCAAACCGCCACCACCCACCGCTGGCCCACAGGCGTACGCACCCTGACGCGCGCCGTCGGCTACTCGGCGTACGTGGGTGTACCGGCCCTGACCGGCGTCACCTGGCCGCTGGAGTGGCGGTCGATGCCGACGGAGGAAGTGCCTTTCGTCGACGGTGAATTGCTGCACGGAGTGGTGGGGACGAGCGTCGGCACAGGGCAGCGGTCAGCTCGGTTGGCGTAGCCCGGCGACGAGGAGCGCGACAAGGTGGCGTGCGTCGTAGCGGGGGTCGTTCTCCGCGCCGATGCAGAGGTTTCCGATGCCGCGCATGAGCTGGTAGGCGTCGATGCCGGGGCGGATCTCGCCGGAGGCGGCGGCAGCGTCGAGGAGTCGGGTGCACACCGGCAGCAGGCGGTCGAGGAAGTAGGCGTGCAGCGTCTCGAAACCGCAGCTGTCGGTCCGCAGCGCGGCTGCGAGGCCGTGCTTGGTGACCAGGAAGTCGACGAAGAGGTCGACCCACTGTTCCAGGGCGGCGTGCGGTGTCGGGCTGGTCGTCAGCAGGTCCGGCCCGGCTTCGGCGCAGGCTTCGACCTGGTGGCGGTAGACGGCGATGATCAGGTCCGCCCGGGTCGGGAAGTGACGGTAGATCGTGCCCGTCCCGACACCGGCCTTGGTGGCGATGTCGCGCACCGGGGCTTCCACGCCCGAGGTGACGAAGACCGCGGCGGCCGCGTCCAGCAGGGTCTGCTGGTTGCGCAGGGCGTCCTTGCGCTTGGAGCCGGCGGCGCTCCCCGTGCTTCGGCCGCTGTCGTTCACCGCGGCGCTCCTTCCGTGATTGCCAAAGCGGAACAGCGTTCCGTATCGTTTGCGGAACGAGGTTCCGTTTCGCCCATGATGGCAGACCGGGGGACCGGTCTGTCCATCACCATCAACGGAGGTACTTCCATGTCCGACGCGAACACCGTGAACGTGCGGAAGATCGTGGGTGGGCCCGCCACAGTGATATCCGCGAAACCGGTCGTGCTGTCCGCCCCGGGCCGCGGCGAAGATCTCCAGGTCCGCGTTTCCGCACCCGCGACCGGCCGCGATCTGCCGGTCGTCGTCTTCTCACACGGCTTCGGCTGGTCGATGAACGGATACGCCCCGCTTGCGGACTTCTGGGCCGCCCAGGGCTTCGTGGTCCTCCAGCCGACCCACCTCGACTCCAGGTCGCTCGGCCTCCCCGCCGAGGATCCGCGTACGCCGCGGATCTGGCGCTTCCGTGTCGAGGACCTCACGCGTGTGCTGGACCGACTCGACGCCCTGGAGGCCTCCGTGCCGGGCCTGGGCGGGCGCGTCGACCGCAGCCGCGTCGCTGTGGCCGGTCACTCCTGGGGAGCTCAGACGGCGAGCACGCTGCTGGGCGCGCGAGTCCTCGACTCCGACGGTGTTCCCGGCGAGGACATGTCCGACCCCCGGGTCAAGGCGGGTGTGCTGCTCGCCATGGCCGGCCTGGGCGACGACCTGACCCCCTTCGCCTCCGAGAACTTCCCCTTCATGAGGCCGTCCTTCGCCACCATGACCACGCCGGCTCTTCTCGTCGCCGGGGACCACGACCGGTCCCACCTGACCACTCGCGGACCGGACTGGTTCACCGACGCCTACACCCACAGCCCGGGAAGCAAGAGCCTGCTCACGCTGTTCGGGGCAGAGCATTCGCTGGGAGGCATCTCCGGGTACGAGGTCGCCGAGACGACCGACGAGAGTCCCGCACGCGTCGCCCTCATCCAGCAACTCACCTCCGCCTTCCTGCGCAGTGCTCTCCACCCCGAGGACACCGGCTGGAAGACGGCGGTCGCGTCGCTGGAGGAGGACCCCGATCCGCTGGGGAAGCTGGAGAGCAAGTAGGCGAGCGCCGGAGCGTGCGCGGGTCAGTCGCGGGGGAAGTCGTCCGTCTTCAGGGTGAGGTCGACCACGGTGCCGGTCAGGTCGATGTCGGTGCCGAAGTCCACCGGCATCCGGCTCTCGTAGTCGCCGTCCTTGGGGTCCGTGTAGATGTAGCACCGCCCCTGGTAAGGGTCGGCGACGACGTATACGGGGACCTCGGCGACCGCGTAGGCGGTCTTCTTCGGGCCGTAGTCGTTGGCGGCCGTGCCCTCGGAGATGACTTCGGCGACGAACTCGACGTCCTGGTAACGCCAGTGGCCTTTGTCGTCCTTCTTCGCCGAGTCCGTGAGCAAGGCGATGTCCGGGCAGAAGCCGTTCTGGTGGCCTGGAAAGTCGATGCGGACGTCCGAGAACGCCTTGACGTCCATCCCGAACCTGTCCTCAAGCGCCCGCACGATTCGGCGGATGATTACCCAGTGCGTGTCCCGCTGCGGCGTCATAAAGACGTTGCCCCCGACGATCTCGACCCTGAATCCTTCGGGGACGGGCATCCGCTCAAGGCGCTCGAACCACTCGTCCAAGCGCTTGGTGTTGGCGTCGGCGTCGGCCATCTCGATCCTGTCTTCAAGGACGGTCATCGTGGCGCTCCTCCCCGGCTGCCCCACGGACAGGTGCAGCCGCGCAGTACAACGATACGCACAGTGACCGGGACACCGAGAGGAACCTCACATGCCCGCCCCGGACACCCAGCCCCTTCTCCCCCTCCTCCACCGCACCCTCGGCCCCACCATCCTCGGCGTCTACCTCCACGGCTCAGCCACCCTCGGCGGACTCCGCCCCCACAGCGACATCGACGTCCTGGTCGTCGTACGCGAGCGCACCACCGAGGTCCAACGCCATGCCCTCGTCGAGGAGTTGCTGAGGGTGTCCGGCGGCGGCTCCCGCCCCGTCGAGCTCATCGTCGTCGTACAGGACGACGTACGGCCCTGGCGCTACCCGCCCACCCGCGACTTCCTCTACGGCGAATGGCTCCGCGCCGACTACGAGCGCGGCGTCACCCCCGCCCCCGAGCCCAGCCCCGACCTCGCCCCGCTCCTCACCATGGTGCTGCTCGCCAACGCCCCGCTGTACGGTCCCCCACCCGCCGACGTCCTCGACCCCGTCCCGCACGAGGACCTGCGGCGCGCGATCGTCGCCGGAGTGCCGGAGCTGGTCGGCGAGTTGGACACCGACACCCGTAACGTGCTGCTGACGCTCGCGCGGATCTGGACCACCCTGGCGACCGGGGTCATCCGCTCCAAGGACGCCGCCGCCGACTGGGCCCTCATGCGGCTCCCCGCCGAGCACCGGGCGGTCCTGGCGCATGCCAGAGACGTCTATCTCGGCCACGAGGAGGAGCGCTGGGACGACGGGCTGCTCCCCGGGGTCCGTCCCTGCGCCGACTTCCTCGTCCGGGCCATCGAGAGCCGACCCGCGTAGTCGGACCCGGCCGTCAGATGGCGTAGGGCCCGCCCAGATCCCACGCCTGATGAATCGCCTCCGCGAACGCCTCCGCGATCTTGTGCTCCCCGCTCGCGTTCGGGTGGGTGCCGTCGTACGTGTCGAGGTGGATGTCGTACGACGGGGGAGGGGAAGCCAGGAGCAGGGGCGAGCGCGGCTCGTCCAGGTCGGCGACCGCCTTCGCCAGCAACTCGTTGAAGCGGGCCACCTCGGCGGCGAACAGCGTTTCCGACTCGGCGCGCACATTCGGGATCACCGGGAGCACGACGATCCGCACCCGAGGGTTCGCCGACCGCGCCCCGGCGACGAAGCCGCGCACGTTCTCCGCCGTCTGTGCCGCGTTCGTATAGAACCCCAGGTCGATCAGGCCCAGCGACACCAGCAGCACATCCGCCCGGCACGACCGCACCGCATCCCCGATCAGCGGTGCCATGTGCAGCCAGCCCTCGCCCCAGCCGGCGAGGTGGGCGCGGGGGAAGGCCGGGTCGCAGTCGGCGGCGTACTCGTACGACGTCGGCTCGTCCGTCGCCTTGTCGTACAGCGTCTCGCGCGGGCCGACGAGGGCGAAGGGACCGCCGTACGTCTCACGCAGGTGCTGCCACATGCGGTAGCGCCATGTGTGTTCGCCGGCGCTGCCGATGGTCATGGAGTCGCCGACGGGCATGAACCTGAGCATCCGCTCATGATGGACGATCGCTACCCGGCGGTAGGGGCCCGTGGGGTGTGAAGCCTGCCACGCCCCGGGAATTCATCCCCCTGCCCACTCCGCCGCCGAATCATCAGGCCGGATGGCAGGCTTGAGGGCATGCGCCGACCGCTCGCCATCCTCGCCGGGGTCCTCCTCACCGGAGCGCTCACCCTGCCCGCCTCCGCCGCCGACGGGAACGAGGACTTCACGATCAAGGACCCCCGCATCACGGAGTCCAGCGGCCTGGCCGCCTCCCGTCAGCACCCGGGCATCTACTGGACGCACAACGACCAGGACGAGGGCGCCTACCTCTACGCCGTCGACAGCGCCACCGGCGAGACCGTCGCGACGATCACCATGACCGGCGTGGGCACCCCGCGCGACGTGGAGGCGATCGCCATCGGGCCCGGCAACGAGATCTACGTCGGCGACATCGGCGACAACGACGGGGTGGAGTGGCCGTACGTGTGGGTCTACCGGCTGCCCGAGCCGAAGCAGCTCAAGGACCAGTCGGTCCGCGCCACGCAGTACGTGGTGAAGTACTCCGACGGGCCCCGCGACGCCGAGTCGCTCGTGGTGCACCCCAAGACCGGGCGCGTCTACATCATCGACAAGCAGGAGGACGGCGGGCACCTCTACGAGGCACCGGCCGAGCTTTCCCCCTCCGGCACGAACGTCTTCAAGCCCATCACCCCGGTCGACCTGTGGGCCACCGACGCCGCCTTCTCCCCGGACGGGCGGACCCTCGCCGTACGCGGCTACTTCGGCGGTGTCGCCTACGACTGGAACGGCGGCAAGCTGAAGCGGCTGGAGCGCATCAGCGTGCCCCTCGGCCAGGGGGAGTCCGCCAGTTACTCACCCGACGGCACCAAGCTCATGCTCGGCAGCGAGGGAGCCAACAGCGCGGTGGTGGCCCAGGACGCCCCGCAGGCCGCCGGGTCCTCCGACTCCTCCTCGGGCGGCGGCAGTTCGGCCTCTTCCGGCGACGGCGACGGCAGTGACGGCCCGAGCGGCGACATCAAGGTCGGCGCGGTCGCGGTGGTCGTCGCGTGTGTCGTGCTGTTCGGGTTGCGGAGGCTGCTGCGACGGCGGTGACCGGCTGATCGTGCGGTGCGACGCCGGACACGAAGCGCTGCCGAGTCGTCGACGGCGCGTTCCTGAAACGGCCGCGGTCGCCGTGTCCGTGTCTCGTCCGCGTGTCTATGTCTCGTCCGCGCGCCGGGCGACGAACGCCTCGAGCCCGTCCAGGATCCGCTGCAGCCCGAACTCGAAGTGGTCGAAGTCGGGGCCCCAGGTGTTCTCGTCGAGGGAGGCCATGAGGGGGTAGCGGCCGGAGGCCAGGACCTTCTCCAGCATCGGGGTCTGGGCCTCCCAGAACTCCGCGTCCGTCAGGCCCGTCCGGCGCTCCGCCTCCTGGTGGTACAGCTGGGTGCGCGCGGCCCCGACGACGTACCCGTCGATCATGATGATCGCCGAGACCAGCTCCGGGTCGGACAGGCCCATCGGCTTGATACGGGCCAGCACCTTCTCCATGCCGTCCATGGCGCTCGGGCCCAGGATCGGGCGGGACTGGTTGACCTGGAGCAGCCAGGGGTGGCGGCGGTAGAGGTCGAGGGTCGCGCGGCCCAGGGCCTCCAGCGCCGAGCGCCAGCTGCCGTCGCCCAGGTCCGCCGGGTTCTCCGAGGGGCGCTGGACACGGTCCAGCATCAGGTCCAGCAGCTCGCCCTTGCCGGGAACGTAGCGGTACAGCGACATCGTGCCGGTGCCTAGCTCGGCGGCGACCCGGCGCATCGACACCGACTCCAGGCCCTCCGCGTCCGCGACCCGGACGGCCGCTTCCACGATCTGGTCAAGGGTGAGTGTCGGCTTGGGCCCGCGGCTGGGCCGCCGGCCCGTCTCCCACAGTAGCTCCAGAGTGCGCGCGATGTCGCCGCTGCCGCTGGTCTCCGTACCGCTGGTGCCGCCCTTGCCGCTCGTCATGTGGTTCAGCTTAAGTCCTCCAGAAAAAACTGGGTACGGTGTACGCGCAATCGGGTACGCTGTACTCAGTTAATCGGAAGGGGGACTCATGACGGACGACGGATACGCGGTACGGGCCGAGGGCCTGGAGAAGCGCTACGGCGACAAACGCGCCCTCGACGGCTTCGACCTGGCCGTCCGCGAGGGAACGGTGCACGGCCTGCTCGGGCCGAACGGCGCCGGCAAGACCACCGCCGTACGCATCCTGTCCACGCTGATCCGGCTGGACGGCGGCCGGGCGACCGTGGCCGGCCTGGACGTGGCCCGGCGGCCGCGCGAGGTGCGGGCACGCATCGGCCTCACCGGGCAGTACGCGGCGGTGGACGAGGTGCTCACCGGCCGGCAGAACCTGGAGATGTTCGGCCGGCTCTTCCATCTCGGCGGCCGGCGGGCCAAGCTGCGGGCCGTCGAGCTGCTGGAGCAGTTCGACCTCACCGACGCCGCCGACAAGGGCGTCGGCGGCTACAGCGGCGGCATGCGGCGCCGCCTCGACCTCGCGGCGTCGATGATCCTCGCCCCGGCCGTCCTGTTCCTCGACGAGCCGACGACGGGGCTCGACCCCCGCAGCCGGGGCGAAGTCTGGGAGTCCGTACGGGCGTTGGTGGCCGGCGGCACGACCGTACTGCTGACCACCCAGTACCTGGAGGAGGCCGACAAGCTGGCCTCGCACATCACCGTCATCGACCAGGGCCGCGCCATCGCCGACGACACCCCCGACGGGCTGAAGAACCTCGTCGGCGGCGACCGTATCGAGGTCGTGGTCGCCGAGCGGGCCGACATCCCGCGCGTGGTGAAGGTCGTGGCCCGGGTCTCCGACGGCGAACCGGAGTCGGACGAGAGCGAGTCGCGGGTGCACGCGCCCGTGCTCGACCGGGTGTCCGCCCTGACGGAGGTCGCCCGCACGCTCCAGGACGAGGGCGTCCAGGTCGAGGACATCGGGCTGCGCAGGCCGAGCCTCGACGACGTGTTCCTGCGGCTGACCGGACACCGCACCGAAACCGACGAGAAGACCGGCAACAAGAGCAGCAACAAGACCGGCAAGGGGGCCGTCGCATGACCGCCGTAGACCTCACCGTCCCGGCCGCGCGCGGCCGCCTGTACTGGACCCTCGCCGACGTCTGGAACATCGTCCGCCGCGGCCTGACCCACTACCAGCGCCAACCGGTCAACATCGCCTGGCAGTTGGGCTTCCCGATCCTCTCCGTCCTCCTCTACGGCTATGTCTTCGGCAGCGCCATGAAGGTGCCCGGCGGCGGGGACTACAAGGACTTCCTGATGCCGGGCATGTTCGTGATGACGATGGCGTTCGGCTTCATCAACACCGCGACGCTCGTCGTCTACGACTCGACCAAGGGCGTCATCGACCGTTTCCGGTCCATGCCCATGGCCTCGTCCGCGGTGGTCGCCGGGCGCGGGATCACCGATCTGCTCGCCGCCTGCGCGGAGTTGGCGATCATGATGCTGACCGCCTTCGCGATGGGCTGGCGGCCGGACGGCGGGTGGGGCTTCCTCGGCGCCTTCGGTCTGCTGCTGTGGCTGCGGTTCGCGCTGATCTGGATCGGGGTGTGGCTGGGCCTGCTGGTCCCCAACCCGGAGGCCGCGGGCGGTCTGTTCGCCGTCGCCTTCCCGCTCACGATGATCTCCAGCATCTTCGTCGCGCCGCAGCTGATGCCGGACTGGCTGGGCTGGGTGGCGGCCTGGAACCCGATCTCGTCGACGGCGGCTGCCGCGCGTGACCTGTTCGGTACGCCGGTCGGCGGCGGTGACTCCTGGGTCGAGCAGCACGCGCTGCTGATGGCGGGGGTGTGGCCGGTGATCCTCACGGCGATCTTCTTGCCGCTCGCGGTGCGAAGGTTCCAGAAGCTGAGCCGGTGACGCCGTATGAGTCTCCGAGTCCGTCCGGGAGCGGGACATGGCCTGCGTCGACCTGGAGTTGCTGGGGGCCTGGTTCGACCGTTCCCTGACCGTCGAGACCGCCGAGGATCTGTTCGTCGGGAGTGAGGCCTCGGACTTCGTACGACGAAGGGCGTCCGGAGCTGATCGGTCCGCCCATTGCGGGGCGTGCGTTAGTTTTCCCGCCATGACCCAACTCGGATCCGTCTCCTGGCCGCCTGCCCCGATAACGACCGAACGGCTTGTGCTCCGCGAGTCCGAGGCCAGGGACCGTGCGGCGTTCGTCGAGTTGTTCGCATCGGCGGAGGTGGGCACCTACATCGGTGGTCCTCGACCGCGTGATGAGCTCGAACGTGCGATGCCTGAGGTGCCCGGGCGGCGTTTCGGCCTGTTCGTGATCGAGCTCGACGGAGCGATGATCGGCATGATCACGCTCGATCGGCGCGACGCGGAACGTCCGGGTCACGTTCGTCCGGAGGGCGGGGAGGCCGAGCTCGGCTACCTGTTGCTGCCCGGGGTGTGGGGCCGCGGGTACGCCGCCGAGGCGTGCGCGGCGGCACTCGACTGGTTCGCCGGCGCGCTTCCCGGCGAGCCGGTGGTGCTCTGTACCCAGACCGCCAACGACCGCGCGATGCGCCTCGCGGCGAAGCTGGGGTTCACCGAGGTTGAGCGGTTCGAGGAGTACGGCGCCGAGCAGTGGTTCGGCGTGTGGTCCTCGGTCACGTCGTCGTCCGGTTGAGCCGACGCGCGAAGGGCGCCCCGCGGTCATCCGCCGGGCGCCCTTCCGTTACGTCGCTGCAGAAGCGGTTACAGCTTCTCGATCACGTAGTCGATGCACTTCGTCAGCGCCTCGATGTCCGCCGGGTCGATCGCCGGGAACATCGCGACACGGAGCTGGTTGCGGCCGAGCTTGCGGTAGGGCTCGGTGTCGACGATGCCGTTGGCGCGCAGGACCTTGGCGACGGCGGCGGCGTCGATCTCGTCCGTGAAGTCGATCGTGCCGATGACCTGGGAGCGCTTGGCCGGGTCGGTGACGAACGGGTTGGCGTACTTGATGTCCTCGGCCCAGCCGTACAGCGTGCGCGCCGAGGTGGCCGTGCGGCGGACCGCCCAGTCGAGGCCGCCCTGGCCGTTGATCCACTCCAGCTGCTGGTTCAGCAGGAAGAGGGTCGCGAGGGCCGGGGTGTTGTACGTCTGGTTCTTGCGGGAGTTGTCGATCGCCGTCGGCAGCGAGAAGAACTCGGGGATGTGGCGGCCGGACGCGTGGATGCGCTCGGCGCGCTCGATCGCGGCCGGGGAGAAGACGCCGATCCACAGGCCGCCGTCGGAGGCGAAGGACTTCTGCGGGGCGAAGTAGTAGACGTCCGTCTCCGACACGTCCACCGGGAGGCCGCCGGCGCCCGACGTGGCGTCGACCAGGACCAGGGCGCCCTCGTCGGCACCGGCCACGCGCTTGATCGGCATGGCGACACCGGTCGAGGTCTCGTTGTGGGTGAAGGCGTACACGTCGACGCCCGCCTCGGCGACCGGCTCGGGATGCGTGCCGGGGTCGGTGGAGATGACGTCCGGCTCGGCGAGCCACGGGGCGAGCTTGGCGGCCTTGGCGAACTTGGAGCTGAACTCACCGAACGTGAGGTGCTGCGACTTGTTCTCGATCAGGCCGTGCGTCGCGATGTCCCAGAACGCGGTCGAGCCGCCGTTGCCGAGGACGACCTCATAGCCCTCGGGGAGCTGGAACAGCTCGCTGATGCCCTCGCGCACCTGGCCGACCAGGTTCTTCACCGGGGCCTGGCGGTGGGAGGTGCCGAGCAGGGAGTTTCCGGTGGCGGCCAGCGCGTCCAGCGCTTCCGTCCGCACCTTGGAGGGGCCCGCGCCGAAACGTCCGTCGGCGGGCTTGATGTCAGCGGGAATCTGGATCTCAGCCACGCAGTGAGGTTAGCGGGTGGGGGAAACCTGGGTGAAACCTCGTCCGTCGGGTGAGACGGCGTTTCGGCAGGCGGCGGGCCGATCTCGCCCTTGAACCCGGGCGGGCTGATTGAGTGGACGTATGTCGGAACTAGAGGCGGAGCTGCGCAGGGCCGTCCGGGGCGAGGTCGGGTTCGACGCCACTTCCCGGGCGCTGGTCACCATGGACGCGTCCAACTACCGGCGTGTCCCCCTCGGTGTGGTCGCACCACATGACGCCGACGACATCGCAGCCGTGCTGGAGGTGTGCCGGAACCACATGGTGCCGGTCGTGGCGCGCGGCGGGGGTACCTCGATCGCGGGACAGGCCACCGGCACCGGCGTCGTTCTGGACTTCACCCGGCACATGAACAAGGTCGTGTCGCTGGACCCCGGGACCCGCACCGCCGTCGTCCAACCTGGCCTCGTCCTCGACCGCCTCCAGGACGCCGCCGCCCCGCACGGCCTGCGCTTCGGCCCCGACCCCTCCACCCACAGCCGCTGCACTCTCGGCGGGATGATCGGCAACAACTCCTGCGGCTCGCACTCGGTGGCATGGGGGACCACCGCGGACAGTGTGCGCGAGCTGGACGTGATCACCGCGCGCGGGGAGCGGCTGCGGCTGGGAAAGGAGTGGGCCGGGGCGCCGCAGGGGCTGCGGGAGTTGGCCGAGGGGGAGTTGGCCCGGCTGCGGACCGGCTTCCCCGAACTGCCCCGCCGCATCTCGGGGTACGCACTCGACGCGCTGCTGCCCGAGAACGGCGCCGACGTCGCCCGCTCCTTCTGCGGCAGCGAGGGCACCCTCGGCATCCTCACCGAGGCGGTCGTACGCCTCGTCGAGGCGCCACGCGCGCGTGCGCTCGCCGTGCTGGCGTACGCCGACGAGAGCGCGGCCGCGGAGGCGGCGGCCGGGCTGCTGACCTACGGCCCGCTGACGGTGGAGGGCATGGCGCAGGACCTGGTGCCCGAGGCGGCCTCGGCCGCCCTGCCGAGGGGCGGGGCCTGGCTGTTCGTGGAGACGGGCGGGGAGTCCGAGGGAGAGGCACGCGCGCGTGCGGAGGCGATCGTGCGGGCCGCCGATGTCGTCGACGGGTTGGTCGTGACCGATCCGGCCGGGCAGCGGGCACTGTGGCGCATCCGGGAGGACGCGAGCGGTACGGCGACCCGGATGCCGGACGGCAGGGAGGCGTGGCCCGGCTGGGAGGACTGCGCGGTGCCGCCCGAACGGCTCGGCGCGTATCTGCGGGACTTCCGCGCGCTCATGACCGCACACGGGCTGCGCGGGACGCCGTACGGGCACTTCGGGGACGGCTGCATCCACGTCCGTATCGACTTCGACCTGCTGACGCAGGCGGGCATCGGCCGCTTCCGGCGCTTCTCGGAGGAACTCGCCGACGTCGTCGTGGCGCACGGGGGCTCGCTCTCCGGGGAGCACGGGGACGGGCAGGCGCGGGCCGAGCTGCTGCCGAAGATGTACGGGGCGGAGATGGTCCGTCTCTTCGAGCGGGCGAAGGGGGTGTGGGACCCCGACGACCTGCTCAATCCGGGAATGCTGGTGCGCCCGGCACCCCTGGACGCGAACCTCCGGTTCGCGGTGCTGCCCGGGAAGCCGGTGGCCGTGGCCTTCGGGTACCCGGCCGACGGCGGGGACTTCTCGGCGGCCGTACGGCGCTGCGTCGGGGTCGCGAAGTGCCGTACGACGTCGGTGACCGGCCCCGCCGTCATGTGCCCGTCCTTCCGGGCCACCGGCGAGGAGGAGCACTCCACGCGCGGGCGTGCCCGGCTGCTGCACGAGATGCTCGCCGGGGAACTGGTGACCGACGGGTGGCGCTCGACCGAGGTGCGCGACGCGCTGGACCTGTGCCTGTCCTGCAAGGGCTGCCGGTCCGACTGCCCGGTCGAGGTCGACATGGCCACGTACAAGGCGGAGTTCCTGCACCACCACTACGAGGGGCGCCGCCGTCCCGCCGCGCACTACAGCATGGGCCGGCTGCCGCAGTGGCTGCGCCTGGTGGCACGCACGCGTACGGCGTCGCTGGTCAACGCCCTGACCGCCGTACGGCCGTTGGCGTGGGCGGCGAAGCGGCTCGGCGGCATCGCGCCGGAGCGGGACATTCCGCGGCTGGCGACGCGCACGTTCAGCCGGTGGTGGGAGGGGCGGGAGAAGACCGCGGAGGGCGAGCTGGTCATCCTGTGGCCGGACACCTTCACCGAGCACCTCTCGCCGTCCGTGGGGCAGGCGGCCGTACGGGTGCTGGAGGCGGCCGGACTGCGGGTGGGGCTGCCGCCCACGGTGCGGTTGAGGAGGGCGCCGGTGGGGGACGGTGCGGCGAGTCGTGGCGGGGAGGCCGTGGTTGACGGTGCGTCGGCGGACGGTGGCGGGCGCGTTGACGGCGGCCGTACGACCGTCGCGATGGACCCGGTGTCCCTCCTCCGGGGCCGCGGTCGCGTCTGCTGCGGGTTGACGTACATCTCGACCGGGCAGCTCGACCGCGCCCGTGCGGTGCTGCGGCGCACGCTCGACCTGATGGAACCGGTTCTGGAGACGGCCGCCCCGGTGGTGGTCCTGGAGCCGAGCTGTGCGGCGGCCCTCCGCTCGGACCTGCCGGAACTGTTGCACGACGATCCACGGGCCCGGCGCCTGGCCGACCGCGTCCTCACCTTCGCCGAGACCCTGGAGCGGCTCGCCCCCGACTGGACACCGCCCCGCGTGGACCGGGCGGCGGTCGGGCAGACGCACTGCCATCAGCACGCGGTGCTGGGCGACGCGGCCGACCGCCGGTTGCGCGAGGCCGCGGGCCTCTCCGGAGAACTGAGCGGCGGCTGTTGCGGCCTCGCGGGCAACTTCGGGTTCGAGAAAGGGCACTTCGGGGTCTCGGTGGCGTGTGCGGAGGAGCGGTTGCTGCCGGCTGTTCGGGAGGCGACGGCCGCGGACGGCTCGGGCACGGAGGGGGCGGGCAGGGAGGAGGAGCGCGCCGTGGTGCTGGCGGACGGGTTTTCCTGCCGGACGCAGTTGGAGCAGTTGGCGGGGGTGCGGGGGCGGCATCTCGCGGAGGTGCTTGCGGAGCGGCTGCCGGGGGTGAACGAGTGAGGACCGGTTGTCGGGGGCGGCAAGCGGTTGTGGGCCGATCGGGAGCGAGCGGGCCGCGCAACCGTGAGGCCGCCAGGCGTCGTGCATAGGCTGGCAGATCGCCCCATCCCGGCCACCGACAGGAGCCCACCCGTGCCCCTCCGCCTCCAGCCCATCAGCCGCGACGAACACCTCGCCTTCGTCGCGTCCCGCCCCTCCGCCAGCCATATGCAGGTGCCCTCCTGGGGTGAGGTGAAGCCCGACTGGCGGGCGGAGAGCCTCGGGTGGTTCGACGAGGCGGGGCGGCTGGTGGGAGCGGCGCTGGTGTTGTACCGGCCGCTTCCGAAGGTGAGGAAGTACCTCGCGTACCTCCCCGAGGGCCCCCTCATCGACTGGCACGCCCCCGACCTCGGCGAACGCTGGCTCGAACCGATGCTCGCCCACCTCAAACGGCAGGGCGCGTTCTCGGTCAAGATGGGCCCGCCCGTCGTCGTACGCCGCTGGAGCGCCGATGCGGTGAAGGCGGCCATCGCCGACCCGGCCGCCCGGCGACTGCGCGACGCGGAACCGACGTCGTGTGAACCGGGCGCCCTCGACATCGCCGAGCGGCTGCGACGGGCCGGCTGGCGGCAGACCGAGCCGGGCAGCGAGGAGGGCTTTGCCGCGGGGCAGCCGCGCTACGTCTTCCAGGTGCCGTTCGCCGGACGGTCGCTGGACGACATCCACCGCGGCCTCAACCAGCAGTGGCGGCGCAACATCAAGAAGGCCGAGAAGGCCGGCGTGAAGGTCGTGCGGGGCGGCTACGAGGATCTGCCCGCCTTCTACGCCCTCTACGCCGAGACCGCCGAGCGGGACCGTTTCATCCCGCGTCCCCTCCCGTACTTCCAGCGCATGTGGACCGCGCTCACCGCCGAGCACCCCGACCGCATGCGGCTCTACCTCGCCCAGCACGACGGCGACACCCTCGCCGCCGCCACCATGATCACCGTCGGTGACCACGTCTGGTACTCCTACGGCGCCTCCACCGGCCGCAGGCGTGAGGTCCAGCCCAACAACGCCATGCAGTGGCGCATGATGACCGACGCCCACGAACTCGGCGCCTCCGTCTACGACTTCCGCGGCATCACCGACACCCTCGAGGACTCCAACCACCTGCTGGGCCTGCTGCGGTTCAAGGTGGGCGCCGGGGGTGAGGCCGTCGAGTACCTGGGGGAGTGGGACTTCCCGCTCAACCGGCTGCTGCACAAGGCGCTGGATCTGTACATGGCGCGGCGGTAGGGACCGGTCCTTCCCGTCCACACGTGGTGCGGCACGGGGCGCCTCTCGTCCACACGTGGTGCGGCACCGGGCGCCTGTCGTCCACATTCCGGGACAGTGGCATAACGGGTTCACACACCTGACGAGGTCCACTACCCTGGACTCGGCAGTACAGCACGATGAACACGCCGAGCCGAGCCCCTGGAACGCCCGTGAGCACCCCCGACGCCGCCGCCACGCCCACCTCACCGTCCCGCACGCGGGCCGTCCCTGAGTCGACGGCCGGTGCCCCGCGTCGTTGGGGCTCGCTCGGTCCCGTGGGTCTGGTGCTCGCCGGCGGGGTCTCGGTGCAGTTCGGCGGTGCCCTGGCGGTGAGCCTGATGCCGCGCGCCGGTGCGCTCGGCGTGGTGGCGCTGCGGCTGCTGGTGGCGGCGGTGGTCCTGCTGCTGGTCTGCCGGCCCCGGCTGCGCGGTCACTCCCGTACCGACTGGGGCACGGTGATCGTCTTCGGCATCACGATGGCCGCGATGAACGGCCTCTTCTACCAGTCGGTCGCCCGCATCCCGCTGGGGCCCGCGGTCACCCTGGAGGTGCTCGGCCCGCTCGCGCTCTCCGTCCTGACCTCGCGCCGTCTGATCAACGTCGTCTGGGCCGGACTCGCCCTCGCCGGTGTCTTCCTCCTCGGCGGCGGAGGCTTCGAGAGTCTCGACCCCGTAGGTGTCGCATTTGCCCTGGGGGCCGGCGCCATGTGGGCGGCATACATAGTCTTCAGCGCCCGCACCGGCCGCCGCTTCCCGCAGGCCGACGGGCTGGCACTCGCGATGGCTGTGGGCGCCGTACTGTTCCTGCCCCTGGGAATCGCCGAATCGGGCACGAAGCTCATCGACCCGGTGACCCTCGGGCTGGGCGCGGCCGTGGCGATCCTCTCCTCGGTCCTCCCCTACACCCTCGAACTCCTCGCCCTGCGCCGCATGCCCGCGCCGACCTTCGCGATCCTGATGAGCCTCGAGCCCGCCGTCGCGGCGACCGCGGGGTTCCTCATCCTCGACCAGGCGCTGTCCGCGGCCCAGTCCGTCGCGATCGCCCTCGTCATCGCGGCGAGCATGGGGGCGGTGCGGACGCAGGTGGGGCGGGGGAAGGCGAAGCCCTAGTGGTCTACGGCCGCGTGGGTGTGCCGCGGCCCCCACGCCCCACCTCCCACCGCCCCCTCCGCTACGCGCTCAAGGCAGGACCTTGACGTCCACACCCGCGATCCGGCCCAGGGAGTCGAAGCCCACCGCGACCGTGTCGCCGCCGGGCAGGTCGGCGACGATCCGGTCGCCCTCGATGCGGTGAGGCACCTCGTGGTGGTCGAAGTAGCCGTGCACCACCTGCCGGGCCGAATGCCCGATCAGTCCCGCGCCGGTGAGCAGCGTCCGCGGCAGCGAGACGGTGTCCAGGCCGGCGCGGGGAATCCGCGGATCGTCGGGCAGGAAGTAGACCTGCGTGCCCGGGCCCGCCGGAACGCCGATGTAGCCGGGCGCCCCGACCATGCCCATCCCGGTGAAGGCGAGCGTCTCCGCCGCGCGCCGGGGGTCTTCGAAACCGGAGAGATCCAGGGTCTCCTCGGTCAGTTCGGCGATGCCGTGGGTCCGTCCGTACCGCTCGACCGCGCCGGTCGGGGCAACCACGTCGGTGCCCCGCAGTCCGGGGTTCGCCCAGCCCCACATCCAGGAACGCTCGTCCATGTCGTACGTGCCGAGCACGGCCACGCGCAGCTCCAGCTCCCCCTGCCGGTACAGGCAGGACGACAGGTCGGCGGTCCACGGTCCCTCGGGCAGGAACGCCGTGAGGGCCTGGAGTTGGGCCGCACCCCATGCGGCATGCCGTTCGGCCTCCAGGAGGAAGGCATCGCTGAATTCACTCGCCATGGCCTCACCCTATGAGGTCGAAACGGGAAACCGATTAATGCAAGCACGCTTGCTTGTTTCTAGTGGCGCTGCCATGCTCCTCAGCACACCGCACCACCCCGCATGCCGCACCACCCCGCACACCGCCGTGCCCGAGGGGAGCGCACCGTGTCCGATCCGACGCCCGTCTTCGACGATCTGCGTGCGGAGAGTGAGGAACTCGACCGACTCGTGGCCGAGTTGAACCCCGAGCAGTGGGCACTTCCCACGCCCGCCCCCGGCTGGAGCGTCGCCCACCAGATCGCGCACCTCGCCTGGACGGACCACTCGGCCCTGCTGGCCGTGACCGACACGGACGCCTTCCACACGCTGGTGGAGAAGGCGCTGGTGTCGCCGGGGTCGTTCGTCGACGAGGGGGCGGCGGAGGGGGCCGGACTGCCGCCCGCCGAGTTGCTGACGCGGTGGCGGGAAGGGCGGGCCGCCCTCGACGCGGCGTTGCGCGAGGCACCGCAGGGCGTGAAGTTTCCCTGGTACGGGCCACCCATGTCGGCAGCCTCCATGGCCACGGCCCGACTCATGGAGACCTGGGCCCACGGGCTGGACGTCGCCGACGCACTGGGTGTGGTGCGCACACCCACCGATCGGCTCAGGCATGTGGTGTGGATCGGCGTACGGACCCGGGACTTCGCCTTCGGCGTGCACGGACTCCCCGCGCCTCTCGACGACTTCCGCATCGAACTCGTCGCGCCGTCCGGTGAGTTGTGGACATACGGCCCCGAAGACGCCCCCCAGCGCGTGACCGGCCCGGCGCTCGATTTCTGCAGGCTCGTCACCCAGCGCGCGCACCGCGTCGACCTCGCCCTGCGCGCCGAGGGCCCCGACGCCGACCGCTGGTTCGACATCGCCCAGGTCTTCGCGGGCCCACCCGGCCAGGGCCGCACGCCGAAGGGAGCCGCGCGGTGACGCCCGCGCCCCGCCCGCTGCGGATCGGCAACGCCTCCGGCTTCTATGGCGACCGCTTCGACGCCATGCGCGAGATGCTCACCGGCGGCGAACTGGACGTCCTCACCGGCGACTACCTCGCCGAGCTCACCATGCTGATCCTCGGCCGCGACCGGCTGAAGGACCCCGGCGCCGGATACGCGCGCACCTTCCTGCGGCAGCTGGAGGAGTGCCTCGGCCTCGCACACGAGCGGGGCGTCCGTATCGTCACCAACGCGGGCGGCCTCAACCCGGCCGGACTGGCGGACGCCGTACGGAAGTTGGCCGACCGCCTCGGCGTCCCCGTCCATGTCGCCCACGTCGAGGGCGACGATCTGAAGGCCCGGTATCCGGACAGCCTCGCCGCCCACGCCTACCTCGGCGGCTTCGGTATCGCCGCCTGCCTGCGGGCGGGCGCCGACATCGTCGTCACCGGGCGGGTGACGGACGCGGCCCTGGTCACCGGGCCCGCCGCCGCCCACTTCGGGTGGGAGCCGGGGGAGTACGACCGGCTCGCGGGCGCCGTCGTCGCCGGTCATGTGCTGGAGTGCGGGGCGCAGGCGACCGGCGGCAACTACGCCTTCTTCGACCAGTTCCGGAGGAGCGGTGGCGACCTGCGCCGCCCCGGCTTCCCGCTCGCCGAGCTCCACGAGGACGGCACCTGCGTCATCACGAAACACCCCGGCACCGGCGGCCTCGTCGACGTCGGCACGGTGACGGCCCAGCTGCTGTACGAGACGGCTGGTGCCCGGTACGCCGGGCCGGACGTCACCGCCCGCCTGGACACCGTACGGCTCACACCGGACGGCCCCGATCGCGTCCGCGTCGAGGGCGTACGAGGCGAGGCCCCGCCCCCGACCCTCAAGGTCGGCGTCAACCGCCTCGGCGGCTTCCGCAACGAGGTCGCCTTCGTGCTCACCGGTCTCGACATCGAGGCCAAGGCCGCCCTGGTGCGCGAGCAGCTGACGGAGGCGCTCGCCAAGTCGCCGCCCGCCGACGTCCGTTGGGAGCTCGTGCCCACCGACCGGCCCGATGCCCCGACCGAGGAGACGGCGAGCGCCCTGCTCCGGCTCGTCGTGCGCGACCGGGACCAGGAGGCCGTCGGACGGGCGCTGAGCGGGGCCGCCGTCGAGCTGGCGCTCGCAAGTTACCCCGGCTTCCATGTGCTCGCGCCACCCGGAAAGGGCTCGCCCTATGGGGTCTTCGAGGATGTGTACGTCCCCCATGGTGCCGTCGACCATGTGGCCGTCCTCCACGACGGACGCCAGGTTCCTGTGCCGCCGGCCCACGACAGCCTCGTACTCGACGACGTACCGGAGCCACCTCTCCCGCAGCCGCTGCCGCCCGGGCCCACCAAGCGCGCCCCCCTCGGCCGCGTCGCCGGCGCCCGCAGCGGCGACAAGGGCGGCAACGCCAACGTCGGCGTCTGGGTGCGGACGGACGACGCCTGGCGCTGGCTCGCGCATGAGTTGACGGCCGACCGATTCCGGCAGCTGATCCCAGAAAGCCGCCAGCTGAAAGTCACCCGGCACCTTCTCCCCAACCTCCGCGCCCTCAACTTCGTCGTCGAAGGCATCCTCGGCGAGGGTGTCGCCGCCCAGCACCGCTTCGACCCGCAGGCCAAGGCCCTCGGCGAATGGCTGCGCTCCCGCCACCTGGACATCCCGGAGACCCTGCTGTGACCGTCCTGCCGTCCGCCCTGGACACCACGAACCCCGACTACCGGGCCAACCGCGAGGCCATGCTCGCCAAGCTCGCCGAACTCGACGCCGAGCACGCCAAGGCGCTCGCGGGCGGCGGGGAGAAGTACGTCGAACGGCACCGGGGGCGCGGCAAGCTGCTCGCCCGTGAGCGCATCGAGCTGCTCCTCGACCCCGACACGCCCTTCCTGGAGCTGTCCCCGCTGGCCGCCTGGGGCAGTGACTACACGGTCGGCGCGTCCCTCGTCACCGGCATCGGGGTCGTCGAGGGCGTGGAGTGCCTGATCACCGCCAACGACCCGACCGTGCGCGGGGGAGCGAGTAATCCCTGGTCGCTGAAGAAGGCCCTGCGCGCGAACGACATCGCCCTCGCCAACCGGCTGCCCTGCATCAACCTCGTCGAGTCGGGCGGCGCCGACCTGCCCTCCCAGAAGGAGATCTTCATCCCCGGAGGCGCCGTCTTCCGGGACCTGACGCGGCTGTCGGCGGCCGGGATCCCGACCGTCGCGGTCGTCTTCGGCAACTCCACGGCCGGCGGCGCGTACGTCCCCGGCATGTCCGACCACGTGATCATGGTCAAGGAGCGCGCCAAGGTGTTCCTCGGCGGCCCGCCCCTGGTGAAGATGGCGACCGGCGAGGAGAGCGACGACGAGTCGCTGGGCGGTGCGGAGATGCACGCGCGCGTGTCGGGTCTCGCCGACTACTTCGCGGTCGACGAACCGGACGCGATCAGGCAGGCGCGACGCGTCGTAGCCCGCCTCAACCACCGCAAGGCGTACGGCGATCCGGGCCCCGCCGATCCCCCCAAGTACGACACGGACGAGCTCCTCGGCATTGTCCCCGGCGACCTGAAGACCCCCTTCGACCCGCGCGAGGTCATCGCCCGGATCGTCGACGCCTCCGACTTCGACGAGTTCAAGCCGATGTACGGGACGAGCCTGACCACCGGCTGGGCGGCGCTCCACGGCTACCCGGTCGGCGTGCTGGCGAACGCGCAGGGTGTCCTGTTCTCCGAGGAATCGCAGAAGGCGGCCCAGTTCATCCAGTTGGCGAACCAGCGCGACATCCCACTCCTCTTCCTGCACAACACCACCGGCTACATGGTCGGCAAGGAGTACGAGCAGGGCGGCATCATCAAGCACGGCGCGATGATGATCAACGCGGTCAGCAACAGCCGCGTACCGCACATCTCCGTCCTCATGGGCGCCTCCTACGGCGCCGGCCACTACGGCATGTGCGGCCGCGCCTACGACCCCCGTTTCCTGTTCGCCTGGCCCAGCGCCAAGTCGGCCGTCATGGGCCCGCAGCAGCTCGCCGGCGTGCTCTCGATCGTCGCCCGGCAGTCGGCCGCCGCGAAGGGGCAGCCGTACGACGAGGAAGGCGACGCCGCCCTGCGCGCCATGGTCGAGCAGCAGATCGAGTCCGAGTCGCTGCCGATGTTCCTGTCCGGGCGGCTGTACGACGACGGCGTCATCGACCCGCGCGACACCCGCACCGTC
The DNA here is from genome assembly GCF_000719285.1 of Streptomyces bicolor. Taxonomy (GTDB): domain Bacteria; phylum Actinomycetota; class Actinomycetes; order Streptomycetales; family Streptomycetaceae; genus Streptomyces; species Streptomyces bicolor. The sequence goes on along the minus strand of NZ_JOFS01000021.1, from coordinate 66,144 downwards.
CTCGGCCTGTGCCTGTCCGCCATCCACACCGCCCGCTACGAGGGCGCGCGGGGCGGCTTCGGCGTCTTCCGGATGTGAGGCAAATGATTTCGACTCTGCTCGTCGCCAACCGGGGCGAGATCGCCTGCCGCGTCTTCCGCACCTGCCGTGAGTGGGGAATCCGGACGGTCGCCGTGCACTCGGACGCCGACGCGAACGCCCTCCACGCGCGCGTGGCCGACGCCGCCGTACGGCTGCCGGGTGCGGCGCTCTCCGCGACGTATCTGGACGGCGACCTGATCGTGAAGGCGGCCGTGGCGTCCGGCGCGGACGCCGTGCACCCCGGCTACGGCTTCCTCTCCGAGAACGCCGACTTCGCCCGTGCCGTCCTCGACGCCGGGCTCGTCTGGATCGGCCCGCCGCCGGAGGCGATCGAGGCGATGGCGTCCAAGACGAGGGCGAAGGAGCTGATGGGTATCGCGCCCCTGGGCGAGGTCACCGAGGCCGACCTGCCCGTGCTGGTCAAGGCGGCCGCGGGCGGCGGAGGGCGCGGAATGCGTGTCGTGCGCCGTATGGCCGAGCTGACCGCCGCCCTGGAGAGCGCACGCGCCGAGGCCGCGAGCGCCTTCGGCGACGGCGAGGTCTTCGTCGAGCCCTACGTCGAGAACGGCCGCCACGTCGAGGTGCAGATCCTCGCCGACACCCACGGCACGGTCTGGGCGCTCGGCACCCGCGACTGCTCCCTCCAACGCCGCCACCAGAAGGTGATCGAGGAGTCCCCGGCGCCCGGACTCTCCGTGCAGCTCACGGCCGAGCTGCACGCGCTGGCCGTACGCGCCGCACGTGCCGTCGACTACGTCGGCGCCGGAACCGTCGAGTTCCTGGTGGCCGGCGACACGGCGCACTTCCTGGAGATGAACACCCGCCTCCAGGTCGAACACCCGGTGACGGAGGCGGTCTTCGACCTCGACCTGGTCGCGGAACAGATCCGCGTCGCCGAGGGCCACGCCCTCCCGGCCGACCCGCCCCACGCGCGTGGCCACGCCGTCGAGGCCCGCCTCTACGCCGAGGACCCGGCCCGCGACTGGGCCCCGCAGACCGGCACCCTGCACCGCTTCGCCGTACCCGGGAGCGTCCGGCTGGACACCGGCTTCACCGACGGCGACGAGATCGGCGTCCACTACGACCCGATGCTCGCCAAACTCGTCGCACACGCCCCCACGCGCGCGGACGCGATCCGCAAGCTCGCGGGCGCCCTGGAGCGGGCGACGATCCACGGCCCGACCACCAACCGGGACCTTCTCGTCCGCTCCCTGCGCCACGAGGAGTTCACGACCGCCCGCATGGACACGGCCTTCTACGACCGCCACCTCACTTCCCTGACCGAGCCGACCCCCGACCCGCACGCCCCCCTGGCCGCCGCCCTCGCCGACGCCCACGGCCGCTCCCGCTTCGGCGGCTGGCGCAACGTTCCGTCACAGCCGCAGGTCAAGCACTACGCGATGGCGGGCGAGGAGATCGAGGTCCACTACCGCCACACACGGGCGGGCCTGGAGGCGGACGGGGCGCGCGTCGTCCACGCCGACGCGAGTCGCGTCGTACTCGAAGTGGACGGCGTACGAAGGACCTACGAGGTCGCGAGGTACGGCGACGAGATCCACGTCAACGCCACCCACCTCACCGCACTGCCCCGCTTCCCGGACCCGACAGCCCAGCACGCCCCGGGTTCCCTCCTCGCCCCCATGCCGGGCACGGTCGTCCGCGTCGCCGAGGGCCTGACCATAGGGGCCGCCGTACAGGCCGGAGAGCCCCTGTTGTGGCTGGAGGCGATGAAGATGCAGCACAAGATCTCAGCGCCGGTCACAGGGATGCTGAGCGCTTTGCACGCTGTACCTGGTCAACAAGTGACGGTCGGCTCACTGCTGGCGGTAGTGCAAGAAACCTAGGGGCGCGGGGCTGTATTGATATGCGGCTACCGCCGCGTGAGCGCGACCAGCCACGACGAACCCGCAGCCCGAAGGAGTCCCATGACCACCCACGTCGAAACCGATGAACACAAGGCCCTACGGTCCGCAGTATCCGCCCTCGGCAAACGCCACGGCCGCACCTACGACCGAGAAGCCCTCTGGTCCGAAGCCGCCAAGCTCGGCTACCTCGGCGTCAACCTGCCGGAGGCACACGGCGGGGGAGGCGGCGGAATCGCCGAACTCTCCATAGTCCTGGAGGAGTTGGGAGCCGCAGGCTGCCCGCTGCTGATGATGGTCGTGTCTCCTGCCATCTGCGGCACAGTGATCGCCCGCTTCGGCACAGACGCCCAAAAAACGCACTGGCTCCCCGGCCTCGCCGACGGCACCCGCACCATGGCCTTCGGCATCACCGAACCCGACGCCGGCTCCAACAGCCACCGCATCACGACAACGGCACGCAAAGACGGCGCCGACTGGCTCCTCAACGGCCGCAAGGTCTTCATCTCCGGCGTCGACATAGCCGACGCGACCCTCATAGTCGGCCGCACGGAAGACGCCCGCACCGGCACGCTCAAGCCCTGCCTCTTCATCGTCCCGCGCGACGCCGAAGGCTTCACGCGCCGTCAGATCGACATGGAACTCCACGCCGCCGAGAAGCAGTTCGAGCTGACCCTCGACGACGTACGGCTCCCCGCCGACGCGCTCGTCGGCGACGAGGACGCCGGCCTCCTCCAGCTCTTCGCCGGCCTCAACCCCGAACGCATCATGACGGCCGCCTTCGCGATCGGCATGGGCCGCTACGCCCTCGCCCGTGCCGTCGAGTACGCGCGCGACCGCACCGTCTGGAAGGCCCCCATCGGCGCCCACCAGGCCATCGCGCACCCCCTCGCCCAGGCGCACATCGACCTCGAACTGGCCCGCCTGATGATGCAGAAGGCCGCCTACCTGTACGACGCCGGAGACGACGTCGGCGCGGGCGAGGCCGCCAACATGGCCAAGTACGCGGCCGGGGAGGCCTGTGTGAAGGCCGTCGACCAGGCCGTGCACACCCTCGGCGGCAACGGCCTCACCCGCGAATTCGGCCTCGCCTCGTTGATAACCGCCGCGCGCGTGTCTCGTATTGCTCCGGTGAGCCGGGAGATGATTCTCAACTACGTCTCCCACCAGACCCTGGGCCTGCCCAAGTCTTACTGACCGGCACCCGTCCGGCACCGTGTCGCGAGGAGGAACCGTGTTCCGCAGCGAGTACGCAGACGTCCCGGCCGTAGAACTCCCTATCCACGAGGCCGTACTGGGCCGGGCCGCCGAGTTCGGGGACGCCCCCGCGCTCATCGACGGCACGGACGGCACCACCCTCACCTACGAGCAGCTCGACCGCTTCCAACGGCGCGTCGCCGCCGGTCTCGCCGAGGCCGGCATACGCAAGGGCGACGTCCTCGCCCTGCACAGCCCCAACACGATCGCCTTCCCCACGGCGTTCTACGCCGCCACGCGCGCGGGAGCCTCCGTCACCACCGTGCACCCGCTCGCCACACCCGAGGAGTTCGCCAAGCAGCTCAAGGACTCGGCGGCCCGCTGGATCGTCACCGTCTCACCGCTGCTGGAGACCGCACGCCGGGCCGCCGAACTCGCGGGCGGCGTGCGGGAGATCTTCGTGTGCGACAGCGCGCCCGGACACCGGTCGCTCATCGACATGCTGGTGTCCGCCGCCCCCGAACCACGGGTCGACATCGACCCCGTGGCGGACGTCGCGGCCCTGCCGTACTCCTCGGGCACCACCGGCATCCCCAAAGGCGTGATGCTCACCCACCGCCAGATCGCCACCAACCTCGCCCAGCTCGAACCCGCGATATCGGCCGGTCCCGGTGACCGCATCCTCGCCGTACTGCCCTTCTTCCACATCTACGGCCTCACGGCCCTGATGAACGCCCCCCTGCGTGTGGGCGCCACGGTCGTCGTCCTGCCCCGCTTCGACCTGGAGACCTTCCTCGCGGCCATCCAGAACCACCGCATCACCGGCCTGTACGTGGCCCCGCCGATCGTCCTGGCCCTCGCCAAGCACCCACTGGTCGAGCGGTACGACCTGTCGTCCCTGAAGTACGTCATCAGCGCCGCCGCGCCCCTGGACGCGAACCTCGCGGCCGCCTGCTCGCAGCGCCTCGGCCTGCCACCGGTCGGCCAGGCCTACGGCATGACGGAACTGTCCCCCGGCACCCACGTCGTCCCGCTCGCCGCCATGAACGACGCGCCCGCCGGAACCGTCGGCAGGCTCATCGCCGGCACCGAGATGCGCGTCGTCTCCCTCGACGACCCCGACAAGGACCTCGGCGTCGGCGAGGCCGGCGAGATCCTCATCCGCGGACCCCAGGTCATGAAGGGCTACCTCGGCCGCCCCGACGCCACCGCCGCCATGATCGACCCCGACGGCTGGCTGCACACCGGCGACGTCGGCCATGTGGACGCCGACGGCTGGCTGTTCGTCGTGGACCGCGTCAAGGAACTCATCAAGTACAAGGGCTTCCAGGTGGCCCCCGCCGAACTGGAGGCCCTCCTGCTCACCCACCCCGGCATCGCGGACGCGGCGGTGATCGGCGTCTACAACGACGACGGCAACGAGGTCCCGCACGCGTACGTGGTCCGCCAGCCGTCCGCCACCGACCTCTCCGAAGGAGAGGTCATGATGTACGTCGCCGAACGCGTCGCCCCCTACAAGCGGGTCCGCCAGGTCACCTTCATCGACGGGGTGCCACGGGCCGCCTCCGGGAAGATCCTGCGCCGCGAACTGCGGGCCCTCAGGGAGGCCACATGACACTGATCGTCCGCACGCGCGCGCGGGGCGTCGAAACCCTCACCCTCGACTCCCCGCACAACCGCAACGCCCTCTCGGCGGCGCTCGTGCGCGAGCTCGCCGACGCGCTGACCGACTGCGCCAAGGACGCCGACGTACGCGCCATCGTCCTCACCCACACCGGCAACACGTTCAGCGCGGGCGCCGACCTGCGCGACCCCCCACCCCCGGACGGACTGGTGGCGTTGCTCCGCCAGATCGTCGAACTGCCCAAACCCGTCGTCGCCCGGGTCACCGGCCACGTACGCGCGGGCGGCCTGGGCCTCCTCGCCGCCTGCGACATCTCGGCGGCGTCACCCCAGGCCACCTTCGCCTTCACGGAGGTCCACATAGGCGTGGCCCCCGCGGTGATCTCACTGCCCCTCCTGCCCCGCACCGACCCCAGAGCCCTGGCCCGCTACTACCTCACCGGCGAACGCTTCACCGCCCCGGAGGCGGCCCGCATCGGCCTGCTGACGACACACGGCGACGACGTCGACGAGACCCTGACCCCCGTCCTCGACGGCCTGCGCCGGGCCTCCCCCCAGGCCCTGGCCGAGACGAAGGCGCTGCTCACGGCTAAGGTGCTGGAAACCTTCGACCGGGACGCGGCCGACCTGACCGCGCTCTCGGCCCGGCTGTTCTCCTGCGCGCAGGCCCGCGAGGGGATGACGGCCTTCCTCGAAAGACGGGATCCGGAATGGGTGGTGTGAGCACGGTCGGCGACCGCACGGACCGAGCGGACCGGGCCGACCGCGTACCCAAGCAGGACCGCAGCCGCGCCACCCGGCAGCGGCTCCTGGAAGCCGCCGTGGCCTGCCTCGCCGAACACGGCTGGGCGGGCTCCACGGTCTCCGTCGTCGCCGAACGCGCCGGCGTCTCCCGCGGCGCCGCCCAGCACCACTTCCCGACCCGCGAGGACCTGTTCACGGCGGCCGTCGAGTACGTCGCCGAGGAACGCTCGACGGCGCTGCGGGCCCTGTTCCCCGAGGGCGAGGCGGGAGACCGCCGGGCGGTGGTCTCAGCACTGGTCGACCTCTACACCGGCCCCCTGTTCCGTGCCGCCCTGCACCTGTGGGTGGCCGCGTCGAACGAGGAGCAGCTACGCCCCCGGGTGACGGAGCTGGAGGCCCGAGTGGGCCGCGAGACCCACCGGATCGCCGTGGACCTGCTGGGCGCGGACGAGTCGCGACCGGGCGTACGGGAGGCGGTCCAGGGCGTGCTGGACATGGCCCGTGGCCTGGGGCTGGCCAACCTCCTCACGGACGACACCGCCCGCCGCGATCGCGTGGTGGCGCAGTGGGCGGTGCTGCTGGAGGAGGCCCTGGGCTGAAGGCGTTGTCAGTGGCAGGGCCTACGGTTCGGGCATGGGTGATCACTTCCAGACGATCGTCGACCTCGAGGCGGGCCCGCAGCAGGCGCCGCGCCTGGCGGAGCGCGTTCTCGAGTGGCTGGTGGCCGAGGGAATCGTGCTCGCCGAGCGCACGGACTGTGTTCTCGGTCCGCCGCTCGGCCATCCTCCGGGACCGAACTGGCAGCGGGCCGTGGGGCCGGACGACGCCGACGGGGACCCCTGGGACGGCCTCGCCGTGTACACCGAGCGCACCGTCTTCCATGGCGGGCAGGGCGGGCCGGAGGCGGTGACCTGTCCGCGCTGTGGCACCACCACCCGGTTGATCACCGACCAGTGGGAGCTGATAGACGCCGCCTGGGCGCCGTTCCGCGAGGCCATCAGTGCCTGGCACAAGGCGGGCGAGGCCATGGTCGACTGCCCCGCCTGCGCCGAGGCCGTCCCGCTGCCCGACTTCACTTGGGCCGACGACTACTTCGCCTTCGCCCACCTCGGCTTCGAGTTCTGGAACTGGCCCGAACTCACCCCTGAGTTCCGCACCCGAATATCCGAGCTGCTGGACGGTCACCGGTTGGCGGATCTGTGGGGCAAGCTCTGACCGGCGACGCCCGGCAGGCCGCAGACCGGCCGTCAGTCGTCCTCGTCACCGTCGTCGTCCTGCCGCACATCGCTTTGCCTCCGCTGCTCCGCGCTCGATTCCACCGCGGGGTTCGGGGAGGCGGTCGGGGACGGACTCGACGTCAGCGAGGTCGCCGATGCGGACGCGCTCGGACTGGTCGGTGCCTCGGACTTCGAGCCCTCCGTGCCGGTGTTGTCGGGGGAGAACCACAGCATGCCGAGCAGCATCGCGATCACGAAGAGCACCGCTCCGGCAGCCGTGGCGACCACACGCCGGGCCCCGCTCCGGGACCGGGACCTGGATCTGCCGATGGACGCCGCCCCTCGGGCGGACGGCAGCATGTAGGTCGTAGGCGTGCTGGTCTCACCCACCTGCTGTGACCCGGCAGCGGACGCCGACGCGACCGTCGATGGCCGCGACGGCGAAGCCGCGTCGGGCAAAGGCTCGGGTCGCCCCTGCCAGGCGCCGCCCGTGAACCAGTCGGCCGCCTGCTGGGCGGTCGGCCGGTGCTCGGGGTCCTTGGCGAGCAGGCCGAGGAGGTAGCTCTCGAAGGCGGGCGGGAGGTCCGGGACACCCAGCTCGCGGGGCGGCACGGGGGCGGCGTCCAGGTGCTTGTGCAGGATTGCGACCGCCGTGTCGGCATGGAAGGGCGGACGGCCGGTCAGGAGCTGGTACAGGACGCAGCCGAGTGCGTAGACGTCGGAAGGCGGGCCCGCCGGCTGGCCCAGCGCCCGCTCAGGGGCGAGGTACAGACTCGTGCCGACGATCTGCCCCGTGGCCGTGAGCGCGGCTCCGGGATCGTCCAGGAAGCGGGCGATCCCGAAGTCGCCGATCTTGAGGGTGCCGTCGGCGTCCAGGAGCAGGTTGCCGGGCTTGATGTCCCGGTGGACGATGCCCTGACGGTGCGCCGCCGCCAGCCCGGCGGCGGCCTGGGCGGCGATACGGGCCACACGCTCGGCCGGCAGCGCGCCGGAGCGGGCCAGTGTCCGCGCGAGGCTGTCGCCCTCGACCAGCTCCATCACCAGATAGAGCCGGTTGTCGTGCTCGCCGAAGTCCCGGACGGCGACCACGTTCGGATGGTCGATCCGCGCCGCGGTCTGGGCCTCCAGCCGGAAGCGGGAGGTCGCGGTGGGGTCGGAGTCCTGGGGCAGGAGCAGCTTGACGGCCACGTGCCGGGCGAGCGTCTCGTCGTACGCCCGCCAGACCTCCCCCATCCCACCGCGCCCGATCGACTCGCTCAGCCGGTAGCGGCCCGCTATCAGCACTTGTTACCCATCCCCATGCCGTGAGACGTCCTGATCGCCGCAGGCCATAACTCACCACGCAGGACGGGGTGATGGGGGGTGCCGCAGCCGCCCCAGCATACTGGCGGAGCGGATCAGTCACGTTCCGTGTGCGGTCTTCACTGGCATGGGAGGGACACGCGCGTGGGGGCTCAGTCACCCGATGCCCGAGCCCCTCAGCGCCTCAGCCCTTCAGTCCCTCAGTGCGCTATGTCCCCGTAGCCCTCGACCTCGCGCGGATCGCGCGGGCCGGGACCTATGTAGCGCGCGGACGGGCGGACCAGGCGGCCGGTGCGCTTCTGCTCCAGGATGTGCGCCGACCAGCCCGCCGTACGGGCGCAGGTGAACATGGACGTGAACATGTGCGCCGGGACCTCGGCGAAGTCCAGGACGATGGCGGCCCAGAACTCCACGTTCGTGGCGAGGACACGGTCCGGACGGCGGGCATGGAGCTCCGCCAGCGCGGCCTTCTCCAGGGCCTCGGCGACCTCGAAGCGCGGCGCACCGAGCTCACGGGCCGTACGGCGCAGCACGCGCGCGCGTGGGTCCTCGGCGCGGTAGACGCGGTGGCCGAAGCCCATGAGCCGCTCGCCCTTGTCGAGGGTCTGCTTCACATACGCCTCGGCGTCGCCGGTGCGCTCGATCTCCTCGATCATGTGCAGGACGCGGGAGGGGGCCCCGCCGTGCAGCGGGCCGGACATGGCCCCGACGGCGCCGGAGAGCGCCGCGGCCACATCGGCGCCGGTGGAGGCGATGACGCGGGCCGTGAAGGTGGAGGCGTTCATGCCGTGCTCGGCGGCGGACGTCCAGTAGGCGTCCACGGCGGCCACGTGCTTGGGGTCGGGCTCGCCCCGCCAACGGATCATGAAGCGCTCGACGACGGACTGCGCCTTGTCGATCTCGCGCTGCGGAACCATCGGCAGGCCCTGGCCGCGCGCGGACTGCGCGACGTAGGACAGGGCCATGACGGCGGCCCGGGCCAGGTCCTCGCGGGCCTGCTCCTCGTCGATGTCCAGGAGCGGTTTCAGCCCCCACACGGGCGCCAGCATGGCGAGCGCGGACTGGACGTCCACGCGGATGTCGCCGGAGTGCACGGGGATCGGGAAGGGCTCGGCGGGCGGCAGACCGGGCCGGAACGCTCCGTCGACCAGCAGTCCCCACACATTTCCGAACGAGACGTGGCCGACCAGGTCCTCGATGTCGACGCCCCGGTACCGGAGGGCGCCGCCCTCCTTGTCCGGTTCGGCGATCTCCGTCTCGAACGCGACGACTCCTTCGAGCCCGGGTACGAAGTCGGACATCAGGCGGCTCCTCATGATGTGTGCGACAGGTGGGGTTGTGGGTGGGACGACCACATGTCAGTCGGCAGAGATTTATGTACGCCGATGGATCCACGGTCACGGGCTCGGTTCGGCTTCGGAGCCCAGGCTTGCGGGCGGCCTTCGAACCGAGCCTCGGCGGACTCGCGGTCCGGGGGCGTACCCCTGTGATGCCCCGTGCGGCTGGCGGTCATCCAACCGCGACGGCAACAGCACGATATCCCCGAGTGCCACCCTTGGGGAGGCCTTGCGGCACTCAGTGCCATGCAGTGACGAAGGACACCGTCCCCGACGCCGCCCGCCCCATACGGCAAGATGACCGCGTGACCGACCGAGACGCCGTCCCCCTCGACCCCGCCGCGATGCGCAAGCACTACCGGGCAGAGGGCCTCGCCGAGAACGACCTCGCCGCCACCCCCGTCGAGCAGTTCGCGCGCTGGTTCAAGCAGGCCGCGGCGGAGGCCCACCTCTTCGAGCCGAACGCGATGATCGTCTCCACCGCGGACGCCGAGGGACGGCCCAGCTCACGGACGGTGCTGCTGAAGCAGTTCGACGAGCAGGGCTTCGTCTTCTACACCAACTACGACTCCCGCAAGGCCCGCGACCTCGCCGACAACCCGTACGTCTCCCTGCTCTTCCCCTGGCACCCGATGGCCCGCCAGGTCATCGTCACGGGCGTGGCCCGGCGCACCGGCCGCGACGAGACGGCCGCGTACTTCCGCACGCGCCCACACGGCTCCCAGCTCGGCGCCTGGGCCAGCGCCCAGTCCGCGGTCATCGCCACCCGGGCCGACCTCGACGCGTCGTACGCCGAGCTGGCCGCGCGCTATCCCGAGGGCGAGCAGGTCCCGGTGCCGCCGCACTGGGGCGGTTTCCGGGTGGCGCCGCAGGCGGTGGAGTTCTGGCAGGGCCGCGAGAACCGGCTGCACGACCGGCTGCGGTATGTGGCGGAGCAGGACGGGAGCTGGCGGGTGGAGCGGCTCAGTCCGTGAGCCGGGGCCAGGCCGGCTGCGAAGGCAGACGACCCGCGAGCTCGGGTCCCTCCGCCGGTGGCGGGGGAGCCGGCCGGACGTGCCGGCGAGCTCGCGGGTCGGGTGACTGCTTGGGATTGGGCCGGCTGCACGCGTCTCTCACGTGCTGGTCCGGCACCGCACTGGGTGGGGTGACGGGCCGCTAGCCCGCAGCCACCTCACGCGTCCGGTTTTCATACATCTGCCGAACCACCTCCCTTCTCGTGTGCCCCACACACTAAAGAAGCGGCTCTGCCTCGATCAACCTCTTTTTTTCCTTGGACCCGTCCGCACTGGTCACCTAGCGTTCCGTCCATGACAAACCAGCAGGCGGTGCCAGGAGCAGCTCGAGATCGAGGTGTTCGCACAGCGCCGGTGGACGGTGAGGTCATGCTCCGGGAGTGGCGGCATGTCCACAACGTGATCGTTCCGCCCGCGGCCATGGATCTCGACGAGGTGCGGGAGCGCAGTGGGCGGTACCGGCTGCGGAACGCGTACGTCGGTGACGTCCTCGTCGGCTGCTCGACCGTGCGGCCGCCGGAGGGGGAGGAGGCGGTGGCGACGGTCATCGCGCGGGTGCTGCCCGGGTACCGGCGGCGTGGGTACGGCTCGGCGTTGTACGAGGAGGGGCTCGCCCACGCGCGCGTGCTGGGTGCCAAGGCGGTCGAGACCTGTGTGCTGGCCGTCAACGAGGACGGCCTGCGGTTCGCCGAGGCGCGTGGGTTCGTCGAGATCGATCGGTATGTGCTGGACGGTGAGACCGATCTCTGGGTGGACCTGCGGTGGGAGTAGTCACGCAGCGGCTCGCATGACGGCGCGTACAACGATTCCTTCAATCTTGGGGAACACGGTGTGTGCTGCGTCACGTTCCAGTTAGATGATTGCAAGTGAGCGAACCGACGCGTCGTACGTGCGGACGCAGCGCTTGGCAGGGGGTCCATGTGAGTGCTTCCCGGCGTAGTGGGACCACCGACGAGCTGGGGCCGGACGAGCCCGAGCGGGACGGTCCGGACGGGTCGTCGGCCGGTTCGGCCGGTTCGGAGGGTTCGGCGGGCGGTTCTGATCTGCTGGCCGCGCTGCTGGACGGGATGGACGCGGCCCTGTGCGCCTTCGACGCGGACGGGGTCGTCACCCATTGGAACCGTGAAGCGGAGCGGATCCTCGGGTGGAGCGCGGACGAGGCCGTGGGGCAGCACGGCTTCGCGGGGTGGGCGGTGCGCGAGGCCGACGCCGAGGAGGTCGAGGGGCGGCTGATGTCCGCCATGCACGCTCCGGGGCGGCAGGTGCACGAGTTCGCGCTGCTGACCAAGGACGGCGGGCGGGTCCTCGTACGGACGCAGTCGGCTGCCGTGCGCGGGCCGGACGGGAAGCCGGCCGGGGTGTACTGCGCCTTCAGCGAGGTGCACGCGCAGATCGATCTGGAGCGGTCGATCGCGCTGAGTGAGGCGTTGTTCGAGGACGCGTCGTGGGGTGTGGTGCTCGTCGACGCCGATCTGCGGCCCGCGGTGGTGAACGCTCATGCGGCTCGGGCGCTGGGCATCGGGCGTACGTCCGTGCTGGGGCGGCCGCTCGGGGAGCTGCTCGCCCAGGGTGTCGAGGAGTTGGAGAGCGCGCTCACACATGTGCTGGCGGAGGGTGCGCCGCCCGCGCCGGCCGAGATCTGGGTGAGTGTGCGGACGCCGGAGGGTGAGCGGCGCCGGTGCTGGCGGTGCGGCTTCGTACGGCTGGCCTCGCCGCTGGCGGAGGAGCCGGTGCCGTTGGGGGTGGGCTGGCTCTTCCAGGACGTGACCGCCGCCAAGCAGGGGGAGCAGGAGGCGGCGCTGCTGCGGTTCCGGACGAATCAGCTGCATCGGGCCGCGCGGGCCGCCGCGGAGTGCGAGGACCCCGCGGAGGCGGCGACCGTGCATCTGGACTTCGCGCTGGCCGGGTTCGCCGATCACGCGCTGATCGACCGGGTCGCGGGCGGGGCGGTCGCGGACGGGGAAACCGCGGAGCCGGTACGGCTGGTCCGGGTCGCCGTGACGCCCTCCGGGGCGCCGGGGCCGAGTCTGCTGGGCGGGGAGGCCGGGTTGCCGGTGCGATATGCCGAGGGGCATCCGGCGCTGCAGTGCGTGGCGCGGGCCGGATCGGTGCGGGCGGACGCGGGGAATCTGTCGGCGGAGCGGGCGCGTGAGTGGGCCGTGGGGCGGCAGTGGCCGGCGGACGCGGTGCACGCGCTATGTGCCGTGTTGCGCAGTCGTGGGCGGACGCTGGGGGTCGTGACGTTTCTGCGGGGCGCCGGGCGGAGCGCGTTCGAGCGGGGCGACGCGGCGTACGCGGAGGATGTGGCGGTGCGGATCGCTTCCGCGCTGGATCTGGCGGGGGCGCTGGGTTCGCAGTAGCCACGGCTGGGCTGCCGGGTCCCGGCCCGTGACGTGTCCGTGCCGGGTGGGCGGCTTCAGTGCCGGTAGAAGATCCTGTCGCCGTACTTCTCGAACACCCGCCTGTTCCAGTCGTGGCCGCCGTCGACGTTGCCCGAGCGCAGGAGCGGGGGCTCGATGCCGCGCTCGGCCAGTGCGGCGGCCGCTGTGGCCATGACCGCCTGGAGGAGGGCCGAGGTCACGACGGTGGACGCGGGGGCGAAGGGGGCCGGGATGGTGTCGAGGCTGAGTTCCGCGTCGCCGATCGCGATCTTCGAGTCGAGGACGATGTCGCAGTGGTCCTTCAGATAGGTGCCGGATGCATGGCGGGACTCGGTTTCCGAGGCGTACGCCACTGAGGTCACGCCGATGACCCTGACGCCGTGGGTGCGGGCGCTCATGGCCATCTCCACGGGGAGGGCGTTGCGGCCGGAGAGGGAGATGATGACGAGCGCGTCGCCGTCGCGGAGGGGGGAGTTGTCGAGGACCGCGCTCGCGAGGCCGTCGACGCGTTCGAGGGCGGAGCCGAGGGTGGCGGGCATGACGTCGACGCCTACGACCCCGGGGACCGCGAGCAGGTTCATCAGGGCGAGGCCCCCGGCGCGGTAGACGATGTCCTGGGCGGCGAGGGAGGAGTGACCGGCGCCGAAGGCGAAGAGCCGGCCGCCGTCGGCGACGGTGTCGGCGAGCAGGGTGCCGGCCGCCTCGATGTTCCCGGCCTCCTCGTCCCGGACCCGCTGGAGCAGTCCGATCGCGGCGTCGAAGAACTGGTCGGCCGGCTTGCTGTCGCTCATGCGGGGCCCTCCGGGGTGGGGGTGGCGGCGGTCGGATGGGTGTGTGTCGCGGATCACCGTGCGGTCTGGACCAGTGTGGTGTCAATACGGGAGTACGGGCCCCGGCGATGCGTGTGTAACCCGCTGGTTTCAACGGCGCGGCACGGTTGTCAGTGGTATCCGGCAGAATTGAGTTCAGGGCCAGCGCACGCGCCGTGGAGCTGTCTCGCTTCCGGCTGAGCTAATCGCAGAGCTAATCGAGGGGCACGTATGTCCGGACTGATCGACACCACGGAGATGTATCTCCGCACCATCCTCGAGCTGGAGGAGGAAGGTGTGGTCCCCATGCGCGCCCGGATCGCCGAGCGGCTGGACCAGAGCGGGCCGACCGTCAGCCAGACGGTGGCGCGGATGGAGCGTGACGGGCTGGTGTCCGTCGCGTCCGACCGTCATCTGGAGCTCACGGACGAGGGGCGGCGGCTGGCCACCCGCGTCATGCGCAAGCACCGCCTCGCCGAGTGTCTGCTCGTCGATGTGATCGGCCTGGAGTGGGAGCAGGTGCACGCCGAGGCGTGCCGCTGGGAGCACGTGATGAGCGAGGCCGTGGAGCGGCGTGTGCTGGAGCTGCTGCGGCACCCGACCGAGTCGCCGTACGGCAACCCCATCCCCGGCCTGGAGGAGCTCGGTGAGAAGGACGGCGCCGATCCGTTCCTCGACGAGGGCATGGTCTCGCTGGCCGACCTCGACCCGGGCGTCGAGGGCAAGACGGTCGTCGTGCGCCGTATCGGCGAGCCGATCCAGACCGACGCGCAGCTGATGTACACGCTGCGGCGGGCGGGAGTGCAGCCCGGCTCGGTGGTGAGCGTGACCGAGTCGGCGGGCGGTGTCCTGGTGGGCAGCGGCGGCGAGGCGGCCGAGTTGGAGGCCGACGTCGCCTCCCATGTGTTCGTCGCCAAGCGCTGAGCCGTCGTGTTCGTCGCGAGCACCGAGCCGTCGTGTTCGTCGCCGAGCACTGAGTCATCGGCACCCGTCCGTCCCGGGTTCTCTCCCGTGTAATTCCCGGTGAGGGAGCGGGAGTTGGGGTGATCCGCGGAACCGCGTCGAATCGAAGATTCACTCCGTCAAATCGCAGCGCTCGGACCCTTCGCGTGCGAGGCTGTCGCGTGAGGCATGTGACCTGAGGGCTCTTGGCCGTGATCGCCGCGAGGCGACCGGCCGGTGAGGGGGCGGGCGGATGTGCCGTGGTTGCGGAGAGGGCCCCGGCGCCTTGCGGCGCCGGGGCCTGTCCTCCCCTGTGCTGACCCGGAGCCCCGAGCTCTCAGGGTCATTCCCCTCGGACCGGTTTCCCCGAGCGGTCCGCCTCCCGCTGAAGATCTCCCCTCAGCAGTGGCGATCAATCCTTGCGGGGGGTCACTCGAATGAGGGGTGTTGGCCCCGGAGACCGCATTTTCGAATACGGGTTCGATAGTCTGCGAGTGACGGGTCAGGCGGAACGCGCGCTTCAGGAATGTGCGCATAAGATCACGTGAGACACACAGGACATGCACATCGCATGCGAGGGCATCGGCGGCGCGTGTGACGCGGGCAGCGCGCGGTGCTCGGTGAGCGATGGCGGATACGGCAGGAACGGCAGGCAGGGCGCGGTTCACAGGATCGGCCGGCTCGATCGGGAGCGAGCGGTCCGAGCGGAGCTAGGGGGGTGCCAGGATCTATGGCGCGGCGCATCGACGTGACCGGGACAGGCGGCGTACGTCTCGCGGCCTGGGAGTTCGGCGACCCTCTCAAGACCGACCCTCTCAAGACCGACCCCGCCAAGGAGCCCGACGGCGCCACCGGCGTCCTCTTACTGCACGGCCTGATGGGCCGCGCCTCCCACTGGGCCTCCACCGCCCGCTGGCTCTCCGAACGGCACCGTGCCGTCGCACTCGACCAGCGCGGCCACGGTCGTAGCGACAAGCCCGAGCAGGCCGCCTTCACGCGCGAGGCGTACGTCGACGACGCCGAGGCCGCCCTCGAACAGCTCGGCCTCGCCCCGGCCGTCCTCGTCGGCCACGCCATGGGTGCGCTGACCGCCTGGCAGTTGGCCGCCAAGCGGCCCGACCTGGTGCGCGGCGTGATCATCTGCGACATGCGGGCCTCCGCGCTCGGCGCGGCCTCGCAGCGGGAGTGGGCGGACTGGTTCAAGTCCTGGCCCGTCCCCTTCGCCACGCTGGCCGACGTACGCAAGTGGTTCGGTGAGGACGACCCTTGGGTCGAGCGGCCGAATCCCGCGCGGGGGGAGTTCTACGCCGAGGTGATGCACGAGTGCGAGGACGGCTGGCGGCCGGTCTTCGAGCTGGACCAGATGCTCGCCTCCCGGGAGACGTGGGTGTACGACGCGCACTGGGAGGAACTGGCGCAGGTGCGGTGCCCCACGCTGGTCGTGCGTGGGCTGGACGGGGAGCTTGGGCGGGCCGAGGCTCAGGAGATGGTTCGGGTGCTGCCTCGGGGGGAGTACGCGGAAGTGGCCGATGCCGGGCACCTGGTGCATTACGACCAGCCGGAAGGGTGGCGGGCGGCCATCGAGCCCTTCTTGGATGCGGTGCGCTCCGCTGGTTGACGCCGGGCGCCCAGGAGCTCGGGGCTTCGTGTTCGACGGCGGCTGCGGGTTGTGTGGGTTGTTCGCGCAGTTCCCCGCGCCCCTTAGGGCGTTGCCGGCCCGGGCGTCAGAAGGAGCCCTCAGCCCTTGCTCACCGCCGCAAGGATTTCCGGCAGTCGGGCCGCTGTCCGCGGCGCCGCCAGCCGTAGCCCCAGCAGGGTGATCGCTGCCCCATAGGCCGCGCCCCCCGGCAGCAGCAGCCACGTCCACGCGTCGCCGTCCTCGCTCACGTTCAGCCAGATCGTCAGCGCGATCACGGGGGCGCACAGGAGTGCCGCCGCGATCATGCCGCCGAAGATGGAGATCCAGGCCAGGCCCGTCTGGCCGGGAGCGACGTTCTTGTAGCCCTCCTGGGGGATGGAGTACGGGAAACGGGCCGACGTCCAGGCGCCCGTCGCCAGCATCGCGCCGAGGAGGGCGAAGGACAGGCCGAGGACCTCGGGGAGCTTGGGCCAGTCGCCGAGGAGCGCTGTCGTGAGGACGGTGACGAGCGTGGCGTACGGCAGGGTGATCAGCAGGAGGGCCAGGGCCCGGCCGCGCAGTTCGACGTACGCGTCCCGGGGCGACGAGATGGTCAGCGCGACCATCCAGAACGCGGAGGTGTCCTGGCCGAACTGGTTGTACATCATGATGCCGAGCATCCCGGCGGCGAAGCAGGCGAAGTAGATCGAACCGGTGCCCTGCAGGGCGTTGAACAGCGGCACGATCAGGCCGATCGCGAGCGAGGTCACCCAGCCCGCCTTGGTCTTCGGGTCCCGCCAGACGTAGCGCAGGCTGCGCTCCATGACCGTGCCGGTGCGGCCGGCCGGCAGAAAGCGGGCCGGACCGGCGGAGGTCCTTTCCCGTACGGCGGCCTCGGTGACCGCCTGGAGCGTGGAGCCGTCGGGCGAGGTCATCAGCCGCGTCAGATGCCGTGACCATACGGCGATCAGGGCCACCAACGCCCCCGCAGTCGACGCGAGTTGGAGAAGACCGACGCCGTACGACCCCTCGCTCACCGACTCCACCGCCCCGATCGCGGAGGCCGGCGGCAGCCACCGCAGCACATCCGCCACCGGATCGAGCTCGCCGAGCCCGGACGAACCCAGCCGCTGCGCCCCGAAGTTCACGACCTGCGCGCCGATCGCGATGACCAGCCCGCTCAGCACCGCCAGATCGCGTCCCTTCCGGCTGGTCAGCAGCCGGATGTTGGCCGCGGCGACGGCCCGCGCGAGCGCCACGCACACCAGCAGGGCCAGTACGACACCGATGACACCGACGACGTACGCCACCGCGCCCCGCGCGAGCGCGATCACCGAACCGGCGAACAGGCACAGCGTGAACAGCGGACCGATCCCCACCAGCGAGGCCGCGAGCAGCGCCCGTACCAGTGGCCGGGGACGCAGCGGCAGCATCACCAGCCGCGTCGGGTCCAGGGTCTCGTCCCCGCTGGGGAAGAACAGCGGCATCACGGCCCAGCCGAGCGCGAGCACCGCGACCAGGAGGACGACCAGGGAGCCGGCGTGCGCGTTGCCGCGCAGCAAGATCAGCCCGAGGAGTTGCAGGGCGGCGAAGAGCAGGACCAGCACGGCCGAGGCGATGTAGGCGGCCCGCCGTCCGGCGGACTGCCGCAGACCGTTCCGCAGCAGGGACAGCTTCAGCCGTACGACGACTGCTGTGACGTCGGTGCTCATCGCGCCGCCCCGCCGCCCAGCCAGTCGAGGTCGGTCCCGGCGTCGCGGCCGCCCGCGCCGACGAGTTCGAGGAACGCCTGCTGCAGCGAGGCCGCGTCACCGCGCACCTCGGCGAGGGTCCCGTGCGCCCGGATGCGCCCGGCGGCCATGACGGCGACCCAGTCGCACAGCGACTCGACGAGCTCCATGACATGGGAGGAGAAGACGACGGTGGCCCCGGAGGCGGTGTAGCGCTCCAGGACTCCGCGGATGGTCTGGGCGGAGACGGGGTCGACGCCCTCGAACGGCTCGTCCAGGAACAGCACTTCGGGATTGTGCAGGAGCGCGGCCGCGAGCCCGATCTTCTTGCGCATACCGGTCGAGTAGTCGACGACCAGCTTGTGCTGGGCCCCCGCGAGATCAAGCACGTCGAGCAGTTGCGAGGCCCGCTTGTCGACCTCCGCCCCGGGCAGCCCGCGCAACCGCCCCGAGTAGGCGAGCAGTTCCCGCCCGGAGAGCCGCTCGAAGAGCCGCAGACCTTCGGGCAACACCCCGATCCGCGCCTTCACTTCGACGGGGTCCCGCCACACGTCGTGCCCGACGACCGACACGGACCCCTGATCGGGCCTGAGCAGCCCAGTCACCATGGAGAGGGTCGTGGTCTTCCCCGCTCCATTGGGCCCGACGAGCCCGATGAACTTCCCGGCAGGCAACTCCAGATCAATCCCGGCAACGGCAACTTGCTGCCCGAACCGCTTCCAGAGCCCACGCACGCTAACGGCCGACGTCATGGACGCCAACCTTAGGGGCGCGGGGCTGTATCCAATAGGCGGCTCCGCCGCGTGGGCGCGACCAGCCACAGACAACCCGCAGCCGCCGATCTACCGCACTCGGCAGACGAAGAGGCGCTACCGGTCCCGGCCGCAGGCATACGCGAGCGGCGAGATCAACTCCTCCGCATCCGGCAACCACCGATTCGCCGGCGTAGGCCGGCAGGCCCACTGCACAGCCCCCCGGGATCCGAACCGGGTAGGCGGCCCGGCGACGTACGCCCCCTCCCCGAGCGCTACCAGATCCAGCGACCCGACCGACCACCCCAGCTTGCGCACCAGCTCGGGCACCTTCACCGCCGCCCCCGGCAGCACGAAGAAGTGCATCCGACGATCCGGCGTCAACGTCACCGGCCCCAGCGACAACTCCATCCGCTCCATCCGGGCCAGCGCGAGAAACCCGGCCGTCTCCGGGACGGAGATCGCATCGAAGGTACGGCCCGTCGGCAGCAGGATCGACGCGTTCGGCTGCTTCTGCCACATCCGTCGCGCGACCGTCGCGCTGCCCGTCGCCAGCGTCGCCCAATCCGGGCGCGCGGCGTGCGCGCCGGGCGCGGGGCATGTGGTGTCGCCGCAGGAACAGACCTGCACGCCGTCGACGGCTTCCAGCCAGGTACCCGGGAACACGTCCCAGTGGCGCTCCTCGGCGTAGCGAACGGCGGTCTCCAGCAGCGTTTCGCCGCGCTGCTTCGGAATCTGGGCGGCTTCGGTGGCCGGGATCGTCTCTTCCACGCTGAACACAACTCCCGCACCCACCCCTGGTTACGGGCATGACGCGCGCGGGGGAGGAGCATTGATTTCTCAATTGGGGCGCATGGGTGCATGTGTGGGGGCGCGTGGGAGGAACACCGGCCCGGACTGGGTAGCCACCTGTGGGGTCGGCTTCCGCCTTTACCCCGGCAATCCTCGCAAGCCTCGCATTTTCGGTATGCCGACGGGGCATTGATCTTCACGGCCGGAACTTTGCGGTGCACAGCCAGTGCCCCGAGCCGGATTCGGCGGTGGAAGAACGTCAACTCGGTGCGTGGGCAGGCACCGCAGCCACAGGGGGTACGCCATGGCCGCAAGGCCTCTCGTCGCGCGACAGCCGAACGAACGGCTGCAGGCGCTCATCCAGGAAGCGGGTTGCTCGAACGCCGGGCTGGCCCGCCGGGTCAACATGTGCGGTGCCGAGCACGGTCTCGATCTGCGCTACGACAAGACGTCCGTGGCCCGTTGGCTGCGCGGACAGCAGCCGAGGGGACGGGCGCCGGCGATCATCGCCGAGGCGCTCGGCCGGAAGCTGGGCCGTACGGTCACGATCGACGAGATCGGCATGGCCAACGGCAAGAATCTCGCGTCCGGCGTCGGTCTCCAGTTCTCGCCGACTGTACTGGGGGCCATCGAGCAGGTCTGCGAGCTGTGGCGCAGCGACGTCGGGCGGCGGGACTTCCTGTCCGGCTCGTCCGTCGCCGCGTCCGCGCTGGTCGAGCCGAGCCGGGACTGGCTGATCTCGTCGCCGGACTCGCAGGTGTCGCGCTCGGCGGGGCCGCGCGTGGGGCAGTCCGACGTGGCTGCCGTGCGGGCGATGACGCAGGCGCTCGTAGACCTTGATCACCAGTACGGCAGCGGGCATGTGCGCCCGGTCGTCGTGCACTACCTGAACAGTGTCGTCTCCGGGCTGCTGGCCGGGTCGTACCGGGAGTCGGTGGGGCGGGAACTCTTCGCCGCCGTCGCGCGGTTGACCGAGCTCGCCGGGTACATGGCCGTCGACACCGGCCAGCCGGGGCTGGCCCAGCGGTACTACATCCAGGCGCTGCGGCTCGCGCAGGCGGCGGGCGACCGGGGGTACGGCGGCTATGTGCTGGCCGCCTCCATGAGTCACCTCGCCGCGCAGCTCGGGAACCCGCGCGAGATCGCGCAGTTGGCGCGGGCGGCGCAGGAGGGGGCGCGGGGGCGCGTGACCCCGCGCGCGGAAGCGATGTTCCATGCGGCCGAGGCGCGAGGGCATGCCTTGATGGGTGACGCGCGGTCCGCCCAGGTGGCGTCCGGGCGTGCGGTGAGCGCGCTGGAGACGGCGGATCCGGAGTCCGGGGACGACCCGGCGTGGATCACGCACTTCGACGAGGCCTATCTCGCCGACGAGTTGGCGCACTGCCACCGCGACCTCGGCCAGGCCGAGGCGGCGGCGCGACGTGCCGAGGAGTCGCTGGCCGGGCTCCCCGAGACGAAGGCGCGGCGCCGTGCGATCGGCTATGTGCTGCTCGCCACGGCACAGGTGCAGCAGCGCGAGATCGAACAGGCCTGCCACACCGGGCTGAAGGCCGTCGAACTCCTGGGCACGCTCCGTTCCAACCGGGGCGCCGAGTATCTGGAGGACTTCCAGCAGCGGCTGGAGCCGTTCCGGGAGGAGCCGGTGGTACGGGACTTCGGGGCGCGGCTGGACCTCCAGGCCGCGGCATGAAACCAGGGGGTACGAGGACGTGAACGGCAGGGAAATGAAGGTGCCGGTGTGAAGGGAGGGCATTAACAGCGGATTGGGGGCCGTTGCTGTTACCGCGGTCACAGGGACGCAGGTCACGTCCTCGGCCGCGTAGCACCTGGAACGGAGGACCCGGTAGCGTGAGCCGACGATTCCGAAGGTCCCCCATTCGTAGGAGTCCCGGTGACGCAGAGTGGACAGGGCGAGGAGCCCTCGGCGCGGCAAGCGCGCGAAGGCATCGTGCTGCCCTCCGACGGTGGTGAGCCGCTGCTGCCGGGTATGACGGGCCGGCCGACCCCGGTACCGGCGACGCCGCCGACGACACCCCCGCCCTCGGCGCCGCCCGGCGGCCAGGCCTGGGGCACCCCGTGGGGACCCGACCAGGCCCAGACTCCGCCCCCGCCCCCGGCCGCGCCGGGACAGGCCTGGGGAGCACAGCCCGGCCAGTCCTGGAGCGGGCAGGAGCAGCCGTACCAGTCGCCGTCCCCGGCCCCGTGGGGCGCGGCTCCGGAGGGCGGGGCGTACGGCGGCGGCGCGCAGGGTGCGCCGCCGAGCACGCCGTCGTACGGGCATGGCGGCCCGGCCGGTGCACCGATGCCGGCGCCGCAGCCGCCGTACGGGCAGAGCGGCGGCCCGTCCTCGGCGCCGCTGCCGTCCGCGGGTGGCCAGGCGTACGGGACTCCGGGCGGGAGCGTGCCGCTGCCGCCCGCCGGTGGGGAGGCGTACGGCGCGGCTGGTTCCGCCGGTGCGCTGCCGCCCGCTCCGCAGAGTGGCCCGGGTGCGCCGCTGCCGCCCGCCGGGCACGGCGTCCCCAACGCGCCGCTTCCGCACGCCGGGGCCGGTACCGGTGGGTTCGGGGCTCCGCTGCCTCCGGCCGACGAAGGCGCCACTCAGTACCTACCGCCGGTCAGTGCCGCCCCCGCGGGCGCCGACGACCAGGCCACCCGCTTCATACCGCCCGTCGGCGCGACCGGCACGCCCCCCGCGTCCGGCGCGGACGAGGGTGCGACCCAGTACATCCCGCCGGTGGGGCCGGGCGCGTTGCCGCCCGAGGTGTCCAACGAGAGCACCCAGATTCTGGGGCGGGCACGGCAGAGCGGCGGCGGACCGTTGCCGCCCGCGTCCGGATCCGACGCCGATGCCACGCAGTACATCCCGCCGGTGCCCGGTCAGGCGGGGGCGCCGCACGGCGGGCCGCAGCGGCAGCCGCTGTCCGACTTCGACAACCTGTTCCGCAGCGGGCCAGCCGGCGAGCCCCCGGCCGCGTCCACCCAGCAGCTGCCGCGCTTCCAGCAGCCGCAAGCGCAGCCGCAGGGCCGGCACGAGGGGGCGTACTTCCCGCCCGGCCCGAACAACCCGCACGCCCCCTACGGCCCGGGCGGTGACGACGGTGGGCGGGGCGGCCGCGGCGGTCGTACCGGCTCGCGGGTGCCGCTCATCGCCGCCGTCGGCGTCGGCATCGCCGTCCTCGGCATCGGCGCGGGCGCGCTGCTCGCGGGCGGCGGGGACGACAAGAAGACCGAGGAGAACCGACCCGCCGCCGCCACGGCCCCGGCGACCGAGGATTCCTCCTCGCCGCCCGCCGACCCGGCCGAGGAGCAGGCGATCGCCCTGGACAAGCTGCTGGCCGACAGCGGTGACAGCCGTACCGCCGTGATCAACGCGGTGGCCGACGTGAAGTCCTGCGGCAACCTCGCGCAGGCCGCCAAGGACCTGCGTGACGCGGCCGGGCAGCGCAACCAGCTGGTCACCGACCTGTCCAAGCTCACCGTCGACAAGCTCCCGAACCACGCGGCGCTGACCACCGCGCTGACCAAGGCGTGGCAGGCGTCGGCGTCCGCCGACAACCACTACGCGGCGTGGGCGGACCAGGTGGCGGCCAAGAAGGGGCAGCTCTGCAAGAAGGGCCAGGCTCGTTCCACCGGCCAGACCCAGGCCGGCAACCGGGCCAGCGGCACCGCCAGCGAGCAGAAGAAGACGGCCGCGCGGCTGTGGAACGCGATCGCCGAGAAGTACGGCCTGACGCAGCGCCAGCCGACCCAGCTGTAGGTGGCGCGGACGGTCAGTTCAGGTCGGCGTTCTGCAGGGTCCTCGTCACGTCGATGAAGCCCTTGCGGGCCGCCACCAGCCGGCCGTCCCGCACCACCTGCAGGGTCACCTTGCGGTTGACCAGACGGGGGAAGCCGACCGAGGCCAGGACGTCCTGGAACTTCCACTGGAGGGCCGGGGTGAGTCCGCCCGTGGAGATCTTCATGCCGTTGTTCAGGGCGTCCCGCACCGAGTCGGCGTTCACCTCGCCGTCGCCCAGCGACTCGACGACCTTCTTGAACACCGTGTAGGCGATCCACGTGGTCTGCACGCCGGGGTCCGCGGGGTCGATGCGGTTGTCGCCGAAGGCCTGCTCGCTGATCACCTTCTTCATGGCGTCCCAGCGCGGATCGCTCGCCACGGGGTACCAGCCGGTGATGTACGACCCGTCGTACACGGTCGCCCCGCCGGTCGTGTTGATCACGGTCTGGTCGACGCTGCCGAGGACGGTGGCGGTGCGCACGGCGGAGAAGTCCTCGCGCGATCGCCGGAAGGAGTCCATGAAGGTGCTGGTGCGGTCGCCGAGGGCGGGCACCACGCAGCCCGTGTCCGACAGGTCGCCGGCGGCGTAGTCCAGGGCGCGCACCGACTGGCTCGCGTACTCGGTGGCGTCCTCGTCGGCCAGTTGGTCGCCCGAGGCGGGGTGCCCGCCCGCCTTGAGGCCGGAGTCGAGCAGAGGCGGCAGCTCGTCGCCCGCGATGGTGTCGGGGCGCACCAGCGCGACGGGGCCGCAGCGGCCGGCCAGCTCCTTGCCGAGGCCCGCCAGGAGGGCGGGCTGGCCGCCGTTGACGGGGTAGGAGAGGGGGCTGGTGAACTCGGCGTTGGTGACGCCGTAGCCGCCTATGTACGGGATGCCGGCGCCCTCCAGCGAGGGCAGGAAGGTGTCGCCGAACTGGCTGTAGGAGCCGATGACCGCGACGGCGTTCTCCTCGACCGCGCGGTCGGCGCACTTCGCCGCGGCCACGCTGTCGTTGTGGTCGTTGCAGGTGAGGACCTTCAGCTTGCGGCCCTTGAGGCCACCGTGGGCGTTGACCCAGCGGGCGTATGCCTGCGCGAAGGCGGGCATGCCGGGCTTGTTGGTGGCCTTGGTGTTCTGCGGGGCCCAGGTCATGACGGTGATCGAGTCATCCCCGGAACCCCCCGTGGTACCGGGGATGACCCCGCATCCGACGGCGAGGGACGCACACGCCACCAGGGTGGCCGCGGAGCGCGCCGCGGCTCTCACGGGCTGCTTGCGGGTCGCGGGGAGGTAGGTGCTGCGCATGCGTGGCCTGCCGGTCATGGACACGCACGATTCCGCCACACAACAAACCTCCGCGTGACCCTTGGTTATCAAGAGGTGACTGGAAGGTGAATTACGGGGGCCAGTGGTGTGCCTGTGAAGAGGAAACGTACGATCGATGACCGTGCAAGGTTCGGAGAGCTCTTCCCGTCGCGGCCGTCGCTCATCCACCATGGGCGGCATGCCACACAACGACATGCCGTGGTGGCGCTGGCGCAGCAATGTGCGCTCCGCGCTGCACATGCTCTCCGATCCGGTGTTCCAGCGGGACGTCTGGCTGGCCGGCGTCGACGGATACGGCGACGTCACCGACGCCGTCTACCGCCTGGTCGAGGACACCTGGCTCGACAACTGGTCGGCGGAGAAATACGTCGGCACCATATTCCGGGACTCGCAGGAGGCGGCGCTGGTCGACACCGCCGTGCTGCGGGTGCTGCGCATCATGCACCAGGTCGGCCCGGACGCGCCGGTCTCCGCGTACATGGAGCACCAGGGGTGGCCGGAAGCGGTGCGCGCGGCGCGGGACGCTCACGTCCGGATGGCCATGGCCGACGGCGAGGACCCGGAGACCCCGCCGCGCACGCTCGAGGTGCTGCGGATCATGACGCGGTCCGCGTAACGGGACGGCTGTCCGCCGGGCGCGTCGGATATGGGACCCTGTGCTGCATGAACGAGCAGTCCACCCGAGCCGCGGTCCCCGCCGACCAGTACGTCCTCATCCTGTCCTGCCCCGACAAGCAGGGCATCGTGCACGCCGTGTCGAGCTACCTCTTCATGACCGGCTGCAACATCGAGGACAGCCAGCAGTTCGGCGACCACGACACGGGACTGTTCTTCATGCGCGTCCACTTCTCGGCGGAGGCGCCGGTGACGGTGGACAAGCTGCGGGCGAGCTTCGCGGCGATCGGTGACTCCTTCCAGATGGACTGGCAGATCCACCGGGCCGAGGAGAAGATGCGGGTCCTGCTGATGGTCAGCAAGTTCGGGCACTGCCTGAACGACCTGTTGTTCCGCGCCCGGATCGGGGCGCTGCCGGTGGAGATCGCCGCCGTGGTGTCCAACCACACCGACTTCGCCGAGCTCGTGGGGTCGTACGACATCCCCTTCCACCACATCCCGGTGACGAAGGACAACAAGTCCGAGGCCGAGGCGCAGCTGCTGGAGATCGTGCGCGAGGAGGGTGTGGAGCTGGTCGTGCTGGCCCGCTACATGCAGGTCCTCTCGGACGACCTGTGCAAGCAGTTGAGCGGGCGGATCATCAACATCCACCATTCCTTCCTGCCGAGCTTCAAGGGTGCGAAGCCGTATCACCAGGCTCACGCCAGGGGTGTCAAGCTGATCGGCGCCACGGCACACTATGTGACCGCCGACCTCGATGAGGGGCCGATCATCGAGCAGGAGGTCGAGCGGGTGGGGCACGACGTCACGCCGGATCAGCTGGTGGCGATCGGGCGGGACGTGGAGTGTCAGGCGTTGGCTCGGGCGGTCAAGTGGCATGCCGAGCGGAGGATTTTGCTGAACGGCCGGCGGACGGTCGTATTCGCCTAGGAGCTCGGGTAGTTCTGTTTGGCGGGCGGCTGCGGGTAGTCGTGGGCTGGTCGCGCAGTTCCCCGCCCCCCCCTTAGGAGCGTCCACTGCACGTACTCAAGGGGCGCGGGGAACTGCGCGAGCAACCACAAACCCACCCGCAGCCGCCCGCGAAGCCGTAACCGCCCCCTACATCCGGCTCAAGCTCGCCGCAGCGAACAGCACATCCCTGATCGCCTCCCGGTCACCGACCTGCCCCGCCGCCTCCGTCGGAGACACATGCCCCGCGGCCAGCCGGCAGAACTCCCCGCCATCCAGGGCGATATGGGCCACCTCGTGCTCCGCGGAGCCCACCGCTGCCGGAGAGTCCAGCGGGATCAGCCACTCCCCGCCACCCGAGCCCTCGATCTCCAGCCGGAGCGAGCGGCCGGGCTCGCCGGCCGAGACCAGATGGCGGTGTGGGCCGGAGGCCGGCGCCGCCAGCCCCGCTCGGCGGCGCGCCGAAAGCACCGTGGGGAGCATGCGGGCCGCCAGGCCGACCATGCTGTGCAGGTCGCGGCCGGACGGCGGCTCGTACGGGTAGTCCACCGCCTCGGCGATGTCCTCGGCGTGCACCCAGCACTCGAAGGCGCGGTCCAGCATCGCGTCGTGCAGCGGCAGTTCGAAGTCGCCGTACGGGACGGACAGTTTGCCGGTGCCGCCGCCCGTGAAGGACACCGTGCGGACCAGGTCGTGGGTCTGCGCGCGCCACGGTGCCCGCACGGCGCGTGTCGGCGGGTAGTGCGAGGCCCGCCAGTACGCCTCCGTGCGCGCGGACGGGGTCGGGCGGTCCGCGGTCACGTCGCCCATCGGGTCCTCCAGGCCCAGCGCGATCGCCACCAGCCCGTCGACCGTCAGCAGATGCGCGATGACCCCGGCGACCGTCGTACGGCGGCTCGCCGGCTCGTCCTTCTCGAACCACCGCAGCCGCACGGGCGCGTGCCACTCGGCGTCGCCGAAGTCCTGCAGCAGGGCGTCCAGGCGGGCTGTCTCGGCGTCGTACGGAGACGCCCACTCCGGCACCGGGATGCGCGGTGGGCGCCTCTCCAGGCAGCCCGCGAGGACGCGGGTGCGCAGGGACGGGTCCAGGTCGAGGGTCTCGGCGGGGTGCAGCAGACCGACGGCCTCGCGCAGGCGCAGCGCCTCGTCCGCGCAGGCGCCGCAGTCGCCGAGGTGGTCCTCCAGGGCCGCCGTCTCCTCCGGTGAGCAGGCGGCCAGCGCCCACGCCCCGAGGAGCGACTTCAGGACCCGGTGCTCCAGCAGGAGCGGAGCCGGACGTGGGGCCGGTTCGGTGAGGTCGGGCACCCGAAGGTCGGGCAGGGGCTGTCCGGTGTCCTCGACGGAGGCGCGGGGGAGCGGTATGCGGGGCGGCTGGTCCGGCCTCGGTTCGGGGGTGGGGAGCCGGTCGTCGCCGTTGCCGCTGCTCATGCCGTCGGCTCCACGGGAGGTGTCTCCCGAGCCACTCTCACCGTCTTCCTTCTCGTTCGGCTCCTCGCTTCCGTGGTCCCCCGGCCCCTCGTTCTCGTCGTACACCTCGAACCGTCCCGCCTCGTTCACACCGCACCCCCGTATCCCGGCGGCGCCCCTGGCGCGGCTCCGGCGTCGTGGGCCGTGGAGAGCAGTTGCAGGCCCAGGCGGAGGCGGCGGCGGGCCTCGTCCTCGGTGACGCCGAGGTCGACGGCGGTCTGGCGGTAGTCGCGGCGCTGGAAATAGGCCAGTTCCAGGGCGGCGCGCAGCGGTACGGGCATCGACTGGACGATGTAGTCGGCGCGGGCGGCGACCGAGGCGTGCCGCACCTTGCGCTCCAGTTCCTCGGTCGAGCCGTGGCCGGCCTGGCGGAGGGCGGCGGTCTCGGTGGCGCGCAGCCGCTGCACGGCGAGGCGGTGGGTCAGCGCGGCGACCCAGGAGCGCAGCGGGCCCTGCTTGGGGTCGTAGGTGTCCGGGTGCTCCCAGACATGGGCGAAGACGTCGCGGGTGAGGTGGTCGGCGGCGCGCTCGTCGCCCAGCACGGTGTGGGCGAGGCCGTGCACCAGCGAGGCGAACCGGTCGTAGAGCTCGCCGAGGGCGGCCGCCTCACCGCGGGCGAGGCGCTGCTGCATCTTGCGGTCCCAGCGGGGCGGTGCGTCCCTCTTCGCCATACAGCCCCCTCACCGGTCCGTCCCTGTCCAGCGTGCGTCCGCCGTCTCCCCGAATGTAGTCGGCACGGATGACAGCGCACGCCCCTTTGTCGCAATGTGCGCCCCTTGTAGAGCCATGGCTGGTGACGCACCTCGCACTCGTGATAGAGGGCCTGTCCGATCCCGCACCCGCTCGGTTACCCGACCGTAGTGCGATCGGAACCGATCGAACAGGATCGAATGCGATTGAAACAAGCCTCTTCTGATCGGTGACCGTTTCCTGGGGGGTGTTTCAGGGAACAGCCGCTGGGCAGCCGCGCTGCAAGGAAGCGTAGGAGTCGCTTCCGTTTCGGCGAGTGTCGGCGGGCGAGGGGCGTGGTGGTGACGGTGAAAGTGATCGGCGACGAGCGGGGCGACTGGGCCGTGCTCCAGGTTTCGGGGGAGCTGGACCTGGTGACCTCGCCGGTGCTCCGCCAGCATGTCCACGAGGCGGTCGCCGAAGGGCGCCACAGCCTCGTCCTGGACCTCTCCGACGTCATGTTCTGCGACTCCAGCGGGGTCGGCGTGCTCATCGCCGCCCGCCGCCTGATCCGCTCCTGCCAGGGCAGCCTGCGGCTGATACTCCCCGCGCAGGGCGCGGCGGACGGCTCGCACGTCAACCGGGTTCTGGGGGCGCTGGGAGTGCGCCGGCTGTTCGAGGTCTACCCGGACGTCGCGGCGGCGGTCGCGGAGGACGCCGGACCACTGTCGGCCTGAGGGGCCGGACTTCCCGCCACCTTGAGGGGTCCGTTCACCACCCCCTCGAAGTGCCACACCGTTGTCCCAAAATTCCCTCGGTCTTGGCACAACCGCCGCTTTCCCGCGCCCGGACGCCCCACGGCGTCGTACGCTCCGTGCCAGATGCACCCCACGTGACGTAAGGCGGCCCGATAAGACATGGTCAGCAGCGAGTACGAGCGCAAGATCGCCGCCCGGTTCGCCACCTTCGACCAGGACGGCAACGGCTACATCGACCGGGAGGACTTCAACGCGGCGGCCAAGGCGCTGCTCGCGGAGTTCGGCACCGCCGCCCGGTCCGACAAGGGCCAGGCGCTGTACGTCGGCGCCGAGGCGTTCTGGCAGGGCATGGCCGGGATCGCGGACCGCGACGGCGACCAGCGCATCACCCGCGAGGAGTTCGTGAACGGCGCGGTCAAGCGGCTGCGCGACAACCCCGACCGGTTCGCGGAGATCGCCCGCCCCTTCCTGCACGGCGCCCTCGCCGTGGCCGACCCCGACGGTGACGGATACGCCACCGTCACCGACACCGCGCGCGTGCTCGGCTGCCTCGGGGTCCAGGAGGAGGTCGCCCGGGCGGCCGCCGCCGCGCTCGACACGGACGGCGACGGCCAGGTGGCGGAGAGCGAGATCGTGACGGCGTTCGCCCGCTACTTCACGGTCCCCGAATAGCGCTCCCTGAGCTTGTACTTGAGCACCTTCCGCAGGGTCTCGTTGCGCGGAAGGGCGTCGACCACCTCCAACTGCTCCGGCAGCTTGTGCGTCGACAGCCCTTCCCCGCGCAAGTAGGCGGTCAGCTCCGCGAGCGTCAGTTTCGCCGCGCCGGCCGGCTGTTCCACGACCGCGCAGACCCGCTCCCCGCGCTCCGGGTCCGGCAGCCCTATGACGGCGACGTCTCCCACCGCCGGATGCCCGTGCAGCAGGTCCTCGATCTCCTTCGCCGAGACGTTCTCGCCCTTGCGGATGATCACGTCCTTGAGGCGCCCGGTCAGCACCAGATGCCCACTGCCGGTGAGATGGCCGAGGTCACCGGTGCGCAGGAAGCCCTCCTCGTCGAAGGCCGCCGCCGTCTGCGCCGGGTCCAGATACCCCCGGCACACCGCCTCCCCGCGCAGCCGCACCTCCCCCTCCACGATCCGTATCTCCATCTCTTTCGGCGGTCGCCCCTCCGTCGTCGCCAGGTTGTCCGCCGTGTCGTCCGGCGCCCCCATCGTGATCATCGGCACCTCGGTCATGCCGTACCCGTGTGTGAGCTGCACCCCCATCTCGCGCACCACGGCGTGGTACAGCTCCGGCGGCTTCGGCGCCCCGCCGCCCGCCAGCAGCCGCAACGAGGGCACGACCTTGTCCCCGCCCGGCCGCCTGCGCTGCTCCGCCAGGAACATCGAGTAGAAGGCCGTCGACCCGCCGGCGATCGTCACACCGTGCCCGCGGTACGCCTCCAGCGCGTCCGGCAGCGCGAACTGCTCGAACAGCACCGCCGGGAAGCCGTACAGCAGCAGCATCACCATGTAGTCCGGGCCGCCTATGTGGGCGTACGGGAAGGCGATCGACCCGATGTCGTCGGCCGTCGGGCGCAGCGCGTGCGCAAGGCAGGAGCCGCCCGCGATCAGCGAACGGTCGGTGTGCAGTACGCCCTTGGGGTCGGACGTCGTCCCCGAGGTCCAGTAGATCCAGCGCACCGAGGTGCCCTCGGTGGGCGGCGGGGGCAGTACGGTCGGATCGCCGTCGGGCAGGGTGCCGTACGCCTCGAAGATGCCCTTCGCGCCCAGTCGCCGCGCCATCTCGGTGTGGTCGAAGCCCCGCCACTCGCCCGGCACCGCGAAGAACTCCGCCTTCGACTCCCGCAGTGCGAAGCCGACTTCGCGGTCCCGGTAGAACGGGATGACCGGCGACTGCACGGCGCCCAGGCGGGCCAGCGCGAAGGAGAGCAGGGCGGTCTCGATGCGGGTGGGCAGCTGCCAGGCGACGACCGTCCCGGGGCGTACGCCCATGCCGTGCAGGCCGGCCGCCACGCGCTCGGCACGCGCGCGTAGCTCGCCGAAGGACAGTGCGCGGTCGTCCTGGAGGAGGACGGGGCGGTCGGGGGTCAGTTCGGCACGGCGTGCGACCAGTTCCCAGAGCGTGCGCGAGGAACCCAGGGCGTGTGCGGTGTCGTTCACGACAACCCCCTTTTACTGACGGTGTGTCAGATCGTGCCGAGAGCGTAGGGCTCGGCGCCTTGTCGGTCCAGGGGTGCGGGGCTAGCCTGCTGGTGAAACTGACGGGCCGTCAGGCAGGTGGTGGATGGACCTCACGTACACGCCCGAAGAGGAGGAGTTCCGGGCGCGGTTGCGGGAGTGGCTGGGCAGGGTCCTTCCGACGCTCCCGCCGAAGCCGTCCCCCGACGACTGGCCCGGGCGCCGCGCCTACGACCTCGGCTGGCAGCGCAGGCTGTACGACGCCGGGTACGCCGAGGTCCACTGGGACGCCTCCCCGACCATGCGGCTGATCTTCCTCGAGGAGACCGAGAAGGCGGGCGCGCCCTACGTGGGCGCCGGCTTCGTGGGGCTGCTGCACGCGGGGCCGACCATCGCCGCCGAGGGAACCGCCGAGCAGCGGGCGCGCTGGCTGCCGCCGATCCTGCGCGGGGACGAGGTCTGGTGCCAGGGCTTCAGCGAACCGGACGCCGGATCCGACCTCGCGGCGCTGCGCACGCGCGCGCGTAGGGACGGCGACGACTATGTGGTGAGCGGGTCCAAGATCTGGACCTCCCATGCCGAAGTGGCCGACTGGTGCGAGCTGTTGGTGCGCACCGACTCCGAGGCGCCCAAGCACCGCGGGATCAGCTGGCTGGCCATGCCCATGGACGCGCCGGGCATCACCGTACGGCCGCTGCGGACCCTCGCCGGGTCGGCCGAGTTCGCCGAGGTGTTCCTCGACGAGGTGCGGGTGCCGGTCGCCAACCGCGTCGGCGACGAGAACGACGGCTGGCGCGTGACGATGGTGACCCTGTCCTTCGAGCGCGGCACGGCCTTCGTTGGCGAGGTCGTAGCCTGCCGGCGCGTACTGCGCGAACTCGCCGTCGAGGCACGCAAGAACGGGCGCTGGGACGATCCGGTGCTGCGGCGCAGGCTGGGGCGGCTGAACGCCGAGTTCCGGGCGCTGTGGCGGCTGACGCAGTGGAACGTGAGCGAGGCGGAGCTCACGGGCGGTGTGCCGGGGGTCGGGGGTTCGGTTTTCAAACTGAGGTATTCGCACGCCCGCCAGGAGCTGTACGACGCGGCGGCCGACGTCCTGGGGCCGGAATCCCTCGACCTTGACCGGCCGTGGGTCCTCGACCGCCTGTCCTCGCTGTCGTACACCATCGCGGCCGGCACCTCGCAGATCCAGCGGAACATCGTGGCCGAGCGGATCCTCGGGCTGCCGAAGGGGCGGTGACGGATGCGGTTCCAACTGACCGAGGACCAGCGCGCGTTGCAAGGCGGTGTGCGGGAGCTGCTGGCGCGGCGCTTCGGCCCGGAGACGCTGCGGGCCGCCCTCGACACGCCCGGCCGTCTGGACCGCGCGCTGTGGCGCGAGCTCGGCGCGGCCGGGTTCTTCGCGCTGCGGCTGCCGGAGTCCGAGGGCGGGGTCGGACTCGGGCTGCCCGAGGCGGTGTTGGCGTTCGAGGAGGCGGGCCGGGCCCTGCTGCCGGGGCCGCTGGTGGCCACCCATCTGGCCGCGGGGGACGTGCCGGGCGCGGCCACCGGGGAGGTGGTCGTGGCGGCCGCCGGCAACGGCCTGGTGGAGTGGCTCGCGCAGGCGGACGTCGTGCGGGGCGACGCGCAGGCGGCCGTACCGCTGCGGTCGGTCGACCCGCTGACGCCCCTGCACCGGGTTCCCTCGGCTTCCGGCGTGGACCCCGTCGCCGTACTCCTCACCGCCGCCGAGCAGCTCGGCAGCGCCACGCGCGCGTGCGAGCTGGCCGTGCAACACGCCCGGGCGCGCGAGCAGTTCGGGCAGCCGATCGGCGCGTTCCAGGCGGTGAAGCATCTGTGCGCGGAGATGCTGGTGCGCACGGAGACGGCCCGCGCGGCCGTCTACGCGGCGGCCGTCACCGCCGAACCGGTCGACATCGACGCGGCCCGGCTGCTGGCGGACGAGGCCGCCGTGCGCGGCGCCCGCGACTGTCTCCAGGTGCACGGCGGCATGGGATTCACCTGGGAGTTCGAGGTGCACCTGCATCTGAAGCGGGCATGGGTGCGGACCTACCGTGCAGGCGACGTCACGGACAGTGAGGAGAGTCTGGCCGCCGAACTCCTCGCACGCCCGACCTAACGCGCCTTGGTCTGCGGTGTCGCCCAGGATGCCCGCGCCGATGTCGCGGAATGTGGCATACCGGAATTACGGAGCGTTGATATCGGGTTGTGTCCTACGCGTGACTCGTCACGTCCTGGAGTCGGCGGTCCGCTCCGGTACCTTGTGTGAGATGCGAGTGGTTCCGAGCATGAGCCATGCCGGAGTTGCCCTTGAGGCGGCCCCGGATCCGGCGGTGCGCGCCGCTTCTCGCAGGGCGGGAGGGCTTTCTGCCCCCGCCTGTTCGACTCCTCGCAACAAGCGTCGCACAGTATGCCGCAGGGGTACTCCTTCGCGCTGGAATATGCCCGAAGCGCTTGTTGGGGTGACTGTACGTCAACCATGCTGTCAGCTAAGGGATTCACGTTCCGTGACCCTGGCTTTGGCCATTGTTCTGGCCATGAAAAAAATGGCTAGGATCGTGGCCCTCGTGAGGCGCGGGGCTATGTGTCCGCCGGTTCGGATGGTGTGAGCGGTGCAGGTGCTTCAAGTGCAGCTGGAGATCCGGCCCGACCCCGCTGAGGTGGGGCGAGCCCGGCGGTGGGCCCGCTCGCGGCTCGCCGGGTCGGGGATAGGGATCGACGAACCGCTCGCCGAGACGCTGATCCTGCTCGTGTCCGAACTGGTCACCAACGCCGTGGTGCACACCGGCTGCCCGGCCGTGCTGCGACTGTCCCTGCCGGGGGCCGCCCAGGAGTGCGCCACCGTACGGCTCGAGGTGGCCGACCGCAGTGGCCGCGCCCCGGTGCCCCGGTGCGCCGACGATGACGCGACGGGCGGCCGGGGCCTCGCGCTGGTCGACGGTCTCGCGGACCGGTGGGGCTGGAGCTCAGAGGGCGCCGGCAAGCGGATCTGGTGCGAACTGGACCGCGCCGCGGAGTCGAAGGGGGCCGCTTCCGCCTACGGGAGCGGGGCGTCGGCGTATGAGGGGCTCGCGTACGAAGCGGTGTGACAGGCGCATGTGCCGATAATTCCGCTGGATTCGGTGCACGGTTGCAGAAAGCGCTGTCTCTCCCCCTCGGGTGGACGTCGGTGCGCCCGGGTGTGCTCCCGTGCGCGGCCGCTGTGAATGGGGCGTAAGTAACAAATCGCCGACTGGGAGTTGACGTGGCGTGTCCGGTTGATCACGCTTGTGGTCAGCGATTCGCCGCGAGGGGACGACGAGGGTTTTGGTGACGGAGGCCCTTGTCGAGCGTGGGTCGTGATTCGGCGTCGGTTCTCTCAGGGCAGGGGGAGCGGAGAGTGGGGGAAGGCGCGCCGAGTCGGATGGTGGCGCGGTGCCGTGCTTGGGGCGGATGGGGGCAGCTCCCGCTCGAGCGTAGCCGAGAGTGGGGGCGCCGCGCCGCCAACCGGCGTCGTCAGAGCACGGCCACGGGAGCGACGGGAGTCCCCGTGCCGCCGATGAAGGGCTCGGGCATCGCCGACAGCAGGAACGTGTAGCGGCCGACTTCTCCACAGGCTGTGGACAACTCCTCGAGATTCCAGTTCTGCCCTTGGAGCATCCCCATCTCCACCAGGTCCAGCGCGTGCACGGGCAGCCACAGATCCTCCGTCTCGGGCGGAAAGATCTCGAACGTCAGCGTGTCGTTCGCGACGGCCGCCACATCGCGCGCGTGGAACCACTCCGGCGTACGGATCGACAGGCCGGGCGAGGGGTAGCCGTACGCGTGCTTGTCGCCGGCGAGGTAGACCTGGATCTGACCGGTCCGTACGAGCACTATGTCGCCGGCACGCACGCGCGTGCCCGCGAGTTCCTCCGCCGCCTCCAGATCCTCCGGGGTGACCGCGTGCCCGCCGTCGAGCCGCGTGACGCCACGCGCGCGTGCCACGTCCAGCAGCACGCCCCGCGACACGATGTGCCGCGCCTTGTCGATGCCGCTGAACTCGGCGCCGCCGTGCGGGGTGATGGTGTCGGCGGAGCGGCCGTTGTAGATCCGGCCCGAGTGCGAGACATGGGTGAGCGCGTCCCAGTGGGTGGCTGCCTGCAGGCCCATGGTCACGGTGTCGTCGCTGCAGGCGACGGTTCCCGGGCCGAAGATCTCCTGGTTGATCTGCACCATGGCGTGCAGGGGGTTGACGCGTCCGGGGATCATCCCCGTCTGGACGCCGTCCTGTTGCAGGGGGAGGGCGAGGGGGACACGGCGGCCGGTACGGACGCAGGTGGCCGCCTCGCGGACGACGTCGTCGGTGATCAGGTTCAGGGTGCCGATCTCGTCGTCGGAACCCCAACGGCCCCAGTTGTTCACGCGCTTGGCGATCTCGTGGAACGCGTCCGGCAGTGACATGAGTCCTCCCCGGGGGCTTGTCTCCCCGTATCTGACGGGTCGTAGAATCGAATCGAATCTAACGGACCGTCAGAAACTGCGGGAAGGGGCCGGGGCATGGGGAACTTCTTGGCAGGCAAGGTCGTCGCCGTGACGGGGGCGGGCCGGGGGATCGGGCGGGCGGTGGCGCTGGCTGCTGCCGCCGAGGGGGCCCGGGTCGTCGTCAACGACTACGGCGTCTCCGTGGACGGCGCGTCGCCCACCAGCGAGGTCGCCGAAGCCGTCGTCAAGGAGATCGAGGCGGCCGGCGGGGAGGCGGTCGCGGTAGGGGACGACATCTCCACGATGGCGGGTGGGCAGCGGGTCGTCGACGTGGCGCTGGCGTCGTACGGACGCCTCGACGGCGTCGTATGCGTCGCCGGGATCCTGCGGGAGCGGATGCTGTTCAACATGACCGAGGCGGAGTGGGATCCCGTTGTCGCCACTCACCTGAAGGGGACCTTCACGGTCTTCCGGGCCGCGTCCGCCG
Source organism: Streptomyces bicolor (assembly GCF_000719285.1). GTDB lineage: Bacteria > Actinomycetota > Actinomycetes > Streptomycetales > Streptomycetaceae > Streptomyces > Streptomyces bicolor. The sequence continues at coordinate 30,096 of NZ_JOFS01000021.1, read as the reverse complement.
TGATGCGCAAGCAGCGGGCAGGGACCCTGATCGGGTTCACCAGTGGCAATCACCAAGGGTCGGTCTCGCAGGCGAACTACAGCGCGGCGAAGGGTGGGGTCATCTCGCTGGTGCGGAGCGCTGCGCTGGGCCTGCACAAGTACGGGGTGACCGCGAACGCGGTGGCGCCGGTCGCCCGTACGCGTATGTCCGCCAACGTTCCCATGGAGCTGGCGGAGATCGGCGAGCCGGAGGCTGTGGCCGCGCTGGTCGTGTACCTGCTGTCGGATGCGGCTCGGGAGCAGGGGGTCACGGGGCAGGTGTACACGGTCGCGGGGGCGAAGATCGCGGTGTGGGCTCAGCCGCGGGAGCTGCGCTGTGCTTATGCCGATGGTTCCTGGACGCCCGAGCGGATTGCGGAGGTTCTTCCGGGGTCGGTGGGGGTGGATCCCATGCCGATGCTTGCTCGGGTGGAGGCGATGGAGAGGGCGGCGCGGGAGGGTGCGCGGCCTAACACCCAATAGCTCAGGGGGATTTGTCGGGGGCGGCTGCGGGTTGTTCGTGGCTGGTCGCGCCCAGGCGGCGGAGCCGCATATTGGCACAGCCCCGCGCCCCTAGGGGGTTCGATCCGACCGGTGACAAGAGGAGACGTCAGTGGACTTCGGGTTCAGCGGCGATGACGAAGCGTTCCGGGTGGAGGCTCGGGCGTGGCTCTCCGAGCATGTCGAGGGCGCGCAGGAGCGTCGTACCTGGGAGCGGGCCCTCGGGAAAGCCGGGTGGATCGGGCTCGGGTGGCCTGAAAGTGGCTACGGCAATCGGAGTGCCCGGCTTACCCAACAGGTCGTCTGGGCCGAGGAATACGCGCGGTCCGGGGCGCCGGCGCGGTCCGGGCACATCGGGGAGAACCTGCTGGGGCCCACCCTGATCGCCCATGGGACCGGCGAGCAGAAGCGCCGCTTCCTGCCGCCGATCGCCCTCGGTGAGGAGCTCTGGTGTCAGGGGTACAGCGAGCCCGGGGCGGGGTCCGACCTCGCGGGGGTTCGTACGAAGGCCGAGCGGGCCTCGGACGGGACGTATCGGGTCACCGGGCAGAAGATCTGGACCTCCCTCGCTCATGAGGCCGACTGGTGCTTCGTTCTCGTCCGGACGGATCCGGACTCGACCCGCCACCGGGGCCTGAGCTTCCTGCTCGTTCCCATGGATCAGCCGGGGCGCATCGAGGTTCGGCCCATCCGGCAGATGACCGGCACCAGCGACTTCAACGAGGTGTTCTTCGACGGGGCGCACGCGCGCGTGGAGCACGTCGTCGGGGGTGAGGGCGCGGGGTGGAAGGTCGCGATGAGTCTGCTCGGGTTCGAGCGGGGGGTCTCCACGCTCGCTCAGCAGATCGGGTTCGCACGGGAGTTGGGGAGCGTCGTGGAGGCGGCCGTGAGGTCCGGTGCCGTGGGTGATCCCGTCGTTCGGGAGCGGCTGGTGCGGCAGTGGGCCGAGCTGCGGGTGATGCGCTGGAACGCGTTGCGCACGCTCGGGCGGGCCGGGGACGCGGGGGCGCCCAGTGTGGCGAAGCTGCTGTGGGGTGGCTGGCATCAGCGGCTCGGGGAGCTGGCGGTGCAGGTGCGGGGTGCCGCGGCGGGGGTCGGGCCGGTGGAGTGGTCGCCCTCCGCGCCGTACGAACTCGACGAGGCGCAGCACCTCTTCCTGTTCTCCCGGGCCGACACCATCTACGGCGGGTCGGACCAGGTTCAGCGCACGATCATCGCCGAGCGGGTGCTCGGGTTGCCCAGGGAACCCAAGGGGGTTGTGTGATGCGCGGCGTGGTGTTCGACGGGAAGCGGGTAGAGGTCGCGTATGACCTCGAGGTGCGGGACCCGGGGCCGGGGGAGGTCGTGGTCGCGATCTCGGCGGCCGGGTTGTGTCACAGCGATCTGTCCGTGGTGGACGGGACCATACCTTTTCCGGTTCCTGTGGTGTTGGGGCATGAAGGGGCGGGGGTGGTGGAGGCGGTGGGTGTGGGGGTCACCCATGTCGTCCCCGGGGACCATGTGGCCCTGTCCACGCTCGCCAACTGCGGTACGTGTGCTGAGTGCGACCGGGGGCGGCCGACCATGTGCCGGCACGCGATCGGGCGGCCCGGGCAGCCGTTCGGCCGGGGAGGGCGGCCCGTCTTCCAGTTCGCGTCCAACTCCGCGTTCGCCGAGTGGACCGTGGTGAAGGCCGTGCAGGCGGTTCGGATCCCGAAGGACATCCCCATGCCCTCGGCCGCGCTCATCGGGTGCGGGGTGCTCACCGGGGTGGGCGCCGTGCTCAACCGGGCCAAGGTGGACCGTGGGGACAGCGTGCTCGTCATCGGGGCCGGGGGCATCGGGCTCAACGTCGTTCAAGGGGCGCGGATCGCGGGTGCGTCGCGGATCGTCGCCGTCGATGCCAATCCGGCGAAGGAAGCGGTGGCGCGGCGGTTCGGGGCGACCGACTTCCTGACGTCGGTGGAGGGAGTGCGCGAGCTGTTGCCGACGGGGGCGGACCATGCCTTCGAGTGCGTGGGGCGCGTCGAGTTGATCCGGGCGGCCGTCGATCTGCTCGACCGGCACGGACAGGCGATCCTGCTGGGGGTTCCGCCGGCGGGCGCCGAGGCCTCCTTCGTCGTGTCGTCCATGTACCTGGACAAGTCGATCCTCGGGTGCCGGTACGGGTCGTCGAGGCCGCAGCGGGACATCGCGCTGTACTCCGAGCTGTACCGGGAGGGGCGGCTGCTGCTGGACGAGTTGGTGACGCAGACGTATCCGGTCGAGGAGTTCGAGCGGGCGGCGGCGGACGCGGAGGCGGGGAAGGTGGCTCGCGGGGTGCTCACCTTCTGAGCGGAACCGTGGACGCCGTGGACGCCTTGGGCACCGCGGGCACCTTGGGTGCCTTGCGCGGATGCGGGGGCCGAGGGCCTCCTGACGCCGTTTTCCACAGGCCCGGAAAGTGTCTGCCGGGTTGTCAGTGGCGGCGCCTACCGTCATCTGCATGACCTATCGAGACGTCGCCTCCAAGCAGGTCCTGATCTGGGCCTGCACCGCCGTCGCCTCTCGCATGCCGGTCGCCATGACGCCGTTGGCCCTGGTGTTCCTGGTGCGGGAGCGGCCCGGCGGGTACACGCTGGGCGCGACTCTCGCGGCCGTGTACGTGCTCGGCGAGATCATCGCCGCCCCGGTCCTCGGACTGCGGCTGGATCCGGCTCGCGGTCGGCGGCATCTGGTCGTCGGGCTCGCGGGCGGGGCGGTGGGGTTCGCGGGGCTCGGGGTGCTGGCCGGGGCGCACCCCGTGGTGCTGGGGGCGTTCGCGTTCCTGGCCGGTGCGGCGCCGGCGGCGACCGCCGGTGGTCAGCGGGCGCTGCTGACCTCGCTGGTCCCGGAGCGTGCCGTGCCGCAGGCGCTGTCGGCCGAGTCGATGCTGATGTCCGGTGTGTGGGCGGTCTCCCCGGTCGCGGTGGCCGGCCTCGCCCTCGGGGTGGCGCCGCGGGTGCCGCTGCTCCTCGCGGGAGCCCTGATGGCGTCGTCGATCGTGGGCCAGCTGCTGCTGCCGGCCGGGTGGACGAACGGGGAGCAGGACGGTGCGGGCGAGGCAGGCCGGGCGAAGTCCCGCGTGCTGATACGCGCGTGGCCGGTCTACGTCACGGGCGCGGCCAGCATCACCCTGCTGGGCCTGTGCGAACTCACCGTGCCCGCCCTCCTCGAACAGCGCGGCATCGGCGTGGGCTGGTCGGGTCCGATCCTGGCGGGCATGGCCGTGGGGGCGGGGCTCGGGGCGTTCCTGTACGGCCTCCGGTCGTGGCCGGGGCGGCTCCGCGCGCGCAGTGCGGTGCTGATGTGCGGGATGTCGGTCTTCGTGTCCCTCGCCGCGCTGATACCGGGCGCCGCCGCGATCGCGATCGCCCTCGTCCTGGCGGGCGTGCTTCAGTCGGGCGCGCTGATCACCCGCAACCTCTCCTTGCGCGAGGCGCTACCGCCGAGCGCCCTGGCCGCCGGGTACTCCGTGCTGTACGCCGCCGCGGGCGCGGGCTACGCGGCGGCGGGTTCCCTCGCGGGCGGTCTGCTCCAGGTGGTGGAGCCGTCCACGGCCATCCTGGCCGGAGTGCAGCTGACGCTGGTGCTGACGGCGCTCGGCTGGTGGGGAGAAGCCCGCCGGGACGGCTCAACGGCCGCCGTGGGCCCAGGGCCTGTCCGGGGCGTCGTCGCGGCTCCCGGCGCGGAAGGTCCGCCGATAGCTGGTGGGTGTGACGCCGAGCGCCGTCTGTAGGTGCTGTCGCATGGACTGGGCCGTGCCGAAGCCCGCGTCCCGGGCGACCTGGTCGACGGACAGGTCGGTGGACTCCAGCAGGTGCCGGGCGCGTTCCACCCGCTGCTGGGTGAGCCACTGGCCGGGGCTGACGCCGACCTCCTCGCGGAAGCGGCGGGTGAAGGTCCGTACGGACATGGACTCCTGGTCCGCCATGTCGCGCAGCTGGATCGGCTCGTGGAGCCGGCCCAGGGCCCAGGCGCGGGCCGTGGTCGTGGACGCCTGCTGCGGGTCGGGGACCGGGCGGTGGATGTACTGGGCCTGGCCGCCGTCCCGGTGGGGCGGTACGACGGTGCGGCGGGCCACGTCGTTGGCGATCGCCGTGCCGTGGTCGCGGCGGACGATGTGCAGGCACAGGTCGATCCCGGCCGCGACGCCGGCCGAGGTGAGCACGTCGCCGTCGTCGATGAAGAGGACGTCCGGGTCGACCTCGATCTTCGGGAACAGCGCCTGGAAGCGCGCGGCGTCGGCCCAGTGCGTGGTGGCGGGACGGCCGTCCAGATAACCGGCGGCGGCGAGGACGTACACACCCGTGCAGATGGACGTGAGCCGGGTGCCGGGGCGGATGTGGGCGAGGGCGGCGGCCAGGTCGTCGGTGAGGACACCCTGTTCGAAGACGGGGCCGAGTTCGTACGACGCCGGCACGACGACGGTGTCCGCCGTGGCCAACGCTTCCGGGCCGTGCCCGACCTGGATGGCGAAGTCGGCGTCCGTCTCCACCGGGCCGGGCGGCCGGACCGAGCAGGTGACGACCTCGTACAGATGCCGCCCCTGGGCGTCCTTGGGGCGGCCGAAGATGCGGTGCGGGATGCCGAGTTCGAAGGGCAGGGCGCCGTCGAGGGCGAGCACGACGACGCGGTGCGGGCGGAAGGGTTCCTGCTGGGCGTGCGCCGCGCTGGTGGCCGTGTCTGTGTCCGTATCCGCGTCCATGGCCCGATCCTAACGAATGCTGTCCTTCGGGCCACTCGTTTCGGCCGATCACAGCCCCGAAGCTCTATGTCGTGACCCAGACAACCGAGGCAGCGAGCACCGCAGAGGACGTCCGGCCGACCAGGAAGCCCCGACCGCGGCGTAGCCGCAGAATCGCACTGCACCGGGCGTGGTTCGTCGCCGCCGTCGCCTTTGTGACGATCATCGGTGCCGCCGCGTTCCGCTCCGTGCCGGGGCTCCTCATCGACCCGCTGCACCAGGAGTTCGGCTGGTCACGCGGCACCATCAGTGCCGCTGTCTCGATCAACCTGGCGCTGTACGGGCTCACCGCCCCCTTCGCCGCCGCGCTGATGGACCGTTTCGGCATCCGGCGCGTGGTCGCTGTCGCGCTCACCTTGATCGCGATTGGTTCGGGCCTGACGGTGTGGATGACGGCGGCCTGGCAACTGCTGCTGTGCTGGGGGCTGCTGGTGGGCCTCGGCACCGGTTCGATGGCGCTGGCCTTCGCCGCGACGGTCACCAACCGCTGGTTCACCGAGCGGCGTGGCCTGGTCACCGGCATCCTCACCGCCGCCTCGGCCTCCGGCCAGCTGATCTTCCTGCCCGTGCTGTCCTGGACGGTCGAGAACTACGACTGGCGGCCGGCCGCGGTGACGGTGGCCCTGGCCGCTCTCGCGGTCGTCCCCTTCGTCTGGCTGCTGCTGCGCGACCACCCGGCCGACGTGGGCCTGAGGCCGTACGGCGCGCAGGAGTTCGTGCCCAAGCCGCCCCCCGTTCCGGGCGCCGCGCGCCGGGCGATCACGGTGCTCCTCTCGGCGGCCCGCACCGGCCCCTTCTGGCTGCTGGCCGGCTCCTTCGCGATCTGCGGCGCCTCCACCAACGGCCTCATCCAAACCCACTTCGTGCCCGCCGCCCACGACCACGGCATGCCCATCACGGCCGCCGCCTCGCTGCTCGCGGTCATCGGCGTGTTCGACGTGGTCGGCACGGTTGCCTCCGGCTGGCTCACCGACCGCTTCGAGGCGCGCCGGCTGCTCGCGGTGTACTACGCGTTGCGCGGCATCTCGCTGCTGTTCCTGCCGATGCTGCTGGCCCCGAGCGTCCGCCCGCCGATGCTCTTCTTCATCGTCTTCTACGGCCTCGACTGGGTCGCCACCGTCCCGCCCACGGTCGCCCTGTGCCGGGAGCAGTACGGTGACGACAGCGCGATCGTCTTCGGCTGGGTCCTCGCCTCCCACCAGGTCGGTGCGGCGCTGGTGGCCTTCCTGGGCGGGGTCGCGCGGGACGTCTTCGGGACGTACGACATGGTCTGGTACTCGTCGGGGGCGCTGTGTGCGGCGGCTGCGCTGATGGTGCTGGTGATTCGGCGGCGTACGGCGCCGGTGGGGATGGCGGCGTAAGGGCGGGGGACTGCCTGGCTGAGCTCCGCCTCCCGCCGTGCCGCCTCCCGTCGTGCCGGCGAGCGCCGCCGGTCCCGGCGCCGCGGGTCCCGGCGCCGCGGGTCCGCGGCAGCTCCTGACGGCCTAGACGAACCGCCCCTTGTGGAAAAGCAGCGGCGCCTCGTCCCCGTCGCTCGCGCCCAAGGCCTCCACCCGGCCCACCACGATCAGATGGTCTCCTCCCGTGTGCACCGTGTGGATCGTGCAGTCGATCCACGCGAGAGTGCCCGCGAGGCGGGGGGAGCCGGATACGGGGGACGCGTCGTACGCCACCCCCGCGAACTTGTCCGCGCCGCTCACCGCGAAGGCGCGGCACAGCTCGCCCTGGCCGGCGCTCAGGACGTTCACGCAGAAGACGCCTGCGCGCGCGATGCGCGGCCACGTCGTCGACGTACGGCCGACCATGAAGGCGACCAGGGGCGGGTCGAGGGAGAGGGACGAGAAGGACTGGCAGGCGAAGCCGGCGGGGGAGCCGGTGTCGCCTTCGGGAGGTGCCGTGACAACGGCCACGCCCGTCGCGAAGTTCCCCAGCACGCGCCGGAACTCGGCCTGCCCGACGGGCGCTCGCTCGTCCTCGCCGACGCACCGCAGCTCAGGGCGCGGCAGCGCTTCCACGGGCGCCCGTTCGGGGGCTGCCTCGACCGACCTGAGGTAGCGGACGGCGGCGGCCGCCATCCCTGCGTGTCCCATCACGCCATCCATTGAAGCTGACGGTGTGTCAGATTGGAAGGGGTGTGCGGGCGTGCGCCGCCCCTGCTACTCGGCGCCCCTCGCGCTCACCGCCCCTGGTACTCGGCGCCCCTGCGCTCCACGAAACTCGCCACGCCTTCCCGCGCGTCCTCCGTCGTCATGTTGATCTCCTGCGCGGCCGCCTCCGCCGCGAAGGCGGTGGTGCGGTCGGTGTCGAGGGAGGCGTTGACGAGCTGCTTGGTGAGGGCGAGGGCGCGGGTAGGGCCGGTGGCGAGACGCTCGGCCCACTCGCGGGCCGTCTTTTCCAACTCCCCGTCCGGGAGGACGCGGTTGACGAGGCTCAGCCGCTCGGCGTCCGCGGCGGTGAGCGCGTCGCCGAAGAACATCAGCTCCTTCGCCCGCTGGGGGCCGACGAGTCGGGGGAGGAGATAGGCGCCGCCGCCGTCGGGGACCAGGCCGCGTCGGACGAACACCTCGATGAACCTCGCCGATTCGGCGGCGAGTACGAGGTCGCAGGCGAAGGCGAGGTGCGCGCCGAGCCCTGCCGCGGTGCCGTTCACCGCCGCTATCACCGGCTTCTCGCAGTCGAGGACGGCCGCGATCAGCCGCTGGGCGCCGAGGCGGATCGTGCGGGCGACGTCGCCGGGGACGCGCTCACCGGCCGCCGAACCGCCCCGCAGGTCCGCGCCCGCGCAGAAACCACGGCCCGTTCCGGTCAGCACGACGGCCCGTACGGCGGGGTCCGCGGAGGCGTCGGCAAGCAGTTGGATGATGCGTTCTCGCAGGTCAGGGGTGATGGCGTTGAGGGCCTCGGGGCGGTTCAGGGTGATGCGGCAGACCTGGTTGTCAGTGGTGTGCTGTACCAATGACTCAGAGTGAGTTTCCGGCTCGACGGGCTTTTCCGTCTGGTTGGCCTTTGCTGTCCCACGGGGGGAATCAGGCATGTTCGCCATCGTCATCTCAGCTGCACACCACCAGCGCGTCCAGCGCCACCGCGCCCTGCCCTCTGGGCAGCACCATCAGCGGGTTGATGTCGAGTTCCGCGAGGTCGTCCTCCAGTTCCAGGGCCATGCGCTGCACACGCAGGACGACTTCGACGAGCGCGTCGAGATCCGCCGGCGGACGCCCCCTGACCCCGTCGAGCAGGGCCCGCCCACGCAGTTCGGCGAGCATGTCCCGCGCCTGCTCCTCCCCGAAGGGCGGCACGCGTACGGCGCTGTCGCCCAGCACCTCCACGAGCACCCCGCCGAGCCCGACGGTCACGGTCGGTCCGAACAACTCGTCGTGCGTGGCGCCGACGACCATCTCGACGCCCCGTTCGATCATCTGGCAGACGAGGACGCCGTCAAGAGAGATGTCCTCGTAGCGCGCGATGTCGGTCAACTCCCGGTAGGCGTCGCGGACCTGGCTGGCGGAGGTCAGCCCGATCTTGACCAGGCCGAGCTCGGTCTTGTGGGCGATCCGCGCGCCGGACGCCTTCATGACCACGGGGTAGCCGACCAGTCCCGCGGCCCGTACGGCCGCCGCCGCGCTGGTCACCAACTGCTCGCGCGGGACGCGGATGCCGTACGCCCGCAGCAGCTGCTTCGCCGCGTGCTCGCTCAGCTGCTGGCCCGGGCGCATCAGTGGCTGCGCCTTGCGGAAGGAAGGGGACGGGGTGCGGGGCGCGTGGTCGAAGGGGGAGCGGTATCCGGTGACGAAGCGATGGTGGTCGAGGTAGGCGCGGACCGCGGTGATGCAGTTCGCCACCGTGCGGAAGGTGGCCACCCGCGAGGAGCCGAGCAGGACGTCGCGGTACGCCGGCTCGGTGCCGACCGGCGACCCCCACACCACGCAGACCAGCTTGTCCGTCCGCTCGGCCGCGTCCACCAGATCCTCGACGAGTTTGTCGCTGAGGGGCGGGAAAGGCCCGGTGACCGGGCAGATCAGCACGCCCACGGCGGGGTCGTCGAGGATGGCGTCGATGATCTTCCGGCCCCGGTGGTCGCCGACCGGGTGCCCGCCGTTGTCGACGGGGTTGGCCACGCTCAGGTACTCGGGTATCCACTGGTGCAGCTCGGCCTGCTTGGCCCCGGACAGCACCGGCAGGGCGAGCCCCGCCTCGGTGGCCAGGTCGGCGAAGTGCGCGCCCGTGCCGCCCGAGATCGAATAGACGACGACGCCGTCGGCCCGGGGCGGCCGAGCTCGGGCCAACAGGGCGGCAGTGTCCTGGAGTTCGTCGAGGCCGTCGATCCGGATCACCCCGTATTGCCGCATCGCCGCGTCCACCACCGCGTCCGCGCCGGTCAGCTTGCCGGTGTGTGAGGCGGCCGTGCGGGCGCCGGTCTCGGTGCGGCCCACCTTGACGGCGACGACCGGCACTCCGCGGCGGGCCGCGCGGTCGGCGGCGAGCAGGAAGGAACGGCCGTCCTTGAGGCCCTCCACGTAGCAGGCGATGGCGCCGACCTCGGGCCGCTCGGCGAAGTAGGAGATGAAGTCGGCCGTCTCCAGGTCGGCCTCGTTGCCGGTGGGCGCCCAGTGGGAGAGCCGGATGCCGAGCTCCTGGAGGGCGAAGACGGGACGGCCCTGGTGGCCGGACTGGGTGATCAGGGCGATCGCGGGACCGTCCAGGTCGTCGCGGAACCGCTCGAAGGCGTTGAGGTTGGTGTTGGGGCCCAGCAGCCGCATCCCGGACCGCTCGACGGCGGCGGTGAGCCGGTCCTGCGCGGCGGCGCCCGCCTCGCCGGTCTCGGCGAACCCGGAGGCGAAGACGACCGCGAACTTCACCTTGGCCTCGGCCAGTTGCTCGATCACCGGAAGGGGGTCGGCGACCAGCAGTACGGCGAGATCGACCTGCTCGGGCAGGTCGGCGACGGAGGGAGAGCATGGGATGCCGAAGACGGACGGGCGGCTCGGGTGCACGGGATGGAGCCGCGCGCCGACCCGCTCGGACCAGGCGATCAGCTGGCGGGTGACGCCGGTGTTCGGCCGTCCCTCGGCGTCCGAGGCGCCGATCACGGCGACCGACTCCGGTCGGAAGAAGCGGTCCAGATCGGGCACGTCGGAGTACAGCGGACGGCCGCTGACGTCGAGATCGTCGACCTCGGCCGGCCGGCCGTGGACGGCGGGCCCGGGCTGTTCGCCGCATGCGATGACCCGGGCCCGGCGGGAGTCGGTGGTGAGGGTGCCGTGGGTTGATCCAAGCATCGGTCCGCCCGCTCCTGTGTGACAGCGATTAACTGACGCAGTGTCAGATTAAAGGAACTGACGCCAAGCCAGGAACGGCTGTGCACGCAAAGTTGGGCGGGACCGCACGCGTGGGTACGACGGATCCTGTGTAGGGAGGTCGCCACCGCCGCCCGCTCACAGCACTGCCAGCACCTCCTTCGCCACCCGCTCGCCCGACCGCACGGCCCCGTCCATGAAGCCCATCCAGTAAGTGGAGGTCTCCGTCCCGGCCCAGTGGATGCCGCCGACGGGCTCGCGCAGGGCGGGGCCGTACTGGGTCAGGACGCCGGGGGCGGCGATGGAGACGGGGCCGCCGCGGGTGTAGGCCTCGTTGTTCCAGCGTTGCAGGACGAAGGAGGAAGGGGAGGCGGCTTTCTCGCCGAAGTACGTCGCGTAGTCCTTCAGCACGGCGGCCCTGACCTCCGCCTCGCTCGCCGCGTCCAGCTTCCGCGCCTCGTCGGCCTCGATGAAACCCATCAGGGCGCCGTAGGAGGCGTCGGGCGGGGAGTTGTCGAAGGTGGAGCTGATCACGCCGGTGTCGCTGACGACCTGGCCGTTGAGGCCGTCGGCGCGCCAGAAGGGGGTGTCGTAGATCGCGATCGCCTTGCCGACCGAGGCCATCGGAAGGCGCTGGGTGAGCTGGTCGCGGGCGGCGGGGAGGAGCGGGTCGTAGCTGATGCGGGCGGCGAGCGGCGGGGGTACGGCGACGACGACCTTCTTGGCGTTGACGGTGATGCCGTCGGCGGTCACCACGTACTTTCCGCCGGACTTGGCGATCGTGCGCACCGGGGCGCTCAGCACCACCCGGTCGCCGAGCGCGGCGGCGAGTTTGATCGGCACCAGTTGGGAGCCGCCGACGAAGCGGAGCTCCTGGGCGCCGTTCGCGGTCTCGGTGAGGCGTTCCAGGGTGCCGGGGTTGGACGCGTCGCCGGCGGCGGCGATGTAGAAGAGGACGAACAGGAAGGAGAGTTCGCGGGGTTCGGCAGAGAAGATCGACGTGCAGGCCACGTCGAAGAGGAACTTGGCGGACGGGATGACGGCGTTGGCACGCAGCCAGGTCTCGAAGGTCTGCCGGTCCCATTCGTCGGCCTTGGCGGCGGTCCAGGGCACGTCGACCGGGATCTGCTTGGCCAGGTCGTCGAGCGTGGCCTGCACGATCGCGGCGTTGGCGAGCCCGGCCGCGTCGATGGGCGGGACCGCGCCGAGGATGCCGTCGGTGGCGTACGGGGTTTTCTTGCCGTCCTTGTAGAGGAGGTTGTTGCCCGCGTTGTAGGTGGTGAAGGTCTCCACGCCGAGGGAGTCGGCGAGGGCCTTGATGCGCTGCTGAGTGGGGCCGATGAACTCGCCGCCGCCCTCGGTGATGCCGCCGTTGGTGAGGTTGAGGCCCACCACTCGTCCGCCGACTCGGTCGCGAGCCTCCAGTACGACGACCGACTTGCCGGCGGCGACGAGGTCGCGGGCCGCGGTGAGACCGGCGAGGCCGGCGCCGACGATGGCGACGTCGACGTCGCGGGTGGTCGCCGCGGATGCCGTTCCGGTGGCGGTGGTGGCGGTGAGTGTTACGGCACCGGCGGCTGCGCCGCCCAGGAGTGAGCGCCGGGAGAGCTGTCTTTCGCGTGCCACGTGCGTCCTCCGTCGTAGCGAGAGGGAGTGGAGCCAGAAAGTTGAGCAGCGTTCACATTCTGGCGCGGTGCGGGGGTGCCGTACAGCTCTTGGGTAACATCTGACTCGCAAGTAACGAGTGGTGCACGCAAGGGAGTTAGAGGTCGGCCTCTCCCCGCGCCTCCTGCCGCTCCCCCGCGGGTCCCACGGCTCGGTGGTGAATGCGGCGAGTCGGGTCCGGAACCCAAGGTTCCACTGGGTGACAACTTTCACACTGAGAGTAATTCCCTTGTGAAGGAATCTTGACCGAACCATGATCATCAATTGCACCAGGCGGCACATCAGCCGCACAGGTCACTTCAAACAGGGGAGGGATCAACTATGCGCAGAGTCAAGGCGATTGCCGGCATAGCACTGATCATCGGTATAGGGGTGCCGACCAGCACCGCGATGGCGCTTGACGCCAAGGGCGGCGGTGTGACCGCGACCAGCCCGTGGAACGGCGACAGCGGCCTTATCTCCGTCTACGACGGCAGCGACGACGGGGACCCGGGCAAGGCCGAGTACTACCGCCAGGCCAGCCCCGGCGAACTGCGCACGCTGTGGAACCACAGCGGCTTCAAGACCCGCGTGATCTCGGGTGACGGCTCGAAGGTCATCAAGTTCAAGGCGTGCGACGACAACGACTGGGACAGTGACGACTGCTCCGGGTGGAAGGCTCCGTAAGCGGAGTCACCACTTGAGTACCCGTCGGGTAAGCCGTTCCATGGCTTGCCCGACGGGCCGTTTCATCTCCGCTCGCCTACTTCAAGATACGGACGTGCTGTGACCCACACCCCTCCGCTGGGCGGTGGTCTCCAGATCAAGGGCCTGACCTATCAGGTCGGAGACCGTGTTCTCCTCAACAACGTCGACCTCACTGTGGACCCGGGGAAGTCGGTGGCCGTTACCGGGCCCAGTGGATCGGGCAAGTCCACACTTCTCATGTGCGTGCTCGGGCTGATCAAACCGGCCTCTGGCACGATCACGGCAGGGGGGCATCGCCTGACGGGACTCCTGCCCGGCTCTCTGACCAAGGCCCGCCGCAAACACCTCGGCATGGTCTTCCAGTTCGGCGAGCTGCTGCCCGAACTGACACCAGTGGAGAACGTGGCTCTGCCCATGCTCCTCGACGGCGCCGACCATCATCGTGCCTATGAGTCAGCCACACGGCTCCTGGAAGAACTCGAAGTGCCCCATGGCAGTACCCCAACGGGCATGCTCTCCGGAGGAGAACGCCAGCGCACGGCCGTGGCCCGGGCGCTCATCGCGCAGCCGTCCGTGCTGCTGGCGGATGAGCCCACCGGTGCGCTGGACCCGAAAGCACGTGAGAACGTGGCGGACCAGTTGTTCCGGATCTGTCGCGAGCGGGACTGCGCGCTGTTGGTAGTCACTCACGATCCCGCGGTCGCCGATCGCGCGGACGACGAGTTCCAGCTCCAGGAGAGCGCGCTCATCCCTGTTCAGCGGGGGACGCACGCGTGACCGACCAGCACTCACCACGCCTCCGCCGCCCTGGACGGCTCTGGGTCCAGCTTCTGCGGATCGGGCGTGCCGCAGGACGCACCACGCCCGGCACGCGACTGCGCCTGTGGGCCCTGATGACGGCCTCTGCCGCTATCGCACTGACCGCCCTGGCCATGGTGACCACCAGCGCGACCTTCGACGGCCGCACGCAGCGCGATACGGTGCGAGGCCCTCTTCTGGCCGGCGACGCGCACGAGGCCACAGCCTTGTGGAAAGAGGCCATCGACTCGTTCGGCGCGTCACCGCACAGCATCATCTACGTCGAGCCTCTCGCGACCGACACGCCTCCGCCACCGGGCCTCTCGCGCTGGCCTCGGCCGGGCGAGGTCTTCTTGTCCCCGGAACTCGCCGAAGCGGCAAAAGACAACAACAGCCTCGAAAGATACGGCCGTTACGCCGGAACAATCGACAAGCAGGGGCTCAGGTCGCCGTCTGAACGAATCGCCTACGCCCGCCCCGCCCACCCGCCGGCCAACCCCACGGCGGCGTCTTGGCAGTACATCACGGGCTTCGGTCAGCTCTTCCCGATGAACCAGGACATCTATCCCCACACCAAGGCGGAGACTGTCGGGGTCATCGCAGTCCTGATGGCCGTACCGGGCTTGGCTCTGTTGGTCGTGGCCACCCGGGTCGGATCAGCCACCCGAGACCGCCGAAGCCACCTCGTCAACGCCCTGGGAGCCTCCTGGGCGCACCGAGCGGTGATGAACGTAGGGGAAGCCTTCACCCCGGCTGCCGTAGGGACACTCCTGGCTCTCATCCCAGCCGCCGTCCTGCTGGCAACCGACGTACGGCTGCCCTTCACGGGCTATATCGTCAACGCCGATGACCTGCGCCATGCATGGCCGCAGCTGATCGCGGCGCTCGTTGCCTCCCTCGTCCTGACACTCCTGCTGGTCGTGGTGCTTCACCGGGTTCAACGCACGAAGACGGCGACACGACCCAGCACTTCCTCCTCACACGTGCCCAAATGGCGCTTGGTTTTGTGCGGCATCGGTGTCCTGGCAATCGCCTGCAGTCAGTACGCCCCCAAGGGTCCGGATGTTGTGGTCTTCCTGGCCGGAACCGTTCTGATGTGGGCCACGCTGCCGTCAGCCGTCGCCATGCTCAGCGTCGCCAACGGGAAACGCATCGCCGCAAGCGGCTATCGCAAGGGGAACCCGGGGCGCCTCATCGCCGGCCGCTGGACAGCGGCTCATCCAGGAGTGCTTGTCCGCCTCTCCGTGGTCTTCATCATCGGTATCGGTCTCATCAGCCATCTGCAGGTCTGGAACAGCCGGTTGGGAGACAGCGCCGCCGCTGCCAAGCAGCTGACCCAGCGAGTGGGAGACACCCTCCTCACCGTCTCCAGCAGCAACCTCACCCCCCGCGCCACTGAGCACCTGGCACGCACCCTTCCGGACAGGACGCACCTCCTGGCCACCACCGCCCATCCCGAAGGTGACCACCCCCACATCGACCTGGCCGGCGCCTGCCACGACCTCAAGGCACTGCGCCTGCCCTGCCCGACAACCGCCAAGCCCATCACCACACAAGACCCACGGCTGAAAGAACTGGCCGCCCCCTACCAGGGCAACCTCACCGTCCAAGCCGTTGACGGCGCACTACCGACGGGCCGTGCCCGCCAGTCGCTGATCGTGGCCGCCGACGAGCCCGGGCACCGAGCGGAGATCGAGAAGGCCGCCTATGCCGTACTCCCCGGGATCAACGTGGAAACGCCCGGCGAATCCTGGGTGATAGGCGCCCAAGAGAAGAATCGACTCAACTACTGGCTCTACCTCTTCGGCGGCACAGGCCTGGGCCTGCTGCTGGTGACAGGCCTGATCAGCGCAGCGGCCGAGTTCGTACGCATCAGACGAGGACTGGCACCGCTGAGCGTCCTCACCGGCAACACCCGAATCTTCCGCACCATCGCCACGTGGTATCTGACCGTGCCGTTGCTCATCGCTACCTGCATCGCCACATTCATCACCAACTGGCACTCATTGTTCTTCGTCATCTCCCTGCGAGAAGGCAAGTTCTCCTGGCCGGTCCTGGCCACAGCAGCCACCGGCTTCTCACTCGCCGCTGTGACGATCGGGCTCCTCGCGGCGCACTCGGCACGCCGCGCCGCACCATCCTGGCGACCCGAAGCAGACTGAGAAGACATCTGGATGCGTCACCGGGAGGGAGGGCGCGGGTCGCCCGCCGTCGGAGGCGATGTCCTCTGATCCTCGACGCCGTGGGCGCTCAGCCCCGCCTTGGGCCGGTGATCGCCTCGCCGATCAGGAAACCCTTGGCGGGGCCTTCGGGGATGGTGACATCGGTGCCGTAGGGGACGCGGTGGATGTCCTCCCAGTCGGCCTTGTCGGGGCGGGGGCCGGTGAAGAGGGTGACGGAGCCCTGGCCGTCGTAGTCGTCGATGAGGACGTAGACGGGGATGCCGGCGCGGGCGTATTCGCGGCGCTTGCGGACGCGGTCGCGGTCCTGGTCGGCCCTGGCGGGGGAGCCAACTTCGACCACGAGGTGGACTGCGGAGGCGTCAACGCCGAGTTCGTCTTCATACGTCTCCAGGTCCTCCGGGGCTACGAGGACATCCGGTGTCCAGCCCTTGCGCCCGAAGATGACCTCCATGGCCTGGTACGTCGCGTACTCACCGCCATCGAGGAACCGCTGCAGTGCAGCGCGCACGCGATTGACGACCCGGGCGTGGGGCAGTCGGCCGATGGCCCACACTTCGATGGCTCCCTCGACGGTCTCTGCGCGGTAGCCCTCGGGAAGCTCCAAGGTCTTCCACGCCTGCCATACGGCTTCGTCCAGGCCGGGCGCGGTCAAGGGGCACCTCCTTCTCACGGTCGGCTGGGTGTGCTCGGGGCACGAGCAATGCGATCACGGTAGGTGCCGCATGGCGGCTGACCAGGGAAGGTGCCCCTGGTTCATCCGTTGGAGCGAAGCCCGAGCGGTCCCCTGCCTGCGCCCAGCTCGAACCACACCCCCTTCGCATACCGCCCCGGCCTCTCATCGGCGACGCCCCACACGTCCGCCATCTCCGCGACCAGCGCGAGCCCTCGGCCCCAGCACGCGACCACCCCTGCCGCGGGGTGCGTCACGACGGGTGGATCGGGGCTCTCGTCAAAGACGCTGACCTTGAAGCGGGTCGGGGTGAGCCGGATGCGGAGCATGGCGGTGCCCTTGGTGTGCAGGTGGACGTTGGTGACGAGCTCCGAGGTGCACAGGGCGGCGGGCATGACGAGGTTCTCCCGGTCGTGGGTGAAGAGGACGGCTCTGACGAAGTCCCGGCAGAGGCGGGGTGCGGTGGCGTCGCCCGGGGCGAAGCGGCTGTATTCGTGGGTGGGTTGGGTGGGGCGGTGGGATGCATGGCGGGATGAGTCCATGGGGACGGCTCCTGTCGAGTGAGGGTTCCCATTGCCCGGCGATGGCGTCGCCCGCGCGCGCCTGGGTGGAGGGGCGGGTGCTCTGTCGGCTTATGGGCAGGGCAAGTTGGATGGCTCCACAGTGTTACGTGATCCGCACTCAAGGTAGCCATGAAGGGTTCTCGCGAGCAACCTGCTCGCCGGACTTGGTGGACTAACTCCTGTTGTCGGGGCAGACTTGGCAGACTTTGGTCTCATCGCCAAGGAGAACTCGTGGGACTGCGCACTACTATCACCGAACGGCAGCGGCGGCTCGGCTTCGAACTCAAACAACTGCGCGAACATGGTGGGTTGACCACCAGTGAAGCCGCCGAGCGGATCGGCATGACGCGCGGCCAGTTGGGGCACATCGAGGCCGGCCGGACCTCGGTCCTCACTGAGCGGCTATTCGATCTGTGTCACGTCTACGGTTGCTCGGAGGAGCCCTTTATTGAGGCGCTGGTCGCCATGTCCGAGGCCAGCGGCAAAGGCTGGTGGAGCGCCTACAGGAAGCAGCTGGGGCCTGACGCCCTGAATCTGGCCGAACTCGAATCAGAGGCCGTGGCCATCAGGACGCACGAGACCCTCCTCATCCCGGGCCTCTTCCAGACTGCCGACTACACGCGCTCCATCTTCACCAGCCCCGATCTGGGCTTCGCGAACATCGAAGAAGGCCTGCGGTTCCGCATGGAACGGCAGCACATTCTCAGGCACGACAACCCGCCGTCCGTGCATGCCGTCATCCATGAGTCCGCGCTGCACATGAGGTTCGGTGACACCAAAGTCGTACGCGAGCAGTTGCTGCACCTGATCGAGCTGGCGCGCCTACCGAACGTGACCATTCAGATCTATCCGTTCAGCGCTCAGGCGCATGCCGCTCTCACTGGCAACTTCGCACATGTCATCCCCTCCAACCGGAGGTTGGGAACCGTGGTGGTCGAACAGCTCCTGGGCTCACACTACTTGGTGCGGCCACGCCAGCTTGAGGAGTACGACTCCCTGTTCGACCGCATCGCGGAGAAGGCTCTCGCTCCCATCGACGTATCGTTGGCCCCTGAAGCACACTCGGTGAAGGACTCGCTGGCCCTTGTCCAGCATCTGCTCTACACCCTCTGAGGAGGCCCGGATGCCCGAACTGCACTGGCAGAAGTCGTCGTACAGTGGCGGCCCGGAAGGCAACTGCCTCTACCTCGCCTCTACCGCCGACGGAACGATCCGCCTCCGCGAAAGCGACACCCCCGACGTCATCCTGGCCACCGCCCCCGAAGGCCTCGCCGCGCTCCTCCAGACCCTCAAGTCCGGAGGGCCGACCGCTGTCGGATGAGCCGGCCGAACACCTCCGCTTCGCGGCTTACCTGAGCGAGCTGGAGCAGGTCGCCGACGTCGACGAGGCCGAGCTGGTCGGCGCCGTTCTCGCCGATCCGGACCAGGTGATGGCGCGGTCCGCCGTTCTCCGGCACCTGGACCGCCGGGCCGCCGACCTCCACCTCGGCCCGGCCTACGAACCGTGGGCACAGTCCATGGGCCGGGCCGCCACCCCCCATCCCTTCCTGGTACGCCGCCTGCAGGAATGGACCCTTTTCCGCGCCATCGCACTGCGGCAGTCCTGGTGCCCCGACGCCCTGCTCGCGTCGTCCGACTGGCTCCAGCGCAAAGCGTCCACCGGGTCGAACGCTGACGTTCTCGAACTCCTCGCCGAGCGCGGTCGCACCAAGCGGATTCGCAACACCGCCAGGACCGGCCTCAAGAACCAGTGATCGCTGTGGTGGTTTCGATGTCCGTGTCCCTGGCGCCGCTCGGCTCTGTGGTGGCGTGGTCGGGGCGGGTTCGCGGCAGCAGCCATACGGCCAGTAGGGCCAGGGTGGCGACGAGCAGGGCGCTGATGGCGCTGACGGTGTTCAGGCCGTGGGTGAAGGCGGCTCGGGCGGGGTCGAGCAAGAGGTCGTGCAGTCGGCTGGGGAGGCCGTCCACCGCGGCCATGGCGTTGGGCAGGCTTTCACGGGCGGACTCGGCCTGCCGCGCCGGGACCTCGCTGGGGAAGGTTCCGGTCATCCGGTCGCGGTAGACGGCGGTGCCCACCGTGCCGAGGACCGCGACGCCCACGGCGACGCCGAACTCGGTGCTCGTCTCGGACATCGCGGCGGCCGAGCCCGCCTTCTCGGGTGGGGCCGCCCCGACGATCAGGTCGGTGCCAAGGACCAACATGGGGCTGATGCCCAGGTAGACGATGACGAAGCCGGTCACGAGAACAGGCAGCCCCGAGACGCTGTCGACCTGGGTGAGTACCAGGTAGCCGACCGCCGAGATCGCCAGCGAGGCCCCGATGACGTGCGCGGCGGGCACCTTGCGGGCGAGCGCCGGAGTGAGGGCGGACGCCAGGATGAGCGCACCGGCGGCGGGCAGCAGCCAGAGCCCCGCCTTGAAGGGCGAGAGTCCCTCGACCAGTTGTGTGTACTGGGTGATGAACAGGTAGACCCCGCCCAAGGCGGCGATGCTGAGCAACTGGATTGCCAGGGCGGCGCTGAACGAACGGTTCCTGAACAGCGTGACGTCGAGCAGAGGACTGGCCAGCCCGGGCTGCCGGTGTACGAACAGCACTCCGAGGACGAGACCCCCGGTCAGGGCGGACAGAGGCAGCACCGCGACGCCGTCCTTGGCCAGCTCCTTGATGCCGTAGATGAGCGGCAGGACGGCGGCGAGGGACAGTACGACGCTGGTCGGGTCCAGTCGACCGGCCCGGGTGTCGCGGTACTCTGGAAGCAGCACCGGGGCGGTCACCAGCAGCAGGACCATCACCGGCACACCCAGCAGGAAGACCGAGCCCCACCAGAACGCCTGGAGCAGCAGTCCGCCCAGTACGGGCCCCAGCGCCACACCGGCCGAGAAGCAGGTCACCCAGACACCGATGGCCGTGCCACGCTGCCTCGGGTCACGGAACATGTTGGTGATCAGCGCGAGGGTGGACGGCATCAGGGTCGCCCCCGCAATCCCGAGGAGCGCGCGAGCAGCGATCAGCATCTCGGGGCTGGTGGAGTAGGCGGCGAGCGCCGAAGCGACGCCGAACGCGGCCGCCCCGATCATCAGGAGTTTTCTGCGGCCGATCCGGTCGCCCAGCGTGCCCATGGTGACCAGGAAGCCGGCGATCATGAAGCCGTAGATGTCGGCTATCCAGAGCAGTTCGCTGCTGCCTGGCTGGAGGGCCACGCTCAGGTGCGGGACGGCCAGGTACAGCACGGTGACGTCCATGGCGAGCAGCAGGGTGGGGAGCGCGAGCACGGCTAACCCGAGCCATTCTCGGGGTCCGGCCGACTGTCGGGGATGGGTCGTGTGGGGCGTTTCCGTTGACATGCCGCGTAAGCTAAACCCTCACGTCGATGTCAGAGTCAACTCGCTTTTCGGGGAGCTTGTCATCACATGCGTATCGGGGCGTTGTCGCAGCGGACCGGAGTCAGCGAACGGGCACTGCGGTACTACGAGGAGCAGGGGCTGCTGAGTCCGCTGCGACGGCCGAGCGGGTACCGCGAGTACACCGACGAGCATGTCCACACGGTGCGCAGCATCCGCACGCTGCTCGCCGCCGGACTGGGCACCGCGACCATCGCCGACGTGCTTCCCTGCATGGTCGAGGAGGGCGGGCAACTCGCGGCCGCCTGCCCGGACCTGCTGGTGGACCTGGCCAGGGAGCGGGACCGGATCACCGCCGCCATGAACGAACTACGCGCCGCGCGCGAGATGTTGGACGCGATCATCGCCGCGCCCGTCCCTCCGGAGGCGGCCGGGACACTGGACTGCGACGAGGCGGTCGGCACCGCGTTCGGCGCACCGCCGGTCCCGTCGCCCTGAGTCGCCGGCCCCTCAGTCACGGCAGACGCGAAACCCGGCCGTCGCCGCTCCGGGCAATGGCCTTCGCGATCTTCTGCGCGTCGATCGCCATCTCCCGGAGGTTGCCGCTGATCGGGTTGGTGAAGCCGGTGAAGTACAGGCCGGGTGCGGTGGGCGGGGTGCGGGCGCCCTGGGCGACCGGCTTGCCGCGGGTGTCGAGCACGCCGAGGTGGCCGACGAGGTTCTCCAGGGCGCGGACGTATCCGGTGGCGGCGATGACGGTGTCCGGCGTGAGGCGGGTGCCGTCGGCGAGGGTGACCTTGCCCTCCTCGAACCCCTCCACGGCGGCCACGATCTCGACCCGGCCCTTGCGCACGGCGTCGATGAGGCCGACGTCGAGGACGGGGATGGACCCTTCCTTGACCCGGCTGTAGAGGCCGGTGTCGGGGCGGGGCAGTCCGTGGTCCGACAGGTCCGGCACGCTGAGCTTGGCCACGGGGCGCGCGAGCCGGTCGACGAGGCCGACCGGCAGTCGCCGTACGAGGATGCTCGTGAACTGGGCGGCCCACCCGGCGGTGGAGCGCCGCACGATGTGCGGGACCGTGCGCACCGCCAGCCGCACCCGCGAGGCCCCGCCCTCCACCAGGTCCACGGCGATCTCGGCACCGGTGTTGCCGACGCCGACGACCAGGACGTCCCGGCCGGCGTAGGGGGCGGCGTTGCGGTACTCGCCCGCGTGGAGGAACTCGCCGGTGTAGTCGGCTCGGCCGGGCCAGTCCGGGACGCGCGGGGTGTGGTTGTGGCCGGTGGCCACGACGACCGCGGCGCCGGTCAGTTCACGGCCGCCGGTGGCGCGCAGCAGCCAGCCGGAGCCGTCGGGCGCGGGCTCGACCCGGGAGACCTCTACGCCGGTGACGATCTCCAGGTCGTGGTGCTCGGCGTACTTCTCCAGGTAGCGCACGACGTCGTCCCGGGACACCCAGCGTCCGAAGCGGCGCGGCATCGGCAGCCCGGGCAGGGCCGACAGCCGCCGGGTGGTGTGCAGATGGAGGCGGTCGTAGTGACGCCGCCAGGAGGCGCCGACCCGGTCCGACTTCTCCAGCACGACGGCCCGTATGCCCTGGGCGCGCAGGGCGTACGCGACGGAGAGACCGCCGGGGCCGCCGCCGATGACGTAGACGGGGCGGTCCGCGGGAGACGGGGACGCTGTGGAGTCGGCCATGGTCGGGAGCGTAATCACGCAGTCGGTTGATGGGTCTCGGTCAAGCCCGGAATTGGTTGCGGATCGATTACGGGTGTGGAGGAGTGGCCGGGGTCTGTGGCGCAGGTCTCCTTGCAGTGGGGGTGAGGTGGACATGGTGCGAGTCCGGATATGGCACGCCTTGACTCAACCGCTCGGCGCAGAGGAGCGCCGAGGTGTGAAGGGCTCCGCCGGCCTTGACGGTGAGGCTGCCGGCGGCAACTGGAGGCGGGGCCGGGACAGTTCGCGGATGCCGCTGCTTACGGAACGGCGGGATTGCCGATTGGGTCGACTCTTTCCGGAGGTGTAAAGAAGGTCGGGCAGGAGAACTCTGTTCGATCGGTCCGCTCTTTTGGGGGTTGAGCCGAGCTCATTTTCCTGGCGATTTCGCGCGACAACGGGAACAGGTTCCGCCTCGATGAATTCGGCGCGTTCGGCTCGTTCGGCCCGTTCAGCCTTTTCTTCCGCCCTGCACGACGATGGCCCGGGCGTCGGCCGATGGCCGCCCGCAGACGCGGGGTCTGGCTCCTGCGTCGCAGGTCAGGAGTCGGGTGGGGTAGGCGAAGTGCCCTGTTTGATCACGGCTGGCGGACGGCAGGGGCGATGCTATAGTCACCCAGCCTTTCGGTCTCCAGTTCGAGGGGGGCCTCGACGATCGGAAGCGCAAGGAGGGGATTTCCTTTGTCGGGAAGACGTCTGCGTAACTTCGGTGTTGTCGCGGGGGCGGCCGCCGCACTCACGATTGCCACCACTTCTGTTGCCTGGGCCAACTGGAGCAAGTCTCCTTTCGGTCTGGTCCAGGGGACCACTTCCCAGCAGTGGGTGGACGAGCAGTACAACGAGTTCCACTTCACCGGGTGCGACCAGGCGGGAACTACGAACAGCGTCGATGTGGCGCTGTGGCAGCAGATAGACTGGGGCTCTGACGTAAAGCACGACACGTCGACGCTCACGAACTGCTTCAAGGGTTCTGGATACACGAGCACGGCGACCCAGTCGGGACTGCCTTACGACAGCTACTACCTCGAAATCACCAAGCTCGGTACGGGGTGCGCGGCGTGCACGGGTGCCGCTGACAAGGTCAGCGTGGACACGACCCTGGCTGACTGATCCTGCTGGGCCGCCGCACGCCGTGCGGCGGCCCCGGTTTGTCCTCCGAACGAGGGTTCATGCGCATCTCCACTGCTCTTCGCACGCATCCGGCCGTGCTCGCCTTTCCGCTGATCGGCCTTTTCTTCGCCTTCGTCTTTCTGACGAGCACTCGGAACATCGAGCGGCTCATCGCCGTGCCGTGGCCCGCACAGGTCGCGTCGTACGCCGTGCACGCACCGGTGCCGATGGCCGCCGCGGCTGTGGCGGGGCTGGCCGCGGTGGAGGCGACGCGACTGCGAGCCCTCGGCACGTGGGAGTTGGGGGCCGCGCGCCCCACCTGGCGCATCACGGTCCAGCCCATCCTCATCGCCGTGCTCTCCCTGTCGGTCCTCACCGCGGGCGTGACGGCCGGTGGACTGTGGATGGTCGGAGTCCTTCCCGATCTGTATGTGCTGCACCTGATGGCGATCGTCGTCGTCCTCCTCACCGCGCACGCCGTCATCGGGTTCGTCCTGGGGCGCCGATTCCACGCGCTGTACGCCGCGCCGGCCGTGGCCGTAGCGGTGTTCCTCGGGATCAGTTTCCCGCTGGGGACCGACAGTTACTGGGCGCACCACGTCACCGGGTCCATCGCCTGGCTGGGATTCGGTGAGGCGTACTCGCCGGCCATGACGGTGGCCGCACTCCTGCCGACGGTCTGTCTGGCCATCGCCTGTGTCCTCCTGGCGGGCCCTCGGCGTATCCGCGTCCCCGCCGTCGCCGCATCCCTGGTGATCGCGGTCAGCGGACTGGTCGGCGCCTACGGCATCACCAAGGACTGGCACTCGATCGCCCCCGCGGCCAAGGGCTTCGCTCCCATCACCTGCGAGGGGAACGAGCCCGAGGTCTGCCTTCCGTCGGCCGGTGCCGAGCACATCGGCGAGATTCGGGCCGAACTCGCCGCAATGACGGAGGAATTGCAGGCCAGGGGCGTCATTGTCGAGAAGCCCACCCGCATCACCGACGTCACGGTGGCCGATGGTCGGCAGCTCGACACCAGGGGGGAACACTGGGCCCTCGACCTCGTGCCCGGCAACGCGGACAAGGTGCTCCGGGAGAACTTCGCCATCGCTGTGGTCGGAATTCCCTGCGCGAAACCGGACTGGAACGCTCTGCACTACAACACCCTCTGGGCCGCCCGGACGATCGGTGTGGAGAGCGAGTACCTTGCCTGGCTGTCCCGTGAGACCCAGCACTTCGGTCAAGGGCAGAGCCGGGAACAGCTCCTCACTGAGATGAACAGGGTGAGCAGGCTTCCCGTGCGGGAGCAGAAGGCGTGGTACGCCGATCAGCTGCGCCAGGCCTGTGGGGCAGGTCGCTGACCATGATCTGGTGGCTGCGCCAGCGGGGAGCCCTGGGCCTGCTGCCCGGTGCTCTGGCGGCTTTCGTCCTGAGCGTCGGACTCACCCTCGACGTGGTCGTCGTCTTCCCCGCGTTCGTGGGGGATTTCGCGGTACCGACAGAGCTGAGCAACTTCCTCTGCCTCATCCCCTCCGTCGCCTTGGTCGTCTGCCTCGAACGACGGCTTCCCTCCGTGGAACGGTCCGCCGTGCGCAGGCTCGACGCGAGGGACGTGACGCTGGTCGCCGGTTTCGCCCTGCTCGTGTCCGTGGCGGCCATGGCGATGTCCCCGCTCGGTCCGGAAGCGATGGTGACGGCGGCGCGCAACAACCTGCTCTTCTGCGGACTCGCCGTGGGTGCCTGGCCGCTGCTGGGGCACCGGGCGACGCTGCTCCCGGTCTTCTGGATGATTCACTCCATGTTCCTCGGTGGCCGGAGTCTCAACGATCCCTATCCCTGGGTGATCGTCACGGAGAAGGCCGACGTCGCACATGCCGCCGTAGGCGCCGCCGCTGTCTTTCTGGCCGGAGTTTGCTCCCTCATCTTTTTCGCACCAAGGACCGACCGATGACTCTGCTGCTCGACCGTGTGACCTTTGGCTACCACCGCTGGATTCGCCCTGTCCTGACCCGCTTCACCTACGAGGTCCCCGAGCAGGGCCTGACGATCCTGCTCGGCCCCAACGGGGCGGGCAAGTCCACGACGATGGCTCTGCTCGCCGGCACGGTCGAGCCGAGGGCGGGCAGAGTTCTGTTCCGCGGCACGGACCTCACCTCCGCCAGCCGTGAATACCGCCGCCACGTGGCCTGGCTGCCACAACGGGTTCCCACCTCAAGGCAGTTGACCGCCCGCGAGTATGTGGCATACGTCGCCTGGCTGAAGGGTGAGGACCGCTCCCGTGCCTGGGAGCGCGCCGGAGCATCCCTTGACCAGGTCGGCCTCGCCGAAGAGGCCGGCCGGAAGACGGCAAGGCTGTCCGGGGGGCAACTGCGCCGCGTCGGAATCGCCTGCGCTCTCGCCCACGACGCGCGCGTGATCCTGCTGGACGAGCCCACGGCCGGGCTCGACCCGCACCAGCGCACGGTCTTCCGTGACGTGCTGCGGGAGGTCTCGGCGAAGACGCCGGTGCTCATGTCGACGCACGACATCGCCGACCTGGCCGACGAAGCCGACACCGTCACCCTCATGAACGGCGGCAAGGTCCTCCACCACGGCGGAACCGAGAGCTTCCTGGACCACGCACGCCCCGACGCCGCACCGGCGCGCCGTGCCGAGTCGGCGTACTCCGTCCTCATGGGGCTGGACGGCTCGGAGTGACCTCGCGGCACGCACATCGCGGCACTACTTCGCCGCACCAGGAACGGCACGACGCCGAGCCCTGACTTCGGCTCCCTCGGTGTCGCTGACGCACAGGCGATTGTCAGGCTCCGCAGACCTGACGTACCGTCAGATCCATGGACGCGATCTGGCTCACAGGTGCGGAATGGCTGGCCGTGCTCCGCATAGGCCTCGGGCTGTGGTGGCTGGAGAGCTGGCGGCACAAGGACAAGAAGAGCTGGTTCGAGGGCGCCGGGATCGCCTGGGCGGCGGACGTGGCGGGCAAGCACCGCTGGAACGCCGTGCGGTCCGGCTTCGAGGTCGTCGTAGCGCCTCGGCCGCGCACCATGGCGTACGTCGTCCTGTACGCGGAACTGGCCCTCGGGCTCGGCCTGATCCTCGGGTTCCTGACCCCGGTCGCCCTCGTCGGCGGGCTGCTGCTCAACGGCCTCTACTTCGCCCTGATGATCCACGACTGGGCCGAGCAGGGGCAGAACTCGATGATGGCGCTGATCTCGCTGGTCGCGCTGTTCGGGATGTCGTGGCAGTCGTGGTCGGTGGACAGCGCGCTGGGGCTGTTCGGATGAGCGGGCGGCGATCCGACGTCGATCAGCGGTACGACATCCCGGAGGCCGACGCCTTCACGCGTACGTACTGGGACGCGGCGGCGAACGGGCGGCTGCTCATCCGCCGGTGCCGCGCCTGCGGCCGCGCCCACCACTACCCCCGGGAGTTCTGCCCCCACTGCTGGAGCGAGGACGTGACGTGGGAGCCCGCGAGCGGCCGGGCCACCCTCTACACCTGGTCCGTCGTGCACCGTAACGACCTGCCACCCTTCGGGGCGCGGACGCCGTACGTCGCCGCGGTCGTCGATCTGGCGGAGGGGCCGCGGATGATGACCGAGGTCGTGGAGTGCGCGGACGCCGGGCGGCTGAGGGCAGGGATGGAGCTGGAGGTGGCCTTCCGGGACGGGGTGCCGGTGTTCCGGCCCGAACCGCTGACGGGTTGATCGTCAGGCCGTTTCAATGACCCCATGACCCATCCCGACGACGGACACCTCGCCCACCGCGTCCCCGCCCCTGCCGACCACCCGTTCCCCGACCTGCACGGCCACGGCCTCCACCTGCGCCCCTGGGACCCGGACTCCGAGGCCGACGTCGACGCGTGGTTCCGGGGGCGCACCGACCCCGAGTTCCGGCGCTGGAACACCCCGCTGAAGATCACCACGGACCTCGACAGCGCCCGGGACTCACTGAGCGACACGGCGTGGAACACGGCGGAGGGCGTGGCGGCGTCGTACTGCGTCACTGACGCGGCGACCGGCGCACCCCTCGGACACATCGGCGTCAACCTCATCAACCCGGTGATGAAGTCTGCCCGCGTCGGCTACTGGGTTCTTCCCGAGGTCCGCGGCCGTCGCGTGGCCACGCACGCGCTCTCCCTCGTCGCCCGCTGGGCCCTCACCGAGTCGGGCCTGGGCCTGCACCGTCTCGAACTCGATCACGCCGTAGGCCACGATTCCTCCTGCCATATCGCCGAGCGCTGCGGTTTCCGCTACGAGGGGACCCTGCGCGGCGCGATGTGGGAAGCGGGGCGGCATGACGCCTACCGGGACATGCATCTGCACGCGCGACTCGCACAGGATCCGGACGTCGGCGTGTAGGCTGAAGGACGCGGACGTCAACGTGTGGGCCCGCCGGGCCGTGAACCCGGAGCCCCTCAACCCCCGCCTGGGAGTGGGCTGTTGTGTCGGCTTCGTGTCCGCGGCGGAAAAGGGTGCACATCCTCCGCCCGGGCGCGGGATCATGAGGTATGCGCCCGGACGACTGGTACTGCACCCAGGATCTCACCGGCTTTCTCGCCCACGCCGGAGGCTTCCTGCGCTCACGCCCCGATCTGCACACCGTCGCCCTGACGGTGACCGAGACGCTGCGCACGAGCGGGCTGCGAGCATACGGCGACGAGGCACCCGTGTTCGGAGTGCTGGAGGTGGGCGGGCAGGTGCGAGCGGCCTACTTCCGCACCCCGCCGTTCCGGTTGAACGTCACGCCCCTGACCCCCGACGAGGCCGAGTCCCTCGCCGCCCACCTGGTAGCCCTTGGCCACTCGGTCCCCGGCGTCATCGCGGCCCACGAGACCGCCGAGGCCTTCACCGCCGCCTGGCGCCGGCACACGGGCGGCCGCGGCGCCGTCGTCCAGCGCCAACGCCTGTACCGGCTGGGGAACCTGACCGTTCCGCAGCCCGTTCCGGCGGGCCGGGCGCGGATCGCGGGCAAGGAGGACCGGGAGCAACTGGTGCTCTGGTACCGCGAGTTCGTCGACGCCGTCGGTGATCACGCCGCCCGTGACGCCACCGGTTGGGCCGACTCCCGGATCTCCTACGGCGGCGTCACCTTCTGGGAGGGCGAGGACGGCACCCCCCTCTCCATGGCCGGCGTGACCCCGGTGGTCGCCGGCCAGGTCCGGGTCGCCCCCGTCTACACCCCGGCCCACCTGCGCGGACGCGGCTACGCCGGCGCGGTCACCGCCCAGGTCAGCCGGGCCGTGCTCGCCTCCGGGGTGCGTGAGGTGCTGCTCTTCACGGACCTGGCGAACCGGACGAGCAACAGCCTCTATCAGCGGATCGGGTATCGGCCGGTCGCGGACTTCACGGCGTACGACTTCCGTGGGAGTCGGGGTTTCTAGGGTCAGGACCTCAAGGCCTCAGGGCCAGAGCAGCTCCTTGGCCCAACCCTCGTCCTCGCGCCGGTAGTTGAGGCGTACGTGCCGTCGCGCGGCGTCACCCTGGAAGAACTCCACCTCGTCGGGGCGCAGGCGGTAGAGGGTCCAGGACGGGACCGGGGTGTCCGGCTCACGCTGGGCCCGGTCCCAGGCCGCCTGCGACTCCCGCGCCAACTCGGCCAAGGAGGAGAGGACCTCGCTCTGCCGCCCGGTCAGCGCCGCCGCCAGCGCGCCGGTCGAGCGGGCGTGCAGGTCGGCCTGCGACTCGGTGGACGGGGCCGCGGTGACCGGGCCGCGGACGCGCACCTGGCGGCCCCGCACCGGCCAGTAGAAGCCGAGGGCCGCGTACGGGCGGGCGGTGAGCTGGCGGCCCTTGCGGCTGCCGACATGGGTCGCGAAGGACCAGCCGGACGCGTCGGCGCCGTGCAGCATCACGGTCCGTACGTCCGGCATACCCTCCTCGTCGGCCGTGGCGAGGGACATGGTGTGGGGCTCCACCTGCCCCGCCGCGACCGCCTCCGCGAACCAGGCCGTGAAGAGGGCGAGTGGGTCCGCGGGTGCGGTGGCCGGGTCGAAGGCGGGCAGCTCGGTGACCGCCGGGTCCCACACCCGCAGCGACCTCAGTGTCTGATGAATATCCAGCTCGTGATGATCCGTTCCCATGCCCCGATTGTCACGTGCGGGCCCGGCTCAGACCTGGCCGAGGTCGGAGGACACCCACCGTTCGGGCCGCATCCGGACGACGACCTGCTCGCCGTGGTTCTTCGAGGCGAAGTCGACATAGCCGTCGACCTTCTCGGCGGGGAGATAGCGGGCCGAGATCTCCCGGAGCTGGTCGAGGGTGGCGGGGGTCGTCTCGATGACCGGCCCCTCGACCGAGGCGTACCGGATGGTGGGCTCGAGCCGGTCGATCATCAGGGAGAACCGGCCCGCCGCCTGGATCAGCTGGTTCTTGCGGGAATCCAGCCCGGTCATGATCCATACGTCGCCGCCGGGCTCGTACTGGTACCAGATCGGCACGGTCAGCGGAGCACGTCCCGCACCCGCGTCGACCGCCAGCGCGGCGACATGCGGCTCGGCCAGAAACTGTTCACGCTCGTCCCGGGTCAGGGCCATTTGCAGTCTCCTCCAGGGCTTGGGCCATCGGCCGCGCGCCCGGATGAGCAACGACGACCCATGGACTTCCGATCAGCACAACGCGTGATCCGGGAGTGCGTGTTCCCGGCCGGCACCCCGGAGGCGGGAGTGCCGTCGGCCCCGGCGCCCGCCCGCTGAACCCCCTCACCCCCGTCCCAGCACCACCGTCCCCGACGAGCAGAACCACCCCCCGGTCCCCGAAGCCACCCCCAACCGCGGCAGCTCCCCGGCCCGCCCCCGCGCCCACACCTGGCGCTCCCCGCCC